>NZ_SAVB01000001.1 GCF_004022265.1 Paenirhodobacter ferrireducens
TGAAACACATTCTTCGCCAGATCGAGCCCGACCGTGATAATCTCCGACATGACCGCTCTCCTTTGTGGATCCTCGCAAACCCACCTTGGCACACAGATGCCGTCGGGGGGCGGTTACAGCATCAAGGTCGTGCTGCATGCAACGCTTACAAAGAAGAGCCGATTCAGCGAAGAGCAGATCATTGGCGTCCTGAAGGAACACCAGGCAGGGCTTGGGGCGAAGGAGCTGTGCCGCAAGCACGGGATCAGCGACGGGACGTTCTATAATTGGCGGTCGAAGTATGGCGGCATGGAAGTGTCGGACGCCCGGCGACTGAAGGCGCTGGAGGCTGAGAACGCCAAGCTCAAGAAGATGCTGGCCGAGCAAATGCTCGATGTAGCCACGCTGAAGGAGATGCTGGGAATGGGAGCAGGCGAACGCCATGCGTTCGAGTGAGCCTGCGGACGCTTCTGAAGCCCAGTTCGAGGAGACGTGCCGTGGACTGGGCTATAAAAGAGAAGAGCTATTCCCAAAGGCGGGCTTGTGCCCTGGCCGGGCCCGATCCGCGTGTGTATCGGCGCGAGCCGAAGATGGGCGAGGACAAGGCGCTGCGAGCTCGGTTGCTCAAGCTGTCCAGTGAGCGCCGAAGGTTCGGCTGTCGACGCCTGCACATCTTGCTGCAGCGCGAGGGCTGGGCCGTGAACTGGAAGAAGCTCTACCGGATCTACCGGGAAGAGGGGCTGACCGTGCGCAAGCGAGGCGGCTGCAAACGGGCGCTCGGGACACGGGCGCCGATGGCGATCCCGCAGGGGCCGAACCAGCGCTGGTCGCTCGACTTTGTGTCCGACACGCTCTCCGAGGGGCGCCGGTTCCGCATCCTGAACGTGATCGACGACTTCAGCCGGGAATGCTTGGCCTCGGTGGTCGACACCTCGCTGTCGGGCCACCGTGTTGCCCGAGAGTTGGACCGGATCGCCGAGATGCGGGGGATCCCTGCATGGTGGTCTCCGACAACGGCACTGAGCTCACCTCGAACGCGATCCTGAAGTGGCGAGAGGAGCGCCAGGTCGAGTGGCACTACATCGCGCCGGGCAAACCCATGCGAGACACGGCTTCGTGGAGAGCTTCAACGGCCGCCTGAGGGACGAGTGCCTCAACGAACACCTGTTTGCCAACCTACGCCACGCAAGGGCTCTGATCACTGCCTGGCGGGACGACTACAACCATCATCGCCCACACTCGAGCCTCGACGGGCTCACCCCGTGGGAGTATCACCAACGGTCAAGAGAAGACCAAAACCTGAACAGAGCGAACTCATAAACGCGGACTCTCAGGGGGGCAGGTCACCTGGATTGGCAAGTGATGAGGAGGCGAGTTGCCACTGGTTCGAGGCCGATCCCGAACGCTATGGTCGAGAAGAACCAGCCCAGCCTGTCGGTCGGCGTGCAGTGCCGTCTGCTGGCGATCTCACGGTCGTCGTTCTACGACACCCCTCAGGGCGAGACGGAAATGAACCTCGACCTCATGTTGCTGATCGACAAGCAGTTCCCGGACTCGCCGTTCTGTGGCGTCCGGCAGATGACCTAACGTCACTTTCTCTTCCTGATGTGCAGGAAGTGAACCCCGAGGCCGAAGACCATCCAGAACAGCGCCGCCCCATAGCTCTGTGCGATGGTATCCGCTGGAAGCTGCACTCCGTACACCAGAGGCACGACCATTGCCATGATGCCGAGCAGCGCCCCAAGATAGAACAGGAACGTGCCCATCATTCACCATCCCCGCAACGGATCTCGAACCAGACGTCGGCGAATTGACGGTCTTCGCTGCGGGTGTTGAGCCGACAGCCCGCGCCCACAACAGCCTCATAGACACCAGCCACATTGAATTCGGCTGAGGAACCTCTGACGGTGACCTGTTTTCCCGGAACGCGGGTGCTCTTTTTGCCGAGGCGCGCCTCTTGCCCGATGATCGCGCTCAGCTCCGCCAGAACGGCGGGCGCCCGGAGCGCCGGATCAGGGGCGTTCGCTTCCCCGGCTGTGATCAGATCGGTAAAGTCCCCGATTTTATCGGTCATCGTCGTTCTCTCCTGAGGTCGCGGGCCGGCACCGGTCGTGCTCGTCCGCGTGGCACGGGTTTTTCCAGCCTTCTGCCGGCCCCGTTCCCGGCGCATCAGCGCATCGATCATCGCGGCATGGACGCAGACCGGCCCTCGGAAGCTGGCGCTCCGGTTGCGGTTTTCCTCGCCTTTTCCGGCATGGAAGACGGCCCATGCCCACGGCTGGCGGATCGACTGCACCCTGACTGGGGAGGTCCGGATATGAACGGATCATGCCGCGCTTCCGATCTCCGCCAAGCGTTCGGTGTCAATGTCATCGCGCCACTTCGCGGTGCGCCAGCCCTGCTTGTAGAGGTCATCGGGCGCGTCGACCTCACCCTGCGGTGGTATGTGGTGCGGGTTTTCATACTGCTTTCCAATTCGTAAATCGGCCTGACTTTGCGGAAACGGACGGAGAAGAGGGAAGAGCCCCGAGTTTCGCGGAGGTCTTCCTTGCCCTTATGAGGCAAGGGGGCGATGACGGCCTTGCGCTCTGGCTGCGGCGCGCGCCATTGGGTGTTCTTCTCCGGCCAGATCAGCAGTGCCCCACGGTTTCGCTGCGGTATCGCAGGATTTCCGGATCGCGGTGGGGCCGGGCTCATCCTGGCCTCTCCCGTGCATGGCTCCGGACGGTGAGACGTGCCGGGAAAACCGTCGCCCCAACGCCGAGACGATGCGCGTAGAGCTGTGATAGTGCATTGGAAAACAAGGAGTCAACGATTGTTGACATTTGACATTGCTGCTGTATCTTTCTCGGTGTTGCGACGGACGTGATGGAGCGCAGATCTCCGTCAGAGGGCGCGATCACGCCCGTCGCGGCGGCCTCCCCCGAGGCAAGCATCCCCCCTGCCGATCCGGTCTCCATGCCGGGTCGGCCTTTTGACGGGGGCCCGCTGCGATCACGGCCGGCATGGTCTTGTCATCCTTGGGGGCGCCGGGCCCCATGTTGCCAGCCGGTTGGCGTCGTGGTGCACCGACGGCACCGTGGCCGACGATCAGGCGCGGGGCATTTCTCAAAGGGGGCGGGGATCAAGGACACCGTCTGTGCGATCCGGCCCCGCCGTCCGTTCGGGGCCGCAGGCATACGGGGGCCGGGCAGTCCCTGCCGGCCGCGGCGGTGCGGGCGTCACGCGCATGTCGGCGTGGCAGGGCTTGGGCGTCGGGTGCGCCTCGCCGCAGGCAGACTGCACGGGGATGAGGGGTCTGCACCTCATTGCAGGAATTTCCGGAACCGCCCGAGTGCCAGCCAGAACAGCACCGCGCCGATCGCCGCGAGCGCGGCGAACTGCGGCCAGACTACCGCAAACCCGGCGCCGCGGAACAGGATTGACTGCGACAACATGATGAAATGCGTCGTCGGCGCCAGAAGCATGATGTTCTGGATCAGCTCAGGCATGCTTTCGCGCGGCGTCAGACCGCCCGACAGCACCTGCAGCGGCAGCATGACCAGCATCATCAGCAGGCCGAACTGCGGCATCGAGCCCGCGGCGGTGGCGAGGAAGATGCCGAGCGCCGTCATCGCGAAGAGCATCAGCACCGCCCCCGCCATGAACAGCCCGACCGAACCGAGGATCGGCACCGCCAGCAGCCCCTGCACCACGAAGGCAATCGCCAGACCGGAGGCGATCAGCACCACAAGCCCCATCGACCAGACCTTGGAGAGCATGATCTCTCCGGCGGTGATCGGCATCACCAGCAGATGCTCGATCGTGCCATGTTCCTTCTCGCGGATCAGCGCGGCGCCGGTGAGCACGATCGACAGCATCATGATCGCCTGCACGACGTTGTTGATCGCGCCGAACCAGACCGGATCGAGGTTCTGGTTATAGCGCGCCCGCAGCGTCAGGCCGACCTGCAGGCTGCCGGCCGCGCGGTAACGCGCGACATATTCGGAAATCTCGCTGGTCACGATCTGCTGGATGTAGCTGTTGCCGGTGAAGGCCTGGCTCATCCGTGTGGCATCGACGTTGAGCTGGATCGCGGGGACCTTGCCCGCCAGAACGTCGCGTTCGAAATCGGGCGGGATGTCAAGCGCGAAGGTATCGAGCCCGGCATCCATCCGGCGGTCCATCTCCGAGGTGGTGATCCGGTTCGGGGGCACGAAATAGGGGGGGTAGAAGGCGTCGAAGATCCGTCCCGAGAGATGCGAACGGTCCTCGTCCACGATCGAGATCGCCGCGCTCGACAACGCATCCGGCATCGCCTTCGAGGAGGAATAGATCGACAGCGAGAAGGAATAGACGATCAGCACCAGCATGACCGGATCGCGGAGCAGGCCGCGCAACTCCTTCACCCCAAGCTGCCAGACATTGCGCAGGTCCATTCACCGCTCCTGTTTGCGCAGGAAGGTGGCGGCAAGGCCGATCAACACCGGCACAGCGACGGTGAGCATCAGCAACGCCTGGGTCAGATCTCCGATGCCCAACCCCTTGGAGAAGGTGCCCCGCGCGGCGACGATGAACCAGGTCGTCGGATAGAGTTCGCCGATCATCCGCCCGGCGCCACTCAGTGCCGAGACCGGGTCTATCAGGCCCGAATATTGCGCGCCGGGAATGATGGTGAAGAGCGCGGTGGCGAACAGAGCCGCCACCTGGCTCGAGATGAACACCGAAACCAACAGGCCGATCGCCGTGGTGCTCAGCACGTACAGGAAGGCCGCCAGCGTCAGTGACGGCAGGCTGCCGCGGAATGGCACGCCGAACAATATTACTGACATCGCCATCAGCAGAGCGAAATTCAGCATCCCCAGAAAGACATAGGGAAGCTGTTTGCCCAGCAGGAATTCGAGCTGCGTCACCGGTGTGACATAGAAATTGGTGATCGAGCCGAGTTCCTTTTCGCGCGCGACGCTCAGCGTCGTCAGCATCGCCGGGATGATCAGCAGCAGCAGCGGCATCACCGCGGGGACGATGGCGACGATGCTCTTGATGTCGGGATTGTAGCGATAGCGGGTGACCAGTTCGAAATTGCCCTGCACCGCCGCGTCGCCGTAAAGCGCGCGCGCCTGGCGGGTCAGCCATGCCGCGTGGATGCCCTGCACATAGCCTACCACGGTATTGGCTCGCGTCGGGTTGGCGCCGTCGATCCAGGCCCCAACCTCGACGTCGCGCCCGCGCGCAATGTTCTCGGCGAAATGTGGCGGGATCTCGATCGCCAGACTGAGCTCGCCACTGCGCATGCGTGCATCCATTTCGTCGTAATTGCTGAGCGGTGGCTGTTCGGCGAAATAGCGCGAACCGGAGATGTCGAGGATGTAATCGCGGCTGGTGTTGGTCTGGTCACGGTCGAGGACGGCGAAATTGAGGTTCTCGATATCCATGTTGATGCCGTAGCCGATGACGAACATCAGCAGGACCGAGCCGAGCAGCGCCATCGTCAGCCGGATCGGGTCGCGCCGAAGCTGCAACGATTCCAGTCGCGAATAGCTGAGCAGGCGGCGCAGGCTGAAGCTGCGCACGGAGGGAAGCGACGTCGTTTCGGGGGCGGCGACGGGCGCGGGGGCCGCCGCGCTTTCCCCCATCGCCTCTACGAGATAGGTGATGAAGGCCTCCTCCAGCGTCGTCGCCCCTCTTGAGGCGGTGATCGCCTGCGCCGTATCGCTCACCAGCACACGCCCGGCGTGCATCAGCGAGATCCGGTCGCACAGCGCCGCCTCGTTCATGAAATGGGTCGAGATGAAGATCGTCACGCCGTCCTGCCGCGACAGCGAGCCGAGGATCTGCCAAAAGCTGTCGCGCGCAACCGGATCGACGCCCGAGGTGGGTTCGTCGAGGATCAGGATTTCGGGGCCGTGGATCATCGCCACCGCAAGCGAAAGCCGCTGGCGGATGCCAAGCGGCAGTGCCCCGGGCAAGGTATCGGCCTCTTCTGCAAGTCCGAAACGCGCGATCATCTCTTCGACCCGCGCCGGGATGCGGTCCGGGTCGAGCTTGAACAGCCGGGCGTGGAGGTCGAGGTTCTGGCGGCAGGTCAGTTCGCCATAGAGCGAAAAGGCCTGGCTCATGAAGCCCACGCGGCGGCGCACGGCCATGTCGGTCGGATCGACCTCCTGGCCGAACAGTCTGGCGCGCCCTTCCGTCGGTTGCAGAAGGCCGGTGAGCATCTTCATCGTGGTGGTCTTGCCGCAGCCGTTCGAGCCGAGAAAGCCGAAGATCTCGCCTTTTTCGATACGGAAGCTGACGTCGTCGACCGCAGTGAAGGTGCCGAACCGCATGGTCAGGTGTTCGGCCTCGATCGCCACCTCACCGCTCGCCGCGCGCGGCGGGATGACGACGCGGCTGTGGCCGGCCTTCGCCTCCTCGGGCAGCAGCGCGATGAAGGCGTCATCGAGGGTGGTCGCGCCGGTGCGCTGCAACAGCTCGGCCGTGGTGCCGGTCGCCAGCACCGCGCCCGCGTTCATCGCCACCAGCCAGTCGAAATCTGCCGCTTCTTCCATGTAGGCGGTGGCGACGATCACGCTCATCGTCGGGCGGGAGGCCCGGATGGTGTCGATCAGGTCCCAGAACTGGCGTCGCGACAGCGGATCGACGCCGGTCGTCGGCTCGTCGAGGATCAGCAGATCGGGGTCGTGGATCAGCGCGCAGCACAGGCCGAGCTTCTGCTTCATCCCGCCCGAAAGTTTCGCCGCCGGCCGGTCGCGGAAAGCCGACATGCCGGTGGCTGCCAGCAGGCCGGAGATCCGCTGCTCGCGTTCCGCGGCGTCCTGACCGAACAGGCGGCCGAAGAAATCGAGGTTCTCCTGCACCGACAGCGTCGGATAGAGGTTCCTCCCGAGGCCCTGCGGCATATAGGCGGTGCGCGGGCAGATCCGGCCGCGGTGGCCCTTGTCGGCCATGTCGCCGCCCAGAACGCTCACGCTCCCCTGCTGGATTTGCCGCGCACCGGCAAGCAGCGACAGCAGGCTCGACTTGCCGACCCCGTCGGGACCGATCAGCCCGACCATCCGGCCGGCGGGAATGTCGAGTGTCACGCCGTCGAGCGCCGTCACCGCGCCGTAGCGCAGTGTCAGCCCCGCGACCGAGGCGACCGGGGCGCTCATTTCACCACATTCGCAAGCGAGGCGGGCCAGTCCACCGACGGGTCAAGCCGGACATAGGCCATGCCTGGCAGGCCGGTCTTCACATAGTCGATGTATTCGCGCAGCAGCGCCGGGTCGATCCGGGCGCGGACCCGGAACATCAGCTTCTCGCGCTCCTCGGCGGTCTCGACCGTCTTCGGTGTGAACTGCGCCACATCGGCGACGTAGGACACCGTCGCGGGCAGGACGTAACCGGGCGCGGCATCCATCACCAGCCGCACCTCGGATCCTGCGCGCACCTTGCCCGCCTGCGAGGTCGGCAGGAAGAAGGTCATGTAGACATCGCTCAGATCGACGAGGTTGAGTACCCGCCCTCCGGCGGAGACCACCTCGCCCTCCTGCGCCACCAGATATTGCACGCGCCCGTCGCGCGGCGATTCCAGGGTGGCATCATCGAGTGAGGAGGTCACGGAATCGATCGTCGCCTGCGACGCATCGACCGCTGCCTCGGCGTCGACCACCTGCGCCTTCGCCGACCCGACCCCGGCCTCGGCGGCGGCCACTGAAGCCTGCGCCGAGGCGAGGCCGGCGCGCGCCTGACGTTCGCTGGCACGGTCGTCGTCCAGCGTCTGCTGCGACAGGGTGCTGTTCTTGACCAGCTGCTCCGAGCGGTTCAGCCGCAGCACTGCGGCATCCAGCACCGCCTGTGCCTGGTCGACCTGCGCGATTGCCGCGCGCAGCTGTGCCTCGGCCTGAGCGACCAGTGCCGTTGCCGTGTCCACGCCGATCCGGGCCCGGCGCAGCTGCGCCTCGGCCTGCCGCTTCTGTGCCAGAAGCTGGACCACATCCATCTGCACCAGCACGTCGTCGCGGTGCACGAAATCGCCCTCGCGCACCTTGATCGCGGCGATCTTGCCGCTGGAGAGCGCGGCGATGTCGACCTCGGTCGCCTCGATCCGGCCGTTGCCAGAGGCGATCCCGGCGGGCAGGGGGGGCGTTTTTAAAGTTTGCCAGCCATACCAGCCCGCCCCGCAGACGGCGACAGCCAGCGCCGTCCAGATCCATTTCCTGTCGAGCTTCATCATCATGCGCAACTCTGTTAATGCGGTGGCTGAAAAATCCACAGCTGGGACCATAAGGGCGCGGCGGTCCTTGTCAACTGATGTTGACTGGCGGGATCGTGAAAAGGAGAGGACAGATGGAGATGAAACCGGGGCATGACGAACGTCCCGCGCGGCAGCGAATCCTCGACGTGGCGATCTCGCGGTTTTCGTGCCAGACATTCTCCGAGGTCAGCCTGCGCGACATCGCCCGGGACGCGCAGGTGGACGTCGCCTATGTGCACCGCGCCTTCGGTTCCAAGGTCGGTCTGTTCCGCCAGGCGCTGGAAGCGGGGTTCGACTTCGATGCGGTCTTCGCGGAGCCGGTCACGCGGGAAGGCGTGATCCGCCGCCTGTGCGAGCAGATGACGGCAAGAAACCCGCGCACCAACGGCGAGGCCGGGCCCATTGACCTGGTCCTGCGCTCCTGCACCAATGCCGAGACCCGCGACATCCTGCGCGAGCTCAGCATCGCCCGGTTCCACGAACCGATGATCGCCAAGTTCGGGGGGGAGATGACGATGCGGGTGATGCTTGCGATCAGCCTGCTGTTCGGCACGGTGACGCAGCGCAATGCGCTCGGGATCGAGCCGCTCGCCTCGACCCCTGATGAGGAACTGCGCGCGGCGGTTTACGACGCGATGATGCGGCTTTTGGCCTGAGTGCCGGGCGGCGGTGAGGAGCGCCGGGCTGGTCGGGGTCCCGCCCAGGAACCGCGACAGCAGCAGATCGGCCCCGAAACCCATCCGGTTGCGGAGGTGGTGGAACAACGCGCGCCGCAAGAGACTGGCAAGCGGCAGAAGCTGTGCCGCGTTGAACATCTTGCGGGCAATCACCGCCCGGGCTGCGGAATCGAAGGTCCGGCCCGTCAGGATGAGAACGGGTCGTCTCATGCCGGGTTTCCGGTCGTGTGGGGTGACGCGGGGGACTCCGGTCCCGGTTGGCAGGAGCGTAGCAGTGCCACCATTTGTTGCAGCCGCAGGTGTTCGTGCGGCCCGGCCTCGGCATCGAGCATCATGATCCCCATCTGCCGCCGCACGACGGTGCGGAAACTCCCGACCGGCAATGTCCGCCGCGCGGGCTTGAGCTCGAAGGCGAGATTGAACCGGCGCTCGTCAATCTGCTGCCGGCGCATGCTGATCCTCCAGGTCAGGGCGCGGATCACGGCTTCGAGCAGGCCGCCCCGGCCGATCTCCCCACGCAATGCGGCGATCTCGCGTGCGACGAGGTCGCGGTGTTCGGGCGTTGTGCCGGGCCCGGGGCAAACGGGGGTCTCGGGGTGGCTGTAGTGCCCGGCCAGCGCCGCGATCAGTGCGGGCTCGTCGACGCAGCCGCCGCGGGCGACGTTGATGAGTTGCGCGGTGGGTTTCATCAGGGCGATCGCCGCGGCATCGATCAGGTTCGCGGTTTCCTCGGTGAGCGGGCAGCTCAGCATGAGGCCATCGGCCTCGGGCAGCACTGCCTTCAGGTCACGGAAGCTGCGGATCTCGTCGGCCGGCCCTTGCCCTTGCCCTTGGCCGGGGCGCGGCGCAGACCGATCACCCGCATGTCGAAGGCCTTGGCGATGCGTGCGATCCGGTCGCCGATGCCGCCGGTGCCGAGGATCACCATCACCTTGCCGGGCAGCTCCTCCTCGCGTGCCATCGGGTCGGTCTGCTCGGGGCGCCAGATCTTTGCCGACTGGTTGTCGCGGGCGAGCGCCAGGCGGCGGGTGAGCGAGAGCAGCAGCCCGATCGCATGTTCGGACACCGCATTCTTGTTCATCCCCTGACCCGAGGCAAGGCGGATACCGCGCTCGGCGAAGGCCGCCTTGTCGTTCTGGTTCGTCCCCGAGCTGACCGACTGGATGTATTTCAGCTTCGGCGCATGGGCGAGCAGGTCGTTCCTCCACAGGCCGGAGACGACGAGCACATCCGCCTCTGGTAGCGCCGCGGCCAGATCGGCGTGGGGCGAGACCTTCGCCCGAGACCTTCGCCGTGGTGATGCCGCTGCCGCGGGCATCGAAGATCGGCTTCATGTCATAGGCGCCGTGGGCGAAAAGGATGTGCAGCCTGTCCTTGGCCGGCAGGAGGGAGGTCATCGTGTCATGTTTGGTCATGGCAATATCCTGGTCTCAGGGGTGAGGACACGGGCCGCGGGGAGGGCGGCCGGAGGCGGGGAAGGGGCGCGGAAGAAACGGGGTTCAGCCGAAGCGGCTGCCCGATCGAGCCTTGAACCGCTCCGGGTTTGCCGAAGGCTCCAACTCCTGAGCAGGATGGAGCATCATGGGCAAGACGACGAACAAGTTTCCCCCCCGAAGTGCGCGAACGTGCGGTGCGCCTGGTTCTCGACAATGAGGGTCAGCATGGATCGCGCTGGCAGGCAGTCATGTCGATTTCCGCGAAGATCGGCTGTGCGCCGCAGCCCCTGAACGAGTGGGTCAAGAAGGCCGAGGTGGACAGCGGGCAGCGCGCTGGCATTTCAAGCGACATGGCCGAGAAGATGAAGGCGCTGGAGCGGGAGAACCGGGAACTGCGCCAGGCGAACGAGATCCTGCGCAAGGCGAGCGCATATTTTGCCATGGCGGAGCTCGACCGCCGGTCGAAGTGATGGTGGGGTTCATCGACGATCAGCGAGGGAAGCACGGGGTCGAGCCGATCTGCAGGGTGAGCCGCCGAAGGCGCCATTGGTTCAAGCCCGGCGGCGAACGCCGATCGCCCCGTCCACCTACTACGATCACCTGGCGAAGCGGGCCGATCCGGCCCGATTGTCGGATCGCACCCGGCGCGACGCAGCCCTGCGGCCCGAGATCGAGCGTGTCTTCGAAGAGAACTGGCGCGTCTACGGCGTGCGCAAGGTCTGGCGTCAGCTGGATCGGGAAGGCTTCGATGTCGCCCGTTGCACAGTCGCCAGGCTGATGAAGGAATGAGCCCTTGTCCGCCATTGGTCCGAGGACAATGAGCGAATGGTATTCAAGTCATCATCCGGGGCAAGCCACACCGCACGACGATCCCCGACAAGAAGGCCTTGTGCCCGCTGGACAAGGTGAACCGGCAGTTCCGCGCGCCTGCGCCGAACATGCTCTGGGTCAGCGATTTCACTTACGTCGCCACCTGGAAGGGGTTTGTGTATGTCGCCTTCGTCATCGATGCCTATGCCCGCAAGATCGTCGGCTGGCGGGCGAGCCAAACAGCCCACGCAGGCTTCGTGCTTGATGCCCTCGAACAGGCTGTTCACGATTGACGCACGGTCAAGGGCGCGGGGCTCGTCCACCATTCCGACCGCGGGTCGCAAGGCAGATTCAACCGGTCGTCGCAACACCCCGCTATTGGAGGTGTTGTTGATGTCAGGAAGACGGAAGTCGGAGCGTTCGACGCGACGGAAATTATCCTCGCCAGGTCGGCCGCCAGTCTGGCGGCGTGAGCATCTGTACCGGTTCTGGCGGGAAATTGCAGCGGGGCTGTCCAGCGAAGAAGCCGCTGTTGCAGCGGGAGTTTCCGCTCCGGTCGGAACCCGATGGTTTCGGAGTTCTGGCGGAATGCCTCCTACACATCTCGCGCCATCGGCTCCTGTGCCGGAGCACCGTGGCCTTTCGTTCGTGGAACGCGAGGAGATAGCCCTCGAATGCGCTCGCGGCACCGGCGTGCGGGCAATCGCGCGCAAGCTGGGCCGGTCACCCAGCACGATCTCGCGTGAGATCAGGTGCAACTCGGCGACGCGCAGCGGAGAGTTCGACTATCGGGCCATTGCCGCGCAATGGCATGCGGATCGTGCGGCCAAGCGTCCAAAGATCAGCAGGCTCGCAGTCACCCCCGTCCTGCGCGACTACGTGCAGGAACGGCTCTCCGGCCTCATTGCCACACCGGACGGCATCGCCTTCGAAGGACCCGTCGTGGTATGGAAAGGACGGCGGGCCGTTCTCCGGCAAAGCCGACGCTGGTCATCTGCCTGGAGTCCGGAGCAGATCTCGCAGCGCCTGAAGGTGGACTTCCCCGGGGATCCGACCATGCGCATCAGCCATGAAGCCATCTATCAGGCGCTATACATTCAAGGACGTGGGGCACTGAGGCGAGAACTCTCAGCCTGTCTCCGCTCTGGCCGCGCCCTCAGGTTGCCTCGCGAACGAGCCCGGACCGCGGCAAGGCCTTCATTGCCGACGCGTTGATGATCAGCGACCGCCCGGCGGAGATCGATGACCGGGCTGTTCCTGGTCATTGGGAAGGCGACCTCATTCTCGGTCTCGGCAGCTCGGCGATCGGCACGCTGGTCGAACGCACGACCCGCTTCACCATGCTCCTGCACGTGCCGCGCATGGAGGGACACGGGACGGGCAAGTCTGTCAAGAATGGGCCAGCCCTTGCCGGCCACGGTGCCGAGGCCGTCCGGGATGCCATCGCAGGGACGATCAGCAGCCTGCCTGCCCACCTGCGTCGCTCATTGACCTGGGACCAGGGGGCTGAGATGTCCCAACACGCGCAGCTTCGGATCGATACCGGTCTCGAGATCTACTTCTGCGACCCTCAGAGCCCGTGGCAACGCGGCAGCAACGAGAACACCAACGGTCTGCTCCGCCAATACTTCCCCAAGGGCACGGATCTCAGCCAGCATGGTGCCGAAGAGCTCAGCGCCGTTGCCCAAGCGCTGAACACGCGCCCCCGGAAAACGCTGGGGTGGCAAACACCGGCAGAGGCTCTCGACCGGCTGCTCAAACAGGATATGATCGAAGGTGTTGCGACGACCGGTTGAATCTGCCCAATACCTGTCCATGCGCTACACCGAGCGGTTGGGTGAGGCCAGCATCGAACCATCCGTGGGCAGCGTCGGCGACAGCTACGACAACGCCTTGGCGGAGACGATCAACGGTCTCTTCAAGGCGGAGGTCATCCATCGACGCGGGCCGTGGCGGAGCTTCGAGGCCGCTGAATATGCCACCCTCGAATGGGGCGACTGGTTCAACAACCGCCGCCTGCTCGAACCGATCGGAACATCCCGCCGGCGGAAGCGGAGGCAAACTTCTACGCCGTTCTGGAAACTGAAGACATGGCCGCGTAACTCAACCCCAATCAGCCTCCGGCAAACCTGGCGCGGTTCAGGGGGCGATGTCGATCGGCGGCGCACGACCGTCGATCGGCGCGGCGATGATCTCGGCGGTCATCGGCGCGAAAGAGAGGCCGATATGGCCGTGGCCGAAGGCGTGGATGACCTGCAGGCAGTCCCGCGCGGCGCAGATCACCGGCTTGCCGTCCGGGGTGGAGGGGCGGTTGCCCTGCCAGCGCCGCACCTTGCCGTCGGTCTCGGGGCGGGCCAGTCCGGGCCAGGTGCGCTTGAGATGGCCAAGCAGGATGTCGGCGCGGCGCCAGTCCGGCGCGGCGTCGTCCGAGGCAAGCTCGACCTGACCCGAGGCCCGCAACCCGCCGCTGGTCATCACATTCGCCATCTTGCCGTCTTGCGGATCACCGGCACCGCAAGATCGACGGCGGGATCGGCGATCTCGACGTAATAGCCGCGCTCGCTTTCCATCGGGATGCGGTCGCCCGCCGTCCGGGCAAGCGGTTTCGAGCACACGCCGGAGGCGATCACCGCGGCGTCGCAGGGGATCTCTCCCGCGGCGGTGCGCACCGCGCGCAGCCGGCCGTTCTCGATCGCAAGGCCGGTGGCCGCGGTGGGGCGCAGCGTTGCATCGCCGCCTCGACGAGCGCCGTGACATAGCCGCCCGGATCGGTGCAATGCCCACCCTCGCTCAGCTCGATCGCGAAGTGATAGGTGGGGGCGAGCGCCGGCAGGCGCCGGTGCAGCTCGGCCGCGTCAAGCTCGCGCATCTGCACGCCGAACTTGCGCCGCAACCCCCAGCTCAGCGCTTCGGTCTCGAAGGCGGTGCGGTCGGCAAAGGCATAGATCAGCCCGTCGGGGCGGATCAGATCGGGCCGGCCGATCGCCTCGGCCTGTGCGGCATGGCGTGCGGGGGCGTCGCGCAGAAGCTGCGACAGCGCGGCGGCGGTGCGCTCGATCCGGGCCGCGGTGAAGCCCGAGAGCAGGAAGCGCCACAGCCAGGGCAGCCGCCGCGGCAGGTAACGCCAGCGGATCGTCAGCGCGCCGGTCGGGTCGAGCAGATAGCCCGGCACCTGCCTCCACAGACCCGGGCCCGACATCGGGATGATCGACGCGGGGCTGAGAAAGGCGCCGTTGCCGTGGCTCGCGGCCTGGGTTCCGCCGGGCTGCCCGGCTCGATCAGGGGGACGCGGTGCCCTTCCTGCACGAGGCGAAGCGCGGTTGTGGCCCCGACGATGCTCGCGGCGATGGCGACGACATGTTTCGAGTTTGCAGCCATCGCGCAACCCTCTCCGTGTTGGAATGATTTTCCCGCATGCCGGGCCGCGGAGCGCCTGAGCCGCGAGGGCCCGGAACGCAGCGCCATGCCGGAAGATCATCGTGTATTTCTTGCGCCATGCCCATGTTTTGGGCGTCGGCGGGCGGTGTTTTCCTGTCTCAGTCATGGCAGTGCGTTGCCCGACCGAAAATTCTTGAAAGCGTCACTCCGCCATGAGTTTTGGTCATGAGGAAGGCCATGATGCGCAGATTCCTTCCGTCCCTTTCCGCTCTGCTGGCCTTCGAGTCGGCCGGCCGCCACGGCAGCTTCACCAAGGCCGCCGAGGATCTGGCGATCACCCAGAGCGGGGTGAGCCGGCAGATCGGCAACCTCGAGACCTTCCTCGGCGTGCGACTGTTCGAGCGGATCGGCTCGCGCATCGTGCTGACCAATGCCGGTGGCGCCTATCTGAAGGAAATCTCGCGGCTTCTCGACGAGATCGAGCGGGCCTCGATCGACACGGTGCGCGGCCGCAAGCTCGACGACCGCTTGCTGATCTGCGCCCATCCGACGCTGTCCTCGCGCTGGCTGTCGCTGCGGCTGCAAGGCTTCCTCACCGCCAACCCGGCGGTGCTGATCGAGATCCCCACCGCGACGCAGGGGCTCGATTTCGAGGCGACCGAGGTCGACATCGCGATCCTGCGCGGGTGCGACTCGTGGCGCGGCCTCTCTCCTCGGTCATCTTCCCGTCCGCGGCCGCCGTCGCGAAAAAGCAACAGTCCGGGCCGGATCGGAGTGCCGGTGCCGACCGTCGCGGGCGTGGCACGCAACGCTTTCCGTCTCGCCGGGGCGCAACTGCGGCTGCGCAACTTCGTACCGGATGCCCCGATTGTCACGTGCCTGTGATGCTTCGCCCCTAGTGGAACTGTCGGAAAACGGAATCGCCAACGTCTATGGGGCAATAATGCACAAGCTTCTCTTCACCCTCGCCGCGACCACGATGCTCGCGGGTACGGCGCATGCCGGCGCCACGATCATGCCGCTCGACCGGGCCACGATCCTCGCCGGCTCGCCCTTCGACTTCAAGATCGAGCTCGACAAGGTCCATGCCGAGGCGGACATCGCCGTCACTGTGAACGGCAAGCCCTATGCCGAGGTGTTCGGCAAGCCGGCGGATTTCGTTGCCGAGGAAAAGGGCAAGGACGACACCGTGCTGGGCTCGGCGCTGATCCTGCGCGACCTCGTGCTCGCGACTCCGGGCGACTACGCCATCGAGGTCAAGGCCGGCGACGAGAGCAAGTCGGTCACCTGGACCGTCTTCGGCACGCCCGGAACACCGAAGGCGAAGAATATCCTCTTCTTCGTCGGCGACGGGCTTTCGGTTGCCCACCGCACCGCGGCCCGGATCATGTCTCACGGTATGCATGACGGCAAGGCCGACGGCCGGCTGGCGATGGACGATCTCGACCGTATGGCCTTCATCGGCACCTCTTCGACCCATTCGATCGCCACGGATTCGGCCAACACGATGTCGGCCTACATGACCGGCCACAAGGCCCGGGTGAACGCGCTCGGCGTCTATGCCGACCGCACCCCGGACACTCAGGATGACCCGAAGGTCGAGACCATCGCCGAGGCGCTGCGCCGCACCACCAACAAGTCGATCGGTGTCGTCTCGACCGCCGAGATCGAGGATGCGACCCCGGCCGCTGTGGTCGCCCACACCCGCAAGCGCGCCGACAAGGCCGATATCGTCGGCATGTTCTATGATGTGCAGCCCGAGGTCATCCTCGGCGGCGGCTCGGCCTATTTCCTGAAAGCCGACATTCCCGGCTCGAAGCGCAAGGATGACAAGGATTACATCGCGATGTTCCGGGACGCGGGCTATGCGCTCGCGACCAACGCGACCGAGCTGTCGGCCGCCGCCGGCGCGAACAGTGGCAAGGTGCTGGGCCTGTTCCACACCGGCAACATGGACAGCTGGCTCGACCGCAACCAGCTGAAGATGGGCACCGTCGGGAAATTCCCCGATCAGCCGGGCCTCGTCGCGATGACCACGACCGCGCTCGATCAGCTTTCGAAGAACCCCGAGGGCTTCTTCCTGATGGTCGAAGGCGCCACGATCGACAAGATGTCCCACCCGCTCGACTGGGATCGCGCCGTGGTCGACACGATCGAGTTCGATCAGGCGGTCGCCGCCGGGATGGAATTCGCCAAGACCCATCCCGACACCCTCGTCGTGGTGACCGGCGACCACACCCATGGGGTTTCGGTGATCGGCACGATCGACGACGACAAGCCCGGTGAGGAGATGCGCGAGAAGGTCGGTACCTATGACGCCGCCGGCTATCCGAACTACACCGACGCCAATGGCGACGGTTTCCCGGACAAGATCGACGTCTCGAAGCGTCTCGCGATCTTCTCGAGCAACTTCCCGGACTATTACGAGACCTGGCGCCCGAAGATGGACGGCCCCTTCGAGCCGGCGGTGAAGACCGAAAACGGCACCTATGTCGCCAATGAGGCCTACAAGGATGTCCCCGGCGCGGTGCTGCGCATCGGCAACCTGCCGAAGGACGAGGATACCGGCGTGCACGCGGTCGATGACGTGGTGCTGCAATCGACCGGGCCGGGCTCGGACGCATTCAAGGGCTATATGGAACAGTCGGACGTCTACAAGGTGCTGGCCGACGCCTTCGCCCTTGGCACTGTGCAGAAGTGACCCGACGCGTAAGAACTGCCGGCCCGGAGCAACTGCTCCGGGCCGGCCCCGTCTTTTCCAACCGGGAGCACGCGATGCACGGACCTTTCTCCTTGCGGCTGTCCCGCCGGGCCTGGCTGTCGGGCGTGGCGGCACTCGGGGCCACGCTGACCGCACGGCCGGCGCTCGCCGGCGCCGCAGCGCTGAGCTTTGACGAACTTTATGCCAGCTTCAGCCCGCTCGGGCTCGAGTTCTCCGACAAGGTCAAGGCACTGACCGGCCAGGAGGTCCGCATCCGCGGCTTCATGGCGCCGCCGCTGCGGGCCGAGGCGAAGTTTTTCGTGCTGACGCAGATCCCGATGGCGCTGTGCCCGTTCTGCTCCTCGGATGCCGACTGGCCCGACAATATCGTCGTCGTCTATCTCGACCATCGCCAGACCTTCACCCAGCCGAACCGGACGATCGAGGTGACGGGGGTGCTCGACCGTGGCGCCTGGGTCGATCCGGACACCGGTTTCGTCAGCCAGCTGCGCCTGCGCCAGGCGCAGTACGACGCGGTCTGAACGCGCAGGAGATCTCCATGCTATCCCTCTCGCTGGCCGGGGTCGAAGTCCGGTTTCCCGGTCTCGAGACGCCGGGGCTGCGCATCGAGCGCCTCGAAATTCCGGCCGCGGCGCAGGTTGTGCTTTCCGGTCCCTCGGGTTCGGGCAAGTCGACACTGGTCAATGTCATCACCGGCCTGCTGCGTCCTGCGGCGGGGGCGGTGAGCTGGAACGGCACCGATCTCGCGGCGCTGTCCGAGCCGGTGCGGGACCGCTGGCGGGGGGCCAATGTCGGGCTGGTGATGCAGGATTTCCACCTGTTCCCCGGGCTTTCGGCGCGCGAGAACGTGCTTTTGCCGGCGCGGCTTGCACGTGTCGCCGGCAAGGAAACGGTCGCCCGCGCGGTGGCGCTGCTCGAGCGGGTCGGCCTGTCGCGCCCCGATCAGCCGATCGAGACCATGTCGCGCGGCGAGATGCAGCGCGTGGCCGTCGCCCGCGCCCTGCTGCGCGCGCCGGGGGTGATCGTCGCCGACGAGCCGACGGCGAGCCTCGACCCGGTGAACGGCGCCGCGATCGGCACCTTGCTGCGCGATCTGGCGCGCCAGTCCGGTGCGACGCTGATCGTCGTCAGCCATGACCCGCGGCTGATTGCCGCCTTCCCGCGCCGGATCGCGCTGGCGGATGGCACGGTGAGTGCCGACGAAACCCTGTCGGAGGCGGGCTGATGCTGCGTTTCATCTTCGCCGACCTGCGCCGGCTGTGGCCGGGGGCGGTCGTGGTGGTGGTGCTGGTGGCGCTGGCCGTCGCACTTGGCGCGACCGTCACGCTGCAGGAGCGCGCGCTGCGCCTTGGCAGCGCGCGGGCCTCCGACAAGTTCGATCTGGTGATCGGCGCGCCGGGCAGCGAGACCCAGCTCGTGCTCTCCACCGTCTTCCTGCAGCCGGCGGCGCTGCCTCTGATGCACGGCGATATCCTGCAGCGGCTGAATGCCGATCCGCGTGTCGCCTGGGCCGCGCCGGTGGGCTTTGGCGATTCCTTCGATGGCTACCCGATCGTCGGCACCTCGCGCGCGCTGCTTCGCGACACTGCATCGGGGGTTTCGCTCGGGCGGATTTTCGCGGCCGAGGGCGAGGCCGTCGTCGGCGCGGCGGTGCCGCTTGCTCCCGGTGCGCATGTCGCCTCGATGCATGGCGAGGCCGATACCGGAGGGCAGATGCACGAGGGGGTGGGGTATCGCGTCGTCGGCCGGCTCGCGCCCACCGGAACGCCTTGGGATCGTGCGATCCTGGTGCCGATCCAGGCGGTCTGGCATGTGCATGACCTTGACGCCGGGCAGGATGGGGCGGCGGCGCAGGGGCACGATCAGGCTCCGGGCGGGGTGGCGGATCACGATCCTGCAGATGGTCTCTTCGAGCTCGATGCGCCGCTCGACGAGACCTGGGGCGAGATCCCGCCCGGCCTGCCCGCGATCCTGGTCAAACCGAAGAGCATCGCCGATGCTTATGCGCTGCGCCGCGAATACCGGCTGCGGCCGGACACCGTCGGGGTGTTTCCCGCCGAGGTGCTGACCGGTCTTTACGCGATGATGGGGGATGCGCGCAGCGTGCTCTCGGCGATCGCGGTCGGCACGCAGGCGCTGGTTGCGGCGGCGCTGCTGCTCGTCGCGGTGATCCATGTCGGCCAGCGGCGGCGCCAGATCGGCGCCTTGCGCGCGCTCGGGGCGCCGCGCTGGGCGATCTTCGGGATCGTCTGGGGCGAGCTGTCGGTGCTGCTTCTGGCGGGGGCGGTGATCGGTCTCGGGCTGGGATACCTGGCGGCCAGTCTGATGGCGCAGGCCTTCAGCGCCCGACAGGGGTTCCCCTTGCCGGTGGAGTTCAGCCGCGACGATCTGGGCGGGCTTGCGCTGCTCGGTGCGGCAAGCGTGCTGATCCCGCTGATCCCGGCCGCGCTGGTCTGGCGGCAGCCGCCGCTTGCCGCGATGCGGAGCTGAACGGTGCGGCGCCGATTGAGCTGCTGCCGGGGTCGTGGACACGAAGATAAGATCGTGACCAAGGCGCTGGAGAGCGGATATGAGGAGACGGAAGTTCAGCCGCGAGTTCAAGATCGAGGCGGTGAAGCTGCTGACCGAACGGGGTGTTTCGGTCTCGCAGGCGTGCCGGGATTCCACGGCATCAAGTGCGGCGTGTAATTAAGTGTGTTCATCTGCCGCTGATCCCGGCGGCAGGGATGGGCGGAGCCAACAGCCCGAGCACATAGACACGATGCAATAAATTTGCGCGGGAATGATCCCCGTGTCTCAGTGGCCTGAACGTCTCGCACCAACGCAAACGCGCTGGAGGCTCCCCATGTCGGACCGCGCGTCAGGCCCTGTCCTGCCAGGCCTGCCGGCGAATCGCACGCACACGCGCGACCGCCGCGGTGATCTGCGCTTCGGTCAGTACCCCTTGGGCGATGGCCTTGCGAACCCAGCGCACCGCGCGGTCTGGCAGCAAGGGGTCGTAGCCAAACAGGTTCTTGATCATAATCAGATCATTTCCGGCGGCGAGCGCCTGCACGACGGCCTCCCTCCGGCTCATAAGATGTCGGATGGCGTCCATATCGACATCATCCGTCATCACGACCCCCCGGTATCCGAGCTTCTGCCGCAGAAGATCTGTCACGATAGGGGCCGAGACAGTGGCCGGCCGGCCGTCAGGAGCCAAGTGTTCAAGACATAAATGGCCCGTCATCACTATGGCGGGGACGTGGGGCGAGACGAACAGTCGCGAGAAAGGCTCCAGTTCCGCCTCGGTCCAACGCGCGGAAATGTCGACGACCCCGCTATGGCTGTCACTCGTCGAGCGGCCATGGCCGGGAAAATGCTTGGCCGCGCAAAGAATACCGGCGCTGGCAAAGCCGCTGGCAAAGGATTCGGCATAGGCGGCGATGCGTTCGGGATCGGTGCCATAGGAGCGCTTCGGCCTGCCGATCACCGGATTTTCCGGATCGTCGACATCCAGAACGGGACCAAGATTGATGTTGAAACCGAGTGCCGCGAGCTCCCGCCCCGCCTTGGCGTAAAGCTGGCGGGCCTCCGTCGGCGACAGCGTTTCCGCGACCGTCCGGGCGGCGGGAAGCCGTCTGACGCCGTGCGCCGGGGTCAGTCGCTGAACCACGCCGCCTTCATGATCAATGGCGATCAGCGGCTGATTATCGCCGGCGCGGAACAGGCGTATCAGATCGGCCAACTCATCGATCGTGCCAATGTTCTGAGTGACAAAGAACACCCCGCCAACCTGGCCGCGCTGGACCTGCCGGGCCAGGAGCCGCGCCGACGGGGACCGGGCATTCGCCCCATAGAACCCCACGACGAGCAGTTCTGCAACCGCAGCTGCAAGCTCGTCGCGCGGTCGGAACAGGCCGAACCAGGCGGCGGGATAGTCGAGCATGCCGCGTCCGAAGCCCCGAACCGCACGAACGGCGCGCCAGAGCCGTCGCAAGCTTGTGCGAGGGGCGCCGATTGCGCGGTTCGTCGTCTTGTGCAGTTGCTTCATGGCAGTGGCGATGCGGCGGGCTGCCATGATCAGACCGGATGAACGCAAACTTGCGCCTGTGTCAGGTGATGTGGCTTCACAACGCCCCTCCTCCGTTATGATGGCGGTCGATGTGGCGGAGGACCGTCGCGGCGAGGGCCTCGACATTCCCCGGCCTGAAATAATGCCCATGCGCCCCGGGGATGATCTCGACATCATGGCCCGCAGGATAGGCGGTGCGGAATAACTGTTCCGGCGCAGCGATATGCCCATAGGGATTGAGATAGCTGCCCGCGCCGAAGAGAAGCAGGGTCGTGCCCGGATAATGGAAAAAGCGGCCCTGCTCCATGAGGATGGTTAGGGCGACAGTGCGGCCCTGACGCATCAGCTCCAGCCCGGCTTCGCGCATCACCAGTCCCCCCTGACAATTCCCGCCAAGGAACAGCGGGCCGGTCGGGGCGATGGACGTTATCTCGTCGGCATAGAGCCGGCCGAGCGCCGCCAGAGTTTCGGCCGTGTATTCGACGGCAAGATGTCCCGAGCGCATGCCGAACAGCGAGACCGCATCGTCCAGACACTCGCTCAGCCGTGCAAGCTCCTGTCCGGACTGGAAGCACCAGAAAAGCTTCGGAAGCGGCCGCTCTGCGCTCAGGCTCCGCACCAGTCCGGCCTTGCCAAGGCGCTGGCCGGGCCATGTCGCGAGATGGGGCAGGATCTTCGCGTTCAGCGCCTCCCCGATGTCGGGCGCGGTGGGGACATTCGGGGCCTTGAGACGGGCATCCACCATCAGGGCCAGAACCTCGACGGTGTCGAAACCCGCTTCGAGCCCGGTATCGAGCGTGATGCCGAAAGCCTCCTCGATCGCGAACAGGAGGTTCGCCATCGTCAGAGAGTCGATCCCCGCATCGCGCAGGCTGTCCCGTGTGCCGGCGACGACACTGCCCCCGGCTTCCTTATCGATCAGCGCCATGAGCTTCGCCTCGGTCGCGGTGCCGGTGGTGTGGGCATTGGGCGGCCGCGTCAGGTGGGGCGGGACCGGCAGCGCGCGGCGGTCACGCTTGCCATTGGCATTGCGCGGAATCTCGGGAACGGGAAGGAAGACTGAGGGCACCATGTAGGACGGCAGCTGCTGTCGCAGCCGGGCGCGCAGATCGACCGGATCGGGCGCGGGCACGTCGGGCATCATCACCACATGGGCGATCAGACGATCTGAGGAATGAGGAGAGGAGGCGAGCGAGACGGCCGCGTCGCTGACGCCGGGCAGGCTGCACAGGGCTGCCTCGACCTCGCCTGGCTCGATGCGGTAACCGTTGACCTTCAGCTGGCTGTCCATGCGTCCCAGACAGATGAACGCGCCGTCGGCACCGGCTTTTGCCCGGTCTCCGGTCCGATAGATGCGGGTGGGGCCCCGGCCGGGGAGGTCGACCACCGGGAAGCGCTGCGCGGTCAGCTCGGGCTGGTGGCGATAGCCCCGGGCCAGTCCGGACCCGAACAGGCAAAGCTCTCCCTCCTGTCCCGGTGCGACAAGCCGGAGGGTCTCGTCCATCAGACACGCCCCCATGTTGTCGAAGGGCCGCCCGATGGTGACCGGGCTGCCGGGCGTGCACGGGGCGAACAGCGCCTCGACCGTGGCTTCCGTCGGCCCATAGGCGTTGATGAAGCTGCGGCCCTTGCCCCAGCGTTCGACCAGCGCGGGCGAGCAGGCTTCGCCCGCCACGATCACATGGGTCAGATGCGGATGTTCTGCCGGCGGAATGATCGCCAGCGCCGAGGGCGTCAGCGACAGATGCGTCAGCCGGGCCTGCGCGATGAAGCGACCGACGGGCGGGCCGGGGACCGCCTGCAAATCGGTCGGATAGACAAGGCAGGCCCCGGCGGCCAGCGTCACGGCCAGATCCCCCACTGAGACATCGAAGCCGAATCCACTGATCTGCGAGACGCGCGCGCCGGGGGTAATCTGGAAGTGCCGCGACGCCGCGACCGCGTAATTGGCAAGCGCGCCGCGCGGGATCTCGACCGCCTTGGGCTGTCCGGTCGTGCCGGAGGTGAAGATCATATAGGCCAGCGCATCCGCGGCGCTGTCCGCCGCGTGCCACCGGGGGGCAGGCCTGCCGTCAGGATCCGGCAACTGGCCGCAATTGACGAAACTGAGGCCAATGTCCGGCAAGGCAGGGCTTGCGGCATTCACGACGACCGTCCGCACGCCTGCGGTCTCCAGCATGTAGCGCAACCGTTCCTCCGGCAGAGCCGGGTCGAGCGGGACGAAGATGCCGCCAAGCCGGAGAATGGCGAGGAATGCGCTCACCCGGTCGACCGTCCGGCCAAGACACACGCCCACGCTGTCGCCGGCGCTGACGCCGGCTGCGGCCAGGGCTGAAGCGAGATCATCGGTTCTGAGGACAAGATCCGCGTAGCTGAGACGGCGATGCCCCATTTCAACGGCGGGCGCCGTTGGCTGCCGGTCGGCGTGCCCGGCGACAAGGGACAGCAGATCGGGCGGCAACGGCCGGCTCTCTCCGATCAGGACGCTTGGCGTGGGGGCTGGTGGAGGCGGGCGCGCGGCCGGGTGCGACAGCGTCTCGGCAAGACGTGGGGCGAGGGCCGCGCCGCTGGCTCCGGCCATGACGACCACCGTGTCGTCGTCTCGCAGATCGTCCTGCAACCGCAGCAGCAGCTCTGACACGTCCGGGACGTGTTGGCACGAAAGCCCCGCGGCCCGGCAGGCATCGGCCAGCGCAGCATCTCCGTCCCCCGCCTGCACGCTCTCGCCGAGCGCCGCCACCGGCAGGATGAAGCTGCGGTCCGCCGCCGCCAGAGCCTGCGCGAAGCGCGCGGCCATGCGCGTGACCCGGCTGTGCAGCTGCGGCTCGAGGACCGCGATCAGCCGTCCCTGCGTCGTCTCGCGCAGGACGGCCAGCGCGGCCGCGATCTCGGTCGGGTGATGGGCGAAGTCGTCGAAGACGCGCGGCCGGCCTTCCGGAGATACGCGCTGCAACCGCCGCGCGATCCCGCGGAATGCGGCCAGGGCGCCGGCTGTGGTCTGAAAGTCGATGCCAAGGGTCATCGCCATCCCCAGAGCGGCCATCGCATTGAGCAGGTTGTGGCGCCCCGGAACCGCCAGGCTCAGCGTGCCCAGTGCGTTTCCGTGCAGGAAGACGGTGGTCCCCTGCGACCCGTCGGGCACCGCCCGCAACGCATTCCCGTCGCCAAAGCCATATGTCAGGGCCGCACAGCGTGCTTGACCCAGGGCATCGACGACCGCCGGGTCGTCGCCGCAGACCACCGCCCGCCCCTCGGGCGGCAGCCGCGACAGGAAGTCCGCGAAGGCGCGCCGCACCCCGGTCAACCCGCCATAGTGATCGGCGTGATCGTCATCGAGGTTGGTCAGAATGGCATATGTCGGTTGCCACTGCGCCAGAGCGCCATGGGCTTCGCAGGCTTCGGTCACGAAAGGCGCGCCGGGCGCACCCAGCCGTGCGGGGGCAATGTCGGGATCGGCAAAGGACGCCCCCAACATATAACCGAAATCGTCTGGTCCCGCAGCGTGCAGGATCTCGACGAGCATCGCTGTCACCGTCGATTTGCCATGGCTGCCCGCCACGCAGATGCTGCGACGCCCCGAGATCAGCTCGGCCAGCATCCGGGCGCGGGTCTTGACGGGAATGCCATCGCGCCGCGCCGCGCGCCGTTCCACATGGGTCTCGGGGATGGCCGGACTTGCCACGACACAATCCGCAGCCCGCGCAAGGGCCGGATCGGCGCCCGAAAGGACCGCGATCCCCTGTGCTTCCAGAATGGCAAGACGTGCAGGGGCGCAGAGCGTGTCGCTGCCGGTGACGGGGTGGCCCGCCTGCTTGAGCAGGAGCGCCAGAGGCAGCATGCCGCTTCCTCCGACCCCGATCAGGTGCAGCCGCGCTGGGTCAGACATCGCCCAGATCTCCCTTGAGGGCATACTCACTGATTTTTCCCAGCTCGGTGAAGATGCGCTGCCGGCCCCGCGCGGTCTGCCACCAGGTTTCCGCAGACAGATCGCCGGGATCGTCCGGGGGCTGAGCAATCAACCGTATATCGGCCGGGATATGCCGGCGCAGGGTCATGATCGCGCGGCGCATGTGAAAGGGCTTGGCGCAGACGGCAAGGCTGCGGACCCGGTCCCAGCCCAGCTCCGTCTCGATCAGGGCTGCACCGAACGCCGCGTTCTCGGCGGTATTGCGGGCGGATTTCTCCAGCAGCAGCGCGCTTTCCGCCACGCCCGAGGCGAGCGCGTGATCGCGGTAAAAGGACCATTCGGCCGATCCATCGACGGCAGTGCCTGCGCCCGAGACTAACAGTTTCGGGACCAGCCCCGCCTTGTAGAGAGCAATTGCCGGGTGGATGCTGCTGATCGTCGGGCTACAGAAAACGAATGCCAGATCCACGGCTTCCGGGCGGCATTTCTTGAACAGGAAGGCGCTGATGGCAGTGCGGCTGTCATATGTATCCATACCGCTTTCCTCAATTTGCGCTCGCTTTTCAAGGGGCTGACTTTAAGCGATATCCACCTCGGGGCAATCGAAAACGGTTTGAGCACTTTCTGGAAAAGAGTTGCGTGAGGCCATCGAGCTTTATGCCGAAGCTGAGGGATGTCCGAGCCGCCCAAGTTGGCGCAGCATCGAACTGGGCGCTCGGGAGCGGGCGATGATGCTGGGTGTGTCCGGCGCCGATTGGGACGCTGCGCGCGACAGCTTGGGAGAGACGCGCGCCTCGCTCTGCCTTCTCTTGGCCGACCGGAATTCCAAACGTACCGGCAAGTTTGGGGTTCGCAATCCCGTCGGGGCTTTCTTTGGGCTCGCCAGAAAGGAAAGCGCGAGGCGTCGCTGTGATGGAAACGCTGATCGGTGAGCTGATGCAGTTCGTGCGAGAGAAGGCCTGATGCAGATATCCGATCAAGCAGGCATTGCGCAGGCTGAGCAAAGAGCAAGGCGACCCCTGTCATACGCGGACGCTTCTGACCGGGGACCTTGCGAGGGGCGGCAAGCCTCCCCTTCGAACCCCACCGGCGCGGGCGATGCCCCCGCCAAGGAGCGGCGGAGCGAAACCTTCGTCTTTCGCTGCACCCCGGCCGAAAAGGCCGCGCTTCGAGCCAAGGCTGAAGCGGCGGGCCTGTCGGCGGCTGATTTATTGCTCGAGGCTCTGAGGTTCACCGAGGCCCGCCGGCGCAAGCCGATCCCCCGTGCCGCGCCAGAGCTGGTGCGGGCGGTCGGGCGGATCGGCGGCAACCTCAACCAGATCGCCCGCTGGCTCAACCGGGCCGCGCGTGCCGGCGAGAGCCGCCAGATCGACGCCTTGCAGGTCGCCCGGCAACTGGTTGCCATCGAGCGCCAGCTTGCCCCGCTGATCGCGGAGGTGGGCCGATGCTGATCAAGTTCTTCCCGAACGGCAAGGGCGCGGGCGCCGGGCCAGTCGGCTATCTCGTCGCGCGCGAGGTGCTGGCCTATGACGAGAGCCGCGACAAGATCCGGGGCGACGACGGTCGGCCGACGACCGTGATCCGCGACACCTTGTCCGAGGTGCTGCGCGGTGATCCCAAGCGCACCGAGGCGCTGATCGACACTTGCCCGCATGACTGGAGCTACCGCGCCGGTGTCATCGCGTCACCGGCCGAGGACGCGCCGAGCGAGGCCGGGCAGCAGGAAGTCATGGATCGCTTTGAGGAGCTGGCCTTTGCGGGGCTCGATCCCGATGGCTACGACATGCTCCGGGTGCGCCACAGCCACGAGGGACGGATCGAGCTGCATTTCTGCACGCCGCGGATGGAGCTGGAAAGCGGCAAGAGCCTTCAACATCGCGCCGTCCGGCTATGAACGGGCCTTCGACAGCCTGCGCGACCTGATGAACAAGACCCACGGCTGGGCCGATCCGATGGACATCGCGCACGCACAGGAGGTGCGGCGGGTGCTTTCACTTTCCTTGAAACCGTGGCAGGGCGTGCCCGCACGGCCACGGGGCTCAGCTCCTCGATGCGGAAAGGGTGCGACAAAGCGGGACTGCCGCTCTGTTCGGCGCATGGACTCCGCAAGGCAATTTGCCGGCGTGTGGCCGAAATCGAGGGGGACGTCTTCAAGGTGATGGCGGTCAGTGGTCACACCGACATCAAGGAAGCGCAGAAATAGTGCGCACGTTCGGTCGCAAGAAGAAGGCCGACGCTGCGATTTCCAGCCTTCCGAGCGGGGGAAATGGGGAGCAGGGATTGACGAACCCTCTTGATGGGTTCGGCAAAAATGAAGGTAAGACTCTGAGAAAAAAGGGAAAATTATGGTATTTGGTAGGCCCGGAGGGATTCGAACCCCCAACCAAGGCGTTATGAGCGCCCTGCTCTGACCATTGAGCTACAGGCCCAGCATGGTTTTCCGTCTATCATGGTGACTGCGAGCGTCAAGGAATGCCTGCACCGGGAGGCGCGGATTTGCGGCCGGCGATCAGCTCCGGCACGCCGGCGTGCCGCGATCGAAGACCGAACTGCAGGAGGTGGCGGCCGAATCTCGTGCCGGCTGGCTGGCGCTTTCCGCGGTGGGGCCGCTTTGTGTGCCATCGGGCCGGTCGGGCGGTGTCGTCTCCTCCCGCACCACGGGGGAGGGCTCGCCCACGGGCGCGGTGACGCCGCCGGCAAGAACCGCGGAGCCGGTGCCCGCGATCACGAGCAGGGTTGCAACGGCGATGCGTTTCATCCTGTCCTCGAAATGACGCGCGCATGGCGAGGCGGCTTTGAGCCCGCCCTGATGCGCTCTTGAAATCCCCGTGACTCTAGCGCCGGCGCGCCTTGCTGCGCAAGGTGGCACGGCGGCGGAGATTGTGCCGCAGGGGCGGGCGGGACGATTGCCCCTGCGCCGCGAACGCGATAAAGGCAGGGCGAAACCTGTCGCGAACCCGGAGCCTGCCATGACCGACACGAAACCCGGCCTGACCTATGCCGATGCAGGGGTGGACATCGATGCGGGCAATGCGCTCGTCGAACGGATCAAGCCGGCCGCGAAGCGCACGGCCCGGTCGGGCACGATGTCGGGGCTTGGCGGCTTCGGCGCGCTTTTTGACCTGAAGGCCGCGGGCTACAATGACCCGATCCTCGTTGCCGCGACCGATGGTGTCGGCACGAAACTCCGCATCGCCATCGACACCGGCAACGTCGACACGATCGGCATCGACCTCGTCGCGATGTGCGTGAACGACCTCGTCTGCCAGGGCGCCGAGCCGCTGCTGTTCCTCGACTATTTCGCCACCGGCAAGCTCGATGTCGATCAGGCCACCCGGATCATCGAGGGCATCGCCGAGGGTTGCGCGCAGTCGGGCTGTGCGCTCATCGGCGGCGAGACCGCCGAGATGCCCGGCATGTACGCGAAGGACGATTTCGACCTTGCCGGTTTCGCCGTCGGCGCGATGGAGCGTGGCGCCGATCTGCCGGCGGGCGTGGCCGCGGGCGACGTGCTGCTCGGCCTCGGCTCGAACGGCGTGCATTCGAACGGCTACAGCTTCGTGCGCAAGGTGGTCGAGCTATCGGGCCTTGGCTGGCAGGCCGACTGCCCCTTCGCCGAGGGCACGCTCGGCGCCGCGCTGCTGGCCCCGACCCGGCTTTACGTCAAGCAGGCGCTGGCCGCGGTGCGCGCGGGCGGCGTGCATGCGCTCGCTCATATCACCGGCGGCGGCCTGACCGAGAACCTGCCGCGCGTGCTGCCCGAGGGGCTGGGCGCGACCATCGATCTGTCGTCGTGGCAGCTGCCGGGCGTGTTCCGCTGGCTGGCCGAGACTGCGCAGATGGCCGAGCCGGAACTGCTGAAGACCTTCAACTGCGGCATCGGCATGATCGCCGTCGTCGCCCCCGATCGTGCCGCCGAGCTCAAGGCGCTGCTCGAGGCCGAGGGCGAGACGGTCACCGTGATCGGCACCGTCACCGCGGGGCAGGGCGTCGCCTATACGGGCGCGCTTCTGTGAAACGCGTCGCGATCCTGATCTCGGGGGGCGGGTCGAACATGATCCGCCTCGTCGAGACGATGCAGGCCGAGGGCTATGCGGCGCCGGTGCTGGTCGCTTCGAACGACCCCACGGCGGCGGGGCTTGCGAAGGCCGCGGTGAAGGGGGTTCCGACCGTCGCCGTCGACCATCGCCCCTTCGGCAAGGATCGCGCCGCCTTCGAGGCCGAGCTGCTGCAACCGCTGCTGGCGGCCGAGCCGGACGTGCTCTGCCTTGCGGGCTTCATGCGGGTGCTGACGCCCGGCTTCGTCACCCGCTTCTCGGGGCGGATGCTGAACATCCACCCCTCGCTCTTGCCGAAATACCCGGGGCTGCACACGCATCAGCGTGCCCTCGATGCCGGCGATGCCGAGGCCGGCTGCACCGTGCACGAGGTCACGCCGGTGCTCGACGATGGCCCGATCCTCGGTCAGGCGCGGGTGCCGGTGCTGCCGGGCGACGATGCCGACACGCTCGCCGCGCGGGTGCTGACAATGGAACATCAGCTTTACCCCGCCGTGCTGCGCCGCTTCGTGGCGGGCGACCGGACGCCGGTTCTGCTCTGACGCCGCCGCGCCCGGCCGCAAGGTTGGCGCCTCCGGCGGAGGTATTTTCGGCAAGATGAAAGCCGATGGCCCGGTCCTTTCGCGACCGGGCTTTTTCTTGGGCCAAATCCTCCCGCCGGAGGCTTCCGGCCGCGCCGCGGGCCCTGCCGGAGCAGGTATTTGCACGCGCGGCCCCGCAAGCGGCTTTCCTTTCCGCCGGCGACTCCCTAAAGGTCGGAAAACAACGGAATGCGGGATGACCCCGCGGACAGGACGCCGATGCAGACCATCACCACCACCGAAGCCCTCGCCGAATTCTGTGCGAAGGCGAAAGCCCAGCCCTACGTCACCGTCGACACCGAGTTCCTGCGCGAACGCACCTACTGGTCGAAGCTGTGCCTCGTGCAACTCGCGATCCCGCCGGCCAAGGACGGCGAGGCGGTGCTTCTCGACCCGCTGGCCGAGGGGCTCTCGCTCGAACCGCTCTACGACCTCTTCCGCCACGAGGCGACGGTGAAGGTCTTCCATGCCGCGCGTCAGGATCTCGAGATCTTCTTCGTCGACGCGGGCCTCTTCCCGAAGCCGCTCTTCGACACCCAGGTCGCCGCGATGGTGTGCGGCTTCGGCGAGCAGGTCGGCTACGAGACGCTGGTGAAGAAGATCGCCCGCCAGGCGCTCGACAAGACCTCGCGCTTCACCGACTGGTCGCGCCGGCCGCTGACCGATGCGCAGAAGAATTACGCCATCGCCGATGTCACCCATCTGCGGGTGATCTACGAGTTCCTGTCGAAGGAGCTGGAGAAATCGGGCCGCCACGTCTGGGTCGAGGAAGAGGAGGCGATCTTGCTTTCGCCCGACACCTATACCACGCTGCCCGAAGACGCCTGGCTTCGGGTGAAGACCCGCACCACCTCGGGGCGGTTCCTCGCCGTGGTGCGCGAGCTTGCCCGCTTCCGCGAGGGCTATGCGCAGAACAAGAACATCCCGCGCTCGCGCATCTTCAAGGATGACGCATTGCTGGAACTGGCTTCGACCCGGCCCACCACGCTCGACGAGCTCGGCAAGTCGCGGCTTCTGCTGCGCGAGGCGCGGCGGGGCGACATCGCCGAGGGCATCATCACCGCGGTGAAGGCCGCGCTCGAGATGGAGCCGGAGAACTATCCGCATGTGCCCGACGAGCAGCACCAGCTGCAGGTGAACACGGCACTGGCCGACCTGCTGCGTGTGCTGCTGAAGGCGAAATCCGAGGAGACCGGGGTGGCGGCCAAGCTGATCGCCACCTCGTCCGATCTCGACCGCATCGCCGCGGGCAAGCGCGACGTGCCGGCGCTGACCGGCTGGCGCGCCGATGTCTTTGGCCGCGATGCGCTGCGTCTGGCGAAGGGCGAGATCGGCCTCACCGCCGCAGGTGGCGCGGTGCGCGTCGTCGTGGTGTAAGACTTTTCGGGCCCGGCTTGTCCGGGCCCGAGTGCCGCTCAGGCGGCCTTGATCGCGTCGATCTCGGACAGCAGCCGGTCGCAGTCAGCGGCGGTGCCGATCGAGATCCGCAGCCAGTCCCGTGTCCGCCCCTTCGCGAAATGCCGCACCAGGATGCCGCGCTCGCGCAGCGCCTGCAGCATCTCGGCCGCGCCAAGGCCCGTTGGGGAGGCAAAGACGAAGTTCGCGGCCGAGGGCAGCACCGAAAAGCCGCGGGCCTGAAGCCCCGCGGTCAGCCGCGCACGGTCGGCCATCACCTTGTGCCGCGTCTCGTCGAACCAGGCCGTATCCTCCCAAGCTGCCAGCGCGCCAGCGAGCGCCAGCCGGTCGAGCGGGTAGGAGTTGAAACTGTCCTTGATCCGGGTGAGCCCCTCGATCAGCGCGGGCTGGCCAAGCGCAAAGCCCACCCGCAACCCGGCAAGGCTGCGCGATTTCGAGAAGGTCTGCACCACCAGCAGGTTGTCGTAGCGCGCGACCAGCGGCGCCATGCTGTCCGCGCCGAAATCGATATAGGCCTCGTCGACCAGCACCACGACATCGGGGTTCGCCTGCAGCACCCGCTCGATCGCGGCCGGGGGCAGGGCGATGCCGGTCGGGGCATTGGGGTTGGCGATCACGATGCCGGCGCAGGGGCCCGCAAGCGCCTCGGTGTTCAGGCTGAAATCGGCATCGAGCGGCACCTGCCGGAACGGGATGCCGTAAAGCGTGCAATAGGTCGGATAGAAGCTGTAGCTGACATCGGGGAACAGCAGTTCTCCCTTGCCGCGGAAGAAGGCGTGGAAGGCATGGGCCAGCACCTCGTCCGAGCCGTTGCCGGCAAAGACGTGATCCGCGCCGAGGCCGAAGCGCGCACCGATCGCGGTGCGCAGTGCCGCCGCCGTCGGGTCGGGGTAAAGCCGCAGCGCATCGCCGGTCGCGGCCCGGATCGCCTCGATGGCGCGGGGCGAGGGGCCATAGGGGTTCTCGTTGGTGTTGAGCTTGACGAAGGTGCGGTCCTTCGGCTGCTCGCCCGGCGTGTAGGGGGCAAGCGCCTCGACCCCCGGGCTCCAGAACCTGCTCATGCTGTGCCTCCGCTTGTGGCCGTTCCGGGCCGCAACCTAGCGCAGGCCCGGCACCGCGACCATCGCGAAACGGCGCTCAGCGGCTGATCGAGCGTTCGTTCTGCGCCCCGATCACCACGATCTTGCGGGTGTCGGCAAGGCGCACGTTGTTGATGAAGGCCGCTGCCGTCACCGTGCGCGAGCCTGCGTTCATCACCCGCTGCGAGGCGGGCGAGCCGGGCTCGGGCGGGGCGACGACGAAGCGGTAGGTGATGACGCCATCGACCGGGCGGGCGTCGTCATCGGCCTCGAGCGCGGCGCCCCACCACCCTTGCGTCGGCGGCAGGCCGGTGACCGAGACGATGGCGCCGGTCGGCGTGCGCTTGATCTCGAGCGTGCTGACGTCGGCCACGAGGGTGCGGTGATCGGCCTTGGCCTTGAGATAGCCGGTCTTCGGCTCGAGGGTCTGCACCTTTTCGGACTTGCCGAACCAGTTCCGCGGGTTCACCCGGCTTTCCTTCCAGCCGCCGCAGCCGGCGAGCGCGACGGAAAGGGCGAGCGGAAGGACAAGGGCGGGGCGAAGCGGTTTCATGGCGTCTCCGGTCTGGTGCGCGCGGCAGGCGTGCGCTTTGCCCTTGGGTAGCCGATCGCGGGGCTTTTGAAAAGCCGCCACTGGACCCTTGCGGCGTGCGGGGGTAGGCAGGGGAAAACCCGTGCAAGGAGGGGACCATGGCCAGCGCCGCCTTCGAGGAGATCGCCGAAACCTTCGACTTCCTGGATGACTGGGAAGACCGCTATCGCCACGTCATCGAGCTGGGAAAGGCGCTGCCGGACATGGACCCGGCGCTGAAAGTGCCGGCGACCAAGGTCGAGGGCTGTGCAAGCCAGGTCTGGCTCTTGCCGCGGATCGCGGGCACCGGCCCCGCCGCGCGCGTCGACTTCGAGGGCGAGTCGGATGCGATGATCGTCGAGGGGCTGATCGCGATCCTGCACGCGCTCTATTCCGGGCTGAGCGCGTCCGAGGTGCTGACCGTCGACGCCAAGGCCGAGCTTGGCCGGCTCGGTCTGAACGAGCACCTGAGCCAGCAGCGCTCGAACGGGCTTGCGGCGATGGTCGAACGGATCCGCAAGCTCGCGGCCGAGGCTGCGGCGGGCTGAGAGAGACGGGCAGGGGGCGTCGCCCCCGGCGAGCAGTGGACTGAAAACGGGGGGCTTGCGCCCCCCGGTCTCATTTGAAGTTGCGGCTGTCCTTGATCTGGTCCCAGGCCCAGACCACCTCCTGCAGCATTTCCTCCTGGCTGCGGTCGCCGCCGTTCATGTCCGGGTGCAACACCTTGATCAGCGCCTTGTAGCTCTTGCGGATCTCGGCCTTGGTCATGCTGTCCTTGGCGTCGAGAATGTCGAGCGCGCGGCGCTCGGTCGGCGGCAGCTTGCGCCCGACGACGGTGCGGCCGGGGTTCTGCGTGGCGTTCTCGCCCAGCAGCTCCTGCGGGTCCGAGATCCCGTGCCGGGCCCAGCCCATTTCCTCCTTCGAGCGCCCGAAGGGCTTCGTCGGCCGTTCCCAGACCGTTGCATTCTCGAGGAAGCGCTGGAACTCCTCTTCCGACTGTCCCTGGAAATAGTTCCAGTTCAGGTTGTACTCGCGCACATGGTCCTTGCAGAACCAGAAATAGTCGTCGAGCACCTTCGGGCTTTTCGGCGCCCGGTACTGGCCGGGCTCGGTGCAGCCCTCGTGGTCGCATTTGCGCGTCGAGGTCTCGAATGCGCCCGACATCCCGCGCTTGCCCTTGGTCCGACGCTTCTTGTCGGCGGCTGCCGAGATGTTGAAGCCGAAGGGATCGGTCCCGCTCATGTCTGCCTCTTGTCCTTTTCGCATTCCCGCGTGGCGGCCCGCTTGACGGGGCCGGCCGACTCGGGCCACGCAGTCTAAGCAATTTGCCACGAGGCGAAAGGGGCGCAGCACGATGACGGGCGGAAATTCACCGGTGGCTGACGAGATCCGGGCGCGGCTTGCGGCGCTCGAACCGAGCCATCTGGAAATCATCGACGAAAGCGCGCGTCACGCCGGCCATTCGGCCGCCGCCGTGGCCGGCGAAAGCCATTTCCGGCTGCGGCTTTGGGTGCCGTCTCTGGCGCAGGCCTCGCGGATCGCACGGCACCGGGCCGTCCATGCCGCACTCGGGCCCGGGCTGCTGGCCCGGGTTCATGCGCTGGCGATCGAGTTCGAGGATCAGACCTCTTCTTCCTCGGCCGGGCCGAGTCGCGGCGCCTTGCCCTCGGGCGCATAGACCGAGAGCATCCGCGCCCGCCGCTCGGCGGCGCTTTGCGCAGCCAGCGCGGGGGCCTCGCCCGAGATCCCCTCGCCGCGGAACGGGCGACGGAAGACGAGCAGGTTGTGGAACACCGTCGTCTTCGAGGTCAGGCCCGCGCGCTCCTCGGCCGGAAGCGCCTCGGCGCGCCAGTATTCCCAGCCCTCCGCCGCGAGTTCGTTCATCGTGAGCGTGAGCGCATGGGCGAAACGTTCCGCCCCGGTCTTCAGCCCGCGTTCCTTCTCGCCTCGTTGCGGGGCGGGGATCACCTTGTATTCATAAGCCTGCATGACGCACCTCTTTGCGGGGCCGTTGTTACCGAGTTGTGCGGGACGGTCAAGGAACGAAGGGGTGAGCCGCGAAAAAGCGGGACTGCGGTGCAGTCCCGCCGCGGCGAACGCCGCGACCGTGGAGGGGCGGGGGGAAGAAAAAGTCGGGGTTGCGGGGGGCTGGCCTGCGTAAAGCGGTGGAAAACCCCACTTGCACATTTGTGGCCCGGGCGCTGTGCTGGGAGCAGCATGGCAAGGGAGACCGGTGATGGAAGAGATGCCGCTGGGCAGGGCGTTCACCCTGCTCGAGCCCGGGCCGGTGATCTGGGTGGTGACCGACGACGGGACGCGGGCGAATGTGATGACGATCAGCTGGACGATAGTGCTCGACTTCGATGCGCGTTTCGCGATCTGCACCGGGCCCTGGAACAGCTCCTATGCCGCGCTCGAGGAACAGCGCGACTGCGTGATCGCAATTCCGCCGGCCGAGATGATCGACACCGTGCTGGGGGTGGGGACCTGCTCGGGCAAGGTGGTGGACAAGATCGCGCGCTTCGGCCTGCGCACCCAGCCCGCGCGCCACGTCCGCCCGCCGCTCCTTGCCGATTGCATCGCCGCTGTCGAATGCCGCGTCGTCGACATCGTCGAGGCGCACAGCATCGTGGTGCTGCAGGGCGTGGCGGCCTGGACCAACCCGGCGCTTTCGGGGGCGCGGATGCTGCATGCCGTGGGCGACGGCACCTTCATCGCCGATGGCGAGCATTTCGACCGGCGCGCGCAGATGGCCTCGAAACTGCCGCCGGGGATCTGAACGGAACAGGGCGCCCGAAGGCGCCCTGACCCCTGTCGCGCGGCCCCGGGATCAGATCCCGAGCTTCTGCGCCACGATTTCCTTCACCGCGGCCGGGTTCGCCTTGCCGCCCGAGGCCTTGATCACCTGGCCGACGAACCAGCCCACCAGCTTCGGGTTGGCCTTCGCCTTCTCGACCTCGGCCGGGCTTTCCGCGATGATCTTGTCCACCGCAGCCTCGATCGCGCCAAGGTCGGTGACCTGCTTCATGCCGCGTGCGGTGACGATCTCGGCCGGATCGCCGCCCTCGGTATAGACGATCTCGAACAGGTCCTTGGCGATCTTGCCCGAGATGTCGCCCGACTTGATCAGGGTGATGATGCCGCCAAGCTGCGCGGGGCTCATCGGGCTTGCGTCGATCTCGGCACCGTCCTTCTTCAGCCGGCCGAAGAGCTCGTTGATGACCCAGTTCGCGGCCAGCTTGCCGTCGTCGCACACCGCCACGACCGCCTCGAAGTAATCGGCATTCTCGACCTCGGCGGTCAGCACCGAGGCGTCGTATTCGCTCAGCCCAAGCGCATCGACGAAGCGCGCCTTCTTCTCGTCCGGCAACTCCGGCATCGCCGCGGCGATGCCGTCGACCCAGCCCTGCTCGATCTCGAGCGGCAGCAGGTCGGGGCAGGGGAAGTAGCGATAGTCATGCGCCTCTTCCTTCGAGCGCATCGAGCGCGTCTCGTTCTTGTCCGGATCGTAGAGGCGGGTTTCCTGCACCACCACGCCGCCATCCTCGAGAATCGCGATCTGGCGGCGCGCCTCGTAGTCGATCGCGGCCTGGATGAAGCGCATCGAGTTCATGTTCTTCAGCTCGCAGCGCGTGCCGAGATGGCTGAAATCCTGCGTTTCCTGGTATTTCTCGTATTGCCCGGGGCGGCAGACCGAGACGTTCACGTCGCAGCGCAGGTTGCCGTTTTGCATGTTGCCGTCACAGGTGCCCAGATAGCGCAGGATCTGGCGCAGCTTCACGACATAGGCAGCCGCCTCCTCAGGGCCGCGGATGTCGGGGCGCGAGACGATCTCCATCAGCGCGACGCCGGTGCGGTTCAGGTCGACGAAGGACATGGTCGGGTCCATGTCGTGGATCGACTTGCCGGCGTCCTGCTCGAGGTGGATGCGCTCGATCCGCACCTTGCGGGCAACGCCCGGGCCCATGTCGACGAGGATCTCGCCCTCGCCCACGATCGGGTGGTAGAGCTGGCTGATCTGATAGCCCTGCGGCAGGTCGGGATAGAAGTAGTTCTTCCGGTCGAAGGCCGAGCGCAGGTTGATCGCCGCTTTCAGGCCAAGCCCGGTCTTCACCGCCTGGGCGATGCAGAATTCGTTGATCACCGGCAGCATGCCGGGCATCGCGGCGTCGACGAAGGCGACGTGGCTGTTCGGTTCCGCGCCGAAGCCGGTCGAGGCGCCGGAGAAGAGCTTGGCGTTCGAGCTCACCTGCGCGTGCACCTCCATCCCGATCACCAGTTCCCAGTCGGCCTTTGCGCCGGCGATGACTTTCGGTTCGGGGGTCTTGTAGCTGAGATGGTCGAGCATGGTCCGCTTCCGTATCAGGGTCTGGCTCGCGTTCTAGGACGTCGGCGCCGCCGGGGCAAGAACCCCGGGCGTTTCAAGCCCGGTTCCGTGCACAAGGGGGCGCGGCGCCCTCGGGCTTCGCCCTCACTCACGGGATATCGGGGGAAATTGGACGCAAAAACCCCTTCGCGCTTTCGCCTTGCCCGAAATACCTCGGGGGTGAATTGGCGCAGCCAAGAGGGGGCAGCGCCCCCTTCTGCCCCGCCGGGTTCAGCCGGCGCGGAAATGCTTGGCGAGTTTCAGCCCCTGCCCCTGATAGTTCGAGGCGATGCCGGTGCCGTAAAGCCGTTCCGGGCGCGCGGTCATCCGCTCGTAGACGAGCCGGCCCACGACCTGTCCGTGTTCCAGAACAAAGGGCGCCTCGTGACAGCGCACCTCAAGCACGCCGCGCGAGCCTGTGCCGCCCGCCGCACCATGGCCGAAGCCCGGGTCGAAGAAGCCGGCGTAATGCACCCGGAACTCGCCCACCATGGCGAGATAGGGCGCCATCTCGGCGGCGTAATCGGGCGGGATCGTCACCGCCTCGCGCGAGACGAGGATGTAGAAGGCGCCGGGGTCGAGGATGATGCGTCCCTCACGGGTGCGCAGCTCCTCCCAGAAATCGGCGGCGAGGTAATGGCCGATGCGGTCAAGGTCGATCACCCCGGTGTGCGGCTTCGCGCGGTAGCCGACGAGGTCGCCGGTCTCGGGCAGCAGGTCGACCGAGAAGCCGAGCCCGGCGTCGATCACCGCCTCTCCGGTGACGAGCGGCTCGGCCGCGTGCAGCGCCTTCAGTTCCGGGTCGCTCAGCACGGCCTGACCGCGGCGGAAGCGGATCTGATTGAGCCGCATGCCGGGCCGCACCAGCACCGAGAAGGAGCGCGGGCAGATCTCGGCATAGAGCGGGCCGGCATAGCCCTCGGGGATGCGGTCGAATTCGGTGCCGCCGTCGGTGATCACCCGGGTCAGCAGGTCAAGCCGGCCGGTCGAGCTTTTTGCATTGGCGACGGCGGTGATGCCCTCGGGCAGCGCCAGCCCCTCCATCAGTGGCACGAGGTAGACGCAGCCCTTTTCCAGCACCGCCCCATGCGAGAGATCCATCCGGTGCATCTCGAAATCGGCGAGCTTGGTCTCGACGCGGGTGCCGCGGCCGGCGAGGAAGGAGGCGCGGATCCGGTAGGCGACGCTGCCGAGCCGCAGATCAAGGCTCGCGGGCTGGATCTGGCCGGGCACGAGGGGCAGGGCGGCAGTGATCTCGCCGTGCTCGACCATCGCGCGGATCGCGCTGTCGGGCAGAACGCCGTGGGTCATCGCAGCCTCCCTCGCATAGACGAACGCCCACCCCGAAGGGTGGGCGTTTCTCGTGATGGTCGGGCCGGAGAGATTCGAACTCTCGACCTTCCGCCCCCCAGACGGACGCGCTAACCAGGCTGCGCCACGGCCCGACACGAGGCGTGTATAGAGGTATCCGGGCGGCGGGTGCAAGCGGCAAAACGCAACTTTTTGCAACGGCCTGCCGGAAGCCCGCGCGGCGGTGCCCTGGCCTGCGCGCCAGCTCAGTGCGGCAGGGCACGCGGCGGCTGGCCCATCCGGGCCTGCAGCGCCGTGAGCCGGTCGCAGGCGGTCAGAAGCCGCATCCGCTCGACGGTGCCGAGACCCGCAAGATCGAGCCCGGTCAGGCCGCGCGACAGCACCGCAAGCGCGGGCTCCGGCGTGGGCGGCAGGGCGGGGGTGGTCTCGTCGGGGCGGGCGCTGCCGGCGACGAGCAGACTCACCACGTGGGCGAGTGCCTCGGGGGCTTCCGGCTCGACGTCGAGGGCAATCGGTGCCTCGGGCACCGGCTCGGGCTCGGGCGGCGAATCATCTGCATCTTCGATCTCGACGAGGGGCGCGGTCTCGATCTCGGCGACGATCCCGGCTCCCTCCGGCGCCGGCGCCTCAAAGAGCGAGGCCTGGCGCCAGGAGGCAACACGTGGGGTAAGCAGGGTGCCGGCCGGTGCATCGGGGCCGGGCGTCGCGTCTTCGGCGGGCAGGGCAGACGCGGCCTCGATCCCGTCGGCCTCGGTCCGGTCAGCTTCGGGCAGGGCGGCTTCGGACGTATCCTCGGCCGCGTCGAAGCTCAGCTCGCCCCGGGCCGCGACCTGTTTCGCGCCTTGTTCGCGCAGCAGCTTCTGCACGCCACGGATTGTCATCCCGTCATCGTGCAGGAGCTTCTTGATGCCGGCGAGCAGCTGCACGTCGTCGGGGCGGTAATAGCGCCGCCCGCCCGCGCCCTTGACCGGCTTTACCTGCGGAAAGCGGCTTTCCCAGAAACGCAGCACATGGGTGGGCGTTTCCAGAAGCTCGGCCACTTCGGAAATGGTGCGGAAGGCATGGGCGGACTTGTTCATCTCGCGGTCCTGGTCGCGGCGGCGCGTCACTTCGCGTTGCCGGCCGCGACGCGATCCTTCATCAGGTGCGAGGGCCGGAACGAGAGCACGCGGCGCGGGCTGATCGGCACTTCCTCGCCGGTTTTCGGGTTGCGCCCCATGCGCGAGCTTTTCTCGCGCACCGAGAAGGTGCCGAAGGACGAGATCTTCACCGTCTCGCCATTGGCCAGCGCGTCGGACATGTGGCGCAGCACGCTTTCGACAAGCTGCGCGGATTCGTTGCGGCTCAGACCAACTTCGCGGAACACCGCTTCGCTCAGGTCCATGCGCGTCAGGGTCTTTTCGGACATCGTGTCATCCCCCCGGATGTGACTGCGCCCACGATGGGCGCAAATCCATGCCGGTGTCAATAAGAACGGCTTGTCAACGGCTTGCGCGGCGCTCTGCCGCAGGGGGATGCCCGCAACGCGGGCGGACGCGGCGCTTACCAGCGCAGCACCACCGAGCCCCAGGCAAGGCCGCCGCCGATCGCCTCGGTGACGAGCAGGTCGCCGGTCTTGATCTGGCCGCGCTGCTTGCCGACCGAGAGGGCGAGGGGAATCGATGCGGCCGAGGTGTTGCCGTGGTCCTGAACGGTCAGCACGACGCGTTCCATCGGCACCTGCATCCGCTCGGCCGTGGCCGAAATGATCCGCAGATTGGCCTGATGCGGCACGATCCAGTCGACATCCTCGCCGCTCATGCCGATCTTGTCGAGCGCGGTATGGGCGGTTTCGGCCAGCTTCTGCACGGCATGCTTGAAGACCGCGTTGCCCTGCATCCGCAGATGCCCGGCCACGCCCGTGGTCGAGACGCCGCCATCGACGTAAAGCAGCTCGCGATAGCGGCCGTCGGAATGCAGATCGGTCGAGAGCACGCCACGGTCGCTGTTCGTACCGCTGCCCTCGGCCGCCTCGAGCACCAGCGCGCCGGCTCCGTCGCCGAAGAGCACACAGGTGCCGCGGTCGGTCCAGTCCATGATGCGCGAGAAGGTCTCGGCCCCGATCACCAGCACGCGTTCGGCCTGACCCGAGACGATCAGCCCGTTCGCATTCGCCAGCGCATAGACGAAGCCCGCACAGACCGCCTGCACATCATAGGCGAAACCATGCGTCGAGCCGAGCCCGGCCTGCACCATGGTGGCGACGGAGGGGAAGGTGAAATCGGGGGTCGAGGTGGCGACAACGATCGCGTCGATGCGGTCCGCGGGGATGCCGGCATCCTCGAGCGCCGCCTGCGCCGCCTTGATCGCAAGCTGCGAGGTGGTTTCGCCCTCGGCGGCGAAGTGACGCCGCTCAATGCCGGTGCGGGCGCGGATCCATTCATCCGAGGTGTCGAGCGTGGCCTCGAACTCGCCGTTCTCGACGACGCGCGCCGGCAGGTAATGGCCGACGCCGCGGACGACGGATCTGATCTTCATAGTTCGTTCTCGCTGGATGCCTCTCCCGAGGGCGCATCCTGCCTTGCCACTGACGCAGAGGCAACCCGTGCCGCGAGCCTTTCGACGAAACCGGAGCGGGCGAGGCGGGCGGCCAGCTCGATCGCGGCGGCGACGCCGGTCGCATCGGCCGAGCCATGCGACTTCACCACGGTGCCGTTCAGCCCGAGGAAGACGCCGCCATTCGCCCGACGCGGGTCGATCTGCGCGCTCATCCGCTTCAGCGGCCCCATCGCGAGGAAGGCGCCGAGCTTGCTGAGCGGCGTCGCGGTCAGCGCCCCGCGCAGTAGTTCGGCGGCGAATTTCGCCGTGCCCTCGGCGGTTTTCAGCGCAACGTTGCCGGTGAAGCCGTCGGTGACGATCACGTCGACGCGGTCCGAGGGCAGGTCGTTGCCCTCGACGAAGCCGACGAAATCGAAGGCGCCGGCCTCTTGCGCCGCGCCGATCATCTCATGCGCGAGCCTTAGCTCGGCATGCCCCTTGTGTTCCTCGGTGCCGACATTGAGCAACCCGACGCGGGGCCGGGCAAGGCCGAGTGCGTTGCGGGCGTAGGAGGTGCCCATCAGCGCATAGGTCAGCAGATCGGGGGCGTCGGCCTTCACGTCGGCGCCCATGTCGAGCATGACGTTCCAGCCGGTCGGATTGCGCGACGGCCAGAACGAGGCGATGGCGGGGCGGTTCACCCCGGGCAGCTTGCGCAGCCGAAGCATCGACACCGCCATCAGCGCGCCAGTGTTGCCGCAGGAGACGGCAACCGCCGCCTCTCGCTCGCGCACCGACTCGATCGCCGACCACATCGAGGTGTCCTTGCCGCGCCGCATCACCTGCGACGGCTTGTCGTGCATTGTCACCACGCCCTCGGCATGGTGCAGCACTGCGCAGTCGGCAAGGCCGCGCGCAGCGATCAACGGAGCGAGCTCGTCCTCACGGCCGTGCAGGATGAAGCGCAGGGCAGGGTTGGCCCGATGGGCGATCTGCACGCCGTCGAGCACCGCAACCGGGCCGCGGTCGCTGCCCATGGCGTCGACAGAAATGACGAGGGCGCCGGACACGGCCGGCGCCTTGGCCGCGGTCTCGCGGCCATCCGTCTGCGCGGCATCGGCCCGGCCTTCGGCCCGCGTCTGCTCTTGTTCAGGCAGCATGGATCAGAGGCTCGGGCGACGCGCTTACGCGGCGTCGTCGTCCAGATCGACTTCGACGGCCTGCGCAACGACTTCGCGGTCGTCATAGTGACCGCAGGCGCCGCAGACGTGGTGCGGACGCTTCAGTTCGCCACAGTTCGGGCATTCAGCCGGATTGGCGGCCACAAGGGCGTCATGCGCACGGCGCATGTTACGGCGGGAGCGCGTGACTCGGTTCTGCGGGACAGCCATGTCTAATCCTCGATTGTTCGCGGGCACAGGGCCCTGATTTCCTTGAGTATCGTCACTGGCGCCGGAGAGCGGACCGGGTGCGAACCCAGACTTCGAATGAGGCCGGGAACATACTGCGATTCCGCTCCGTTGCAAGCCCTTTCTTGCGCTGCCGCGCCGTGCAGGCGCCGATGTGCAAAAGCCGGGCAGGCGGCGCGTAAACGGGCGCTCACTCGTCGCCCGTCTCGTCCTTCTTCGCCATCAGGTCGCGCAGGTTGGCGAAGGGGCGGGTGTCCTCGTCGCGCATCGGCACGGCGCCCGGTTCGGTCACCACGGTCTCGTCGAGCTCGGCGCCCGGCGCCCGCGGATAGAGCGGCAGCGCAAGTTCGAGCACCTCGAGTGCCACTGCGGCAAGGTCGATCACCGCGGGCAGCGGCTCGCTCGTGTCGTCCTCGGGCATCTCGACCTCGTCACCCTCGGGTTCGGGCATGTCGGCGAGGTAGTGGCGCTGCACGCCCTCGCTCAGCCGGGTGGTGACTGGGGCAAGGGTGACGACGCAGGATTGGACCACCTCGGCCTCGAATTCCGCCTGCAACGTCCAGTCGCTGCGCCCCTGCGGGGTCAGCGTTCCGTTCAGTCGCAAAGAGTTGAGCGCCTCAACCCCGGCCCAGGTGGCGATCGCCGCGCGGGTCTCGGCATCGGGGCGCAGGTCGAAACGATTGGGTTTGCGGCCGGCAAGCTCGGCGGGGCGGAGCGGCACGCTCCAGGGAAGGGGGGCATCGGTCATGGCAGCTCCTGGGTCTCGGGGCCGGCGGTCGCCGCATCGTGCTTGAGGGCCGGGCCGGGTTGTTGTAAGCGGGATAAAAGGCCGCAGGCCATGAGGCAAGAGGGGGTAACAGGTGAGCACCGGAACCGTGACGCGGCGCATTGCGCTGGCGATGGCCCTTGGCGCGAGCCTCTTGGCGGCTGGCTGTACGGCGATTTACCAGAATCACGGCTATGTCCCGACCGAGGAGGATCTGGCGCAGGTCCAGGTTGGCAAGAGTTCGCGCGATGACGTGGCGGCGGCCGTGGGCCGTCCTTCGGCCTCGGGCGTGCTCGAGGGCTCGGCGTGGTATTACGTCGGCTCGCGCTGGAAATACTATGGCGCCCGGGCGCCGCAGGAGATCGACCGCCAGGTCGTCGCGGTCAGCTTCGACAAGGCCGGCACCGTCGCCAATGTCGAGCGCTTCGGCCTTGAGCGCGGCGAGGTGGTGGTGCTGTCGCGGCGCGTCACCAAGTCGAACATCAAGGGCATCAGTGTCGTGCGGCAGCTTCTGGGCAGCCTCGGCCGGGTGTCGGCGACGCAACTCACGCAGTGAGCTTTGCCGCGCCGCGGCGGTTTTTCTTCCGTCGCGGTGCCGAGTCGCCTATGATCGCTCCCGTTCGGGCCAACCCGGGGAGCCACCATGTTTTCGCTCGCGAGGGGACGTTACGGCGCGCGTTTCGCCGCGACCCCGTCCGACCTTCGCGCCGCGCAGGCGCTGCGCTGGCGCAGCTTCGTCGGCGCCCGTGGCGGCATCGCTGCCGATGCGGTGCCACTCGATGCCGATGAGTTTGATGCCGTCTGCCGGCATGTGCTGGTCGAGGAGGTGGCGACGGGGCGGCTGGTGTGCTGCTTCCGGCTGCTGCCGCTGAAAGATGGCAGCGAGATTGGTCGCAGCTATTCCGCACGATATTACGAGCTTTCGGCGCTGCGCGGATTTTCCGGGCCGATGGTCGAGATGGGGCGCTTCTGCATGGAGCCCGGCCTGCACGATCCCGACATCCTGCGCCTGGCCTGGGGCGCGATGACGCGCTTCGTCGATGCCGGGAAGGTCGAGATGCTGTTCGGCTGTTCGTCTTTCACCGGTACCGACTGGGAATATTTCGCCGATGCCTTCGCAGTGCTGGCTGAGCGTCACCTTGCGCCGCGGCGCTGGTGGCCGCGGGTGAAGGCGCCGAAGGTGGTGCGCTATGCCCGCGCGCTGATCGGCCGGCCGGGGGACCCGAAACAGGCGATGCTGCGGATGCCGCCGCTGTTGCGCAGCTATCTGACGATGGGGGGGTGGGTCAGCGATCATGCCGTGGTCGACGAGGATCTGGGCACGCTCCATGTCTTCACCGGGCTCGAGATCGGCGCGATTCCGCCGGCCCGGGCGCGGGCGCTGCGGATGGTAGCGGGGTAGGGGGCGCCGCCCCCTCTTTTGCCTGACGGCAAAATTCACCCCCGGGATATTTGGAGCAGTTGGAAGCGGGGAGGGGCGCGCATGTCGGGGCGATTCTCCGCGTGCTTCAGGGGGCGGTTTCGCGGCGTGGAACGCTTTATGGCCGCGGCTTCCGGGGGGTGGAAGAATATCCCTAAAACCCGACAAATTTTAGCGTGATTGTTTGCTTGAACCCGGCGCGCGGATCTGGCGTAACACCCGGGACGGGGCGCATCGGGTGTCCCGGGCCCCGGCGCGGGGTTGTATCTGCCGGCCGCTTCCCCTTTATGGGCGGTCAAATCGAGTCCACAGCCATATCGGACACAGGGATGCAACGGGATATCACCAGCGGCGCGGCCATCACCTTCGACGGGGTCGGCAAGAGCTATCCGAAGACGGGCGGCGGCAGCGTCACGGCGCTCGAGGGGATTTCCTTCGAGGTGCCGGCCGGTTCGATCACCGGAATCATCGGGCGGTCCGGTGCGGGCAAGTCCACGTTGCTGCGGATGGTCAACGGGCTCGAGCAGCCGACGGCGGGCACGATCACCGTGGCCGGGCGCGACGTCGGCCGGGCCCGCGGTGCGGCGCTGCGCGAGATCCGGCGCGAGGTCGGGATGATCTTCCAGCACTTCAACCTGCTCTCGTCGCGCACGGTCGAGGACAATGTGGCGCTGCCGATGGAGATTGCCGGCATTCCCGCGGCGAAGATCCGCCCGCGGGTGCGCGATCTGATCGCCCGTGTCGGCCTTGAACAGCTGGCCGGGCGCTATCCGGCCGAGCTGTCGGGCGGGCAGAAGCAGCGCGTCGGCATCGCCCGCGCGCTCGCCACCGATCCGAAGGTGCTGCTGTCGGACGAGGCGACCTCGGCGCTCGACCCCGAGACGACGCGGACGGTGCTGCGGCTTCTGGCCGACATCAACCGCGACCTCGGGCTGACGATTCTTCTCATCACCCACGAGATGGCGGTGGTGCGCGACATCGCGAGCCATGTCGCGGTGATCGAGGGCGGGCGGATCGTCGAGCAGGGGCTCACCTATGACGTCTTCACCGCGCCGCAGCACCCGACGACGCGCAGCTTCCTTGCCGGCGTCACCGGCGTCACCCTGCCGCGCTTCATCGCCGACAGGCTGCAGACCGACCGCCCCGCCGGGCCGGCGCGCGAGGTAATCCGCATCACCTTCCTGGGCGACAACGCGACCGACCCGCTGCTCGCGCGGATGAGCGCGACGCTGGGGCTCGATGTCAACATCCTCGCCGGCGCCATCGAGGAGATCGGGCCGCGCCCCTTCGGCAACCTGCTGGTCTCGATCGACGCAGCGCGGGCGGCCGAGGCGCGGGCCTATCTCGAAAGCCATCAGCAGCGCACGGAGGTGCTGGGCTATGTCCTCTAATCTGATCAACCTGCTGATCTCGGCCACCTGGCAGACGCTCTACATGGTCTTCCTGTCGACGCTGATCGGCGCGTTGATCGGCCTGCCGATCGGCGTGTTCCTTGCCTGTTCGCGGCGCGGCGAGCTGTTGTCGGCGCCGGCGGTGAACAAGGTGCTGGGCATCGTCGTCAACGCGACCCGCTCGATCCCCTTCATCATCCTCGTCGTGGCGATCATCCCCTTCACCCGGCTGATCGCCGGCACTTCGATCGGCACCACCGCCGCGATCGTGCCGCTGACCATCGCCGCCGTGCCCTTCATCGCGCGGCTGATCGAGAATGCGATCCGCGAGGTCGATGCGGGGCTGATCGAGGCGGCGCGGTCGATGGGCGCGACGCCCTTGCAGATCATCCGCAAGGTGCTGATCCCCGAGGCGCTGCCGGGCATCACGCTTGGCCTCACCCTCGCCGTCGTCAGCCTGATCGGCTATTCGGCGATGGTGGGCGCTGTCGGCGGCGAGGGGCTGGGCGACCTTGGCATCCGCTATGGCTACCAGCGCTTCATGCCCGACGTGATGGCGGTGGTGGTGGTCATCCTGATCGTTCTCGTCCAGCTCGTGCAGACCATCGGCGAATGGATCGCACGGCGGGTGGACAAACGCGCGCCCGGCAACCGTGGCGCATAACTTTTCAAGCTCAGAGGGAAAATTCCGATGAAAAAGCTGATGACGCTGATCTCCGTGCTCGCGCTCACGGCCGGGACCGCGATGGCCGAGGACATCAAGGTCGGGGTCTCGCCGGGCGAGCATGCCGAGATCATGGAAGAGGTGGCGAAGGTCGCCAAGCCGATGGGCCTTGATATCAAGGTGATCGAGTTCTCGGATTACGTGGTGCCGAACCAGGCGCTGGCCGATGGCGACATCGAGGCGAACTCGTTCCAGCACAAGCCCTATCTCGACAACCAGATCAAGGACCGCGGCTTCAAGCTGGTGCCGGTGGGGACCACGATCACCACGCCGATGGGGCTCTATTCGAACAAGGTGAAGTCGCCGGCCGAGCTGAAGGACGGCGATACCGTCGGCATCCCGAACGACCCGACGAATGGCGGCCGCGCGCTTCTGGTGCTGCAGGACTTCGGCCTGATCAAGCTTGCCGACGGCACCGGCCTGACCCCGACCGTGCTCGACGTCACCGAGAATCCGAAGAACCTGAAGTTCCAGGAACTCGACGCCGCGCAGCTGCCGCGCTCGCTCGCCGATCTCGACGCGGCGATGATCAACACGAACTATGCCATCGCCGCCGGTCTGAATCCGAAGACCGACACCATCGCGATGGAAAAGGCCGACAACCCCTATGTGAACATCATCGTGGTGCGCGAAGGCGACGAGACCGCGCCCTGGGTGAAGACGCTGGTTTCGGCCTACCACTCGGACGAGGTGAAGAAATTCATCGAGGACAAGTATCACGGCACGGTGCTGACCTCCTGGTGAGCCGTTCCGGGATCCAATCGGCGGGCGCCCCTTCGGGCGCCCGTTTGCATGTGCGGCCCCCTGCACGCCCCCGTTGACCTTTCGCCGCCGCCCGGCTAGCGGAGAGCCATGGCACGCGCACCCCTTCTCCAGCTTTCCGGCATCTCCCTCACCTTCGGCGGCGACCCCGTCTTCGAGGGGCTCGATCTCACCGTTCAGGAGGGCGACCGCATCGCGCTCGTGGGCCGCAACGGCTCGGGCAAGTCGACGCTGATGAAGGTGATGGCGGGGCTGGTCGAGCCCGACCACGGATCGCGCGTGGTGCCGAGCGGCACGCGCGTGGGCTACATGGAGCAGGAGCCCGACCTCTCGGGCTTTGCGACGCTTGGCGATTTCGCCGGATCGGGCCTCTCCGAGGCCGAACACTACCGCGTCGAGATGGTGGCCGAGGGGCTGAAGTTCCGCCCCGAGACCCCGGTCGCCACCGCCTCGGGCGGCGAGCGGCGGCGCGCGGCGCTGGCCAAGCTTCTGGCCGAGGCGCCCGAACTCATGCTGCTCGACGAACCCACCAACCACCTCGACATCGAGGCGATCGGCTGGCTGGAAAACGAGCTGAAGACCACCCGCACCGCCTTCGTGCTGATCTCGCATGACCGCGCCTTCCTGCGCAACCTGACGCGGGCCACGCTCTGGCTCGACCGCGGCGCGCTGCGCCGGCAGGAGCGCGGCTTCGAGGCCTTCGAGGACTGGCGCGAACAGATCTGGACCGAAGAGGACGAGGCCCGCCACAAGCTCGACCGCAAGATCAAGGCCGAGGCGAAATGGGCGGTCGAGGGGATCTCGGCGCGGCGCAAGCGCAACATGGGCCGGGTGCGGGCGCTCGAGGCGCTGCGCGCCGAACGCGCAGGCCAGATCCGCCGGCAGGGCACCGCGGCGATGGAACTTGAAAGCTCGGGCACCTCGGGCAAGCGGGTGATCGAGGCGAAGGGCCTCACCAAGTCCTTCGGCGACAAGGCGATCGTGAAGAATTTCGACCTGCGCGTGCTGCGCGGCGACCGCGTCGCCTTCGTCGGCCCGAACGGCGTGGGCAAGACCACGCTGCTGAAGATGCTGACCGGCGAGATCGCGCCCGATGCGGGCACGGTGACGCTCGGCACCAATCTCGAGATCGCGGTCTTCGATCAGGCGCGCGCCACGCTCGACCTCGACCAGACGCTGTGGGGCGGGATGGTGAACGACCCCGACATGCGGGTCTCGGGCCAGTCCGATCAGGTGATGGTGCGCGGCCGGCCGAAGCATGTGGTGGCCTATCTCAAGGATTTCCTCTTCGACGAGAGCCAGGCGCGGGCGCCGATCGGCTCGCTCTCGGGCGGCGAACGGGCACGGCTGCTGCTTGCGCGGATCATGGCGAAGCCCTCGAACCTGCTGATCCTCGACGAACCGACGAACGATCTCGACGTCGAGACGCTCGATCTGCTGCAGGACATCCTCGGCGAGTATGACGGCACGGTGCTGCTGGTCAGCCACGACCGCGATTTCATCGACCGCGTCGCGACGACGACGATCGCGATGGAGGGCGACGGCCGCGCCACGGTCTATGCCGGCGGCTGGAGCGACTATCAGGCGCAAAAGGCGCTGAGCGCCCCCGCGGCGCCGGCCGCCGCGACCGCCCCCGCCGCGAAGAGGGCCGAGCCCGCCGCCGCCCCGAAGGCCGCGCCGAAGAAGCCGGGCCTCAGCTTCACCGAGAAGCACCGGCTCGAGGAGCTGCCCGGTGTCATCGACAAGCTCGAGCGCGAGATCGGCAAGCTCTCCGAGCTCCTCTCCGATCCCGAGCTCTTCACCCGCGAGCCGGTGAAGTTCAGGAAGGCCACCGAGATGCTGGGCGAGCGTCAGGCAGCGCTGAGTGCGGCCGAGGAGGAATGGCTGACGCTCGAGGAAAAGGCGCAGGGCTGACTCCCGGGCGCAGTGACGCCGCGTCACGCTGCCACAGCCTTTACCCTTTCATCTTGCCGGAAATACCTTGCGGGGGTCCGGGGGTGCAAAACCCCCGGCCGCGCCGGACCGTGCGCCTGAGGGAGGACAGATGACCACATCGCCGCAAGGCCCGCTCGCCGGGCTCCGCATCGTCGAGATTTCGGGCCTCGGCCCCACGCCCTTCACCGTGCAGCTCTTCGCCGACATGGGGGCCGAGGTGATCCGCATCGCGCGGCCGAACTCGGGTGGCGCGGCGAACCACGTGCTCGGCATCGCGAACGACCCGATCGAGCGCGGCCGCGACGTGCTGGAGCTTGACCTCAAGGCGACCGAAGATCTCGCCATCGCGCGGCGGCTGATCGCCAAGGCCGACGCTCTGGTCGAGGGGATGCGCCCGGGCGTGATGGAGCGCCTCGGCCTCGGCCCTGCCGACTTCCCCGAGAACCCGCGCCTCGTCTATGGCCGGATGACCGGCTGGGGGCAGAGCGGCCCGCTCGCCCAGACCGCGGGGCACGACATCAACTTCGTCGCGCTCTCGGGCGCGCTCGGCGCGATTGGCACGCCCGAGACGCCGGTGATCCCGCTCAATCTGGTGGGCGATTTCGGCGGCGGCTCGATGTGGCTCGCCTTCGGGATCATGGCGGCGCTGTGGCATGCGAAGGCGACGGGGCAGGGGCAGGTCGTCGATGCTGCGATCACCGACGGCATCGCCGGGCTTCTGGGCATGGTGCACGGGCTTGCGGCGAGCGGGCTCTGGTCCGACCGGCGCGGCGAGAACCTGCTCGACGGCGGCGTGCCCTATTACGGGGTCTATCCCTGCAAGGCGGGCGGCCATTTCGCCATCGGCCCGATCGAGGAGAAATTCTGGGCCGAGTTCCAGCACCTGATGGGCTTTGCCCCGGGCGAGCTGCCCGACCGCGCCGACCGTACCCTCTGGCCCGAGCTGCGTGCGCGCATCGGTGCGCGCTTCCTCGAGAAGAGCCGCGCCGAGTGGGAGGCGATCTTCGAGGGCACCGACGCCTGTGCGACGCCGGTTCTGACGGTGTCGGAGGCGGTGAGCCACCCGCATAACGTCGCCCGCGGCGCCTATCTGCGCCACGAGGGCATCGTGCAGCCCGCCCCCGCGCCGAAGCTGAGCCGCACCCCGGGCGCGATCGGGCCGGGCTCGACCCTTGCCCGGATCGGGCGCGAGGATGCGCTCGCCCGCTGGAGCGCCTGAGCGGCGGCGCGCAAGAGCCTTGACTTGCACCCCCCGATCTCCGATAAGCCGCCAACCCGGCAGAGGACACCCTCTTGCGGGGGGAATCATGTGCAACAACGCCCCGGGAGGGGCGCGCTGCCCGAGGCGGGCCCGCAAGGGCCGTGAAACTCCGCAAGGGGCCACAGGGCGCGGCTTGGAAAAGGAAGAACGCATGTTTGCGGTCCTCAAGACTGGCGGCAAGCAATACAAGGTCCAGGCGGGCGACGTGCTCCGCGTGGAACTGATCGCTGCCGTTGCTGGCGACAAGGTCCAGTTCAACGAGATTCTGATGGTTGGCGGCGACACCCTGACCGTTGGCGCCCCGCTCGTCGAAGGCGCTGCGGTCGTCGCGGAAGTCATCGACACCATCAAGGCCGACAAGGTCATCACCTATCACAAGCGCCGCCGCAAGCATTCGTCGCAGCGTACCCGTGGCCACCGTCAGAAGCTGACGCTGGTGCGCGTGACCGAGGTTCTCGCCTCGGGCGCCGCTGCCTCGGGCGTGAAGGAAGCCGTCGGCACCGCTGCTGCGCGCGTCGCCGCGCACGAAGCGAAGTAAGAGGAGACTGACAGATGGCTCACAAGAAAGCAGGCGGTTCGTCCCGCAACGGCCGCGACTCTGCCGGTCGTCGTCTTGGCGTCAAGCTCTACGGCGGTCAGGCTGCGGTTTCGGGCAACATCATCGTGCGTCAGCGCGGCACCACCTGGTGGCCGGGCGAAGGCGTGATGATGGGCAAGGACCACACCATTTTCGCCGTCACCGAGGGCAAGGTCACCTTCAAGAAAGGCCTCAAAGGCCGGACCTTCATCTCGGTTCTTCCCGTTGCGGAGGCGGCCGAGTAAGCCGAACCGCAATCCGGACAGGAACAGGGGGATCGGCTGCAAGGCCGGTCCCCTTTGTCTTTGCTGCGATGCGGCATGGTGATCTCGAAGAATTCATCGAATTTTCAAACGGGTAGGGTTCAAATTGTCATCGTCCCGCCCCATTTTCAGGACCAAAGTGAACAGGCCCGCGTTTCGAGGAGGAGCGCAGATGTTTCAGGAAACCCTCACCGCTCAACCCGTGATCGAGGCCGGCCGCTTCGTGCTGCGCCCGCTGCGCCGCTCGGACGCCGGGCTGATCTCGATGTACACGGCCGATCGCCGCGTCGCCGAGGGCACCCGCGCCATCCCGCATCCGCTGCCGCCCGGGGCCGCCGAGAACTTCGTCGCCCGCGCCATGGCCGAGAAGCGGACGGAGGATGTCTGGGCGATGGACGGCTCGACGCACGGTCTGGCCGAGGTGCTGGGCATCGTCTCGCTGACCCGGGTCGAGCCCGACCAGTCCGAGGTCGGCTTCTGGGTCGGGCCGGGGTTCTGGAACACCGGCTTCGCTTCCGAGGCGGTGGCCGCGCTCGTCGCGGCGAACCCGCACAATTCGCGCACTCTCTTTGCCGAGGTGTTCCAGGATAACCCGGGTTCGGCCCGTGTCCTGACGAACTCGGGCTTCGAATATCTGGGCGATGCCGAAAGCTGGTCGGTGGCGCGGGGCGGCCGGGTGCCGACCTGGACCTATCTGCGCAAGATGGGCTGAGGGCAGACGGGAGGGCGCTGCCCTCCCGGACCCTCCCGAGGTATTTATGGCAAGATGAAGGGTGGGTCTCTTTCATCTTGCCATAAATACCTCGGGGGTGTGGGGGCGGCGCCCCCACGCGTGGCTTGAAGAATGCGGCGTGCCGGCGTAAACGGACGCCTTGCAAACAGGGACGACCGCCGATGAAATTCCTCGACCTCGCCAAAGTCTACATCCGCTCCGGCGCCGGTGGCGGCGGCTCCGTCAGCTTCCGCCGGGAGAAGTTCATCGAGTTCGGTGGACCTGACGGCGGTGACGGCGGCAAGGGCGGCTCGGTCTGGGCCGAGGCGGTCGAGGGGCTGAACACGCTCATCGACTTCCGCTATCAGCAGCATTTCTTCGCGCAGAACGGCCAGCACGGCATGGGCAGCCAGCGCACCGGCGCGGATGGCGATGACATCGTCCTGAAGGTGCCGGTCGGCACCGAGATCATCGACGAAGACGAGGAAACCGTCCTCGCCGATCTGACCGAGCCGGGCAGCCGGGTGCTGCTGGCGAAGGGCGGCAATGGCGGCTGGGGCAACCTGCGTTTCAAGAGCTCGACGAACCGTGCGCCGTCGCGCGCGAACCCGGGACAGGAAGGGGTCGAGCGCACGCTCTGGCTGCGGCTCAAGCTGATCGCCGACGCGGGGCTTCTGGGCCTGCCGAATGCCGGCAAGTCGACCTTCCTTGCCGCGGTCTCGAACGCGCGGCCGAAGATTGCCGATTACCCCTTCACCACGCTGGTGCCGAACCTTGGCGTCGTCGGCATCGACGGCAAGGAATTCGTCATCGCCGACATTCCCGGCCTGATCGAGGGCGCCTCCGAGGGGCGGGGGCTGGGCGACCAGTTCCTCGGCCACGTCGAGCGCTGCTCGGTGCTCCTGCATCTGGTCGACGGCACTTCGTCGACCCTGACCAAGGATTACCGCACCATCATCGGCGAGCTCGAGGCCTATTCGCCGGACCTCGCCGAGAAGCCGCGGGTGACGGTGCTGAACAAGGTCGACGCGCTCGATCCGAAGACGCTCTCGAACCGCAAGCGGGCGCTCGAGAAGGCGTCGGGCGGGCCGGTTCTGCTGATGTCGGGCGTGTCGAAGCAGGGCGTGAACGAGGTGCTGCGCAAGCTCTGGGCCGAGATCTCGGAGGATCGCGCCGGCGAGGAAGAGGTGACGCCGTGGCGTCCCTGAAGCCGGATGTGCGGGCCGCCTCGCGGCTGGTGATCAAGATCGGCTCGGCGCTGCTGGTGGGGGAGGGCGGTCTCAAGACCGACTGGCTTGTCGCGCTGGCCGAGGACGTGGCCGCGGCGCGGGCGCGCGGCGCGGATGTGGTGCTGGTCTCCTCGGGCTCGATCGCGCTCGGTCGGCGGGTGCTCGGTCTGCCGGCAGGGCCGCTGGCGCTCGAGCAGAGTCAGGCTGCGGCGGCGGTGGGGCAGATCCGCCTTGCCCGCGCCTATGAAGAGGTTCTGGCCCCGCATGGGGTGACCACGGCGCAGGTGCTGGTGACGCTCGAGGATACCGATGACCGGCGCCGCTATCTGAACAGCCGCGCCACGATGGAGACGCTCCTTTCGCTCGGCGTCGTGCCGATCGTGAACGAGAACGACACCGTTGCCACCGACGAGATCCGCTTTGGCGACAACGACCGGCTGGCAGCGCAGATCGCCGTCACCGTGGGGGCCGATCAGCTGATCCTGCTGTCGGATGTCGACGGCTTCTATACCGCGAACCCGAAGGAAGACCCGGGCGCCGAGCGCTTCGAGATCGTCGAGCATATCTCGCCCGAGATCGAGGCGATGGCGGGCGACCCGATTTCGGGGCTGTCGAAGGGCGGGATGAAGACGAAGCTTCTGGCGGCGAAGACCGCGGTCGCCGGCGGTTGTGCCATGGCGATCATGGAAGGCTCGGTCGCGCGGCCGCTTTCGGCGCTGGCCGAGGGCGCGAACAGCACCTGGTTCCTGCCCGAGGGCGACCCGCAGGTGGCGCGCAAGCGCTGGATCGCGGCGATGAAGCCGCGCGGCGAGATCTTCGTCGATGCGGGCGCGGTCGAGGCGCTGATGTCGGGCAAGTCGCTGTTGCCGGCGGGCGTCACCAAGGTCGTGGGCACCTTCGGCCGTGGCGAGCCCGTGGCCGTTGCCGGCCCCGATCGGGCGATCCTGGCGAAGGGGCTGGTGCGCTATACCGCCGAGGAGGCGCACAAGATCGCCGGTCACCGTTCGCGCGAGATCGAGGAGATCCTCGGCTATCCGGGGCGGGCGGCGCTGATTCACCGTGACGACATGGTGGTGGGCTGATCCGGCCCCGCCGGCCGCGAGGGGCGATGACGCGCCCCTCTCCCGAGCGTGATTTGCAGCGCCCGCCCCGGTGGCGGGCGTTTCGCTGTCAGGGCCTTGGCGCGGCACGAAATCCGGCCCGCGGTGCAGCCGGGGGATGCCGCGCAACGCACCGAAATCACGTGGAATTCATCGCTTTCACCAGGGTCGATCACGGCCGATCAAATGGCGAGGCCCCCCCTGCCGGCACGGCCGGAGGACGGCTAATCTGATCTCCGAAGCCTGGGTCTGTCGGGTGGCGCCGTGCCATTGACGCGACCGGCCATGAAGGTTTCGTCCCACCGGCCCGCCGCACACAGGGGCCGGCTTCACGGAGCAGATCATGCGTTCCATCCTTCTTCCCGTCGTCACCGCTCTCGCGCTCGGCTCGGCCTCGCTTGCCATGGCCGCGGGCGCGACCACGACCGACGGCACGATCAAGTCGATCGACAAGAAAGCGCATTCCGTCACGCTGTCGGATGGCAGCACCTACAGCATGCCGAAGACGGTCAAGCTGAAGGCGTTCAAGGTCGGCGAGAAGGTCGCCGTCACCTGGGAACAGAAGGGCAAGGTGAACGAGGCCACGGCGCTCGTCGCCGTCAAGGGCTGAGGCCCGGAGGGGGGCGGAGGCCGCGCGGCCTCCGCCCCCTTTGCTCACTTGGCGATGCGGTCGAGCACGCGGGCCCAGCTGCGGATGCCCTTGTGGAACGACTTCACGTCGTATTTCTCGTTCGGCGAATGGATCGCGTCATCGTCATTGGCATAGCCGATCAGCATCGCGTCCATGCCGAGGATCGACTTGAAGTAATAGGCGATCGGGATCGAGCCGCCCATGCCGACGATCACCGCCTCGCGGTTCCACTCGTCCGACAGCGCCTGACGCGCCGCCTCGAACTCGGGGCGGGCGGTGTTCATCACCGCGGCCGGCGCACCGTCGAGATCGCTGTCCCAGGTGACGCGGGCATCGACCGGCAGATGCGCCTCGACATGGCGGCGGACCGCCGCGCGGACCTTCGCCGGGTCCATGTCGCCCACCAGCCGGCAGGTGATCTTGCAATGCGCCTCGGCCGGGATCACGGTTTTCGAGCCTGCGCCCTGATAGCCCCCCCAGAGGCCGTTGATCTCGAGCGTCGGGCGCGCCCATTGCTGTTCGAGGGTCGAATAGCCCGCCTCGCCATGGGCGACGGTCATGCCGGCATGGGCGAGATACTCGGCCTCGTCGAAGCCGCAGTTTTCCCACTGCCGTTTCAGCTCCTCGGGAACCTCGTGCACGCCCTCGTAGAAGCCTTCGACCGCGACGCGGCCGTCCTCGTCGTGGAAGCTCGCGATCAGCTTCGAGATCTCGCGCAGCGGGTTCAGCGCCGGGCCGCCGTAATGACCCGAATGCAGGTCGATGCGCGGGCCGTGCAGGGTGAACTCTTCCTTCAGCATACCGCGCAGCTGGCCGGCGATCGAGGGCACGCCGGGCGAGACCATCGAGGTGTCGCAAATGAGCGCAAGGTCGCAGCTCAGCTCGTCCTTGTTCGCCTGCAGGAAGGGGATGAGCGAGGGCGAACCCGATTCCTCTTCGCCCTCGAAGAAGATCGTCAGGTTGCCGGGCAGGGTGCCGTTCACGTCCTTGTAAGCGCGGCAGGCCTCGAGGAAGGTCATCAGCTGCCCCTTGTCGTCCGAGGAGCCGCGGCCGCGGATCACCGGGCCGTTCGCGGTTTCCTCGATCGCCGGGTCGAAGGGCTCGCGCGTCCACAGGTTCAGCGGGTCGACCGGCTGCACGTCATAATGGCCGTAGAACAGCAGGTGCGGGCCCGGGCCCTCGTGCCGCGCCACCACCATCGGGTGGCCGGGGGTGGGCCGGATCTCGGCCTTGAAACCGAGCGAGGTCAATTCCTTGACCAGCCAGTCGGCGGCGCGGGCGCAATCGCCCTTCCACGCCGGATCGGTCGAGATCGAGGGGATGCGCAGAAGCTCCATCAGGCGGTCGATCGCCTGCGGCAGCTCTGCGTCGATGCGGGTGAGAACGGCGTCAATGGTCATGCGTGCCTCCTGTATCGGCGCACCCTAGCACCGGGGGCGGCACTGTCCAGTGCGCCCGGGCAGGAGTGGAGGCATCTGCACCTTTGGTCGGGCTTGGCCGGGCGGGGCAGGGTGCGCGACAATTTTTCGCTCCCATCCGGGCCGTTTGACCTCTATCAATGCGGCCACGCGACACAGGCCGCTAAGGCAGACCCAGCGAACCAGGCAAGGGAAACGGAAATGGACTACGATCTCGCGCTCGATCAGGCGATCCAGAAGCTGCACGACGAGGGCCGCTACCGGGTCTTCATCGACATCGAGCGCGAAAAGGGCGCCTTCCCGAAGGCGATGTGGACGCGCCCCGACGGCTCGAAGAAAGAGATCACCATCTGGTGTGGCAACGATTATCTCGGCATGGGCCAGCACCCGGTGGTGCTTGCGGCGATGCACGAGGCGCTTGATGCCACCGGCGCGGGCTCGGGCGGCACGCGCAACATCTCGGGCACCACGGTCTATCACAAGCAGCTCGAGGCGGAGCTTGCCGACCTGCATCAGAAGGAAGCGGCGCTGGTGTTCTCGAGCGCCTATATCGCCAATGACGCGACGCTCTCGACGCTGCGGGTGCTGTTCCCCGGCCTGATCATCTATTCGGACGCGCTCAACCACGCCTCGATGATCGAGGGGATCAAGCGCAACGCCGGCCCGAAGCGGATCTTCCGCCACAATGACGTCGCCCATCTGCGCGAGCTGCTGGCCGCCGACGATCCGGCGGTGCCGAAGCTGATCGCCTTTGAATCGGTCTATTCGATGGATGGCGATTTCGGCAAGATCACCGAGATCTGCGATCTCGCCAAGGAATTCAACGCGCTGACCTATCTCGACGAGGTGCATGCGGTCGGCATGTATGGCCCGCGCGGCGCCGGTATCGCCGAGAAGCTGGGCGAGATGGGCCGCATCGACATCTTCAACGGCACGCTCGGCAAGGCCTTCGGCGTCTTCGGCGGCTATGTCGCGGGCACGGCGAAGATGATGGACGCGCTGCGCTCCTATGCGCCGGGCTTCATCTTCACCACCTCGCTGCCGCCAGTGATCGCCGCGGGCGCCGCCGCCTCGATCGCCTTCCTGAAGACCGCCGCCGGGCAGGAGCTGCGCGACAAGCAGCAGCTGCATGCCAAGATCCTGAAGATGCGGCTGAAAGCGCTCGGCATGCCGATCATCGACCATGGCAGCCACATCGTGCCGGTGGTGATTGGCGACCCGAAGCACACCAAGGCGCTCTCGGACATGCTGCTCGAGGAATTCGGCGTCTACGTGCAGCCGATCAACTTCCCGACCGTCCCGCGCGGCACCGAGCGGCTGCGTTTCACCCCCTCGCCGGTGCACGATCTGCAGCAGATCGACCACCTTGTGCGCGGGATGGACATGCTGTGGTCGCGTTGTGCGCTGAATCGCGCTGAGGCGAGTGCCTGAGGCATTTTCTGCGTGTGCACGGCTCTCCGCCTTGTGATAGGAAATGACCATGAATCGCGGACGGGGATCGCGATTCGAGAAACTCAGGAACTTGAAGGCAGGATCGGGCACATGATCGGGCGGAGGATTGCTCCTTCGACGCAGGAAGAGGACAAGCCGAAAGGCTTCGATGACTTCGAGCTGCGGCTTGGCGACGTGATGCGGGGCGAGCGCGCGACGCTCGCCAAGTCGTTGCTTGACGTGCAGCGCGAGCTGCGCATCAAGGCGGCCTATATCGCCGCGATCGAGAGCGGCGATGTCGCGGCCTTCGAGACGCCCTCCTTCATCGCGGGCTATGTGCGCTCCTATGCGCGCTATCTGGGCCTCGACCCGGACTGGGCCTTCCGCCGCTTCTGCGCCGAGGCGGGCTTCCAGCCGACGCATGGCATGGCCGCCGCCGCCTCCGGTCCCAAACCGCAGCGCCGCCCGGCCGATGTGGCCGAGGCGCTGGCCAATCCGAACGCCACCTTCGTGCCGAAGACCGAGGCGTTCTGGACCAAGATCGAACCGCGGGCCGTGGGCTCGGTGCTGGTTCTGGCGCTGGTCGCCGGCGGCATCGGCTATGGCGGCTGGACCGTGCTGCAGGAAGTGCAGCGCGTGCATCTCGCCCCGGTCGACCAGACCCCCGGCGTGGTCGCCGAAATCGACCCGCTGCAATCGGTGACCCCGGTGCAGACCGCAGACAACGACATGCCGCCCTCCGCCCCGGCGCCCGAGGCGCTCGACCGGATCTACCGGCCGCAGACGCTCGACGTGCCGGTGCTGATCGCCCGTGACGGCCCGATCGCCGCGATCGACCCGAATCAGGTTGGCGTGCTGGCGGGCACCGGCGTCGCGCCGGCGCAGACCGCCGTGGCCCAGGTTCAGGCGGGCACCGTGCCCGCCGGGCAGGGCGTGCAGATGGCCGCCGCGACCCCAGTGCAGCCCGGCCCCGATGGCGCCGTGGTGCGCACGCTCGGCGCCGATGTGCCGGCGGTCGAGGTGCTGGCGGTGCGGCCCTCCTGGGTGCGGATCTCGGCGGCGGATGGCTCGGTTCTGTTCGAGAAGGTGATGGACGCCGGCGAGCGCTACATCGTGCCGAAGCTGGAAGAGGCGCCGGTGATGCGCGCGGGCGAGTCGGGGGCGATCTATTTCGCGGTGAACGGCATCGCGCATGGCCCGGTGGGCAAGCGTGGCGAGGTGACGAAGAACATCGTGCTCTCGCCCGAGGCGCTCGATCAGAAATACGCCGTGGCTGACATCACCGCGGATGGCGATCTGGCGAAGATGACCGCCGTTGCCGATGCGAGCGCCCTGGTGCCCGCCGCCGCGGAGCAGGCGGGCGAGTAAGCGCCGCGCATGATGCGAAATCCCTTCGGCCGTTGCCCTCGGGCAGCGGCCGCTCTATGTCTGGGGCAGCAATCGGAGGCCCGACATGTCGCTCAATCCCATCCGTCCCTGGCGCAACATTGAACGCCGCAAATCGCGGCAGATCATGGTGGGCAAGGTCCCGGTAGGGGGCGATGCGCCGATCTCGGTGCAGACGATGACCAATACCGACACCTCGGATGTGAAGGCGACGCTCGATCAGGTGCTGCGCGCGGCCGAGGTCGGCGCCGACATCGTCCGCGTCTCGACCCCGGACGAGGCCTCGACCCGGGCGCTGAAGGAGATCTGCCGCGAAAGCCCGGTGCCGATCGTCGCCGACATCCATTTCCACTATCGCCGCGCGATCGAGGCCGCCGAGGCCGGCGCCGCCTGCCTGCGCATAAACCCGGGCAACATCGGCGACGAGCGTCGGGTCAGGGAAGTGATCCGCGCCGCCAAGGACCATGGCTGCTCGATCCGGATCGGGGTGAATGCCGGCTCGCTCGAGAAGCATCTGCTCGAGAAATACGGCGAGCCGTGCCCCGACGCGATGGTCGAAAGCGCGCTCGAACATATCCGCATCCTCGAGGACAACGACTTCCGCGAGTACAAGGTCTCGGTGAAGGCCTCGGACGTGTTCCTTGCCGCCGCCGCCTATCAGGGCCTCGCCGAGGCGACCGACGCGCCCATCCACCTTGGCATCACCGAGGCGGGCGGGATGATTGCCGGCACGGTGAAATCGGCGATCGGGCTGGGCAACCTCTTGTGGATGGGCATCGGCGACACGATCCGCGTCAGCCTCTCGGCCGATCCGGTCGAGGAGGTGAAGGTCGGCTTCGAGATCCTGAAGTCGCTCGGCCTGCGCACCCGCGGCGTGCAGATCATCTCCTGCCCGAGCTGCGCGCGGCAGGGCTTCGACGTGATCAAGACGGTCGAGGTCCTTGAGAAGCGGCTTGAACACATCAAGACGCCGATGAGCCTCAGCATCATCGGCTGCGTGGTGAACGGGCCCGGCGAGGCGCTGATGACCGATATCGGCTTCACCGGCGGCGGCGCGGGGGCGGGCATGGTCTACATGGCCGGCAAGCAGAGCCACAAGCTGTCGAACGAGCAGATGGTCGACGAGATCGTGCGCCTCGTCGAGGAGCGCGCGGCACGGCTCGAGGCCGAGGCTCAGGCGGCCGAGGCTGCGGCCCAGTAAAGGCCGCAGGGGACGGCAAATCCCCGCCGGTTCCCGCGAAGCACCTGAAATCATTGTGACGGCCGTCTCCGGAACGGGGGCGGCCGTTTCCCGTTTCTCCTTCACATCGCGGCGCGCACAGCCGCCGCCACAAGGAGGACAGCAGATGTTCAACCGTTCGACCAGGATCTTCGCCCTTGCGGGTCTCGGCCTCGTCACCGCCGCCGGGTCGGCCGCGGCGCTGCAGGCCGTCGTTGCCGCGCCCGTCACCCTTTACGCCGCCCCCGCCCCGGGGGCGCAGGCGGTGGCCGATGCGCCGGCTGCCACCGCGCTCACCGTCGAGGGCTGTCTCGCCGACGCGCCCTGGTGCGAGGTCACCTATAACGGCGTCGCGGGCTGGGCCCCGGCGGGCCAGCTCGGCGTGCAGAGCGGCGACAAGATGGTGATGCTGTCCGAGCGTCCGGCGGGCGTCACGGTGAAGACCGTGACCTATCAGACCGGCACCAAGGAAGGGCAGGGCGCCGCGGCACTTGCCGGGGTCGGCTCGGGGGCTGCCGCGGGGGCGGCGATCGGCGGGCCGGCGGGCGCCGTGGTCGGGGCGCTTCTCGGCGGCGTCGCCTTCGGCGAGGCGGCGAAACCCACGACCGAGACCGAGACCTTCGTCGAGAAGAACCCGGTGCCGCCGGTCTATCTCTCGGGCGATCTCGCCCCGGGCGCGGTGCTGCCCGACACCGTCACGCTCGTCCCGGTGCCCGACAGCCCCTATGCCTATGTGAACGTGAACGATCACCCGGTGCTGGTGACCCCCGACAACCGCCAGATCGTCTATATCGTGAACTGACCGCAGGCCTCCCCCGGCATGGCATGACAAAGGGGCGCAAACCTGCGCCCCTTCTGCCTGCGTCCAGTTGCCCCAAATATCCCGGGGGGAGCCCGGGACACGGGCGGGGGGCAGCGCCCCCCCCCCTTCGCCGTCTCAGCCGCGCTGCTCGGCGACGATCTTCGCCATCGCCTCCTCGGGGGCATAGCCGCGCAGCATCTCGTTGCCGATGATGAAGGTCGGCGTGCCCGAGATGTTCATCCGCTCGGCGAGCTGGTGGTTCGCACGCAGCACCGCCGTCACCTCCTCGGTGTTCATCTTCTTGATGATCGCGTCGGCGTCGAACTTGTTGTCCTCGGCCAGACGCTTCAGCCCCTCGAGGCTGATGTCGCCGCGCATCCCGATCAGCGCGTCATGCACGGTCTTGTAGGCCGCATCGCCCGCCACCTGCTTCGTCGCCACCGCAAAGCGGGCGCCCAGTTCCGACTGCTGGCTCAGGATCGGGAATTCCTTCACGATCAGGCGGATGTTGCCATCCTTCTTGAGCAGGTCCTCGACCTCGGGGAAGGCCTTCTTGCAGTAGGTGCACTTGTAATCCATGAACTCGACGATGGTCACGTCGCCCTCGGGATTGCCGCCGACCCAGCTGAAGCCATCCTCGAAGATGTCCTTGGCATTGGTGTCGACGAGGGTCTTGTCGTTCTCGACCGCGGCAGCCTGCTGACGCTCCTCGAGCACGTTGATCGCCTCGACCAGAACCTCGGGGTTCTGCATCAGATAGTCCTTCACCGCCTCGCCGAAGGCGGCCTTCTCCTCGGTCGTCATCTTCGACAGATCGAGCGCGCCCGCCGGTGCGGCAAGCGCCGTGGAGAGGGCAAGGGCGGACAGCAGCGTGCGGGTCATCGGATCATCCTTTGTGTCGCCCCGGGGAAGCGGGGCAGGTCGCGGCCACACTGGCCAATCGGGCGGGCAGGCGCAAGGGGGCGGGCGCGCCGGTGCAGGGAGCAAGGCCAGACCCCGAGGCACCGACCATTGACCCCGGGCCCGGGCCGTCCTATCGCCCCTTAAGGATTTTCAGGATGGAGCAGGGACATGCGCTTCTCAACCCGTGGTCAGGTCGATCCCTTTATTGTGATGGACGTGATGGAAGCCGCCCGCGCCGCCGAGGCCGCCGGCCGGCGCATCATCCACATGGAGGTGGGCCAGCCCTCGACGCCCGCGCCCGCTGCGGCGCGCAAGGCGCTTGCCGCGGCGCTCGATGAGAACCCGCTCGGCTATACCGTCGCGCTCGGCCTGCCCGATCTGCGCGCGGGCATCGCGGCGCTTTATGCCCGCTGGTATGGTGTCGATCTCGACCCCGGCCGGGTGATCGTCACCGCGGGCTCCTCGGGCGCCTTCCTGCTCGCCTTCTCGGCGCTTTTCGATGCGGGCGACCGCGTCGCGCTTGGCGAGCCGGGCTATCCGAGCTATCGCCAGATCCTGCGCGCGATGTCGGTGACCCCGGTGGGCATGCCCACCAGCGCCGAAAACCGCTATCAGCCGGTGCCTGCCGACATCCCCGAAAACGTGCAGGGGCTGATTGTCGCCTCGCCCGGCAACCCCTCGGGCACGATGCTCGGCAAGCCGGAGCTTTCCGCGCTGATGCAGGCGGCCTCGGCGCGCGACATCGCCTTCGTCTCCGACGAGATCTATCACGGCCTCGATTACGAGGGCCGCGCGATCAGCGCGCTCGAGGTCTCGGACGAGGCCTATGTGATCAACTCCTTCTCGAAATACTTCTCGATGACGGGCTGGCGCGTCGGCTGGATGGTGGTGCCCGAGGACCACGTCCGCACCGTCGAGCGGCTGGCGCAGAACATGTTCATCTGCCCGCCGCATGCGAGCCAGGTGGCGGCGCTTGCCGCTCTTGGCGCGATCGACGAGCTCGAGGCGAACCGCGCCGTCTATGCCGCGAACCGGCGGCTGATGCTCGAGGGGCTGCCGAAGGCGGGCTTCACCGAGATCGCCCCGCCCGATGGCGCCTTCTACATCTATGCCGACGTGTCCGATCTGACCGGGGACAGCCGCGCTTTCGCCGCCGAGATCCTCGACAAGGCCGGTGTCGCCGTCACCCCGGGGCTCGACTTCGATCCGGCGCGCGGCCACCGCACGCTGCGCTTCTCCTATGCGCAGGGCACCGCCGAGATCGAGGAGGGGCTCGCCCGCCTCACCGCCTTCATGGCGGCGCGCTGAGCGGTTTCGCGCCGCATCGGCCCGCGCTATAGTCGCCCGAAAAACGGAGCAGGCATGACACGCATCCTTCGGCTTTTCGCGGCGCTCTGGCTCGGGCTCGCGGGGCTCGCCACGGCGCAGGAGACCGGGCTTTCGGCGCTGGCCCGGCTCGAGCCCGGGCGCAGTTCGGTCACCACGTCCGGTCAGGCGACCGAGGTCGCGCTCGGCCTGACCCAGGCGGTGCCGTTCCGCGCCTTCCTGCTCGACGCGCCGCCGCGCCTTGTCGTCGATTTCCGCGAGGTCGATTTCTCCGCCGGCCGCGCCGGGGCGCTGGCGGACAAGGGGTTGATCGGCACCGTCCGCTGGGGCCGGTTCCGGCCGGGCTGGTCGCGGCTGGTCGCGGATCTGTCGGGGCCGGCGCGGATCGACACCGCGGTCGAGGAGACCGGCGAGGCGCCGCGCGTCGTGCTGCGCCTTTCGCCCGTCGCCGCCGAGGATTTCGCCGCCCGCGCCGGCGCGCCCTCTTCGGCGCTATGGGACCTGCCGCAGCCCGCCGCGACCGAGCCGCCGCATCGCCGCCAGGATGGCAGCGCGCCGCTGAAGGTGGTGATTGATCCGGGTCACGGCGGCATCGATCCGGGCGCCGAGGCCGACAACCTGAAGGAAGCCGTGCTGACGCTGACCTTCGCGCGCGCGCTGAAAGAGGCGATGACGCGCGCCGGCATGCAGGTCATCATGACCCGCGAGGAAGATGTCTTCGTGCCGCTGGAAACCCGGATCACCGTCGCGCGCGCGGCGGGGGCCGATCTTTTCCTGTCGCTCCATGCCGATGCGCTCCCCGAGGGCGATGCCACCGGCGCGACCGTCTATCTGCTCGACGACAAGGCCTCGGACGAGGCGTCGCAGAAACTCGCCGAGCGGCACGACCGCGCCGACCTGCTCGCGGGCGTCGATCTTGATGGCCATGACGATGCGGTGGCGGGGGTGCTGATGGATCTTGCCCGCACCGAGACCCAGCCGCGCGCGCTGCGCGCCAGCCAGGTGATTGCCGGCGCGATCAAGTCGGCGCATCTGCGGATGCACAAGCATCCGGTGCAGACGGCGGATTTCTCGGTGCTGAAATCGCCCGACATCCCCTCGCTGCTGATCGAGCTCGGCTTCCTGTCGTCCGAGGCCGACCGCCAGCGCCTGCTCGATCCGACCTGGCAGGCGCAGATGGCGCAGGCGATCACCCGGGGCGTCGCGACCTGGGCCCAGGCCGATGCGGCCGAGGCCCGGCTGTTGCGCCAATAACCGGCCGGGCAGGGGGGGCAGCGCCCCCTGCCTTGGCCGTCATTTCGCGCCGTAAAGCGGCACCGTCGAGATCGACATCTTCGCCGAGCCCTCGACCACCTGGTTCGCATGGGTGAGATAGATCAGCGTCTGGTGATCCTCGTCATAGATGCGCGTCACCCGCAGGCTCTTGAAGATCAGCGAGCGGCTTTCGGAGAATACCTTTTCCCCCTTCGGCCCGCGCGCGATGTCGCCAAGCGTGATCGGCCCGGTCTGGCGGCAGGCGATCGAGGCGTTCGACGGGTCCTCGAACCAGTTGCCCTGTTTCAGCCGGTCGAAGATCGAGCGGTCGAAATAGGAGACGTGGCAGGTCACGCCCTGCACCTTCGGGTCCTCGATCGCCTCGATGACGATGTCGTTGCCGGTCCAGTCGACGCCGACGCGGCCGACCTCCTCGGCGAGGGCAGGGGTGGCTGCGAGGGCGATCAGGGCGGCGGCGGTCAGGGCACGCATGGAAACCTCCTTGGTTTTCCCGAAGATGGGGGCGCGGGGGCGGGGGCGCAACCGGTTCAGCCGCCGGGGCAGAGGGTCTCGCAGGGCACGCCGTCCCCGTCGCGGTCGAGCTTGCCGCCCCAGGAGCAGTTCTCGAGCAGCCAATAGGCTTCTTCGCAGCTTTCAATGGTCTTCGAACAGGTCTTGCGCGGGCTGCATGACCATGACTGTGCCAGCCGCGGGATCGGGTGCCAGCCCGAGGGCCAGTGCCGCCGCCAGTGCCGTCATCATCGCCAGGTCCTCCGTCCGTCCCCTTTCAATGCCTGCTGCGCGCCTTCGGCAAGGTCCGCGCGATGGGACGCAGCGTCGCGGGGGCTTGACGCGAATCGCCGCCTCCCCATAAATGAACGAGTGTTCAATAATCGGAGGGGAGGCCGATGTTCGCAGGTTCCATGCAGTTCGACCTGGGCGAGGACGTCAATGCGCTGCGCGAGATGGTGCACGGCTGGGCGCAGGAGCGGCTGGCGCCGATCGCCGCGGCCGTCGATCGCGACAACGTCTTTCCGGCCGAGCTCTGGGCCGAGATGGGCGCGCTTGGCTTGCTTGGCATCACCGTGCCCGAGGAATACGGCGGCTCGGGGATGGGCTATCTTGCCCATGTCATCGCCACCGAGGAGATCGCGCGCGTCTCGGCCTCGATCTCGCTCAGCTACGGGGCGCATTCGAACCTCTGCGTGAACCAGCTGAAGCTGAACGGCTCGGCCGAGCAGAAGGCGAAATACCTGCCCGATCTCGTTTCGGGTGCCAAGGTCGGTGCGCTCGCGATGTCGGAATCCGGCGCGGGCTCGGATGTCGTCGGCATGAAGCTGCGGGCCGAGAAGCGCAACGGCTACTATGTGCTCAATGGCCACAAGTACTGGATCACCAACGGCCCCGATGCCGATACGCTGGTGGTCTATGCCAAGACCGACCCCGAGGCGGGCTCGAAGGGCATTACCGCCTTCATCGTCGAGAAGGGGGTCAAGGGGTTCTCGACCTCGAAGCATTTCGACAAGCTCGGGATGCGCGGCTCGAACACGGCACAGCTGTTCTTCGAGGATTGCGAGGTGCCGTTCGAGAACGTGCTCGGCACCGAGGGCAAGGGCGTTCGGGTGCTGATGTCGGGGCTCGATTACGAGCGCGTGGTGCTCTCGGGCATCGGCACCGGCATCATGGCAGCCTGCCTTGACGAGGTGGTGCCCTATGCCAAGGAGCGCCAGCAGTTCGGCCAGCCGATCGGGAATTTCCAGCTGATGCAGGCGAAGATTGCCGACATGTATGTCGCGATGAACACCGCCCGCGCCTATACCTACGAGGTCGCGAAGGCCTGCGACAAGGGGCTGGTCACCCGGCAGGATGCCGCCGCGACGGTGCTCTATGCCTCGGAACAGGCGATGGTGCAGGCGCATCAGGCGGTGCAGGCGCTCGGCGGGGCCGGGTTCCTCAATGACTCGGTGGTCTCGCGGCTCTTCCGCGATGCGAAGCTGATGGAAATCGGGGCTGGCACCAGCGAAATCCGCCGTATGCTGATCGGACGTGAAATCATGGAGAAAGCCTGATGCGTTCGATGCTTGCCGCCGTTCTTGCCCTGACCCCCGCCCTTGCCGCCGCGCAGGATCTGCCACCGTCGGCGACCGAGGGGCTCGAGGAAACGGTGCGCGCCTGTTTTGCCGACTACAATCCCTATGCCGGCGGGCCGAGCTGCCTTGGCCAGGCGGCGCAGGGCTGCACCGCCGCGGCGGGCGACACGACGGTCGCTATCGTCGCCTGCATCGGGGCCGAGACGCTGGTCTGGGACGATCTGCTCAACACCGAATACAAGGCCCGCCGCGCCGAGCTGACGGCGCCCGGGCTGAACGACAAGCTGCTCGCCGCACAGCGCGCCTGGATCGCCTTTCGCGATGCCGAATGCGGGCTCGAGGTCGCGCGCTGGGGCGATGCCTCGGCCAGCCGGATCGTCGGGGCGAATTGCATGATGGAAATGACCGCCGCGCGCGCGGCGCAGCTGCGAGACAAGAAGGCACAGGAATGAAGCTGACCTCCTCCGTCCTGCCCTCCTCCGAGGGCTTCCGCGCCAACCGCGCGGCCCATCTCGAGATGCTCGAAACCGTGCGCGCGGCGGCGATGGCGGCCGCCGCGGGGGGCGGGCCCGAGGCGACGGCGCGCCATGTGGCGCGCGGCAAGATGGCGCCGCGCGAGCGGGTGGCGGGGCTTTTGGACCCCGGCTCGCCCTTCCTCGAAATCGGCGCGACGGCAGCGCACGGCATGTATGACGGCGCCGCGCCGGGGGCGGGCGTCATCGCCGGCATCGGCCGGGTGATGGGGCTCGAGGTGATGGTCGTGGCGAATGACGCCACGGTGAAGGGCGGTACCTATTACCCGATGACGGTGAAGAAGCATCTGCGCGCGCAGGAGATCGCCGAGGACTGCAATCTGCCCTGCGTCTATCTGGTCGACAGCGGCGGCGCGAACCTGCCCAACCAGGACGAGGTCTTCCCCGACCGCGACCATTTCGGCCGGATCTTCTACAACCAGGCGCGGATGTCGGCGAAGGGCATCGCGCAGATCGCGGTGGTGATGGGCAGCTGCACCGCGGGTGGCGCCTATGTGCCGGCGATGTCCGACGTGACGATCATCGTGAAGGAACAGGGCACGATCTTCCTCGCTGGCCCGCCCTTGGTGAAGGCGGCGACCGGTGAGGTGGTCACGGCCGAAGACCTCGGCGGCGGCGATGTGCACACGCGTCTTTCGGGCGTGGCCGATTACCTCGCCGAGGACGACGCCCATGCGCTGGCGCTCGCCCGCCGGGCGGTCGGAAACCTGAACCGGGCGAAGCCCGCGACGGTGCAGTGGCAATCGCCCGAGCCCCCGGCCTATGACCCCGAGGAGATCCTCGGCCTTGTGCCGGCCGATCTGCGCACCCCCTACGACATCCGCGAGGTGATCGCGCGCGTGGTCGACGGGTCGCGCTTCGACGAGTTCAAGGCCCGCTTCGGCGAGACGATCGTGACCGGCTTTGCCCATCTCGAGGGCTGCCCGGTGGGCATCGTCGCGAACAACGGCGTGCTCTTCTCCGAGGCCGCGCAGAAGGCCGCGCATTTCATCGAGCTTTGCTCGCAACGCGGCATCCCGCTGATCTTCCTGCAGAACATCACCGGCTTCATGGTCGGCCGCAAATACGAGAACGAGGGCATCGCGCGCCACGGGGCGAAGATGGTGACCGCCGTCGCGACCACCTCGGTGCCGAAGATCACCATGCTCGTCGGCGGCAGCTTCGGCGCCGGCAATTACGGCATGGCGGGGCGCGCCTATTCGCCCCGCTTCCTGTGGAGCTGGCCCAATTCCCGGATCTCGGTGATGGGCGGCGAGCAGGCGGCGGGGGTGCTTGCCGCCGTGCGCCGAGAGGGGATCGAGCGCAAGGGCGGCAGCTGGTCGGCCGAGGAAGAGGCCGAGTTCAAGCGCCCGACGATCGAGATGTTCGAGCGCCAAAGCCACCCGCTCTATGCCTCGGCGCGGCTGTGGGACGACGGCATCGTCGATCCGCGCAAGACCCGTCAGGTGCTCTCGCTCAGCCTGCAGGCGAGCCTGTGCGCCCCGGTCGAACCGACGCGCTTCGGCCTGTTCCGCATGTGACTTCAATGCCTCCGGCGGAGGTATTTGGAGCAAGGTGAGATCGCATTCATCTTGCCCGAAATACCTCGGGGGGCTCCGCAGGAGCGGGGGCAGCGCCCCCTCCGACATCCAAGCTTGGGAGGAGCCGATGTTTCGCAAGATCCTGATCGCCAACCGCGGCGAGATCGCCTGTCGCGTCATCGACACTGCGCGCCGCATGGGCGTGGCGACCGTTGCCGTCTATTCCGAGGCCGACGCCGGTGCGCGCCATGTCGCCCTTGCCGACGAGGCCGTGCTGATCGGTGGCCCGGCGCCGCGTGACAGCTATCTGCGCGGCGCGGCGATCATCGCCGCGGCGCGGGCCACCGGGGCCGAGGCGATCCACCCGGGCTATGGGTTTCTCTCGGAAAACCCCGATTTCGTCGATGCAGTCGAAGCGGCGGGGCTGGTCTTCATTGGGCCTTCGGGCGATGCGATCCGGGCGATGGGGCTCAAGGATGCGGCAAAGGCCTTGATGGCGCAGGCGGGCGTGCCGGTCGTGCCGGGCTATCACGGCGCGAACCAGGACCCCGAGCATCTGGCGGGGGCCGCCGAGGCGGTGGGCTATCCGGTCCTCATCAAGGCGGTCGCGGGCGGCGGCGGCAAGGGCATGCGCCGCGTCGACCGGCCCGCCGATTTCGCCGCCGCGCTGGCAAGCGCGCAGGGCGAGGCGCTGACGGCCTTCGGCAACCCCGCGGTGCTGATCGAGAAATACGTCGAGAAGCCGCGCCACATCGAGGTGCAGGTCTTCGGCGACGGGACCTCGGCGGTGCATCTCTTCGAGCGCGACTGCTCGTTGCAGCGCCGCCACCAGAAGGTGATCGAGGAGGCCCCCGCGCCGGGCATGACGCCCGCGATGCGCGCCGCGATGGGGCAGGCCGCCGTGCGCGCGGCCGAGGCGATCGGCTACAGTGGCGCCGGCACGATCGAGTTCATCGTCGACGCCTCCGAGGGGCTGCGCGAGGACCGCTTCTGGTTCATGGAGATGAACACCCGGTTGCAGGTCGAGCATCCGGTGACCGAGGCGATCACCGGCGTCGATCTGGTCGAATGGCAGCTGCGCGTGGCGGCGGGCGAGCCCTTGCCGCGCCGGCAGGATGAGCTGACGATCACCGGCCATGCCTTCGAGGCGCGGCTTTACGCCGAGGACGTGCCGGCGGGCTTCCTGCCGGCGACCGGCACCCTTGCCCACCTGAACTTCGGCGCGGCGCGGATCGAGACCGGCGTGCGCGCCGGCGACACGATCAGCCCCTGGTATGACCCGATGATCGCCAAGGTGGTGACGCATGGCCCGACGCGCGCGGTGGCGCTGGCGCAGCTTGCCCGCGCGCTGGAACAGACCGAGGTTGCGGGCACGGTGACGAACCTCGGCTTTCTCGGCGCACTGGCCCGCCATCCGGGCTTTGCCGCGGGCGATGTCGACACCGGGCTGATCGGGCGCGAGATCGATGCGCTCACCGCGGCCGCCGAACCGCCCGCGGCGGCGCGCGCGCTCGCGGTGATTGCCGCGGCGGGGCTGGCCGGGGGAACCGGACCGGGCTTCAGTCTCTGGGCGCCGCTCACCCGTGCCGTGCCCTTCGAGGAGCCCGCAAGCCTTGCCGTGACCGGCCCCGGACGGGTCGCGGTGACGGTGGCGGGCACCACGCAGGACTGCGCGTTGCGCGCCGATGGCTGGTGGGTCGAGGGCGCCAAGACCGGCGCGCGGTTCCATGTCGGTGCCGACGAGGTCACCGTCTTCATGGGCGCGGCCTATCGCTTTGCCCGGCCCGATCCGCTCGCGCGTCGCTCGGAAGGGCCGGCCTCGGGGCTGACGCTCGCGCCGATGCCGGGGCTGGTGAAGGCGGTCTTCGTCGCGGCCGGTCAGGCGGTGGCCGAGGGCGACCGGCTGGCCGTGCTCGAGGCGATGAAGATGGAGCACACGATGCTGGCCGCCCGCGCCGGTACCGTGGCCGAGGTGCTGGTCGACCCCGGCGCGCAGGTCGAGGCCGGCGCGGCGCTGATCCGGCTTGCCGACGAGACCGAGGAGGAGGCCGCATGATCCGCTTGCATCACGTTCCGGGGTCGCGCTCGTTCCGGGTGCTGTGGCTGCTCGAGGAGCTCGGCGAGGTGGCCGAGCTGAAGATCTGGTCGCTCACCGACGGTAGCCTGCGCAGCCCCGAATTCCGCGCGCTTTCGCCCGCCGGGCGGATCCCCGCGCTCGAGATCGACGGGCGGGTGATCTTCGAGTCGGGCGCGATCGTCGAATATCTGACCGAGACCCGTGGCCGGCTGGCGCCGCGCCCGGGAACCCCCGAACGGGTCGATTTCCTGCAATGGCTGCATTTCGCCGAGACGCAGGCGAACATCTTGCAGAACCTGAACATCCACCACATCTTCCTGCGCCCCGAAAGCGCGCGCTCGGCGGCGCTGACGAAGCTCGACACCAAGCGGCTCGAAGTGACGATGCGGGCGATGGAGGCGCATCTTGCCGGCCGCGACTGGCTGCTCGACAGCTTCTCGGCGGCCGATGTGATGTTCGGCTTCAACCTCGAGGCGATGTTCCGCTTCGTGCGTCCCGAGGCCTTTCCGGCGCTCGCCGTCTGGGCCGAGTGCTGCAAGGCGCGTCCGGCCTATCGCCGCGCCGTGGCGAAGGGCGGGGCGAGCGCGATCTACACCCAGGATTTCTACGAGCTGAACGATGGCTGAGACGGTCGAGATCTTCGAGATGGCCCCGCGCGACGGGCTGCAGAACGAAAAGCGCCTGATCCCGACGGCGGAGAAGATCGCGCTGGTCGATTGCCTGAGCCGCGCCGGGTTCCGGCGGATCGAGACCGCCTCGTTCGTCAGCCCGAAATGGGTGCCGCAGATGGTCGACGGGGCGCAGGTGCTGGCCGGTATCATCCGCGCGCCGGGCGTGCGCTACGCGGCGCTGACGCCGAACCTGAAGGGTTATGAAGGCGCGCGGGCGGCAGGTGCGGACGAGGTGGCGATCTTCGCCTCGGCCTCCGAGGGGTTTTCGCGCGCGAACCTGAACTGTTCGATCGCCGAGAGCCTCGATCGTTTCCGTGCTGTGATGCAGGCGGCGCAGGCCGACGAGATGCCGGTGCGCGGCTATGTCTCGGTGGTCACCGATTGCCCCTATGACGGGCCGACCCCGCCCGAGGCGGTGGCCCGCGTCGTCGCGGCGCTGCGCGAGATGGGCTGTTACGAGGTCAGTCTGGGCGACACCATCGGTCAGGGTCGGGCCGAGACCGTGGCGGCGATGCTGGACGCGGTGCTCGAAGAGATGCCGGCGGACCGTCTGGCGGGGCATTTTCACGACACCGCGGGCCGGGCGCTCGAGAATATCGAGGCGTCCCTCGCGGCCGGGCTGCGGGTCTTCGATGCGGCCGTCGGTGGCCTTGGCGGCTGCCCCTATGCGCCGGGGGCGAAGGGCAATGTCGCGACCGAGAAGGTGGCCGCCTGGCTTGCCGGGCGCGGCTACGAGACCGGGCTCGACATGGAGGTGATCGGCGCGGCGGCAGAGCTTGCGCGGACAATGAGGGGGCAGGGGCAATGACCGAGACGATCCGGACCGAGATCGACGCGCGCGGTGTCGCACATCTGTGGCTGGCGCGCGCCGAGAAGCACAATGCGCTCTCGGCGCAGATGATGGACGAGATCACCGCCGCCATCGGTGCGCTTGGCGCCGATCCCGCGGTGCGGGTGGTGGTGCTGGCGGCCGAGGGGGCAAGCTTTTGCGCTGGCGGCGATCTGAAATGGATGCAGGCGCAGATGAATGCCAGTGCCGAGGAGCGCGCGGCGGGCGCGCGCCGGCTGGCGGCCATGCTCAGCGCGCTCGACCGCTGCCCGAAGCCGGTGATCGGCCGGGTGCAGGGCAATGCCTTCGGCGGCGGTATCGGCATGATGTCGGTGTGCGACGTGGCCGTCGGCGTGAGTGGCGCGCGCTTCGGCCTGACCGAGACCCGGCTCGGCCTGACGCCGGCGACGATCTCGCCCTATGTCGTCGCCCGCATGGGCCCGGCGAAGGCGCGGCGCGTCTTCATGTCGGCGCGGCTCTTCGAGGCCGCCGAGGCCGAGGCGCTGAACCTTCTGGCGCGCGTCGTCGCGCCGGAGGACCTCGACGCGGCGATCGAGGCCGAGGTCGTGCCCTATCTGAGCTGTGCGCCGGGCGCCGTCGCCGATGCCAAGGCGCTGATCCGGATGCTCGCCCCGCCGATCGACGCGGCGGTGCAGGAGGCGACCGTCGCCGCCCTCGTCGCGCGTTGGGAAACCGCCGAGGCGGGCGAGGGAATCGCCGCCTTCTTCGACCGGCGCAAACCGGGCTGGAGCACCTGAGAACACCGCCAGACCCGAGGGATTCTCTCGGGTTTGCCAAGGCTTCGGGCCCGTGCGCAGCCGCGTGCGGGCCCTTGTTCTCTTGCCCCCGGGGCAGGGGCGCCGCATCTGCCGAAGCGGTGTGCAGCGGTATACAAAACGCACTTTTCACAGGCGAAACCGGCGTCACTCGGTTGACCCGGCCGGGAGGCGGCGATATTGCTCGCTCAGCCGGAACCTGCGCGACACTCGGTCGCGTCACAAGGGAGCCAACCAGTGCACGACATGCTGCGTGAATATCTTCCCATCCTCATCTTCCTTGCATTGGCCATCGTGCTCGGGCTTGTCCTGGTCCTCGCCGCGGTCGTGCTGGCCGTGCGCAACCCGGACCCGGAAAAGGTCTCGGCTTACGAATGCGGTTTCAACGCCTTCGACGATGCGCGCATGAAGTTCGACGTGCGCTTCTACCTCGTCTCGATCCTGTTCATCATCTTCGATCTCGAAGTGGCCTTCCTGTTCCCCTGGGCGGTGGCCTTCGGGTCGCTGAGCATGGTGGGCTTCTGGTCGATGATGGTGTTCCTCGGCGTGCTGACCGTCGGCTTTGCCTATGAATGGAAGAAAGGGGCGCTGGAATGGGCGTGATGACCTCTGCCAATACCGCGGGAGCCGACAAGGAAGCCGCGACCCAGGCCCTGAACAAGGAGCTGCAGGACAAGGGTTTCCTGCTGACCTCGACCGAAGACCTGATCAACTGGGCGCGCAACGGTTCGCTGCACTGGATGACCTTCGGTCTGGCCTGCTGCGCCGTCGAGATGATGCAGGTCTCGATGCCGCGCTATGACCTCGAACGCTTTGGCACCGCGCCGCGCGCCTCGCCGCGCCAGTCCGACGTGATGATCGTCGCGGGCACGCTGACCAACAAGATGGCCCCCGCTCTGCGCAAGGTCTATGACCAGATGCCGGAGCCGCGCTACGTGATCTCGATGGGGTCCTGCGCGAACGGCGGCGGTTACTATCACTACAGCTACTCGGTGGTGCGCGGCTGTGACCGGATCGTGCCGGTCGACATCTACGTGCCGGGCTGCCCGCCCTCGGCCGAGGCGCTGCTCTACGGCATCTTGCAGCTGCAGCGGAAGATCCGCCGCACCGGCACGCTGGTCCGCTGAGGGGAGACGAAGAATGAGCGACGAAGCCCTGAAGGAACTGGCCGCCCACATCGAGCACAAGCGCTCGGCCGACGTGCTGAAGACCGAGATCGCCTTTGGCGAACTGTGCGTCACCGTCACGCCCGGCTCGATCCTCGAGTTCGTGGAATTCCTGCGCGACGATCCGAGCTGCCGCTTCTCGACGCTGATCGAGCTGACCGCCGTCGACTGGCCGGAACGCCCGGCGCGTTTCGACATGGTCTGGCTGTTCCTGTCGATGTGGCGCAACCAGCGCATCCGCGTGAAGGCGGCGCTGCGCGAGGACGAGATGTGCCCCTCGATCGTCGAGGCCTTCCCGAACGCCAACTGGTGCGAGCGCGAAGTGTTCGACATGTATGGCATCCTGTTCTCGGATCACCCGGACCTGCGCCGCATCCTCACCGACTACGGCTTCCGCGGCTATCCGCTGCGCAAGGACTTCCCGACCACGGGCTATGTCGAGGTGCGCTATGACGAGGTGCTGAAGCGCGTCGTCTACGAGCCGGTGAAGCTTGTGCAGGAATATCGGCAATTCGACTTCCTCTCCCCGTGGGAAGGCGCGCATTACATTCTGCCCGGCGACGAGAAGCAGGGCTGATCCTCGCGTCGGGCTCCCGTGGCCCGGCGGACAGGACAAGACAGAGGTTGGACCATGGACGGCGACATCCGGCAGAATTCCTACGATGACGGCTCGCACGATGTGCTGACGGGCGAACAGCGCATCCGCAACTTCAACATCAACTTCGGCCCGCAGCACCCCGCCGCGCACGGCGTGCTGCGCATGGTGCTGGAGCTCGACGGCGAGATCGTCGAGCGCGCGGACCCGCATATCGGGCTGCTGCATCGCGGCACCGAGAAGCTGATGGAAAGCCGCACCTACCTGCAGAACCTGCCCTATTTCGACCGTCTCGACTACGTCGCGCCGATGAACCAGGAACATGCCTGGTGTCTCGCGATCGAGCGGCTGACCGGCACCGAGGTGCCGCGGCGGGCGCAGCTGATCCGCGTTCTCTACTCGGAAATCGGCCGTATCCTGAACCACCTGCTGAACGTCACCACGCAGGCGATGGACGTCGGCGCGCTGACCCCGCCGCTGTGGGGCTTCGAGGAACGCGAGAAGCTGATGATCTTCTACGAGCGGGCCTGCGGTGCGCGGCTCCACTCGAACTACTTCCGGCCGGGTGGCGTCCATCAGGACCTGCCGCCGAAGCTCATCGACGACATCGAGGAGTGGGCGAAGGCGTTCCCGCAGAAGCTCGACGACATCGACGGGCTGCTGACCGAGAACCGGATCTTCAAGCAGCGCAACGTCGACATCGCGATCATCACCGAGAAGGAAATCTCGGACTGGGGCTATACCGGGGTGATGGTGCGCGGCTCGGGCTTTGCCTGGGACCTGCGCCGCAGCCAGCCCTACGAATGCTATGACGAGTTCGACTTCAAGGTCTGCGTCGGCAAGAACGGCGACTGCTATGACCGCTATCTCGTCCGCATGGCCGAGATGCGCGAGTCGACCAAGATCATCCTTCAGGCGATCGCCAAGCTGCGCCTGCCCGAGAACCAGGGCGACGTGCTGGCGCGCGGCAAGATGACCCCGCCGAAGCGCGGCGACATGAAGCGCAACATGGAAAGCCTGATCCACCACTTCAAGCTCTACACCGAGGGCTTCCACGTGCCGGCCGGCGAGGTCTATGCCGCCGTCGAGGCGCCGAAGGGCGAATTCGGCGTCTTCCTGGTGTCGGATGGCACCAACAAACCCTACCGCGCCAAGATCCGCGCCCCGGGCTATTCGCATCTGCAGTCGATGGATGAGATCTCCCGTGGCCACCAACTCGCCGATGTTTCGGCCATCATCGGCACGCTCGATATCGTGTTCGGGGAGGTTGACCGCTAATGCTCCGTCGTCTTCATCACGAGCAGCCCGCTGCGTTTGAGTTCACGCCCGCGAACCTCGCCTGGGCCGAGGCGCAGATCACCAAGTATCCGGTGGGCCGTCAGGCCTCGGCGATCATTCCGCTGCTGTTCCGCGCGCAGGAACAGGAGGGGTGGCTGTCGAAACCGGCGATCGAATATGTCGCGGACATGCTGGGCATGCCCTATATCCGCGCGCTCGAGGTTGCGACCTTCTACTTCATGTTCCAGCTCGCTCCGGTGGGCTCGGTCGCCCATATCCAGGTCTGCGGCACCACCTCGTGCATGATCTGCGGCGCCGAGGACCTGATCAGGGTCTGCAAGGAAAAGATCGCGCCGCATGCCTTTGAACTGTCGAAGGACGGCAAGTTCAGCTGGGAAGAGGTCGAGTGCCTCGGCGCCTGCGCGAACGCGCCGATGGCGGCGATCGGCAAGGACTATTACGAGGATCTCAGCGAAGAGAGCCTCGCGAAGCTGATCGACACCATGGCCGCCGGCCAGACCCCGCGCCCCGGCTCGCAGACCGGCCGGTTCTCGTCGGAACGGGCGGGCGAGCAGGTCGCGCTGCTGGACAGCAAGGGCGAGCGCGAAGAGTTCAACGCCACCGTGGGCCTTGCGGTCGCGATCGGCGACACGATCAAGCGCATCGACGGCACCGAAGTGGCGCTGCGCGCGCCGTGGCAGATGTCGGGCCAGCGCGCGCCGATCGGCATGATGGGCACCGAGCGGCCGAAGTCGGCCGTGCAGCAGGTGGCCGCGGAGAAGGCGGCGAAGGCCGCGACGGAGTGAGACCCGGGGCCTGCAGGGGCCCGGGAGACGGCGCAAGGGCCGGAAGGAGACGATGAGCGGGTTCGAGGCGGGCTGCAGGATCAGGGCATGGACATGGGGCGCGATCACGGGCCTCGTCACCGGTCTTCTCGTCCAGCCGGCCCACGGACCCGGCGCAGCGCTCTTTCTCGGCCTGATCGCCTTCCTGCTTGCGGGGGCGGTCTTCGTCTGGGGCTTTTGCGACGGGCTCGACCGACGCTTCGCCCTGCCGCCGGCGGCGCTCGAACGGGCGCGGGCCGCGGCCGAGAGGAAGACGGCGGACGGGGAGGGGATCGCTCCTCCCGCTGCCGCGACGGGCAAGGACCGCTGAGGCTTCGGCCCGCGGCGACAAGGGATTTCGCGCCGGTTCGGGCGCAACGGGGGCCGGGTGACCGGTGGCCGTGCAACTGAGGGAAGTGACATGCTGAAAGATCAGGACCGGATCTTTACCAACCTTTACGGGATGCACGACCGCTCCCTGAAAGGCGCGATGATGCGCGGCCACTGGGACGGCACGGCGAACATCCTGGCCAATGGCCGCGACTGGATCATCGAGCAGGTGAAGGCCTCGGGCCTGCGCGGGCGCGGTGGTGCGGGCTTCCCGACCGGGCTGAAATGGTCCTTCATGCCGAAGCAGTCGGACGGCCGCCCCTCGTTCCTCGTCATCAACGCCGACGAATCCGAACCCGCGACCTGCAAGGACCGCGAGATCATGCGCCACGATCCGCACACGCTGATCGAAGGGGCGCTGATCGCCGGTTTCGCCATGGGCGCGAGCGCCGCCTATATCTACATCCGCGGCGAATACATCCGCGAGAAGGAAGCGCTGCAGCAGGCGATCGACGAATGCTACGAGGCGGGGCTGATCGGCAAGAACGCCTGCAAGTCGGGCTTCGATTATGACGTCTACCTGCACCACGGCGCCGGCGCCTATATCTGCGGCGAGGAAACCGCGCTCCTTGAAAGCCTCGAAGGCAAGAAGGGGATGCCGCGGATGAAGCCGCCGTTCCCGGCTGGCTCGGGCCTTTACGGCTGCCCGACGACGGTGAACAACGTGGAATCGATCGCCGTCGTGCCGACCATCCTGCGCCGCGGCGCGGACTGGTATGCCTCGTTCGGGCGTCCGAACAACACCGGCGTCAAGCTCTTCGCCATGTCGGGCCACGTCAACACCCCCTGCGTCATCGAGGAATCGATGTCGATCTCGATGAAGGAACTGATCGAGAAGCATGGCGGTGGCGTGCGCGGCGGCTGGAAGAACCTGAAGGCGGTCATCCCGGGCGGCGCCTCGTGCCCCGTCCTGCCGGCGGCGCTGTGCGAAGACGCGATCATGGATTACGACGGGATGCGTGAGCTGAAGTCGTCCTTCGGCACCGCCTGCATGATCGTGATGGATCAGCAGACCGACATCATCAAGGCGATCTGGCGTCTGGCGAAGTTCTTCAAGCACGAGAGCTGCGGCCAGTGCACGCCCTGCCGCGAAGGCACCGGCTGGATGATGCGCGTGATGGATCGTCTGGTGACCGGCGAAGCCGAGATCGAGGAAATCGACATGCTCTTCAACGTGACGAAGCAGGTCGAGGGCCACACCATCTGTGCGCTTGGCGACGCGGCCGCCTGGCCGATCCAGGGCCTGATCCGGCACTACCGGGAAGAGATCGAGGACCGGATCAAGGCCCGCAAGACCGGCCGCATGGGCGCGATGGCGGCGGAATGATGATGCGTGCGCCGGCCCTCATGTTCGCTGCGATGCTCGCGACTGCCACTCCGGCTTTCGCGGTGACCGATGTGTTGACGGTGGATTTCGGGTTTTTCCCGCAAGGCACGACCTGCAAGATCTTCAACACCACGGGCAAGGTGACGATGCGGACCGGACGCGAGATCGAGTTCAAGATCAAGGGTGATACGGCAAAGGTCGCCTTCCGCTGCAGCCAGCCCGACGGACGGACCTTCGAGGTCAACGCGGGCGCGCTTCTGCCTCAGGGCGACCACAGGCGGGTGTCGATGCAGATCAATCAGGACGACCACGCTCATGTGCTTTGGGACGATGGCGGTCTGCGCAAATCGATTGTCCCGGGCATTCTGGTGTGGAGGTGACTGCGGCGATGACGATCGGGCGGGGCATGGAGCGGATGATGTGCATCGCGGCGCTGGCAGCGCTCGCGGGGTGCGTCGCGCCGGCGCCCAAGACGTCGGAACCGGGGCCGCTGGGGCTTGCCGGCTATACGGCGCTGAAGGGGCAGGGTGGGGAGCTGATCGTGAAGCGCGCGGGTACGCCCTTCACCAACTCCGACGGGGCCGAGGCGAAACGCGCGGCCAATTCCTTCTGTGGCGCGAACGGGGCCGTCACCGGCACCGAGGACAATTTCCGGGATGGCGCCTGGATCTTCCCGGGGGGCTGCGCATGACGGCCCCGACCACCATTCAACGCGCGGGCCTCCGCGCCCGAGCCAAGTGACGGATCAGACACATGTCGAATACGCGCAAAATCATCATCGACGGCCATGAGGTCGAGGTTGATCCGAACCTGACGATCATCCAGGCCTGCGAGCAGGCCGGCATCGAGGTGCCGCGCTTCTGCTATCACGAGCGGCTCTCGATCGCGGGCAACTGCCGCATGTGCCTCGTCGAAGTCGTCGGCGGCCCGCCGAAGCCCACCGCGTCGTGCGCGATGCAGGTCAAGGATCTGCGCCCGGGCCCGAATGGCGAGCCCTCGGTGATCAAGACCAACTCGCCGATGGTGAAGAAGGCGCGTGAAGGGGTGATGGAGTTCCTGCTCATCAACCACCCGCTCGACTGCCCGATCTGCGACCAGGGCGGCGAATGCGATCTGCAAGACCAGGCAATGGCTTACGGGGTGGACTTCAGCCGCTATCGCGAGGCGAAGCGCGCCTCCGAAGACCTGAACCTCGGGCCGCTGGTGAAGACCTGCATGACCCGCTGCATCAGCTGCACCCGCTGCGTGCGCTTCACCACCGAAGTGGCCGGCATCACCCAGATGGGCCAGACCGGGCGCGGCGAGGACAGCGAGATCACCAGCTATCTGAACCTGACGCTCGACAGCAACATGCAGGGCAACATCATCGACCTGTGCCCGGTCGGTGCGCTGACCTCGAAGCCCTATGCCTTCACCGCCCGCCCGTGGGAGCTGACGAAGACGGAATCGATCGACGTGATGGACGCGCTCGGCTCGAACATCCGCGTCGACACCAAGGGCCGCGAAGTGATGCGCATCCTGCCGCGCAACAACGACGCGGTGAACGAGGAATGGATCTCGGACAAGACCCGCTTCATCTGGGACGGTCTGCGCCGGCAGCGGCTTGACACGCCCTACATCCGCGAGGGCGGCAAGCTGCGCAAGGCAAGCTGGGGCGAGGCGCTTTCCGCTGCCGCCGCGGCGATGACCGGCAAGAAGGTGCTCGGCCTCGTGGGCGATCTCGCCCCGGTCGAGGCGGCCTTCGCGCTCAAGCAGCTGGTCGAGGGCCTTGGCGGTTCGGTCGAGTGCCGCACCGACGGCGCGCGCCTGCCGGTGGGCAATCGCTCGGCCTATGTCGGCAATGCCGCGATCGCGGATATCGACAGCGCCAAGCAGATCGTGCTGATCGGCACCAACCCGCGCGACGAGGCGCCGGTGCTGAACGCGCGCATCCGCAAGGCCTGGTCGCATGGCACCGTGGTCTCGCTGATCGGGCCGGCGGTCGATCTGACCTATGACTACACCGCGCTCGGCACCGACCGCGCGGCGCTGGCGAAGGCGGTGGCCGAGGCCACCCCGGTCGAGGGCGCGCTGGTGATCGTGGGGCAGGGCGCCGTCTCGGAAGCCGATGGCGAGGCGGTGATCGCACATGCGATGGCGCTCGCCGAGAAGCTTGGCGGCAAGTACATGATGCTGCACACCGCGGCCGGTCGCGTCGGCGCGATGGACGTGGGCGCGGTGACCGAGGGCGGGCTTCTGGCCGCGGTCGAGGGCGTGGAGGTGATCTACAACCTCGGCGCCGACGAGGTGGAAATCACCCCGCGCTCGGAAGGCGGCCCCTTCGTGATCTATCAGGGCAGCCACGGCGACCGCGGCGCGAACCGGGCGGACATCATCCTGCCGGGCGCCGCCTACACCGAGGAAAACGGCCTCTTCGTCAACACCGAAGGCCGGCCGCAGCTCGCCTTCCGCGCGGGCTTCGCGCCCGGCGAGGCGAAGGAAAACTGGGCGATCCTGCGCGCGCTGTCGGCCGAGCTGGGCCGCACGCAGCCGTGGAATTCGCTGGCCGGTCTGCGCAAGGCGCTGATCGCGGCGGTGCCGCATCTCGCCCAGATCGACGCGGTGCCGGAAAACGGCTGGACCCCGGTCACGCTGCGCGACATGGGCGCCGCCACCTTCCGCCCGGCGATCCATGACTTCTACTTCACCAACCCGATCGCGCGGGCCTCGGTGGTGATGGCCGAATGCTCGGCCCTTGCCAAGACGCGCGCGGCCGGTCCGGCGCTTGCGGCGGAGTGACACGAATGGCGCGGCTTTCCACCCTTGCGCGCGTCGCCCCCGGCCTTCTGGCCGGGCTGGCGGCCTGTGCGCCGGCGGAAGGGGCCGCGCCCTCGAAGATCGTCTACGAGGGGGTCGAGACCCGTCTCCTCGAAGGCGATCTGGTCGATTTTCGCGTCGCGCTGCGCGGGGCGAAGGACGATACGGCGGTGGTCGATTATGCCACCTGTGCGGCGGCGCAATATGCGCTGATCCGCGGCTACGGCTTCGCGCGGCACATCCGCACGAAGATCGACCATGAAAACGGAACTTGGCAGGCGGATGCGGTCTATCTGATCTCCGCCGCTCTGCCCCGCGGACTGAAGACGATCGACGCTCAGGTGACGGTCGGCGACTGCGCGGATCAAGGTATACCGACGGTTTGAAAGACAAGGCGGTCTGAGGGACAAAATGGCTGAGTTTCTTGCAACACCTTTTGGCACTTTCCTGCTCATCCTCGGGCAGTGCCTTCTGGTCACGGTCTGCATCCTCGTGGCGCTGGCCTTTCTGATGTATGCCGACCGGAAGGTCTGGGCGGCGGTGCAGATCCGTCGCGGTCCGAACGTGGTGGGCCCCTTCGGCCTGCTGCAGAGCTTCGCCGACTTCCTGAAGTATATCGTGAAGGAAATCGTCGTGCCGGCGGGCGCCGACAAGGCGGTCTACTTCATCGCCCCGATGCTGAGCTTCATCCTGCCGGTGATCGCCTGGGCGGTGATCCCGTTCAACACCGGCTGGGTGATCTCGGACATCAACGTCGCGATCCTCTACATCTTCGCGGTCTCGTCGCTTGAAGTGTACGGCGTGATCATGGGGGGCTGGGCGTCGAACTCGAAATACCCGTTCCTCGGCTCGCTGCGCTCGGCCGCGCAGATGATCTCCTACGAGGTCTCGCTCGGCCTGATCATCATCGGCGTGATCATCTCGACCGGCTCGATGAACTTCGGCGCGATCGTCGAGGCGCAGAAGACCAGCTATGGCATCTTCGGCTGGTACTGGCTGCCGCACCTGCCGATGGTGGCGCTGTTCTTCATCTCGGCGCTGGCCGAGACCAACCGTCCGCCCTTCGACCTTCCCGAAGCTGAATCGGAACTCGTTGCCGGTTATCAGGTCGAATACAGCTCGACGCCGTTCCTGCTGTTCATGATCGGCGAGCTGATGGCGGTGGTGCTGATGTGCGCGCTCGTCTCGCTGCTGTTCCTCGGCGGCTGGCTCAGCCCGATCCCCGGCCTGCCCGACGGCGTGCTGTGGCTGGTGGGCAAGATGCTTCTGTGCTTCTTCATCTTCGCGATGGTGAAGGCGATCGTGCCGCGCTACCGCTACGACCAGCTGATGCGGATCGGCTGGAAGGTGTTCCTGCCGATGTCGCTCGCCTGGGTGGTGATCGTGGCATTCCTGGCGAAATATGAGGTCCTCGGCGCCTTCTGGGCCCGCTGGACGATGGGGGGCTGATCCATGGCTTTCGATTACGCACGCGCGGCCAAATACTTCCTGCTGTTCGACTTCTTCAAGGGTTTCGGCCTTGGCATGAAGTACTTCGTGGCGCCCAAGCCCACGATCAACTACCCGCACGAGAAGGGGCCGATCAGCCCGCGCTTCCGCGGCGAGCATGCGCTGCGCCGCTATCCGAACGGGGAAGAGCGCTGCATCGCCTGCAAACTGTGCGAGGCGATCTGCCCCGCCCAGGCGATCACCATCGATGCCGAACCGCGCGAGGACGGCTCGCGCCGCACCACGCGCTACGACATCGACATGACGAAATGCATCTACTGCGGCTTCTGCCAGGAAGCCTGCCCGGTCGATGCGATCGTCGAGGGGCCGAACTTCGAATTCGCCACCGAGACCCGCGAGGAGCTGTTCTACGACAAGGCGAAGCTTCTCGATAACGGCGCCCGCTGGGAATCCGAGATCGCCCGCAACATCGAGCTGGATGCGCCCTACAGATGACCGAGGAATTCTCGAAACTGTTCTCGGCGATGATGGAGCAGGGGGCCGAGATGGCCCGCCTGTTCAACCCGGCTTTGGAAAGTTTCAATCCCGTCGCCTTCGAAAAGCTCATCCCCACCATGTCGAAGGACATGATGGAGATGTGGTTCGGCAAGACCTTCAACCGCGAGGGGCTGGACGCGCGCACGCGCCTTCTGGTGACGATCGCGGCGCTCACCGTGCTGGGCGCGCAGGCAGATGCACAGCTTCGGCTGGCCATCCGTCACGCGATGGAGGCGGGCGCCTCGCAGCGGGAGATCGCCGAGGTGATCTTCCAGATGAGCATGTTCGGCGGCGTTCCCGCCATGACCCGGGCGCTGGAGATCGCGCGTTCGGTGTTTGACGAAAAATCGGGGGAAAACACATGACGGTGTTTGCATTCTACCTCTTCGCCGTGGTCGCGGTGGTCGCGGGCCTGATGGTGGTCCTGTCCAAGAACCCCGTGCATTCGGTGCTCTGGCTGATCCTGACCTTCCTCTCGGCCTCGGGGCTGTTCGTGCTTCTGGGCGCGGAATTCGTCGCGATGCTGCTGATCATCGTCTATGTCGGCGCGGTCGCGGTGCTCTTCCTCTTCGTGGTGATGATGCTCGACGTCGACTTCGCCGCGCTGAAGGGCGAGCTGGTGCGCTACATGCCGCTCGGCCTGCTGATGGGCGTGATCATGCTGCTGATGCTGGGCATGGGCTTCGGCGCCTGGCAGTCGGCCGACGGCGCGCAGGCGCTGCATGCGGCGCCCACCCCCGAGGGCGTGCAGAACACCGAGGCGCTCGGGCTGCTGATCTATGACAAGTATATCTACCTCTTCCAGGCGGCGGGTCTGATCCTGCTCGTGGCGATGATCGGGGCGATCCTGCTGACGCTGCGCCACCGCACCGACATCAAGCGGCAGAACGTGCTCGCGCAGATGCACCGCGATCCGGCGAAGTCGCTCGAGCTGGTGGATGTGAAACCGGGGCAGGGGCTGTGATGAGCTGCTGCGACGAACGAAACGGGCAAGGGAAAACGGGGCGCGGGCTCCGGAGGGACAGCGATGATCGGACTTGAACATTATCTGGGCGTGGCGGCAGCGCTGTTCGTCACCGGGATCTTCGGGATCTTCGTGAACCGCAAGAACGTCATCGTCATCCTGATGTCGATCGAACTGATGCTGCTTGCGGTGAACATCAACCTCGTCGCCTTCTCGTCCTTCTCGGGCGATCTGGTGGGGCAGGTCTTCACGATGTTCGTGCTGACCGTGGCCGCCGCCGAGGCGGCGATCGGCCTCGCGATCCTCGTGGTCTTCTTCCGCAACCGCGGCTCGATCGCCGTGGAAGACGTCAACGTGATGAAGGGGTAAGTGCTCATGGAAACGATCATTCTTCTGGCACCCCTTCTGGGGGCGGTCGTCGGCGGCTTCGGCTGGCGGCTGATCGGCGAGAAGGGGGCGATGGCACTGACCACGGGCCTCCTGTTCCTCGCCTGCGCGCTGAGCTGGGCCACCTTCCTCGGCTTCGACGGTGTCACCCGCCACATCCACCTGTTCGACTTCATCCGCTCGGGCGTGCTCGATGTCAGCTGGGGCATCCGGCTCGACCGGCTGACCGCGATCATGCTGATCGTCGTCACCACGGTCTCGGCGCTGGTGCACCTCTACAGCTGGGGCTACATGGCGCATGACCCGGCCTGGGGCCATGACGAGGCCTACAAGGCGCGCTTCTTCGCCTATCTGTCGCTCTTCACCTTCACCATGCTGTCGCTGGTGACGGCGGACAGCCTGGTGCAGATGTTCTTCGGCTGGGAAGGCGTGGGTCTCGCGTCCTACCTGCTGATCGGCTTCTACTACAAGAAGCCCTCGGCCGGCGCCGCGGCGATCAAGGCCTTCGTGGTCAACCGCGTCGGCGACTTCGGCTTCCTGCTCGGCATGTTCGCGATCTTCTACCTGACCGGCACGCTGAAGTTCGACGAGGTCTTCGCGGCCGCGCCGACGCTGGCGCAGGAGAACCTGCATTTCCTGTGGCGCGACTGGAACGCGGCGAACCTGATCGGGTTCCTGCTGTTCATCGGTGCCATGGGCAAATCGGCGCAGTTGTTCCTGCACACCTGGCTGCCGGACGCGATGGAAGGCCCGACCCCGGTGTCGGCGCTGATCCACGCCGCGACGATGGTGACCGCGGGCGTGTTCCTCGTGTCGCGGATGTCGCCGCTTTACGAATTCGCGCCGCAGGCGAAGATGTTCATTGTCTACATCGGTGCCACCACCGCCTTCTTTGCGGCGACCGTGGGCCTCGTTCAGAACGACATCAAGCGCGTCATCGCCTATTCGACCTGTTCGCAGCTCGGCTACATGTTCGTGGCGGCTGGCGTCGGCATCTACTCGGCGGCGATGTTCCACCTGCTGACGCACGCCTTCTTCAAGGCGATGCTGTTCCTCGGCGCGGGCTCGGTGATCCATGCGATGCACCACGAGCAGGACATGCGCAACTACGGGGCGCTGCGCAAGAAGATCCCCTTCACCTACTGGATCATGGTGATCGGCACCCTCGCCATCACCGGCGTCGGCGTGCCGCTGACCTCGATCGGCTTCGCGGGCTTCCTGTCGAAGGACGCGATCATCGAGAGCGCCTTCGGGTCCGGCTCGGGCTATGCCTTCTGGATGCTGGTGATCGCCGCGGGCTTCACCTCGTTCTACTCGTGGCGTCTGATCTTCATGACCTTCTTCGGCAAGGAGAAGGGCGATCACCACACCCACGAGCACGCGCATGAAAGCCCGATGGTGATGCTGGTGCCGCTTGGCGTGCTGGCGGTCGGTGCGATCTTCGCCGGCATGGTCTGGTACAACAGCTTCTTCGGCAATCACGACAAGATGCTCGCCTTCTTCGGGATGCCGCAGCACGAGGCGCAGATGGCCGAAGCCGGGACCGAGGCGATGCCGGAAGGCGTTGCGACCGAGGCGCCGGCGGCCGAGGGCCATGCCGTTGCCGCGACCGAAGGTCATGCGGTGGCCGAGGGCCACGCGCCGCAGGGTGCGCTCTACATGAGCGAGGAGAGCACCAAGGTGATGGAAGACGCCCATGCGGCGCCGACCTGGGCCAAGGTCTCGCCCTTCATCGCGATGCTGATCGGTCTGACGCTGTCGTGGCTGTTCTACATCGTCAACCCGGCGCTGCCGGCGAAACTCGCCAAGGCGCAGCCGGTGCTCTACCGCTTCCTGCTGAACAAGTGGTACTTCGACGAGCTCTACAACTTCCTCTTCATCCGTCCCGCCAAGTGGCTCGGCGCCTTCTTCTGGAAGAAGGGTGACGGCGCCACCATCGACGGGGCGATCAACGGGATCGCGCTCGGCATCGTGCCGGCGCTGACCCGCCTCGCCGGCCGCGTGCAGTCCGGCTATCTTTTCCACTACGCCTTCGCCATGGTCATCGGCATCGTGGTGCTCATGTTCTGGGTCGTCCTGACCGGGGGGTCTCACTAATGGAAAACCTTCTTTCCATCATCACGTTCACTCCCCTGGTATCGGCGGCGATCCTCGCACTGGTGCTGAAGGGCGGAACGCCTGCGGCGGACCGCAATGCGAAATGGGCGGCGCTGCTGATCACCTCGGCGACCTTCCTGATCTCGCTGTTCCTGCTTGGCGGCTTTGACGCCTCCAACACCGGCTTCCAGTTCGTCGAAGACCGCGACTGGATCATGGGCCTGAAGTACAAGATGGGCGTCGACGGGATCTCGATCCTGTTCGTGCTGCTCACCACCTTTATGATGCCGCTGACCATCGCCTCGGCTTGGCACGTCGAGAAGCGGGTCAAGGAATACATGATCGCCTTCCTCGCGCTCGAGGGGCTGATGATCGGCGTGTTCACCGCGCTCGATCTGGTGCTGTTCTACCTGTTCTTCGAAGCCTCGCTGATCCCGATGTTCCTGATTATCGGCATCTGGGGCGGGCCGAACCGGATCTACGCGACCTTCAAGTTCTTCCTCTACACCTTCCTCGGCTCGGTGCTGATGCTGGTGGCGATGGTCGCGATGTACATGGACGCGGGCACCACCGACATCGTCACGCTGCTGACCCACAAGTTCCCGACCGACAGCTTCTCGGTGCTTGGCTTCCATGTCGTGGGCGGCATGCAGACGCTGCTGTTCCTCGCCTTCTTCGCCTCCTTCGCGGTGAAGATGCCGATGTGGCCGGTGCACACCTGGCTGCCCGACGCGCACGTTCAGGCGCCGACGGCGGGCTCGGTGATCCTGGCTGCGGTGATGCTGAAGATGGGCGGCTATGGCTTCCTGCGCTTCTCGCTGCCGATGTTCCCGGTGGGCGCCGATCTGCTGACGCCGCTTGTCTTCTGGATGTCGGCGATCGCCATCGTCTACACCTCGCTCGTCGCGCTGGCACAATCCGACATGAAGAAGTTGATCGCCTATTCGTCGGTGGCGCACATGGGCTATGTCACCATGGGCATCTTCGCGGCGAACCAGCAGGGCGTCGACGGCGCGATCTTCCAGATGCTGAGCCACGGCTTCGTCTCGGGCGCGCTGTTCCTTGCGGTCGGCGTGATCTATGACCGGATGCACACCCGCGAGATCGACGCCTATGGCGGGCTTGCGGTGCGGATGCCGCGCTATGCGCTGGTCTTCATGTTCTTCACCATGGCCAACATCGGCCTGCCGGGCACCTCGGGCTTCATCGGTGAATTCCTCACCATGATCGGCACCTTCCAGGTCAACACCTGGGTGGCGCTGGTGGCGGCCACGGGCGTGATCCTCTCGGCCTCCTACGCGCTGTGGCTCTACCGCCGCGTCGTCTTCGGCGAGCTGATCAAGGAAAGCCTGAAGACGATCCAGGACATGAGCACCCGCGAGAAGGCGATCTTCGCACCGCTGATCGCCGCGACGCTGATCCTCGGCTTCTGCCCGAACCTGATCCTTGACATCATCGGGCCTTCGGTGGCCCAGCTGATCCAGAACTATCACGCCAGCCTGCCCGCCGATCTCGCGGCGCTCGCCGGTCACTGAGGGAGAAAAAACGATGACTTCTGCGGATTTCTCCACGGTCCTGCCGGAGTTCCTGCTGGCCGTCTACGCGATGGCGGCGCTGCTCTTCGGCGTCTGGACCGGCAAGGACAAGGTGGGCCCCGCGATCCTTTGGGCGACGGTGGCGGTGCTGCTGGTGATCGGCTTCTGGATCGGGGTCGGCGGTTCGGGGGCGCGTGACGCCTTCGGCGGGCTCTTCCTCGACGATCCCTTCGCGCGCTTCTCGAAGGTCGCGATCCTGTTCTCGGCCGCTGCCATCCTCGCGATGAGCGCCGATTACCTCGTGCGCCGCGGCCTGCTGCGCTTCGAGTTCCCGATCCTCGTCGTCCTCGCCACCATCGGCATGATGATGATGGTCTCGGCGGGCGATCTGATGTCGCTCTATCTCGGCCTCGAGCTGATGTCGCTGTCGCTCTATGTCGTCGCCGCGCTGCGTCGCGACTCCGAGCGCTCGTCGGAAGCCGGTCTGAAATACTTCGTGCTGGGCTCGCTCAGCTCGGGTCTGCTGCTCTATGGCGCCTCGCTGACCTACGGCTTTGCCGGCACCACTAATTTCGCCGGGATCATCTCGGTGGTCGAGGCCGGTCACCTGCCGCTCGGCGTGCTGTTCGGCATGGTGTTCATGATCGCGGGGCTCGCCTTCAAGGTCTCGGCGGTGCCGTTCCACATGTGGACGCCCGACGTCTACGAAGGCTCGCCGACGCCGGTCACCGCCTTCTTCGCCACCGCGCCGAAGATGGCCGCGATGGCGCTGATCGCGCGGCTTGTCTATGACGCCTTCGGCCATGTGCCGAGCGACTGGGGCCAGGTGCTCGCGATCGTCGCCGTGGCCTCGATGTTCCTCGGCGCCGTCGCCGGGATCGGCCAGAAGAACATCAAGCGCCTGATGGCCTATTCCTCGATCACCCACATGGGCTTTGCGCTGATGGGCGTGCTGGCCGGGACCGAGGCGGGTGTCAGCGCGACGCTGATCTACATGTCGATCTACATCGCGATGAACATCGGCGTCTTCTCCTTCATCCTGGCGATGGAGCGCGACGGCCAGCCGGTGACCGACATCTCGGCGCTGAACATGCTGTCGAAGGCCGAGCCGCTGAAGGCGCTGGCGCTTCTGGTGCTGTTCTTCTCGCTGGCCGGTGTGCCGCCGATGCTTGGCTTCTTCGCCAAGTTCGCGGTGATCAAGGCGGCGCTCTTCGCGGGCTACACCTGGGTTGCGGTGCTGGGCGTCGTCGCCTCGGTGATCGCGGCCTTCTACTACCTGCGCATCGTCTACTACATGTACTTCGGCACCGAGACCGAGGCGCTCGACAGCCGGATGCCGGCGGTGCAATGGGTGCTGCTGATGGCCTCGGCGCTGGTGATGGTCGCGGGGGCGATGAACCTCTTCGGTCTCGAGGGCGCCGCACAGGCGGCGGCAGCGGCACTTGTCCACTGATCGCACCGAATGGCCTGAGGGCGTGGCGCGCCACGTCCTCGGCCGGGTGGACAGCACCATGTCCGAAGCGGCCCGGCTGGCCCCGCATCTTGCGGGGCCTGCGTGGATTCTGGCCCTCGACCAGACCGGCGGCCGCGGCCGGCGCGGCCGGCCCTGGCGGATGCCTGCGGGCAATTTCGCCGCGACCTACGTCTTTCATCCGCAGGTGAGCCCGCAGCAGGCGGCGCTTTACTCCTTCGTCGCGGCGCTGGCGCTCGAAGAGGCGCTGTCGCGTGTCGCCGGACCGCATGCGCGGCTGTCGATCAAGTGGCCGAACGATGTGCTGCTGAATGGCGGCAAGATCGCGGGGATCCTGCTCGAAAGCCTGGGGCAGGGCGGGCGGATCAGCCAGCTTGCCATCGGCATCGGCGTGAACCTCGCCGAGGCCCCCGATCCGGGCACGCTCGAGGCCGGCGCGATGGCGCCGGTGAGCCTGCGGGCCGAAACGGGCCTGGTGATCGCGCCCGAGGAGTTCCTGACCCCTCTGGCTGTTGCCTTCGACCGGCTGGCGCGGCAATTCGCGACCCAAGGCTTCGCGCCGATCCGCGCCGCCTGGCTTGCCCGCGCCGCGCGTCTTGGCGAGCGGCTTGTCGCGCGCACCGGAACCGAGACGCATGAGGGCGTCTTCGAGACGATCGACGAGACCGGCGCGATGATCCTGCGCACGGCGGGCGGGCCGATGGCGATTTCCGCCGCCGAGATTTTCTTCTGAAGGGGGGAGTGATGCTTCTCTGCATCGACTGCGGCAACACCAACACGGTGTTCTCGATCTGGGATGGCGAGGCCTTCGTCTCGACCTGGCGCATCGCCACCGATCACCGCCGCACCGCCGACGAGTATTTCGTCTGGCTCAACACGCTGAAGAAGCTGCACGACATCGACGGCAAGGTGACCGAGGCGATCATCTCCTCGACCGTGCCGCGGGTGGTGTTCAACCTGCGCGTCCTGTGCAGCCGCTATTACGACTGCCGGCCGCTCGTCGTCGGCAAGCCGGGCTGCGAGCTGCCGGTGGCGCCGCGTGTCGATCCGGGCACCACGGTCGGGCCCGACCGGCTGGTCAACACCGTCGCGGGCTATGACCGGCACGGCGGCAATCTGGTCGTCGTAGATTTCGGCACCGCGACCACCTTCGACGTGGTCGATGACGACGGCGCCTATATCGGCGGGGTGATCGCGCCCGGTGTGAACCTCAGCCTCGAGGCGCTGCACATGGCGGCCGCGGCGCTGCCGCATGTCGACATCACCCACCCCGAGCGGGTGATCGGCACGAACACGGTTGCCTGTATCCAGTCGGGCATCTACTGGGGCTATATCGGCCTTGTCGAGGGCATCGTGCGGCAGATCCGGGCCGAGCGCGACCGCCCGATGCGGGTGATCGCCACCGGCGGTCTTGCCTCGCTCTTCGATCAGGGCTTCGATCTCTTTGACAAGGTCGAGGATGACCTTACCATGCACGGGCTGCGGCTCATCAACGATTACAACAAGGGGCTTGGCGCGTGAGTGACCGTCTGATCTATCTTCCCATCGGTGGCGCCGGCGAGATCGGCATGAACACCTATGTCTACGGCTACGGGCCCGAGGGGAAGGAGCGGCTGATCGTCATCGACCTCGGCGTGACCTTCCCGGACATGGACAGCACCCCCGGGGTCGACGTGATCATGGCCGACAGTGCCTGGCTCGAACAGAACGCGGCGCGGATCGAGGCGATCTTCATCACCCACGCGCACGAGGACCACATCGGCGCGCTGCCGCATCTGTGGCCGCGGCTGAAGAAGACGATGTATGCGCGCAAGTTCACCGCCCGCATCGGCGCGCTGAAGATGGAAGAGGCGGGGCTGCCGAGCGATGTGCTGAAGGTCGTCGAGCCGCGCCCGCAGGTGATCGAGGCCGGCCCCTTCAAGGTGCAGTTCGTGCCGCTGAGCCATTCGATCCCGGAAAGCTCGGCGCTGATCATCGACACGCCCGCGGGGCGGATCGTGCACACCGGCGACTTCAAGCTCGACGGCTCGCCCGTCGTCGGCGAACCCTTCGACCCGATGGTCTGGCACGAGATCGCGCATGAGGGGCAGGGGGTGAAGGTGCTGGTCTGCGATTCGACCAACGTCTTCTCGCCCTCGCCGGGGCGGTCGGAAGCGACGCTGGTCGAGCCGCTGCGCGAGATGATCGCGGCGCAGAAGGGGATGGTCGTCGCCACCACCTTCGCCTCGAACGTGGCGCGTCTGAAGACGCTCGCCGAGGCCGGCAAGGCCGCGGGGCGCTCGGTCTGCCTGCTCGGCCGCGCGATGAAGCGGATGGTCAGCGCCGCCGAGGAGACCGGCGTGCTGATCGGCATGCCCGGCACGATCTCGGCCGAGGATGCGGTCGAGGTCGGGCGCGACAACCTGATGCTGATCGTCACCGGCAGCCAGGGCGAGCGGCGCGCGGCGACGGCACAGCTCAGCCGCGGCAAGTATCTGGGGCTCGAGATGAAATCGGGCGACAGCTTCCTGTTCTCGTCGCGCGTGATCCCGGGCAACGAGCGCGGCGTGATCCGCATCATCAACGCCTTCTCCGAGATGGGCGTCGACGTGATCGAGGATCACGACGGTCGCTATCACGTCTCGGGCCATGCGAACCGCCCCGATCTCGAGGCGGTGCATGACCTGCTGCGGCCGCAGATCCTGATCCCGATGCACGGCGAGCACCGTCACCTGCGCGAACATGCGAAGCTCGGCACGGCGAAGGGGATCGCCTCGGAAGTGGCGACGAACGGCATGATGATCGACCTGACCGGCCCGGCGCCGAAGGTGGTCGAGTATATCGAGACCGGGCGGATCTATCTGGACGGGTCTGTGCTGATCGGCGCGATGGACGGGGTGATCCGCGACCGCATCCGGATGGCGCTGAACGGCCATGTGCTGATCACCGTGATCGTCGACGAAGACGACGCGCCGCTCGGCGATGCCTGGGTCGAGCTGATGGGCCTGTCGGAAACCGGCCGCAACGGCGCCGATCTGGTCGAGCGGCTGGAGGACGAGCTGGCCGAGTTCCTCGAGCGCGCCTCGGCCAAGGTGGTGGCGAGCGACGACAAGATGGACGAGGCGCTGCGCCGCATCGTGCGTCAGGTGACGATGGAAGAGATCGGCAAGAAGCCCGAGGTGACGGTGGTCGTCTCGCGGCTGATGGCGGAGTGAGGCGGGGGGAGTCGCCCCGTCTTGGACTATGAAATCGGTCCTTCCGGCCGCTTCAGGGCGAGCGGAGGGACCATGGCTCGGAGCGCATTGTCCGCTCGATGTGCCCCACCCGAGTGACGGTTTCGAGCCCGATAGCCCCCGGTCAGCGACTTCGTATATACTTCGAAAGTCCGCTCCCAAACTTCAGGTTTGCCCATGCGCATGTTTCAGGTCGATGCCTTTACCGATCAGCTTTTCTCGGGCAATCCCGCCGCCGTTCTGGTACTTGAAGACTGGTTTCCTGATGATCTGATGCTGGCCATCACGCAGGAGAACAATCTTGCCGAGACCGCCTTTGTCAAACCTCGTCAGGATGGCGCATGGGATCTGCGCTGGTTCGCACCTGCACATGAGGTTGATTTCTGCGGCCATGCCACTTTGGCAACGGCGCATATCCTGTTCACGCAGCAAGGTGCCGATTCCGATCTTGTATTTCATACCCGTGTCGGCGAACTTAGGGTATCGAAAGTGGCGCGGGGTTACCGCCTCGATGTTCCCCGCCTGGACCCCGAAGCCATTGAGAGCCTGCCACTTGAAATCGCGGATATTTTTTCAGTGCCCCATGCTGGCATCTTCCGGAACTTCGAGAACATCTTCGTTGACCTTGGCAGTGCCGAAGCTGTCCGGAACTTCGTGCCTGATCTGAACGCAATTTCTAAGCTTGGCTCTGTTGGCGTGGTCGTAACAGGGGTGGAAGCTGATGATGCTCCGGCAGATTTTGTCTCGCGTTATTTCGCACCCGGCGCGGGTATTCCTGAAGATCCGGTCACCGGGTCCATCCATGCAACGCTTGTGCCCTATTGGGCTGCAAAGCTGGGTCGGGTCAGGCTGAGGGGTTTTCAGGCTTCGGCGCGTGGTGGCTGGCTGGACTGCGAGTTGACCGAGAAGAGAGTGTTTTTGTCAGGCAACGCCGTCACGTTCATGGAAGCTACTATTCTCATCCCGGAGGCGGCCTGATCCGACCGGCAGCTTCGTCTGCTGAGCTGCCCCTCGCCAACAGGCGACAGTTCTGTCGGTCAAGGCACCCGGGACAAACGGGCAGTCCTTCATGAAAAACCCCGGGCAATGGCCCGGGGTTTTGCGTTTCCGATGCTGCGGAAGGGATCAGCCTTCCGAGGTTTCCTCGACCTCCTCGGTCACCGTCGCCGGTTTCGAGGGGCGGAAGGGGCGCAGCAGGAAGTCGGGGACGTGATCGCCCATGCCGACGACGACGGGCCCGGTGTCGCGATCGCGCGGGCGCGAACGATCCCGTTCGCGGCGGTCGTCACGACGCTCTTCCCGACGCTCGTCGCGGCGTTCCTCGCGCTTCGGCGCCTCGGCCACCGGGGCCTCGACGACGGCCTCGACCACCGGCTCGGCGGCGGGGGCGGGGCGGGCCTCGTCACGGTCGCGATCGCGCGAGCGCGAGCGGGTGCGCGACCGCGAGCCGCCGCGCGAAGAGGACCGGCCGTCCTTTTCCTCGTAGACCTTCGGCTCGCGATGCGCCGCGTCGCTCAGCGTGAAGCCTTCGGGCGCCTCGGCGCGCGGGATGGTGATCTTCACCAGATGCTCGATGGCACCGAGGTATTTCTCGTCCGACGGCGTCGCGATCGAATAGGCGGTGCCCAGACGACCGGCGCGGCCGGTGCGGCCGATGCGGTGGACGTAATCCTCGGCATGGCTCGGCAGGTCATAGTTGAAGACATGGCTGACCGCGGGAATGTCGAGCCCGCGCGCGGCGACGTCCGAGGCGACGAGCAGCTGCAGCTTGCCATCGCGGAAGGCGTCGAGGGTGCGCATGCGGACGCTTTGCTCAAGATCGCCATGGATCGGCGCGGCGTCGAAACCGTGCGACTTCAGCGATTTCGCGACGATGTCCACATCCGACTTGCGGTTGCAGAAGATGATCGCGTTGGTGCAGGCCTCGCCCTCGGCCTCGATCAGCGCGCGCAAGAGCTCGCGCTTGGCCTTGGCGGTCTGGTCCTTGCGCGGCGGCACGATCTCGACCAGCTTTTGCGTGATCGTCTCGGAGGTCGTCGCCTGGCGGGCCACCTCGACGCGCACCGGGGCGTGCAGAAAGGTGTTGGTGATGCGCTCGATCTCGGGCGCCATGGTGGCCGAGAAGAACAGCGTCTGCCGGGTGAAGGGGGTGAGCTGGAAGATCCGCTCGATATCCGGGATGAAGCCCATGTCGAGCATCCGGTCGGCCTCGTCCACCACCATGATCTGCACGCCGGTCAGCAGCAGCTTGCCGCGCTCGAAATGGTCAAGCAGCCGGCCCGGCGTCGCGATCAGCACATCGACGCCGCGGTCGATCAGCTTGTCCTGCTCGCCAAAGGACACGCCGCCGATCAGGAGTGCCTTGGTCAGCTTGGTATGTTTCGCATAGAGGTCGAAGTTCTCGGCGACCTGTGCCGCAAGTTCGCGCGTCGGAGCCAGCACCAGCGAGCGCGGCATCCGGGCGCGGGCGCGGCCGGTGGCGAGGCGGGTCAGCATCGGCAGGGTGAAGGAGGCGGTCTTACCGGTGCCGGTCTGGGCGATGCCCAGCACGTCCTTGCCCTCGAGCGCGGGAGGGATCGCCCCCTCCTGAATCGGCGTCGGTGCCTCATAGCCTGCCTCTGCGACGGCCTTCAGCACATTGGGATCGAGGTTCAGTTCAGAAAACTTCGTCATTTGCGTCCTTGCGGCGTGATCGCTTCACGCGGTGGGGGGGACGCAAATCTCCGGGCGTCCCGGGCGAGAGCCGCCGGGGTGCGGCTGGAAAATCCCCTACTGCAAAGCGCGGGAAACGTCAACAAACTGCACGAAAAATGCGTTTTCTGCGGGACGGGCCTGCGGGGGCGGCGGTTGACGGCGCGCGCGGGCTCTGGCAGGGGAAGAAGCAACAGAGGAAACCTGAAAATGAACCTGTTTGCCGAGATGCGCGCGGGCGTGATCGCCGCGCTGGACCAGATGACCGCCGAGGGCACGCTGCCCCAGGGGCTCGATTTCGCCGCCGTGACGGTGGAGCCGCCGCGAGATGCCGCACATGGCGACATGGCGACGAATGCCGCGATGGTGCTGGCGAAGGCCGCAGGCAAGAAGCCGCGCGAGATCGCCGATGCGCTCGCCGCGAAACTTGCCGCCGATCCGCGCGTGACCGCAGCCGAGGTCGCCGGGCCGGGCTTTCTGAACCTGCGTCTCGCACCGGCGATCTGGGCAGATGTCACCCGGGCGGTGCTCGCCGAGGGCACCGATTACGGCCGGTCTGAGCTTGGGCAGGGGATCAAGGTCAACGTCGAATTCGTCTCCGCGAACCCGACCGGGCCGATGCATGTGGGCCATACCCGCGGCGCCGTTTTCGGCGACGCGCTGGCGGCGCTGCTGGGCTTTGCGGGCTATGACGTGACGCGCGAATACTACATCAACGATGGTGGCGCGCAGGTGAACGTGCTCGCCCGCTCGGCCTTCGAGCGCTATCGCGAGGCGAACGGGCTCGAGCCCGAGATCCGCGAGGGGCTTTATCCGGGCGATTACCTGATCCCGGTCGGCGAGGCGCTGAAGGCCAAGTATGGCGACAGCCTGCTGAACAAGCCCGAGGAGGTCTGGCTCGCCGATGTGCGCGAATTCGCCACCGCCGAGATGATGGCGATGATCCGCGAGGATCTGGCGCTGCTGAACGTGAAAATGGACGTCTATTCCTCGGAAAAGGCGCTTTACGGCACCGGCAAGATCGAGGCCGCGCTGAAGCGGCTCGAGGATCTCGGGCTGATCTATGAGGGCGTGCTGGAACCGCCGAAGGGCAAGCTGCCCGAGGATTGGGAAGAGCGCGAGCAGACCCTGTTCCGCTCGACCGCCTATGGCGACGACGTCGACCGGCCGGTGAAGAAGTCGGATGGCAGCTGGACCTATTTCGCCCCCGACATCGCCTATCACTGGTCGAAGATCGAACGTGGCTTCGAGCAGCTGATCGACGTCTTCGGCGCCGATCACGGCGGCTATGTGAAGCGGATGAAGGCCGCGGTCGCGGCGCTGAGCGAGAACAAGGTCTCGCTCGACATCAAGCTGATCCAGCTGGTGAAGCTCTACAAGAACGGCGAGCCCTTCAAGATGTCGAAGCGCGCGGGCACCTTTGTCACCCTGCGCGACGTGGTCGAGCAGGCGGGGGCCGACGTCACCCGCTTCCACATGCTGACCCGCAAGAACGACGCAGCGCTCGATTTCGACTTCGACAAGGTGCTCGAGCAGTCGAAGGATAACCCGGTCTTCTACGTGCAATATGCCCATGCCCGGGTCTCCTCGGTGCTGCGCAAGGCGCGCGAGCTGGGCTTTGACGTCTCGGATGCGGCGCTGGCCGCGGCGGATCTGTCGGGCAACACCCACGAGGCGGAGCTGGCGCTGGCGAAGAAGATTGCCGAATGGCCGCGTCTGGTCGAAATCGCGGCGCGCGCGAACGAGCCGCACCGGGTGGCCTTCTATCTCTACGAGATCGCCTCGGACCTGCATGCGCTGTGGAATCGCGGCAATGACGAGCCCGCGCTGCGCTTCGTGCAGGAGGGCGATGCGGCCGCCACATCGGCGAAAATCGCCCTTGCCCGGGCCTGTGCCGTTGTCATTTCGGCCGGTCTTGGTATTCTGGGCGTGACCCCGGCGGAAGAGATGCGCTGAAGCGCGCCGCGCCGGGAGAGGCAAATGCCGGGTGAACCGGCGGCGAGGCGAGCATGGCAGGCTTTCACGATCGCGACAGCGGTGGCTATGGCTATGACGGCGGCGGGCACGAGCCCGGCGCGCCGCATGGCGTTGCCGATCCGGTGTCCCGCTGGGTGCAATATGCCGGTGCCGCCACCTCGGTCGCGCTGATCCTCGGCGTCGTGGTCTGGGGCTACAGGCTTGCCGTGCGCGACGTGTCGGGGGTGCCGGTGATCCGGGCGCTCGAGGGGCCGGGCCGCATCGCACCCGAGGACCCGGGCGGCGATCTGGCCCGCCATGTCGGTCTTTCGGTGAACGAGGTTGCCGGCACGGGCCTTGCCGCGCCCGCGCCCGAGCGCGTGGTGCTTGCCCCCGATCCGGAGCGTCTGTCCGATGATGACGGCCCGATGTCGGCGCTGCGCCCGCTGCCAGATGTGCCGCGCCCGGCGCGCGCTGCCGCGCCGGAAGAGCCGGTGCCGGCCGTGCCGCCTGTGGCCGAGCTGCCCGAGGGCAGCGCCGTCGCGCTCGATGCCGAGGCCGTGCCCGATCCCGCCGCCGAGGCCGCGGAAGCGGATGTGGTCGTGGCCGGCGCTGCCCCGCCCGCCGCAATTCCCCCCGCGGCAAAGCCCGTCGCTGCCGCAAGCGCGGTGATCCCCACGACCGTTCCCGGCGTGGCCCGCTCGCCGCGGCCGATGAAGCGTCCGGCGAAGGACCTTGTCGCCAATGCCATCGTCGCCGATGCCTCGGGTAACCGCCCGACGGCGAAGCCGAAGCCGGTGACCGAGGTCGACCCGGCGAAGCTTGCCGAGGGCACGCGCGTGGTGCAGATCGGCGCCTTCGACAGCCCCGAGATCGCGCGCAAGGAATGGGACCGCATCGCTGCCCGCTTCGACCCGCTGCTCGACGGCAAGCAGCGCATCGTGCAGAAGGCGACCTCGGGCGGGCGCGATTTCTGGCGGCTGCGCGTCGCGGGCTTCGGCAATGTCGACGAGGCGCGCCGCTTCTGCGCGGCCCTCGTCGCCGAAGGCGCGAACTGCATCCCGACGCTGGCGCGCTGATGACGAGCGGCGCGACGATCCTTGGCTGCGCCGGCGCGCAGCTCGGCCGCGACGAGGCCGCCTTCTTCCGCGCGGCGGACCCGTGGGGCTTTATCCTCTTCGGCCGCAATGTCGAGACGCCCGAGCAGATCCGCCGCCTGACCGGCGATCTGCGCGCCGCCGTCGGCCGCGAGGCACCGATCCTGATCGACCAGGAGGGGGGCCGCGTGCAGCGGCTGCGCGCGCCGCACTGGCGCGAATGGCTGCCGCCGCTCGATCAGGCGCGTGCCGCCGGTGCCGCGGCCCCGCGCAGCTTCTGGCTGCGGGCGCGGATCATGGCGGACGAGCTGCGCGCGCTTGGCATCGACGCGAATTGCGCGCCAACCTGTGACATCGCCGGCCCGCGCACGCACCCGTTCCTGCGCAATCGCTGCTTTGGCACCGCCCCCGCGACGGTGATCGCTAATGCCCGCGCGACGGCCGAGGGCTTTCTGGCGGGCGGCGTGCTGCCGGTGATGAAACACATGCCGGGCCATGGCCGGGCTGAGGCCGACAGCCACCTGCACCTGCCGGTGGTCGACGCGCCCGCGGCCGAGCTGGCGGAGACCGATTTTGCCCCGTTCCGCGCGCTTGCCGACCTGCCGATGGGGATGACCGCCCATATCCGCTTCACCGCCTTCGATGACGCCCCGGCGACGCAATCGCCGCGGATGATCGGGCTCATTCGCGACGAGATCGGTTTCGACGGCCTCCTGATGACCGACGACATCGGCATGGAGGCGCTGGCGGGCGGCATGGGCGACCGTGCCGCCGCCTCGATCGCGGCGGGCTGTGACCTCGTGCTGCATTGCAAGGGCGACCGGGCCGGGATGGAACCCGCGGTTGCCGCCGCCGGCCGGCTGTCGCCCGCCGCCGCCGCCCGCGCCGAGGCGGCGCTGTCGCGGCGTTTGCCGCCTGACCCCGTTGACATCCGTGCCCTTGAAGCCGAGCTTGAGGCTTTGCTGGGCGGCACGGCACATGGCTGAGGATCCGATCCACCTTTTCGAAGCGACGAGCGTCTCCGAGCGGCTGGCCGCCGAGGCGCTGATCGTCGATGTCGACGGCTTCGAAGGGCCGCTCGACCTTCTCTTGATGCTTTCGCGCACGCAAAAGGTCGATCTGCGCAAGATCTCGGTGCTGCAGCTGGCCGAGCAATACCTGCGCTTCGTCGAGGAGGCGAAGGCGCTGCGGATCGAGCTTGCGGCCGATTATCTGGTGATGGCGGCCTGGCTTGCCTTCCTGAAATCGCGCCTGCTGCTGCCGCCCGACCCGACGGCCGACGGCCCTTCGGCCGAGGACCTCGCCGCGCACCTCGCCTTCCAGCTCGAACGGCTCTCGGCGATGCGCGAGGCCGCGGCAAAGCTGATGGCGCGCGATCAGCTCGGCCGCGACTTCTTCGCCCGCGGCGAGGAGGAAAGCGTCGAGCGGGTGCGACGCGTGACCTATACCGCCTCGCTCCTCGAGCTGATGCAGGCCTATGCCCGGATCCGCACCCGCGACGAGTTCCGCCCCTATGCCTTTGACCGCAAGGACCTGATGACGATGGAGCAGGCGCTCGAGCGGCTGCGCCCGATCCTCGGCGAGGTGGTGGACTGGACCGACCTCATGCACTATCTGCCCGAGGGATGGCAGCTTGACCCGAAGCGGCGCCGCACCGCCGCCGCCGCCACCTTCGCCGCCTCGCTCGAGCTGGCGAAACAGGGCCGGATCGAGATCCGTCAACGAGAGACCTTCGCGCCGATCTCGATCCGCGCAAGAACCACGCCGAGGCAGGGATGACCGGGACACCGCAGGAGAAATCGCTGTTCGAGGCGCCGCCGATCGCCGAGCAGGAACGGATGGTCGAGGCGATCCTCTTCGCTGCGCCCGAACCCGTGACCCTGCGCGAGATGGAGGCGCGGATGCCGCATGGCTGCGACGCGGCCGAGGCGCTCGCCTATCTGCGCCGCCGCTACGAGGGGCGGGGGGTGCATGTGGTCAGGGTCGGCGACGCCTGGGCCTTCCGCACTGCGCCGGACCTCGGCTTCCTGATGCAGAAGGAGACGGTCGAGCAGAAGAAGCTCAGCCGCGCCGCGATCGAGACCCTCGCCATCGTCGCCTATCACCAGCCCGTCACCCGCGCCGAGATCGAGGAGATCCGCGGCGTGGCGGTGTCACGCGGCACCATCGACCAGTTGCTGGAACTCGACTGGATCCGCTTCGGCCGGCGCCGGATGAGCCCGGGGCGGCCGGTGACCTTCGTGGTGACCGAGACCTTCCTCGACCATTTCGGCCTCGAAAGCGCGCGCGATCTGCCCGGGCTGAAGGAGCTGCGCGCGGCCGGGCTGCTTGACAGCCGGCCGATGCCGGGCACGGATGAGGAAGACGAGGAAATCACCGGCCAGACCGAACTCTTCGAGGAGGAGTGACGCGATGAACATGAACCAGCTGATCAACATGGTGATCCGGATGGTGATGCAGAAGCTGATGAACTTCGGCATCCGCAAGGGCACCCAGCTTGCCGCCGGCAAGGGCAAGCCCGCGGCCGAGATGACGCCGGCCGAGCGCAAGGCCGCCCGCGACATGCGGGCCGCGGTCAAGCGCGCCCGTCAGGCCGCCCGCATCACCCGCCGCATCCGCTGAGCCCGGGGCGCCGCACAGCCGCGGCCCCCAGCTTCCAATCGCTCCAAATATCCCGGGGATGAATTTTGCGCGCAGCGCAAAAGAGGGGGCAGGGCCCCCTCTCTGTCCCGATCACCCCAGCAACCGCGCCGTCATCTCGCTCAGATCCCGGCTCAGCCCCTCGACCGCCGCGATCCGTTCCAGCTCGGCGCGGATCTTCGCCTGCCGCCCCGCGTCATAGCGCGCCCGGGTCTCGAAGGCGGTCGACATCCGCGCCGCGGTCTGCGGGTTCACCGGATCGAGCCGGATCAGCCAGTCGGCATAGAAGCGATAGCCCGCGCCATCGGCGCGGTGGAAGCCCGCATGGTTGGCCGACAGCCCGCCCATCAGCGCGCGGAAGCGGTTCGGATTCTTCCAGGTGAAGAGCGGGTCTTCGGCCAGACGTGCGGCCCGGTCGGCAGCCTCGGCGGGCGGGCAGAGCGCGAGCTGGGTGGTGAACCACTTGTCCATCACCAGCGCATTGTCCTGCCAGCGGGCGCGGAAACGGGCAAGCGCCGCCTCGCCCTTGCCCTGCGCAACCAGAAGGCCAAGCGCGCCAAGGCTCTCGGTCATGTTGGTGGCGTTATCGAAGAGCGCCGCCGCCCGGGCGCCGCCATCGCGTGTGCCCAAGAGCGCCAGACAGGCCAGGCGCAGCGACCGCCGCCCGGCATCGGCCGCCTCGGGCCGATAGGCCCCGGGCTGGGCGCAGGCCTCATAGGTCGCGGCAAGCGTGGCCTCGTGACGCGCCGCCAGCGCCTGCATCAGCGCCGTGCGCGCGGCATGGATCGCATCGGGGTCGGCGACCTTGCCGGACGCCGCGATCGCCTGGGCGATCTCGTCCTCAGAGGGCAGGCGCAGCACGAGGGCACGGAAGGCCGGATCGGCGGCCTCGTCGGCGATCAGCCCGCCCACGGCGTCGAGGTATTCGGCATCGGGCGCCGCCCCCGTGGTCATCGCGATCAGCGTCTCGCGCGCCAGGCTGCGGCCGGCCTCCCAGCGGTTGAACGGGTCGGTGTCGTTTGCGAGCAGGAAGGCCTGCTCGGCGGGCGAGGTCTGGCGCTCCAGCACGACGGGCGCCGAGAAGCCGCGCAGGATCGAGGGCACCGGCTTCGCGCCGAGCCCCTCGAAGGCAAAGCTCTGCCGCGCCTCGGTCATCTCGAGCACGCGGGTCGGCACCACTTCGTCGCCATTCGGGCCGATCAGCCCGACGGCAATCGGGATCAGCCGCGGCGGTTTCTCGGCCTGACCCGGGGTCGGCTTTGTGTCCTGCGTGAACTCGAGCGTGTAGGTGCCGTTCTCGAAGGTCTCGGTCACCGTCAGATGCGGCGTGCCGGCGTCGGTGTACCAGCGCTTGAACTGGCCAAGATCGCGGCCCGAGGCATCCTCGAAGACGGTGATCCAGTCCTCGATGGTGCAGGCCTGACCGTCGTGGCGCGCAAAATAGAGATCCATCGCCGCGCGGAACCCGTCAGGTCCCAGCAGCGTCTGCAGCATCCGCACCACCTCGGCGCCCTTTTCATAGACGGTCGAGGTGTAGAAGTTGTTGATCTCGCGATAATGATCGGGGCGCGGCGGATGGGCGAGGGGGCCGGCATCCTCGCGGAACTGGCGCGCGCGCAACGCGATCACGTCCTCGATCCGCTTCACCGCGCCAAGCCGCATGTCCGAGGTGAAGGACTGGTCGCGGAAGACGGTCAGCCCTTCCTTCAGGCACAGCTGGAACCAGTCGCGGCAGGTGATGCGGTCGCCGGTCCAGTTGTGGAAATACTCGTGCCCGATCACCCCCTCGATACGTTCGTAATCGAGGTCTGTCGCGGTCTCGGGCGAGGCGAGGACGAGCTTGGAGTTGAAGATGTTCAGGCCCTTGTTCTCCATCGCGCCCATGTTGAAGTCATCGACCGCGACCAGGTTGAAGACATCGAGGTCATATTCGCGCCCGAAGGCCTCCTCGTCCCATTTCATCGAGCGCTGGATCGCGCCAAGCGCATAGTCGGTGCGGTCTTCGTCGCCGGGGCGGACCCAGACGTTCAGATCGGCCTTGCGCCCGGACATCGTGGTGAAGCTGCCCTGCGTCGCCACCAGCTCGCCCGCGACGAGGGCGAAGAGATAGGCGGGCTTCGGCCAGGGGTCGTCCCATTCGGCCCAGCCATCGCCCGCGCCGACCGGGTTGCCGTTCGACAGAAGCACCGGTGCCTCGCCCTCGATCCGCACGTGGAAGCGCGCCATCACGTCGGGGCGGTCGGGGTAGAAGGTGATCTTGCGGAAGCCCTCGGCCTCGCATTGCGTGCAATACATGCCCTTCGACATGTAGAGCCCTTCGAGCGCGGTGTTCGTCTCGGGCGCGATCTCGACCTCGGTCTCGAGGGTGAAGGGGCCTTCGGGCAGGGCGGCGGGATGGATGGTCAGGCCGGTCTCGGTGAGACGGTAATCGGCGGGCGCGAGCGCCGCCCCGTCGAGCGCGAGCGAAATGAGCTTCAGCTCCTCGCCGTCCAGATGCAGGGCTGCCCCCGCCGCACGCGGGGACAGCGCCAGCCGCGCCGTGACCCGCGTCGCGCGCGGGGCGAGGCGGAAGGTCAGCGAGACCGTGCTCAGGGTGAAGGGATAGGGGCGATAGTCGGAAAGATAGGTGGTGCCGTCCATGGGAATTCTGCCTCCGGAATTGGCGCCAAAGCTAGGCCCCGCGGCCGGCAGGGGCAAGGGGGGCGGGGCGGTTCGCGCGTTGCCCGGTCCTGCGGCAGGATCTTGCCGGGCTTGCGCAGAATGATCGGCCGGACCCCGCGGAACGGCGGAAATCACGGCATTTTCGCTGGACAGGGGGGCAGGCTCGGGCAAAAGGTGACGCGCAAAGAAGGAGGCCAGAATGACGGCACGGGTGGAACGCGAAGGGTTGCAGGTGGCGGCGGAGCTGGCCGCCTTCGTCGAGGAACGGGCACTGCCGGGCACCGGGGTCGATCCGGCGCGGTTCTGGGCGGGCTTCTCGGCGCTGCTCCATGAGCTCGGCCCGAAGAACCGTGCGCTTCTGGACAAGCGCGAGGCGATCCAGTCGAAGATCGACGACTGGCACCTGCACCACCGTGGCAAGGGCCATGACGCGGTGGCCTATCGCGCCTTCCTCGAGGAGATCGGCTATATCGTGCCCGAGGGCGAGGATTTCGTCATCGAGACAGCGGCGACCGATCCAGAATTCGCCAGCATCTGCGGCCCGCAGCTGGTCGTGCCGATCACCAATGCACGCTATGCGCTGAACGCGGCGAATGCGCGCTGGGGCTCGCTTTACGACGCGCTTTACGGCAACGATGCGCTCGGCGCCGCGCCGGTCGCCAAGGGCTATGATCCCGCGCGCGGCGCGCAGGTGATCGCCTGGGCGAAGGACTTCCTCGACCAGAGCTTCCCGCTGGTCGCCGGCAGCTGGGCCGCGGTCACGCGGCTGTGGGTCGAGGATGGCGGGCTGTTTGCCGAGACCTCGGAAGAGACCGGGCTGCGCGACCCGGCGCAATTCACGGGCTTTGCCGGCGAGGCGGGCGCGCCGGTCTCGGTGGTGCTCAAGCACAACGGGTTGCATGTCATCGTCGACATCGACCCGAGCCATCCGATCGGCAAGACCGACCCGGCCGGCATCTGCGACGTGCGGATGGAGGCGGCGATTTCCTCGATCATGGATTGCGAGGACTCGGTCGCCTGCGTCGATGCCGAGGACAAGGTGCTCGCCTATGCGAACTGGCTGGGCCTGATGCAGGGCACGCTGGCCGAAGAGGTGACGAAGGGCACGACCACCTTCACCCGCGCGCTGAACCCGGATCTGAGCTTTGTCGACCCGGACGGCATCGACTTCACGCTGAAGGGCCGGGCGCTGATGCTGGTGCGCAACGTGGGCCATCTGATGACCACCTCCGCGATCGTGACCCGTGACGGCGCCGAGGCCTTCGAGGGGCTGATGGACGCGATGGTGACGGTTCTGTGCGCGATGCACGACCTGAAGAAGGAGACGGGGGCGCGCAACTCGGTCACCGGCTCGGTCTATGTGGTGAAGCCGAAGATGCACGGGCCCGAGGAAGTGGCCTTCGCCGCCGAGATCTTCGACCGGGTCGAGGAGGTGCTGGGCCTGCCGCGTCACACCGTCAAGCTCGGCATCATGGACGAGGAGCGGCGCACCTCGGTCAACCTGAAGGAATGCATCCGTGCCGCGACGCATCGGGTGGCCTTCATCAACACTGGCTTCCTCGACCGCACCGGCGACGAGATCCACACCTCGATGGAGGCGGGGCCGATGCTGAGGAAGGGCGAGATGAAGTCGCAGCCCTGGATTCAGGCCTATGAGGACCGCAACGTCGACATCGGCCTGCGCTGCGGGCTCGCGGGCCGCGCGCAGATCGGCAAGGGCATGTGGGCGGCGCCCGACAAGATGGCCGACATGCTGGCACAGAAGGTGGGCCATCCGAGCGCGGGCGCGAACTGCGCCTGGGTGCCGAGCCCGACCGCCGCGACGCTGCACGCGACGCATTACCACCGCATCGACGTGAAGGCGCGTCAGCGCGAGATCGCGGCGATGAACCGGCCCGGCCGGCTCGAGGATCTGCTGACGATCCCGCTGGCCGCCGGGCGGAACTATTCCGAGGCCGAGATCGCCGACGAGATCGAGAACAACGCGCAGGGCATCCTCGGCTATGTCGTGCGCTGGGTCGATCAGGGGGTGGGCTGCTCGAAGGTGCCCGACATCCATGACGTCGGCCTGATGGAAGACCGCGCCACCTGCCGCATCTCCAGCCAGGCACTGGCGAACTGGCTGCACCATGGCGTGGTCAGCGAGGGCCGGGTGATGGAGGCGCTGCGCAAGATGGCGGCGGTGGTCGACCGGCAGAACGCCGGCGATCCGGCCTACCGGCCGATGGCGCCGGGCTATGACGGGCTTGCCTTCCAGGCGGCCTGCGATCTTGTCTTCCTCGGCTCGGTGCAGCCCTCGGGCTATACCGAGCCGGTGCTGCACGCGCGCCGCGCCCAGGTGAAGGCGGGCGGCTGAGCCTTGCGGACGGAGAGGGGGCGCTGCCCCCTCGCCCCCGAGGTATTTCGGGCAAGGAGAAAGCAGGGGGGCGGTTTTTGCCCGGCAACGGGGCAGATTTCCCGGATGCACAGCCCCTGCGCGGTGATGCGTCTTTTCCGGCGCGGCGGGACCGACTAGCTTTTCCCGCGAAGGGAGTTTCATCATGACGAGACCAGTTGTCGGCATCATCGGCAATCGCGGCCTGCTCAACGGGCGCTATCCCGTGCACGAAGGCGGGCAGATGAACTCCTGCGCGGTGAGCCATGTGGCACAGTGCATCCCGCTGCTGATCCCGGCCGACCCGGCCTATCTGTCGGTCGAGGAACTGCTCGAGGTCTGTGACGGCTTCCTGCTCACCGGCGGGAGACCGAATGTGCACCCGAACGAATACGGCGAGGAAGAGACTGAAAAGCACGGCACCTTCGACCGTGCCCGCGATGCGATCACCCTGCCGCTGGTGCGCGCCTGCGTCGAACGCGGGCAGCCGTTCCTCGGCATCTGTCGCGGCTTTCAGGAGGTGAACGTGGCCTTGGGCGGCACGCTCCACCCCGAGATCCGCGAATTGCCCGGGCGGATGAACCACCGGATGCCGCCCGAGGGCACGCTCGAGGAGGCCTTTGCGCTGCGCCACAAGGTCGAGCTGACGCCGGGCGGGCGGTTTGCGCGGCTGTTCGGTGCGAGCGAGGTGATGACCAACACGCTGCACGGGCAGGGCATTGCCGAGCCGGGGCCGCGGGTGGTGATCGAGGGGCGGGCCGAGGATGGCACGCCCGAGGCGATCTGGGTGCGCGACGCGCCGGGCTTCACCCTGGCGGTGCAATGGCATCCCGAATGGAACGCCGAGGCCGATCCGGTCTCGCGCCCGCTGTTCACCGCCTTCGGCGATGCGGTGCGGGAATGGGCGGCAGGCAAGGGGCAGGCGACGAAGGTCGCCTGAGCCCTAGAGGGATTTCGCCGCTTCCTTGCGTGCAAAAGGCTTGAGCGTTTCGCCATGCGCCGCGAGCCAGGCGCGCACGCGGGGCGCGTCGTGTTTCGCGAGTTCCCGCAGCCACCAGCCGATCGCCTTTTGGATGAACCAGTCGCGCTCGGGCGCCAGCCGCGCGGCCCAGCCGAGCACACGCTCGCGGATCGCGACTTCTTCGGCGGTGGGGTGGTTCGACTTGGTGAAGGGCAGGGTGATCACCAGCGCCGCGCGCCGGGTCCACATATTGGGGCTGTCGATCCAGCTCTCGACCCGGTCGAGCCGGGCGGGATCGGCGGTAAGCCGGCGCGCCCCCGCGGCGCAGGCGGTGTCGGCCACGGCCCAGGCGTCGAACCCCTCGGCCCAGCCGGCGATCATCTCCCAGGCGGCGTCGTCGGGGCGCATCCGGGCCTGGGTCAGCAGTTTCGCCGCGGCGATCATCGCCTCGTGGATGTTGCTGTCCCACAGGCCTTGGGCGAGGGCGAGGCGTTCGTCGAGCGTCGCCTGCGCCCGCCACAGCCGCGCGCAATCCTCGATGAGCGGCACCGGCACACCGAGATAGCGGCGCTCGGCCTTGTGATAGGCGGCGGCGCCCTCTGCGCGGCCGGCATCGCCACAGGCCTCGAGTGCCGCGATCGCATCCGCGACGCCGGGCGGCGGGCCGAGGTCTTCGGCCGCCTCCGGCTCGGCATATTGCTCATAGGCGGCGTCCGAGGCGGCATAGGCCGCGGCCTCGGCGGCAAGCTGCGCCTCCTCGGCGGTCATCTCGCGCTCGGGCCCCTGACGGATCAGTTTCGGCTTGCGGCTGCGCCCCATCACTCCACCGTCACGGATTTCGCCAGGTTGCGCGGCTGGTCGACATCGGTGCCCTTGGCGATGGCGGTGTGATAGGCCAGCAGCTGCGCCGGCAGTGCGTAGAGGATCGGCGCGAAGGGCTCGGCCACGGCGGGCATCTTCAGCGTCGCCCAGGTGCCCTCGGCCGCCTCGGCGATGCCCTTCGCATCCGAGATCAGCAGCACCATGCCGTGACGCGCCATCACCTCCTGCATGTTCGACACGGTCTTGTCGAAGAGCCGGTCATGCGGCGCCATCACGATCACCGGCACGGTCCGGTCAATCAGCGCGATGGGGCCGTGCTTGAGCTCGCCCGAGGCATAGCCTTCGGCGTGGATATAGCTGATTTCCTTGAGCTTCAGCGCGCCTTCGAGGGCCAGCGGGAACATCGGGCCGCGGCCGAGGAACAGGATGTCCTGCGCCTCGGCCAGCCGCTCGGCGAGCTTCACGATCGGCTCCGACGTCGCCAGTGCCGCGTTCATCAGCCCCGGAAGCGACCGCAGCGCCTCCATGTGCGCAGCCAGCGCCTCGGGCCCGATCCGGCCCCGGTCGACGCCCGCCTTCAGCGCCATCACCGCCAGCACCAGCAGCTGACAGGTGAAGGCCTTTGTCGAGGCGACGCCCACTTCGACGCCGGCGAGGATCGGCAGCGCCACGTCACATTCGCGCGCGATCGAGGAGGTGGCGACGTTCACCACGGCGACGGTCTTGCGCACCTTCTCGGCGCAATAGCGCAACGCGGCGAGGGTGTCGGCGGTCTCGCCCGACTGGCTGACGAAGACGGCGAAGCTGTTCTCCGGCAGAGGCGGCTCGCGATAGCGGAACTCGGACGCCACGTCGATCTCGCAGGGCAGGCCGGCGAGGCTCTCGAACCAGTATTTCGCCACGGTGCAGGCATAGAAGGCGGTGCCGCAGGCGACGAGCGTCAGCTGGTCGAGCCCGGTGAAATCGAGCGTCTCCGGCAGGTTGACGGCATCTTCGCCCAGATAGTGGCGCAGCGCATCGCCCAGCACCACCGGCTGTTCGGCGATTTCCTTCGCCATGAAATGCTTGTAGCCGCCCTTTTCGACGCGGGTGGCGCCAAGGTCGATGCGGGTCTCGTCGCGGTTCGCGCGGCGGCCCTCGGCGTCATAGATCTCGGCGCCCTTGCGGGTGACGAAGGCATAATCACCCTCGGCCAGATAGGTGATGCGGTCGGTGAGCGGGGCGAGCGCGATCGCGTCAGAGCCGACGAACATCTCGCCGTCGCCATGGCCGATCGCCAGGGGCGAGCCCTTGCGCGCGGCGATCAGCAGGTCGTCCTCGCCCTCGAAGATCCACAGCAGCGCAAAGGCGCCCTCGAGCTTCTTCAGCGTTGCGACGGCGGCCTCGCGCGGGGGAAGGCCGCGGTCGATGAACATGCGGGTGATGAGCGCGACGGTCTCGGTGTCGGTCTGGGTCTCGGCCCGCAGGCCGGCGGCGGCGGCCTCTTCGCGGAGTTCGCGGAAGTTCTCGATGATGCCGTTGTGCACCACGGCAACTGGGCCCGAGCGGTGCGGGTGGGCATTGCCGACCGTCGCCGCGCCATGCGTCGCCCAGCGGGTGTGGCCGATGCCGGCCTTGCCGGCGAGCGGTTCGTGCACCAGCAGATCGGAGAGGTTCACCAGCTTGCCGACCGCGCGGCGCCGGTCGAGCCGGCCGCCGTTCACCGTGGCGATGCCCGCCGAGTCATAGCCGCGATATTCCAGCCGCTTGAGGCTTTCCACCAGCAGCGGAGCCACTTCGTGATTGCCAAGAACACCAATGATCCCACACATTTACGCGCCTTTCTTCAGGCTGGCTTTTTGCGCCCGGAGACGCTCGAACAATTTCGTGGCAAGGCCCGGCTTCGACACTTGCTTGGCGCGGCCAAGCGCCAGTGCGCCCGGGGCCACGTCATTGGTGATGACCGAGCCCGAGGCGGTCAAGGCGCCGTCGCCCACCGTCACCGGCGCGACCAGCATCGTGTCGGAACCGATGAAGGCATTCGCGCCGATGGTGGTGCGGTGCTTGAACACGCCGTCGTAATTGCAGGTCACGGTGCCCGCGCCGATATTGGTGCCCTCGCCGATGTCGGCGTCGCCCAGATAGGTCAGGTGGCCGACCTTCACCCCCTCGCCGAGGATCGAGTTCTTCACCTCGACGAAGTTGCCGACATGCACGTCCTCGGCCAGTTCCGCGCCGGGGCGCAGCCGCGCGAAGGGGCCGATGGTGGCGCCGCGCGAGATGTGGCAGCCCTCGAGATGGCAGAAGGCCTCGATCGTGGCGCCGCTCTCGATGGTGACGCCGGGGCCGAAGACGATGTTCGGGCCCAGCACCACGTCGCGGCCGATATAGGTGTCCAGCGCGAACCAGACCGTCGCCGGGTCGGTCATGGTGACGCCGTTCTCCTGCGCCTCGGCGCGCATCCGCGCCTGGAAGAGCGCTTCGGCGCGCGCGAGTTCGGCGCGGGTGTTGATGCCCAGTGTCTCGGCCTCGGGGCAGGTCACGACCTCGGCCGCCAGACCTTCGGCGCGGGCCGCGGCGACGACGTCGGTCAGGTAGTATTCGCCCGCCGCATTGTCATTGCCAAGCCCGGCGACAAGGCGGGCCAGCACCGCGGCGTCACAGGCGAGAACCCCCGAGTTGCACAGGGTGATCGCCCGCTCGGCCTCGGTCGCGTCCTTGAACTCGACGATCCGCTCGAGCGTCGCACCCTGCGCCACCAGCCGGCCATAGCGCCCGGGATCGGCCGCCTCGAAGCCCAGCACGGTGACATCGGCGGGGCTTGCCGCCAGCGCCTCAAGCGTCTCGGGGCGGATGAAGGGGGTGTCGCCGTAAAGCACGATCACCCGGCCCTCGAAGCCCGCAAGCGCGGGCAGGGCCTGCGCCACGGCGTGGCCGGTGCCCAGCTGTTCTTCCTGCAGCACAACCTCGGCCTCGGGGTCGAGCCTGGCCACCGCCTTCGTCACCGCCTCGGCGCCATGGCCCGCGACGACGATCACCCGCTCGGGTTCGAGTGCGCGGCCCGCGGCCAGCGCATGGGCGACCAGCGGCGCCGCGCCGAGCCGGTGCAGCACCTTTGGCAGGTCGGAATTCATGCGGGTGCCCTGTCCCGCGGCGAGAACGATCAGCGCAATGGCCATGAGAGTGCCTTTTCTTCTGCTCGTCCCCGTTTTACCCATAGCTTGCCCCGCCGCAAGTCCGTGCTCTTCACGCTCTCTTTCGCGGTGTTACGAGAAGGAGGCAGGAATGCGCACGGTGGTTTTCGATCTCGACGGCACGCTGGCCGACACCTCGGCCGACCTGATCGCCGCGGCGAATGCCTGCTTTCGCGCCCGCGGGCTGGGCGATCTGCTCGATCCGGGCGCCGATGCGCTGACCGCCTTTCACGGCGGGCGCGCGATGCTGCGGCTTGGCTATGGCCGGGTCGGCCACCCCGAGGCCGAGGCCCTGACCGAGGCCGATTATGCGCCGCTTCTGGCCCATTACGGCGCGAATATCTGTGAAAGCACCCGCCTTTACCCGGGCGCCGCCGAGGCGGTCGAGGCACTGCGCCGCGCGGGGTTCGCCACCGCGATCTGCACCAACAAGCCCGAGGGACTGGCCCGGCGGCTTGTCGCCGATCTGGGCATCGCGGGGCTCTTCGATGCGCTGATCGGTGCCGATACGCTGCCGGTGCGCAAGCCCGACCCCGCGCCCTATGCCGCGGCCGTCGCCGGCGCCGGGGGCAGCGTGGCGCGCTCGCTTCTTGTCGGCGATACCGCGACCGACCGCGAGACAGCGCGCGCCGCGGGGGTGCCCTGCGTGCTGGTCACCTTCGGCCCCGAGGGGACGGGGATCGCCCGGCTTGCGCCCGAGGCGCTCCTTGACTATTACCGCGATCTTCCTGCGCTCAGCGCGCGTTTGATAGTCTGAACGAGTTTTCCGATGACCGCCGTTTCCGCCTCTGCGCCGGCCCCCGCCGCCGCCCGCCGTGCCACCCTCTTCGCTCTGCTCGTCGTCTTCATCGACATGGTCGGTCTCGGCCTGATCCTGCCGGTGATGCCGCGGCTGATCGAGGAGGTCGGCCATATCGGGCTCGGTGATGCCGCCACCATCGGTGGGGCGCTGTTTGCCGTCTATTCGCTCGCCCAGTTCCTGCTGGCGCCGATGCTCGGCGCGCTCTCCGACCGGATCGGGCGGCGGCCGCTTCTGCTTCTGGCGGTGGGCGGGCTCGGGCTTGACTATGTGCTGCATGCGCTGGCGCCGAGCCTCGGCTGGCTGTTCGTCGGGCGGATCATCGCCGGCGGTTGCGGTGCCTCCTTCGTGATCGCCAATGCCTGCCTTGCCGATGTCTCGACGCCCGAGAACCGCGCCCGCGTCTTCGGCCTGATGGGGGCGGCCTTCGGGCTGGGCTTCGTGCTCGGGCCGGGGCTGGGCGGCATGCTCGGCACGCTCGGCACGCGGGTGCCGTTCTGGGCGGCGGCGGGGCTGGCGCTGGCGAATTTCGTCTTCGGCCTGATCGCGCTGCCCGAGACTCTCGCCCCCGAGAAGCGCCGCGCGTTTCGCTGGCGCGAGGCGAACCCGCTCGGCGTGCTGACCGTCTTCGCGCGCTATCGCGGCGTCTTGCCGATGGCGGCGGTGGTCTTCCTCTATTTCTTCGGCTCCGCGGTCTATCCGGCGATCTGGTCGTTCTGGGGGATCGCGAAATTCGGCTGGTCCGAGTTCACCGTGGGCATCAGCCTCGCGGGTTTCGGCGGGGTGATGGCGCTGGCTCAGGCGACGCTCGTCGGCCCCTCGGTCGCGCGCTGGGGCGAGGCGCGGGTGGCGCTTTTCGGCCTTCTGGTCGCGGCGGTCGTCTGCTTGGGCTACGGGCTCTCGACCGGGCTCGCCATGGTGCTGGTGCTGTTGCTGCTGCATGCGCCCGAGGGCTTCGTGCATCCGATGATGAGCGCGCTGATGTCGCGCGCCGTGCCCGAGGACGCGCAGGGCGCGCTGCAGGGCGGCATCTCGGCGCTGATGAGCCTCGCGATGCTGCTCGGCACGCTGTTCTTCACCTGGATCTTCGGCTATTTCCTGTCGGGCGCCGCGCCCTGGCGCAGCCCGGACGCGGCCTTCTTCGTCGCGGCGGCGGTGCTTGTCGTGCCGCTCGGGCTGTTCGCGGGGCTGATGCGACGCCACAGGATCTGAGGCGGACATGGACGAGATCTTCACCGGAAACTTCACCCAGCAGGAGCCGATCCCCGAGGCGGCGATCGAGGCCGCGGTCGCGGTGCTGCGCACGGGGCGGCTGCATCGCTACAACACCGTGCCCGGCGAGGCGGGCGAGGCGGCGCTTCTCGAAGAGGAATTCGCCGCGGCGATCGGGTCGAAATACTGCCTCGCAGTCGCCTCGGGCGGCTATGCGCTTGGCTGTGCGCTGCGCGCGGTGGGGGTGAAGCCCGGTGATCGGGTGCTGACGAACGGCTTCACCCTTGCCCCGGTGCCGGGCGCGATCGCCTCGCTTGGCGCGGTGCCGGTTTTCGTCGAGGTGACCGAGGATCTGGTGATCGACCTCGACGATCTGGCGGCGAAGGCGGATCAGGCGCGGGTCTTGATGCTCAGCCACATGCGCGGCCATATCTGCGACATGGACCGGCTGATGGAGATCGCCCGCGCCCACGACCTGATGGTGATCGAGGATTGCGCCCATACGATGGGGGCGTCCTGGGCGGGGATGCCGTCCGGGCGCCACGGCGCCATCGGCTGCTATTCCACCCAGACCTACAAGCACATGAACTCGGGCGAGGGCGGGCTGATCGTCTCGGACGATCCCGACCTGATGGCGCGGATGATCCTGCTTTCGGGAAGCTACATGCTCTACCCGCGCCACCGCGCCGCGCCGCCCGCCGCGCATTTCGAGGCGCTGAAATACGACACGCCGAATGTCTCGGGGCGGATGGACAATCTGCGCGCCGCGGTGCTGCGGCCGCAGATCCCGACCCTGCCCGAGCGGGTGGCGCGCTGGAATGCGCTTTACCGCGTGATGGAGGCGGGGCTTGCGGGCGTCGCGGGGCTGCGCCTTGTGCCCCGTCCGCAGGCCGAGGCCTATGTCGGCTCGTCCTTCCAGTTCCTGCTGCCGGGCCACGGCCCCGAGCGCATCGCCGCCCTCGTCGCGCGGCTCGCCGCGCGCGGGGTCGAGCTGAAATGGTTCGGCCCGGCCGAGCCCGCGGGCTTCACCTCGCGCTATGACAGCTGGAAATACGCCCCGGTGCAGAGCCTGCCGCGCACCGACCGGGTGGTGGCGGCGCTTCTCGACCTGCGCTTGCCGCTCACCTTCAGCGAGGCCGATGTGGCACAGATCGCGCGCATCATCGCCCAGGAAGTGCCGCGCTGAGACCGGGGCAAGGGGGCGCTGCCCCCTCGCGGCCATGGCCGCTCACCCCCGAGGTATTTCGGCCAAGATGAAAGCAGGGGCCTTCCCGCTTCCAATTGCCTCAAATATCCCGGGGGGAGTCCGCAGGACGGGGGGCAACGCCCCCCTGATCCGCGAGGTCCGAGGCGCGCGCGCGGGCGGGAAGCTCGGCCATCACCCGGCGCCGGTCCGCGGGCGTCATCCGCGCCCAGGTGCCGATCTCTGCAAGGCTGCGAAAGCAGCCGGTGCAGATTTTCCGCTCGGGGTGCAGCGCGCAGAGCTTGCGGCAGGGGCTTTCGATCGCCCCGTGCTCAGCCATCGGCGCGGCCGAGATAGCCGAGCCGGTCGAGCGCGCCTTGCAGGATGAAGCCCGCGGCGACATGGTCGATGCGCTCGGCGCGCGCGCGCCGCGACAGATCCGCCTCGAGCATTGCGCGTTCGGCCGCGACGGTCGAGAGGCGCTCGTCCCAGAAGCTGATCGGCAGCGGCGTCAGTTTCTCGAGGTTGCGCGCGAAGGCGCGGGTCGACTGGCAGCGCGGGCCCTCCGATCCGTCCATGTTGCGCGGCAGGCCGAGCACGATGCCGGTCAGCGCCCGCCCGGTAATGATCTCGAGCAGCTTCTCGGCATCGAGGGTGAATTTCTCGCGCCGGATCGTCAGCAGCGGCGTCGCGACCGAGCGCAGCCCGTCCGAGACCGCGACCCCGATCGTCTTCGTGCCGAGGTCGAGCCCGGCGACGGCGCCGGCGCGGGGCAGGGCGGTGGCGAACTCTTCAATGGTGTCGCAGATCACGGCGCCACCTTCGCGGCTTCGGCCGCCTGCTGCACCATGGCGAGCGCCGCGGCGTCACCCGCAAGCGCCGTCTGCGCCTTGCCGTAGATCTCCTTCGCGCGCCCGCTGTCGCCGAGCATGGCAAGCGAGCGCACGGCACGCGCCCATTCCTGCGCCGAGCCGCCCTCGGTGGTCAGCCGTTCGGCAAGCCCGTCGACCATGCCGCGGATCATCTGCTGGCGCTCCTCGGGGCTCATCTCGGCGGCGTTCTGCACGTCCTCGGCGCTCGGCCCCGGCATCGCGCCGGCGCCGGGTGCCGCCATCGGGGCGCCGCCGCCCATCGGCCCCATCGCCGCGCCGACCGGCGCCTGGGTCGCTGCGTCGATCTTCGCGAGCGCCTCCTTGTCGGAGACGAATTTCGAGCGCGCTTCGGTCGCGATCGCATCGGCACGCCCGGTGTCGCCCAGCATCCTGAGCGAGGAGACGAGCTTCGCCCAATCCTCGACCGGGCCGCCCTCGGAGGCGAGGCGGTCGTTCAGCTGCTCGACCATGCCGCGGATCATCTGCATCCGCTCCTCGGGCGTCATCTGCGCCGCATTCGCCATGTCGGCGGCCGAGGGGCCGCGGGTGCCCGGCGGGGTATAGTTCTGTTCGCCGGCAAGCCAGGCGAGCTCCTCGATGTTCGCCCGGATCGGCGCGTTCCAGGGCGCGTCGGCAGGGGTGTTGCGCAAGAGCCCGTCCCAGAGCAGGAAGGCGCGGTCGGGCCGGCCGTTCTGCCCCATCATCAGCCCGATGTAATAGAGCGCGAGCCCGTTCTTCGGCTCCTTGTCGAGGGCGGTGGCAAAGGCCGCCTCGGCCTCGCGGGTGACAAGACCACCCGCGGCGACCACCATGTCCTCGCCGAGCTGGGCGTAATCCTCGCCCGTCGCGCCATCGCCCTTCGCCGCGATCAGCCGCTTTTGCGCCTCGTAGCCGGCGCGGAAGTTCCCCATCGCCATTTCGTTGCGGGCAAGGAGCGTCAGACCTTCGAGGTCGCCCGGCCGCTCGGCCACGGCCTGACGCAGCTTTTCCATCAGCTCGGCGAATTTCGGATCGACCGCGGGGGCCGGGCCACGGCTTGCCGCCGCCTGCTTCTCGGCCTCGTCCTGCGAGGGGCGGCTGGCATAGGAGGTGTCGGCCTCGGCGAAGCGCTGACGGATCGGCATGTCGCCATAGCCGCGCGCGCCGAGCACCGCATAGCCCGCGAAGGCCGCGCCCAGAAGCACCACCACCACGCCGAAGGCGGCGACGGTGGCGCCGCGCGGCGCCTCGCCCGCCCGCCGGCCCAGGTCCTTGCCGGCGCGTTCCTGCCGGTCGGCCTCGAGCATCCGGCGCGAGATCTCGATCTTCGTGCGCTCCGCCTCCTCGGGCGAGATCACGCCGCGGGTGCGGTCCTTCTCGAGATCGGAGAGCTGGTCGCGATAGACCTGCACGTCATAGCTCGCGGTCGAGGTCTCCTCCTCCGGATGCCGGCGCAGCAGCGCAAGACCGAACAGCAGGGCGATCATCGCCACGAGGGCGGCGGTGAGTATCCAGAACAGCATGGCGTCTCCTATCCTCGCCCCCGTTTAGGCGATGTGTCCGGGGCACGAAAGAGACAAGCGCGTGAGGGGGCGCCGTGTCGCAGGAGGTGATGTCGCTTTTTTCCCTGCGATGCCGCTTGAGGGGGGCTTTCGCGACAGGGGCGGGTCCATCAAGGTGGGGAAGGGCGGCAGTGACTCGCCGCTTTCGGACAGTCGACGGGCGAAGGAAACGCGATGAGACGGTATTCGATGTTCGCGGTGGCGCGCGAGGCGCTGCGCTACCACGCGGGCTGGGAGCGCGCCTGGCGCTCGCCCGAGCCGAAGAAGCGCTATGACGTGGTGGTCGTGGGCGCGGGCGGGCATGGCCTTGCCACCGCCTATTACCTCGGCAAGGTGCATGGCATCACCAATGTCGCGGTGATCGAGAAGGGCTGGCTCGGCGGCGGCAACACCGGGCGCAACACCACGATCATCCGCTCGAACTATCTGCAGGATGCCTCGGCGGCGATCTTCGAGAAGGCGCTGCAGCTTTACGAGGGCCTGTCGCAGGATCTGAACTACAACGTCATGTTCAGCCCGCGCGGCCTTCTGATGCTGGCGCAGTCCGAACACGAGATGCGCGGCTACAAGCGCACGGTCTATGCCAACGCCCTGCAGGGCGTGCAGACCGAATGGATCTCGCGCGAGCGGGTGAAGGAGCTGGTGCCGATCATCAACCTCGACGGGCCGCGCTATCCGGTTCTGGGCGCGCTCTATCAGGAACGCGGCGGCACCGCGCGCCACGACGCCGTCGCCTGGGGCTATGCCCGCGGCTGCTCGGCGATGGGGATGGACATCATCCAGCAATGCGAGGTCACCGGCATCCGCACGGTGAACGGCAAGGTGCAGGGCATCGACACCACCAAGGGCGCGATCGACTGCGGCAAGCTCGCGATGGTCGTCGCCGGCCATTCGGGCGTGCTGGCCGAGATGGCGGGCTTCCGGCTGCCGCTCGAATCCGTCGCGCTGCAGGCCTGGGTCAGCGAACCGATCAAGCCGGTGATCGACGTCGTCGTCATGGCGAACCTCGTCCATTGCTACATCAGCCAGTCCGACAAGGGCGAGCTGGTGCTGGGCGGCGGCATCGACCATTGCAACAACTTCACGCAGCGCGGCTCGTGGTACACGCTCGAGGAGACCACCCGCGCCCTCGTCGAGACCTATCCGGTGGTGTCGCGCCTCAAGATGCTGCGGCAATGGGGCGGCATCGTCGACATCACGGGCGACCACTCGCCGATCATCTCGAAGGCCCCGGTCGAGGGCATCTTCGTCGACTGCGGCTGGGGCACCGGCGGCTTCAAGGCGATCCCGGGCTCGGGCTGGGCGATGGCGGAACTGGTGGCGAAGGGCCATTCGCCCTTGGCCGAGGGCTTCGGCCTGAACCGATTCCGCGAAGGCCGCTTCATCGACGAATCGGTCGCGGCCGGGGTGGCGCACTGATGTCCGCGCAGCTTTCCGGACCGGCGCTGACGCTGGTGTTTCTCGAGGATGCGATGGTGCTGACGAAGCGCACCTTCGCCGACTGGCGCGCGGTGCAGGATCACTATCCGCGCTACAAGGCCAGCCTTGCGCCCGATGGTCCCGCACATGTGGCCGAGTATCTGAGCGCCGATTACCCCGATATGCCCGAGGAAACCGGGCATGGCTGGTCCGAGGTCGTGGCCGCCTTCGTCGCCTCCGGCGCGGAGGAGATGCCGCTCGCGCGCGACGGCGCATGGGTGTGCCGATGCTGACCCCCTCCCTTTCATCTTGCCCGAAATACCTCGGGGGTCCGGGGGCAGCGCCCCTGGCACTCTCCATCAGGAAGGCCCGCTGACATGCTGACATTCACCTGCCCCTATTGCGGCGTTGTCGCCGAGGAGAGCGAACTCACCGGCGGGGGCGAGGCGCATCTGAAGCGCTTCGGCCCCGGCTCGTCGGACGCCGAGTTCGAGGCGTATCTGTTCACCCGCAAGAACCCGAAGGGCGTGCATTTCGAGCGCTGGCGCCATGCCTATGGCTGTGGCAAGTGGTTCCTCGCCGCGCGCGACACCAACACGCTCGAGGTCTTCGGCACCTATCCGGCGCAGACGACCGAACCGCCGGCCGATCTGATCGCCGCCATCAAGAACAAGCGCCCGGGCTGGGAGGGCTGGAAATAATGAGCACCCGTCTTGCGAAAGGGGGGCGGCTTCTCGACCGCTCGAAGCCCCTCAACTTCACCTTCAACGGCACGCCGCTGCGCGGGTTCCAGGGCGACACGCTCGCCTCGGCGCTGCTCGGCTCGGGCAGGACGCTGCTCGGCCGGTCGTTCAAGTATCACCGCCCGCGCGGCCTCGTCGCCTCGGGCGTCGAGGAGCCGAACGTCCTGGTGAACCTCGGCCGCAACGCGCGGCTCGAGCCCGATCAGCGCGCCACCACCACAGAGCTTTTCGAGGGCGCCGAGGCGTCGAGCCAGAACCACTGGCCCTCGCTCGACTTCGACATCGGCGAGATCAACGACAAGATCGGCAAGCTCTTCCCGGCGGGCTTCTACTACAAGACCTTCATGGCGCCGAAATGGGCGTGGAAGCATCTGTTCGAGCCGGTGATCCGTCAGGCTGCTGGCCTTGGCGCCGCGCCGAAGGAGGCCGATCCCGACCGCTACGAACAGACCTATGCCTTCTGCGACGTTCTGGTTGCGGGCGGTGGCGTGGCGGGTCTTGCTGCGGCACTCGCCGAGGCGAAGGCCGGCAAGCGCGTGATGGTGATGGAGCAGACCGCCTTCTGGGGCGGCCGTGCGCCGGTCGACGGCGGCATCATCGACGGGCTGGCCCCCGACGAATGGGTCAGGAACGCCATCGAAACACTTGAAAAGATGGAGAATGTCCAGCTTTTCACTCGCACCATGGTGTCGGGGCTCTACAACCACGGCTATGTCATCGGCTATCAGCGTGTGGCCGATCACACCCCGGGCGACGGCCGTCCGCGTCACCGTCTGTGGCGCATCCGTGCGGGCCTCGTCATCACCGCGACCGGGGCGCTCGAACGCCCGCTCGCCTTTGCCGGCAACGACGTGCCCGGCGTGATGCTGGCCTCGGCGGTGCGCGACTATGTGGTGAACTGGGCGGTGAGCCCGGGCGACCGCGTGGTGATCGTGACCAACAACGACGACGCCTATCGCACCGCGCTGGCGGTTCTGGATGCCGGGCTCAGCGTGCCGGTGGTGATCGACGCGCGCGACAGCGTCACCGGCGCGCTGCCGATGGCGGTGAAGGCGCGCGGCGTGCGTGTGCTCGAGGGCCGCGGCATCGCCAAGGTGCTCGGCCGCAAGGCCGTCACCGGCGTCGAGATCTGCGCCCAGGCGGGTGAGGGCGGGGTGATCGAGACCGTCGCCTGCGACTGCGTCGCGATGTCGGGCGGCTGGTCGCCGGTGGTCCACCTGTTCTCGCATGTCGGCGGCAAGCTGATCTGGGACGAGGCGGGGGCGATGTTCCGCCCCGACGCCACCCGTCCGCCGATCAAGGCCGACGGCACGGCGCTGGCCCGGGCGGTCGGCGCGGCGAATGGCGCGCTCACCCTCGACGCGCTCTGCGCCGAGGCCGGGCTCGCCGCTCAGGTCGAGCCCGAGGCGCCGCTCGCGCCGGTCTGGGTGATGCCCGCGGGGGCGAAGGAAGCGCTCAAGTTCAAGGCCTTCCTCGACTATCAGAACGACGTGAAGGTCTCGGACGTGCAGCTCGCGGCGCGCGAGGGCTATACCTCGGTCGAGCATACCAAGCGCTATACCACGCTCGGCATGGCCTCGGATCAGGGGAAGCTCTCGAACATCAACGGTCTCGCGATCCTGTCGGATGCGCTCGGTCAGGCGATCCCGCAGACCGGCACCACCACCTTCCGCCCGCCCTACACCCCGATCAGCTTCGGCGCCGTCGCGGCCGAGGCGAAGGGCGAGATCTTCCAGCCGCTGCGCCGCACCCCGATGCACGGCTGGCACGAGGCGAAAGGCGCGCATTGGGAACCCGTGGGCCTGTGGCGTCGGCCCTATTGCTACCCGCGCGCGGGCGAAAGCCACCGCGATGCGGTGAACCGCGAGATCACCAACACCCGCACCAATGTCGGGCTGCTCGATGCCTCGACGCTGGGCAAGATCGTGGTGAAGGGGCCCGATGCCGGCCGCTTCCTCGACATGCTCTACACCGGCATGATGTCGACCCTGCCGGTCGGCAAGTGCCGCTACGGGATCATGTGCAACGAGAACGGCTTCCTGATGGACGACGGGGTCGTGGTGCGGCTGAGCGAGGACAGCTGGCTGTGCCACACCACCTCGGGCGGGGCCGAGCATATCCACGCCTGGATGGAAGACTGGCTGCAGTGCGAGTGGTGGGACTGGAAGGTCTACACGGCCAACCTGACCGAGCAATATGCGCAGGTCGCGGTGGTCGGTCCGAAGGCGCGGATGGTGCTCGAAAAGCTCGGCGGCATGGATGTCTCGAAAGAGGCGCTGCCCTTCATGAGCCTCGCCGAAGGCACGCTCGGCGGCTTCCCGGCGCGGGTGTTCCGGATCTCCTTCTCGGGCGAGCTCTCCTATGAAATCGCGGTGCCCGCGAACATGGGCCTCGCCTTCTGGGAGGCGCTGAACGCCGCGGGTGCCGAGTTCGGCGCGATGCCCTACGGCACCGAGGCGCTGCATGTGATGCGCGCCGAGAAGGGCTTCATCATGATCGGCGACGAGACCGACGGCACCGTGATCCCGCAGGATCTGAACCTCGGCTGGGCGATCTCGAAGAAGAAGGACGATTATCTGGGCAAGCGCGCACAGGCGCGGGTCGAGATGGCGCGCCCGGATCGCTGGCGCCTCGTCGGTCTCGAGACGATCGACGGCACGGTGCTGCCCGATGGCGTCTATGCCGTGGCCGAGGGTCACAACGCGAACGGCCAGCGCAACACGCAGGGCCGCGTGACCTCGACCTACTGGTCGCCGACGCTGAAGAAGGGCATCGCGATGGGGCTGGTCGTGAACGGGCCCGAACGGATGGGCGAGGTGCTCGACTTCCCCGGCGATGGCGGGGTGGTGCACAAGGTGAAGATCGTCGATCCGTGCTTCTACGACAAGGAAGGGGAGAAGGCCAATGTCTGAGGCAATGTCCGCGCTGAAGGGCGAGACCCACGTGGGTTTCGCCACCGTGGCCGAGGCGGGGCTCACCGGCATGGTGACGATCCGGGCCGACCTTTCCGACCCGGCGCTTGCCGCGGCGCTCGCCCCGCTCGGCCTGACCGTGCCGGCGTTGCGCCAGGTCACGGCGGCCGGCGGCCGCTCGCTGGGCTGGATGAGCCCTGACGAGCTTCTGCTGGTCTGCGGCTATGACGAGGCGCCGGCGCTGGCCGCCACGCTCGCCACTGCGCTTGCCGACAGCCACGCGCTGGTGGTGAATGTCTCGGACATGCGCGCACGCTTCACCGTCTCGGGGGCGAAGGCCCGCGAGGTGATGATGAAGCTCTGCCCGCTCGACTTCGCGACCCTGCCGGAGATGGAGATGCGGCGCACCCGCGCCGCCCAGGTGGCGGTGGCGCTGTGGCGCTCGGGCGCGGATGAGGTCAGCCTCGTGTGCTTCCGCTCGGTCGCGACCTATGTGATGGGGCTGCTCGAGGTCTCCTCGCGTCGCGGCGGCGAGATCTTCTGACGACCGGGAGGGAGCGTCCTGGCGCCCCCTCCCGTCTGTGCCTCTGTTCCGCTTCCAATTGCCGCAAATAATCCGGGAGGAGCGCGTCAGCGCGGGGGCAGTGCCCCCTGAACGCCACGGCTCGCCCCCGCTTCGATGCGTCGGCCCTGACGGCACTGTTCCTCGCTGTCCGAAAAATCCCGTCCGCAGACATATTCGTATAGACGAATAAATTCCCCTGCGTCATCGTCCCCGCACACAACAGTGGCAACGGGACGGACTGATGGCGGGACAGCGCGGCATTTTCGCAAGGATAGGGATGGTGGCGGTTCCCGCGGCCCTCGGGGTGGCGGCGGTCTTCTATGCCGGACGGCTGAAGACCCTGCCCGAGCCGGTGGCGGCGAACCGGCCGCCGGCCCTCGTGCGGGTCATCACGCTGGCCCCGACCGATCTCGTGCCGCGGATCAGCGGCTATGGCACGGTGGCGCCGGTGCGCGAATGGCGCGCCATCGCGCGGGCCGAGGGCGAGATCACCGCTGTCGCGCAGCCGCTGGCAGCAGGCGACATCGTCGCGGCCGACACACTTCTCTTCCGCATCGACGATACCGATCTGAAGCTCGACCTTGCCAATGTCGAGGCGCAGGTCTCGGCCTCGCGGGTGAAGGACCAGACCGTCGAGATCAGCCTCGGGCTCGCGCGCAAGGATCTCGAGCTCGCGCAGCAGGACCTGAAGCGGCAGGAGCGGCTGAACACCCAGGGCGTGGCGACGCAGGCCGAACTCGAGACCTCGCGCCGGCAGGCGCTGGTGGCCGAGACCAAGGTCACCGACCTCGAGAACCAGCTGAAGCTGAACGCGGCCGAGCGTGAGGTGCTGGCGACGCAGCGCGGCTCGCTCGAGCGCGCGATCGCCTTCGCCGAGATCCGCGCGCCCTATGCCCTGCGGGTGACGGCGCTCGACGCCGATCTCGGCCAATACGTCAGCCGCGGTCAGCTGCTGCTCGAGGCCGAGGGGGTCGAGGCGGTCGACATCTCGGCACAGTTCCCGATCGGCCGGATCGGGCCCTTGCTGCGGCTTGCGGGCGAGGGGGCGACGGTCACCGGGCTGGGGGCGCGGGTAAAGCTGCCCGCGGCCGATCACGCGGTGGTCTGGAAGGCCAGGGTCGAACGGGTCGGCGACGCGATCGACGCCACGACGCAAAGCGCGCCGGTGGTGGTGCGTGTGGACGATCCGCAGGGGCAGAGCGTGGCGGGCGAGCGTCCGCCCTTGCGGCGCAACATGGTGGTCGAGGTCGAGCTTTTCGCGCCGAAGCGCGCGGCCCTCGTGGTTCCGGCGGAGGCGGTGGCGGGCGGCACCGCGCTGGTGGTGTCGGAGGCGGGCACGCTCGAGCCGCGCAAGGTCGAGACCGGCTTCGTCTCGGGTGACCTCGCGGTGGTGACGAAGGGGCTTGCGGCGGGCGACAGGCTGGTCGTCACCGATCCCTCGATTGCCGTGCCCGGCATGGCGGTGAAGCCGGTCGAGGACGAGACCCGCAAGGCCGAGATTGCGGCCGAGGCGCTCGGTCAGTCGCCCGGCGCGGCGAAACCGGGCAGCGGCATGGGCAGCGGGGCCGGCAGCGGCAAGGGCGGTGGCGCCGGCAAGACCCCGGGGGCCGGCCAATGATCCGCCTCTTTGCCGGCCATCGCACCGCCGCCAACATCCTGATGCTGGCAATTGCCGGGCTCGGGCTGCTGGCGCTGCCGATGCTGCAGCGCGACACCTTCCCGGCGACCCCGCCCTCCGAGGTCTCGGTCCGCATCGCCTATCCGGGCGCGGCACCCGCCGAGGTCGAGACCGGCATCTGCACCGTTGCCGATCCGCTGCTGATGAAGGTCGAGAACCTCGCCAAGCTGACCTGTCTGGCACGCGAGAACGCGGCGCAGATCACCGCCGAGATCCTCGAGGGCGCGGACATGACGCGCTTTTCGAACGACATCAAGGATGTGGTCGACGGCATCACCAGCTTTCCCGACAAGGCCGAGGACCCGGTGACGCAGATTGTCGAGCGCGTGGCCTCGGTCGCCTCGGTCGCCGTCACCGGGCCCGAGGATCCGGCCGTGCTCTACGCCTATGCGCAGACCTTGGCCGACCGGCTGCGCGCCGATCCGGCGATCTCGCTGGTCGATGTCACGGGCTTTTCCGACCGCGAGGTGGCGGTCGAGTTCGACCGCGCCGCGCTCGAACGCTTCGGGCTCGACATGGCGGGCGTGGCGACGGCGCTGGCACGCGACAGCTTCGATATGCCGGCGGGCACGCTCGAGGGCGCGGCGGGCGACACCGCGATCCGCTTCCTCGGCGAAAAGCGCACGCCGGCCCAGCTTGCCCGGATCCCGTTGCGCAGCAGCGCCTCGGGCGGCACCGTGCGGCTTGGCGATGTCGCGACGATCCGCGCGGGCTTTGCCGATCCCTCGCAGGCGACCTGGTTCAACGGCCATCGCGCGGCCATCGTCGCGGTGTCGAAGACCGCCTCTCAGGATGCGCTGAAGGTCAAGGCGGCGCTCGATCGCCAGATCGCGCGGGCCAAGGCCGAGGCGCCGGCGGGTGTCACCCTTGCGATCTCGCAGGATTCGACCTCGAACATCGTCGAGCGGCTGCGCATCATCGGGGTGAACGGGGTGCAGGGGCTGGTGCTTGTGCTGGTCGCGATGTGGCTCTTCTTCGGGCTGCGGATGTCGTTCTGGGTGGCGATGGGCCTGCCGGTCAGCTTCCTGGGCGCCATCTTCGCGATGCAGATGCTGGGCTATACTGTCAACATGATGACGATGGTGGCGCTGCTGGTCGCGACCGGGCTCTTGATGGACGATGCCATCGTGATCTCGGAGAACATCGTGCGCCGGCGGCAGGCGGGCGAGGCGCCGCTCGAGGCTGCGGTGAATGGGGTGAAACAGGTCGGACCGGGGGTCATCGCCTCCTTCCTGACCACCGCGATGGTGATCGGCCCGCTCAGCTTCCTGTCCGGCAACATCGGGGCGCTGCTGAAATACATCCCGATCGTGCTGCTGATCACGCTGACCGTCAGCCTGATCGAGGCCTTCCTGATCCTGCCCGCGCACATGCGCCATTCGCTGGCGGGCGACATGCGCCCGGGCGCCGTCAGCCGCGCGGTGAACGCCGCCTTCGACCGGCTGCGCGACGGGGTGGTGGTGCCGCTTGCGGGGCTGGCGCTGCGCTTCCGCTATCTGACGCTCGGCCTTGCGATCTTCCTCGTGGCGCTTTCCATCGCTCCCTTCACCGGCGGCTTCATCAAGTATCAGAGCTTCCCCACGCTCGAGAGCGACACCGTCGAGGCGCGGCTGCTGCTGGCCGAGGGCTCGCCGCTTGCGCGCACCGAGGCGCGGGTTGCGAAGGTGGTGAAGGCGCTCGAGACGCTGAACGCCGATCTGACCCCCGATCAGCCGGGCGGTCAGCCTCTCGTGCAAAGCTACACCGTCACCTACGGGGTGAATGCCGACAGCCCGTCGAGCGGGCCGAACATGGCGACGGTCAGCGCCGCGCTGCTGCCCGCGGGCACCCGCACCACGCCGGTGGGCGCGGTGCTCGACGGCTGGAAGAAGGGCGTCGGCCAGATGCCCGACATGGCCGCCTTCCGCATCACCGACAAGGAGCGCGGCGCCGGCGGCAAGCCGATCGACCTGCTCGTCGAGGGCGAGGATCTGGCCGAGCTTGCCACCACCGCGCGCGAGCTGCGCCGCTTCTTCCGCGGCTTCGACGGGGTGCGCGACGTCACCTTCGACCTGCAGCCGGGCAAGCCCGAGCTGGTGGTGCGGATGAAACCGGCCGCGGCGGTGCTTCTGGGCGTCACCCCGCTCGCGCTCGCGACCGAGCTGCGCTCAGCCTTCCGCGGCGACAGCGCCGTCACCTTCGCCGATGCCCGCGGCCCGATCGACATCGTGGCCCGCCTTGCGGCCTCCGAGCGGCGCGACATCGGCGATGTGCTGGCGCTGCGCGTGCCGGGCGCGAATGGCGCGCTGGTGCCGCTTGCGGCGGTGGCCGAGGTGACCCAGACCCGCGGTTACAACACCATCACCCATGTGAACGGGGTGCGCGCGGTCTCGGTGCAGGGCACGATCGACCCCGCCATCGCCAATGCGCGCGAGCTGATGGCGGCGATGCGGGCCGACTACCTGCCGGGGCTTGCCGAAAAGCGGCCGGGGGTGAAGGTCGTGGTGCTGGGCGAGGAGGAGGACACCGCGACCACCGGCGCCTCGCTCGCGCGCTTCATGCTGGCGGGCGCCGTTGGCGTCTATCTGCTCCTTGCCTTCACCCTGTCGAGCTTCATCCGCCCGGTCGCGGTGATCGCCGCGGTGCCGCTCGGCCTTGTCGGAGTGATCTGGGGGCACATGGCGCTCGGGTTGCAGATCTCGCTGCCGAGCCTTGTCGGCCTCGCCACGCTCGCGGGCGTCGCGGTGAATGACACGATCCTGCTCGACGCCTTCATCGGCGCGCGCCGCGCCGCCGGCATGCCGATGCTCGAGGCCGGGCGCGAGGCGGTGCGCGACCGCTTCCGCGCGATCTTCCTGACCTCGCTCACCACCGTCGTCGGGCTCGGCCCGCTGCTGTTCGAGCAAAGCACCCAGGCCCAGTTCCTGCGCCCGATCGTGGCGAGCCTCGCCTTCGGGCTGACTTCGGCGACGCTGCTGTCGCTGTTCGTGACGCCGGCGATTCTCGCCATTCTCGAGGATCTCGGCCTCTCGGTCGCCGACCGGGCCGGGACCGAGGAAACTCCGCGGCCCGCCGCGGCGGGCTGAGCGCCATGAGGGCAGGGGGCGGGACACCGGCCGGTGCCCGCCCCCTGCCGTCTTCCAATCGCACCAGATATCCCGGGGGTGAATTTCCCGCAGGGAAAGAGGGGGCAGCGCCCCCTCTCCCGGCCATTGCCCGCGCTGCACCCGATCTGTGCGGATGCGCCCTTGACCTCGCGGCTTCGCGCCCTTCAATTAGGGCCAATCGAACGCAACCGAGGACGAGACACATGGCTTTCGAACTTCCTGCCCTTCCCTATGCCCACGACGCTCTGGCCGATCTGGGCATGTCGAAGGAAACCCTCGAATATCACCACGACCTGCACCACAAGGCCTATGTCGACAACGGCAACAAGGCCATCGCGGGCACCGAGTGGGAAGGCAAGTCGGTCGAAGAGATCGTCAAGGGCACCTATCAGGCCGGCGCCGTGGCGCAGAACGGCATCTTCAACAACGCCTCGCAGCACTGGAACCACACCCAGTTCTGGGAAATGATGGGCCCGGGCGGCAAGGCGATGCCGGGCGAGCTGGAAAAGGCGCTGGTCGAATCCTTCGGCTCGGTCGCCAAGTTCAAGGAAGACTTCGCCGCCGCCGGCGCCGCGCAGTTCGGTTCGGGCTGGGCTTGGCTCGTCAAGGACGTCGACGGGTCGCTCAAGGTCACCAAGACCGAGAACGGCGTGAACCCGCTGTGCTTCGGCCAGACCGCGCTGCTTGGCTGTGACGTGTGGGAACATTCCTACTACATCGATTTCCGCAACAAGCGTCCGGCCTACCTGACCAACTTCCTCGAGAAGCTGGTGAACTGGGAAAACGTCGCTTCGCGCCTGTAATCGCCGCGCGTGCCGGAATCGAGGGCCCGCCGGATCGCTCCGGCGGGCCTTTGCATGTCCGGGCGACGGGCTGCGGCGCTTTGTCCGGGGCACTGGACATTGGGGATGACGAGGCCCATCTTTGCGGGGCAGGGGGATGAGGACAGGAGGATATCATGCTGCTTTCCAAGGGAATGCGGGTGCTGGTCTCGGACGAGACGCGGGCCCTTCTTCTGGAGAATGCCGGTGACACGAAAACGCCCGAGCTGCGGCTTGTGGCGGAATGCCGGGCGGCCCCGGAGGTGGAGTTCGCCGACAAGCCCGGCCGCGAGAGCGACCGGGCGACGGGGCATGGCACCGCCTTCGAGCAGGGCGATCCCGAACGGGTCGGGCAAGAACGCTTCGCGCGCGATCTCGTGGCGTTTCTCGGCACCCATGCCGGCGAGCGGCTCGTGCTGGTGGCGCCGCCGCGGATGCTGGCTGCGCTGCGCGCCGTGTTGCCTGAGGCGCTTGCCGAGCGCGTCGTGGCGGAGCTCGACAAGACCCTGACCGGCCATCCGCTGCCCGAGGTGGCGCAGGTGCTGGCCGCGGCGCTCGATCCGGTCTGACGGAACGCGCGCCCGGCGCCGGGCCGGATCCCGGGGCCCCATCCGGGATCACGGGCCGGTGAAGCGGCGCCGGACCGGCTGGTCTTCCCTTTCCTTGCCGTTTCGTGCAGTGCTGGCGCGTAACGGCAGGGGATGGACATGCGCGAGACGGTCAAGGGGTTCTGGGCACTGATCTCGGTCTGTCTGATCTGGGGCCTGTCGGGCATCTATTACAAGCTGCTGGCCTCGGTGCCGCCGCTCGAGGTGCTGGCACATCGCACGGTGTGGTCGGTGGTGTTCTTTGCCGTGGTTCTGGCCTTTCAGGGGCAGCTCGGGGCGCTGGTCACCGCGCTGCGCAATCCGCGACAGGCAGCGGCGCTGGCGCTTGCGGCGGTGCTGATCTCGATTAACTGGTTCGGGTTCATCTGGGCGGTGCAGAACGGCCACGCGATGGAGGCAAGCCTTGGCTATTACATCTTCCCGCTGGTCGCGGTGGCGCTTGGCATGATCTTCCTGCGCGAGCGGATGGGGCGGCTGCAGACGCTTGCGGTGCTGATTGTCACCTGCGCGGTGCTGTGGCTGACTTGGTCGCTGGGCAAGGCGCCCTGGATCGCGCTGACTCTTGCCGCGACCTTCGGGCTTTACGGGCTGATCAAGAAGGGCATCGACCTGCCGCCGGCAGTTTCGGTCTGTGCCGAGGTGGTGCTGCTCGCCCCCTTCGCGCTGGCTCTGCTGATCGCCGAGCATTTCGGCTGGGGCTTTGCGCCGCATTCGGGCAGCTTCGGCGGCGACTGGACGATGAGCGCGCTGCTCGTGTTCTCGGGCGTGATGACCGGCGGGCCGCTGATGCTGTTCTCCTATGCGGCGCAGCGGGTGCGGCTGGCGACGGTGGGGGTGATGCTCTACCTCAATCCGACGCTGCAATTCCTGGTGGCGGTCATCGCCTTTGGCGAGCCGCTGACCCATGCCTACCTCGTCGCCTTCCCGCTGATCTGGGGGGCGCTGGCGCTCTACTCCTTCGCCAGCCTGCGCGGCGCGGCGCAGGCCCGCTGAGCCCGGCCTCAGCCGAAGGCGGTGACGAGTGCAGCCTCGAGCGCCGCGACATCGGGCACCGTCACCACGAAGTCGCGCAGGCTCGGCGCGGCAAAGCCCTCGGCCACGATGTTCTCGACCAGCGCAATCAGCGGCTGCCAGTAGCCCTCGGTGTCGAGCAGGAAGATCGGCTTCGTGTGCAGCCCGATCTGGCGCCAGGTCAGCACCTCGAAGAACTCGTCGAGCGAGCCCGCGCCACCCGGCAGCACGACGATCGCATCCGAGTTCATGTACATCACCTTCTTGCGCTCGTGCATCGTCTCGGTGACGACGAAGGCGGTCAGGTCGCGCTTGCCCACCTCGAGCGGGAAGAGATGGGCGGGAATCACCCCGAAGGTGGCGCCGCCGGCGGCCTGCGCGGCGCGCGCGACCTCGCCCATCAGCCCGACATCGCCCGCGCCATAGACAAGGCGCCAGTTGCGCGCGGCCAGCAGCGCGCCGGTGGCGCGGGCGGCCTCGGCATAGGCCGGGCGGGCGCCGGGGCGGGCACCGCAGAAGACGCAGACGGAATGGACGGGCAGGGGCATGGCGGATCCTTCGATGGGCCCGTGCGGGCAGCGGGGGCCATCCGGCCGGCGGTTCGGGCGCGCGGGGAGTTGCTTTGTGCCGTGATACCGGCTCAAGTGAACGGGCTCAAGCCGCGGCGCAGACCGCGGGGCGAAAGAGGGAAAAGGACGACGGCGATGACGGATGGTGCGGAGGGCGGCGGCAAGCGTGCGGGGCTCGGCGGGGTGGCGGCCGGGGCGGCGGTTGCCGTGGCGATCGTGGCGGTTCTGGCCGGGTGGTGGGCGCTGAACGGGCCGGTGCCCGGGGCCGCCCCCGAAAGCGCGGAGCCGGCGGCGCCCAGGGTGGCCGAACCCGTCGCGCCCGCTCAGGGCGAGGCGGCCGCGACCGGGGCCGTGACGGGCGAGACGACCGCCCCGGCCGAGCCGGCGGCACCGGCCGAGCCGGCGGAGGCGGCCGAGGTCGCGCGCTTCGACGTGCTGCGCGTCACGCCCGAGGGCGGGCTGACGCTGGCCGGCAAGGCCGCGCCCGGCGCGTGGGTCGAGGTGCTGCTCGACGGTGCGCCGCTCGACACCGTGAGCGCAGATGCGAATGGCGATTTCGTCCTCCTCGCCACCACGGTCGCGCCCTCGGCCGCGGCGCGGGTGCTGAGCGTGAAGGTCACCGGCGCCGATGGCGTCACCCGCGATCTGGCCGAGACCCTGACCGTGGCGCCGAGCCCCGAGGCGCTTGCCCAGGCGGCGACGGCGGCAGGTGCGGCGCCCGAGGTGGTGGCCGAGCAGGTCGCCGCGGCCGAGACGCTGGCAGCGAAACCGCTGGTCACCGATGCTGCCGGGGCCGAGGTGCTGGCCGGTGCCTCGGAGGCGCTCGTCATCGACACGCTCGCCTTCGGCACCGGCGGCGCGATCGAGATCAGCGGTCGCGGCGCGCCGACGGGTGTGGTGCTGCGCGCCTATGTCGACAATGCCGAGGCGGGGCTGGTGCAGGCCGGCGCCGATGGCGGCTGGCGGATGCAGCTGCCGAAGGCCGCGCCCGGGCCGCACGAGCTGCGCGTCGACGCGATCGATGCGGCGGGCAAGGTGGTGGCGCGCGCGGGCACGAGCTTCGAGGCCACGGCGCCCGAGACCCTGGCCGCCTCGGCCAAGGGTGCGGGGGCGGGGGCTGGTGCCCCGGCCGGGGCGCGCGTCGTCACCATCGCGCGGGGCAACACGCTCTGGGCGATCGCGCGCGACACCTATGGCGACCCCTATCTTTACGTGAAGCTCTTCGAGGCGAACCGCGACCAGATCCGCGACCCCGATCTGATCTACCCGGGGCAGGTCTTCACCCTGCCCGAGTGAGGCAAAAGGGGCTGGACTCCGGCGCGCGGCGGCTTAGGTAGGGTCCGGACGCGGGCGGGCAGGGATGCTCCGCCCGTCTTTTCCGATGACCCGAACCGACAGAAGGCGCCGCCGCGCCAGCGAGGATTCCATGCCGCCCTCCCAGATCACCCAATCCGGCAAGCTCAGCGCCGAGGACCGGGCGCGCAACATGCGCACGCTGCGCTCGGTGCTGCCCTATCTGTGGCCCGCCGACCACCCCTGGGTGAAGAAACGCGTGCTGATCGCGATGGTGCTGCTGGTGATGGCCAAGGTGATCTCGGTCGCCACCCCGGTGCTCTACAAGGGCGCGGTCGACAGCCTTGCCGGCACCGCGCGCGACGAGGGGCTGTTGCTGCCGCTCGGCGCGGTGGCGCTGACCGTGGCCTATGGGCTCGCGCGTCTCGGCTCGGTGGCCTTTGGCGAGCTGCGCGACGCGGTCTTCGTGCGGGTGGCGCAGCGGGCGTTGCGTCAGCTTGCGCTCGAGACCTTCCGCCACATCCACGCGCTCTCGATGCGCTATCACATCACCCGCAAGACCGGCGGGCTGAGCCGGATCATCGAGCGCGGCGTGAAGGGCGTCGAATTCCTGCTGCGCTTCATGCTGTTCTCGGTCGGGCCGCTGATCCTCGAACTCACCCTCGTCACCATCCTCTTCGCGGTGCTCTTCGACTGGCGCTATGCCGCGGTGGTGGTGGTCACGATCTGGGCCTATGTCGCCTTCACCTTCAAGGTGACCGAATGGCGCGTGGCGATCCGGCGCAAGATGAACGATGCCGACACCGCGGCGAACCAGAAGGCGATCGACAGCCTGCTGAACTTCGAGACGGTGAAGTATTTCGGCGCCGAGACCCGCGAGGCGGAGCGTTACGACGCTTCGATGGCGGGCTATGAGAAGGCCGCGGTGAAGACCGGGCAGAGCCTTGCCTTCCTGAACTTCGGTCAGACGCTGATCATCACCGCGGGGCTTGTCGCGGTGATGGTGATGGCGGCGCTCGAGGTGAAATCGGGCAAGCTGACCGTCGGCGATTTCGTCATGGTGCAGGCCTACATGATCCAGATCACCATGCCGCTCGGCTTCCTCGGCACGGTCTATCGCGAGATCCGTCAGGCGCTCGTCGACATGGGCGAGATGTTCGACCTGCTGCACCAGCCCGCCGAGATCGAGGACAAGCCCGGCGCGCCGGCGCTGACCGTCACCGGCGGCGAGGTCTGTTTCGATGCGGTGAAATTCGCCTATCACCCGGACCGGCCGATCCTGAAGGGGATCTCGCTGACCGTGGCGGCGGGGCAGCGCGTGGCGCTCGTCGGCCCCTCGGGCTCGGGCAAGTCGACGATCGGGCGGCTGCTGTTCCGCTTCTATGACGTCACCGGCGGGGCGATCCGCATCGACGGGCAGGATCTCCGCGACGTCACCCAGCAAAGCCTGCACGACGCGATCGGCGTGGTGCCGCAGGACACCGTGCTGTTCAACGACACGATCCGTTACAACATCGCCTATGGCCGCGCCGATGCCACCGAGGCCGAGATCGTCGCCGCCGCCAAGGCCGCGAAGATCCATGACTTCGTGATGTCGCTGCCCGAGGGCTATGACACCGCCGTGGGCGAGCGCGGGCTGAAGCTGTCGGGCGGCGAGAAGCAGCGCGTCGGCATCGCCCGCACGCTGCTGAAGAACCCGCCGATCCTGCTTCTCGACGAGGCGACTTCGGCGCTCGACACCCAGACCGAGCGCGACATCCAGGACAGCCTGAACGCCATGGGCGAGGGCCGCACCGTCATCACTATCGCGCACCGGCTCTCGACCATCGCCGATGCCGACCGGATCGTGGTGCTCGAGAAGGGCGAGATCGTCGAGGAAGGCACGCATGAGGCGCTTCTGGCGCATGGCGGGCGCTATGCCGCGATGTGGGCGCGCCAGTCGGCCGAGGACGGCGAGACGGAGGCGAGCGCGGCCTGATCGGGCCGGCCCCATCACATCCCGGCGCGCCCCTGCCGGCCGGCCCGGGCCGGCCTTGGCAAGTGGGCGCGCTTGCGTATAAGAAGGCGCGACAGATCAAGGAGTCCGCCCGTGGATCAGACCGACAGCTTTATCGAGGAAGTCACCGAGGAAGTGCGTCGCGACCGGCTGTTTGCGGCTTTCCGCAAATACGGCTGGATCGGTGCGGTGGCGATCGTCGCGATTGTCGGCGGCTCGGCCTATACCGAGTGGCAGAAGATCCGCACCCGCGATGCGGCGCAGGCCTTCGGGGATTCGCTTCTGGCGGCGGTGCAGGCCGACGACCCGGGCGCGGCGCTGTCCGAGATCCAGGCCGAGGGCCCGCGCGCGGGTGTCGCAAAGCTGATGTCGGCCGCGCAGGCGGTGCAGGACGGCCGCAGCGAGGCGGCGCTGGCCGATCTCAGGGCGGTGGCCGAGGACAAATCCCTGCCTGCAAGCCTGCGCGATCTGGCCCGTCTGAAGACGGTGCTGGTTGCCGGCGACACGATGACGGCCGAGGCGCGCCGCACCGAGCTCGAGGCGCTGGCCCAGCCCGGCGCGCCCTATCGGCTGATGGCGCTCGAACAGCTCGCGGTGCTCGCGCTCGAGACCGGCGACAGCGACACGGCGATCGCCAAGGCCCGCGAAGTGCTGGCCGATTCCGCGGTCACGCCGGGCTTGCAACAGCGCGCGACTGAGTTGATTGTGGCCCTGGGCGGTGACCCGGTGGCCGAGACCGCCGCGCAGTAAGTATGCGGTCTGCGCAGGACCGGCACGGGAAACGAAGGCAGGGGGACGAGAGCGGTGAAGCTGATCCGGGGAATCGCTGTGCTGGGCATGGCCGCGACGGTGCTTGCGGGCTGCGAGAAGGAAGTCATCCTGCCGGGCGAGCGGCTTGATCCGCGCGCGGTGGTGGGCGAGGGCTCGGTTCCGGGCAGCGCGATCGCCACGCCCGAGGTGCCGCGCGCGCTCTCGCTGCCGAAGGCGCAGGCGAATGCCGACTGGCCGCAGCGCGCCGGCGGGCCCGGCCATCTGCTGACCAATCCGGCGATCGGCGCCGGCACCACGCATGTCTGGTCCGCCCCGATCGGCGAGGGCGAAAGCCGCCGCTATCGGCTGGTGGCCGAGCCCGTGGTGGCCGCGGGCCGCGTCTTCACCCTCGACAGCCGCGGTCATGTGACCGCGACGGCGACGAACGGCGCCCGGCAATGGCAGACCGACGTCACCCCGCCGGGCGACCGTGCCGACGATGCAAGCGGCGCCGGGCTCGCCTATGACGGCGGCAAGATCTTCGTCACCTCGGGCTATGCCGAGCTTGCCGCGCTTGATGCTGCGACCGGCAAGGTTCTGTGGCGGCAGGGCTTCGACGCCGGCATCGGCGGCGCGCCGACGGTCTCGGCCGGCATGGTCTATGTCGTGGTGCGCGACGGTTCGGCCTGGGCGGTGCGCGCGGCCGACGGCAAGGTGATGTGGCAACTCGGCAGCACGCCGGCGGGGGCCGGCATGGGCGGCGTCGCGGCGCCGGTCGTCAACGACCGGATGGTGGTCTTCCCGTTCTCGACGGGGGAACTCATCGCGGCACTGAAGACGCGCGGCATGACGCTGTGGTCGGCGCAGGTGGCGGGCGCCCGGCTTGGCCGCGGCTATGCCTCGGTCTCCGACCTGACCGGCGAGCCGGTGATCTCGGGCAACACGCTTTATGCCGGTTCCTCGGCGGGCAAGCTTGCGGCTTTCGATCTGAACACCGGCGAGCGGCTCTGGACCGCGACCGAGGGACCGAATTCGCCGGTGCAGGTGGCGGGCGGCTCGCTCTTCATCGTCAACGATCAGGCGCAGATTGAACGGCTCGATGCCGCGAACGGCGACGTCATCTGGTCGAAGGATCTGCCCTATTTCGTCAAGGAAAAGGTCAAGAAGCAGAACGAGATCTGGGTGCATTACGGCCCGGTGCTGGCGGGCGGCAAGCTGTTCGTCGCCTCGTCGGACGGTCTGCTGCGGGTCTTCGACCCGGCCAGCGGCAATCTGATCGGCCAGACCGAGATCCCCGGCGGCGCCTCGACCGACCCGGTGGTGGCCGGCGGAACGCTTTATGTCGTCAGCCGGGACGGGGTTCTGCACGCCTACCGTTGAGCCCGGGGCAAAACCCGTGTAAAGCGGCGACTTCGGTCGCACCAAGGAGCGGAACATGAGCTTTACCCTGGCCATCGTGGGCCGCCCCAACGTGGGCAAGTCGACGCTGTTCAACCGTCTGGTGGGCCGGCGTCTCGCCCTCGTCGACGACCAGCCCGGCGTCACCCGCGACCTGCGCGAGGGCGACGCGCGCCTTGGCGACCTGCGCTTCATCGTCATCGACTCGGCGGGGCTTGAACTCGCCGAGGACGACAGCCTGCAGGGCCGGATGCGGCGCCTGACCGAGCGCGCGGTCGAGGAGGCGGACATCTGCCTGTTCCTGATCGACGCGCGCGCGGGCGTGACCCCGGCCGACGAGATCTTCGCCGACATCCTGCGCCGCAAGAACGCCCATGTCATCGTCGCCGCGAACAAGGCCGAGGGCTCGGCGGGCGATGCCGGCGCGATCGAGGCCTGGGGCCTCGGCCTTGGCGAGCCGATCCGGATCTCGGCCGAGCACGGCGAGGGTCTCGACGATCTCTATACCGCGCTGCGCCCGCTGGCCGACGAGTTCGCCGAGAAACATGCCGCGAACACCCCCGAGGTCGATGTCGAGATCGAGGAGGATTCGGAGGAAGAGGGCGTCTTCCGCATGCCGACGGCGGCGAAGCCGCTGCAGCTTGCCGTGATCGGCCGCCCGAATGCCGGCAAGTCGACGCTGATCAACAAGATCCTCGGCGAGGACCGGCTGCTGACCGGGCCGGAGGCGGGGATTACCCGCGACGCGATCTCGGTCACCACCGAGTTCATGGGCACGCCGATGCGGATCTGGGACACCGCCGGCATGCGCAAGAAGGGCAAGATCAACGACAAGCTCGAGAAGCTGTCGGTCGCCGACGGGCTGCGCGCGGTGCGCTTCGCCGAGGTGGTCGTGGTGCTGCTTGACGTCAACATTCCGTTCGAGACGCAGGATCTGCGCATCGCTGACCTCGCCGAGACCGAGGGCCGCGCTGTCATCGTCGCCGCGAACAAGTGGGATCTCGAGGAGGACAAACCCGAGAAGCTCAAGGAGCTGCGCGAGAATTTCGAGAAGTCCCTGCCGCAGTTGCGCGGTGCACCGCTGGTCACCGTCTCGGCGAAGACGGGCAAGGGCCTCGACCGGCTGCACAATGCGATCATCCGCGCCTATGAGGTGTGGAACCGCCGGATCTCGACCGCGAAGCTGAACATGTGGCTGCAGGCGATGACCGAGGCGCATCCGCCGCCGGCGCCGGGCGGGCGCCGAATCAAGCTGCGCTACATGACGCAGGCCAAGACCCGGCCGCCGGGCTTCGTCATCATGGCGACCCATACCGACAAGATCCCGGAAAGCTATGGCCGCTATCTGGTGAACGGGTTGCGCGCCGATTTCGACATGCCGGGCACGCCGATCCGCATCTTCTTCCGCGATCAGGGCTCGAAGAACCCCTACAAGGAGCGCAAGAAGTCGATCCCGTCGCGGCTGACGAAACACGTCGAGGCGCGCAAGGCGGCCGAGCGCAAGGGCAAGGCCGCTTCGGGCGGCGTTGCACCGGGCGGCACGATGCGGCCGGACAAGCCCAAGCCCAAGGGCCAGCGCCCGCCGAAGAAATGAGAAAACCCCGCCGTTACGAAACGGCGGGGTTTTTCATTCCGACGGCCCGGCGGGGGCACGGGCGGAGAGGGCGCGTGAGTATTTTTGCCAAGAAAAGCCAAGGGCCGGGAAAACCAGTGGCCGGGCGTTGAAGGCCTTGGTCTTGTCCTGGTGCAAATACTCCCGCCGGAGGCATCCGCCCTCTCAGCCCGCGCGGCGCATCCAGGCTGTCACGCCAAGGGCGAGGATCGCGACCCCCGCGCCGGCGACCAGCGCCGGGTTTGCGGTATTCGCGGCGAGGATGCCGATCAGTGCCCAGATCACACCCGCCGGATAGGCCGCGCCCGGGGCGAGGCGGGCAGTGACGGCAAGTCCCACGATCACCGTCGCCGCCAGCACGACCCAGCTTGCGAGGCCGAGCGGCAGCAGCCCATAGCCCACCAGCACGGTACCGGTGGCGACCATGGTCGCGGCGGTGAGCCAGCCCGCGTATAGCCCGATCGGCGCGGCGCGCAGGGGGAATTCGGCGCCCTTCGGCACGCGGGCGAGAGCGGCGAGCGCCAGTGCCGCCATGATCCAGATCTGCACCGTGGCGAACACCGGCGCCTGCATCGCCACGGCGAGCCAGCTTGCGCCAAGCGCCATCGACAGAATCAGCGGTCCGCGCGGTGCGTCCCACTGCGGGTCCTCGGCCCGGCGCATCAGGCCGAAGCCCGCCTGCACGATCAGCGTGAGGAAGATCAGCCCCCAGATCGAGAAGGCCCAGGGCGCGGGCTGGAACGGCGGGTTCACGACCGGCACCGGGAAGGCGGCCGGGTCATAGCCGCGGAAGTTGCGCGCGCTGTAGGAGGCCGCGGCGAAGGCCAGCGCGGCAGTGAAGGTCAGGATCGCTTTCAGGCGCAGCATGATATTCCCCCGGGGCTTTCCGCCAAAACGCAAAGGGCGCGGCCAGGTTCCCCCGCCGCGCCCCGATCTTCAGGATTTTTCGTTCAGACCAGAACGCCGTCGACGAGCCGGGTCTTGCCGCCCAGATAGCGGTGCAGCACGGCGGGCAGGGTGACGGAGCCATCCGCTTCCTGACCGTTTTCGAGCACCGCGATCAGGCAGCGCCCGACGGCGAGGCCCGAACCGTTCAGCGTGGCGACGAATTCGGGCTTGCCGCCCGCGGCGGGCTTGTAACGCCCGTTCATCCGCCGCGCCTGGAACTGGCCGCAGGTCGAGACCGAGGAGATCTCGCGGTAGGTGTTCTGCCCGGGCAGCCAGACCTCGAGGTCATAGGTCTTCTGCGCGCCGAAGCCCATGTCGCCGGTGCACAGCACGATCCGGCGATAGGGCAGACCGAGCGCCTCGAGCACCGCCTCGGCGCGCTTCACCATGCCCTCGTGTTCCGCGATCGCATCCTCGGGGCGGCAGATCGTCACCATCTCGACCTTCTCGAACTGGTGCTGGCGCAGCATGCCCGCGGTATCCTTGCCGGCGGACCCGGCTTCCGAGCGGAAGCAGTTCGTATGCGCGCACATCCGGGCGGGCAGCGCCGCCTCGTCCCAGACCTCGCCCGAGATGAAGTTCGTGAGCGTCACCTCGGCGGTCGGGATCATCCACCAGCCATTGGTGGTCTCGTAGCTGTCCTCGGCGAATTTCGGCAGCTGCCCGGTGCCGAGCATGGTCTCGGGGCGGACGAGCACCGGGGTGATCGCCTCGGTCAGGCCATGGGTGTCGACATGCAGATCGAGCATGAATTGCGCCAGCGCCCGGTGCACGCGGGCGACGCCCGACTTCAGCACCACGAAACGCGCGCCGGAAAGCTTCGCCGCGGTCTCGAAATCCATCGCCTTGCCGACCGCCGAGAGCTGGTAATGCTCCTTCGGCGCGAAGTCATAGGCGCGCGGGGTGCCCCAGCGGCGGACCTCGACGTTGTCGTTTTCGTCGGCGCCCTGCGGCACCTCGTCGAGCGGGCTGTTCGGCACCCACAGCAGCTTGTCGCGCAACTCGGCGTCAAGCCGGCCGGCCTCGGCCTGCATCGCGGCGACCTCGGACTTCTTCTCGGCCACCAGCGCGCGCAGGCGCTCGAACTCGGCCTCGTCGCCGTTGGCCTTGGCGGCGCCCACAAGCTTCGAGGCGGCGTTCTGATCGGCCTGAGCGGTTTCGGCGGCGTGGATCGCGGCCCGGCGCGCCTCGTCGAGCGCGAGGATCTCCGAGGCGAGCGGCGAGAGCCCCCGGCGCGCGAGCGCGGCGTCGAACTGGGCGGGGTTTTCGCGGATGGCGCGGATGTCGTGCATGGGGCTCACCTCTGATGGTTGCGCCAAAGCGTTTAGCGCGGAAAGATGCGGCATGAAAGCCCCGCGCATGCCGCGCCTTGATCCCGGTCATGGCGCAAGCCCTTGCGGGGTGATTGCATAATCGTGTATGGGATCACACATTCAAGAACCAGAATGTAAATGCCCGGACGCGAGCCGGGATCTGGGCGCCGTAGGGAAGGGATGCCGACATGAAAACTTACGTCTTGCCGCTGGCGCTTCTCGCGCTGGCCGTGCCGCAGGGGCTGCGTGCCGAGCAGAGCTTTACCGTGACCCCGACCGAGGTCGTCGACTGGAAGGCGGTCTATGGCCAGATCGAAGCGAAGGATTCGATCGCGGCGCGCGCGCGCCTTGGCGGCACGCTGACCGAGCTGAGCGTGACCGAGGGGGACCTCGTGCAGGCGGGCCAGCCGATCGGCAAGGTGGTGGACGAGAAGATCGCCTTCCAGCTGAGCGCGATCGACGCGCAGATTGCGGCGCTGCAGGCGCAGCTCGCGAATGCCCAGACCGAGCTGAAGCGCGGTCAGGAGCTGAGCGCGCGCGGCATCACCACGACGCAGGCGCTCGATGCGTTGCGCACCCAGGTCAACGTCTACATGAGCCAGATCGAGGCGCAGCAGGCGAGCCGCAAGGTGACCGAGCAGCAGGCGACCGAGGGCGAGGTGCTGGCGCCGATCTCGGGCCGGGTGCTGTCGGTGCCGGTCGCGAAGGGCGCCGTGGTGATGGCGGGCGAGACCGTGGCCACCGTCGGCGGCGGCGGTTTCTTCCTGCGCATCTCGGTGCCGGAGCGCTTCACCGCGACGCTGAAGGAAGGCGACGCGATCCATATCGACGGCGCGAAAGGCGCCATCGACGGCAAGCTCGTCAAGGTCTATCCGCTGATCGCGGGTGGCCGGGTCGATGCCGATGTCGAGGTGCCCGATCTCGATTCGGAATTCGTGCAGGCACGGGTGCTGGTGCGGCTGCCGCTGGCCCGTCGCGAAGCGATCCTGGTGCCGGCGACGGCGATCTCGACCCGCTCGGGCCTTGATTTCGTGCGGGTGCGCGCGGGCGAGGGCACGGTCGAACGCGCCGTCGTTCCGGGCGATCACCGCGACGAGAACGGCACCGACATGGTCGAGATCATCACCGGTCTCACCGGCGGCGAAGAGGTGGTGACGGAATGAGCCAGGACCAGATCCCCGAAGAGGCGCATCCGCTCGGCATTCCCGAGCATCGCCTCGGCATCGCGGGCCGGCTGACGCGGGCCTTCATCCAGTCGGCGCTGACGCCGCTCATCATCCTTGCCGCGCTTGCGGTCGGCCTTGTCGCGCTGATCTCGCTGCCGCGCGAGGAAGAGCCGCAGATCTCGGTGCCGATGGTCGACATCCATCTGCAGGCCCCCGGCCTGAAGGCCGAGGATGCGATGAAGCTCGTGACCGAGCCGATGGAAACCATCATCAAGGGCATCAACGAGGTCGAGCACGTCTATTCGCAGACCTCGGATGACAGCGCGCTGGTGATGGCGCGCTTCGTCGTCGGTACCTCCTCGGACGCGGCGATCCTGCGCGTGCACGAGAAGGTCAAGGCGAACATGGACCGGATCCCCACCGGCATCGCCGAGCCGATCATCGTCGGCCGCGGCATCGACGATGTGGCGATCGTGGCGCTGACCCTCTCGGGCAAGCCCGGCGAGCAGATCGGCGCAAATGACCTGACCCGCATCGCGCGCGAGCTGCAGACCGAGGTGACGAAGATCGACAATGTCGGTCTGACCTACATCGTCGGCGAGGCGACCGAGGCGATCCGGATCGAGCCCGATCCCGAGAAGCTCGCGATGTATGGTGTGACGTTGCAGCAGCTGTCGAACAAGGTCGAGCAGGCGAACCGCGCCTTCAACACCGGCAAGCTGCGCGACAAGGGCGAGCAGATCGACCTCGTGGCCGGCAAGACGCTGACCGCACCGGCCGAGATCGCCGGGCTGTTGCTCACCACCCGCGACAGTCGCCCGGTCTATGTGGCCGATGTGGCGAAGGTCTCCTATGTCGGCGATACCTCGGATCACATCGTGGCCAATGTCACCCGCGAGAACGGCACGCTCGACCGCCGCCCGGCGGTGACGGTGGCGATCGCCAAGCGCGCCGGGGCGAATGCCGTGGTCGTGGCCGAGAAGATCCTCGAGCGCGTGCACGAGCTCGAGGGCTCGCTGATCCCGTCGAATGTCGAGGTGCAGGTCACCCGCGACTATGGCGAGACCGCGAACGAGAAGGCGAACGAACTCTTGTTCCACCTCGGCCTCGCCACGGTGTCGATCATCGCGCTTGTCCTCTTCGCGATCGGCTGGCGGGAATCGATCGTCGTCGCGATCGTCATTCCGGTGACCATCCTGCTCACGCTGTTTGCCGCGAACATCATGGGCTTCACGTTGAACCGCGTCAGCCTCTTCGCGCTGATCTTCTCGATCGGCATTCTCGTCGACGACGCGATCGTGGTGATCGAGAACATCGCGCGGCACTGGGCGATGAAAACCCCGGGCACCCGCATCGCCAAGGCGATCGAGGCGGTGGCCGAGGTCGGCAACCCGACCATCGTCGCGACGTTGACCGTGGTCGCGGCGCTTCTGCCGATGCTCTTCGTCAGCGGCCTGATGGGCCCCTACATGTCGCCCATCCCCTCGGTCGCCTCGGCGGCGATGATCTTCTCCTTCTTCATCGCGGTGATCGTCACGCCCTGGCTGATGGTGAAGATCGCGGGCCGCGCCGACATGTCCTCGCATGCCGAGGGGCCGGGCCATCACGCCGGCGGCAAGCTCGGCGCGCTTTACGAGCGGGTGGCGCGGCCGGTTCTGCGCACCAAGCGCACCGCCTGGACCTTCCTGATCGCGGCGATCGTGCTCAGCTTCGGCTCGCTCGGGCTGCTTTACACCAAGCACGTCACGGTGAAGCTGCTGCCCTTCGACAACAAGTCGGAGCTGAGCGTGGTGATCGACCTGCCCGAGGGCTCCTCGGTCGAGGCGACGGATGCGGTGGCGCAGAAGGTGGCCGAGGTGGTGACGCAGATGCCCGAGGTGATCTCGGTGCAGACCCACGCCGGCGCCGCGGCGCCCTTCAACTTCAACGGGCTGGTGCGGCACTACTATCTGCGCGAATACCCCTATCAGGGCGATGTGCAGATCAACCTGACGAACAAGGCCGACCGCGACCGCAGCTCGCACGACATCGCGCTCGATGTGCGCGAGCGGATCGCCAAGCTCGACCTGCCCGCGGGCACCAGCCTGAAGACGGTCGAACCGCCGCCCGGGCCCCCGGTGATGGCGACGCTGCTGGCCGAGGTCTATGGCCCCGATCCCGCGACCCGGCGCGCCGCGGCCGCGAAGATCCGCATGGCCTTCGAAAGTGTGCCCTTCATCGTCGACGTTGACGACAGCTTCGGCACCCAGACCCGGCGGCTGCGCGCCACGGTGAACTCGGACGATCTCGAGTTCTACTCGGTCGAGGAAAGCGACGTCTTCGACACGCTCGGGTTGCTGAACGGCTCGACCACGGTCGGCTATTCGCACCGCGGCGACGAGCGCTCGCCGCTGCCGATCGTGATGGCGCGGGCGAAGGGCGACAAGGTGATGAACGAGGCGACGCTGTCGACGCCGATCCCGGCGAACGTGCTGCCGGGTGCGCGCGGCGTGGTCGAACTGGGCGACGTGGTGTCGGTGGGCGAGGAGAAATCCTCCTTCCCGATCTTCCGCCACAACGGCCGCGAGGCGGAGATGGTGACGGCGGATCTTGCCGGCACCTTCGAGGCGCCGCTTTATGGCATGATCGCGGTCGATGCGGCGCTCGACAAGATCGACTGGGCGCCGGGCGAGAAGCCCGTGGTGTCGCTGCACGGCCAGCCCGACGACGAGAGCCACGTGACGCTGCTGTGGGACGGCGAGTGGGAAGTGACCTGGGTCACCTTCCGCGACATGGGCGCGGCCTTCGGCGTGGCGCTTCTGGGGATCTACATCCTCGTGGTGGCGCAGTTCGGCTCGTTCCGGCTGCCGCTCGTCATCCTGACGCCGATCCCGCTGACCTTCCTCGGCATCATGCTCGGCCACCTGATCTTCCACGCGCCATTCTCGGCGACCTCGATGATCGGCTTCATCGCACTGGCGGGCATCATCGTGCGCAACTCGATCCTGCTGGTGGACTTCATCCGCCACGGCAATCACGAGGGCAAGTCGGACATCGACGTGCTGGTCGAGGCCGGGGCGATCCGCTTCAAGCCGATCCTGCTGACCGCGGTCGCGGCGATGATCGGTGCGGTGGTGATCCTTGCCGACCCGATCTTCCAGGGGCTGGCGATCTCGCTGCTGTTCGGCCTGCTCAGCTCGACGCTGCTGACGGTGCTGGTGATCCCGGCGATCTACCGCATCTTCAAGACCTGATCGGCCCGGACAGGTCGGTGACAGAACACCCGGCGGCGACGCCGGGTGTTTGCGTTTCGGGACGGGTGCGACATTCGGGCACGGCAGATGTGATCGCCGCCCGCGCGGCGCGGCGCTAGTCTGGATCTGTCACAGGGGTGACGCATGGAGGATGAGATGCACAGCGTCTTGAAAGCGTCGGTCGTGGTTCTGGCCGTCGCAGCCGGTTTTGTGCCAGTGCGGGTGTTTGCCGAGCCGAGTTGCACCGACTGGATGGATCAGGGCGATGGCACGTCCTGGAAGGAATGCGTCGACGACAGTGGTGTGCAGCATTGCTACAAGGTGAACAACACGCCCGGCAGCACGGGTTATGAGGTCAGTTGCTCCGACTGAGCCCCCGGGCCATGTGGCACGGGCGGGCCGCTCCGGGAAACCGGGGCGGCTTTTTCCTGCCGGGGAGGGGGGCTCAGATGCCCTTGCAGAACATCTCGTAGACGGTTTCGACGATGCGGATCGCCTTCGGATCGCTCAGCGAATAATAGATCGCCTTGCCCTCGCGCCGGCAGGTCACCAGCCCCTCGAGGCGCAGCCGCGCCAGCTGCTGGCTGACCGCGGCCTGCCGCGACTCGAGCAGGTTCTCGAGCTCGGTCACCGTCTTCTCGCCCGAGGAGAGATGGCACATGATCATCAGCCGACCTTCGTGCGCGAGCGCCTTGAGCAGGTTCGATGCCTCCTGCGCGCGGCTCATCAGCTCGTCTGCGTCAAGCCGTGCGCAGCGCTCGGCCGGGTCGGCCGCCGTCGCTTCGGTCTGGATGATGTCTTGTCCGTCCGCCGCCATGATGCGCTGCGTTCTCCTTCGCTGCCACGGCCGCTCCGGCTTGGCGAAGAGACCGTCTGGGCAACGGGATTAGCATGGCTGCGCAGGAGAATCGAGTGGTCGGCGCGTTTTGTCGCGGTGCCACGGCGCACAGCCGGGCTGCGTCAGGGCAGAACTGCCTGCGCAGTGAGCGGATTGCTGCCGGAACAGGTCGGGTCAGGCCGATTTCGGCGCGCGCGGGGCCGGGCGCAGGCGGCGCAGCAGCTCGGTCACGCAGGCCGTGACAATGACCAGAAGGGCGATGCTGTCGAAGCTCAGGTAGCTCATTCCATCCTCCGTTTCCGGCCATGCCGGGGCGCCGGGTCGTTTCCGCGCGGCACCCCGGTCTCCGGCTATCGGCGGAATGCGGCAAAATCCGGGCAGGCAGGCGACTTTCGCGCGGCTTCGCGGCCTGCCCCTGCGCAGGGGGTTGATTTTCCCGCGCCCGGGCCGATACCCAAGGGGCGAAGCACGCGAAGAGGTCCGACATGCTGCATGCCTTCACTGCCGGAACACGCGGGCTTGCGCGGATGGGCCAGGAGACGCCGATGGCGCCCGGCTCGCAGATCGCGCATGCGCTCTGGATCGACCTCTATCGCCCGCTCGACAGCCAGATCGCCGCGGTCGAGGGGCTGGGGATCGAGGTGCCGACGCTCGCCGACATGGAGGAGATCGAGATCTCGAACCGGCTCTACCGCGAGGACGGCTCGGATTTCATGACCGTCGTCGTGCCCGGCCAGACGCCCGACGGGCGCCACATCTCGGGCCCGGTCACCTTCATCCTGACGCCCGCGCGACTGGTGACGGTGCGTCACCACGCGCCGCGCTCATTCGAGACATATCCCGAGCGCGCCGACCGCTCCACCGCCGGCTGCACCTCGCCCGAGCGGATCTTCCTCGGTCTGATCGAGGAGATCGTGGCGCGCCAGGCCGACCTGCTCGAGGGCATCGGGCGCGGGCTCGATTCGGTCTCAGTGCATGTGCTGGGCGACGCGAGCCCGGACGAGCTGCAGCACGCGCTGGGCGAGGTCGGGCGGCAGGGCGAATTGCTGGGCCGGATCCGGCTGGCGCTGCTGACGCTCGAACGCGCATTGTCGTTCTATGACCAGACGCTGGCCACCCATCCGCAGGGCAAGGACCTGCACACGATCATCAAGGGGCAGATCCGCGACATCGGCTCGCTTGCGGTGCATGGCGACTTCCTGTCCTCGCGCGTGTCGCTGTCGGTCGACGCAACGCTCGGCATGATCAACCTGGCGCAGAACACCACGGTGCGGATCGTCTCGGTGGTCGCCGCGCTCTTCATGCCGCCGACGCTGATCGCCTCGATGTACGGGATGAACTTTGCCGTCATGCCCGAGCTCGACAAGCCTTGGGGCTATCCCTTCGCGATCGGGTTGATGATTGCCTCGGCGCTTGGCACCTGGGCGTTCTTCAAGTGGAAGGACTGGCTTTAACGCGGGCAGATCCTGGTCTGCGGGTCGAGCCGGACATACTCGCGCGCCGAGATCTTCGTCATCTTCTGCGACTTGCTCCAGGTGCTGTTCCATTTCTGCAGCACGCCGTTGCGATAGTAGCGTCCCATCAGCCCGGTTACCATCGGCGCCGGGATGTTGGTGCCGATGAAATGCGGCGCGTGGAAGGCGATCACCAGTTTCGGCCCGAGGCAGGCATTGGGCAGCGTCGTCAGCATCGTGCAGGCCGAAGCGCAATAGCCGCGGATCTCGACCCGCCGGCCCGATTTCGCCAGCTGCTCGCGCCGGGCGATATAGCCGGTGACGTTGCCGCCGTCGTCGTTGCGGATCACGATCGGCGCCTTGTCCGAGACCCGCACGCTGCCCGCGGTGCTGCCGCCGGCCTCGGTCTCGGTGACGCAGCCGGCCAGCACGAGGCCGGCGACGAGGAGGGGAAAAAGGCGGGTCTTGCGGCGCATCTGGGGTGGCTCCTGTTCGCAGCTTGGCCAGACGATAGGCGCGGCACCGGCGCAGGCAAGCCCCGGCGCGGGCCTCCGGCGGGTTTCCGCCTCAGCGCGTCAGCACCAGCCGGTCGCGGTCGAACTCGACCCTGGCGAAGCGAGTGAGATAGCTCATCCCCATCAGCGAGGTGTCCATCTCGCCGCGGTTCACCACGGCGCGCAGGTTGCGGTCGTGGATCGGGCCGAGATCCATCGTCTCGATCCGCACCGGGGCGGTGGCGACGGTGCCGTTCGCGGTATTGGCGCTGCCGATGAAGGCAAGCCCCGCTGTGTCGATGCCCGCGCGCTCCGCGTCGCGCCGGGTCAGCACGATGTCGCTCGCCCCGGTGTCGACGACGAAGCGCACAGGCACGCCGTTCACCTCCGCGGTCAGGTAGTAATGCCCGTCGGGGCCGAGGGGCGCCTCGATCCGCCCGTCGGTCATCACCGATTGCTGCGGCACGAAGCTCTTGCGGATGTCGCCCCACATGCCGAAGACCGCGACGAGGCCCAGCACGATCAGCGCCCAGACCATGATCTGCTGCAGGCTGCGCGCCGGATGGCGGCGGAAGGCGGTGAAGAAATAGCCCGCAAGCGCCGCCAGCAGCAGCACGAGATAGACGAGGTTCGGAGAGATGTCGCTCATGGGGCCTCCTGCCCCGGGGATGTAGGGGGCGCGGGCGCCGCTGTCACCCCCTCAGCGGCCGAAGAAGGGGCCCAGCAGCCCCGAGCCGCGCAGCCCGTCGAGCATGAACTGCACCGCCAGTGCGGCCAGAAGCATGCCCAGAAGCCGCGTCACCACCATCGTTCCGGTGCGGCCCAGAAGCCGCTCGAGCGGCGTGGCAAGCAGGAACATCACGAAGACGCAGGCCAGCACCGCCAGCATCACCAGATGCACGAAGACCAGATGCACCGTGTCAGAGCCGGGCGCGCCCGCAAGCAGGATCATCGTCGCCATCGCGCCCGGCCCGGCGATCAGCGGTGTCGCCAGCGGGAAGACTGAGGGATCGTCGGCATGGGGTTCGGCCGATTGCCCCTCGCGCCGCTCGGTGCGCCGCTCGAAGAGCATGTCGAGCGCGGTGAGGAATAAGAGCATGCCGCCAGCGATGCGGAAGGCGGGCATCGAGATCCCGACGCCGGCGAGCAGCTTGTCGCCGAAGAGCCCGAAGAGGGTGAGCAGGATCGTCGCGATGACCAGCGCCCGAAGCCCCACCTTCAACCGCGCCTGCCCCGTCATCCCGCGGGTGAGCGCGATGAACAGCGGCGCAAGGCCGATCGGGTCGACGACCACGAAGAGGGTGACGAAAGCGGTGATGGTTTCGGCGGGGTTCATGGCCGGACAGTAGCGCGCGGATTTCGGGCGATCCATGGGCGCGCGCGCAAAAACTTGCGTGATTTCGTGAAATCGGTCTTTGATTGCCCCCACGCAGCCCGTAAATGTTGCGAAAGACAATCACAGGTGCGGCCCTCCCGCACCGGCTGGAGACTGAAATGCTCAACAACATCGGCCTTCCCGGCCTGCTTCTGATCGCCGTCGTCGTGCTCGTGCTTTTCGGCCGGGGCAAGGTCTCGTCGCTGATGGGCGAGGTCGGCAAGGGCATCACCGCCTTCAAGAAGGGCGTGAACGACGGCACCAAGGAGATCGAGGACGCCAAGGTGGACGAGGCGCGCGACGTGACGCCGGCTCCCACGGACAAGGACAAGGCCTGAGCCGTCCGGCCCGGGCGGAGGCACCATGTTCGACATCGGTTGGAGTGAGCTGCTGCTGATTGGCGTCGTGGCGCTGATCGTGGTGGGCCCGAAGGACCTGCCCGTGATGTTCCACACGCTCGGGCGGCTGACCGCGAAGGCGCGGCAGATGGCGCGCGAGTTCAGCCGCGCGATGGAGGATGCCGCGAAGGAGACCGGCGTCAACGACGTCGCGTCGGACCTGAAGGGCATCGCCTCGAAGAAATCGCTCGGTCTCGAGGCGCTCGAGCGCGCCACCGAGAAATTCGAGAAATGGGATCCGAAGCTGCCGGGCCCGGCCAAGACCGCGGCTGCCGCGGCGCCCGCCGCGCTGCAGCCAGATCCCGAACTTGCGGCCGAGCTTGACGCGGCCGAGGCGGAATACGAGCCGGGCGACGCGCCCGCGCCGGCCGCCGACACCGCCGCCGCGGCCCCGGCTGCGCCCGCCGGTGACGAAGAGAAGGGGAAGGCATGAGCACCGCGCCTCAGGACGAGATCGACGACTCCGCCGCGCCCCTGATCGAACATCTGGCCGAGCTGCGCACCCGCATCCTCTATGCGCTCGCCGCCTTTCTGGTCGCGATGGTGATCTGCTATGCCTTCTGGCAGCCGGTCTTCAACTTTCTGACCCAGCCGATCTGCCACGCACTGACCGCCCGCGGCCAGCAATGCGGGCTCTATCTGATCAAGCTGCAGGAAGGGTTCTTCGTCGCGATCAACATCTCCTTCCTTGGCGGCTTCGCGCTCAGCTTCCCGGTGATCGGCTATCAGCTGTGGCGCTTCGTGGCGCCGGGGCTCTACAAGTCCGAGAAGCGGGCCTTCCTGCCGTTCCTCGTCGCCTCGCCGGTGATGTTCATTGCCGGTGCGGCCTTCGCCTATTACGTGATCCTGCCGATGGCCTTCTCGTTCTTCCTCGGTTTCCAGCAGGGGCCGATGTCGCCCGAGGGCGCCGCGACGAACCAGATGGCGGCGATCGGCTTCCAGGGATCGGTCGAGGAATATCTCTCGCTGACGATGAAATTCGTGATCGCCTTCGGCATCTGCTTCCAGCTGCCGGTGCTGCTGACGCTGATGGGCAAGGCCGGGCTGATCTCGGCCGCGGGGCTTGCCAGCGTGCGCAAATACGCGGTGGTGGTGATCCTGATCGTCGCCGCCATCGTCACGCCCCCCGATGTCGTCAGCCAGGCGATCCTGTTCGCGGTGGTCTACGGGCTTTACGAGATCTCAATCCAGCTCGTCGCCCGGATCGAGCGCCGGCGCGAGGCGCAGATGCGCGCCGACGGCACTTGGGAAGAGGACGAGGAAGAGGGCGAATGACCGATCCGATCCTGCGCATCGCCGAGGCGCTCGAGCGCCTCGCACCGGCCCCCGCGCCGGCCCCCGATTTCGGCGCCGCCGATGCCTTCGTGTGGCGGACCGGGCCCGACCGGCTGGTGCCGGTGGCCGAGGTGAACCGGGTCGAGCTGTCTCTTCTGCGCGGCATCGACCGGGCGCGTGACACGCTTCTGGCGAACACGCTGCAATTCGCACGCGGCGCGGCGGCCAACAACGCCCTGCTGTGGGGCGCGCGGGGCATGGGCAAAAGCTCGCTCGTCAAGGCAGTCCATGCCGAGGCGCTGCGTCAGGGCCTGCCCCTGAAGCTCGTCGAGCTCGCGCGCGAGGATCTGCCCTCGGTCAACCGGCTGATGGCGCATCTGCGCGCCTCGGGGCAGCGCTTCGTGCTGTTCTGCGACGATCTCAGCTTCAGCCATGACGACCAGCATTACAAGTCGCTGAAGGCGGTGCTCGATGGCGGCATCGAGGGACGGCCGGCGAACGTGATCCTCTACGCCACCTCGAACCGGCGCCACCTGATGCCGCGCGACATGATCGAGAACGAACGCTCGAGCGCGATCAACCCGTCCGAAGCGGTCGAGGAGAAGGTGTCGCTGTCCGACCGTTTCGGGCTGTGGCTGGGCTTCCACACCTGCGATCAGGACGAGTTCTTCGCGATGATCGAGGGCTATTGCGCGGCCTACGGCGTCGAGATCGCGCCCGAGGCGCTGCGCGCCGAGGCGACGGAATGGTATCGCACCCGCGGCTCGCGCTCGGGGCGCGTGGCGTGGCAGTTCTTCACCGATCTGGCTGGCCGGCGCGGCCTCGCGCTCTGACAGGCGGCGCTGCGGCTCTGGCCGGGCAGGGGGCGCTGCCCCCCGTCCTTGAGACGCAGGCGTCGAATGCGCCCTCCGGCCTCACATCAGCAGCAGCACCAGCACCTGTGGTGCGAGGATGCGCAGGCACATCACCAGCGGATAGACCGCGGCATAGGCGATCGACTGCGCCGCCGCCGTCGGCGCCATCGCATTCGCGAAGGCGAGCGCCGGCGGATCGGTCATCGAGCCAGCCAGAACGCCTGCGAGGCTGAGATAATTCACCTTCCACAGCAGCCGCGCGGCAAAGCCCACGATCAGCAGTGGCACCAGCGTGATGATCGCGCCATAGAGCATCCAGATCAGCCCGTCGCCGTGAATGAGCGTGGCGAGGAAGCTGTCGCCCGCCTTCAGCCCCACCGCGGCGAGGAAGAGCACGATGCCGAGCTCGCGCAGCGCGTGGTTCGCGACCGGCGGCATGAAGAACACGAAGGGGCCGAGGAAGCCGATGCGCGACAGCACGATCGCCACCACCAGCGGCCCGCCCGCAAGGCCGAGTTTCAGCGGCGCCGGCAGCCCGGGCACGAGGATCGGGACCGAGCCCACCAGCACACCCAGCACGATGCCGATGAACACCGCCGAGAACTGCACGCTCTCGAGGCTCTTCGCCTGATTGCCGAAAAGCGGACGGGCGGCGGCGATCTCCTCCTTGCCGCCGACAACGGTCAGGATGTCGCCGAATTGCAGCGTCAGGGCGCCGTCCGCCGGCACCTCGGTGCCCGCGCGCATCACCCGCGAGATGGTGACATTGTGCGCCTCGAGCCCGAAGTCGCGGATGTGGCGGCCAAGCGCCTTCTTCTCGGTCACCGCGATCCGCTCCCAGGCAAGATGTGTGCCCTTCGTCGTGGTCAGCGCGCTTTCGGCGCGCTCGCCGAGGATCAGCTCCATCGCGTGCAGCTTCGGTGCGGGGCCGACGAGGTGCAGCACGTCGCCGAGATTCAGCACCGTCTCGCGCGTCGGATGAAGCAGCTCGTCGCCCTTGCGCAGCCGCGACACCACCACGCCCGCATCGTAGAGATCTGGCACCTCGCCAAGCCGCAGCCCGTCGAGGTTGGGGTTGCGCACCCGCAGGTTGAGCGAGGGCAGCTCGGCCGCGCCGCGTGCGCGGGTGGCGTCGAAGGCGGCTTCCTCGGCCTCGATGCGGATCTTCAGCACCGCCCGCACCACAAGCATCGAGGCGAGGACGCCGAGGATGCCGAATGGGTAGGCCACGGCATAGCCGAGCCCCGGCTGCGACAGCGTCGCGGCATCGGCGCCGATGTCCTTGAGCACCTGCGTCGCGGCGCCGAGGCCGGGGGTGTTCGTCACCGCCCCCGACATCAGCCCGACCAGCGCCGGCACCGGCACCGCGGTCAGCGCATGCAGGCCAAGCGTCACCACAACGCCAAGCGCGACGATCGCCGCGGCGATCAGGTTCAGCTGCAGCCCCGATTTCTGCAGCGTCGCGAAGAAGCCGGGGCCGACCTGGATGCCGATGGTGAAGACGAAGAGGATCAGCCCGAATTCGCGGATGAACTCGATCATCGCGCCGTCGAATTTCAGTCCCGCGACTGAGGCGAGATGGCCGACGAAGATCCCCGCGAACAGCACCCCGCCGATGCCCAGCCCGACGCCGCGCCAGCTCAGCCCGCCGAGCAACAGGCCGAGCGCGCCGGCAAGCGACAGCGCCGCGGTGCCAAGCGCGACACCCGACAGGCCTTGCAGGAAGCCGAGGATCATCTCCATCGCGGGTCTCCGTCATCGATGCTGCGAGTGCGAAAGGGGCTCGCCCTCACGCTGCACCCGCGGCCCGCGCCGGTCAATGCGCCAGCACGTGCGACCGCCAAACCCTTGCCCTCATGCCGGATTTTGCGGCGCCGGCGCCACGCTTCCCGGGCCGTTCTTCCTGGCCGAAAGACCTCGGGGGTGAATTTTGCCGCATGGCAAAAGAGGGGGCAGCGCCCCCTTGCGCCGCCCACCCCGGAAAACGCCGGACTTCAGCGCCCTATCGCGAAGAATTCCTCGTTCGCGCGGATCGAGGCCATGTTCACCAGCCGGTTCGAGAGCCCGAAGAAGGCGGTGATCGCACCGATGTCCCAAATGTCTTCGTCGCTGAAGCCATGGGCGTGCAGCGCGGCATAATCGTCCTCGTCGACCTCCTGCGCCCGCGCGCTGACCTTCAGCGCGAAGGCCAGCATGGCGCGCTGGCGGGCCGTGATGTCGGCCTTGCGCCAGTTCGTGGCGAGCTGATCGGCGAGGATGCGGTTCTTCGTGCGGATCCGCACGATCGCGCCATGGGCGACGACGCAATACTGGCACTCGTTCGCCGCACTCGTCGCCACCACGATCATCTCGCGCTCGCCCACGCTCAGTCCGCTGTCGCGCTCCATCAGCGCGTCATGATAGGCGAAGAAGGCGCGGAATTCGTCGGGCCGGTGCGCGAGGGCGAGAAAGATGTTCGGCACGAAGCCCGCTTTCTCGGCGACGGCCTCGATCCGCGCGCGGATGTCTTGCGGCAGCGATGCCAGTGACGGCACCGGAAACCGGCTGATTGGTCTGTCTGTCATTGTGGTCCTCCCTGCGGGCACTGTGCCGCGGGGAGGGGCGCAACGGGAAATGACGTTGCGTCAGCCTTCAGGCGTCAAGCTCGATCACCAGCGGCACATGGTCCGAGGGCTTGTCCCGGCCGCGGATCTCCTTGTCGATGGTGACGCCGCGCAGCAGGTCGGCGGCTTGCGGGCTGAGCAGCATGTGGTCGATCCGGATGCCGTTGTTCCGCTGCCATGCACCCGCCTGGTAATCCCAGAAGGTGTAATGCCCCGGCCCCTCGACCTCGGCGCGGAAGGCGTCGGTATAGCCGAGGTTCACGATCCGGCGGAAGGCCGCGCGGCTGTCGGGCAGGGCGAGCGCATCCTCGCGCCACGCCTCGGGCTTGGCCGCGTCCTCGTCTTGCGGGATGACGTTGTAATCGCCCGCAAGGATCACCGGCTCCTCGCTCGCCAGAAGCTCGGCCGCGCGGGCGCGCATCCGCTCCATCCAGGCGAGCTTGTAGTCGTATTTCGGCCCCGGCGCTGGGTTGCCGTTCGGCAGGTAGAGCCCGCAGAAGCGCACCGCGCGCTTGCCGACCACCGTCGCCTCGATCCAGCGCGCCTGCTCGTCGCCGTCATCGCCCGGCAACCCGCGCTCGACATCCTCGAGCGGCAGCTTCGAGAGCAGCGCGACGCCGTTGAAGCTTTTCTGCCCGTGCGTCTCGATGAAATAGCCCAGCCCCTCGAAGATCTCGTGCGGGAAGGCCTCGTCGGTCGACTTGATCTCCTGCAGCGCGACAAGGTCGGGCTCGGCCTCGCGCAGCCAGGTGACGAGCGCCTCGGCGCGCGCCTTGATGCCGTTGATGTTGAACGTCGCGATCTTCATGGGCGCCTCCCTTTCGGGGAGTTGTAGGGGAAGGGGGCGACGAGGGAAAGGGAGAGGAGGCTCAGTGCTCGGCGTCGTCGAAGAGGCGGTCGAGGATGTCCTGCCCGAAGATCTGATATCTCGGGTCGATCTTGCGGAGCTCGGTGTCGATCAACGGAAAGATGCGCTGACGCAAGGCGATCTCGGCTGCTTCCGGAAAGCTGGACGGGGCGCCGAGCCCCCGCCGATACTGCGTGATCAGCGCCATGAAGGCCTTGTCGACGTGTAGGCTCGCCAAAACTGTTGCGACCTCTGCGTCGGCGAGCCGGAGCTGGACATGACCGCCCCCTTTCGTGCCGACACGGCGTTCGAACGGGCTCCTCACATCGAGAAGCTGATCCCGCAGCCGCAGGAGCTGGTGGCGTTCGGGTTCACCACCACGAAGCGGGCGCCGATCAGCTCGTCGGTGAAGTCGATCGTGGCGTTCTCGAGAAACGGCAGCGAGACCGGGTCGATCAGCACGCACTGGCCCGCGCCTTCGAGCACGATGTCGTCCGGCGCCGAGGCCTCTTCCAGCGTCATGTCATACTGGAAACCCGAGCAGCCGCCGCCCTCGACGGCGATGCGCAGCGCGCGCGGCGCGTCGGTCGCGCCGTTGATCTCGGCGAGGCGCGCGAAGGCGCGCGGGGTGACTTTCGGCGGCACGAGCATGGCTGAACCCTCCGGGGGCCTGTATTTCCGTAACTTTGCGGATATAGGGTGGGAAGGACGAACCGGCAAGACGAGGCGAGAACCGTGCTGCAACCCTATGCCTGCCATCCCGAGGCCAGCCGCGGGCGGCTGTTTCCGGAGAGCATCTCGACCTTCCGCTCGCCCTTCCAGCGCGACCGCGACCGGATCATCCATTCCTCGGCCTTCCGCCGGCTCAAGCACAAGACCCAGGTCTTCGTCGAGCACGAGGGCGATTACTACCGCACCCGGATGACGCACACGATCGAGGTGGCGCAGGTCGCGCGCACCATCGCCGGGGCGCTCGGGCTGAACACCGACCTCGCCGAGGCGGTGGCGCTGGCCCATGACCTCGGCCATCCGCCCTTCGGCCATACCGGCGAGGATGCGCTGGCGGTGCTGATGAAGGAGTACGGCGGCTTCGATCACAACGCGCAGGCGCTGCGGATCGTGACCAAGCTCGAGCGGCACTATGCCACCTTCGACGGGCTCAACCTGACCTGGGAGACGCTCGAGGGCATCGCCAAGCACAACGGGCCGGTGATCTCGGACAAGGGTGGCTCGCATCAGGTGCCCGACCGCGCGAGCCTGCCCTATGCGCTGGCCGAGATCGACGCGCAATGGAACCTCGAGCTCGAGACCAACGCCTCGGCCGAGGCGCAGGTGGCGGCAGTGGCGGACGATTGCGCCTACAACCACCACGACCTGCACGACGGGCTGCGCGCCGGGCTCTTCACCGAGGACGACCTGTGCGAGCTGCCGATGGTGGGCGAGTGCTTTGCCGAGGTCGACCGGCTCTATCCCGGGCTCGAGGCGACGCGGCGCCGGCACGAGGCGCTGCGGCGCGTCTTCGGCGTGATGGTCGAGGACGTGATCGCGGTGGCGCAGAACCGGCTGGCCGGTCTGCAACCGCGCTCGGTCGACGACATCCGCGCGATGGACGGGCCGATCATCCGCTTCTCGAAGCCGCTCTACCAGAGCCTGAAGGTGGTGAAGATGTTCCTCTTCCAGCGCATGTATCGCGCGCCCCGCGTGGTGGCGGAGCGGCAGCGCGTGACGGCGATGGTGAACGGGCTGTTCCCGCTCTTCCTCGACCGGCCCGAGCTCTTGCCAGAGGACTGGCAGGGCGATGTGGCGGCGGCGAAGGCGAAGGGCAACGACGGGCGCACCGAGCTTGCGCGCGTCGTGCTGGACTATGTCGCGGGCATGACCGACCGGTTCGCGATCCAGGAATATCACCGGCTGATCGACCCCGACCTCTGAGCGGGGATCCGGCGGGCGGGCAGGGAGGGGGCGCTGCCCCCTCTTCGGCTGCGCCGAATTCACCCCCGAGGTATTTCGGGCAAGGAGAAAGCCGGAAGGGGCGCGTTGCGGCGTGAAGAAAGCCGGCGCGGAACTTTGCGGCGTGGCGTATGTTGATCTTCTGTGGCGCCGCTTCGGCGCATCATGGGAGAGGACAGATGATCCTGAAGACCGGTTCCGCACATTGGGAAGGTTCGATCCGCGAAGGCAGCGGCAGCATCTCGACGCAGTCGGGGGCGCTTGCGGCGCAGCCCTATGGCTTTGCCGCGCGGTTCGAGGGGCGGCCCGGCACCAACCCCGAGGAGCTGATCGCCGCGGCCCATGCCGCCTGCTTCTCGATGGCGCTCTCGGGCGGGCTCGCTGCCGCCGGGGTGGGCGATGTGGTGATCGACACCGTCGCCACGGTGAAGATGGAAAAGCAGGAGGCGGGGTTTGCGATCATCGCCTCGATGCTGACGGTGCGGGTCTCGGGCACGGGCGCGCCCGAGGTGATCCGTGCGGCGGCCGAGGCCGCGAAGGCGGGCTGCCCGGTCTCGAAGGTGCTCGCCTGCGAGGTGGGGATGGAGCTCGAGATCGTCGGATGAGATCAGGCGGGCGGCAGCGGGCCGCCCGCGTCGAAGCCCGTCTCCATCGCGCCGATGCGGGCCGCCTCGATCCGCGCCCAGACCTCGGGCGCGGTCTCGCCCTGCCAGATCCCGGTCAGCGCAAAGCGGATCCGGGCCGAGCGGCGCGCGGCCTCCTCGAGCCGGTCGATGATCGCGGCGCCGTGGCTGGCGATCAGCTCCTCGAGCGGGCCGGCGGCGATCAGCCCGACCTGCCACGGGTTCTCGGCCTTGCGGATCGCCCGCAGGCAGAAGGCGAACAGTTCCTCGGGATGGGCGTCGAGCTCGAACACGCACAGATCCGACCAGGCCATCTCGTCCGGGTCGCCGCGGTCCTCGCGGTGATCGGCGAGCCACAGATCGGCCAGCGCCTCGACGCTGTGCAACCCTTCCGGGGCATTCGCGGCTTCGGCGAGGCGGGTGGTCAGATCGGGCGGCAGGGGCGTCACGCCATCATCTCCTTCGTCGCCGAGAGCTTCACCTCGGGATAGTCGCGCAGCACCCGGTCGATGTCCCATTGCAGCCGGGTCAGGAACACCACGTCGCCGTCATGGTCGATCGAGATGTGCTGCTTGTTGGCGTTGACCAGCTTCTCGACCGCGTCCTTCGGCCCCTGCACCCAGCGGGCCGAGGTGAATTGCGAGGGCTCGAAGCGCACCGGGATGCCGTATTCGATCTCGATCCGGCTCGCCAGCACGTCGAACTGCAGCGCGCCGACGACGCCGACGATGAAGCCCGAGCCGATCGAGGGCTTGAACACCTTCGCAGCGCCTTCCTCGGCGAATTGCATCAGCGCCTTCTCGAGGTGCTTGGCCTTCATCGGGTCGGTCGAGCGCACCGATTGCAGCAGTTCCGGCGCGAAGGAGGGGATGCCGGTGAAATGCAGCACCTCGCCCTCGGTCAGCGCATCGCCGATGCGCAGCTGGCCGTGGTTCGGGATGCCGATGATGTCGCCCGCCCAGGCCTCCTCGGCAAGCTCGCGGTCGGCGGCCAGGAACAGCACCGGGCTGCTGACCGCCATCGGTTTCTTCGTGCGCACGTGCAGCAGTTTCATGCCGCGTTCGAAATGGCCCGAGGCGAGGCGGACGAAGGCGACGCGGTCGCGGTGCTTCGGGTCCATGTTCGCCTGCACCTTGAAGACGAAGCCGGTGACCGGCTTTTCCTCGGGCATCACCATCCGCTCGGCGGCCTTCTGCGGTTCCGGCTCGGGGCCGTATTCGCCGATGCCGTCCATCAGCTCCTTCACGCCGAAGGAGTTGATCGCCGAGCCGAACCAGATCGGCGTCATCGTGCCTTCGAGGAAACGGGCGCGGTCGAAGGCCGGAAGCAGCTCGCGTGCCATCTCGATCTCCTCGCGCAGCTTGGCGAGCAGGTCGGCTGGCAGGTGCTCGGCCAGCTTCGGATCGTCGAGCCCCTCGATCTTCAGGCTTTCGGCGACGCGGTTGCGGTCGGCGCGGTCCATCAGTTCCAGCCGGTCGTGCAGCAGGTCATAGCAGCCGAGGAAATCGCGGCCCTGACCAATGGGCCAGGACGCCGGCGCCACGTCGATCGCCAGGTTCTCCTGAATCTCGTCGATGATCTCGAAGGTGTCGCGCGCCTCGCGGTCCATCTTGTTGCAGAAGGTCACGATCGGCAGGTCGCGCAGACGGCAGACCTCGAAGAGCTTGCGGGTCTGGCTTTCCACGCCCTTCGCGCCGTCGATCACCATCACCGCGGTGTCGACCGCAGTCAGCGTGCGATAGGTGTCCTCGGAGAAGTCCGAGTGGCCGGGGGTGTCGACGAGGTTGAAGCGGAACTGCTTGAAGTCGAAGCTCATCGCCGAGGCCGAGACTGAGATGCCGCGGTCCTGTTCGAGCTTCATGAAGTCCGAGCGCGTGCGCCGCGCCTCGCCCTTCGCGCGCACCTGGCCGGCCATCTGGATGGCGCCCCCGAACAGCAGGAATTTTTCGGTCAGCGTGGTCTTGCCGGCGTCCGGGTGCGCGATGATCGCGAAGGTCCGGCGGCGGGCGATTTCGGCGGGGAGAGGAGCGCGGTTTGTCATGGCGCGCTCATAGCGCGGGCGCGCACACGGAGCAAGCGGGGCAAGCGTGGGTGGGGCCGGAGCACCGGGCAAAAACGGGCGTTTCGCGGCCCGCCGCGGGGCGGCGGAGCGGCGCCACGTTCCCGATCGCGTGACATCAAGTTGTTTTGACCCTCGCGCGCCCCCACGCTATAGGGGCAGCCAATCGGGGGCGGACTGCCCCATGGGGGTGACCGTTGATCCGTTTCATTCTGTCCTTCTTCGGGGGGATCTTCTCGTGGATCGTCACCGCGCTGGTCTTCGCGGCGCTGACGATCGGGGCGATCTTCTGGATGTATTCGCGCAACCTGCCGAGCTATGAGCAGCTGGCGCAATACACGCCGAAGACGATCTCGCGGATCTATTCGGGCGAGGGGCAGCTGATCGACGAATTCGCCGAGGAACGGCGCATCTTCGTGCCGATCAACGACATGCCGGCCATTGTCAAGGATGCCTTCATCTCGGCCGAGGACAAGAACTTCTACACCCACAAGGGCTATGACACCCGCGGCATGCTGGCGGCGATGGTGACGGCGGTGCGCTCGGGCGGCAAGGATGTGCGCGGCGCCTCGACGATCACCCAGCAGGTGATGAAGAACTTCCTGCTCGACGGCTCGCGCTCGATCGAGCGCAAGATCAAGGAGCTGATTCTCGCCTCGCGCGTGGAACAGGCGCTGTCGAAGGACCGGATCCTCGAGCTTTACCTGAACGAGATCTACCTCGGGCAGAACTCCTATGGCGTCGCGGCCGCGGCGCAGACCTATTTCAACAAGCCGCTGAGCGCGCTGACCGTCGGCGAGGCGTCCTATCTGGCCGCGCTGCCGAAGAAGCCGGCCGAGCTGCATCCGGTACGCAACTACGAGGATGCGCGGCTGCGCCGCAACTACGTGCTGCGCCGCCTCTATGAGGATGGCCACATCGATCAGGCGACGATGGAGGCCGAGCAGGCGAAGCCGCTGAAGACGGTGCAGAACGGCGATTACCCGCCGTTCCGCGATGCGCTGCCGCCGCGCGACTATTTCACCGACGAGATTCGCCGGCAGCTGTCGAAGACCTTCGGTCAGGAGGAATTCTTCGGCGGCGGCCTGACGATCCGCGCCACCATCGACCCCGACATGCAGCGCCAGGCGGCGAAGGCGCTGCAGCATGCGCTGGAGAAATACGACCGCAGCCTCGGCATCTGGCGCGGCACCGGCGCGACGATCGCGGCCGACCAGCTCGGCGACGAGCGCAGCTGGCGCGCGGCGCTGGCCGCGGTGCCGACCGACAAGGCGCCGCGCGACATCGAGGGCTGGCATGCCGCGGTGGTGCTTGAGACCACCGACAAGGGGGCGCGGATCGGCATCGAGGGGATCGAGGAAGACGGCGACGGCCACTGGATCCCGAACGAGGATGCGACCTGGGCGCGCAAGCTGAAGCGGGACGGCAAGCTTACCGCCCGGGCGAAGCGGGCGGCCGATCTGGTCGAGACCGGCGATGTCGTTCTGGTGCGCGCGCTCGACGACGACGCCGGCAGCTTCAAGCGCTGGTCGCTGCGCCAGGTGCCGCGCGTCGAGGGCTCGTTCATGGCGATGGACGTGAACACCGGCCGCGTCATCGCGATGCAGGGCGGTTTCTCCTATCAGTCCTCGGTGTTCAACCGCGCGACCCAGGCACAGCGCCAGCCCGGTTCGAACTTCAAGCCCTTCGTCTATGCCGCCGCCCTCGACTGGGGCTTCTCGCCCGAGACTATCGTGGTCGACGCGCCGATCGAGGTGAACACGCCGCAGGGCCTGTGGCGGCCGAAGAACGCCTCGAACAAGTATTACGGCCCGACGCCGATGCGCACCGGGCTCGAGCAGTCGCGCAACCTGATGACGGTCCGCATCGCGCAGACCATCGGCATGGACACGGTGGCGCAATATGCCGAGAAATTCGGCGTCTACAATCCGATGAGCCATTTCCTCGCGAACGCCCTCGGCGCGCAGGAAACGACGATGTATCAGCTGATCTCGGCCTATGCGATGTTCGCCAATGGCGGCGAGCGGGTCGAGCCGACGCTCGTCGACCGCGTGCAGGACCGCTGGGGGCGGACGATCTATCGCCACGACCAGCGCAGCTGCGAGGATTGCAAGACGCGCAACATCGCGATGGGGCTTGGCCCGCGGATCGTGTCGAGCCGCGAGCGGGTGATCGACCCGGTCACCGCCTATCAGATGATCTCGATGATGCAGGGCGTGGTGCAGCGCGGCTCGGGGCACGGGGTGAACCTGCCGGTGCCGGTGGCGGGCAAGACCGGCACCACCAATGACGCCAAGGACGTGTGGTTCACCGGCTTCACCTCGAACATCGTGGCTTCGTGCTACATGGGCTATGACCAGCCGCGCACGCTCGGCCCCGGCGCCTATGGCGGCACGCTTTGCGTGCCGGTGTTCAACGAGTTCATGCAGGCGGCGGTCAAGGTCTATGGCGGCAGCGCCTTCAAGGTGCCCCCGGGCGGCTACTGGGCGAAGTTCAACCGCTTCACCGGCGAGCGTCTGGCCGACGATGCAACGGGCGATTTCGTGCAGGCCGAATACCTGCGCGAGGGCCAGGGCATGAGCGGCATCGGTGCGATCGTCGACGGCGGCTTTGCCATGGGGCAGAACCTGCCGCTCTTCGCCCAGGGGGAGACCGACGAGGGCGACCGCTCGGTCACCACCTCGACCGGCCAGACCAGGGTGATCCCGAAGAAGGCCGATTTCGGCACCGTGAGCTCGGGCGGTCTGTACTGAGACCCCTGCACAAGCAGGCATTTCGGCGCCCGGGTGCTTGCCCGGGCGTCGCCTTGCCTGTATCACCGCGACGACAAGACAGGAAGGACAGGACCGATGCGCGCCGAGACGCAGAACATCGTGGACGCAATCCGCAAATCGCTGAAACTTCTGGGCCAGCGGATGGACCTCGAGACCGCGCCGCACCGGCTCGAGGAATTCAACGCGATGATCGAGGATGGCGACCTGTGGTCCGACCCGGCGCGCGCGCAGAAGCTGATGCGTGAGCGTCAGGTGCTGATGGACCAGATGGAAACCTACAAGCGCATCGAGCGCGAGCTGACCGACAACGTCGAGCTGATCGAGCTGGGCGAGATGGAGGACGATCCTGATATCGTCACCGAGGCCGAGAAATCGCTGCGCGAGCTGAAGGCCTTCGCCGATGCCAAGGAGCTCGAGGCGCTGCTCGACGGCGAGGCGGACGGTAACGACACCTTCCTCGAAATCAACGCGGGTGCGGGCGGCACGGAAAGCTGTGACTGGGCCTCGATGCTGGCGCGCATGTACACCCGCTGGGCCGAGAAGAAGGGCTATACGGTCGAGCTGATCTCGGAAACCGCGGGTGACGAGGCGGGGATCCGCTCGGTCGCCTACAAGATCTCGGGCAAGAACGCCTATGGCTGGCTGAAGTCGGAATCGGGCGTGCACCGTCTGGTGCGGATCTCGCCCTATGACTCGGCGGCGCGCCGGCACACCTCGTTCAGCTCGGTCTGGGTCTATCCGGTGGTCGATGACAACATCGACATCGTGGTGAACCCGAACGACATCCGCATCGACACCTACCGCTCGACCGGCGCCGGCGGGCAGCACGTGAACACCACCGACTCGGCGGTGCGCATCACCCACCTTCCGACCGGTATCGTCACCACCTCGTCGATGAAGTCGCAGCACCAGAACCGCGAGGCGGCGATGAACGCGCTGAAGGCGCGGCTCTATCAGATGGAGCTCGACAAGCGCAACGCCGCGATCAACGCCCAGCACGAGGCGAAGGGCGATGCCGGCTGGGGCAACCAGATCCGCTCCTATGTGCTGCAGCCCTACCAGATGGTGAAGGACCTGCGCACCGGCTACGAGACGTCGGACACGCAAGGGGTTCTCGACGGCGACCTCGACGGGTTCATGGCCGCGACACTGGCGCTTGGCGTCGAGGGCAAGTCCCGCGCCGACGCACAGGCGGACTGAGGCGATGGCGGCGCGGGTCTATATCACCGGCGCCGCAGGGTCTGGGACCTCGTCCCTCGGGCGGGTCCTGGCCGACCGCCTCGGCGTGCCGCATCTCGACACCGATGCCTTCTTCTGGGCGCCGACCGACCCGCCCTATACCGTCCGGCGCCCGGTCGAGGAGCGCGTCGCGCTGATCGCCGCGGCGCAGCTGGGCGAGGGGGCGGACGGGGGCTGGGTGCTGTCGGGCGCGGCGGACGGCTGGGGCGAGCTGGTGATCGATGGCGCCGACCTGATCGTCTTCCTCGTCACGCCGACGCCGCTGCGCCTCGCCCGCATCCGCCGGCGCGAGGCCGAGAAATTCGGCGCCCGGGTGAAGCCCGGCGGCGACATGCACCACAACCACACCGAATTCCTGAAATGGGCCGCCTCCTATGACGAGCCCTATTTCTCTGGCCGCTCGCTGACCCGGCACCGTGACTGGCTGGCGGGCCGGTCCGAGCCGGTGCTGGAGCTTTCGGGGGCGAAGCCGGTGTCCGAGCTTGTGGCGGCATGCTGGCAGCGCCTGCGGGCGCTGAACCTCGCCTGAGGCTCAGCCCGCCATCATCACCAGGGGCTTGCCGGTCTTCGCGTGCCGCGCGCTCAGCTTGCGCCCGGTGCGCCCGTCGGTGAGCGTCCGCGCGGCCGGGGCCACGGGCCGGCCCGTGCGCAGCTCGGGGAAGATTGCCAGCACCTCGGCGCGCGCCGCGCGCGTCAGGCTGCGCAGCGCCTGCGTACCAGTGTAAAGCGACTCTGCCTCGGCCCCATTCGCAAAGACCACCTCATGCCGGTCGAAAAGCAGGTGCAGATACTGCACCGGCTCGGCCGTCTCGATCACTGCGATGCCGGGTACGCCGACAAGGTGTTTTGCGGCGACCAGCACCTCGCGCGCGCCGCTGACCCGCTCGGCAATGCGCGAGCGCATCAGCACGCGGTGCTGTGGCGAGACGAGCAGGTCGCGGGCCGGCACGCCGGGGCCGAGCGCGCCGGCCGCGATCCGCACCGGGCGCAGCTGTGGCGCGACGGCAAGCGCGGCGGCGTCAAGCACGCGCGCGCCGATCCAGCGCAGCGGCTGCAGCCCGTGGTCGAGGGTGCGCACCAGATCGCCCGCCTGCAGCGTCTCGATCGGGCGCGGGCCGGTGGCGGTCTCGATCAGCGTGCCGGCACAGAAGCAGGTCGCACTGATCGCGTGATAGGCGTCGTAGAAGTCGAGATGGCCGTCATTGTCGCCAAGCGTCGGATCGCCGTTCTCCTCACTGGCGAGGTAGGTCAGGTCTGTCGGCTGCGACGGCAGGCCGCCATTGATGTCGAGCAGCAGATAGCCCTTGTTGCCCTCGAAGACGATGTAATCATCGCCGTCGCCAAGCCCGCCGACCAGATCGTGTTTCGGCGTCAGGGAACTGTAGCCGTTCACCGGGGCCCAGCCGGCGCCCCCCACCGTCGGGTCGCCGTCATTGTCGCCCGAGGGGGTGTAGGCCTGCAGCTGCCAGAACTGGCCATTGCCGAATTCGGTCGCCGTGGTGTTCCTGTTGCCAGTCCAGACCAGCCGGTAGAGCGTATCCGAACCGCCAAGCGCCTGCGCCTTCGGCACCACCATGCCGAAATTGGCATCTCCCGGATTGCCCTGGTTCGTCGGCTGGCCGGAAACCGAAGCCAGCATATCACCGGTCAGATAGATCGGGTCCGTATACGTCATGTCCGTCATAATCATTACCTGTCCGGGCCTGTGCGGCGCCGGTCACTGCGGATCTGGCCCCTTTGCCGGGGCTCTGCCGCGCACTCGTTTTCGCAAGTCGGCCCGCGCGCCGGATCCGGCGTGGGGTATTTTGCGTGGCCGTTCTACGCGCCGGAGGGGGGCGCACAAGGGGGAAAGCCGGGGGGCATAGCGGCCATGCATTGGCGCCGCAATGCCGCATCCATCCGCGCCGCGCTGCCGCGAGGGATTTCCTTGCCGGAAACGCCCGCCGGCCGCATCCTGAAGGCGAGGGCCCGGGGAGGGGCCCGTCCGCTGGCATTCAGGGAGGGTTGCATGGTGGAAGTGATGGACGGACCGTCGGAACTGCCCGAGGTGAAGGAAATGCCGCTGTCGGCGATCCCCGAGGCGCTGCGGGCGGGCTGGCGCGATTTCCGCCGCGCGCCGGCCTTCGGGCTGTTCTTCTCGGCGGTCTATGTGCTCGGCGGCGTCGTGCTGTGGCAGGTCTTTGCGGCGCGCGGCGAGGAATGGTGGCTCGTGCCCTTCATTCTCGGCTTTCCGCTGCTCGCCCCTTTCGCGGCGATCGGGCTTTACGAGGTCAGTCGCCGGCTCGAGGCGGGCGAGCCGCTCTATTGGCCGGCGGTGCTGGGCGTCGTCTTCGCGCAGAAGGACCGGCAGTTGCCGTCGATGGCGATGGTGATCCTGCTGATGTTCATGTTCTGGGTCTTCGTCGCGCACACGACCTTCGCCCTCTTCCTGGGGACAAGCGCGCTGACCAATGTCTCCTCCTCGCCCGAGGTGCTGCTGACCGGCAATGGTCCGGCGATGTTGCTGACCGGGGGCGTGATCGGGGCGATCTTCGCCGCGTTGCTGTTCAGCTTCACCGTCGTCGGCCTGCCGCTGCTGCTCGAGCGCGAGGTGGATTTCATCACTGCGATCATCGCCTCGGTGCAGGCGGTGCTGACCAATCCCGGCGCGATGGCGGCCTGGGCGGCGGTCATCGCAGGGCTGCTGTTCCTCGGCATGGTGCCGCTGTTCCTTGGCCTGTTCGTCGCGCTGCCGGTGCTTGGCCACGCGAGCTGGCACATGTACCGCGCCCTGACCGCGTAAGGCACGACGCGGGGCCGCCGGCAGGAATGAAAAAGGGCGGCCCGAAGGCCGCCCGAGATCTTTGCCTGCGTCGTGGCCTCAGGCCTTCGGCGCAGCGGGGTCCGGCGGCGCGAGCTTCGGCGCCTGCGCGCCCTGCAGCGGATCTTCCTGACGCTGCACCGAGCCCTCGAAATGCGCCCCGCTTTCGATCGCGATGGTCTTGTGGATGATGTCGCCCTCGACCCGGGCGGTCGAGGTCAGGCGCACCTTGAGACCGCGCACGCGGCCGACGACGCGGCCGTTGACCACGATGTCGTCGGCGACGATCTCGCCGCGGATGGTGGCGGTTTCGCCCACGGTCAGCAGATGGGCGCGGATGTCGCCCTCGACCACGCCCTCGACCTGGACGTCGCCGGTGGTCTTGATGTTACCGACAATGGTCAGATCCGAGGACAGCACCGAGGCCGGCGGTTTCGCCCGCGGCGTGCCCGGCGCAAGGTCACCCGCCGGGCGGGGCGCCGGGGTCTCGGCCTTCGGCTTGTCGGCTTCCGGAGTGGCCTTCGGGCCCGGATCATGGATTTTGCTCTTAGAAAACATCTTTCGCCGCCTTGATGAAGGTCATCGGGTTGATGGGGTTGCCCCCCACCCGGATTTCATAGTGCAGATGCGGTCCGGTGGACCGTCCGGTATTGCCACTATCACCAATCACGTCTCCGCGCGACACTTTTTGCCCGGCCCTCACGCGGATTCTGGACAGGTGGCCATAGACCGTGGAGACGCCGAACTCGTGCCGGACCTTCACCACATTGCCATAGCCGTTCTCCCATTCGGCGGCGGTGACGATGCCGTCGGCCGGGACGTGGACCTGCATGCCGACCGGGCCGGCGAGGTCGATGCCGGCATGCAGTCGGCCCCAGCGATAGCCGAAGGGCGAGGTGAAACGATAGCCGCCGTAGATCGGAATCGCGAAGGGCAGCTTGTCGACGGCGATGCGGTACATGTTCATCTCGTCGAGCCGTTCGAGGATGCCGTTCGCGCGGGCCGCGTCGCGGGCGATCGCCGGGTCTTCGCCCTTGGTCGAATAGGAGATCGGCATCAGCGGCCCGCCAGTGCCGGAATAGCCCTTGCGGATCTGGCTCAGGATCGAGTCGGGGTTCATGCCGGCGTTCTTGAACATCCGGTCGAGCGGCGTCATCGACACTTTCACCGCGCCCTCGAGGGTGGTGAAGATCTCGTCGTTGCGTTCCTCGAGCAGGCGCTTTTCCAGCGCGATCCGGTCGGTCTCGACGCGGGCATCCTCGGCATCGCGGGCTGCGGCGTCGCGCTCGGCGGCGGTGCTGTTCAGCACGCTCGAGAGCATGTCGACGGTGCTTGCCATGTCATCGGCGCGCGCGCTCAGCGAATTCGCCTTGCCGGCTTCGGTGCCCTGGGTTTTCGCCAAGGCGGCGCGGGCGGTGTCACGCTCGGTCATGGTGCGGCGCAGCGTGCCCTGGATCACGTCGATCCCGGTTTCGAGCTCGCGCCGGCGCTCTTCCGAGGCGAGCAGCTGCGACTGCATCTGCGATACCTGGGCGAGCGCGAGCTGGAAGCGCTCCTGCGCCGCCACGGCCTCGCTGGCGCGGCTGTCGCGCTCCTTGGCGAGGGTGACGAGGCGTTGCTCGAAGGCGGCCTGGGCGATCGCCGCCTGCTCGCGCGTCGAGCCCGAGGAGATGCCGGCGATGAACAGCAGCGAGGTTGCCACCACCGCCCAGAGGAAGAACGCCCCCGCTGCGGCCAGCACCCAGGCCTGGGTGATCGGGCGCAGCCGCACGAAGCGGGTGGCGCTGTCGGATTTCATGAAGAGCCGCTGTTCGGGAAGGAACCGTCCGAGGCTCGAATTCACGCGGGCAATGAGGCGTTTGGGCACGCTTGGGTCCTGTGAAGTGGTCATCAGAACGGGGCCGGGCCCCGGGGGTCCGGGGCGACGCCCTCAGGCGCCCCGCATCGGACGGCCCGGCTTAGCAACCGGGGGCGCTGCGGCGCAACCGCTTTCGCCCCCGGTTCCACGGGGGAGCGCCGAATTCCCCCCTGATGCGCAAGATCCCGCCGATTCTGTCCGGCCGCTTTCAGCCGAGCGCCTTCACGGCTGCGAGAACGGCCTCGGCATGGCCCTTGACCGCGACCTTCGGCCAGACCTGTGCCACCGTGCCGCTGCCGTCGATCAGGAAGGTGGCGCGCTGGATCCCCATCGAGGTGCGGCCGTACATCGTCTTCTCGACCCAGGTGCCGTAGGCCACGCAGGTTGCGCCGTCCTCGTCCGAGACGAGCGGGATGCCGAGCCCGTGCTTGGCGCAGAACTTCTCATGCTTGGGAAGGGTGTCGCGCGAGATCCCGATGACGACCGCCCCTGCGGCCGCGAATTCGGCTGCGAGGCGGGTGAAGTCGAGCGCCTCGATGGTGCAGCCGGGGGTGTCGTCCTTCGGGTAGAAGTAGAGCACCACCGGCTGCGGGCGCAGTGCCGAGAGGGTGAGTGTGGTTTCGCCGGTGCCATTCCCCGTGCGCGGCAGGGTGAAGTCCGGCGCGATTTCGCCGATGCCGATCATGTGCATCTCCTTGCTTGTGCGACGATGCTAGGTCTAGATCGCAAGACCGGAATGTAAACCGCCGATGGCAGACGAACAGGCATGACGAGCGAGGACGACGAGCGGGCAGGCCCCGGCACCGCAAGGGCCGGGGGCGCGGGGGGTGCCGAGAAGGTTTCCGGCGACGACTGTGCTGCCGAAGCGGCGCTGCCCGAGGTTCTGCGCCGCCGGCCGGGGCGCCGCGGCCGCCTCGGCATCTGGCTGCTGCTCAGCCTGCCGCTCATGGCCGTCGCCGCGCTCGTCGCCTTCCTTGCGCTCTCCCATCTGCCGCTTGCGGCACCGGGCTGGGTGATCGCGCAGGCCGAGAGCCGGGCGAACGCGATGCTTGCCGGACGGCTCAAGGTGGCGCTGACCGGCGGCGCCGATGTCTTCATCGACGATGGTTTCGTGCCGCGGGTGCGGTTGAAGATGGTGCAGATCGCCCGCCCCTCGGGGCTGCCGATTGCGGTGTTGCCGGAACTGCGGATGTCGCTCTGGGTCGAGCCGCTGCTGCGCGGCAAGATCGTGCCGCGCTCGTTCCGGATCCGCGGCGCGACGGTGGCGCTGCGCCGGCTGCCCGACGGGCGCATCGACCTCGATCTCGGCGGGGCGGGCGGAGTGCAGGGCATCCAGTTCGCCAATGCCGGCGAGGTGACCACTGCGATCGAGGCGGCCTTTGCCACCCCCGCGCTTGCCCGGCTTGAGCAGATCACCGCCGACGGTGTGCGCATCCGGCTCGACGACGCGCGGCTCGGCAAGGTCTGGCAGGTGTCGGACGGCCGCTTCAAGCTGAGCCAGGACGCCGAGAAGATCGGCCTCACGCTCGCCTTCGATGTCGGCGAGAGTGGCGAGCTGCCGGCGCAGGTGGCGCTCTCGGCCTCGACCTCGAAGACCGGCCCCGAGGCCGAGTTCGGCGCCGCCGTCACCGATGTGCCCGCCGCCGATCTGGCCATGCAATCGCCGGCGCTTGCGGTGCTCGGCCTGCTCGACGCGCCGATCTCGGGCACCTTCCGCTCGGGCATCGACGCAAGCGGCGCGCTGAAGCGGGTCGATGCGACGCTGAAGATCGGCGCCGGTGCGATCAGCCCGGCCGAGGGCCTGCGCGCAGTGCCCTTCGAGGGCGGGCAGGTGCATCTGAGCTATGAACCCGCCGGCCAGAAGGTGCGTTTCAGCGAGGCGAGCTTTGCCAGCAAGGCGCTGCGCTTCAAGGCCTCGGGCCAGACGCTGTTGCGTGACTTCGCAAACGGATTGCCGCGCAGCGCGCTGATCCAGGTGGCGCTCAGCGACCTCGAGGCGGACCCCGAGGGGATCTTCGAGAAACCGGCGCGGATTTCCGAGGGCGCGGTCGATATCCGCCTGCGCTTCGCTCCGTTCCGCGTTGAGATCGGTCAGCTTTCGCTGGTCGAGGGCGAGCGGCGGATCACCGGGCGGGGCAGGATTTCGGCCGGCCCCGAGGGCTGGCATGTCGCCTTTGACGCGGGCGTCGGGCGGATCAGCCAGGGCGACCTGCTCGCGCTCTGGCCGCCGGCACTGGTCGAGCCGACGCGGCGCTGGCTTGCGGAGAACGTCGCCACCGGCGAGCTGCGCAACGTGCGGTCCGCGCTGCGCCTCGATCCCGGCAAGGAACCGCGGATGGAACTCGGCTACGAGTTCCGCGGTGCCGAGGTGACGATTCTGCGCACCCTGCCGCCAGTGCGCGAGGGCCGGGGCTTCGCCACGATTCACGACAATTCGCACGCGCTGATGGTCGAGGAGGGCTCGGTCGATGCGCCGCAGGGCGGCCGCATCGAGGTGGCGGATTCGGTGATGGTGGTGCCCGACATCCGCGAGAAGCCCGCCCGCGCCGAGGTGACGCTGATTACCCGCGCGCCGATCCCGGCGGCGCTGTCACTGCTTGACCAGCCGCCCTTCGAGTTTCTGACCAAGGCCGGCAAGAGCACCGACATCGCCACCGGCTGGGCCGAGGCGCGCACCGATCTGCGCTTCCGCATGGTGCCGAAAATCACCCCCGAGGACGTCGATTTCGACGTCTTCGCGCGGCTGACCGACGTGCGCTCGGAGACCGTGGTGCCCGGCCGGGTGCTGACCGCGCCGGTGCTGACGCTGCGCGCCGACCGTGCCGGCATGGCGATCGCCGGGCGCGGCCTCTTCGATGCGGTGCCGTTCGACGCGCGCTGGTCGCAGCAGTTCGGCCCCGAGCACAAGGGCGTTTCGAACGTCGATGGCTATGTGAACGTCACGCCGCAATCTCTTGAAAGCCTGAACATTTCCCTGCCAAAAGGCGCGGTCTCCGGCTCTGGCTGGGGGCGCATGGCACTGGCGCTGACCGAGGGCGCTCCGGCGCGCTACAGTTTCGAGAGCGACCTGCGCGGCCTGAGCCTGGCGATCCCCGAGATCGGCTGGTCGAAGGCCGCGCCGGCGAAGGGCGATCTGACGCTTTCGGGCGCGCTCGGCACGCCGCCCACGGTCGAGAAGATCGCGATCACCGCTCCCGGGCTGAGCGCCGAGGGCGGCCTGACGTTGAACGCTTCGGGCTTCGAGCGGGCGCGGTTCTCGAAGCTTGCGGTCGGCGGCTGGTTCTCGGGCGGGGCCGAACTGATCGGCCGCGGCGCGGGCCGGGCGCCCGACGTCACTGTCACCTCGGGCCGGCTCGACCTGCGCAGCGCGCGCTTTGGTAAGGGCGCGCAGGGCGGCGCGGGCGGCGGCAACCGGATCAAGGCGAAACTCGACCGGCTGACGATCACCGACACCATCGCGCTCACTGGATTCGACGGCAGCTTTACCACCCGCAACGGCCTTGCGGGTGCCTTCGAGGGGCAGGTGAACGGCGGCGCGCCGGTATCGGGCCTTGTCGGGCCGTCCGAGACCGGGCGCACCGCGGTGCGGATCTCGGGCGATGACGCCGGGGCGGCACTCGCTTCCTCGGGCATCTTCGGCAAGGCTGCGGGCGGCGCGCTGTCCCTCACCCTCTCGCCGATCGGGCAGGCGAGCTACGACGGCAACGTGAAGATCTCGAACCTGCGGGTGAAGGACGCGCCGACGCTTGCCTCGATGCTGTCGGCCGCCTCGATCATCGGCCTGCTCGAACAGCTCAATGGCGAGGGGATCCTGTTCAACGATGTCGAGGCCGCCTTCCGCTTGACCCCGCAGGGGGTCAGCGTCACAAGGGGCGCGGCCACGGGCGCCTCGATGGCGGTGACCCTGACCGGCAATTTCTATCCGGGCACGGGGCAGATCGACATGGAAGGCGTGGTGTCGCCGTTCTATCTCATCAACGCGATCGGGCAGATCCTGTCTCGTCCGGGCGAGGGGCTGTTCGGCTTCACTTACACGCTCAAGGGCACGGCGGCGGCGCCGAGGGTGGTGATCAACCCGCTGTCGATCTTCACGCCGGGCATGTTCCGCGAGATCTTCCGCCGCGCCCCGCCGACAATGGTAACAGAATGAAACTTGAAGATTTCGACTTCGATCTGCCCGAGGGGCTGATTGCGACGCGCCCGGCGCGGCCGCGCACGGCGGCGAAGCTGCTGCTGGCGGAGGGGGATGAGATTCGCGATCTGCATGTGGCGGATCTGGTCGATCTGTTCCGCCCGGGCGATCGGCTGGTGCTGAACAACACCAAGGTGATTCCAGCCCGGCTGAGCGGCACCCGCACCCGCATGACCGGGCAGGGCGAAGTGACGGCAAAGGTCGAGATCACGCTGCTCGAGCCGCAGGCCTCGGGCGAGTGGACGGCGCTGGCGAAACCGCTGCGCAAGCTGAAGGAGGGCGAGACGATCCGCTTTTCCGACGCGCTCTCGGCCGAGGTGCGCGCGATCGGCGCGGCGCAGCTGCGGCTGGCCTTCAACCTGACGGGCCCCGATTTTGATGCGGCGCTGGCCGCGGCGGGGGCGATGCCGCTGCCGCCCTATATCGCCGCGCTGCGCGCGCCGGACGAGGCCGACAAGACCGATTACCAGACCGTCTTCGCCCGCCACTCGGGCGCCGTCGCCGCGCCGACGGCGAGCCTGCATTTCACCCGAGAACTGCTCGAGGCGATCCACGCGAAGGGCGTCGCGTTCACCGAGGTGACGCTGCATGTGGGCGCCGGCACCTTCCTGCCGGTCAAGGTCGAGGACGTCGAGACGCACAAGATGCATGCGGAATGGGGCGAGGTCACCGCGGCGGCGGCCGAGGAGATCAACGCCACCCGCGCCGCGGGCGGGCGGATCATCCCGGTCGGCACCACCGCGCTGCGCCTGATCGAGAGCGCGGCGGCCGAGGACGGCACGATGCGCCCGTTCCGCGGCACCACCGAGATCTTCATCTATCCGGGCTATCGCTTCCGGGTGACCGATGCGCTGATGACCAATTTCCACCTGCCGAAGTCGACGCTCTTGATGCTGGTTTCGGCCTTGATGGGGCAAGATCGCATCCGCGCCATCTATGACCACGCGGTGAAATCGGGCTATCGTTTCTTCTCTTACGGCGACGCGTCGCTTCTGATACCGGAACGTCGTAAATCTGCCTGATCCTTGGGCGAGACCGCCCTATATCTGGCCTTTCACCGAATTCGGAGTTCCCGATGCTGACCGTTCTGCGCACCTCCTGGCCCCTGCTTCTGGGCGTGCTTCTGTTCATGGTCGGCAACGGCATGCAGGGCACGCTTCTGGGCGTGCGCGGCGCGATCGAGGGCATCGGTACCTATCAGATGTCGGTCGTCATGTCGGGCTATTTCGCGGGCTTCCTGTTCGGCTCGCAGATGACGCCGGTGATGATCCGCCGGGTCGGCCATGTGCGGGTCTTCGCCGCGCTCGGCTCGCTGATTTCCGCGGTGCTGATCCTTTACGCCGCGGTGCCGCACTGGCTTGCCTGGGCGGCGCTGCGCGTGGTGATCGGCTTCAGCTTCTCGGGCGTCTACATCACCGCCGAAAGCTGGCTGAACGCCTCGAGCACGAACGAGACCCGCGGCCAGGCGCTGTCGGCTTACATGATCGTGCAGATGATCGGTATCGTCGCCGGGCAGGTCCTGATGAACACCGCCGACCCGGCGGGCTGGACGCTGTTCGTCATCCCCTCGGTGCTGGTGTCGCTGGCCTTCACCCCGATCCTGCTCTCGGTGGCGCCGGCGCCGACCTTCGCCGAGGTGCAGCGGCTCAATTTCCGCAAGCTCTTCGCCGCCTCGCCGCTGGGCGTGGTCGGCATGTTCGTGATGGGCGGGGTGTTCTCGGCGGTGTTCGGCATGGCCTCGGTCTGGGGCACGCAGGCCGGGCTCTCGGTGCCGCAGATCTCGATCTTCATCGCCAGCATCTATATCGGCGGGCTGATTGCGCAATATCCGATCGGCTGGATCTCGGACCGGATGGATCGGCGCCGGCTGATCTTCTTTGTCTCGGCCGTGGGCTCGGTCGCGATGCTGGCGGCGTTCCTGCTGGCGCCGGGGTTCTGGCTGCTGACCCTGCTCGGCGCGGTGATCGGCGGCGTGGCGAACCCGCTCTATTCGCTGCTGGTCGCCTATACCAACGACTATCTCGACAACAGCGACATGGCCGCGGCCTCGGGCGGGCTGCTCTTCGTCAACGGCATCGGCGCGATGATGGGGCCGCCCGTCACCGGCTGGCTGATGGAGGCCGTGGGCACCGGCGGCTTCTTCCTGTTCCTGAGCCTGCTGACCGCCTTCCTCGCCGCCTATGCGTTGTGGCGGATGACCCGGCGCCCGGCGATGGCGCCCGAAGATACCGGCGCCTTCACGGTGATCTCGCCCGCGGCGACGGCGCTGGCGGTGGGCGAGGCGCTCGAGGCGGCGCAGGATGAGTCGCCCTCCGCGCCCCCGCCGCAGCTGCACTGAGCCCGGCTGCCACGCCCTGAATTTCCGCACATCGCGCTTGCCTGGCGGGCATCTGCCCGCAAAGCCGGCGCGGGTGGCGCGGCTTCCGCAGCTGTCCGGCCTTTGTTCTGCGACACTCTGTCGTGCGCCGGGAAAATCATGGTTTCATCACGAAACCGTGTCATATTGCCCCCACACTCTCTCGACTTGGAAAGCTGCTGACATGGAACAGATCACTCCCGTGATCGCGTTCTGGCGCGATGTCGTCGGGCCGGAACGCTGGTTTGCTCACGATCCTGCCCTCGATCTCGAGATCCGAAAACGGTTCGAGAGGCTCTGGCGCAAGGCGATGATCGGAACGCTTGCGCCCTGGGAGCAATCGGCCGAGGGGGCGCTGGCCCTTGTCATTGTCCTTGACCAGTTTCCGCGCCGGATGTTCCGCGGCTACCGCGAATGCTGGCTGACCGATGAACACGCGCGCGAGGTGGCCGGCCGTGCCATCGAAAGCGGGCATGACCCGCAGATCGCCGGGCCGATGCGGCAGTTCTTCTACATGCCCTTCATCCATGCCGAGGACCTGCGCGCGCAGGAGCAGGGGGTGCGGCTGTTCGAAGAACGCATGCCCGAGGGCGCGATCCACGACGCCCGCGCCCGGCATCTGGTGATCCGCCGCTTCGGCCGCTTCCCCTGGCGCAACGCGGTGGCGGGGCGGCGCTCTTCCGACGAGGAGGCGGCCTTCCTCTGGGCGGGCGGCTATGACTGGGCGTTGAAGGCGCAGGGGCCGCGCGCCGCGGCCTGAGTCCGCCGAAAACCATCGTTGAAGCCCTTTGGGAAATAGTTTAATACCAAACTAGTTTTCAGCGGAGGGTGAGACATGGCTGCCAGAAGCTTCGACATGATCGTGATCGGCGCGGGGCCGGGGGGTTATGTGGCGGCGATCCGCGGCGCACAGCTCGGGCTGAACGTCGCGGTGGTGGAACGCGAGCATCTGGGCGGCATCTGCCTGAACTGGGGCTGCATCCCGACCAAGGCGCTTTTGCGCTCGGCCGAGGTCTTCCACCTGATGCACCGCGCCAAGGAATTCGGCCTGAAGGCTGAGGGGCTTGGCTATGACCTCGACGCGGTCGTCGCGCGCTCGCGCGGGGTGGCGAAGCAGCTTTCGGGCGGCGTCGCGCATCTGCTGAAGAAGAACAAGGTCACCGTGGTGATGGGCGAGGCCAGCTTGCCCAAGCCCGGCCTCGTCTCGGTCAAGACCGAGAAGGGCGTGGAAGAGCTGACCGCGAAGAACATCATCCTCGCCACCGGCGCCCGTGCGCGCAGCCTGCCGGGGCTCGAGGCGGATGGCGATCTGGTCTGGTCCTACAAGCACGCGCTGGTGCCGAAGCGGATGCCGAAAAAGCTCCTGGTCATCGGCTCGGGCGCGATCGGCATCGAATTCGCCAGCTTCTTCAACACGCTCGGCGCCGATGTGACGGTGGTCGAGGTGATGGACCGCGTGCTGCCGGTCGAGGATGCCGAGATCTCGGCCTTCGCCAAGAAGGCCTTCGTCAAGCAGGGGATGAAGATCCTCGAGAAGACCACGGTGAAGAAGCTCGACCGCAAGCCGGGCGTCGGTGTGACCGCGCATCTCGAAGACGCGAAGGGCACCACCACGGCCGAGTTCGACACGGTGATCTCGGCCGTCGGCATCGTCGGCAATGTCGAGAACCTCGGGCTCGAGGCGCTTGGCGTGAAGATCGACCGCACCCATGTGGTCGTCGACGAGTTCTGCCGCACCGGCGTGCCGGGGCTGTATGCGATCGGCGACATCGCCGGGGCGCCATGGCTCGCGCACAAAGCTTCCCACGAGGGGGTGATGGTCGCCGAGCTGATCGCCGGCAAGCACGCCCATCCGATCAAGCCCGGCTCGATTGCCGGTTGCACCTATTGCCACCCGCAGGTCGCCTCGGTCGGTCTGACCGAGGAGAAGGCGAAGGCCGCGGGCTATGAGGTCAAGGTCGGTCGCTTCCCCTTCGTCGGCAACGGCAAGGCGATCGCGCTTGGCGAGCCCGAAGGGCTGGTGAAGACGGTCTTCGACGCGAAGACCGGCGAGCTTCTGGGCGCCCACATGATCGGCGCCGAAGTGACCGAGCTCATCCAGGGCTATGTCATCGGCCGCAAGCTTGAGACCACCGAGGAAGACCTGATCGAGACCGTCTTCCCGCATCCGACGCTGAGCGAGATGATGCACGAGGCGGTGCTCGATGCCTATGGCCGGGCGATCCACTTCTGATTTCTGACCGTCCGGTCTGAATTCTCTTGACCTCGTGTCGCGCCGCGGCACAGGGTCGCAAGGGGCCCGCAGGGGCCCCTTTCAGTTGACGGAGCGGGGCAGGATGCAGACGCGGTGGGGCGCGATTTTCGCGCTGTGGTTCGCGGGGCTCTGCGCCGCGGGTCAGTTCGCGAAAGTGGGCGTGATCTTTCAGGAACTTGCGGCGATCTGGCCCGAGGCCGGCACGCGGCTTGGGCTGGTGGTCTCGGTCGTCGGGGCGGTGGGGATCGTCTTCGGCACTACGGCGGGGTTGATCGTGGCCCGCGCCGGCGCGCGGCGGATCATCATCGGCGCGCTGGTGGCGGGGGCGGGGCTCTCGGCGCTGCAATGCCTTGGCCTGCCGCTTGGCCTGATGATCGCCTCGCGCGTGGCCGAGGGCTTTGCCCATCTCGCCATTGTCGTGGCCGGGCCGGTGCTGATCGCGGGGGGCGCGGCGCCGCGCGATCAGGCCGCGGCAATGACGCTGTGGTCGACCTTCTTCGGCCTTGCCTTCGCGGTGACGGCCTTCTTCGGGCTGCCCTTCGCGCAGGCGCATGGGGCCTCGGCGCTCTGGGCGGTGCATGCGGGGCTGATGCTGGTCGCGGCGGCGCTGCTGGCGCTGGTGCTGCCGCGCGAGACGATCCTGCCCGCGCCGCCACTGCAGCCGGGCACGGTGCTGCGCGACCATCTGGCGATCTATGCCAGCCCGCGCATCGCCGCCCCGGCGCTCGGCTTCGTCTTCTACACGATGATCTTCGTCGCCGCGCTGACGCTGGTGCCGGGGCTGGTCGAGCCGCGGCTGCGCGGGCTGACCGCGGCGGTGATGCCGCTCCTGTCGATCGCCAGCTCGCTGGGCCTCGGCGTGCAGTTCACCCGCCGCATCGGCGCGGTGCGCACCGCCCAGATCGGCTTTGCCGTCGGCGCGCTGGCCGCGGCGGGATGGGCCGTCACCTCGGGCGTGGCGCAGGTCGGCGCGGCCTTCCTGCTCTCGGCGGGGCTTGGTTTCGTGCAGGGCGCAAGCTTTGCCGCGATCCCCGAGCTCAACGACACCCCCGCCACCCGGGCGCAGGCGGCCGGTGCCATCGCGCAGCTGGGCAATGTCGGCACCACGCTCGGCACGCCGCTGCTGCTTGCCCTGACCGCGGCGATGGGGCCGCAGGCGATCGCGGCCTTTTCGTTGCCCCTGTGCCTTGGCGGCATCGCGATGCACCTGTGGCTGTCGCGCCGCCGCGCCCGGGCCTGACCGCGGGCATGAAAAAGGGGCGCGCCGCGCCCCTTTTCAACGGCTGTGCGCTGCCCCTCAGGCGCGCTCGATCGGGCCGCCCGCGGCATGCCAGTCGTAAAGCCCGCCAAGGTTGAACACCTGCTGATAGCCCATCTGGGCGAGCATCTGCCCCGCCGCCTGCGAGCGCGCGCCCGAGGCGCAGTAGACCACCACCGGCTTCTCGACCGACAGCGCCTTCAGGCATTCCGGGCTCGACGGATCGCATTTCATCTTGACCACGCTCAGCGGCACATGCAGCGCGCCCTTCGCCTTGCCCGAGGCGCGCAGCTCGTTCATGTCGCGCACGTCGATCAGCGTGATCTCGCCCTTGGCGGCCTTGGCCACCGCGTCCTTCGGGTTGATGCGTTGCACCTGCGCGCCGCCGCCGGGGCGAAGAAAGTTGAACATGCTGTCATTCCTGTTCAGGGCAGCCCCCCGTGGGCCGCGTCGCCTTCTGATGTGGCAGATCGCCGTGCCAGATCAAGACCGGATGCGGCGTCGCGGCGAAAAATGTATTCACGAAAGCGAATGAGTTACGCCGGCCCCGGCCTTGCTGCCCGAAATTCGGGCCGCACCGGCAATCGGCAGCCGATTGTTCCGCTTCCGTTCTCATATTTCGATTGGAGACTCCCGCGCCATACCCTATCTAGGGGGCGTGGTAACGGGGGCGGTCATGGCCGAGCAGAAGTTCATCGAAATCCGCGGCGCGCGCGAGCACAACCTGAAGAATGTCGATCTCGACATTCCGCGCGATGCGCTGACCGTGATCACCGGGCTCTCGGGCTCGGGCAAGTCCTCGCTCGCCTTTGACACGATCTATGCCGAGGGGCAGCGGCGCTATGTCGAAAGCCTGTCGGCCTATGCGCGGCAATTCCTCGACATGATGGGCAAGCCCGATGTCGATCATATCTCGGGGCTGAGCCCGGCGATCTCGATCGAGCAGAAGACGACCTCGAAGAACCCTCGCTCGACGGTCGGCACGGTGACCGAGATCTACGATTACCTGCGCCTTCTCTTTGCCCGCGTCGGAACCCCCTACAGCCCGGCGACCGGCCTGCCGATTGAGGCGCAGCAGGTGCAGGACATGGTGGACCGGGTGATGGCGATGCCCGAGGGCGCGCGCGGCTATCTGCTCGCGCCGGTGGTGCGCGACCGCAAGGGCGAATACCGCAAGGAATTCGCCGAATGGCAGAAGGCGGGCTTCCAGCGGGTGAAGGTCGACGGCGCCTTCTACGAGCTCGAGGAGCCGCCCGTGCTCGACAAGAAGTTCCGCCACAACATCGACGTGGTGGTCGACCGGATCGTGGTGCGCGAGGGGCTGGAGACGCGGCTCGCCGACAGTTTCCGCACCGCGCTCGATCTGGCCGACGGCATCGCGATCTTCGAAGAGGCGCTGAGTGCCGACGACATCGAGGCCGGCAAGGAGCCCGCGCGCACCACGTTTTCCGAGAAATTCGCCTGTCCGGTGAGCGGTTTCACCATCCCCGAGATCGAGCCGCGGCTGTTCTCCTTCAACGCGCCCTTCGGTGCCTGCCCGGTCTGCGACGGGCTGGGGGTGGAGCTGTTCTTCGACGAGCGGCTTGTCGTGCCCGATCAGTCGCTGTCCATCCCCGCGGGCGCACTGGCGCCCTGGGCGAAGTCGAAGAGCCCCTATTTCACCCAGACCATCGAGGCGCTGGCGAAGCATTACGGCTTCGACAAGCGCAAACCGTGGAAGGACCTGCCCGAAGCGGTGCAGAAGCTGTTCCTCTATGGCTCGGGCAAGGACGAGATCAAGTTCCGCTTCGACGAGGCCGGCCGCGTCTACGAGGTCAGCCGCAGCTTCGAGGGCGTGATCCCGAATATGGAGCGGCGCTATCGCGAGACTGACTCCGCCTGGGTGCGCGAGGAGTTCGAGCGCTATCAGAACAACCGCCCCTGCGGCAGCTGCCATGGCTACCGTCTGCGCCCCGAGGCGCTGGCGGTGAAGATCGGCGGGCTTCACGTCGGCCAGGTGGTCGAGATGTCGATCCGCGAGGCCCACGCCTGGGCCGAGACCGTGCCGGCGTCGCTGACCAAGCAGCGCAACGAGATCGCCCGCCCGATCCTGAAGGAGATTCGCGAGCGGCTTGGCTTCCTGGTGAACGTCGGGCTCGACTACCTGACGCTCAGCCGCTCGGCCGGGACGCTCTCGGGCGGCGAAAGCCAGCGCATCCGGCTCGCCTCGCAGATCGGTTCGGGGCTGACCGGGGTGCTCTACGTGCTCGACGAACCCTCGATCGGGCTGCACCAGCGCGACAACGACCGGCTGATCGACACGCTGAAGAACCTGCGCGACGCGGGCAACACCGTGCTGGTGGTCGAGCATGACGAGGACATGATCCGCCAGGCCGACCATGTCTTCGACATCGGACCGGGGGCGGGGGTGCATGGCGGCCGCGTCGTCGCCCATGGCACGCCCGAGGAGATCGCCCGCGATCCGGCCTCGCTCACCGGCCAGTATCTGTCCGGCAGCCGCTGCATCGAGGTGCCGGCCGAGCGGCGCAAGGGTAACGGCAAGAAGCTCACCGTGGTCAAGGCCTCGGGCAACAACCTGAAGGAGGTGACGGTCGACTTTCCGCTCGGCAAGTTCGTCTGCGTCACCGGCGTCTCGGGCGGCGGCAAGTCGACGCTGACGATCGAGACCCTGTTCAAGACCGCGGCGATGCGCTTGAACGGCGCGCGCGAGACCCCGGCGCCTTGCGAGACGATCAAGGGCTTCGAGCATCTCGACAAGGTGATCGACATCGATCAGCGCCCGATCGGGCGCACGCCGCGCTCTAACCCCGCGACCTACACCGGCGCCTTCACCCCGATCCGCGACTGGTTCGCCGGTCTGCCCGAGGCGCAGGCGCGCGGCTACAAGCCCGGGCGGTTCAGCTTCAACGTCAAGGGTGGGCGCTGCGAGGCCTGTCAGGGCGACGGCGTGATTAAGATCGAGATGCACTTCCTGCCCGACGTTTATGTCGAATGCGAGACCTGCAAGGGCAAGCGCTACAATCGCGAGACGCTGGAGATCCAGTTCAAGGGCAAGTCGATCGCCGATGTGCTCGACATGACCGTCGAGGATGCGCAGGGCTTCTTCAAGGCGGTGCCCTCGATCCGCGAGAAGATGGATGCGCTGGTTGAGGTGGGCCTGGGCTACATCAAGGTCGGCCAGCAGGCGACGACGTTGTCGGGTGGCGAGGCGCAGCGGGTGAAGCTGTCGAAGGAACTGGCGCGGCGCGCCACCGGCCGCACCCTCTACATCCTCGACGAGCCGACCACGGGGCTGCATTTCGAGGATGTGCGCAAGCTCCTCGAGGTGCTGCACGAGCTGGTCAACCAGGGCAACACCGTGGTGGTGATCGAGCACAACCTTGATGTCATCAAGACCGCCGACTGGCTCATCGACATCGGCCCCGAGGGCGGCGATGGCGGTGGCCAGATCGTCGCGACCGGCACGCCGGAGGAGGTCGCGGTGAACCCGCGCAGCCATACCGGGCGCTATCTCGCACCGATGCTGGGGATGAAGGCCGCGGCCGAATAGGGCTCAGCGGCTGGTGCGGCGGCCGAGGATCTCGATCACCCGGCCGTCGCGCGCCGAGACCTTGTAGATCACCCCGTCGCGCCGGTAATAGCGCCACGGCCCGTCGACCGGCGGCAGGCCGTAGCGGTCGAGATCCATCAGCATCGACTGTTCGTAGATCGGGAAGGGATCGCCGACGGCAAGATCGGGCGCGCGGGCCGTGGTGGCGATCCAGCGGTTGCCGAATTTGCAGAAGGTCACGCCCGAGCCCTGCATCACCTTGCAGGCCGAGGCGCCCTCGGGCAGCGCCGGCTCGGCCCTCGCGCTGGTCCCAGAACCCGCCGCGGCCAGCGCCGCGACGAGCAACAGGGGCAGGGCGCGCGCCGGGCACGTCATCTCAGTTCAGAAGCGCCGAGACCGCGCCGATCAGGTTCAGCACCTTGCCGGTCTGCGGTTCGACCCGGTAGATGTAGTCTCCGCTGCGCCAGTAGGTATAGCGGCGGTCGAGGTGGTAACGGTCGGGATCGTGAATCACGATGTAATCTCCGACAATCCGATCGCCGCGTTGCCATTTCTTCGCCTGGCCCGGGGGCATGCAGCCATTGTTCTTCTTGGCGAGGCCGGGCGGGCAGCCGGGGGCCTGGGCATGGATCACCGTGCGGCGATCATGGCCGTGGCCCTCGTCATGGCCGTGACCATTGCCGGCAAGGCCGGCCACCGGGACGATCACAAGGCTCAGCGCAAGGCCGAGCGCGGGGGCGATCTTCGCAAGACTCATGTCGTATCTCCTTCTGTCGAGGAGATAACCCGAATCCCGGCGCCGTGTTCCCCCGAACTGCAGCGGCCCCGGGGCATCGGCGGCAAGGCGCCGAAGGCCCCCGGGGCCGAGGGGTCACTTCTTCATCGGGCAGGTGTTGATGCCGAGGATCGAATAGAGCGGGCAGGTGCCGAGCAGCCCGGTCACCAGCGGGATGATCCCGATCAGGCCAAGCCAGTTCCAGGCGCCGGCCGGGTTGGCGAGGTAGATGCCGATCAGCACCAGCCCGACGACGATGCGCGCCACGCGGTCCACGGTTCCTTCGTTCTTCTTGAACATGGTCAAGCTCCTGTGTCAGGGGCCGCTTTGGCCCGATGCGCACAGGGTAGCGCAGCCGGGGCGTCCTGTCTGTGACCAGATCACGCTGCGGTTGCGAAAAGCTCAGCCGCCGGTCTTCAGGCCTCGGCGAGGGCAAGGCGGGCAAGCGCCGCGGCATCGGTGATCTCGACCCGGCCGCGGCCGCGCCGCACCCATCCCCGCCGCTCGAAGCTTTCGAGCCGGCGCGACACCACCTCGCGCGCCGAGCCGATCTGGCAGGCGATTTCCTGCTGCGTCGCCTCGAGGTGGCCTCCCTGCGCCTGTGCCGTCAGGAAGGCCGCCAGCCGGCAATCGACCGACTGGAACGAGACCCGCTCCATCAGCCGGATCATCCCCTCCATCCGTTCGGCGAAGGCGGCGAAGACCATGCGGCGAAACCCCGGCGAGCTGTCCATCAGTTGCAGGAAAAGCGCCCGCGGCACCATCACCAGCCGGGTGTCGCGGGTGGTGACGGCCTCGCCCGAATAGGCGGCCTCGCCCAGCAGGCCGAGCGTCGTCTGCACGCAGCTCTGGCCGGGCTCGACCGCGTAAAGCAGCAGCTCGCGGCCGTTCGCGCCGGTGAGGAACACCTCGATCCGGCCCGAGAGCACGAGGGCAAAGCCCGCGACCGCCTCGCCCGGGCGAAACAGCACCGCACCGCGCGGCACGGTCACGGGGGTAAGCGTGGCGAGTGCGGAACGCGCGGAGGGCTCAAGGTCGAAAAGGGCGGGGGTGTCGGAAATCCAGTCGCTCATGCGCCGGTTTTGGCCCGCCGGACCGCGCGGCGCAAGCGGGGCATGAGAAAACGGGGCGCCTGTAGGGGCACCCCGTTCCAGCCATGCGTGATGGCCGCTTATTTCGAATTCAGGATGGTGCTGAGAAGCCCGACGACGGCCACCACCTTCAGCGTGGTGTCGTCGACCCGCACGACAGTGTTGTCGACGACGCGGTAGTGCTGATGCGCGGGCGGTGCGGGCAGGCGGCTGTTCTTCGCCTGCTGGAAGAGGGCGCCCTTGCGGGCGGAATCACCCACATGCGGGGCGGGCACCTTCTGCGACGCCGACTTTGCCGGGGGCGCGGATTTTGTCGGGGTCGAGGTCTTCGGGCCCGTGGCCTTCTGGGTCGGCTGTGACTTCTGCGACGGCTGGGCTTTTTGCGACTGCGTCTTCTGCGCCGGCTGGCCGTCGCATTTGCGCATGCCGTCGGGCAGCAGGACGCAGGCGGACGGATTGCCCTGGGCCGAGGCCATCGGCGCGGTCAGGCTGACGGCAAGGCTTGCCATCATGGCGGCCAGGATGGTCTTGCGCGTGGTGATCTGCATGAAACTGCTCTCCCTCATGACGGTGATCATGAAAGAGAAACGGCCGGGGGCGGACATTCCGTCGCACCCCCGGCCGGATTTTCGCCCTCAGCCGCGATGACGCGCCGCAAGCCGCGGCAGCATCGCCGAGAAGTCCTTGCCGCGGCCATCCTCGGCCTCGACGAAGGTGGTGTAGAGCGCCGCCGCCAGCTGCCCCATCGGGGTGTCGGCATCCGCCGCCTCGGCCGCCTGCTGGCTCAGCCGCAGATCCTTGAGCATCAGCTCGGCCGCGAAGCCGGGCTTGTAGTCATTGTCGGCGGGCGAGGTGGGGCCCACGCCCGGGGCCGGGCAATAGGCGTTCATCGACCAGCTGTAGCCCGAGGAGGTCGAAACGACGTCGAACATCCTCGAGCGGTCGAGGCCGAGCTTGTCGGCGAGCGCAAAGGCCTCGCAGGTGGCGATCATGGTGACGCCGAGGATCATGTTGTTGCAGATCTTCGCGGCCTGACCGGCGCCCGCGGCACCGCAATGCACCGCCTTCTGGCCCATGATGTCGAACAGCGGCTGCACCGTGGCGAAGGCTGCATCCGGCCCGCCGACCATGAAGGTCAGCGTGCCCGCCGTCGCCCCGCCGACACCGCCCGAAACGGGCGCGTCAAGCGCCGCAAGCCCGGCCGCCACCGCCTGTTCGGCCACCGCCCGCGCGCTCTCGACATCGACGGTCGAGCAGTCGCACAGCACCGCGCCCTTCGGCATCGCCGGGATCACCTCGACCGCCACGGCGCGCAGGATCGCGCCATTGGGCAGCATGGTGAAGACGACCTCGGCGCCCTGCGCCGCCGCCGCCGCGGAAGCGGCCTTCGCCACCCCCTCGGGCATCGGTGCGCTGAGGTCGAAGCCCGTCACCTCATGCCCTGCCTTCACCAGGTTGGCGGCCATCGGCCCGCCCATGTTCCCAAGTCCGATGAAACCGATCTTCATGTTTCCTCCCAATGTGTTGTGCCGCAACCTTCAAGCAGTTTCGAAGGCGATCTCCCAGTCCCGCGGCAGCGGGTCGAGCAGCGCCGCGACCTCGGCCATCGGCAGGGTCTCGAGGCTGTATTTCCAGTTCGGGCTGCGATCCTTGTCGATGATCTGCGCCCGCACGCCCTCGAGGAAATCGGCCTTCTCGACGGCGCGCAGGGTGAAGCGGAACTCGTTCGACAGGGCGTCGCGGATGGTGGGCGTGGCGCGGGTCATCCGCACGAGCCGCAGCGTCGCCTCCTCGGAGAGTGCCGAGTTGCGGCGCAGGATGGCCAGCGTCTCGGTGGCGAAATGCGTACCCGAGGCCTCGAGCGCGGCGACGATCTCGTGGATGTCGCGCCCGCCGAAGGTAGCCTCGATCTGCGGCCGGAGATCGGCCAGCCGCCCCTTCGTGGCCGGCACGCGGCCTTTCGGCAGAACCGAGGGATCGCCGGTCGCGATCAGCTGCGTCTTCACTGGCTCCCACTCCGCCTCGGGCAGGTAGAGATCGGCAAAGCCCGCATAGATCGCATCCGCCGCGCCGATCCGGCTGCCGGTGACACCGAGGTATTCGCCGACGCGGCCCGGCGCCTTCGCCAGCAGCAAGGTGCCGCCGACGTCGGGGATCAGGCCGATGCCGGTTTCGGGCATGGCGATCTGCGTCGTGTCGCCCACCACCCGGTGATGCGCGTGGCCGCCGACGCCGACGCCGCCGCCCATCACGAAGCCCTGCATGAAGGAGACGACGGGCTTGCCATATTCCGCGAGCCGGGCATTCATCCGGTATTCCTCGCGCCAGAAGCGCGGGCCGGTGCTGAAATCGCCGGCGCGGCCCTGGTGATAGATCTTGGCGATGTCGCCGCCGGCGCAGAAGGCGCGCTCGCCCACGGCGTCGATCACCACGACCGCAACCTCGGGGTCGTCGCGCCAGTCGCTCAGCGCCCGGTCGATCGCCTCGGCCATCTCGGCGTCGAGCGCATTGAGCGCCTTCGGCCGGTTGAAGGTGAGCCGCCCCGCGCGGCCCTCCTTGCGCACGATCATCGTCGCCTCTTCGGTCATCAGTCCCGCTCCGCCAGCACTGCGCGGCTGACGATCAGCCGCATGATTTCATTCGTCCCCTCGAGGATCTGGTGCACGCGCAGGTCGCGCACGATCTTCTCGATGCCGTAATCGGCAAGGTAGCCATAGCCACCATGCAGCTGCAGGCACTGGTTGGCCACCTCGAAGGCGGCGTCGGTGACGTAAAGCTTTGCCATCGCGCAGAATTTCGTGGCGTCCGGGGCGCCGGCGTCAAGCTTCCATGCGGCCTGGCGCAGGAAGGTGCGGGCCGATTGCAGCTTCACCTCCATCTCGGCGAGACGGAACTGCAGCGCCTGGAAGCCGTCGAGCGTGCGGCCGAAGGCCTTGCGTTCGCCCATGTAAACGAGCGTCGCGTCGAAGGCCGCCTGCGCCCCGCCAAGCGCAGAAGCCGCGATATTGAGCCGCCCGCCGTCAAGCCCGGCCATGGCATAGGCGAAGCCGCGGCCTTCCTCGCCGACCAGATTCTCGGCCGGAATCACGCAATCGTCGAACTGCACCTGCGCGGTCGGCTGCGCACGCCAGCCCATCTTGTCCTCGAGCGCACCGAAGCTGAGCCCCGGGGTGCCCGCCTCGATCACCATGCAGGAGATGCCCTTCGGTCCGTCGCCACCGCTGCGCACCATCGTCAGATAGGCGTCGGAATAGCTGCCGCCCGAGATGAACGCCTTGGTGCCGTTGAGCTTCCAGCCGCCCTCGGCGCGCTCGGCGCGGGTGCGCAGCGCCGCCGCATCCGAGCCCGAACCGGGCTCGGTCAGGCAATAGGAAAAGATCGTCTCCATGCTGCACAGACCGGGCAGCCAGCGGGCCTTGGTCTCGGGCGAGCCGAACTTGTCGATCATCCCGCCGCACATGTTGTGGATCGAGAGGAACGAGCCCACGGCCGGGCAGGCCATCGCCAGCGCCTCGAAGACCAGTGTCGCGTCAAGCCGGCTGAGCCCGGTGCCGCCGTAGTCTTCGGAAACGTAAAGCCCGCCAAGGCCGAGTTCCGCCAGCTGCGGCCAGAGTGTCTTCGGGATCGTGCCCTCGGCCTCCCAGTCCCGGGCGAAGGGCGCGATATTCTCCTGTCCGAAGGCGAAGGCCATGTCGAAGATGGCCAGCTGCTCCTCGCTCAGCGCGAAATCCATGGTTTCCTCCCCGAAACTCTGGAAATGAATATGCGTTCAATTTTCATCCGGCGCGCGGATTTTGCAAGGGGGCAGGGGCGCTGCCCCCCGGCCTTCGGCCTCACCCCGGAGTATTTGGACCAGGAAAAGCGCGCGGGTCTTTTCCTGGCGCAAATACTCCCGCCGGAGGCAGCCGCGCCCCGAAGGGCGCGGCCGTTGTCTCAGTCGAGCGCCTTGAAGTTCAGGCTGGCGCCGTCCTTGATGCCCGAGAACCAGCGCGCGGTGACGGTCTTCGTCTTGGTGTAGAAGCGCAGCGCGTCGGGGCCATACTGGTTCAGGTCGCCGAAGGCCGACTTCTTCCAGCCGCCGAAGGTGTAGTAGCTCAGCGGCACCGGGATCGGGAAGTTGATGCCGACCATGCCGACGTTGACGCGGCTGGCGAAATCGCGCGCGGTGTCGCCATCGGCGGTGAAGATCGCGGTGCCGTTGCCGTAATCGTTGTCGATCACCAGCTTCAGCGCGTCTTCATAGCTGTCCATCCGCACCGTCGACAGCACCGGCCCGAAGATCTCCTGGCGGTAGATGTCCATCTCGGGGGTGACGTCGTCGAACAGCGTCGGGCCGACGTAGAAGCCGTTCTCGTAGCCCTGGATCTTCAGCGCGCGGCCGTCGACGACAAGGGTCGCACCCTGCTCGACGCCCGAGCCGATCAGCCCGTTGATCCGGTCCTGCGCCTGCTTGGTGATGACCGGCCCGAAGTCGACGTCGTTGCCCGCGGTATAGGGGCCGACCTTGAGCTTTTCGATCTTCGGCACCAGCTTCTCGATCAGACGGTCGGCGGTTTCCTTGCCCACCGGAACCGCGACCGAGATCGCCATGCAGCGTTCGCCCGCCGCGCCGAAGCCCGCGCCCACCAGCGCATCGGCCGCCTTGTCGAGGTCGGCGTCGGGCATGATGATCATGTGGTTCTTCGCGCCGCCGAAGCACTGCGCACGCTTGCCGTTCGAGCAGGCACGGCCATAGATGTACTGCGCGATCGGGGTCGAGCCGACGAAGCCCACGGCCTGCACGGTCTCGTTGTCGAGGATCGCGTCCACGACTTCCTTGTCGCCGTTCACCACCTGCAGCACGCCATCGGGCAGGCCCGCTTCCTGGGCAAGCTGGGCGAGCCGGATCGAGGTCGAGGGGCAGCGCTCGGAGGGCTTCAGGATCATCGCGTTGCCGGCAACGAGGGCCGGGCCCATCTTCCACAGCGGAATCATCGCCGGGAAGTTGAAGGGCGCGATGCCGGCGACGACGCCAAGCGGCTGACGCATCGAATAAAGGTCGATGCCCGGGCCGGCGCTGTCGGTGTATTCGCCCTTGAGAAGGGCCGGCGCGCCCATGCAGACCTCGATCACCTCGAGCCCGCGCTGCACGTCGCCGCGCGCGTCTGGCAGGGTCTTGCCGTGCTCGCGCGAGACGAGCTCGGCCAGCTCGTCCATGTGCGCGTTGATCAGGTCGCCGAATTTCATCATCACCCGGGCGCGGCGCTGCGGGTTGGTCGCGGCCCAGACCGGCTGCGCGGCGGCGGCGGCGGCAACCGCCGCGTCAAGCTCCGCGGTGGTGGCAAGCGCGACGCGCGTCTGCACCTCGCCCGTCGCCGGGTTGTAGACGTCGGTGAAGCGGCCGGACGTGCCCGCCACCAGCTTGCCGTTGATCCAGTGTCCGATCTCTTGCATCGAGTGCCTCCCGTGAATTGGTCGGGCAAACCTTAGCCTTGCGAAAATCACCGTAAAAGAGGAAGTCTGGCAAAAGGTGTTTTGCGTTTCTGCAAAGGTTGAGCGATGGATTGGGACGATCTGCGGGTGTTTCTGGCGGTGGCGCGGGCGGAAAGCCTGTCGGGCGCGGGGCGGGTGCTGAAATGCGACGCTGCGACGGTCGGGCGGCGGATCGCGCGGCTCGAGGAGGGGCTGGGGGCGAAATTCTTCCTGAAATCGCCGCATGGCTACGCGCTGACCGATGCGGGGGCGCGGCTCCTGCCCCATGCCGAGGCCGCCGAGGCGGCGACGGCGGCGGCCGAGGAGGCGCTGTCGGGGGAGGCGGGGCAGCTGACCGGGCAATTGCGGATCGGGGCGCCAGATGGCTGCGCGAACTATCTTCTGCCGCAGGTCTGCGCGGCGATCTGTGATGCGCATCCGGGGCTCGAGATCCAGCTGATCGCCCTGCCGCGGCTGTTCAACCTGTCGAAACGCGAGGCGGACATGGCGATTGCCGTGTCGCGGCCGACGGCGGGGCGGCTGACGGTGCAGAAGCTGGCCGATTATCAGCTCCATCTGGCCGCCGACCGCGATTATCTGGCGGCGCATCCGCCGATCACCAGCCGGGCCGATCTGCGCGGGCACCGGATGATCGGCTATATCCCCGACATGATCTTCGACAAGGAACTCGACTATCTCGCCGAAACCGGGGCCGAGGCGGTGGGGCTCGCCTCGAATTCCGTGTCGGTGCAGATGCAGATGGTGCGGGCGGGGGCGGGGCTCGGCATCGTGCATGACTTCGCCATTCCCTTCTGCCCGGGGGTGAGCCGGGTGCTGCCCGACGAGATCGGCCTTCGCCGCACCTTCTGGCTGTTGCGCCATGCCGATGACCGCCGCTCGGAACGGCTCGGGCGGCTCGCCGAGGCGCTTGGCCAGGGGCTGCGTGCGGAGATCGCGCGGCTCGAGGCCGCGGCGGCGGTGCAGTGACCCCGACCTTCGCGTCACTTGACAGACGATCACGCAGTTGTGACGCTGAGATGTGGCATGCAAAGGGAGGTTGCGATGCAGGTTCTGCAGATTCTGAAGTCGAAGGGGGACGACGGGGTGGTGACGGTGGTGCCGGGCACCACGGTTGCAGAGGTGGCGCGGGTGCTCTCGGCCCGCAGGATCGGCGCCTTGATCGTCTCGACCGATGGCAAGCACGTCGACGGCATCATCTCGGAACGCGACGTGGTGCGCGAGCTCGGCCGGCGCGGCCCCGCGGCACTGAGCCTGATGGTCGAGGAAGTGATGACCCGCAACGCCGTGGGCTGCACGCGGACCGACACCACCGAAGAGGTGATGGAGCAGATGAGCGCAGGCGGCTTCCGCCACATGCCGGTGATCGAGGAAGGCGAGATGGTCGGGCTGATCTCGATCCGCGATGTGATCGCCGCTCGACTGGGCGAGCTGCACCTCGAAAAGGAAGCCCTGACCGGGATGATCATGGGCAACTGACGCCGCGATGCGGCATCACAAGTCTTGCAAAAGGGCGCGCAATCTTGTTGCGTGCCCTTGACCTGTGAGGAACGGCACTGAGGAGGAGCCCATGCGCATCGGCCTGTACCCCGGAACTTTCGATCCGGTGACGCTGGGGCATATCGACATCATCCAGCGCGCGATGCCGCTCGTCGACCGGCTGGTGATCGGGGTGGCGATCAACCGCGACAAGGGGCCGCTGTTCACTCTCGAGGAACGGGTGGAGATGCTCGAGGCCGAATGCGCCGAGATCACCGCGCGCTGTGGCGGCGAGATCGTCGTGCATCCGTTCGAGAATCTGCTGATTCACTGTGCGCGCGATGTGAATGCGAATGTCATCATCCGCGGGCTGCGCGCCGTCGCCGATTTCGAATACGAGTTCCAGATGGTGGGCATGAACCGCGCCCTCGATGCCAGTGTCGAGACGGTGTTCCTGATGGCCGATGCTCGGCGTCAGGCGATCGCCTCGAAACTGGTGAAAGAGATCGCCCGGCTCGATGGCGAGGTGTCGCGCTTCGTCACCCCGGCGGTGCAGACCCGGCTTCTGGCGAAGCTCGGCAAGGGCTGAGCTCAGCCGCTGAATGAGGGCAGCACGCCGATCGAGACGAAGGCGCGCAGCACCGCATCGACGGCGACCGCGGCCAGCAGCATCCCCATCACCCGGCTGATCACCGCGGCGCCGGTGGTGCCGATCACCCGCAACAGCGGCGAGGCGGCCAGCATGATGCCCAGCGTCACCGCCAGCACCAGCGCCATCAGCGCCGTCGTCACCGCCTGATGGGCGATGGCGAAACGGTCGTTGTCGGTCAGGATCACCACCGTCAGCATCGCGCCCGGCGAGGCGATCGAGGGGATCGCCACCGGGAAGACCGAGGTCTGGCGCACCCGCTCGGCCTCGGCGATCTCTTCCTCGGGCTTCGAATGACCGAAGATCATCGTCAGCGCGAAGAGGAAGAGCACGATCCCGCCGGCGATCTGGAAGGCGGGCAGCGCAAGGCCGAGGGCATCAAGAACCACCTGACCGAGCACAATGAAGAGCGTCAGCACCACGAAGGACACGACCACCGCGCGGATCGCCACGGCGCGGCGCTGACCCGCGCTCATCCCCGCGGTGACAGCCAGGAACACCGGCAGCGTGCCGATCGGGTCGATCACGACCCACAGCGTGATGAATTCCTGCAGAAGCTGCGCGGGGCTGAGCAAGGGGCAATCCTTTCAAGGGGTTGCCGAACCCTAGCAGAGGGGTGCCCCCGGGGCCAAGGGGCCTGGGCGCGATACCGGGGGCCGCACCGATCACATGCGCGCGCGTTGCGTGAAAACCACGCCCGCTGGCGATGCACTGCCTGCACCGCCCGCCTTGCAGGCGCAGCAGGCGGCTTTGCCCGGGAAGGAGGCACAGGATGCAGGGGCAATGCGAAAGGGGCGCCCGGCGGGGCGCCCCTGGCAACCGGAAGGCCAGATGTCGGTCAGATCAGCTTGCCCATGGCAACGGCGGTGTCCGACATCCGGTTCGAGAAGCCCCATTCGTTGTCATACCACGACAGGATGCGCACCATGGTGCCGTCCATCACCTTGGTCTGGTCCATGTGGAAGACCGAGGAATGGCTGTCGTGGTTGAAGTCCATCGAGACATTCTTGTATTTGGTGTAGCCGAGGATGCCCTTCAGCGGCCCGTTCGCGGCGGCCTCGATCGCAGCGTTGATTTCCTCGACGGTGGTCGCGCGCTTCGCAGTGAAGACCAGATCGACGACCGAGACATTCGGCGTCGGCACCCGGATCGCCACGCCGTCGAGCTTGCCCTTGAGTTCGGGCAGCACGAGGCCCACGGCCTTCGCCGCGCCGGTCGAGGTCGGGATCATGCTCAGCGCCGCGGCGCGGGCGCGGTAGAGATCCTTGTGCAGCGTGTCGAGCGTCGGCTGGTCGCCCGTATAGCTGTGGATCGTGGTCATGAAGCCCTTCTCGATGCCGATCGCATCGTTCAGCACCTTCGCGACGGGGGAGAGGCAGTTCGTCGTGCACGAGGCATTCGAGACGATCAGGTCATCCTTGGTCAGGGTCTTGTCGTTCACGCCGAAGACGATGGTCTTGTCCGCGCCTTCGCCCGGAGCCGAGATCAGCACCCGCTTCGAGCCGTTCTCGAGATGCGGCAGACATTTCTCCTTCGAGGTGAAGATGCCGGTGCATTCGAGCACCACATCGACGCCCGCCCAGGGCAATTCCGCCGGGTTGCGCAGCGCCGTCACCTTCATCGCGCCGCGGCCGCAATCGATCCAGTCCTCGCCGGTCGTCACCTCTGCCGGAAACCGGCCATGCACCGAATCGAAGCGCAGCAGATGCGCGTTGGTCTCCACCGGGCCAAGGTCATTGATCGCCACGACCTCGATGTCGGTGCGACCCGATTCGATGATTGCGCGCAGCACATTGCGCCCGATACGGCCGAAACCGTTGATTGCCACCTTGACCGACATCCGTGTCTCCTTCGATTGCCTTCGCGACAGACCGCACAACCTAGACTAGGTCTAGGCTGTGAAATTTCCACGAAAGGTCAATGGCAAAACGCGGGGCTCAGCGCCAGAACGCGACCCAGTCGATCAGATCGACGGATTTTCGGGCGAGAAAAAGTGACGCGCCCCAGCCGTTGAAGAGCGCATCCGCCAGCAGACACAGAAAGATCAGGGCGGCAAGCCCGATGGAGATGGGGGTGTTCATCCGCTCCCTCGTCCCGGGCCTGCCCCGGGATTACTGCAGGAGCCGTCCGATCGCACCGGCCACGTCGGCCATGCGGCAGGAGAAGCCCCATTCGTTGTCGTACCACGCCAGCACGCGCACCAGGCGCCCGCCGGTGACCTTGGTCTGGTCCGGAGCAAAGATAGACGAATAGGGCGTGTGGTTGAAGTCGATCGAGACCTTGGGCTCGGGGTCATAGGCCAGAACCTTGCCCATGTGGCCGGCGGCGGCCTCGCGCATGATCTCGTTCACCTCGTCGCGGGTGACCGACTTACCGGCGATGAAGGTCAGATCGACGGCCGAGACATTCGGCGTCGGCACGCGCAGCGAGGTGCCGTCGAGGCGGCCGGCCAGTTCCGGCAGCACCTCGCCGATCGCCTTCGCGGCGCCGGTCGAGGTCGGGATCATCGCCATCGCCGCGGCGCGGGCGCGATAGAGGTCCTTGTGGCGGCGGTCGAGCGTCGGCTGGTCGCCGGTGTAGCTGTGCACCGTGGTCATGATCCCCGACTCGATGCCGATGCTGTCGTTCAGCACCTTGGCGAGCGGCGCAAGGCAGTTCGTGGTGCACGAGCCGTTCGACACGACCAGATGCTCGGGCAGCAGTTCGCGGTGGTTCACGCCATAGACGATGGTCTTGTCGGCATTGGTGGCCGGCGCCGAGACCAGGACGCGTTTCGCGCCGCGGCCGAGGTGGACGGCGGCCTTCTCGCGCGAGTTGAACTTGCCGGTGCATTCGAGGACGACGTCGACGCCGTCCCAGTTCAGCTCGTCGGGGTTGTAGGTCGACATCACCTCGATCGGGCCCTGGCCGAGGTCGAGCGTCTTGCCCTCGACCTTCACCGGACCGCCGAAGCGGCCGTGCACCGAGTCGTATTTCAGCAGGTGGGCGTTGGTCTCGATCGGGCCGGTGGCGTTGATCTTGACGACCTGAACGTCGTTGCGCGCGGCTTCGGCGATATGGGCCAGCGTGCAGCGGCCGATGCGGCCAAAGCCATTGATCCCGATGGTGACGGTCATATGCGCTCTCCTGACTGGGCGATGCGAGGGGCGATCGCGCGGACTCGATGCAGTGTCGGCGTGCGCATACCATGGCATGCAAGACCGGAAAACCCGTCGTTTCAGCATGATAGCGGAAACATCGCGTGGTTGCGGTAACGGTAGCGGCGAAGCCGTCACCACCGGCGGAAGACCGCCGGCGGCACGGGCCGCACGGCCCGCGCGCAGGGCGGGCCGGACAGCGGAGGGGGATGGCCCGCGGCCCGGGTGAGTCGCAGGGCGGCTCAGCTTTGCACGGGGTCCGGCGCGTCGTCCTCGGCAAGCAGATTCAGCTCGCCCGCCGCCTCCATCTCGCGGATCACGCCAACCACCGCGGCCATCGCCGCCTCGACATCCTTCGCGCGCAGCTTGCCGAGGCTGCCCATCTCTTCGCGCAGCGAGGCCGCCATGCGTTGCGACAGGTTGGCAAGGATGAACTCGGCTGCCTTCTCGTCCTCGCCGGTGGCACCGGCCAGCGCGACGATCAGTTGCGGCTGATCGACGTTGCGCAGGATGCGCGGCACGTCGCGGGTGTCGATCCGTTGCGGGATGTTGGTGAAGGTGAAGATCGCCTTGCGCACTTTCTCGGCGAAGTCCTGGTCCTCTTCCTCGAGGCCGATCAGCACGTCTTCGCGCGTTGCCGCGGCGGATTGATTCAGGATCGCGCCGACACGCTCGACCGCGCCGGTGTCGAAGGCGCGTGCGGGCACCGAATCGAGCTGCTGGGCGAGGGCGACGCCGATCCGCTGTACGGTCTCGGGGGCGACATTGCCGGTCAGCGATACCGCATAGGCGATGCGCCGCGCCCGCTCGCCCGGCAGTCGGCCGAGCAGCTCTGCCGCCTTCGGCACCGCAAGCTTCGACAGCAGCACCGCCGCCACCTCGACGCTTTCCTCGGTCATCACCGGCAGCAGCGTCTCGGTCGAGAGGCCGAGGATCCGCTCCCAGGGATCGGCGCCGGTACTGGCAAGCGCCAGGCGCCGCAGCCGGCTGGTCGCGGCCGAGGAGAGCTGTCCGTCCAGCAGGCTCAGCGCGCCGTCGAGCCCGTTCGGAAAGGTCAGTCCCACGGCTTCGAGCGCCTCGCAGAATTCCGCCACCACCGCGTGCAGCGTATCGCGATCGACAAGCTTCATCGCGCCGATCTGCGCCGTCAGCTCGGTCTGCTGGTCCTCGCTCAGCTCGGCAAGCGGCAACCGCATCCCCTCCGACGACAGCAGCCGGACGATGATCGCCGCCTTCTGCTGCGGCGAGAGCGCGACCACCGCCGTTGCGGTCACAGGCTTCGCCCCGGCCTGGGGGCCGGGGGGGATCCGGGCAAGTTCCACATCCGCCTCCGTTGCGGGTTGCACTGCGGCGCAACCTGCCACGGGAGGGTTAAGGGCCGGTTAGCCGCCGCCCCCGAAGGCGCGGCGGCAGGTCGGGTCAGACGTCGCCGAAGACGCGGGCGAAGATCGTGTCGACATGCTTGGTGTGATAGCCGAGGTCGAATTTCTCCTCGATCTCGGCCGGGCTCAGCGCCGCGGTGACCTCGGGGTCGGCGAGCAGCTCGGTCTTGAAGTCGGCGCCATGCTCCCAGACCTTCATCGCGTTGCGCTGCACCAGACGATAGGCATCCTCGCGGCTGACACCGGCCTGGGTCAGCGCCAGAAGCACCCGCTGCGACATCACCAGCCCTTTGAACTTGTTGAGGTTGTTCAGCATGTTCTCGGGGTAGATCACGAGGTTCTCGATCAGACCCGCGAGCCGGTTCAGCGCGAAGTCGAGCGTTACCGTGGTGTCCGGGCCGATGCCGCGCTCGACCGAGCTGTGCGAGATGTCGCGCTCGTGCCAGAGCGCGACGTTCTCCATCGCCGGCACCACCGCCATGCGGACAAGGCGGGCAAGGCCGGTGAGGTTCTCGCTCAGCACCGGGTTGCGCTTGTGCGGCATCGCCGACGAGCCCTTCTGCCCCTTCGAGAAGAATTCCTCGGCCTCGAGCACCTCGGTGCGCTGCATGTGGCGGACCTCGATCGCGACGTTCTCGATCGAGGAGGCGATCACGCCAAGGGTGGCGAAGAACATCGCGTGACGGTCGCGCGGGATCACCTGGGTCGAGATCGGCTCGGGGCGCAGCCCCATCATCTTGCACACGTGTTCCTCGACGCGCGGGTCGATGTTGGCGAAGGTGCCGACCGCGCCCGAGATCGCGCCGGTGGCCACTTCCGCGCGCGCCGCCGCCAGACGGGCCCTGTTGCGGTCCATCTCGGCGTAGAAGCGCGCGAAGGTCAGGCCCATCGTGGTGGGCTCGGCGTGGATGCCGTGCGAGCGGCCGATGCGGACGGTGTCCTTGTGCTCGAAGGCGCGCTTCTTCAGCGCGGCCAGGACGCGGTCCATGTCCTTCAGCAAGATGTCCGCGGCGCGCGTCAGCTGCACGTTCAGCGTGGTGTCGAGCACGTCCGAGGAGGTCATGCCCTGGTGCACGAAGCGCGCCTCGGTCGAGCCGATATGTTCGGCCAGATGCGTCAGGAAGGCGATCACGTCATGCTTGGTGACGGCTTCGATCTCGTCGATGCGGGCGACGTCGAACTCGACATCCTTCGCCTTCCAGACGGCGGCGGCGCTTTCCTTCGGGATCACGCCGAGTTCTGCCTGGGCGTCGCAGGCATGCGCCTCGATCTCGTACCAGATCTTGAACTTGGTGGCGGGTTCCCAGATGTCGACCATCTCTTTGCGGGAATAACGCGGGATCATGGCGGGCCTCTCGGTTGTGGCAGCGTTGCCGGGCTTCTAGACTGCGCGGCACCTTCGGGCAAGGCAAAGGGACGGCAATGCGGCTGCGGCTGAGCGATTTTGCAGGGGAATGGACGCTCGCGCGCGAGATCGCTCAGCCGGGCACGGGCCTCGCGCGCTTCGAGGGGCGCGTGTGCTTCACCCCGGACGGCACGGGGCTCGCCTATCACGAGACGGGCACACTCACCCTTCCGGGCGCCGCCCCGATGCGGGCCGAACGCGCGTATCTGTGGCGCGAGGAGGGGGCGGAGATCGTCGTGCTCTTCTCCGACGGCCGGCCCTTCCACCGCTTCGACCCGGCGATGCCGGCGGCGCATCACTGGTGCGACCCCGACGATTACCGTGTGCGCTACGATTTCGCCGCCTGGCCCGACTGGCGCGCCGAGTGGAGGGTGACGGGGCCGCGCAAGGACTATGTGATGCGCTCGCGCTACCGGCGCGGCTGAGGCGGGCAGGGCGGAAGGGGGGGGGCTGCCCACCGTCCTGCGGACACCCCTCGGGATATTTTCGGCAATTGGAAGCGGGAGAGGGCCTGTCCGCTTCGATCCGCCGGGATTTCGCAGCCGCCCCCTGCTTCTAATTGCTGAAAAAATCCTCGGCGGTGAGGCGCATATGCGCCGAGGGGGCGGAAAGCCCGCTTTCGACATCTGCCCCCTTGCGCGGGCGCGGATTCGGCGCTCCTCTGCCGTCATGAGCGAGATCCGACAGAGCCGACTTCCCTTCGCCCCCTGGGCCGACGCGCGCACCCGCCGCCTGCCGGGGATTTTGCCAATCCCCATGGAGGAGTGGCTCGAGGTCGATGACGCCTATGGGGCCCAGATGGCCGAGCGGGAGCGGTTGATTGCCAGCTGTCCAGAGGCCGTTCTGGCGCTTGCCCCCGAGGCGCAGGCGGCGGCCGACGAGCTTTACGCCATGGTGCTTGATCTGCTGCCGGCGCTTGGCTTCGTGCCGGTCGCGGGCGGGCTGCGCCGGCCCGACGGGGTCGAGGTGGCGCTCGATCCCGATGCGCCGCTCGCCACCCTCGGCCGGCTGGTGCAGGAGGATCTGTGCCTGATGCGCGAGGGGCCGGATGGACATGTGCTTGCCGGTGCCGTGCTGTGTTTCCCGGCCGGCTGGATGCTGGCCGAGAAATTCGGCCGGCCGATGATGGGCATTCACCGCCCCGTCGCGAAATACACCGAGGATGTCGGCGCGCGGGTACAACGGCTGATGGACGGGGTGCAGCCGGGCCGGGTGCTGATGCGCGGCACCGCACATCACTCGAACGCCGCCCTGCACAACCCGCGCCGCGAGGCGCAGGGCCGCGCCCCCGAGGGCGATCTGCCCTTCATCCGGGTCGAGCGTCAGGGCCTCGTGCGTCTGCCTGAAACCCGCTACGTCTCCTTCTCGATCCACACCTATGTGGTCGAGCCTGCGGCCCTCAGCCCCGAACAGGCGGCGCTGCTGGCCGAGTTCCCGATCCGCGAGGCGGCCTGAGAGGCGCGACGTGACGCCCTGCCTGCCCATGCGCTCTTGTCTTGCGCGGCAATTCCTGCAACTCAGGGGGCAGGAAGACGACCGGGGGGATTGCATGACCGAGGGGCCGAGATGACGGAGCCGGTGACGGCATCCGCGCGGCGGGCACGGCTGCGCCACCTCGCGCCGGTGCTGGTCGGGCTTGGCCTTTTCGCGCTTGGAATCTGGGCGCTGCACCACCTGCTGCAGCCGATCCATGCCGCCGACATCATCGCGCAGATGCGCTCGATGCCGCTGCATGTGCTGGCGGTGGCGCTTGGCGCGACGACGCTCGGCTATTGCGCGCTGATCGGCTATGACTTCTGGGCGCTGAAATACCTCGAGAAGAAGCTGCCTCTGCGGGTGGTCGCCCTGGGCGGCTTCCTCGGCTATGCCTTCGGCAACACCATCGGCATCTCGGTGCTGTCCGGCGGCGCGGTCCGCTACCGGATCTATTCCGCCTTCGGGCTCAACGCCTTCGAGGTGGCGGCGCTGGCCTCCTATATCGCGATCGCGATGGGCACGGGGCTGAGCCTTGTGGGCGTCTTCGCGCTGGCACTGCACCCCGCCGCGCTGACCGGGTTGCTGCCGCTTTCCGAAACGGCGATCCGAACGCTCGCCCTTCTGGGCGGTGGCGGCACGCTCGGCCTGCTCTATGCACTCGCCTTCTCGGGCCGCTCGCTGCGCATCCGCAATTTCGAGCTTGCGATGCCGAGCCCGCGGATCCTGACCGGGCAGATGATCGTCGCGCTGTTCGATTCCGGCATGGCCTCGCTCACGCTTTACGTGCTGCTGCCCGAGGGCGCGCCCGATTACGTCACCTTCCTCGCGATCTATGCGACGGCGACGATGGTCGGGGTGATGAGCCACGTGCCGGGCGGGGTGGGCGTGTTCGAGACCGTGGTGATGGCGGCGATGCCGGCGGGAACGGCGGCGGGCGATGTCGCCGCGGCGCTGCTGCTGTTCCGCATCATCTACTATCTGCTGCCCTTCACCATCGCCTTCGTCATCGTCTCGCTGAACGAGGCGCGGCTTGCCGGTGGCTGGGCGGTACGGCTCTTCGGCGAGATCTCCGAGCCGATGCGGCCGGCCTTCAACGCGCTTGCCGGCATCGTGCCCTGGCTGGTCGGGGCCTGGGCCTTCGGGCTTGGCGCCTACATGCTGGCCGTGGCGCTCAGCCCCTCGGTGCGGGCCTCGGCAGTCGATGACAACGACCTTGTCGGCGCGATCCTGCTCGAGGGGGGCACGCTCACCTCCTCGGTGATGGGGATCGTGCTGCTGATCCTGTCACACGGGCTGATCCGGCGCGTTTCGGGCGCGTTCTGGCTGACCCTTGCGGCGATCGCGGGGGGCGCCGTCGCCTCGCTCCTGAACGATTTCGATTACGAGAGTGCGGCGCTTCTTGCCCTTGGCGGCCTCGTCCTGCTGCCGTTCCGGCACGAGTTCTATCGCCGCGCGAAGATCACCGAGGGGGTGCTCGGCCCGGCCTGGTTCGGGCTGGTCGCCGCGGTGATCCTGGCCGCCGCGACCTTTTTCTTCTTCGTGCACGCGGCGACGCCCTATTCGCTCGACCTCTGGATCGACTTCGCCCGCTCGGCCAACACGCCCCGTTCGCTGCGGGCGGGACTTGCTGCCTCGGCGGTGCTGTTCTTCTACACCGTCTTCCTGGCGCTGCAGCCGGTGCGCCGTCCGCGCGTCGAGCCCTGCGAAAGCGTGATCGACCATGCTGCGCGCATAGTGAGCGCGCAGGACGACCCGCAGGCTTGCCTGGCGCTCACCGGCGACAAGGAGCTGCGCTTCTCGGCCGACGGGCGGGCCTTCATCATGTATGGCCGGCGCCGCGCCGACTGGATCGCCTATGGCGACCCGGTGGGGGCCGAGGAGGCGATTCCGACGCTGGGCTGGGATTTCGTCGAGGAGGCGCAGAAGGCGAATTGCCGGCCGGTCTTCTACGAGATCTCCGAACGCCATCTGCCGCTGATGATCGAGATGGGGCTGGCACTGCACAAGGTCGGCGAAGAGGCTGTCGTGCGCCTGCCCGAGTTCTCGCTTGCGGGCGCCAAGTTCAAGACCATGCGCGCGGCCTATAACAAGCGGCTGCGCGAGGGGCTGGCGGTCGAGGTTCTGGCGCCGCCCCATGCGCCGGCACTGGTCGAGGAGCTGCGCGCCGTCTCGGACGCGTGGCTCGGCGACAAGGTCGGGCGCGAGAAGGGCTTCTCCGTCGGCCGCTTCGACCCGGCCTGGCTCGACCGCACGGCCGTGGCCGTGGTGCGCCGCGAGGGCCGGGTTCTGGCCTTCGCCAGCATCCTCGCCCCGGGCAGCGGCCGGCGCGTCGCGGTCGACCTGATGCGCTATCTGCCCGAGGAGGCCTCGGGGATGATCGAGTTCCTCTTCCTCGCGCTGATCGAGCATTACCGCGCCGCCGGGGCCGAGGAATTCTCGCTCGGCATGGCGCCGCTTGCGGGGCTGTCGGACCGGCGCACGGCGCAGCTGTGGCACCGCTTCGGTGCGCTGATGTTCCGCCACGGCGGGGCGTTCTACAACTTCGAGGGGCTGCGCGCCTTCAAGCAGAAGTTCCAGCCCGACTGGCGGCCGCGCTACATCGCGCTGCCGGTGGGGGTGTCGCCGATGATGGCGATGGCCGATGTCGCGCTCTTGATCGCCGGCGGGCCGCGCGGGCTGATCGGCAAGTAGGCTCGATCAGACCTCGCGCCCGGTGCGCAGCCGCCAGCGCATCTCGGCAGTGTCCGAGGCGATCATCGACGGGATCAGGAAGGCGTCCAGCAGCCACCACAGCCCGACGAGGCCAAGCGGCAGATAGCCCACCAGCACCGGCGCCAGCAGCGTGCCGAGGCCGAAGAGGGCGAGCATGAACAGCCCCGAGACCCAGCGACCGAGATAGAAGCGGTGCGCGCCGAAGAAGCCGAGGAAGAACCACAGCAGATAGGCCGCCGCCGCCGATTTGCGGTCATTGGCGATGCGCTGTTCGATCCAGAGATCGCGGTCTGTCATGTAAACCTCCGTAACATGTGCGGAGGATATGGGGAGGGCGTGGGCGCTGTGCAAGGGCGCAGCGCGTCAGTGCCCCTTCGTCGCGTAGACGGCCGTCCAGAACGTCGCGGTGCCATCGGCGGCGACCGCATGGCCGATGCCGAAGTCCTGCATCTGCGCGATGGTGATGTTCGCCCGATGCTTGGGCGAGAGGGCCCATTGCTCGAGCGTGCCCGTCAGGGTGAACCGTCCCGGGGCGCCGGCGGCGATGTTCTCGGAAATCACCCGCGGCCGGTATCCTTCCTGCTTGGCGCGGGCGAGCGGCCCGGTCGTCGAGGTGCCGGCATGGGTCATCAGACCGCGGCGCGCCATGTCGCAGGCGTGTTTTTCCGCCACGCGCTGAAGCACCGGGTTCGCGGTGAGCGGGGCAAGACCGGCCTCGCGGCGCACGGCATTTGTCCGGGCCAGCGCCGCGCTGACCTCGGCTGTGCTGGTCGTCGGACAGGCCGCCGCCCCGGCCGTGGTAACGGCAAGATCGCCATGTCCGTCGGTCCAGATCACCTTGCCGGGCAGGGCGGGGGCTGCCGCGACCTCGGGCGCCGGGGCGGGCGGCGCGGCACAGCCCGCAACAAGCGCAAGAGCAAGGATGGTGGGCAGGGTCGGGGGCAGGGAGCGGGACATGGAACGGGAACCTGTGGCAGACGATGGGACGGCGAAGCGTGCCGCCAGAGTGGCGGCGAGCCCTTAACGCACGGATAAGATCGCGGTTTCGGGGGCGGGCGGAAATGAAAAAAGGCCCCGCAAGTGCGGGGCCTTTCCTGTTTCCGAGCCGGAAGATCAGGCCTTGGCGAGGTTGCGCAGCACGTAGTGCAGCACGCCGCCGTTCTTCAGGTACTCGATCTCGACCTCGGTATCGATCCGGGCCTTGAGCTGGATCGTCTTCACCGAGCCGTCCTTGAAGGTGATGGTGCAGGGCACCAGCGAGAGCGGCTTGATGTCGCCTTCGAGGCCCTCGATCGTCACCACCTCGTCGCCGGTCAGGCCGAGCGTCTTGCGGGTGTCGCCGCCGGTGAACTCGAACGGGATGACGCCCATGCCGATCAGGTTCGAGCGGTGGATCCGCTCGAAGCTTTCCGCGATCACCGCCTTGACGCCGAGCAGGTTGGTGCCCTTCGCCGCCCAGTCACGCGACGAGCCCGCGCCGTATTCGATGCCGCCGAAGATCACCAGCGGGATGCCCGCCGCCTGATATTCCATCGAGGCGTCGAAGATCGTCGTCTGTTCGCCGTTCGGGCCCTTGGTGTAGCCGCCCTCGACGCCATCCAGCATCTCGTTCTTGATGCGGATATTGGCGAAGGTGCCGCGCATCATGACTTCGTGGTTGCCGCGGCGCGAGCCGTAGCTGTTGAAGTCCTTCGGCGCGACGCCGCGCTCGGTCAGGTACTTGCCGGCCGGGGTGGTCGGCTTGAACGAGCCCGCGGGCGAGATGTGGTCGGTGGTGATCATGTCGCCGAGCACCGCGAGAACGCGGGCGTTGGTGACGTTCGAGATCACGCCCGGTTCCTTCGCCATGCCCTGGAAGTAGGGCGGGTTCTGGATGTAGGTCGACTCGGCCGGCCAGTCGTAGGTCTCACCCTCGGTGGTCTTCACGCCCTGCCAGTTGGTGTCGCCCTTGAACACGTCGGCGTATTTCGCAAGGAAGGCCTCGCGGGTCACGCATTTCTCGACGAGTTCGGCGATCTCGGCGTCGGTCGGCCAGATGTCCTTGAGATAGACCGGCTTGCCGTCCTTCGAGGTGGCGATCGGCTCGCTCGACAGGTCGATGTTCATGTCGCCGGCGATCGCATAGGCGACCACGAGCGGTGGCGAGGCGAGGAAGTTCGCGCGCACGTCGGGCGAGATGCGGCCTTCGAAGTTGCGGTTGCCCGAGAGCACGGCCGCGGCGACGAGGTCGTTGTCGTTGATCGCCTTCGAGATCGCCGGATCGCCGAGCGGGCCCGAGTTGCCGATGCAGGTGGTGCAGCCGAAGCCGACGATGTTGAAGCCGAGCGCGTCAAGATCGTCCTGCAGATCGGCGGCCTTCAGGTATTCCTGCACGACCTGCGACCCGGGGGCGAGCGAGGTCTTCACCCAGGGCTTCGCGGTCAGGCCGAGTGCGCGCGCCTTGCGGGCGACGAGACCGGCACCGATCAGCACATAGGGGTTCGAGGTGTTGGTGCACGAGGTGATCGAGGCGATGACCACGGAGCCGTCACCGACCTTGTAGTCCTTGCCCTCGACGGCGACCGACTTGCAGACGTTGACCGGCTTCGTCGTGGTGTCGCCTTCCGAGGCCATCGCCGCGGCCTCGGCCGAGACGTCGATGCCGCGGTAGGAGGCGACGACCTTCGAGAAGGTCGATTTCGCGTCGGTCAGCGGCAGGTAGTCCTGCGGACGCTTCGGACCCGAGATCGCCGGGACGATCGAGCCCATGTCGAGCTCGAGGGTCGACGAATAGACCGGCGCATAATCCGCACCGCGCCAGAAGCCGTTTTCCTTCGCATAGGCCTCGACCAGGGCGATGCGCTCTTCCGAGCGGCCGGTCTGCTTGAGGTAGCGCAGGGTTTCCGCATCGATCGGGAAGAAGCCGCAGGTCGCGCCGTATTCGGGCGCCATGTTGGCGATGGTGGCGCGCTGCGCCAGCGGCAGCTTGTCGAGGCCTTCGCCGTAGAATTCGACGAACTTGCCGACCACGCCGTGCTTGCGCAGCATCTGCACGACCTTCAGCACGAGGTCGGTGCCGGTGGTGCCTTCGACCATCGCGCCGGTCAGCTTGAAGCCGACGACTTCCGGGATCAGCATCGACACGGGCTGGCCGAGCATCGCGGCCTCGGCCTCGATGCCGCCCACGCCCCAGCCGAGAACGGCGGCGCCGTTCACCATCGTGGTGTGGCTGTCGGTGCCGACGAGGGTGTCGGGATAGGCCACGAGCTCGCCGTTCTGGTCGGTGTCGGTCCAGACGGTCTGGGCGAGGTATTCAAGGTTCACCTGGTGGCAGATGCCGGTGCCCGGGGGAACGACGCGGAAGTTCTCGAACGCGCCCTGGCCCCATTTCAGGAACTGATAGCGCTCCATGTTGCGCTCGTATTCCAGTTCCACGTTGCGCTGGAAGGCGCGCGGGTTGCCGAACTCGTCAATCATCACCGAGTGGTCGATGACCAGGTCGACGGGGACGAGCGGGTTGATCTTCTGCGCGTCGCCGCCCAGACCCTTGATGCCGTCGCGCATCGCGGCGAGGTCGACCACGGCCGGAACGCCGGTGAAGTCCTGCATCAGCACGCGGGCCGGACGGTAGGCGATTTCGCGCGGGTTCTTGCCGCCCATCTTCGCCCAGTCACCGAAGGCCTTGATGTCCTCGACCGAGACCGAGAAGCCGCCGTCCTCGAACCGCAGCAGGTTCTCGAGCACGACCTTCAGCGAAGCGGGCAGCTTCGAGAAGTCGCCGAGCCCCGCCTCTTGCGCGGCCGGGATCGAGTAATAGGAATAGGACGTTCCGCCGACGGCGAGCGTGCGGCGCGTCTTGGCAGTGTCTTTGCCGGTGACGACGGTCATGGGGACTGGCCTCCCTTGCAGTGATCGGATTGAGATCAGGGTTTCGCTGCGGCCGTTCTGCCCCAACGGGGGGAGTCGATCAAGGGGGATGCGGCATTTTTGTATACCATTGCACACTGATTTTCACGCCGCTCGCGGAAGAGCGCCGACAGCGGTCGCGGGCGTTCGCGCTATCAGTGGCCAGTGGCCGGCTGACGCAGGGGAAATCGCAAAACCTTGATTGGCAAAGGCCATGCCCTCAGCTTAGGAAGAGACCTGCAAGGGAAAGGGGCGCCATGGCACTGGCACGCGCGATCATCGGCACCGCCGCCGGAGGCTGGCTGGCACTGACCTTCGCCGCGGTCTGCGGCGCCCAGGCCTTCGCGGATGGCGTGGATCTGGGGCATGGTCCCGGTCCGGGCGCCGGGCTGCTTGGCGATTCCGCCGCGATGGTTCTTGCCGATGCCGGCACGGCAGCCGGAAACGGCGGCGGAAATGGTGGCGGAAATGGTGGCGGCGGCGCGGCACCCGCCCCCGGCACGCTTTCCGGCCCGTCGCTGATCGAGAATCTGAACCAGGCGCTCGAGAATGCGCTCGGGAAGGCCGGGGTGTCCGATGCGATGTCGCTGATGGCGCGCACCGCCGGCGCGGAGCCTGCGCGCGGCCCGGTGGTGGTCGAGCTCTTCACCTCGCAGGGCTGTTCGGCCTGCCCGCCGGCAGACGAGCTTCTGGCGAAGATTGCCGATCGTGCCGATGTGATCGCGCTGTCGCTGCACGTCGATTACTGGGATTACCTCGGCTGGGAGGACCCCTTCGCCCAGCCCGCCTTCACCGCCCGGCAAAAGGCCTATGCCCGCGCCGCGCGCAGCCGCACCATCTTCACCCCGCAGATGATCGTCGAGGGCGAGCAGTCGCTCGTCGCGCCGAGCGAGACAGAGCTTGAGCAGATGATCGCGCGCGAATACGAGGCCCCCGATGCCGTGGCGCTCAGTGTCTCGGGCACGAAGGGCAATTATCAGATCGAGCTGCGCGCCGATCCGCCGCTGACCCAGAATGCGGTGGTGCAGATCGTGCGCTTCGCGCCGCAGGCGCGGGTCGAAATCCTGCGCGGCGAGAACGCGGGGATGGTGCTCGATTACGCCAATGTCGTCACCGCCTGGCATGCCGTGGCCGATTGGGACGGCCGCACGCCGACCCGGCTCACCGCGAAGATCGACGGCGACGAACCGGCGGTGGTGATCGTGCAAAGCGCGACGCCCGGCAAGTCGGCGCCGCTGCCGGGGCCGATCCTCGCCGCCGCCCGGCTGAACTGATCCCGTATCGCCGGCCCGTCTCGGGACGCGCCGCGTCAGGCCGTCGGCTCAGGCCTGCGGCGTTTTCGGCCGGCGGTCCTTCCAGCGCCGGTGCACCCAGAGCCATTGCTCCATATGGGCCCGGATCTGCCGCTCCAGCGCGTCGTTCAGCGCCTGGGTCATCGTCTCGGCATCGCTGTGCGGCACCGGCGCCTCGACCAGGATGCGGAAGCTCAGCCCGTCGGGCTGGCGGATCGCATAGATCGGGATCAGGTCGGCCTTCAGCTTCAGCGCCAGCTCGGCCGCCGAAGTGGGGGTTTGCGCCGGACGTCCGAAGAAGGTCAGATGTGCGCCCTGGCGGAAGAACTGGTCAAAGCCGAAGGCCACCATGCCGCCCGAGCGCAGGAAGCGCAGCATCGCCTTCAGATCGTGGTCGCGGGCGAAGAGCGGCGTCGCGATGGCCGAGATCGCACGCAGGTAATGGCGGTTGAACAGCGCGTTGCCCATCGGCCGGTAGATCGCGCCGATGCGGTAGCCGCGCCCGGCCAGCGCGCCGCGCCAGGCGTCGTAATTGCCGAAATGCCCGGCTGCGACGATCACCGGCCGGCCCTCGTCATGGGCGGCCTGCAGCGCGGCGGCCCCCGGACCTTCAAGCGGCAGGTTGCGCACCCGGGCGAGGAATTCCTCGCCGGAATAGATCTCGGCGAGCGAGCGGCCGACATTGTCGGGCACCGCACGCACCAGCCGCTCGACCTCGGCCGTCGGCAGCTCGGGGCAGGTCAGGGCAAGATTCGCGCGGATCCGCCGGCGCCAGCCCGCGACCGGCGCCACCAGATGCGTCACCGCCCAGCCCATCATCGGCACCCGCCGCTCGTAGGGGAGGCTGCGCGCAAGCGCCATCAGGCCACGGAATACCGTGTCGGACAGGCGGTCGGACAGGCTGGGATGCGGGATCTCGGTCATCGCTCACTCTGCGGACTTGCGTTCGCGATACCAGACATAGAGACCCGCCCCGACGATCACAAGCGCACCGGCCACCGTCCAGGCGTCGGGCAGCTGACCGAAGAAGACAAAGCCCCACAGGCTCGCGAAGATCAGGCTGAAATAGCCGAAGGGAGCAAGTGTCGAGGCCTCGCTCAGGCTGAAGGCACGCACGACGAGTGCCTGACCGGCGCTGCCCAGAACGCCAAGCGCCAGGAAGATCGGGAAATCGGCCATCGCCACTTCCTTCCAGACGAAGGGCAGGGCGATCGAGCTGAGCACTGTGCCGACCAGCGCCGACCAGATCAGCGAGGTGGCGAGCGGGTCGGTGCGCACGACGCGGGTGAGCAGGTTGCCCGCGGCATAGCTGAAGGCCGAGGCGAAGGCGAGGGCGGCCGCGGGCTCGAAGGCGCCGACGCCCGGGCGCAGGATCACCAGCGCGCCGAGGAAGGCGATGACGATGCCGGCGATGCGGCGCGGCCCGATCCGCTCGCCCAGGAACAGCGCCGCGCCGAGCGTGATGAGGATCGGGTTGATGTCGAAGAGCGCATCCGCCTCGGCCAGACCGATGTGACGGATGGCGACGAAGAAGAGCACGATGGTAATCACCTGCATCACCCCGCGCGCCGCCTGCGCGAGCGGCTGGCGGGTGCGCAGGCGCGGAAGGAACGCGCCGCGATAGACCAGTGCCACCAGTGCGAGATTGATCGCGAAGCGCGCCCAGATCACCTGCGCCGGATGGTAGCGGGTGACGAGATACTTCGCCACCGCGTCCATCAGCGTGAAGGTCGCGAGCGAGCCAAGCAGGAACAGCACGCCCAGCCCGGCCGCGCGCCGCCGGGCCGCTGCCGCCTGGTCAACGGCAGAGGGGGCCGCTTGCGGCCCCCCCGGTTCAGTCTGGATCTGGGTCGGGCTCAAAGCAGGCTTTTCACCTTTTCGGCCACCGCCTCGGCGGTGATGCCGAATTCCTGATAAAGCCGATCGGCCGGGGCCGAGGCGCCAAAGCCGGTCATGCCGACGAAGCCCGCCTTCTTTTCCGAACCGCGCTCGCCCAGGAGCCAGCGGTCCCAGGGCTGACGCACCGCGGCCTCGACGGCCACACGCACCGCGCCCGGCGGCAGGATCTTGCGGCGGTAGGCCTCGTCCTGCGCCGCGAAGAGCTCCATGCAGGGCATCGACACGACGCGGGTGCCGATCGCCTGCGCCTGCAGGATCTCGCGGGCCTTCAGCGCGATCTCGACTTCCGAGCCGGTCGCCATGATGACGGCCTGACGCTTGCCCGCCGCTTCCTCGAGCACATAGGCACCCTTCGCGGTCAGGTTCGCGCCCGAGTGCTTGGTGCGCAGGGTGGGCAGGTTCTGCCGGCTCAGCGCCAGCACCGAGGGGGTCTTTTCCGAGCTGAGCGCCAGTTCCCAGGCCTCGGCCGTCTCGATCACGTCGGCGGGGCGGAAGGTCCAGGTGTTCGGCGTGGCGCGGCAGATCGCCAGATGCTCGACCGGCTGGTGGGTCGGGCCGTCTTCGCCCAGGCCGATACTGTCATGGGTCATCACATAGACCGCCGGAACGCCCATCAGCGCCGACAGGCGCATCGCGCCGCGGGCATAGTCGGTGAAGCAGAAGAAGGTGCCGCCATAGGGGCGCACGCCGCCATGCAGGTAGAGCCCGTTCATCGCCGCCGCCATGCCGTGTTCGCGGATGCCGTAGCGGATGTAGCGGCCCTTGCGGTTGTCGGGCATGAAGTCGCCGAGCCCCGGGGTCAGCGTCAGGTTCGAGCCGGTGAGGTCGGCCGAGCCGCCGATGGTTTCCGGAATGACCGGGTTCACCGCGGCGAGCACCATTTCCGAGGCCTTGCGGGTCGCGACCTTGGGCGCGGCTTCCGACTGCGCCTTCTTGAAGGCGCGGATCGCCGAGGCGAGCTTCTTCGACACGCCGCGGCTCATCTGCCGCTCGAACTCGGCCTTCTTCGCGGGCGAGAGCGCATTCAGACGCTCTTCCCACTCGGCGCGGGCGGTGGCGCCCTTCGCACCGATCGCTTCCCATTCGGCCTTGATCTCGGCCGGGATCTCGAACGGGCCATAGGGCCAGCCGTAGATCTCCTTGGTCGCGGCCAGTTCCTTGTCGCCCAGCGGCGAGCCATGCACCGAATAGCTGTCCGACTTGGTCGGCGCACCGAAGCCGATGATCGTCTTGCAGTCGACGAGCACCGGACGCTTGGCCTTCTTCGCCTCGGTCAGCGCGCGGTCGATGTCGGCCGGGTCATGGCCGTCGCAGGCAAGCACCTGCCAGCCCGAGGCCTCGAAGCGCTTGTGCTGGTCGGTGATGTCCGACACCGTCACGCGGCCGTCGATGGTGATGTTGTTGTTGTCCCAAAGGACGATCAGGTTGTCGAGTTCCTGCTTGCCGGCAAGGCCGATCGCTTCCTGGCTGATGCCTTCCATCAGGCAGCCGTCGCCGGCGATCACCCAGATCTTGTGATCGACGACCTTCTTGCCGAAGCGCGCGGCCATCGACTTCTCGGCGATCGCCATGCCGACCGCTGTCGAGATCCCCTGGCCGAGCGGGCCGGTGGTGGTCTCGACGCCCTCGAGATGGCCGTATTCCGGGTGACCCGCCATGCGCGAGCCCCACTGCCGGAACGACTTCACCTGATCGAGCGTCGCCTGTTCATAGCCGGTGAGGTAGAGCAGCGAATAGAGCAGCATCGAGGCATGCCCGGCCGAGAGCACGAAGCGGTCGCGGTCTGCCCAGCCCGGCGCCTTGGCGTCGAACTTCAGGTGGTTGCTGTAAAGCACCGTCGCGACATCGGCAAGGCCCATCGGCGCGCCGGGGTGGCCGGAATTGGCGGCCTGAACCGCATCCATGGCGAGAGCGCGGATCGCGGTCGCAAGTTTCCAGTGGTCGGGGTGAGTGGCACGGAGCGTGGCGATGTCCAAGAGCCTCTCCTTTCGATGCGATGTTGGCGTTAACTTGCGCCCCTGATAGCAGGGATCGGGGCAAGTTCAAGCGCAAGCCCCAAGTGCTTGATGCAAAAGGGTGGGCTGGCCCCTGTCCAGAGGATAGACTGGGCCGCGCGGCGGCGCAGGCGGCGATTCGCTGTGCCGCGTCGTTGCCGCCCAGTTGCTGCCCAGGGGAACAGATGACCGAGATCGCCGAATACGAACGCCGGATCTCCTTCGCGCTCGACCGGATCGGGCGCGGGGTCGAGGCCCTGCTGGCGCGGCCGGTGGCAGAGCCGCCGGTGCCCGAACCCGAGCCCGATGTCGGGACCGAGGCGCCCGCCGCGCTGCCGGTTGCCGAGCCCGTCGCGGAAGCCCCGGCGCCGGCCGGCGCCGACCCGGCAGAGCTTGCCCGCCTGCATGAGGCGCTCGACAGCGAGCGGGAGGCGAATGCCCAGCTCTCCGAGCGTGTGCGGGCGATCCGTGAAAAGCAGGAAACCACGCTCTCGGCGATGGAGAAGCGCCTCGCCACGGCGACGAAGGCGCTCGAGACCGCACAATCCGAGGTGAACCGGCTCAAGCGCGCGAACCTCGATCTGGCCGAGGCGAACCAGGCGCTGATCGAGGCCGGCAACGACCCTGCACCGCATCTGATCAACCGCGCGATGCAGGCCGAGCTCGAGGCGCTGCGCGCCGCACGGGCCGGGGAGGCGGCGGAACTGGCCGAGATCCTCGGCACGCTCGCACCGATCTTCGCCACATCGGCCGAGGAGACGCAACCGGGGGAGGGCGAAGATGCCTGAGCTGAAGATCACCATTGGTGAGCGCGACTTCGCCGTCGCCTGCGCCCAGGGCGAGGAACATTTCCTGCAGGCCGCATCGGCGCTTCTTGATGCCGAGGCGGCAGTGCTGCTCGGTCAGATCGGGCGGATGCCCGAGACGCGGATGCTGCTGATGGCGGGGCTGATGGTGGCCGACAAGGCAGCCGGCACCGGCGACCGTCTGCGCCGGCTGCAGGCCGAGCTCGAGGCCGCGCAGGGCCAGATCGCCGCACTCGAGGCCGCGCTCGCCGACGCCCGGGCGCATCCGGTCGAGGTCGAGGTGCCGGTGGTCCCGCACGAGGTTTTCGACACTCTCGCCGAGATTGCGGCGCGGGCCGAGGCGATGGCCGACGCGATCGAGGAGAACGCCTGATGCGCCTTGCCGCAGCCGCTCTCCTGCTCGCCGCCCCGGCAGCCGCGCAGGAGCTGGAGGCCCTGCCGATGCACTATGGCTGCGACCGCGGCGCGCGGATCGAGGCGGTCTATGTGAACGGCGGCATGCCGGCGCTTGCGATCCTGACGCTCGAAGGGCGGATGGTCGTGCTTTCCAACGTGCCCTCGGGCTCGGGGGCCTTCTATGCCGAGGCGCCGGAGGGCCGGGCGGGCTATTTCTGGCGCACGAAGGGCGAGGAGGCCACGCTGAGCTGGCGCGCGGCCGACGGGTCGGAAACCGATCTGCTTGACGGCTGCACGGCGCTGCCGCAGGACTGACCACCGTTTCCCGCCGATCCGGCCCGATGAAGACCGGGCCCCCCGGTCTTCCGCGTCTCATCTTCCAATCGCGTCAAGCATCCCGGGGGTGGGCCCCCGAAGGCCGAGGGGCAACGCCCCCTTCCTTGGCGGCGTCGCGCCGGCGGGCGGCCTTACTCGGCCGCCTCCTGCGTCTTCATCTCGAAGCCCTTCTCGATCTGGTCAGAGGGCACCACCGGATACTCACCCGAGAAGCAGGCGTCGCAATACTGCGGGCAGGCGTTGTTGCGGCCATTGGCCTCGCCCGCCGCCCGATACAGCCCGTCGAGCGAGATGAACTTCAGGCTGTCGACGCCGATCCAGTCGCGCATCTCGTCCTCGGTCATCTTCGCGGCGAGCAGCTTGTTGCGGTCCGGCGTGTCGACGCCATAGAAGCACGGCCAGGCGGTCGGCGGCGAGGCGATGCGGAAATGCACCTCGGCCGCGCCCGCATCGAGGATCATCTCCTTGATCTTGCGCGAGGTGGTGCCGCGCACGACCGAGTCGTCGACGAGGATCACCCGCTTGCCCTTCACCAGCGACTTGTTGACGTTCAGCTTCAGCCGCACGCCCATGTTGCGGATCTGCTCGGTCGGCTCGATGAAGGTCCGGCCCATGTACTGGTTGCGGGTGATGCCCAGGGCGAAGGGGATGCCCGATTCCTGGCTGAAGCCGATCGCCGCGGGCGTGCCCGAATCCGGCACCGGGCAGACGAGATCGGCCTCGACCGGCGCCTCACGGGCAAGCTCCACCCCGATCTGGCGCCGGGTCTCATAGACCGAGCGGCCGCCGATGATGCTGTCGGGGCGCGAGAAATAGACATGCTCGAAGATGCAAAAGCGCGGCGTCGCCTGATGGAACGGGCGCGCGCTCTCGATCTTGCCGTCCTGGATCACCACCATCTCGCCCGGCTCGATCTCGCGCACGAAATGCGCGCCGATGATGTCGAGGCCGCAGGTCTCGGACGACAGCACATAGCCGTTGTCGCCGATCCGGCCGAGCACCAGCGGCCGCACGCCGAGCGGATCGCGCACGCCGATCAGTTTGGTGCGGGTCATCGCGACGACCGAGAAGGCACCCTCGCAGCGGCGCAGCGCATCGGCGATGCGGTCGGCATGGGTCTTCTGGAACGAGCGCGCCATCAGGTGGATGATGCATTCCGAATCCGAGCCCGACTGGAAGATCGCGCCGTGCTCGATCAGCTCGCGGCGCAGGGCCTCGGCATTGGTCAGGTTGCCGTTATGCGCGATCGCCGCGCCGCCCATCGAGAACTCGCCGAAGAAGGGCTGGATGTCGCGGATCACCGCGGCCTTCTTGCCGGCGGTCGAATAGCGCACATGGCCGATGGCGAGGGGACCGGGCAGGGTCTCCATCAGCGAGGCCTTGGTGAAGTTGTCGCGCACATAGCCGAAGCGATGCGCCGAGTTGAAGCCCTTCTCGGGGTCATGGGCGACGATGCCGCCCGCCTCCTGGCCACGGTGCTGCAGCGCGTGCAGACCAAGGGCGACGAAGTTCGCCGCATCGGTCACGCCGATCACGCCGAAGATGCCGCATTCCTCCTTCAGCTTGTCGTCGTCAAACGGGTGCGACAGGAAATGCGGTTCCGGTTGGGTCATGGGGGGTCTCCGAGTCCGGCTTGCGATGGGGGCTTGCGCGGCGACATGTAATGCGAAACGGGAGGGGTGTTAAGCCCTCCCGCTGCGAAATCCGTCATCAGCGCGTCACGTTTGCGACGTTTCAGTTCGCCGTTGCGGCGGGAGCGGTCTCCGTCGCGGCCGGCGCGGCCGTGGGCGCGGGGCATTTCGACACCAGCTGCTCGTAGCGCGCCACGATCCAGCCCGGCGCATCCGAGGGCATGGTCTCGTCGAGATTGCCGCTGAGCTGGGCAAAGACCTTGGCCGAGCGCGAGGCGTCGACGACCGGGATCGCCTCCTCGGCGACGACGCGGTCGTAGACGACGAAGGCCACGGCCACCAGCACCACGCCGCGCAGGACGCCGAAGAGGAAGCCGAGCGCCTGGTCGAGCCCGCCGATCGCCGAACGCTGCACCACCGAGGCGAAAAGCGGAGTGATGATCGAGAAGACAACGAGGGCGAGCGCGAAGACCGCGGCAAAGCCGCCGATCGTCGCGAGTTCACAGCTGTCGCCGAGGAACTTGTTGATCACCGGCAGCTGCGCGATCAGCGGCCGCGCCGCATCGGCGAACATATAGGCCACGACCGCGGCGGCGATCCAGCCGACGATCGCCAGCCCCTCGCGCACGAAGCCCCGGCTGTAGGCGAGGATCGCCGACAGGATGATGACGACCGCCACGATGGCGTCAACGATGGTAAAACCTTCCATGGTCCCCACATTTGCCTGCAGCGCCTCAGCCGGCGCCGAACATGTCCCCGACGAATGTCACGAGGTCGGGCAGCTTGCGCACCCGCATCCCCGCGCCGCCCTCGACCTTGGTCCCCTGCGGCAGGATTGCCTGTGTGAAACCAAGTTTCTCCGCCTCTTTCAACCTGTTTTCCACCTGACCCACGGGGCGCAGCGCTGCCGAAAGAGAGATTTCGCCGAAAATCACCAGGTCTGGCGGCAATGCCACATCTTCGCGCGCGCTCAGCAGCGCGGCAGCCAGCGCGAGGTCCGCGGCGGGTTCGCTCACCTTCATCCCGCCGGCGACGTTCAGGAACACGTCGAGCCCGGTGAAGGGAATGCCGCAGCGGCTTTCGAGCACCGCAAGGATGGTCGAGACGCGCCCTGAATCGAGGCCCACCACCGTGCGCCGCGGGCTGGCGAGCGACGAGGGGGCGACGAGCGCCTGGATCTCGGTCAGCACCGGGCGCGTGCCCTCGATGCCGGCAAAGACCGCCGAACCGGGCGCCGGCTGGCCGCGCTCGCTCAGAAACAGCGCCGAGGGGTTCGCGACCTCGGCGAGGCCGCCGCCGGTCATCTCGAAGACGCCGATCTCCGAGGCCGGGCCGAAGCGGTTCTTCACCGCGCGCAGGATGCGGAACTGGTGCCCGCGCTCGCCCTCGAAATAAAGGACCGTGTCGACCATGTGCTCGACCACGCGCGGGCCGGCGATCTGGCCTTCCTTGGTGACATGGCCGACGAGGATCACCGAGACGCCGCGGGTCTTGGCGAAGGTCACCAGCTCATGCGCGGCCGAACGCACCTGACTGACCGAGCCGGGCGCCGCCTCGACCGTGTCGGCCCACATCGTCTGGATCGAGTCGATGATGACCAGGTCGGGACGCTCGGCCTCGAGCGTGGTCAGGATGTCGCGCAGGTTGGTCTCGGCGCCAAGGTCCACCGGGGCGTCGGCCAGCCCCAGCCGCTGCGCCCGCATCCGCACCTGCGCCGCCGCCTCTTCGCCCGAGATGTAGAGGCATTTCAGCCCCTTGCGGGCAAAGGCCGAGACCGCTTGCAGAAGCAGCGTCGATTTCCCGATGCCCGGATCGCCGCCCACGAGGATCGCCGAGGCGGGCACGAGGCCACCGCCCAGCACCCGGTCGAATTCCGCCATGCCGCTCAGCGTGCGCGGCGGCGGCGCCTCTTCGGTCGCCAGCGTGCTCAGCGCGATCCGTCGTCCCTTCGTGCCGCCCAGCGTGCGCGAGGCGGGGCCCGCCGACAGCGGCGCCTCCTCGGCGATGGTGTTCCACGCGCCGCAGGCCTCGCAGCGGCCGGCCCATTTCTTGTGGACGGCGCCGCAGGCGGTGCAGGTGAACTGGGGGGATGCCTTGGCCATGCCCCCCTTGTGCCAGAGGGGCGCGCCGGCGGCAAGCCGGGGAAGGGGGCGCGGCCCCCTCGCGGCCGGGGCCGCTCACCCCCGAGGTCTTTCAGGCAAGGAAAAAGCAGGGGCCCCTGGCTTCCAATTGCTTCAAATATCCCGGGGGAGGCGAAGCCGGGGGGCGGCGCCCCCCTCCGCACGCTTAGCCGCGGTGCGGCGGAACATGGGAGAGCGCGAGCGAGGCGAGGACGCAGCCGGTGAGCAGGTAAAGCCCCCAGCCGGTCTCGATCCGGCCGACGCCCACGCCCTTCGCCACCACGATATAGAGCGCGATCAGGAAGATGTCGGCCATCGCCAGCCGGCCGAGCGCGTGCAGCGGCCCGAGCCAGCGCTGCGGCGCAAGGCCGGCATCGACCGCGGCGCGGCCCGCGAGCTTGGCGAGCGGTGCGACAATGGCAAAGAGGGCGACGAGTGCCGCCAGCAACGGATCGCTCCTGGCGAGCGTGGCAAGTCCCGAGACGACCGAAATCTCGTCAAGCCCGAAGACGGGCAGCAGCCCGGCGCGCAGAAGCGGCGCGCTCCAGGCGACGGGGAAGAGGATCAGCAGCAACAGGTTCGCGAGCCGGGCAAGCCGGGCGGGGGCGCGCGGGCCGCGCTGCATCAGCGCAGCGCGGTGATCGGGCCCTCGGCCCGGCCGTGGATGAACTGCTGGACGTAAGGGTCTGGTGTATCGTCCATTTCCTGGACGCTGCCCTGCCAGCGCAGAACCCCTTCGTGCAGCATCGCGACACTATCGGCGATGGCGCGAACCGAGGACATGTCATGGGTGATGGTGATCGCGGTGGCGCCCATTTCGCTGACGATCGAGCGGATCAGGTCGTTGATCACGCCGGCCATGATCGGGTCGAGCCCGGTCGTCGGCTCGTCGAAGAAGATCACCTGCGGGTCGGCGGCGATGGCGCGGGCGAGGCCCACGCGTTTCTGCATGCCGCCCGAGAGCTCGGCGGGGTAGAGGTCGGCCACTTCCGGGCCGAGGCCGACGCGCTTGAGCTTGTCGATGGCGATCGCCCGCGCCTCGGCCTTGGGGCGTTTCGCCGGGCCGCGCAGCAGCCGGAAGGCGACGTTCTGCCAGACCGAGAGGCTGTCGAACAGCGCCGCGCCCTGGAACAGCATGCCGAAGCGGGCGAGGAAATCCTCGCGCGTGGCCTCGGTCACCGGCTGGCCGTCGAGCCGGATCTTGCCTGCGTCGGGGGGGACGAGGCCGAGGATGCATTTCAGCAGCACCGACTTGCCGGTGCCCGAGCCGCCGATCACCACAAGGCTTTCGCCGCGCTTCACGGTCAGGTTCACATCGCGCAGCACCTGCTTGCTGCCAAAGGATTTTCGCAGGCCCTCGATCTCGATCATGCGGAGAAGAAAACCTCGGTCAGCGTGTAGTTGGCGGCGAGGATCAGGATCGAGGCGGCGACCACGGCAGATTTCGTGGCGGCGCCCACGCCCTGCGCGCCGCGGCCCGAGTTCATGCCGTAAAAGCAGCCCATCAGCGCCACGATGAAGCCGAAGGCCGCGCCCTTCACAAGGCCCGAGCCGACGTCCCAGAACTCGAGGTATTCCCAGGTGTTCTTGATGTAGGTGGCCGAGTTGAAGCCGAGCCGGCCGGTGCCGACCATCCAGCCGCCCATGATGCCGATCACGTCGCCGATGCCCACCAGCAGCGGCACGCTCAGCGTCGCGGCCAGCACGCGCGGTGCGGCCAGGTATTTCAGCGGGTCGGTCGACAGGGTGACGAGGGCGTCGATCTGCTCGGTCACCTTCATCGTGCCGATCTCGGCGGCGATCGAGGAGGCGACGCGGGCCGCCACCATCAGCCCACCGAGCACCGGGCCGAGCTCACGTACCATGCCGATCGCGGTGATCGAGGGCACGACGGATTCGGCCGAGAAGCGCGCGCCGCCGGCATAGATCTGCAGTGCCAGCGCCGCGCCGGTGAAGAGTGCGGTCATGCCCACGACCGGCAGCGAGAGCCAGCCGATCTGCATCAGCGCATGCAGGAATTCGCGGCCATAGAACGGCGGGCGCAGCAGGTGCGAGACCACGGTCAGCGCGTAAAGCGCCACCCGGCCCGCGCCGGCAAGCCCGTCGAGCACGACACGGCCAAGCGAGGCAAGTCCGCGCTCGATCACACCGAGCCCCCGACGTAATGGCGGGTATAGCGGTTGCCGAGCGAGGTCAGAATCTCGTAGCCGATGGTGCCGGCGACGTCGGCGAGGTCGTCGACGGTCTGGTGCGGCCCGAGGATGTCGAGCGACTTCGGCACTTCGCCCAGATGGCTGATGTCGACGGTGATCAGGTCCATCGAGATCCGGCCGACGAGCGGGCAGGGCACGTTGCCATGCCACAGCGTCGCCTTCGAGCTGAGCGTGCGCATCAGCCCGTCGGCATAGCCGCCCGAGACGGTGGCGATGCGCGCGTCTTCCTCGGCGGTCCAGGTGTTCGAATAGCCCACGGTCTCGCCGGCCTGCACGTCGCGCACCTGGATCACCGGCAGCGACAGGGTGACGACGCGCTGCGCCGCCTCGAAGGGCATGCCGCCGTACAGCGCGATGCCCGGGCGGGTGACGTCGAAGTGATAGTCGCGGCCAAGGAGGATGCCACCGGTGGCCGAGAGCGAACGCGGCACGTTCATGCCGTTGGTCATCTTGCGGAAGGTGTCGAGCTGATAGCGGTTCATCTCGTGCGCGGGTTCGTCCGAGCAGGCGAGGTGGCTCATGATCAGCTTCGGATGCGAGCCGAGCACGATCGGCGCGACGGCCTGCCATTCGGCGGGCTCGAAGCCGAGCCGGTTCATCCCGGTGTCAAGCTGGATGCCGAAGGGGGCGCCGGGCAGCGACTCGAAATGCCGGGTCACCTGATCGAGCGAATTCAGCATCGGCGTCAGGCCGAGGTCACCGATCATCTCGGTGTCGCCCGCCATGTGGCCGGAGAAGATGAAGATCTCGGGGCCTTCGCCCAGAGCCTGACGCACGGCGGCGCCTTCCTCGGTGCAGGCGACGAAGAACTTGCGGCATCCCGCCCGCGCCAGCATCCGCGCGATGCGCGCGGCGCCGAGGCCGTAGCTGTCTGCCTTGACCACGGCGCCCGTCTCGGTCGTCGTGCCCGTGAGCGCGTCCATCGCGCGCCAGTTCGAAAGGATGGCATCGAGGTCGATGCGAAGGGATGCGGTAGCCATGGGGGTTTTCTTGAACCATGGGCCGCGAAGGTCAAGGGCAATCGCACCCGCATCCCGCGCGATGACGGAACTGTGGCCGGCGGGGCCGCTCAGGCGGCGTCGATCCGCGCAAGCGGGCGCATCGCAAGGGCGCTCGCCAGCGCCATCAGCCCGGCGGTGGCAAGGCACAGCGGCAGCCCGCCCGCCTGATAGCTGAGCCCAGAGAGCAGCGTGCCCAGCAGCCGGCCCGCGGCATTCGCGCTGTAGTAAAAGCCCACGTCCATCGTCACCCGGCCCGCGCCTGCGAAGGCGAGGATCAGCCAGGAATGGAGCGAGGAGTTGAGCGCGAAGACGACACCGAAGAGAAGCAGCCCGGCGACCAGCACCACGGTGAGCCAGGGCGCGGGGCTGCCCGCGGCAAGGGCGGCCGCCGCGAGCGCAAAGGGGATCGGCACCAGCGCGCCGGTCCAGCGGGCGGCGGCGCGCGGGCCGTCGGCTGCGGCGCCGCGCAGGATCTTCGGCGCCAGCGCCTGCACCAGGCCATAGCCGATGATCCAGGCCGCCATGAAGCCGCCGATCAGGAAGAAGGCGGCGCGGTTGCCCGCGGGCGTGCCATCGGACAGCACGGCGTCGAAATAGACCGGGATGCCGACGACGAACCAGACGTCGCGCGCGCCGAAGAGGAACATGCGCGCCAGCGACAGCCGGTTCACCCGCGGATCGCGCGACCAGACGGCGGCGAATTTCGTGCCCTTCTTGCCTGCGGGCAGACCGGGCGGCAGGAAGGCCGCGACGGCGATCAGGATCAGTGTCAGCACCGCCGCCATCCCCCAGACCGCGGCGCCGAACCCCGCCAGCGCCAGCAGCGCCGCGCCGAGGAAGAAGCCCACGCCCTTCACCGCGTTCTTCGAGCCGGTGAGCGCCGCGACCCAGCGGAAGAGCGCGCCCTCGCCCTTGGGGGCGAGCAGCTTCACCGCCGATTTCGCCGACATCTTCGCCAGATCCTTGGCGACGCCGCTCACGCCCTGCACCGCCATCACGAAGACGACCGAGGCGGTGAGGCTCCAGCCGGGATCGAGATTGGCGAGCGCGACGAGGGCCGCGATCTGCAGCGCCAGCCCGCCATAGAGGGTCGAGGCCAGCCCGAAGCGCGCCGCGATCCAGCCCGCGGCAAGGTTGGTGACGATCCCCGCGATCTCGTAGAGCAGGAACAGCCACGCCAGCGCCACCGGCGAGAAGCCGAGCGCGTTGAAATGCAGCAGCACCAGCATCCGCAGCGCGCCGTCCGACAGCATGAAGGCCCAATAGGCCGCGGTCACCGCCGCATAGGCGCGCAAGGGGCGGTCCATCACAGCGCCCCCGCGACAAGGCCCAGCACATCGGCCAGCCGGCAGGCATAGCCCCATTCGTTGTCATACCAGGCGAAGACCTTCACCTGCGTGCCGCCGGTGACCATCGTCGCCCCGGCATCGACGATCGACGAGCGCGGGTCGTTGACGTAATCCGAGGAGACGAGCGGCCGCGTCTCGAAGCCGAGGATACCGGCAAGCGGCCCCGCGGCCGCGGCGGCGAGAAGCGCGTTCACCTCGGCCACGGTGGTCGGCCGCTCGACCTCGAAGACGCAATCGGTGAGCGAGGCATTGAGCAGGGGCACCCGCACCGCGTGGCCATCGAGCCGGCCGGCGAGATCCGGGAAGATCAGGCCGATGGCGCTGGCCGAGCCGGTGGTCGTCGGGATCAGGTTGGTCAGCGCCGAGCGGGCGCGGCGCATGTCCTTCGCCGGGCGGTCGACGATGGTCTGGGTGTTGGTCACGTCATGCAGCGTGGTGATCGCGCCATGGCGGATGCCCAGCCCCTCGTGGATCACCTTCACCACCGGGGCGAGGCAATTGGTGGTGCAGCTTGCCGCGGTGACGATGCGGTGGCGCGCGGGCTCATAGGCCGCGTGGTTCACGCCATAGACAAGGTTCAGCGCGTCGCCGCCCTTCACCGGGGCCGAGACCACGACCTTGCGCACGCCGGCGTCCCAGCAGGGCGCGAAATCGGCGGCCTTGCGGAAGGCGCCCGAACAGTCGAGCACGATGTCGATGCCCATCTCGGCGAGCGGCAGGTCCTGAAACCGGCGCTCCGCGGTCAGACGCAGGTGCTGGCCGTTCACCGTCAGGCTGTCGGCATCCTGAGTGATCTGCGCCGGCCAGCGGCCATGCACGCTGTCGAATTCCAGCAAAAGCGCGTGCTGCTCGGCGCTGCCCAAGGGCTCGTTCAGCAGGACAAGGCCCTCGGCCGCGCCGGTCTCGATCAGGCGGCGCAGGACAAGCTTGCCGATCCGGCCAAGGCCGTTCAGCGCGATGCGCGGGGAGGTGCGGGTCATCGGAGGGCTCCGTCAGAGGTCATCAAGGCCGATCCGGTCGAGCTGTTGCTGCAGCGCGAGGCGGTCGAGCGTATCGAAGGGCAGGGCGGCGAAGGCGGCGATGCGGCGGTGCAGCTCGCTGAAGGCGCGGGCGAAGGCAAGGCCGCGCTCGGCCTCGGTACCCTCGGCCTGCACCGGGTCGGCAACGCCCCAATGCGCGGTGAGCGGCGCGCCGGGCCAGGGGGCGCATTCCTCCGACGCCGCCGCATCGCAGACGGTGAAGACGAAATCCATCCGCGGCGCGCCGGGCAGCTCGAACTCGGCGATATGCTTGGCGCGCAGGCCCTCGACGGGCAGCCCGTTGCGGCGCAGCAGATCGACCGCGATCGGGTTCAGCGCCGATCCGGGCCGGGTGCCGGCCGAGAAGGCGCGGAAGCGGTCGCCGCCAAGATCGCGCAGGATCGCCTCGGCAAAGATCGAGCGCGCCGAGTTGCCCGAGCAGATGAAGAGCACGTTCAGCGGCCGGCTGCGCGGCACGGGGCGCGCGCCCTGCGCGATCAGCGCGGCCGACAGCTCGGGCCGGCCACGGCCGCAATCGGCGACGAGATAGCCCACCAGTGCGGTCAGGTTCTCGAGCGCGACCGAATAGAGGATCGCGCGGCCCTGCCGTTCCGAGCGGATCAGCCCCGCCGCCTCGAGATCGGCGAGGTGGTGCGAGAGGGTGTTGGGCTTCACCCCGGTGAGGCGGGCGATCTCTCCGGGCCGCGTCGCCTGGGGCACGCGGCGCATCAGCAGGCGGAAGACGGCGAGCCGGCCGGGGTGGCCAAGCGCGGTGAAGGCGAGGGGGGCGTCAATCTGTTCCATATTTCTTGAATAATGGAATCAATTGGGCGTGCCAAGTGACGTTTCGATGACGGACAAGCGACAGCCGCGCTGCTGCATTCCGTCGCACCCCCTGCGCCACGCTTGCCCGGTGCCCGGCGCGGGCGCATAAATGCGCCATAACGCATATGCGCGAGTCCGGAAATGCCACTGACCATTCTCACCGCCCTTGCCGAACCCACCCGCCTTGCCGCGATCCGGCTGCTGGCGGACGGGGGCGAACATTGCGTGTGCGAGCTGATGGCGCGGCTCGATGCCACGCAAAGCCGGATGTCGCGGCACATGCAGACCCTGAAACAGGCGGGCCTCGTCACCGATCGGCGCGATGCGCAATGGGTGCGCTACCGGCTGAACCCGGAGATGCCGGCCGAGATCCGCGTCCTCCTTGACGCGGTTCTGGCGGCCGAGGCCGCAGAAAGGAGCGCCGCATGAGCGCCGAAGTCGAAGCCCCCCGCCCGTCGCATCCCGCGCCCTGGCCGCATCTGGCGGTGCTCGCGGCGGTGGCCGCCTGGTTCTGGCTTTACGGCCGGCTGCCGGCGATTTCCGAGGCGCTGACCGCACTGATCCCGGTCGAACGGCACAGCCACACCGGCGAGGCGCTTGCCTTCTTCTTCTACGACGTGCCGAAGGTGCTGATGCTGCTCGCGCTCATCGTCTTCGCGATGGGAGTGGTGCGCAGCTTCTTCAGCCCCGAGCGCACGCGCGCGCTTCTGGCCGGGCGGCGCGAGGGGGTGGGCAATGTGCTGGCCGCGCTTCTGGGCGTGGTGACGCCGTTCTGCTCCTGCTCGGCGGTGCCGCTCTTCATCGGGCTCGTCTCGGCCGGGGTGCCGCTCGGCGTGACCTTCTCCTTCCTGATCGCCGCGCCGATGGTGAACGAGGTGGCGCTGGTGATGCTGTTCGGCCTGGTCGGGCCGGTGGTGGCGCTGACCTATTTCAGCTTCGGCCTCGCCGTCGCGATCCTCGCCGGCTGGGTGATCGGACGGCTGCATCTCGAGGGCTGGCTGCAGGACTGGGTGCGCGACATCGCGACCGGCGCCTCCGCCCCCGAGGAGGCGGGCGGCGCGCCGCTGAGCATGGTCGAGCGCTATCGCCTCGGCGTTGAGGCCCTGCGCGAGATCATGGGGCGGGTCTGGCTCTGGATCCTGCTCGGCATCGCGATGGGCGCGCTGATCCACGGCTATGTGCCCGAGGATCTGATGGTGCGGATCATGGGCGCCGATGCTTGGTGGAGCGTGCCGGCGGCGGTGGTGCTGGGCATCCCGATGTACACCAATGCGGCCGGCGTGATCCCGATCGTCGAGGCGCTTCTGGGCAAGGGCGCGGCGCTCGGCACGGTGCTTGCCTTCATGATGAGCGTGATCGCGCTGAGCCTGCCCGAGATGATCATCCTGCGTCAGGTCCTGACGCTGCGGCTGATCGCCGTCTTCATCGGCGTCGTCGGCAGCGGCATCCTGGCTGTGGGGTTCCTGTTCAACCTTCTGTTCTGAAAAGGGGTTTTCGATGGAGATCAAGGTTCTTGGCACCGGCTGCGCGAAATGCCGCGCGACCGTCGAGCTGATCGAGCGCGTGGCGCGCGAGGCGGGGCGCGAGGTCTCGGTCGTCAAGATCGAGGATCTGCGCCGCATCGCGGGCTATGGGGTGATGTCCACCCCCGCCGTGGTGGTGGGCGAGAAGGTGGTCCACAAGGGCTCGGTGCCCGCGCCGGACGAGGTTCTGGGCTGGCTGGCCTGAGGAGGGGATGATGAGCGACACCATGGTGAAGGATCTGCCCGAGGTGCGCGTGGCCTGTCCGACCACGAGCCACAGGATGCTCGGCGAGGGCGCGCTGCTGATTGACCTGCGCGTGCCCGAGGCGGTGGCGAAACTCGGCTTCGGCGGCTGTGATCTGCGCGCCATCCCCTTTGCCGAGGTCGAAGATCGCTGGACCGAGATCCCGCGCGACCGGGCGCTGATCCTGGTCGACGACAGCGGCACGCAGGCGCGCAAGGCCGCCTATTTCCTGATGTTTCAGGGATTCGAGGCCGTTGCGGTGATGGAGCCGGGGCTCGAGCGCTGGATCGCGCGCGGCTTCCCGGTGACCGGCGATCCGGCGGCGCTGGCCGAGGCGAGCGCGGCAAGCTGTTCCGGGGCGGGGGGCTGCTGCGGCTGAGCGCGGCAGGGGGGCGCTGCCCCCCTCTTTTCGCGCTCGACGCCCACGGATCGCTTTCCGGGGCGGGGCTCAGTAGCCCTCGCCGCCCTCGCCCTGCCATTGCCGCGCAAGGTCCGAGAACCGGGTGAACCGGCTCTCGAAGGCGACCTCGACGGTGCCGATCGGACCATGGCGCTGCTTGCCGAGAATGACTTCGGCCTTGCCGTGCACGCGCTCGGCCTTCTGCAGCCATTCGGCGAATTTCGGGTCGTCTTCCGGCGGCTTCATGCGTTCGTGGTAATATTCGTCGCGATAGACGAACATCACCACGTCGGCGTCCTGTTCGATCGAGCCGGATTCGCGAAGGTCGCTCAGCTGCGGGCGCTTGTCCTCGCGGCTTTCGACGGTTCGGCTGAGCTGCGACAGCGCGACCACCGGGATGTTCAGCTCCTTCGCGATCGCCTTCAGGCCCATCGAGATCTCGCCGATTTCCTGCACGCGGTTGTCGGTGCGGCCGGTGCCGCGCAGCAGTTGCAGGTAGTCGACGAAGACCACGTCGAGCCCGTGCGTGCGCTTCAGTCGCCGGCAGCGCGCCGCGACCTGGCTGATCGGCAGGGCAGGCGTGTCGTCGATGTAGAGCGGGCAGGTCTCGAGTGCCTTCGCCGCCTCGACGAAGCGGCGGAACTCGCCCTCGGTCATGTCGCCGCGGCGGATCTGTTCCGAGGGCACTTCCGAGGCTTCCGAGAGCACGCGCGCGGCAAGCTGCTCGGCCGACATTTCGAGCGAGAAGAAGCCCACCACGCCGCCCTCGACCGCGCCCTCGGTGCCGTCGTGGCGCTGGCCGCGCTTGTAGGCCTTGGCGATGTTGAAGGCGATGTTGGTGGCGAGCGAGGTCTTGCCCATCGAGGGACGGCCGGCGAGGATCAGAAGGTCGGAGGGGTGCAGCCCGCCGAGCTTCTTGTCGAGATCGGTCAGCCCGGTCGAGACGCCGGCGAGGCCGCCGTCGCGCTGATAGGCGGCGTTCGCCGATTGCACGGCCTCGGTCACCGCCTTGAGGAAGCTGACGAAGCCCTTCTCTGCGGTGCCGGTCTCGGCCAGCTTGTAGAGCGCGCCTTCGGTCTTCACGATCAGCTCGTCGGGCTCGATGCCGATGTCGACCTTCGAGGCCGAGGCGCTGAGATCCTTGCCAAGGCGGATCAGCTCGCGGCGCAGCGCGAGGTCATGGATCATCTGCGCATAATCGCGCGCGGCATAGGAGGAGATCGCCGCGCCCGCGAGCCGGGCGAGATAGGTCGCACCGCCAAGCGCCTGCAACCCCTGATCGTCCTCGAGATAGGCCTTGATCGTCACCGGCGAGGCGAGCGCGTTCTTCTGGATCCGCGCGATCGCGGTCTCGTAGATCGTGCGGTGCACCGGCTCGAAGAAATGCTCGGGCTTCACCACCGAGGCGATGCGGTCGAAGATGTCGTTGTTGGTCAGGATCGCGCCGAGCAGCTGCTGCTCGGCCTCGATGTTGTGCGGCAGCGCCTCTTCCGGCACCTCGGCGGGGGCGGCGGTGTCGTTGCGGATCGCGGTGGTCTCGTTCATCTCTGCCTCATGGCCCGGAGCCCGTCGCATAGCCGATCGGGGGCGGGCCGCGCCATCTGGAAATCTCTGTGGATAACCGGCCGCGGGAACGGCCACTTGCGGCGTTTGTTGTGGATCTTGCTGCGCAGCCTACCACGGATGGTGGAATCGCGCGAGGGGGAAGCGAGTCGGGGGCAGACTGTCCACAGCCTGCCCCCGAAACTGTCCACAGGTTTTTCGCCTCAGCCCTTCTGGCGGGCGTCCTGCCAGGCGCGCGGCGCCTTCAGAAAGGCCTCGACCTCGTCGAGGGTCTTCGCATCGAAGGCGCCCTGGGCGCGGGCCTCGGCCAGCACATCCCACCAGGTGCACAGGTAGTGCAGCGCCACGCCGTGATCGGCGAGCTTGCCGACCGTCTCGGGGAAGATGCCGTAGTAGAAGATCACCGCGGTGTGGGCGCAGGTCGCGCCGGTGTCGCGGATCGCATCGACGAAGCTCAGCTTCGAGCCGCCGTCGGTGGTCAGATCCTCGACCAGAAGGACGCGCTGGCCCTCGCTCATCGCGCCCTCGATGCGGGCGTTGCGGCCATAGCCCTTGGGCTTCTTGCGCACATAGGTCATCGGCAGCGCGAGCCGCTCGGCCACCATCGCGGCGAAGGGGATGCCCGCGGTCTCGCCGCCGGCGATGTTGTCGAAGGCCTCGAAGCCCGCGTTGCGCAGCACGGTGACCGACAGGAAGTCCATCAGCGTCGAGCGGATGCGCGGGAAGGAGATCAGCTTGCGGCAGTCGATATAGGTCGGGCTGGGCAGGCCGGAGGCGAGGGTGAAGGGCTCCTCGGCATTGAAATGCACGGCCTTGATCTCGAGCAGCATCCGCGCGGTGAGGCGGGCGATTTCGTCTTGGGTCGGGTAGGAGGAGGGGATCATGTCGCTAATCCTTCTGAAGGGGCATCCGGGGCTGCCCCCCGTCGGGCGCCGCCGGCGCTCCTTGGGGGACGGTTCCAGGGAAAGGTCAGGGTTTCACATGCCAGTAGACCGGGAAACCCGGGTCGAAGACGGTGACGGGGCCGGCGCCGCCGAAGATCTTCGCGGGCCATTGCGCCGCGGTGTCGGTCTTTTCCAGCGTCAGCATCTCGTCGTTCACCGGCAGCCGGTAGAAGGCCGGGCCGTTGCGCGCGGCGAAGGCCTCGAGGTTGGCAAGCCGGCCCTCGGCCTCGAAGACATGCGCGAGCAGCGGCATCGTGTTTGTCGCGGTGAAGCAGCCGGCGCAGCCGCAGGGGCTTTCCTTGGCCGGGTCGGCGTGCGGCGCGGAATCGGTGCCGAGGAAGAAGCGCGCCTCGCCCGAGGTCGCGGCTTCGACCAGGGCGAGGCGATGGCTCTCGCGCTTGGCGACCGGCAGGCAATAGTAATGCGGCTTGATCCCGCCCACCAGGATGTGGTTGCGGTTGATGATCAGGTGATGCGTGGTGATCGTCGCGCCGAGGTCGTCGCTCTGGCTGCGCACATAGTCCACACCATCCTTCGTGGTGATGTGCTCCATCACCACGCGCAGCCCCGGGGTGGCGCGGCGCACCGGGTCGAGCACGCGGTCGATGAACACCGCCTCGCGGTCGAAGATGTCGACGGCCGGGTCGGTGACCTCGCCATGCACGCACAGCGGCAGGCCGATCTCGGCCATCTTTTCGAGCACGCCGCGCACCTTGTCGAAGTCGCGCACGCCCGAGGCCGAGTTGGTGGTCGCCCCGGCCGGATAGAGCTTGACTGCGGTGACGATGCCCGCGGCCGCGGCGGCGGCGACATCGGCGGGGTCGGTCTCTTCGGTCAGGTAGAGCGTCATCAGCGGGGTGAAGCGCATGCCCGCGGGCAGGGCCGCAAGGATGCGCTCGCGATAGGCCGCGGCCTGCGCGCCGGTCACCACCGGCGGCACCAGGTTCGGCATGATGATCGCGCGGGCGAAATGGCGCGCGCTCTCGGGCAGAACGGCCTCCAGCATCGCGCCGTCGCGCAGGTGCAGGTGCCAGTCGTCGGGGCGGGGGAGCGTGATCTGGGTCATGGCTTTCCGACTACACCGGGTGCGGGTCCGAATCCAGTGGCAGCTTCGCGCCGATGTGACGCGGCGGGGGCCGGGAGGGGGATTGCCGCGGCGCGCGCGCCGGTGCAGCATGGCGCCGCCTTCAGGCCAACGAGGAGCGCAGTAATGAAGACCCTTTCCGCCCTTGCCGGTGCCCTGCTGGTGCTGGCCGCCTGCAACGATCCCGGTTTCCGCGGCGTCACGGGCGTGCGCACCGCCGAGGCAAGCGAGGTGGGAAGCTGCCGGTTCGTTTCGACGATCACCATGAAGCCCGGGGTCTATGGCCCGGTGCTGGGCGATCAGGGGATCAAATACGCCCGCAACAAGGTGCTCGACAGCGCCCGCGAAAGCGGCGCGAACACCGTCGTCTTCGACCGGGTCGAGCCCGGCGCGGCGGTCTATCTGGTCAGCGCGCGGGCATTTTCCTGCTGAGACCGGGCCCGGCGGGCCTGCGCATGGCTTGCCATCCAGCCATGCGCGCTGCGCAATAGTTATGGCAGCGATTCTGACGTATCCTTGATGTCATGGGAGGAACAGACTGACCCGAGATCAGGAGGTTTCCAATGGCATACGTCTTCACGGCAAGTCCGCGCGGCGTCCGCGCGTCCAAGGCCCACCCCCTGCTGGCGTCGCTTGCGGCGGCGCTTGCCTCCCACACCGAACGACAGGCGCGTCTGGCCGAGATCGACGCGCTTGCCGCACTGGGCGATGACGAGCTTCGGCGCCGGGGGCTGACCCGGTCGGGGCTTGCCTCGCATGTGCTGAGTGACCGGTTCTGCTACTGACCTCGGGCGGGCGCCTGGCCGGGGCGCGCATCTTGCCGCAGCTTCGGTCGTTCTCCCCAGGCCCCCTTGCGCATCGGCGCCGCGCGGCGGATAGTCGCCGGGGCCGGCCGGACGCGCCGGGCGACGCAGGAGGGGACCGGATGCCTGAGACATCGACGATGCAGACGCTGACCGAGGTGCGGGGCGATCTGGTGCTTGCTGCGCTCTGCGTGGGCCAGTTCCGTGCGCCGTGCCAGATCGACAGCGACCGGCTGCTGGTGCAGGCGGACGAGGCACTGGGGCAGGCGCTGCACGCGCTCGGCCTCGAATTGCGGATGACCTCCGAGCCGTTCACCCCCGCGCCGCTTTTCGCGCCGGAGCAGACGATCCTCGGCCAGGTCGCGCATGGCAGCGTGGCGCGGCGCGCCTCGGTGCATGTGCACGGTTCGCATGACCACGACGCCGATGCCCCCGAAGAGCCCGCGGGCCGCGGCTCGAACGCCTGAGGCCACGCCCGCCCGATCTCCCGCGTCGCGGGCTCAGATCTCGCGGGGCAGGGGCAGCGGTCCGGGCAGGGGCGTGCCCTTTGCAGCAAGCGTCTCCTCAAGCGGGCCGAGACGCGCGCGGAAACGTGGCGCGTTCATTCGCCGCAGCGCGTTGCGGCACAGCATTGCCGCCAGATAGGTCCGCCCGGCGCCCTCGAGATGGGCAAGCCGGTGGCGCAAGTAGCGCCCCGAGGTGCGCCGTGTGCGGTAGAGCCGCCAGAATGACATCGCGTCGAAGCTGCCGGCACAGGCCTGGGTCAGCATCGTTTCCAGCACGTCGAGATCGGTCAGCATGCGCTCGACCGTCGAGCCGGCGCCGAAGCAGGCGAGCAGCTCGACCCAGGGCCGCGCCATCAGCGCCGCATGCATCGCGTCGAGCGTCACCGCCGGATCGAACAGCACATAGGCCCGGCCTACGCCCTCGAGCATGTCGGGGGCAAAGCCGTAACGATCGGTGAAGCACAGCCGCCGCATCTCGGTGAACCGGTCGTCCCAGCCGGTCAGCCGCGGCTCGAGCGTGGCCTGCGGCTGGATCGCGATCACCGTGGCGCCGGGGGCGACCACCGAGAAGGCCGCGGCGGCATAACCGCAGGGCCCGACACCGTAGAAGACGACGCGGTCGAAATCCTCGAAGAAACCGTCATCGACCAGCCGGTCGAAGAAGGCATAGACCGCCGGGTCGCGAAACCAGGTGTCGCGGTCCGAGATCAGCGTGAGGCTCGAATGATCGGCGGTCTCGGCCACGGCATAGCCAAGCGGCATCTGCCCCTCGCCGCGGCTGCGGATCGCGCCACGGCTCTCGAAACTGACCAGCAGCACCGGCCCGCGATCGGCGAAAAGCGCACCATGGGCCGGGCCGAGCGGCTCGTAATAGCCCTCTTCCTCGCCCAGTTCCGCGATCTGCCGCTTCCATTCGCTGTCGCTCATTTCCCGCATCGGTTTTCGGGGTTCCAGAATGCTGTCCATGACCTCCTCCGTTGTCCTCGGAAAGGTGCGCTTCGAAATATTAACCTAGCATTGCCGAATTCAGGCGAAAATCAGAGAAATTAAGGAATTTCAATGAACTGTCCGCCATTTCGCGGAAATGATCCGAATCCGGTCAGACTGTTTCTCCGCGCGCCTTCTGGGCCCGGAGGGCAAGCGCCATCATCCGCGCGGCAAAGGCCGGAGGCAGCGGGCGCGAGGGCGGCGTCAGCAGCAGCCGGCCAAAAAGCGCGCGGAACGGCTCCTCGAGCAGCAGCTCGGCAATCCGCCTGCGCCGCCAGGCGACCGCGGCGGCATGCAGGCGCGCCAGCGCGGCATCGGCCATCAATTCAGCCATCTCTGCCGCCAGTGCCGGGGCGTGGCGGGAAATGCTGGTGTCTTCCTCGGACGAGAAATTGCGCTCGACCCAATAGCTCATGTCGAAGGTCGAGGCCTCGCGATTCGCCCGGCCGCGGTCGCATTTCAGCACATAGCTTTCCATCGCGCCGAGGGCGTAGTGGTTGAGCTGCACAAGGCCGTAGTGCGGCTCGCCCGGCGGCGAGAACAGACGCGAGCGGTGGTAGAGCGGCGGCAGTTCGACGCCCGAACCGTCGAACCAGCGCTGCGCCGCCATCCGCGCTGGATCGGGGCTGCGCGGGCGGTGCACGCCGAGCTTGCGATAGCTGCCGTCATTGCGGAAGAGCGTCTTGAACAGCAGAGCGCGCCAGGGCCAGACCATCGCATCGGGGGCGGCGTGGGTGAATTGCGCGGTGACCGGCGCGTCGGTGTAATCGACCACGCCCGCGTTGCCGAAGAGCCGCCAGGTCAGCGGGATCGCCGTTGCCTCGGGCAGGGCGGTCAGCAGCGCCGCAACGGTGCCGTCGCCCGCATGGATGTTGACGAATTCGTCGATGTCGAGGAACAGCACCCAATCGGCCGCGGCCTTGAGCGGGTGCCGGTCGGCGGTCTTCAGTGCCGCCCATTGCGGCCCCTCGGGCCAGGGCCCTGGGTTCGGCACATGGGTCACAAGCCCCATCGCCGCCAGCCGGTCGAGCATCGCATCGGTGCCGTCGCTGCAATCGTTCGAGAAGACGAGGAAATCGGTGAAACCGATGGCGCGGTGATGGGCCAGCCATTCCAGCAGGAAGGCGCCTTCGTTCTTCACCGTCAGGATCGCCAGCGCCCGCATCACATCGCCCCCGCGGCAAGATGCGCCGAGAATTGCGCCCAGTCGGGGCGGGCGTGCAGCGCGGCGATGCGGGCACGGTGCCAGTCGCGCGCGGCGGTCTCGAGCCGCGCAAGCTCGGGGTCCGCCCGCAGCGCGGCCAGTTCCACAGTGACCGCCGCGTCATAGCGGGCAATCGCGTGGTCCTCGGCCTCGTTGCGCTCGAACCGCGCCCAGTAGTCGGCGCCCATGTCCTCGCCCGCGTGGTTCACCCTGCCGCGGTCGCGCTTCACCAGAAAGCTGTCGCGCGCCCGCAGCGCATAGTGATTGACCTGCGCGACGCGATAATCGGCCCGCAGGATCAGCCCGCCGCGGCCCTTGCGCCAGGGCGCGCCGCCGGCGATGGCACGGGTGAGCTCGACCCCCTCGCGCGGGTGCGGCATGTGCACGCCGATCCGCGCCATCTCGGGCAACCGGCGGAACAGCGATTTCACATAGGCCATGCGCGGCGGCGCCTCGCAGCGGGTGAATTGCCGGGTGACGGGGGCGGGGTCATAGGTGGTGATCCCGGCCGAGCCAAACTGCAGCCAGTTCACCCCGATCACGTCGACGCCGGGCGTCGCCTCGATCAGCGCGGCGAAACTGCCATCGCCCGTCTTCACCACCAGAAACTCGTCGGCATCGCAAACCCAGATCCACTCGGCCTGTGTCACCTCCTCATACCAGCGCGCCTGCCGCAGCGCCGCGCGCTGGATGCCGCCATGTTCGGTCGCCCGCGTCGCATGTGCCCGCACAAGGCCCATCTCGGCCAGACGGGCGAGCATTTCGGGCTGACCATCCTCGCAGTCGTTATGGGCGACATAGAAGGACGTCGCGCCCAGCACCCGGTAATGGGCGAGCCATTCGAGCAGGAAGGCGCCCTCGTTCTTCATCGTTGTGACCACGGCGACGCACGGGGACGACGCTGTCATCGCCGCCCCCTGCTGAGGGCGCCGCAGGTCCGGTCGGGCAGGGCGCGCGCGCTCAATGCTCGGCCTCCCCCACATGCTCGACGGTGAAGAGGAAATCGGGCGGCAGGTCCTTCTCGTGCAGGTCGGGCGGGATCACGCCGGGGCCGGCGTTGAACACGCTCGAGCCGAAGACATGCAGGATGCGGGAATATTTCTCGAAGCGCGGCGAGCACAGCTCGCCATAGAATTTCTCGTAATTCTCGGTGGCGCGCAGCTCGGCGATCTTCTCGCGGTGCTTGCCGACGGAATAGTCATGCGCCGCGCGGATCTCGGGGTCGGCCATCAGCCGGTCCCATTCCGCCTGAAGCGCCGGGATCATCCGCTGGATCGAGCGGTCCTCGACGGCGTTGTGGTTCATCCGGAACCAGTAGCTGAGCCCCTGGTCGCGGTCGACGTGGTTCACCCGGCCGCGGTCGCGCTTCACAAGGAAGCTTTCGGCCGAGCGCACGGCGTAATGGTTCAGCTGCACCCAGTCGTAACCATAGGTCTCGGTAGTCGAACGCCAGCCGTTGCGGAACATCTCCTTCGGCATCGGGCGGCCCGAGCCGTTGAGCCATTTCACCTGGTCCCAGAGGTCGGGGATCAGCCCCTTCGGCCGGTGCACGCCCAGCTTCTTGTAGATGTCGATGGTGCGGAACAGGGTCTTGAAACCCCAGGCCTGATGCGGCTTGCGCACCACCTCGGGGGCGCAGGTTGTGAACTGGTCGAGCAGGAAGCGGTCTTCGTAGCCATGCACGTCGCAATTGCCAAACAGCCGCCAGGTCAGCGAGATCATGTTCGCCTCGCCCATGGCGGTGTAGAGCGCGCGCAGCGTGCCGTCGCCGATCTTGATGTCGATGAACTCGTCGACATCCATGCAGATCGCCCAGCCGGCGTTCTGCATCATCGGCTCGCTTTCGGCGGCCTGCAGCGCGGCGTGCTGGGGTTTCAGAGCCATCGTGCGGAACGGGTTGTCGCGATGCGCGCAGATCCCCTTGCGCTCGAGCAGGTCGAGCATCTCGTCGGTGCCGTCGCTACAGTCGTTGGTGTAGATCAGGAAGTCGTCGACCCCGATCGCCCGGTGATAGGCGATCCATTCCATGATGAAGGGGCCCTCGTTCTTCATCGTGGTGACGATGCAGGTGCGCCCGCCCTCGACCGCGCGTTTCGGCGCGGTTTTCGGCTTCGACACCGGCGGCCGGATCGGCTTGTGGCCCCAGACCTGGGTGGCAAGCTCCAGCAGCTGCGCGTCCTCGATCAGCGAGGTCTTGGGTGCAAGCTCGGAGGCCGCCCGGCCCGGCACGCGCAGCCCCATGGCGCGCCAGAACGGGAAGGTGGTGTTCGGGTCGGGTTTCGCATAGGCCACGCGGATCGCGCGCCAGGTGGCATCGAGCCCGGCACGCGCGGGCGCGACACCCCAGCGGGCAATGCCGCGGCGGGCATCGAACTGGCGGCAGATGTGGTCGGCAAAGCGCGTGGGCGCGCCCTGCCGCACCCGCCACGGATAGATCCGCCGCCCGACCAGCAACACCACGCCCGAGCGCGCGGTGGTGCAGGCGTCGAAGGCCGAAGGCGCACCCGCCGCCCGCGGCGCGAGCAGGTCGGTGACGTCAAGCGTCAGCATCGCCCGCGCCTCGGCAAGGAAGCGCCATTTGGCGATCTCGTAGATCAGCGCCTGACCGAGCGGGGAACGCCAGGGGTCGGCCGCAGGCACCTCCATGCGGTCCTTGCCGGGCGCGTCGGGGGCGAGGAACGGGTGGCTTTCCGGGCCGAGATCGGGCTTGCCGAGCGGGATCGCGCTTTCGACGATCGCCACTGCCATCTCGAGTTCGCGCGCCTTCAGGCCGCGGCGCAGGGCCGTAGCGAAGTCCTCGGCGCTGCCCGCCGCACTGTCGGGCGGCGCGCGGTTCACGATCACCGCGCCGGTCGCGCCGTGATAGTCGTGATGCCAGCTCAGCCAGTCGACCACGGTCTCGGCGCTTTCCTCGAGGCGTTGGCCGAAGAGGCTGTCGCGGCCGGCAAACAGCCGGGTATCGGGTGCCGCGGCGGCGATCTCGTGCACGATCACCGGCGCGGCGGGGGCCGCGGCCTCGGGGCCCGGGCGCGGCGCTTCGGGGCTCAGCGCGATGCGCAGCGGCCCTTCGGCCGGGGCGCGCGCCACCACCATCACGCCCCCCGAGATCTCGCGCCGTTCGAGCACCTCGACGCAGCCCTCGGGCTGCTCGGGCGGCACCTGCCCGGCATGCGACGGCGTGGCGAGGAACAGATGCAGGGTGCGCACCGGCGCGCCGTCGCGCTGATCGGGCCAGACCACCGCATCGAGCACCGTCAGGCCCCCGAGCGCCATGATCCCAAGCTGCCGGCGGATCACCCCTGCCTCACTCATCTGCACACCTCTTGCCTTTGGCCCTTCCTAGCACAGCCCCCGGGGCCCGCAAACCGCACCCAGCCCCGGAACGAATTAACGTTGGCAATCCGGGGGGATTTGGCGATTATGCCGGCAGGCAAGGCCGGAAAAAGACAAAAGGGCAGTGTATTCATGTCAAAAGATTACCAGGTTGCGGCGCTCTGGATCGGAGGGTCGCTGAGCTATCTCGAACAGCTTTGTCTGAAATCCTTCGTCGATGCCGGCCAGCACGTGAAGCTTTACTCCTACGAGCCGATCGACAACGCCCCCGAGGGCATCGAGATGGCCGATGCGAACGAGGTGCTGTCGCAGGAGAACTTCCTGCGCCACGGCCGCACCAACAGCCCGGCGCTGCATTCGGACCTGTTCCGCTATCACTTGCTGGCGCAGAACGACCGCACGATCTGGGCCGATACCGACGCCTATTGCGTGAAGCCCTTCGAGACGCCGAACGGCCATTTCTATTCCTGGGAAAGCGCCGACGGCATCAACGGCGGCGTGCTTGGCCTGCCGCGCGACAGCGAGGCGCTTGGCCAGCTGCTCGAATTCACCACCGACGAATATGCGATCCCGGAATGGTATGGCGAGGCCTACCGCCGCGAGCTGGAAGAGAAGAAGGCCGCGGGCACGCCAGTGCATGCGGGCGAGCAGCCCTGGGGCGTGTGGGGACCGCATGCGCTGACCCATTTCCTGAAGAAGACCGGCGAGTCACGTTATGCGATGCCGATCTGGGGGCTGTACCCTTTCGAGTACAGCGAGCGCGCGTTGATGCTGCGGCCGGGCTATGACTGGCAAAGCCACATCAAGGACGATACCTATTCGATCCATTTCTATGGCCGGCGGATGCGGGCGCGGCTCCTGGACAAGTTCGACGGCGTGCCGAAGCCGCGCAGCCTGATCGGGCAGCTCGTCAAGAAGCATGGCATCGACCCGGCCGCCGCGCCGCTGCGCCGCCATGGCAAGCCCGAGGCCGACACCGACGCGGATGACTGAGCGATGGGCGGGGCACAGGACGGGCTGTTTGCGGCGACCGGGCTGACGCAGGTGGCCTCGGTCGCCGATCTCGGCGGCGGGGCGCTGGCGCAGGTGATCGCGGCGCATGACCGCTGGGATTGCGACATCACCTTGATCGACATGGGCGCGAATGGCAGCTGGAGCGGGCTGCGCTCGGACTGGGTTGCGCCCTATCTTGCCGCGCTTGAGGCGGCGGGGGTGGACCCGGGCCGGGTGCGCGTGGTCACGGCCAGCGCCGAGCTGCGCGCCGTCGATCTGCTGCTGAACCTTGCGGGCTGGGGCGACCGGCACAAGATCAAGCATCTGAACGAGGTGCTCGAGACGGCGCTCCATGCCGACAGCCGGATGGTTCTCGACATCCGCCACGGCACCGGCAGCTTCCCGTTCCTCAAGGACTTCGGCGAGACCGAGATCGTGGCCGAGCTGTCACCCCGCGACGGCAAGTCGGTGCGGCGGGTGGTGTTCACGCCGAACGCGCCGGCGCCCGTGGCCGATGACGGCTGGGCCGCGATCGCGCAGGGGCTTGCGGGCCCCGACGGGTTCTATCGCGAGAACGAGGGCCACAGCTTCCTTTATATCCCGCGCTCGAAGAAGGTGCTGGTCGTCACCTTCGACAATCTCGACATCGCGATGAACAAGCGCGACGACCGTCGACCCTGGGGCTTTGCCTTCATCGAGAAGCAGGGCTGGTCGATGCTGGGCGTGATGGCGGGCGGCTGGACCTGGTATCGCACCCCCTGGGTCGCGACCGAGTTCGACCGGCTGGCGGCCGAGGGCTTCTTCGCGCAGTTCGACCGGGTGGTGTTCTACGGCGCCTCGATGGGCGGCTATGCGGCTTGCGCCTTCTCGGGAGCCTGCCCGGGGGCGGATGTGGTGGCGATCTCGCCGCAATCGACGGTCGACAAGACCGTTGTGCCCTGGGAAACGCGCTACAAGACGGTCTGGGGCGCGGATTTCAGCGGCAAATACGGCGATGCGGCACAGGTGAGCGGGGCCGCGCGGCGCATCGCGCTGCTCTACGACCCCTATGAACCGCTCGACGCGCAGCATGCCGCGCGGTTTCAGGGCGCGAATGTGATGAAGCTGCGCGCCCCGCTTCTGGGCCACCGGCTCGGCTCCTCGCTCAGCCAGATGGGGATCCTGAGCCCGATCATCCTGGGAGCGCTTGACGGCACCCTGACCGAGGCCACGTTCTATCGCCGGCTGCGCGCGCGCAAGGATTTCGCGCGCTATCAGCGCGAGTTGTTCGAGCGGGCGGTGGCGAAGGGGCACAAGCGGCTGGCGCGGCGGCTGGGCGAATGGGTGCTGAAGCGCGGCGACAACCGGGCGATCCGGCAGGGGCTCGCAAAGCTCTAATCCCTGTGTGGGCCGTCAAAATGTCGCAGCCCGCGCCCCGGCGATCTTGATCTGGATCAACGTTGCCCGCCGCACTGCCGCGTAGAACAGGGGCATCAGGTTCCTGATCTCCCTGAAACACGGCGCAAGCCGGCGGAACCTGACAGAACCAAGGACGTTCTCCCTCGTCTGGTTCAACAATGCGCTGCGGGCCTCCCTCCCGCAGCGCTTTATTTTTTGGCCGATGCCAAGGGGATGTCAGATCAGCTTCACCTGCGTGCCGATCGGGCACAGGCCGTAGAGTTCCTCGATCTGCTCGTTGAACAGCCCGATGCAGCCCGACGAGCTCTTGCGCCCGATCTTGCGGGTGTCGTGGGTGCCGTGGATGATGTAGGCGGGCCAGCTCAGATACATCGCATGGGTGCCGAGCGGATTGTCCGGCCCGGGCGGCATCGCATGCAGCGACGGGTCCGCGGCGATCATCGAGGCGGTGGGCGTCCAGCTCGGCCCGATCTTCTTGCGCACGATCTCGGTATAGCCGGTCTTCGTCAGCTCGGGGCTTTTCGGCACCGAGGTCGGGTATAGCCGGTAATCGGCGCCATCGACGGCCCAGTAGTGCAGCGCCTTCGACACCGTGTCGGCGATCAGCGTCACCCGGTCAAGCCGGTCGAAATGGTCGCGCCAGTCGATCTCGCGGAAGGATGAGATATTCGCGCGCATCTGCGGAGCGACGATCGCCGGCTGATCGGCCATCGGGATATCCTGCGTGCCGGCGCGTGCCAGCGCCGGGGTGAAAAGCGATGCGGCCCCCGCAGCGAGCGCCGCGCGGCGGCTGAGAATAATCCGTGCCATGTCTGTTCCTGTCCTCATATTCTGATTGCCGAATGGTCCCATTTCGTGCCGGCAGGGGCAAATCACGCCGCCTCACGAAAGGGCGAGTCTGGCCGCGGGCGGGTCTCAACGAAAAAGCCCTCCCGCGGGGGGAGGGCTCGCGATGCCTGCGCCGGGGCGCGGGGGATCACTTCGGGCCGATCATCATCACCATCTGCCGGCCTTCGAGCTTCGGCATGCTCTCGATCTTGCCGGCCTCGCCGACATCGGCGGCGACGCGGTTCAGCAGCTCGAGGCCAAGGCCCTGGTGCGCCATCTCGCGGCCGCGGAAGCGCAGGGTGACCTTCACCTTGTCGCCATCCTCGAGGAAGCGCATTACCGAACGCATCTTGACCTCGTAGTCATGGGTGTCGGTCCCGGGGCGGAACTTCACTTCCTTGATTTCGATGATCTTCTGCTTCTTGCGGGCTTCGGCCTCGCGCTTCTGCTGTTCGTACTTGAACTTGCCGTAGTCCATGATCTTGCACACCGGCGGCACCGCCGTCGGCGAGATCTCGACCAGATCAAGCCCGGCCTCTTCGGCCATCATCATCGCGCGCGCCGGGGTGACGACGCCCACGTTCTCGCCGTCCGCCCCGATCAGGCGGATCTCGGGCGCTCGGATCCGATCGTTGATCCGGGGGCCGGTGTCTCTTTGCGGCGGGGCATTGTGCGGTCTGCGGGCTATGGCTGTGATCCTTCTGCGGCCAAGTCGAATGGCGCGCAAAATAGGACCCACGGCCGCGGCTTTCAACCGGAATCAGCGGTTTTCCGCCCGATCGGCCCGGTAAGGGGAAAGGAGAGCGCCCTTAAGCCTTTGCCTCGCCGTCGTGGGTGTCCATATAGCAGGCGTCGAATTCGTTTCCGAACCGAAGGGAGAGAAACATGAAGAAGGTTCTTGGCCTTGTCGTGGTCGTCGCCGCGATTGCCGCAGGGGCGTGGTATTTTACCCGTTCGCCCGAAGGGCAGAAGGCTGCGACCGAGGCGGTGAACGACGCCAAGGATGCGGCTCAGGCCGTGACCGGGGCGGTCGAGTCGGGCGCTTCCGACAGCGCCACCGCCGCTCAGGATGCCGCGCAGACCGCGGCGCAGGCAGCGGCCGAGGCGACGAAGGCCGCCGGCGATGCCGCAACGGCCGCGACCGAGGCTGCGGGTGCTGCGGTCGACGCTGCGAAGGACGTGGCCACCGATGCCGCCACCCAGGCTGCCGGGGCGGCGTCTGACGCCGCCACCGCCGCCACCGAAGCCGCCAGCGCTGCTGCCGATGCCGCCAAGAATGCGGCTTCGGACGTGACCGGCGCGGCCGGCGATGCCGCCACCCAGGCGGCGCAGTCGGCCGCGGCGGCCAGCTCGGCTGCCGCGCAGGCGGTAAGCGATGCGGCAAACGCCGCGACCAATGCCGCCGCGGCCGGTGCCGGTGCCGATGCCTCGGCGCTGACCGTCGAGGGCTTCGATGCCGCCAAGGTCGGCGCGATGATCGACGCCTCGTCGCTCTCGGCCGAAACCAAGACCACGCTTAAGGCTGCGGTCGAGGCGGCGAAGACGAACCCCGCCCTCGTTGCGGCGACCGTCGCCCAGGTGAAGGTCGCGCTTGGCCTCTGAGGCCGCGACGCAGCCCGCAAAACCGAAACGCCGCCCCGAGGGGCGGCGTTTTTCATTGGCGGAAGCCACAAGCCGGAATCGGACAGGCCGCGGGGGGACGCACCCGCGGCCTGTCGCGGACCGCCGGGCCGTGCTCAGATGCCGTCGCCGACGAAGGCTTTCTCGACGACATATTCGCGCGGCTCGGAATTCGCGCCCTCGCGCAGCCCGTAATGTTCGAGCACCGCCATCACGTCCTTGTTGAAGGCAAGGCTGCCGCAGACCATGGCGCGGTCATGCTCGGCATCCATCGGCGCGATGCCGAGATCCTCGAAGACCTTGCCGCTCATCAGGTTGTCGGTGATGCGGCCGCGGTGGTGGAACTCTTCGCGGGTGGCGGTGGGATAGTATTTCAGCTTGTCGCCGACGAGCTCGCCGATCAGCGGGTCGTCCTTCAGGCTTTCGACCAGCTCCTTGCCATATTCGAGTTCGGCGACGGTGCGGCAGGTGTGCATCATCACCACTTCCTCGAACTTCTCGTAGGTCTCGGGCTCGCGCATCAGCGAGGCGAAGGGCGCGATGCCGGTGCCGGTGGCGAGGAACCACACCCGCTTGCCCGGAAGCAGCGCGTCGATCACCAGCGTGCCGACGGGCTTCGGGCGCAAGATAATCTCGTCGCCCACCCCGATGTGCTGCAGCTTCGAGGTCAGCGGGCCGTCCGGCACCTTGATCGAGTAGAATTCAAGCTCCTCGTCCCAGGCCGGCGAGGCGATCGAATAGGCGCGCAGCAGCGGTTTGCCGTTGTCGCCCATCAGCCCGATCATCACGAATTCGCCCGAGCGGAAGCGCAGCGACTGCGGCCGCGTCACGCGGAAGGAGAACAGCCGGTCGGTCCAGTGCTTCACGTCGGTCACGGTCTGGGCGTCGGGCAGGTGCTTCACGGGCGGAATCGTCGCAGTCTGGGTCACGTCTGGCATCTCGTTCGGTTGGGCCCGGGGAGGAGGACCCGGGGCGCGAAAAACATGAACCGCAGATATCTCAATCCTCTGCGGCCGGCCTTGATCTAAGGCAAATTGCCGGGCTGCGGCGATCTGTCAACCCGCGCGGGTCAGCGCTGCAGCCGGGCGCGGTAATCATGCGCGCGCCAGTCGGCCCGGGCAAGCCATTGTTCCGCGCCCTGACGTTCGGCCAGCGTCTCGGAGATTTCCACCTCGTCAAAGCCCGAGCGGCGCGCCATCGCATATTGGTCGGCGATCACGTGGCCCGCCGCGCGCAGCCGCCCGGTATAGCCCGCCGCCCGCAGCCGCCGCGCCAGCGTGAAGCCGCGCCCGTCGGCAAAGGACGGGAAGGCGATACGCACGAGCGCCGCGCCCGAGGCACGCTGGATCAGCTCCTCGGACGGGGTGTCGGGGGCGATCTCGACTGCCTCGCCGGTGAAGTCATCGGCATGGAAGCCGTCGTCGCGCACGATCACGCTCATGCAACTTTCTCCTTGTTGTCGGGCTCTTGCATGCCATTCTTGACGCGCACGGCCTTGCCGCCGATGAAATGGATGCCGCATTCCGTCTTTTGCGAACCGCGCCAGCGGCCCGCCCGCGGATCCTCGCCCGGGGCGACCTTCGAGGTGCAGGGCGCGCAGCCGATCGAGGGATAGCCCTGTGCCACCAGCGGGTGCCGCGGCAGCCGGTTCTGCACCATGTATTCCTCGAGATCCTCGCGGCCCCAATGCGCAAGCGGGTTGATCTTCATCCGCGTGGGGGTCTCGACCTCGAAGAAATCGATCGTCGCCCGGGTCGCGGCCTGAAAGCGCTTGCGGCCGGTAATCCAGGCATCGAACCCCGACAGTGCCTTTTCAAGAGGCACCGTCTTGCGCAGCGCGCAGCAGGCGTCGGTGTTGAACTGGTGCAGCGTGTTGTCCGGGTCCTCGAGATCGAGCATCGCCTGCGCGGCGGTGATCGTGCGCACGTCGGTCAGGCCAAGCTGGCGCGAGACCTCGCGCTGATAGTCGAGCGTCTCGCGAAACAGCATCAGCGTGTCGACGAAGATCACCGGCGTGCCCGGGGCGATCAGCGAGACCATGTGCAGAAGCACCACCGATTCCGCTCCGAAGGAGCTGACCAGTGCCACCTCCCCGGTGTCGGGGTCCTTCAGCGCCTTCTCCATGACCGCGACCGCCGCGTGGTGGCGATAGCGGTCATTGAGGGCGGCGACCCGTGTCGCGATGTCAGGCAGCATCTCGTGCCTCGCCATAAAGCGCCTCCTTGAACGGCGCGGGGCCGAGGCGGCGGAACGCCTCGATGAAGCTTTCGGCGCGGTCGGCCCGCAGCGCCAGATAGGCGCGCAGGATCCGCTCGATCGCCGGAACGACCTCGTCATAGGCAAAGCCGGGGCCTGCCCGCTCGCCGATCGTGGTCGCGGGGCCGGCGTCGCCGCCGAGGGTGATCTGGTAGTTCTCCACCCCGGCGCGGTCGAGGCCGAGAATGCCGATATGGCCGACGTGGTGATGGCCGCAGGCGTTGATGCAGCCCGAGATCTTGATCTTCAGCGCACCGATTTCCTCTTCGAGGCCGATCTTGCGGAAATGCGTGGCGAGCTCCTGCGCGACCGGGATCGAGCGGGCGGTGGCCAGCGCGCAGTAATCCATGCCGGGGCAGGCGATGATGTCGGACAGCAGCCCGACATTCGCCGTGGCGAGCCCGGCGCGCAGCAGCTGCGCATGGACCGCCGGCAGGTCGGCCTTGCGCAGATGCGGCAGCACGACGTTCTGCTCGTGGCTGATGCGCAGCTCGCCATAGCCATAGCGCTCGGCGATCTCGGCCAGAACCCGCATCTGCTCGGCCGAGGCGTCGCCGGGGGTCTCGCCATGCGCCTTCAGCGAGACGGTGACGATCGCATGATCGGCGCGGCGATGCGCGGTCAGGTTCTGGCTCGCCCAGGACCGGAACAGGGGGTCGACCTCGAGCGCACGCTCGTAGAACTCGACGGGCGCTGCCTCGAAGTCGGGCAGGGCGAACTGCGCCTCGATCTCGCGCAGCATCGCCTGATCGACGCCTTCGAAGCTCGGCCGGATCCGGGCGAATTCCTCTTCGGTCGCGGCGCGGAAGGCGTCGATGCCGTTCTCGAAGACGGTGATCTTGATCCGCGCCTTGTACTTGTTGTCGCGCCGGCCCATCAGGTTGTAGGTCGAGACGATTGCCTCGAGATAGGGCAGCAGGTCAGCCTTCGGCAGGAAAGCGCGCAGCTCCTGGCCCACCATCGGCGTGCGGCCGAGACCGCCACCGACGAAGACGCGAAAGCCCGTCTCGCCATCCTTCTCGACGATCTGCAGCCCGACGTCATGGGCCCGGATCACCGCGCGGTCATCGGCCGAGCCGGTGATCGCGATCTTGAACTTGCGCGGCAGGAACTGGAATTCGGCATGGTCGGTCGACCATTGCCGGATCAGCTCGGCCACCGGGCGCGGATCGGCGATCTCGTCGGCGGCGGCACCGGCGAAGGCGTCGGTCGTGACGTTGCGGATGGTGTTGCCCGAGGTCTGGATCGCGTGCATCTGCACATCGGCGAGCGCGTCGATGATGTCGGGCACGTCGGTCAGCTTCGGCCAGTTGAACTGGATGTTCTGGCGCGTGGTGAAATGGCCATAGCCTTTGTCCCAGGTCTCGGCGATATGGGCGAGCTGGCGCATCTGGTCGGCGCGCAGCGTGCCATAGGGAATGGCGACGCGCAGCATGTAGGCATGCAGCTGCAGGTAGAGCCCGTTCATCAGCCGCAGCGGACGGAACTCGTCCTCGGTCAGCGCACCCGAAAGGCGTCGCTCGACCTGGCCGCGGAACTGCGCGGCGCGTTCGCGCACGAAGGCTTCGTCGAAGTCGGAATACTTATACATGGGCCGCCTCCTGCTTGCCGTGCGGATAGTTCGAGGGGCCGCGGGTGCGGAACACCTCGCGGAAATGGACGGGTTCGGGGCCGTTCGCCCCGGCGCGGGCCTCGGCCAGATAGGGGCCGACGACGACACCGGGCTGGCCGAGCGCCGCCAGCAGCCGCAGCTCGCCATGCGCCTCGTCCTCGATCAGCTCGGCCTCGGCATGGTCGCGCGTCCAGCTGCCTGCCGCGGTCATGTAGACCACGTCGCCCATGCGCAGATCATTGGCGGTGACGACTTTCGGGGTGAACTTGCGGCTCATGGCGGCCTCCGGGGACGTGTTTTCCTGTCTGGAATATAGGAAATTTTCCCGGTATCCTGCCAGTCACCCGCGCAGATAAGGACACCTGTTCCGCATCCTGCGCCGCGGGGCATCAATTTCCCGACCGAAGGAGAAAAGCGGAATGGCTGTCCGGATCGACGAGATGGATCGGAAAATCCTCTCCCAGCTGCAGGAGGACGCAAGCCAGTCGCTCGACGAGATCGCGCGCAAGGTCGGCTCCTCGAAGACGCCGGTGTGGAACCGGATTCGGCGGATGAAGGAGCAGGGCGTGATCGGCCGGCAGACGGTGATCCTCGACCCCGAGGCGCTCGGCCTCGAGGCCTGCTTCTTCGTGCTGATCCGCACCTCGGAGCACGAGGCGGAGTGGCAGCAGAAATTCCTGCGCACCCTGCGCGAGCGCCCCGAGGTGCTCGAGGCGCACCGGCTGGCGGGCGACATCGATTACATCCTGAAGGTGCGGGTGCAGAACGCGCGCGCCTATGACGCCTTCTATCAGGCGCTGATCTCCGAGGTGAAGATCTACAATGTCACCGCGCTGCTGAGCATGGAAGAGATCAAGTCGACGACGTTGCTGCCGCTGTGAGCGCGACAGGGGCGCGGGCTTGCCCCCGAGAGAGTGGCCGCAACCGGAGGAGGACGCCCCTTCGCGCTTTCTCCTTGCCTGAAATACCTCGGGGGTGAATTGGCGCAGCCAAGAGGGGGCAGCGCCCCCTTCCTTTTCAGGCCTCGTCGAGGGCGGCGAGGATCGCGCCGAAATCCGCGGCCTTCAGGCTGGCCCCGCCAACGAGCGCGCCATCGACGTTCGAGGTCGCGAAGATCTCCTTCGCGTTCGAGGGCTTGACCGAGCCGCCGTAGAGCAGGCGGATCTTGCCGGCCTCGGCGGCGCCGAAGCGGCCGGAAAGCTCCGAGCGCATGAAATCATGCACCTCGGCGATCTGTTCGAGTGTCGGGGTGCGGCCGGTGCCGATTGCCCAGACCGGCTCGTAGGCGATCACCGTATTCGCGCCGGTGGCGCCGTCGGGGGTCGAATCGTAAAGCTGCCGGCCGATCACCTCGAGCGTCGATCCCGCGTCGCGTTCGGCCTCGGTCTCGCCGACGCAGATCACCGCGACCAGATCCGCCTCGCGCGCGGTTGCGGCCTTGGCGCGCACCATCGCATTCGTCTCGGCGTGATCGGCGCGGCGCTCGGAATGGCCGAGGATGACATGGCTCGCGCCCGCGTCCTTCAGCATCGCGGCGGCGATGTCGCCGGTATGCGCGCCCGCGGCCTTCATGTGGCAATCCTGCCCGCCGACCGCGATGCGGCCCACAGCGAGTGCCGCCATCTGCCCGACCAGCGTCGCGGGCGGGCACAGCAGCACCTCGGAGCGCGGCGTCGGATGGGCCGCGATCAGCGCCTCGACCTCGGCGAGGCTCGCCGTGACGCCGTTCATCTTCCAGTTGCCTGCCGCGAGTTTTCTGCGCATCCGCCCCTCCATGTTTGCGCCAGATTAGGGCAGGGGCCGGGACTGGGGAAGGCGCAAAGCGCCGCGCCCGCGGATGATAACGCCAACAGTCGGAACGTCAGTCGGCGTCCGCCTCGCGGAACTTGATCGACTCGCCGCAGCCGCAGGTCTCGACCACATTCGGGTTGCGGAACTTGAAGCCCGATTCCAGCAGGCCGGTCTCGTAGTCGATCTCGGTGCCGATCATGAACATCTGCGCCATCGGCGCGATCAGCACGCGGGCAGAGCCGTCCTCGACCACGATGTCCATCGGGCCGGCCTCCTGCGCGATCTCCATGGTGTATTCCATGCCGGCGCAGCCGCCCTTCTTCACCCCGATGCGAAAGCCTGCGGCCTGTTCACGCTCCATCAGCCGGGCGATCTGCGCGGCGGCGGCAGGGGTGAGGGTGACGGGCGGTTTTCCGGGAATGGCGAACATCGGGACGGCTCCTGTGATGGGCCCAAGATAGGGCGCGCGGGGCGGGCGGACAACCCGCCCCGCGGCGGTGGATCAGCCGAGGGCGGGATAGTCGGTGTAGCCCTCCGCGCCGCCGCCATAGAGCAGGGCCGGGCGCAGCGGGTTCAGCGGTGCGTCGGCAGCCAGCCGGGCGGGCAGGTCGGGGTTGGCGATGAAGGGCCGGCCGAAGGCCACGGCATAGGCCGTGCCCGAGGCGACGGCGGCGAGTGCCGTTGCCCGCGTATAGCCGTTGTTCGCGATATAGGGGGCGGTCAGGGCAGCGCGGAAGGCGGCCAGCTCGGCCTCGGGGTAATCGCGCGGCCCGCCGGTCTGGCCCTCGACGACATGGACGAAGGCGAGCGGATGGGCGTTCAGCACCTCGGCCACCGCGGCGAAGAGCGCCGGCGTGTCGCTGTCGAGGCCGACATTGTTCGCATTCGACCAGGGCGAGAGCCGGATGCCGGTGCGGCCGGCGCCGAGCACGCCCACCACCGCCTCGAGCACGCCCGCGAGGAAGCGCACACGGTTCGCGATCGGCCCGCCCCAGTCGTCGGTGCGATGGTTCGAGGTGTCGCGCAGGAACTGGTCGATCAGATAGCCGTTCGCGGCGTGGATCTCGACCCCGTCAAAGCCCGCCTCGTCGGCGCAGCGCGCGGCATGGGCGTATTCGGCGAAGATCGCGGGGATCTCGTCGGCCTCGAGGGCGCGCGGCGTCACCGTCTCGACGAAGCCGGTGCCGTCGAAGGTCTTGGAATGGGCCGAGAGCGCCGAGGGCGCGACGGGCAGGGCGCCGTTCAGCAGCGAGGGATGCGAGATCCGGCCGACATGCCACAGCTGCGCGACGATCTTGCCGCCCGCGGCATGCACCGCATCGGTGACCTTGCGCCAGCCGTCGACCTGTTCGGGGGAATAGATGCCCGGCGTCCAGGCATAGCCCTGACCCATCGGCGAGATCTGCGTGCCCTCGGAGACGATCAGCCCGGCGCTGGCGCGCTGGCGGTAATACTCGACGGTGAGCTCGGTCGGCACCAGATCCGGCGCACGGTTGCGGGTGAGCGGCGCCATCACCAGGCGATTGGCGATCTCGATCTGGCCAAGCTGGCCCGGCGAAAACAGTGTGTCGGTCATCGGAAAGACTGTCCCTTGTGCGGCGCGACCTGCGCGCCAGAGTGAACGAATGAGTTCAATTTTGGCGCGCGCGGCGCGGCCGACAAGGGGGAGGCGCGGAATTTCTGCCCCGATTTCTGCCCCGGCTCACATGAAGCCGAGTTCGAGCCGTGCCTCGTCCGACATCATGTCCATGCCCCATTGCGGCTGGAAGGTCATCTCGACATTCACCGCCTGCACGCCCGGCACCGACTCGACCGCGTTCTGCACCCATTCGGGCATCTCGCCCGCCACTGGGCAGCCCGGCGCGGTCAGGGTCATCACGATCTCGACCTCGTTCGCGTCGTTGATCTCGATCGTGTAGACGAGGCCCAGATCGTAGATATTCACAGGGATTTCAGGGTCGAAGACCGTGCGGCAGGCCTCCACCACGGCGTCGAACAGCGGATGGTCGGTGGTCGAGGGCTTGATCAGCGGCGTGCCCTCGAGGGGCGTCTGGTCTTCGATGGTCATGGCAAACCCGCATCTGCGAAAGTCGAGCGTTTATATAGGGAATGCCCGGCAAAGGTAAAGAGCGCGGGGCTTGACCCGGAGAGATGAAAACGTCACATCCGCGGCATGGTCCCGCTCGAGAAACTTGCCCAGATCACGCAGCGCTTCGACTTTGTCGGGGCGAAGCTGAACGTCGCCACCGCGCCTGCCGAGATCGCTGCGCTGTCGCGCGAATATTCCGAGCTGCGCCCGGTGGTCGAGGAAATCGCCGCCTATCGCCAGGCGCTCGAGGACGTGACCGAGGCCGAAGGCTGGCTTGCCGACCCCGAGATGAAGGCGCTGGCCGAGGAGGAGCTGCCGCGGCTGCGCGCCCGCATCCCCGAGATGGAGCAGGCACTGCGTCTGGCGCTGCTGCCGAAGGACGCGGCCGATGCCCGCCCGGCGATCCTCGAGATCCGCCCGGGCACCGGTGGCGACGAGGCGGCGCTGTTCGCGGGCGACCTTCTGCGCATGTATCAGCGCTATGCCGAGACGAAGGGCTGGCGCTTTGAGCTGATGGAGCTGACCCCCTCCGAGCTTGGCGGGGTCAAGGAAGCCACGGCGCGGATCGAGGGCGAGGGGGTCTTTGCCCGGATGAAATACGAAAGTGGCGTGCACCGGGTGCAGCGCGTGCCCGAGACCGAGGCGGGCGGGCGCATCCACACCTCGGCCGCGACCGTCGCCGTGCTGCCCGAGGCCGAGGAGGTCGACATCGACATTCCGGCGGGCGACATCCGCATCGACACGATGCGCAGCTCGGGCGCGGGCGGGCAGCATGTGAACACCACCGACTCGGCGGTGCGCATCACCCACCTGCCCACCGGCATCGTCGTCACGTCGTCGGAGAAGTCACAGCACCAGAACCGCGCCAATGCGATGGCGGTGCTGCGCGCGCGGCTTTACGAGATGGAGCGCGAGCGGCTGGCCTCTGAACGTTCGGCCGACCGGCGCGCGCAGGTCGGCTCGGGCGACCGGTCGGAGCGTATCCGCACCTACAACTTCCCGCAGGGGCGGATGACCGATCACCGCATCAACCTGACGCTCTATTCCCTGACGCAGATCCTGAACGGCGATCTCGACACGGTGATCGACGCGCTGATTGCCGACGATCAGGCGGCGCGGCTGGCGGAGATGGAGGGATGAGGGCGCAGGAGTCCCTCGTGCTTGGCACCCGGGCGCTCAATGCCGCCGGGATCGACGGCGCGGCGGGCGATGCGCGCCGGCTGATGGCGCATGCGCTTGGCGTCGCGCCCGAGCGGCTGACGATGGCCTTGGGCGACGAGATCACTGCCGATCAGCAGGCGGCCTTCGATGCGGCGCTTGCCGCGCGCGCGGCGCATCAGCCGGTCGCACAGATCACCGGCCGGCGCCGGTTCTGGCGGCACGAATTCCGCGTCACCCGCGACACGCTCGACCCGCGCCCCGAGACCGAGCTGCTGGTCGCCGCGGCGCTCGAGGAGCCCTTCGCGCGGGTGATCGACCTTGGCACCGGCACCGGCTGCATTCTGCTCAGCCTGCTGGCGGACATGCCCTTCGCCACCGGCACCGGCACCGATCTTTCCGAGGCAGCACTTGCGGTTGCGGGCGAGAATGCCGCGGCGCTCGGGTTGACCTCCCGTCTGCGCCTGATCCCCTCGGACTGGTTTGCGCAGGTGGATGGTGTCTTCGACCTGATCGTCTCGAACCCGCCCTATATCGCCGAGGCGGAGATGGCGGGCCTTGCCCCCGAGGTGCGCGACTGGGAACCCCACGGCGCGCTGACCCCGGGCGGCGACGGGCTTGACGCCTATCGCGCGCTGGCGCGTGGCGCCGGGGCGCGGTTGCTGCCGGGCGGGCGGGTGCTGTTCGAGATCGGCCCGACGCAGGGCGCCGCGGTCTCGGAGCTGCTCGCCGCGCAGGGCTTCGAACGGATCGAGATCCGCCGTGACCTCGATGGCCGTGACCGCGTGGTGATCGGCCGCAAGCCGGCGCAAGAGGGCGGCTGCGGCTGCGCCTGAGGTCGGTTTCGGCGCTTTTCCTGCGCGAAACGGCGCCGTTCCGCAATTTCCGGCTTGCACGGGCGCGCATGAAGTGCTTAGTCATTCCCGTGCGGGATGGAAATTCGATCCCCTGCACGGCTCAGCTCTCCACTGCGGGTCAGACGGTTCACGGGCATCGCCCGGGCAGACCGGCCGCACCCCTGGCGGGCCCGATCCTGCAATCCGATCGCGGCCCGGACTTCAGCGCCCCCGAGGGGCTCAACAGACGAAGGCCCATGAGATCTTCCAAATCCCGTTCGCGCAACAAGTCGAACCGTCAGCGCTCGATCGGCAACATCATCAATCGGGTGTTCGACAGCTCCGGCCCCGAGGGCAAGGTGCGCGGCACGCCGCAGCAGATCATCGAAAAGTATCTCGCGCTGGCGCGGGATGCGCAGCTTGGCAATGACCGTGTTGCCGAGCAGAACTTCTTGCAGCACGCCGAGCATTACACCCGCATGCTCGGCGAGGCGCAGCGCGAAATGGCGCGCGAGCAGGAGGAGCGGCAACGCTCCTTCCCGCAGCAGGGCGGCAATGGTGGCCAGAACAATGGTCAGCCCGGAGGCCAGAGCGGCAACCGCGAGCGGGCGGAACGCCCCGAGCGCGAGCCGCGGTCCGAGGAAGGCGCGGCGATGCCCGAGGCCTTTGCGACCGAGGATGACGGCCCGGGCCTCGTCGTGACGCCCGAGATGCAGGCCGAAGCCGCCCCGGCGCCGGCCGCACCGGCCCTGCCGGTCGCGGAAACCGCCGAAGCGGGCGCGGAACCCGCGCCGAAGAAGTCGTCGCGCAGCCGCTCGTCCGCATCCTCGCGCAGCCGGTCGCCGTCGGCGCGCGGCAAGAAAAGCGACAAGGCCGAGGGACAAGGCGATGCCGCCCCGGCCGAGGCCCCGGCGGCGCCCACGGGCGACTAGGCCCGGGCGCGTCTTCCCGATTTCCAGAACTTCCGAAAGGCCCTGCAATCCGTTGCGGGGCCTTTGCCTTTTTGTGCTCAGCCGCGGGCGACGAGGCGGGCGAGGGTGCAGAACGCCTCGAGCGAGACGCGCTCGGCCCGCTCGGTGGGGGCGATGCCGGCCTCCTCGAGCAGCGCCTCGATATTCGGATGCACGCCCTTCAGCGCGGCGCGCAGCATCTTGCGGCGCTGGTTGAAGGCGACGGCGACGACGCGTTCCAAAACCTTCGGATCGGCCGGGAACCGCGGCTCGGGCAGGGCGCGCAGATGCACCACCGCCGAATGCACCTTCGGCGCCGGGGTGAAGGCCTCGGGCGGCAGCACCATCACGATCTTCGCCTCGCAGCGCCATTGTGCCAAAAGCGCGAGCCGCCCATAATGGTTGGAGCCGGGCTTCGCCACGATCCGCTCGGCCACTTCCTTCTGGAACATCAGCGTCAGGCTGTCCCAGAACGGCGGCCAGTCGGGCGGCGTCAGCCAGCGGATCAGCAGCTCGGTGCCGACGTTGTAGGGCAGGTTCGCGGCGATCCGGATCGGCGGCGTCAGATGGGCGCGCACGTCGATCTCCAGCGCGTCGCCGTTGATGACCTCCAGCCGGCCGGGGTAATGTGCGGCGATCTCGGCCAGCGCCGGCAGGCAACGGCTGTCCTTCTCGACGGCGAGTACCCGGCGCGCACCCTCGGCAAGGAGCCCGCGGGTCAGCCCGCCCGGCCCGGGCCCGACCTCGAGCACGTCGCAACCACTCAGATCGCCCGCCGCGCGCGCGATCTTGGCGGTCAGGTTCAAATCCAGCAGGAAGTTCTGGCCAAGGCTTTTCTTCGCCACCAGCTCATGGTCGCGGATCACCTCGCGCAGAGGGGGGAGCCCGTCGATCGCTGCCATGATCCGTTCCTTCATCTTGCCGCAAATACCTCGGGGGTCCGGGGGCTGGCCCCCGGTCTCACGGCCCCCGGCCGCGTCGCGCCCGGGCATACTGTCCCCGGGCGGCGACGGCAAGCACGCTCAGCGCGCCCGCGCGGCCCCCATCTTCGCCGCCATCTTCAGCGCCGAGATCAGGCTGGCCGGATTGGCGCGACCTTGCCCCGCGATGTCATAGGCGGTGCCATGATCGGGCGAGGTGCGCACGAAGGGCAGGCCGAGCGTCACGTTCACCCCGCCGTCGAAATCGAGCGTCTTGATCGGGATCAGTGCCTGATCGTGATAGGCGCAGATCGCCGCGTCATATTTCGCCCGTGCCCCGGCGTGGAACATCGTGTCGGCGGGCAGCGGACCGGCGACGGCAAAGCCCTCGGCGCGCAGCCCGGCGAGGGTGTCGTTCATCCAGTCGAGCTCCTCGTGCCCCATCGCACCGCCTTCGCCCGCATGCGGGTTCAGACCGGCGACGGCCAGGCGCGGGTTCTCGATCGCGAAATCGCGGCGCAGCCCCTCGGCGGTGATCCGCACGGTCTCGCGCAGCAGCTCGGGGGTGAAGGCCTTGGGCACCGCGCTCAGCGCGATATGGATCGTCGTCGGCACCACGCGCAGCGGCGGCGTGGCGCTTTCGGCGGCGAGCATCATCACCACCCGCGCGCCCCCCGCCAGATGGGCGAGGTATTCGGTATGCCCCGGGAAGGCGAAATTCGCGCCGTCATGCAGCGCCTTCTTGTGGATCGGCGCGGTGGTCAGCGCGCTGCCCTCGCCCGCGCGCACGATTTCCACGGCGCGGGCGATCACCGCGATCACCGCGGCGGCATTCTCCGGATCGGGCTGACCGGGCAGCGCCGCGGCCGGGAAGGCATGCGGCAGCACCGGCAGCGCCGAGCCCGCATGCAGCATCGCCTCGGCGGGCGTGGAGATCTCGCGGATCTTCGTGCCGCGCGGCAGATGCGACGGATCGCCGATCCAGACGAAGGGCAGCGCCGCGCCGAGGATTTCCCAGGCCTTCGCGGCGATCTCGGGGCCGATGCCCGACGGGTCGCCGCAGCTGACGATCACCGGCCGGTGCGCCGCGTCTTCCCGCGCCATGCTCATGGCCGCACGATCACCGCATTGGCGGTCAGGTCGGCGAGGTAGCTGTCGGAATAGCTGCCCATCCGCTCGTTTTGCAGCCGCGCACGCACCGCATCGCGGTTCGGCGCGGTTTCGCCCTTGGTGTCGTCCACCGCCGCCTCGCGCGAGCACAGCATCACCAGCTCCTGCCCCGCGCCACGGGTCAGCACCGTGGTCTCGCCGATATCGAGCCCGGCGAGCGCCAGCGCGATGTCCTTCGGCAGCGCCCCCTGCGGGGCCGGGTCGGGACGGCTGACGGGAGACACGGGGAGCCCCTTCACCACCGTGTAGAGGTCGTCGCAGCGCTTGGCGGCGGCCGCCTTCTGCGCCAGTTGCGCCGCCTGTTCGGAGCCCGCCGGGCCGAGCGCAAGCGTCGCATAGCCAAGCGTCTGCGCGCGGGTGCCGGCCGGGCCGTGCTCGTCGATGCTGCGCATCATGAAGATCGCGACGGCGCCGTTCAGCTCGATCGGGGCCGAGGCCTGACCCGGCGCGAGACCAAGCAGCACCGGGCGCAGGGCCGGCGGCAGATTGTCCAGCGGCATCCAGTCGAGGCGCCCGCCGTTATCGCGGGTCGAGGCGGCCGACATCTGCCGCGCCGCCTCGGCGAAGGCGGCTTCGCTGCGCAATTGCGAGATCTTCTCGGCCTCGGCATGGGCTGCGGCCTCCTGACCGGGCGGGGCCGGCAGGATGATTTCCGAGATCAGCACCCGGGTGCCGCCGCCACGTTCCGATTCCATCAGCATGGCGCGGTCGATGTCGCTGTCCGAGATCCGCACCCGCGGCCCGAAGCGCTGCTTCACCAGCTCGCGCCAGACCAGGCCGGCGGTGACGAAGTCGCGGAAGGTCGGCTCGTCGACACCGGTTTTCGCCAGCTCGGCGACGAACTGTTCGGAGGTCAGGTTGGCACGGCCGGCAAACTCGGTCATGCCCTTGCCGACGGCGTCCTTGTCGAGCACGATGCCGGCCTGCTTTGCGGCCCAGACCCGCAGCCGGTCCTCGATCAGCGATTTTTCGGCGGCTTTGTGCAGGTCGCCCGGCTGGCGCAGCAGCTGCATGAAGCGCATCCGCTGCTCGATCTCATAGCCGGTGATGCCGAGCCCGTTCACGAGGATCACCGGCGCGAAGGGGCTGTTCGTGGTGGCTGCCTGCGCGGCCACGTCGGTCACCGTCAGCCCGAGCGCGAGCGCCATGCCCAGAAGCGGGGTCAGTCGCATCCTCATCCTCATCCGTCTTTCGTCCGTCATCCGTTCCGTTCCTGCCCCGTCGCTCCCCGCCGGGGCGTGTCTTCGCGCGCTCAGTAGCGGCACACGCGCGTCGCGCTGCCGCCGGTGGTCTTGCGGCCCGTCGAGGTCGCGCCGAAGCCTGCCAGCTGTACCGAGAGACCGAAGTCGGTTTCCGGCTTCACAGTAGAGGAGGACGTGAAGCGACGCGAGAGGGAAAGATCGACGCTCATGCACTCGTTGGCATATTCCAGCCCGACCGTGGCGCGGGCGGCCCGCTCGGCGGTGAAGTCGTAGCGCGTCGAGAGGGTGGAGCGCCAGCCCTCGGCCCAGGTCCAGCCGGTCTCGAGCAGAAGCTCGGAGGTGTCGGTGAGCCGGCCCTCGGTCTCGCTTGCGTCCATCCACAGATAGCCTGCCGCGATCTGGTACTTGTCGCCCGCGAAGGCGAGCCGCAGCTCGTCGCGGGAAAAGCCGAAGTCGTTGTCGAACAGCGCCCGGTTCGACAGCGTCAGCCCCTCGGCGGTGGTCAGGTGCGCGGCGATGAGCCAGTCCGACCGCCGCCCCGACAGACCCGAGCCGGTGGGGAACTGATCGGTGTCGGTCAGCCGCACCACGCGCCCTGCGGTCACGCCAAGCGACCAGCCCGAGGCGTCGTGCCGGGTCCAGCTCAGCCCGAGGTTGGCGCGCAGCCCCTCTTCGCGTGCATCTCCGCCCGGGTAGCGCGAGAAGGAGAACAGGTTGCCCTCGTCGAATTCGGTCAGCAGACTGTCTTCGTTGGCCACTTGTTTCAGGTTGTCGGGGCTCCACACCAGCTGCGCGATGGGCTCGATCACCTGCGAGGCGCGGCCCGAGGTGGCAACCCAGGGCCAGCGCAGCTCGACGCCTACCGTGGGCAGGGCGCGCAACGTGTGGTCGGCCCAGTTCTCGTCCTGCCGCACCATCACCGCGTCGCCCGCAAGCTCGGTCTGCATTGCGGCGAGCACCCCCCCCGAGAGCAGCCATTGCCGGCGCCAGCCGGCGACGAAGGAGGTGCGCAGCGTGTCGCGTCCGTCCGAGACGGTGTCGCTGTCCTCGATGCCGTCGACCGTCATGTCCGAGGCACGGCGATGCGCATGCACCGACCAGTCGATCGTCGCCTCGCCGCCGATCACCGCGGGGCGGATCACCCGCGTCCAGCTGAAATCGCCCGAGAGCATCGGCTCGGTCGAGTTGCTTTCCCCCGAACGGATCGAATGGGTGTTGCCGGCGCGCAGCCAGATCATCTCGTTGCGGTGCACCTTCTCGAGGGTGACACCAGACCACAGCCGGTCGTCCTCGGTGATGCCGTAGTTCAGCAGATAGGACGGGTCGCTCACCACTTTCAGCTGCAGCCCGAGGGTGTAATCCGAGGGCAGCTTGAAGGTGCCGTCGGCAAAGAGATAGCCGCGGTTCTCGCCCTTGCGGATGCTGTCACTGCTGAGCGCGCCCTCGGCGTTGATCGTGCCGTTGTCGAAGGCCTGACGGTAGCGCAGCCCGAGCGTGCGGGTGTAGGAGCTCGACAGGTAGGGCGTGACGGTGAGGTCGGCACTTGGTCCGAGGGCAATGAAATAGGGCAGCTTCAGCCCCGCGCCGAGGCTCGAGGTGGTGCGGAAGCTTGGCCGCAGCAGACCCGACATCCGCGTCACCGTCGGGTCGGGCATGCGCAGATTTGGCAGCCAGACGAGCGGCACGCCCATCACGCGAAACTGGGCGCCCTCGAAATGCAGCTGCTTGGTTTCATTGTCATGGGTGATCTTGCGCGCCCGGATCTCCCACAGCGGGGTCGGGTCCGAGGCGCAGATCCGGCAGGAGGAGGCGACGACCTCGGTCAGGGTGGTGATGCGGCCATCCTTGCGGTCGATCCGGTTCGCGGCGAGCTGCAGCTCGCGTGCCATCACCATCCGCGCGCCGACCATCACGCCGTTCTGCAGATCGCGCGACAGCTCGGCCTGATCGGCGACGATCACCGAGCCGGTCTGCCCGGGCTCGACCAGCCGGATCGGCCCCTCGATCGTCAGGGTCTCGGTGTTCTGGTCATAGGTGACGCGGTGCGCGGTCAGCCGGTTCTGCTTCCAGTAGATCTCGACTGCGCCCTCGGCCAGCAGCCGGTTGTCGGCCGTGGTGACGATGCGGTCGGCAAGCAGGGTCGCCGCCTGATCGGCGTCGGCCACGGCATAGCCGCCCGGCGCGCCGGCGGGCGCATCGGCGCTGCCCGCGGGGGGCTCGGCCCATGCCGCGGGTGGCAGGGTCAGCGCGGCACTCGCGAGCAGCGCGGCAATCAGCCCGTTCCTCATCAGCCGTCTTCCTCCTGCAAGATCAGCGCCAGCGCCAGCATCAGCGCGATTGCCGGCGGCGCCCAGGCGGCCAGCGCCACCGGGATCTGCCCGTTATCTCCCAAAACCTGCGCCACATTGCGCAGGAAGAACACGCCAAGCCCTGCGGCAAGCGCAAGGAGCACCATCACCCCGGTGCGGCCGAGCCGGCTGTGGCGCATGGTGAACCCCGCCGCGATCAGCACCATCGCCGCCATCACCAGCGGCTGGGCAAGTTCCATCTCGAACCACACCAGATGGCGGCGCGCCGAGAAGCCGGCGTTCTCGAGGCCGCGGATGAAGCCCGGCAGCTGCCAGATCGGCACCGTCGAGGGGGTGCCGAAGCTGTCGCGGATGCGCTCGGCGGTCAGGTCCGAGGGCAGGCTGAGCGTGTCGGCGCGGGTCGCGTCGCGCTCGGGGTTGGTCGAACTGCCGAGCGGCCAGTCCTTGACCTTCGTCAGCGCCCATGCGCCGCGGGTCAGCACCGCCTCTTCGGCGTCGATCCGGCGCACCGGGCCGCGCTCGGGGTCGACGATCAGGAAGGTCACGTCATAAAGCCGCGTCGCATCGAGATTGGCGCGTGCAGCGCGGATCACCGCCTGTTCGCCGGCGCTGTCGCCGCCCATGCCCTGGCGCATCCACACGCCCTCCTGGCCGATCGACACCGCCTGCACCCCGGTCGCGCGATAGCGGCCGGCGAGCTCCTCGTAGCGTTTCGAGGTGGCCGAGACGATCGGGTTGCCCACGGCGACGATCAGCACGCCCAGCAGCAGCGCCACCACCACCGGCGCGGCCAGCATGCGCAGCGCCGAACGGCCCGAGGCGCGGATCACCACCAGCTCGGACGAGCGCGCGAGGCCCAGGAACAGCGTCACCGCGGCGAGGATCATCACCAGCGGCAGGATGGTGTAGAGCGAGGCCGGCACCGACAGCCCGGCCAGCAGCGCCGCCTGTGCAAGGCCGACCTTGGCGGCGCTGAAGGAGCGGATCTTCTCGACCATCTCGATCAGGAAGAGGATGCCCCAGAAGGTCGCCGCGACCATCACGAAGGCGCGCAGGAAGCGGCGCGCGATGTAGAGCGAGAGCGTCATGCCTGGGTCTCCCGCCGCGGACAGAGCTTGCGCGGGCGTCCGGCCCACCACAGGACCGCCGCCGAGGCCACCGCGCCGATGCCCGCGGGCAGATAGGCGAGCGCCCAGAGCTCGGGCCGGCCGCGCATCGTGCTGTCGACGGCATTGGTCAGGAACTGCAGCACGATCAGCCCGACGATGGCGAGCGCGATCTGCCGCCACATGCCAAAGCGCGAGAACCCGCCGAGCATCAGCGCGGCAAAACCGAGCACCGCCGCCGCCGGCGCCAGCAGCGGCTGTGCCATCCGGTCGTTCAGGATCTGCCAGGCCTCGGCGGCGGTGCCGCCGGTCTCGGCCAGAAGATCGGCCGAGGGCGCGATCAGCTGCCAGCTCGGCACCTCGTCCCAGCTCGTCACCCCTTTCACCGGCGCCCCGATCAGCGCGCCGATGTCATAGGTGAAATCCGAGAAGCGGGTGACGGCGAGGCTGTGGTCGCTCAGCCGCAGGGTCTGCGCCATGCCGTCGAACATGATCAGCTTCGGACCGCTGTCCGAGCGCACGATCAGCGCCTTGTCGGCGGTATAGGTGGTGCGCTGCGTCTTCGAGCGGGCGTCGACCAGATAGGGGTCGAGCAGCTCGCCGAGGTCGGAGATCTGCCGGATGTAGATCGTCACCCCGTCGACCGGGTGCTGGAAGCTGCCCTCGGTCAGGAAGCGGGCGGTGACGTTCTCATTGATCTGCGCCTGACGCGCGGCCAGCTGGCTGCGCGAGACCGGCACCAGAACATGCACCAGCACCATCATCAGAGCCGCGACGATCAGCCCGAACACCGCGACCGGGCGGGAGAGCCGCCAGGGCGAGGCGCCGGTGGCCTGCATCACCACGAATTCGCTGTCGGCGCTGAGCCGGTTGACCGCGTAGATCGTCGCCGCGAAGGCCGCGACCGGCAGCACCAGGCGGATGACGTTCGGCAGGGTCAGCGCGGTGAACTCCAGCACCACCCAGGCGGTCTGGCCGTCCGAGATCAGCTTGTCGAACAGCAGCACGGCCCGGTTCACCCAATAGACCGAGACCAGGATCAGCGCGAAGAATCCGAACAGCGCCATCAGCTGGGACAGCAGATATCGGTCCAGTCTCGTCACGCGCACCCCCGGCAGTTTCGCTCTGTCTATCCCGTCGGCGGGCCGCGCGAAAGCCCCGCCTCCCGCGGCTTTTCATTTTCCGCCGAGGCCGCTAGGCTTTGCGCCGATCACCCTTTCGAGAGAGCCGCCATGACCCATCCCGTCGCCATCCGTTTCAGCGAATCTGATCTCGACGCGCTGGCCGCGCGGGAGGGGCGCATCGCGCTTGTCGTCGCGCCCGAGGCGGGGCGCTCGCCCGCCGCGCGGCGGATCGAGCGGCTGACCCGCGGTGCGCTTGGCCGGGCGCTCGCCTCCGAGGCCTGGGACAAGCTGAAGGCGGGCGAGTCGATGGAGCTCGCCTGGCCCTCGGGTCTTGCCTGCGAGGCGCTGCAGCTGGTGAAGCTTGCCCGCCGCGCGCCGGTCGCCACCGCGCGCAAGGCCGGCGCGGCGATCGGGCGCGCCCTTGGCGGCGCCGATCTGCTGGTGCTGGCCGAGAACCACCCGCGCGCGGCCGAGATCGCCTTCGGCCTTGCGCTGCGCGCCTATCGCTTCGATTACCGCAGCGAGGAGCGCAAGCCCTTCGGCGCGGTCGAGATGATGGTGGCGAAGCCCGAGGCGGTGGCGGCCGAGGCGGCACCGCATGCGGCGCTGGCCGAGGGTATCTTCTTCACCCGCGATCTGGTGAACGAGCCCGCCAATATCCTGACCACCGACGATTTCGCGGCGCGCCTCGCCGCGATGCAGGAGCTCGGCCTCGACGTGCAGATCCTCGAGGAGGACGAGCTTGCCGCGCTTGGCATGCGGGCGCTGCTGGCCGTGGGGCAGGGCTCGGACAGCCCCTCGAAGGTGGTGGTGATGCGCTGGACGGGCCTGCAGCCCGCCGAGGACGAGAACGGCGAGGCGCTCGAGGTGCCGCCGCTCGCCCTTGTCGGCAAGGGCGTGTGCTTCGACAGCGGTGGCATCTCGCTCAAGCCCGGCGCGGGCATGGAGGAGATGACGATGGACATGGGCGGAGCGGCGGTCGTCGCCGGCGTGATGCGCACGCTCGCCCTGCGCAACGCCCCGGTGAATGTCGTGGGGCTTGTGGGCCTGGTCGAGAACATGCCCGACGGTCGCGCACAGCGTCCGGGCGACATCGTGAAATCGATGAAGGGCGACACGATCGAGGTGATCAACACCGATGCCGAGGGGCGGATGGTGCTGGCCGATGTGCTGTGGCACGCCCAGCAGGAATTCCGTCCCTCGGCGGTGATCGACCTTGCGACGCTCACGGGCGCGATCATCGTCGCGCTCGGCCACGAGAATGCCGGCGTCTTCTCGAACGACGACCGGCTGGCGGACGATCTGCTGAAGGCGGCGGCGGCCGAGGGCGAGGGCGCCTGGCGGATGCCTCTGGCACCGGCCTATGACGCGCTCATCACCTCGCGCCTTGCCGACATCAAGAACACCGGCGGCCGACATGGCGGCGCGATCACCGCGGCGGCCTTCCTGAAGAAGTTCATCGCCGAGGGCACGCCCTGGTGCCACATCGACATCGCGGGCGTCGCTCTGCCGCCGAAGGAGACGGTGCTGGCGCCGAAGGGCCCGACCGGCTGGGGCGTGATGGCGCTCGACCGGCTGATCCGCGACCGGTTCGAGGCGTAAGGTGCCCGCGCTCTTCTACCATGTCACGCAATCGCCGGTGGAAGAGGTGGTGGAAAGCCTGTTGCCGCGCGCCCTTGCGCAGGGCTGGACGGTCGAGCTGCGCGGCACCGATCCCGAACGGATGGACTGGCTCGACCAGCGGCTCTGGCTTGGCGGTGACGAAAGTTTCCTTCCGCACGGGCTGGCGGGCGGGCCGCATGACGCGTTGCAGCCGGTGCTGCTGACGGTGAGCCCCGCCCCGGCGGGGCGCGACGCGATCATGGCGATCGACGGCGCCGAGGTCACCCCGGCCGAGGTCGGATCAGTGCAGCGGGTCTGGATCCTGTTCGACGGGCGCGACGAGCGCGCCGTGGCGCGGGCGCGCGAGCAGTGGAAGGCGCTCACCGCCGCCAGTGTCACCGCACAATACTGGAGCGAGGAATCGGGCCGCTGGGAGAAGAAGGCCGAGCGCTAGCTAGCCCATGCCGCTCTCGCCCGCACGCCCCGCGGCGCGGCGGCGGTCGTCCCAGGCGCTCGCCACCGCCGCCAGCGCCCAGCTCAGCACGTAAAGACAGCCCATGACGATCACGATCCGCCCGTCGACCGGACCGATCGCCGCGCGCTCGTAAAGCTCGCGCGCCGAGGTCAGCGGCCCGGGGTGGACCATCAGCTTGCCGGCATAGGCGGCGCTCTGGATCAGCAGGATCCAGATGTAATTGCGCCGGATCCGCCGTCCGACCGCCACCCGCATCGGCACGTGATAGCGCGGAAAGCGGTAATCCTCGGCCAGAACGGTCTGCCAGCCGGTCTCCAGATGCTGCTCGCCATCGGTCAGCAGCGGCGCGAAGAAATGCCGCTCCATCCAGCGACAGCGCGCCCGCCAGACGTTGAAATAGCGATAGCGCCGCGCCTCGAGCATCAGGAAGAAGACGATCAGGATGCCGACGAGGATCAGCGGCAGCGGCGAGGCGGCGGGCGAGGCGAAGGAGATCGACAGCGCAATGCCGAGGGTCACCACCGACCAGTTCGTCGTGGTGTCGAGCCGTGTGCGCCAGATCGTCGAGCGGTAGACCTCGCCGCGGTAGAGATGCGCCACCGCGCCGAGCTCGCCGGTATCGAACCTGGTGCGCCGATCCTCCTCGTCTCGCGCCATCTGCCTCACTCCCCAAGGCCAGACTGGCACGCTGCCCCTGCGTCAGGCAAGGGGTTTGCCGCGCGCCGCCCACCTTTCCAAGGCGGCGCTTTCGCGCTACACCCCGCCGGCAAAGGAGCGCCCGGATGACCGAGAAATTCAGCTTCACCCTCCACGCCACCGACGGCAAGGCCCGCACCGGCGTGATCCATACCCCGCGCGGCGAGATCCGCACCCCGGCCTTCATGCCGGTCGGCACCGCGGGTACGGTGAAGGCGATGATGCCCGAAAGCGTCGCCGCGACCGGCGCCGACATCTTGCTGGGCAACACCTATCACCTGATGCTGCGACCGACGGCCGAGCGCATCGACCGGCTCGGCGGGCTGCACAGGTTCATGAACTGGCCGAAGCCGATCCTGACCGACTCGGGCGGCTTTCAGGTGATGAGCCTCTCGGGCCTGCGCAAGCTGACCGAGGAGGGGGTGACCTTCGCCAGCCATGTCGACGGCTCGAAGCATTTCCTCAGCCCCGAGCGCTCGATGGAGATCCAGCGGCTTCTGGGCTCGGACATCGTGATGGCCTTCGACGAATGCCCGGCGCTGCCCGCCGACGAGACCCGCGTGGCCGAGAGCATGCGGCTGAGCATGCGCTGGGCCGAGCGGTCGCGCGACGCCTTCGGCGACCGGCCGGGGCATGCGCTTTTCGGCATCATGCAAGGTGGCGTGACGCCTGAACTTCGCGCCGAAAGTGCCGAGAAACTCACGGAAATCGGCTTTGACGGCTATGCCGTCGGCGGCCTTGCCGTGGGCGAGGGGCAAGAGGCGATGTTCGGCGTTCTCGACTATGCGCCGGGCTTCCTGCCCGAGGACCGGCCGCGCTATCTGATGGGCGTGGGCAAGCCCGACGACATCGTCGGCGCGGTCGAGCGCGGCATCGACATGATGGATTGCGTGCTGCCCTCGCGCTCGGGGCGCACCGGCCAGGCCTGGACCCGGCGCGGTCAGGTGAACATCAAGAACGCGCGGCACATGGACGACCCGCGGCCGCTCGACGAGCACTGCAGCTGCCCGGCCTGCCGCAATTATTCCCGCGCCTATCTGCACCACGTCTTCCGCGCCGGCGAGATGATCTCGGGCATGCTGCTGACCTGGCACAACCTGCACTATTATCAGGAGCTGATGCAGGGCCTGCGCGACGCGATCGCGGCGGGGCGTCTGTCGGCCTTCGTGGCCGAGTTCCACGCCCTGCGTGCCGAGGGCGACATCGAGCCGCTCTGAGTCAGTGCGCGGCCACCAGCAGCACCGCGGCGTAATGCACCGCCGCGGCCGCGAGCACATGGCCATGCCAGATCGCGCGCGAAAACGGGATGCGGTCGAGCTGATAGAAGATCGTGCCGAGCGTGTAGATCAGGCCGCCCGCGCCCAGCAGGATCAGGACGGCGAGCGGCAGCGCCTGAAGAAGCGGCCAGATCGCGACGATGCCGAGCCAGCCCATGGCGAGGTAGAGCACGAATCCCGCCCGCTCGAAGCGGTGGAAGAACCCGAGCTTCATCACCATGCCGAGGGCCGCCAGCGCCCAGATCGCCGCGGTCAGCCACAGCCCGGCCTGCCCGCCCAGCCCGATCAGCGCCATCGGCGTGTAGGTGCCGGCGATCAGCAGGTAGATCGCGGCATGGTCGAAGCGGCGCAGCACGGCGCGGGTCTTCGCATGCAGCGTCATGTTGTAGCCCGCCGAGAAGCCGAACGAGGCGAGCAACCCCACCGCATAGACGACAAGCGGCCAGATCCGCCCGGGCTCGGCGGTCAGCGCCGCCCAGACGATCAGCGCGCTCACCCCGGCGACGGCGGCGATCACGCCTAGAACATGCATCACGCCATCGGCGAAATGTTCGGCAAAGGAATGGGCGAGGGTATGGCGGGTCATGGTCGTCTCCGGGGGATGGCGCATCCTATCAGGACGAAGCCTGCCACACCAATCACGACGCTGCGTGACATCGCGCCGATCGGCAAGGCCCCGCGCAGCGCGGCCCCGGCTTTCTCCTTGGCCGAAATACCTCGGGGGTGAATTCGGCGCAGCCGAAGAGGGGGCAGCGCCCCCTCAGCCTGCCACAACCAGATCGGCGGCCCGGTTCTCCTGCCGCAGGATCCGCCCGTTCGGCAGGTCGTTCTCCTCGACGCGGCGGCGCGCCTCGGCCTCGGGCAGGGCCTGCCAGCGCAGAAGCAGCCGGCGTCGCAGCTCGGCCTCGGGCACCGAGAGCCGGATCGTCAGATCGAAGAGCGGGTAAAGCTCGCGCCAGTCCGGGCGGGTCAGCAGCAGGTAATTGCCCTCGACGAGCACGAAACGCGCGGCTGCCGGCACGGTCTCGGCCGCCGGCACCACCGTATCCGCCGCGCGGTCGAAGCCCGGCACGGCGACTTCGCCGCCCGATTTCAACGCCGCAAGTGTCGTTGCAAGCGCCGCGACGTCGAAGGTCTCGGGCGCGCCCTTGCGGGGCAAAAGCCCGCGCGCGGCCAGCCCTTCGTTTGGCAGGTGAAAGCCGTCCATCGCCACCACTGCGGCCGATCCCGGCGCGCGCGCGTTCAGCTCGGCCGCGATCTCGGTCGCAAGCCGCGACTTGCCGGCCCCGGGCGCGCCGGCGATCGCGATCAGATTGCGCGCGCCGTCAAGCTGGCGGATATGGCCGGCCAGATCGCCGCGGTCGGCGCGCAGCTCGCTTGCCATGAAGGCCCCGACATCGCCCATCGGCCCGTCGGAATTGCCCAGCCAGAACTCGCCCGCCTCGCTCTCGCGCATGGCTCAGCCCATCGCCGCGACAAGCCGGGCCAGCGCCGCGACCGGATCGTCGCTGCTCCAGATCTCCTCGCCGATGCCGAAGAAATCGGTCACCGGGGCCAGATCGCGCACCAGCTCCTCGGTCAGCGCGCCCTCGGCCACCACCGGCACCTCGATCATCTCGCTCCACCAGGCGAAGAGGTCGCGCTCGGCCCGCGTGCCGTGGCCCAGCCCGGTCTCGCCCACGGGGCCGAAGACGACGTAATCGGCGCCGGCCTCGCCCGCGCCCATGCCGTCATGTTTCGACGCACCGCAGAAGCTGCCGACGATCGCGTCGGGGCCAAGCGCCTTGCGCGCGGCGCGGACCGAACGCGCGCCGTCGCTCAGGTGCACGCCGTCAAGGCCCTGCCGCTCGACCAGCTGGATGTGATCCTCGATCACCAGTGCCACGTCATGTTCGTGCGCCACAAGCCGCACGGCATCGGCGGCGCGCATCACCGCATCTTCGTCGCGGCTGGCGAGTGCGAGGCGGATGCAGGCCACCTCCTGCGCAGCGAGCACCCGCGACAGCGTCTGCGGGAAGATGTCGAGATCGAAGCTCGGCGGGGTGAGCAGGTAGATCTGCGGGCGGTCCTCGGCCATGACGCCTCCTGAAAATCGCGTTTCGCGCCTTCTAGCGCAGCGCAGGGGCCGAGGCCAGAGGGGTTGCGGCGCGGGGCCTGCGGGGCTAGGACGGCGCGCGAAAAGGCCCCCCGAAAGGACCCCCGATGACCGATCCCGACGACAGCCTGATCCGCAACCCCGTTTTCGTGCTGGTGCGCCCGCAGATGGGCGAGAACATCGGCGCGGCGGCGCGCGCGATGCTGAACTTCTCCTTCGCCTCGCTTCGGATGGTCGCGCCGCGCGACGGCTGGCCGAACCCGAAGGCCGTGGCCACTGCCTCGGGTGCGGCGACGAAGGTGCTCGACCATGCCGGCGTCTTCGACGACACCGGGGCGGCGATCGCGGATTGCGATTTCGTCTTCGCCACCACCGCGCGCGGGCGCGAGCTGACGAAGCCGATCTACACCCCCGAGGCGGCGATGGCCGAGGCGCGGGCGCGGATGGCGGCGGGGCAGAAGATCGCGGTGCTCTTCGGGCCCGAGCGCACCGGGCTCGAGAATGACGACATCGCGCGGGCGAATGCGATCATCACCGTGCCGGTGAACCCGGTGTTCTTCTCGCTCAACCTCGCGCAGGCGGTGCTGCTGATGGCCTATGAGCTGTCGCGGCAGGAAAGCTCGGCCGCGCCGGTCGCCCCGGGGCTTGCCGGCACCGAGGTGGCAAGCGCCCTCGATGTCGAGAAGCTGGGCGATCATTACGAGGAGGTGCTCGAGCAGGCGGGGTTCTTCTTCCCGGCCGACAAGGGCCCGATGATGAAGCGCAACCTGCGCAACATGTGGTCGCGCTTCGGGCTGACGCGGGCCGATGTGCAGATCCTGCACGGCATGCTGCGGCAGATCATCCGCCGCCGCGACTGAGGCTTGCGGGCCGGCGCGCGCCCGGCCATCCTGCCCCGATGTGGCGGGCGATGCGCATTTCCCTTCTGGCCCTCGCGCTTGGCGCGGGGCTCGGCCTTGCGGCGCTGCTGGCGTTTCTGCCGGCATTGCGCGGGGCGGCCTGTCCGCGGTGCTTTGGGCTCGACCCCGCGGGCGCCGGGCTCTGGGTCGAGGCTTCGATGCCGGCCCATGCCCGTGTGGCGCTTGCGGCCGAGGTCCGCGCTGCGCGCGCCCGCATCGCCGCCTTCTACGGCGCGCCGCGCGCCCATCTGCGGCTGATCGCCTGTGAAAGCGCCGCCTGCGACCGCCGCCTTGGCGGGCGGGGGGCGGCGGCGGTGACCTATTCGCTCGGGCCCGTCTCGGTGGTGCGGCTTGCGCCGCGCGGGCTGTCGGCCACGGTTCTCACCCACGAGCTTGCCCATGCCGAGACCCATGCCCAGCTTGGTCTTCGGGGGCAGCTTGGCGGGCGGTTGCCGACCTGGTTCGACGAGGGGCTGTCGGTGGTGATCTCGGACGACCGGCGCTACCTCGGACCGGGGCAGGGGGCTGTACGTTGCCGCCGCACCCCACGCGCCGATCTGCCCGAGACCCCTTTCGACTGGGCCCCGCTTGCCGCGCGTGACCCTGGGCTTTACGCCGAGGCGGGCTGTGCGGTGCTGCGCTGGCTGGCGGACGAGGGCGGGGCCGCGGGGCTGCGCGCCCGCTTTGCGGCGGGGGCGGCGCTGCCCTGAAGGGACGGGCGCGGGTCAGCCGCCCGGGGCCGCCAGCCCGAAGAACACCTCGTGCAGCGGTCCGCGGGCCGAGCGCAGGGCGAACACGTAATCGGCGCGTTCGCGGCGCATCTCGCGACAGGGGATCGGCACGAAGCCGTCGCGGCGGCTGGTGCCATGGCTCCACATGAAGCCGATGCCGAGGGCATTGGCAACCGCGTCGAGAACGCCGTCGCGGGTATCGAGCACGATCGTCGCATGGGGCGACAGGCGGGCGGTACGGAAGGCCTCGTCGACGGCGCGTTGCGTCGAGGAGCCGGGCGTGCGGAAGATCAGCCGTTCCGAGACGAGTTCCGCGCAGCTGATCTCGCTCCTGCCGGCGAGGGGATGGCCGGGATGGGCGATCGCCACCACTGACTGGCTTTGCACCTGCCGGCGGCGGAACCGCGGCTCGTCGGGCACGTCGGGCAGCACGGCGACATCGACGCGCCCCTCGATCACCGCCTCGTAGATCTTGCCCCAGCTGCCCATCTCGATCTTCACGCCCACCCCGGGGCAGAGCTTCTGGAACGCCCTGATCCGCGCCATGCCGGGCATCGCATTGCCCAGCCCGATCCGCAGCTCTCCCTGTTCGAGCGTGCGGTGCTGGGCGAGCAGATCGGCGATCCGCTGGCCCGCTGCCTCGATTTCGCGCGAGAGCGTGTAGATCTGCTGGCACAGCGGCGTCGGCATCATGTCATTCGCCACGCGGCGGAACAGGTCGAGGCCGAGCGCGCGCTCGAGATCCCGCACCTGCTGGCTGATCGTGGCCTGCGACACCGCCAGCCGGCGGGCGGCGGCAGAGAAGCTGCCGGTCTCCATCACCGCGTTCAGCGCGCGCAGGCGTGACAGCGTCAGGGCGGGCAGCAGGTCCTTGGGCGACAACGAGTTCATGCGGCCCTCATAGGCATTGCCTGTAACCGTAACATGACTGTCGCAGAAGCTGCCTATGACGCCCCGGAAAAGAGCGCAGGAGACCCCGATGGCGACCGTAGACCTGGATGAAATCCGCAAGACCTTCGGCGGCAGCGAGGTGCTGAAAGGGGTGAGCCTGCAGATCGCCGACGGCGAGTTCCTGTCGCTGGTCGGGCCTTCGGGGTGCGGCAAGTCCACGCTGCTGCGCATCCTCGCCGGGCTCGAGACGCAGACGAGCGGTCGCGTGTGCATCGGCGGCGCCTGCGTCGACGGGCGCCGCGCTGCCGACCGGGACCTTGCCATGGTGTTCCAGAGCTATGCGCTTTACCCGCATCTGACGGTGGCCGGGAACATCGCCGTGCCACTGACCATGCGCCGGCTCTCGGTGGCGCAGCGTCTGCCGCTCGTCGGCCGCTTCCTGCCCGGGGCGCGGGCGCGGCGCGCGGCGATCGCGCAGACCGTGCACGAGACCGCCGAGATACTCGAGATCCGCCATCTGCTGGCGCGCAAACCTGGTCAGCTGTCCGGCGGGCAGCGCCAGCGCGTCGCGCTCGGCCGGGCGCTGGTGCGCGAGCCCGCGGCCTTCCTGCTCGACGAGCCGCTGTCGAACCTCGACGCGAAGATGCGGGTGCACATGCGCGCCGAGATCGCCCAGCTCAACCGCCGGCTCGGTGCCACCTTCGTCTATGTCACCCACGATCAGGCCGAGGCGATGACGATGTCGGACCGGATCGCGGTGATGATGGAGGGCGAGATCCTGCAGGTGGGGGCGCCCGCCGAGCTCTACGACCACCCCGCCGAGCTGCGCGTGGCGCAGTTCATCGGCTCGCCGGCGATCAACATCCTGCCCGCAGAGACCGGCGCGGACGGGGGGATCGGCATCGAGGGGCGTCCGACAGGGCTGCGTGCCCTTGCCCGGCCGGTCGAGCATCTCGGCATCCGGCCCGAGGCACTGAGCCCCTGCGACGGGGACGGGCTGATCGCCGGGCGGGTGCGGCTGGTCGAGAACCTCGGCGCCGATCTCTTCGTGCAGCTCGAGGTGGCGGGCGTCGCCCGGCCGGTCGTCGTCCGCCTCACGCCGGCCGCGCGCCCATCGGTGGCGCCGGGCAGCCTGCTGCGGTTGCGCGCCGATCCGGCGCGGATCACCGGCTTCGACGTGGCGGGCAAGGCGGCCCCGGTGGCGCGTCTGGCGGAGGCTGTGGCCGATGTCTGACGCGCCCCCGCTTCCGCTCGCCGCCCCGCGTGCCGCACTCCGGCCCGAGCGCACCCAGGCCCGCGCCGGCCTTTTGATGTTCGCGCCGGCGCTGGTGCTGATGCTCGCGCTCCTGATCCTGCCGGTGGCGGTGGCGGCGACACTTTCCTTCACCGATTACACCCTCGGCCGCCCCGATCTGCACTGGATCGGCCTGGGCAATTACGCCGAGATTCTGACCCGCCCGAGCTATCGCAAGATGATCGGCGTGACGGTCCTTTATGTCGTGCTGGTGGTGCCGGCCTCGGTCTTTCTTGGGCTGGGCGCGGCGCTGCTGATCCGCGCGCTGAAGATCGGCCAGACTTTCTACAAGACGGTCTATTTCCTGCCGGTGATGGCCTCGCTGCTGGCGATGGCGATCGTGTGGGAATTCGCGCTGCACCCGACGCTCGGCCTCGTCAACCGCACGCTGGCGCTGGGCTGCGGCACGGCGCTCGAGCTCTGGCCGTGGTTTGCGCGCGGCTGTGCCGGGGGCTTTCCGCTCTGGCTTGGCGACCGCGACCACGCGCTTGCGACGCTCGCCTTCATCGGCATCTGGCAGAGCTTCGGCTTCAACATGGTGCTTTACCTCGCCGGGCTGACCGCGGTGCCGCGCGATCTCTACGCCGCGGCCGAGATCGATGGCGTGAGGCGCGCAACGGAGCGCTTCCGGCTGATCACCTGGCCGCTGCTGGCGCCGACCACCGTCTTCGTCGTCACCGTCACCACGATCCGCGCGTTTCAGGTCTTCGACACGGTCGAGGCCCTGACCCACGGCGGCCCGGCGAAGTCGACCTATGTGATGATCTACGCGATCTACGAGAAGGGCATCGCGCAGAACCTCGTCGGCCTTGGTGCGGCGATCACCGTGGTCTTCCTCGGCTTCGTGATGCTGATTAGCGCGGCACAGCGCCGCTTCGTCGAACGCAAGGTGCAGGACCGATGACCCACCGCTTTTCCGCCCGCCAGATGCTGGCGCATCTGGTGCTGATTCTCGGCGCGGTGATCGTGCTGCTGCCGTTCTACGTGATGGTCTCCACCTCGTTCAAATCCCCGGCCGAGATCGCCGCGGGCACCGGCGGCCTTTTCGGCGCGCAGGCGCCGATTGCCGATGCGAGCTGCCTGAACCTTGGTGGCAGCACGGAGACGTGCCTGACCCGCCCGGTGATCGACAATTATCGTCAGGCCTTCGCCAAGGCGCCGCTGGGGCGCTATCTGCTCAACGGGGTGATCGTCACCGCCTCGATCTTCGCCTTGCAGACGCTGATCGCGGTGCCGGCGGCCTATGCGCTGGCGAAGCTGCGCTTCTGGGGCCGCGAGGCCGCCTTCGGTCTTGTGCTCTTCTGCCTGCTGATCCCGGTGCATGCGATTGCGCTGCCGCTTTACGTGCTGCTGGCGAAACTCGGGCTGACCAACAGCTATGCCGCGCTGATCCTGCCCTGGACCGTCTCGGCCTTCGGCATCTTCCTGATGCGGCAGTTCTTCCTGACCGTGCCCGACGAGCTGATCGACGCCGCGCGGATGGACGGGATGGGCGAGTTCGCGATCATCTGGCGGGTGCTGCTGCCGGTCGCGATCCCGGCGCTCCTGGCCTTCGCGATCTTCTCGGTGTGGCGCATTGGAACGACTATTTCTGGCCGCGCATCGTCCTCACCGGCGACCGCAGCCTGTTCACCCCGCCGCTCGGCCTGCGCGAGTTCAAGGGCGACCTCGACGGCGATTTCTACGGCCCGATGATGGCCACCGCGACGGTCATCGTCACCCCCCTCGTCGTGGCCTTCCTGCTGGCGCAGCGCCGCTTCATCGACGGCATCGCGCTCAGCGGGATGAAATGACCCTTCCTCCCTTCCGCAAAGGACCTCCCCGCCATGAAACACCTGCTTCCGCTTGCCCTCGCGGCGACGCTTGCCGCCCAGGGCGCCGGCGCCGTCCAGATCGAGGTGGCCTATGCCTATTCCTCGGTCTTCGATCCGACCTTCGAGCGGATCATGCAGGCCTTCGCCACGGCGCATCCCGACATCGAGGTGACGTTCCGCGCTACCTATGAGGACTACGAGGATGCGACGAACACCATTCTGCGCGAGGCGGTGGCGAACACCCTGCCGGACGTCTCCTTCCAGGCGCTGAACCGGCAGGCGATCCTGGTCGAGCGCGGCATCGCGAAGCCGCTCGATCCCTATATCGCGGCCGAGACCGGCTTTGACGCGGCGGGCTATCACCAGGCGATGCTCGACCTCTCGACCTTCGGGGGGAAGGTCTATGGCCTGCCGTTCTCGGTCTCGACCCCGATCGGCTTTTACAACATGGACATCCTGCGCGCGGCCGGGATCAAGACCGTGCCGCAAAGCTGGGATCAGGTGATCGAGGCCTGCCGGGCGATCCGGGCGACGGGCCGGCAGGATGCGCTGTTCTGGCACTGGAACATCTCGGGCAACTGGCTGTTGCAGGCGGCGATGTGGAGCCAGGGTGTGCCGATGATCAAGGACGGCAGGCTCAACATGGACAATCCCGAGGGGCTGAAGGCGCTCGAGACGGCGCAGGCGATCTTCCGCGACTGTGGGATGAAGAACCTCTCGGGCGCCGATGCTTCGAAGCAGTTCGCGTCGGGCGAGCTTGGCATGTTCTTCAGCTCGACCGCCTATGTGGGCTTCGTCGACCGCTCGAAGACCGGCAGCTGGGATTTCGTCACCGGCCCCTATCCGGGGATCGGCGGGGCGCCGCAGGCGTTGCCCGCGGGCGGCAACGCGGCGATGCTGACCTCTGCCTCCGACGATCCCGAGGTGCGCAAGGCCGCCTGGGAATTCATCAAGTTCACCACCTCGGGCGAGGGGGCGGCGGCGGTCGCGCTGACCACCGGCTACATCCCGCCGAACAAGGCCGCGAACGCGCTGCTGATGGACAGTTTCTATGCGCAGAACCCGAACAAGCTGACCGCGGCGAACCAGCTGCCGCTGCTGTCGGAATGGTTCGCCTATCCGGGCGATAACGGGCTCGCGGTGACGCAGCTCATCGAGGACAGTCTCGAGGCGATCCTGACCGGCGATGCCACGGACATGGAAGCGCTGCGCGACGACATGGTCGAGGAGGTCAACGGCCTGCTGCCGCATTGAGCCCCCTGCCGTACTGAGCCCCGTGGCGCGGCGGGCCTGCCGCCGCGCCCTTTCGCAAAGGATTTCCGCATGACCGCTCCCCTCCGTTTCGCCGTGCTGACCGATCTGCATTTCGTGCCCGCCGGCCAGCGCCTTTACGGCTTTGATCCGCGCGTGGTGCTGCGTCGCGCCCTCGCGTTCCTGACCTCCCTGCCGCAGGTCGATTTCCTGGTGATCGCCGGCGATCTGACCGACCGCGCCGAGGAGGCCGCCTATGCGAGCCTGCGCGCCGAGCTGGCGGCGCTGCCGGTGCCGGTGATCCTGATGCTCGGCAATCACGACGCCCGCGTCCCGTTCCGTGCGGTCTTTCCCGCCGCGCCGCGCGATGCGAGCGGCTTCGTGCAGGGGCTTCATGTCTTCGCGCAGGCGAGCCTGATCACCCTCGACACCCTGTGCGAGGAGGAGGAGGGCCATCACGGCCGGCTTTGCGCCGCGCGGCTGGAGTTCCTCGAGCAGGCGCTGCGCGCGGCGCCTGCGGACCGGCCGGTGCTGCTGTTCCAGCATCATCCGCCGATGGATCTGGCGATTCCGCCGATGGATGCGATCCGGCTGCGCGATGCCGAGGCGGAGCTTGCCGCCTTCGACCGCGCCGGGCGCCGGCCCGATTATCTGTTCATGGGCCATGTGCATCGCCCGATCGCCGGGCTCTGGCACGGCATTCCGTTCCATGTCCAGCGCGCGCTGATGCATCAGGTGCATCACGCCTTCGACCGGCCCGGCCGGATCCTTGGTGCGACCGAGGCGCCCGATCTGGCCTGGGTCAGCGTGGCCGGGGGGCAGGTGCTGATCCATGACTGTTCCTTCGCCTATGACGGGCCGGTCTTCGATCTCGAAAGCCCCGAGGCCGCCGCCGTCGCCACGCCGCAGGACCTGGGGCGGTTCTGATGCGGCTCGAGGATTACGACGCGATCCTGTGCGATCTCGACGGCTGTCTGGTGTCGGGCCCGCGGGTGCTGCCCGGCGCCGCGGCGCTGCTCGCCCGGGCGGGGGCGCGGCTGATCGTGCTGAGCAACAACTCGACCGATACCCCCGCGACCCTGTCGGCGCGGCTCGCGGCCATGGGGCTTGCAGTGCCGGCTGGGCGGATCGTGCTGGCAGGCACCGCGGCGCTCGAGGCCCTGGCGCGCGAGCGCGAGGTGCGGCTGTGTCTTTACGGCAGCCCGGCGCTGCAACGCCACGCGCTCGCGCTCGGGTTGCAGCTCGACCGGCAGACGCCGAGCCATGTGCTGCTGACCCGGGACGAGCGGTTTTCCTATGGCGATCTGCGGTGCTGTGTCGGCATGCTGCGGCGCGGAGCGCGGCTGCTCGTTGCCAATCCGGACGAAAGCCATCCGGGCCCCGACGGGGATCCGGTGCCCGAAACCGGCAGCCTGCTTGCCGCGATCCGAAGCGTCCTGCCCGGGCTCGATTACACCGTGATCGGTAAGCCCGAGCCGGGGCTCTACCACCACGCCCTCGCGCGGCTGCCGGTGGGGCGGCGGCGGGTTCTCGCGATCGGCGACACGCCGGCGACCGACGGGGCAGGGGCTGCGCGGCTGGGCTTCGACCTCCTGCTCGTCGGTCCGCTCTCGGCGCGCTACCCGGACCTTGCGGCGGTTTGGGAGCCGGCGGCCGGGGCCGGGCGCAGCGCCTAGGCGCGGCGCTCGGGGCGGCTGCTGAACCAGGTCGCGGCAAGCACAATCGCCGCGCCGAGGAGCTGCATCGGCGTCAGGCTCTGCCCGAGCACCGCCCAGCCCAGCCCGACCGCGGTCAGCGGGCTGAGAAAGCCAAGCCCGGTGACGCGTTCCGGGCCGAGCCGCTCGATGCCGCGAAACCACAGGAAATAGGTCAGCGCCGCGCCGATCAGCCCGAGCCAGAGGAAGCCCGCGACGTTCACCGCGCTCAGCGGCGGCAAGGGAGGCTCGGCCGCAACGGCAAAGGGCACCAGCAGCAGCCCGCCCGCGGTCAGTTGCCAGGCAGTGAAGGTCAGTGCCGGAACCTCGGGCCGCCACTTCCGGGTCAGCACCACCCCCGCCGCCATTGATACCGCCCCGATCAGCGCCGCGGCGACGCCCACCGCGTCGAGCCGCGCCTGCGGTCCGAGCACCAGCAGCGCCACGCCGCCGATGCCGGCAAGCGCCGCAAGCACCCGTTGCGGCGTCAGCCGGGTGCCGAGGAGAAGCCGCGCAAGGCCAAGCACGATCAGCGGCTGTACCGCGCCGAGCGTCGCCGCCACGCCACCGGGCAGCCGGTAGGCCGAGACGAAGAGCGCCGCCCAGAAGAACGCGAAATTGAGCGCCCCGAGCCACAGCAGCCGGCCCCAGAGCGCGGGCGGCGGCAGTTGCCGGGTGAGCGCCATCAGCAGCAGCCCCGCCGGCAGCGCGCGCAGCGCCGCGGCGGTCAGCGGATAGCCCGGCGGCAGCATCTGCGAGGTGACAATATAGGTCGTGCCCCAGATCATCGGGGCGGTGGCGGCCAGCAGCAGGTCGGTGGTTCGGGACATGGCACCCTCATTTATCTCGACGTCGAGACATATCGGGGGATTTATCTTGACGTCAAGATAGTTTTTGTCTAGATCCGCCGCATGGACCGCGTCGATGACATCCTTGCGCAATGGGCCCGCGAACGGCCGGATCTGGACACCGGGCCGATGGGGCTGTTTGGCCGGCTGAAGCGGCTGACCGATCTTCTGTCCGAGGAGCTGACCGCGGTGTTCCGCGCCCATGGTCTGACTGCGGCGAGCTTTGACGTGCTGGCGACGCTGCGCCGCGCCGGGGCGCCACATGCGCTCAGCCCCTCGGAGCTGATGGACTGGACGATGGTCGCCTCGGGGACGATGACGAACCGGATCGACCGGCTCGAGGCCGAGGGGCTGATCGAGCGGCGGCCGAACCCGGCCGACGGGCGCGGTTCGATCGTGCAGCTTACGCCGCGGGGGCTGGCGCTGATTGACCGTGTCGTCACCGATCACGTCGCCAACCAGCACCGGCTGCTGGCGGCTTTGCCGCCCGAGCTGCGCGGGCCGGTGGGGGCGGGGCTCAAGGTCTGGCTGGCCGGGCTGGAAGCGGAGGCACGCCCCACGGCCCCCGGGACGGGGCGCTGACGCGGCCGGTCTCCGTGCGGGCATCCGCGGTCAGCGTGCCCGGCCACCCGTTGCGAGACACACGCGGCATGCGGCTTTCGGAACGGGTGCGGTCCCCGGGCCGATCCGGTCTGTGGAAAGCGATGGCGGGGGAGGGGGCGGTCCCCGGCGGTGCCGGACGGGCGCGCTTGCGGCTCGTGCCCCTTCCCCCGGGCGATTCGCTCCGGTTCCGGCCGCCACCGCCTTTCCTCCGGTTTCCCCCCCGGTTTTCTGCGCCTGCATTCGCCATTGCATCGGGCAGGGACGGCGGCACCTCGCCGCACTGCGCCGAATCCCACGCCTTTCCAAGCCTTTGCTGTTTGTGCTGGAAAAAATTCTCCGTATAGTCCGGGAAGAATCCAGTACCGGGGCTGCCACCCGGACACCCTTGGGGGAACGCACGCATGATCCGGTCAGAGCTGATCGCGAAGATCTCAGAGGAAAATCCGCATCTCTTCCAGCGCGACGTCGAGAAGATCGTCAACACGATCTTCGAAGAAATCATCGAGGCCATGGCGCGCGGTGACCGGGTCGAGCTGCGCGGCTTCGGCGCCTTCTCGGTGAAGAAGCGCGACGCGCGCACCGGCCGCAACCCGCGCACCGGCGATGCCGTCGATGTCGAGGAAAAGCATGTGCCCTTCTTCAAGACCGGCAAGCTGCTGCGCGACCGGCTGAACGGAGAGGCGGACTGAGATGATGAAATACCTGCGCTTCCTGCTGCTCGGCGTTCTCGCCGTGCTGCTGGTGGCCATCGCGCTTGCCAATCGCGCCCCGGTGACGCTGCGGCTGCTGGCGCCCGAGACCGGGGAGTTCCTCGGCTTCTCCTGGGCGGTGCAGCTGCCGCTGTTCCTGGTGATCTTCGCCAGCCTGCTGATCGGGCTGCTGCTGGGCTTCGTCTGGGAATGGATGCGCGAGCATCGCATCCGTTCGGGCGCGGCGAAGACGGCACGCCACGCCGCCTGGCTCGAGGGCGAGGTGGAGCGGCTGAAGACCACCCACGAGGCGCCGAAGGACGAGGTTCTGGCGCTGCTCGACAAGACCGCGCGCTGAGATGGTGACGATCGCAGTCAATCGGGGCCGTCCGGGCGGCACGCGGGTGAAGATCTGCGGGCTCAGCCGGCCCTCCCATGTCGCCGACGCCGTGGCGGCGGGCGCGGCCTATGTGGGCTTCGTCTTCTTCCCGAAATCGCCGCGCAACGTCTCGGCCGAGGTGGCGCGCGACCTTGCGCTCGAGGTCCCCTTCGGCGTCGCCAAGGTCGGGCTGTTCGTCGACCCGAGCGATGCCTTCCTTGACGAGGTTCTGGCGCTGGTGCCGCTCGATCTGGTGCAGCTGCATGGCCATGAGAGCCCCGAGCGGGTGGCCGAGGTGCGCGCGCGCGCCGGGCTGCCGGTGATGAAGGCGGTGGGGGTCTCGACCGCCGAGGACCTGCCGCATCTCGAGGCCTACGAGGCGGTGGCGGACCAGATCCTCGTCGATGCCAAGGCGCCTGCGGGCGCGGCGCTGCCGGGCGGCAACGGGCTGCCCTTCGACTGGCAGCTGATCGCCGGGCGCAGCTGGAAACGGCCGTGGATGCTGGCCGGTGGCCTGACCCCCGAGAACGTCGCCGAGGCGGTGCGCCTGACCGGCGCGACGCAGGTCGATGTCAGCTCGGGCGTCGAGAGCCTGCCGGGCGAGAAGGACGCGGCGCTGATCCACGCCTTCGTCGCGGCCGCGCAGGGATGATCTGCTGGCGCGAGGCGGGCGAGGCCGACCTCGCGTCGGTTCTGGCGCTGCTCTCCGACGATCGTCGCGATGCCGATCCGAAGCCGATGACGCCCGAACGGGCCTTGGCGCTCTGGCGCGAGATGGCCGCGCAGGGCGTCACCCGGCTGATCGTCGGCACGGATGACGCCGGGCAGGTGGTTGCCACCTATCAGCTCTCGATCCTCACCGGGCTTTCGCTTGCCGCGCCCCGGCGCGCGCAGATCGAGGCGGTGCGGGTCGCGGCCGGGCTGCGCGGGCAAGGGATCGGCGCCGCGCTGATGGCCGATGCCGAGGCGCGCGCCCGGGCTGCGGGGGCCGTGGTGATGCAATTGACCACCCATGTCTCGCGCAGCCGGGCCCACGCCTTCTACGAGCGGCTTGGCTTTACCCGCAGCCACTTTGGCTATAAACGCAAGCTCGACTGAACGCGCGAGGTGAGACGATGGCCGAGGACCTTCCCAACAGCTTCATGACCGGCCCCGACGAGAACGGGCGCTTCGGCATCCATGGCGGGCGCTTCGTGTCCGAGACGCTGATGCCGCTGATCCTGGAGCTCGAGGCGCAATACGAACACGCCAAGACCGACCCGGAATTCTGGGCCGAGATGGACTATCTGTGGAAATACTACGTCGGCCGGCCCTCGCCGCTCTATTTCGCCGAACGCCTGACCGAGGAGCTGGGCGGCGCGAAGATCTATCTCAAGCGCGAGGAGCTGAACCACACCGGCGCGCACAAGATCAACAACGTGCTTGGCCAGATCCTGCTGGCGCGGCGGATGGGCAAGACCCGGATCATCGCCGAGACCGGCGCCGGCCAGCATGGCGTGGCGACCGCGACGGTCTGTGCCAAGTTCGGGCTGAAATGCGTCGTCTACATGGGCGCGACCGATGTCGAGCGGCAGGCGCCGAACGTGTTCCGCATGCGGCTTCTGGGCGCCGAGGTGCACCCGGTGACCTCGGGCCGCGGCACGCTGAAGGATGCGATGAACGACGCGCTGCGCGATTGGGTGACCAACGTGCGCGACACCTTCTATTGCATCGGCACGGTGGCGGGCCCGCATCCCTATCCGGCGATGGTGCGCGATTTCCAGTCGATCATCGGCAAGGAAACCCGCTGGCAGCTCGAGGAGCTCGAAGGCGAGGGCCGTCTGCCCGACACGGTGATCGCGGCGATCGGCGGTGGCTCGAACGCGATGGGGCTGTTCTATCCTTTCCTCGACGACAAGTCGGTGCGGATCATCGGCGTCGAGGCCGGCGGCCATGGCGTCGACGACCGGATGGAGCATTGCGCCTCGCTCACCGGCGGGCGTCCGGGCGTGCTGCACGGCAACCGCACCTATCTGCTGCAGGACGAGGACGGGCAGATCCTCGAGGGGCATTCGATCTCGGCCGGGCTCGACTATCCGGGGATCGGGCCGGAGCACGCCTGGCTGCATGACATCGGCCGCGCGGACTATGTCTCGGTGACCGACATGGAGGCGCTCGACGCCTTCCAGATGCTGTGCCGGACCGAAGGCATCATCCCGGCGCTGGAGCCGAGCCATGCGCTTGCCCATGTGAAGAAGATCGCGCCGACGCTGCCGAAGGACCACATCATCGTGGTCAATCTCTCGGGACGTGGCGACAAGGACATCTTCACCGTCGCGCGGCACCTCGGCGTCGAGATGCAGGGCTGACAGGTCCCGGGCGGGGGCACCCCCGCCCGTCACCGCACCGCGCCTTCCGGGCGCTCAGTCGCGGTTCTTCTTTTTCTTCTTCTTCGGCAGCTCGCCCGCCTGCATCAGCTGGGCAAGCTCTGCCGCGTCGTGGCGGGTCAGGCGCGCGAACCAGTCGTCCGCCGTCTGCACCATCTGCGCGAGCGGCGCGAGCCGCGGGTCGTCGGCGCCTTCTGCCAGCGAGGCCAGGCGTTCGGCGAGCGGGGCAAGGTCGCGGCGCTGGCGCTCGATCAGCAGCGCCCGCAGCAGCGCCCATGGGTCCGGATCGGCGACGAAGTAATCCTTGCGCGAGCCGAAGCTGCGCGCCGTCTGGATCAGGCCGCGCTCGCGCAGCTCCTTCAGCGCCACCGAGACATTGGAACGCGACAGACCGAGGATCGTCACCAGATCCTCGGCCGAGGGCGCCTGTGCGGCGCGCCAGATCGCGGCGAAGCAGGCGCCGGCGGGGCGGCTGAGGCCAAAGCGGGGCGCCGCTTCGGCAAAGAGGCGGGCAAGATCCGGGGGCGGGGTGGCAGGCATTCGCGGTCTCCTTCGCCCCCGGTTCTAGCAGGGCTTTGCCGGCTTGTCGCCCTCTGCCCTGCGCCCGGTCGTCCTGTCGCGGGTCAGGATGCGAGGCAGCCCGAGATCGTGCCGGCCAGCCCCTGCATCAGCCGCTCGTAGAGGTCCGCGCCATAGGTCAGCGTGCTGCCCGAGGGGTCGAGCGCGCCGCCGAGCCGGACGCCCGTGCCCTCGATCAGCCGCTCGGCCGGACGGGTGTCGTGCTGGGCCTCGGGGAAGGCGCAGACGACGCCGTCGGCGGTCAGCTCGGCGCGCAGCTCGGCCAGATGCGCGGCGCCGGGATCGGTCGCATCGCCCAGTGCGATCGCGCCCGCGACCTTCAGCCCGTAATGATCGGCGAAATAGCCATAGGCGGCGTGAAAGACGACGAAGGGACGATCCTTCACCGGGGCGAGCTCTGCCGTCAGAGTCGCGTCGAGCGCGGCGATCTTCGCCTTCGCGGCCTCGGCGTTGGCGGCATAGGTCGCGGCATGCTCGGGGTCGAGGCGGCTGAACTCGTCCGCGATCAGGCCAAGCCAGAGCTCGGCATTCGCCGGGTCGAGCCAGGCGTGGGGGTCGAGCCCGGCGTGGACGTGGCCGTCCTCATCCTCGTCGCCATGCGTATCCGCGCCCTCAGCGGCGTGGTTATGCGCATCCGCCGCATGTTCGTCCGCGCCATGCGCGTCTTCGTGGTCGTGGGCCGCGGCGAAGTCCTGCCGGTGCGTGCCCTCGGCATGGAGCAGCGACAGCACATGGGCATCGGGCGCGACCGAGGTGATGGCGCGGTCGAGCCAGGGGGTCATCTCGGCCCCGACCCAGAGCACCAGATCCGCTCGTTCAAGCGCGCGCGCCTGCGACGGCTTCATCTGGTAGCTGTGCGCATTCGCGCCCTGTTCGAGCAGCACGTCGACCGGGCCCAGATCGCCCATCACCTGCAGCGCAAGCGACTGCACCGCGGGCAGGTCGGTCACTACCTTCGGCACCTCGGCCAGGGCAAGGCCGGGCAGGGCGGTGCCCCCCAGCAGGGCGGCAAGCAACAGGGGAGAGCGCATGGGGACCTCTTCATCTCTTGTGATCGGGGCCTCGGTTATTTATGTTATATCGTAACGCGTCAAGAGAAATGTGATAAGGTAACATGTCTTCCGAGCCGGAGTCCGAGACCGCCGCAGCATTTGCGACGCATGATCACAGCGCTTGCATGGGCGAGACGCTCGCCCGCGCCGAGGCCGAGGCGGCGCGGCGCGGGGCGCGGCTGACCCCGGTGCGGCGCCGCACGCTCGAGATCTTGCTCGAGTCGCACCGCGCCATGGGCGCCTATGAGATGCTCGACCGGCTCGCGGCCGAGGGCTTCGGCAACCAGCCGCCCGTCGCCTATCGCGCGCTCGAGTTCCTGGTCGAGAACGGGCTCGCACACCGGGTGCGGCGGCTCAACGCCTTTGCCGCCTGCATGCACCCGGGCGAGGCACATGCGCCGGTGTTCCTGATCTGCCGCGAATGCGACAGCGTCGCCGAGGCGCCCGGTGCGCCGGTGCGCGCGGCCCTCGACGAGGCCGCGGCGGCGCTTGGCTTCACCATCGAGCGCGCGAATATCGAGGCGCTCGGCCTGTGCCCCGTCTGCGCCGCGAAGGAAACGCCATGATCCCGCTCATCACCGCCTCGGGGCTCAGCGTCCGCCATGGCGACGCCGAGGTGCTGTCGCAAGTCGATTTCACCATCGCGCCCGGCGAGATCGTCACCGTGGTCGGGCCGAACGGCTCGGGCAAGTCGACGCTCATCCGTGCGCTGATCGGGCTCGAGCCGATGGCAAGTGGCACAGTCACCCGGCGCGAGGATCTGGTGATCGGCTATGTGCCGCAGAAGCTGCACATCGACCCGAGCCTGCCGATGACGGTGCGCCGCTTCCTGTCGCTGCCGCGGCGGGTCGACGACGCCTCGGCCGAGGCGGCACTGCTGCGCACCGGCGTGCCGGGGCTTGGCGGGCGGCAGATCGCGCGGCTGTCGGGCGGGCAGTTCCAGCGTGTGCTGCTGGCGCGCGCGCTGCTGGCGCGCCCCGACATCCTGATCCTTGACGAGCCGACGCAGGGCCTCGACCAGCCCGGCACCGCGGCCTTCTACAAGCTGATCGAGGAGGTGCGCGGCGAGACCGGCAGCGCCGTGCTGATGGTCAGCCACGATCTGCATGTGGTGATGTCGGCCTCGGACCGCGTCATCTGCCTCAATGGCCATGTCTGCTGCGCCGGCACCCCGCGCGTGGTCTCCGAGGCGCCGGAATATCGCGCGCTGTTCGGGCTCGGCACCGGCGGAGCCTTCGCGCTCTATCGCCACGTCCACGATCACGACCACGAGGCGGACGAGGGCCACGGCCACGATCCGAGCGCGCCGCATTGCGCCCATCCCCACAGCCATGAGCACGATCATGCTTGACGATTTCCTGATGCGCGCCGGGCTTGCCGGCATCGGCCTGACCTTTGCCACCGGGCCGCTCGGCTCTTTCGTGGTGTGGCGGCGCATGGCCTATTTCGGCGACGCGACGGCCCATGCCGCGATCCTCGGCGTCGCGCTCAGCTTCGGCTTCGGCCTGTCGATCTATGTCGGCACGCTCGCGGTGGCGCTCGCCATGGCGGTGACGGTGGCGATCCTGTCGGGGCGCGGCCATGCGCTGGACACGCTGCTCGGTGTGCTGGCCCATGCCGCGCTTGCCTTCGGCCTTGTCGCCGCCTCCTTCATTTCGGGGCTGCGCGTCGATCTGAGCGCCTATCTCTTCGGCGACATCCTCGCGGTGAGCCGGGCCGATGTCGGCATCATCTGGGCGGGCTCGGCGCTCGTCGCGCTGCTGCTTGCCTGGCGCTGGCAGGGGTTGCTGACCGCGACGGTGAACGAGGAGCTGGCCCAGGCCTCGGGGTTGAACCCGCGCGCCGAACAGCTGGTGCTGACGCTGGCCCTCGCTCTGACCGTCGCGGTGGCGATCAAGATCGTCGGCGCATTGCTGATTTCGGCGCTGCTGATCCTGCCTGCGGCCGCGGCGCGGCAGCTCGCGCGCGGGCCCGAGGTGATGGCATTCGGCGCGACGGCAGTCGGCAGCCTCTCGGTTTTGGCCGGACTTGCCGCCTCGCTGCGCTGGGACGCGCCGGCCGGGCCATCGATCGTCGCCGCGGCGGCGGTGCTCTTCGCCGTTTCGCTGCTTGCCCGCCGCCGCAGCTGAGTCGTATCGCTTGCGTCCGGGGGGCGGACAAACACCCGGAATCACGCGGATTTCCGCAGGAGATCCGGGGGATCACGCGAGTGTGCCTGGTGCAGAGGACTACGGCAGGGGAAACTCGTGCCAAAGTGCAACAGTTCGGCCCCACTGCGCATCCCCGAGCGAAATTCTCTCTTTGCAAGTCACACTGCCTGTGCAAATCTCGCCCCGATGCTGCCAAACAAGGCGGCTGTCAAAAGTAATGACGGAGATTACTATGAAAAAGCTCGCTACCATCGCCCTGGCCCTCGGCCTGTCGGCTTCGACCGCTTTCGCCGGCGGCTATACCGCTCCGGTCGTCGAGGCCGAACCGGTCGTCGTGAAACAGTCGTCGTCGTCGAACGCCGGCATCCTGATCCCGGCGCTGCTGCTCGTCGGCATCGCGGTCGCCGCGTCGTCGAACTAATTTCGACGATCCTTCGGGATCTCGAAAGGGGCCGGAAAGCATCGCTTTCCGGCCCTGTTCATTTTTGCGCCCCGCAAGAGGTGCGGCGCGACGGGGGCAGGGCCCCACATGCAAAAGGCGCGCCATGGGCGCGCCCTTGTCGTTTCGGGGAATGGTGCAGCGCTCAGGGCCGCACGGTCTGGATCGTGATATAGCCGAGCTGCGGCGAGATCCACTGCCGCGAGGCGACGATCTGGCCCGCGGCCGAAACGATGAAGGTGTCATCCATCGTCATCCCCAGCCCCTCGCAATGCTCGACCACCTGCCGGCCCGACCAGGTCTGCCCGGCGAAGGGATAGCTCGTGTCGGCGCCGACGCTGACCGTGCAGTCAAGCGGGATCGGCCGTTCGAGTCCGAGCCCGTCGAGATAGCGGATCACCTTCTTGCCGGTGCCCGGGGTGCGGGCGCGGATCAGCCGTCCGGTCTGCTCGACCTCGGCCGACATCATGTCGAAGCCGAGCCCGCGCGTGCCGGCCAGCATCCCGCCGCGCAGGATCACCGCCTGCATCGTCGGTGTGGCATAGGTGCGCATCGTGCCGTTTTCGCCGATCATCCCGAGGATCGAGACGTTCTTCGGCGTCTCCTGCGACAGAAGGATCAGCGGGCCCTTGTTCAGCTCGAGTGACGAGCGCGCCATCGCCTCGGCATCGACGGGGGGCGCCGCGGTCTTGTCGCGCTTGAAGGTGGAGAAGATCTGCTTGATCGACTCGCCGGCCATGCGGCTGTTCTCGGTCTGGTTGGTGTCCGACCCGCAGGCGGCGAGCCCGCCCAGACCGATCACTGCGGCCAGGGCGAGCGCCCGGCTCCGAAGGCCCGTCATCGCCAGAATCTCCCCCAGCTGTCGTAAAGGTCGCCGGTATGTGCCGTGCGCACGGTCTCGTAAAGCCGGCCGTCGATGTCGAGCCGAGCGCCGCCGTCGCGCATCAGCGGGCGGATCGTGGTCTTCAGCTTGTTGACCGAGGGCCGGCCGGTGGTCCAGGCGACCGGGATCGTCAGGCGGATGCCCTTGTCAAACGAGCCTTCGCCGAAATCATCCGAGGACATGTCGGTGAAGGTCGCGAAGGCGCCCACGCTCCAGCCGTTCTCGAATTCGCGGTCGATGGCGATCGTCGCGCCCCAGTCCTTGGCCAGGTAGCGACCGACGTCGAGCTCGGCGGTATAGCCCTTGCCGATGTCGTAATAGGCCGAGACATGGCCGGTAACGGTGGAATAGTCCTGCAGGCCGAAATGCTGGTCGAAGTCGCGCTGCTTGGCCCAGTTCGCCTCGATCCCGAGGGCGAGGCGGCTGTCGACCGGCGCCCAGAGCACTTCGCCCGAGACGCCCGCATACATCCGCTCGAGATAGCCGGCACTGACGCGCGTATAGAGGTTCTCGCTCAGATGGCCGTATTTCGCCAGCGTCAGGCGCTGGATCGCGAGATCGCCGTTCTTCTGGTATTCGGCGAGATCGGAGCGCACGTGCTGCACCACCGAGTTCGACACCCGCGTGCTGTCGTCGAGGTTGCCCACGACCTTCTGCCGCACCGTGCCCGACAGCACGAGCCCCGGCGCCATCTCATAGCGCGCCGAAAGCTCGGCGCCGACGTCGAGGCGGAACGGGTTGTCGGGGTCGAAGATCGAGGCCTCGGCATAGGGCGTCAGCGCCCACTGGAACCGCGGATAGACGGCATCGCTGCGCACGAGCCCCGGCGCGTCCTGCGGCGCCGCGGTGATCGCGACCTGCGGCAGCATGTCATAGGAATTGGTGTTCTCCATCCGCTCGAGATCCGAGCGGCGGAAGGTGACCGAGGACAGCGCCATGCCCTTCTGCACCGGCGTCACCACGATCGTCTCGACCGAGGGCGGCAGGGCGCGCGTCGCCATCCGCGCGACATGGCCGATCGCCTGCGGTTCGGCGCCATAGGTCTCGTTGCGCACCCGCAGCTCGGCCCGGGTTGCGCTGAGCGACATCGATTCGAGGATCTGCCCATCCTTGGCAAGGCTTGCCGCAAGGGCCTTCTGGATGCCCGGATGCACCTCGGGGTCGGCGGCCCAGGAGCCCGACCAGCCCTCGGGATCGGCGGCGGGGGCAGGGCGCGGCCGCACCGGCAGCGGCGCCTTTTCGATACCCGAAGGGAAGGGCGGTTCGTGCGGGTCGATGTTGCGCACGAACTGGAAGCCGACCTTCTCGCCGTACATGTAGTAGAGCTGCACGCCGAAGAACTCGCTCACCTGATAGTCGGCGGCGAAGTTGATCGAGCTGTTGCGCTCGAACCCGTCGAGCTGGGCTTCCTTGGCATAGGCGTCCGAGGAATATTCGGCCTTCAGCGTCAGCCGGTCGGTCGCGGCATAGGAGATGCCGAAGAACGGCGCGAAATCGCCCTTGAACCAGGAGCCCGAGTTGAACTTGCCGCCGGTGCTGGTGACGTCATACCCGGGGCGGGTGCCGGTCGAGCCGATCGAGCCGAAGGAGCCGAGCCGGCCCCAGCCGAGGCCGCCGCTGACCCGCAGCTTCGGCCCGAAGCTTTTCGTCGCAACGATGTATTCCGAGGAATAGACGCCAGTGCCGATGAAGTCCTGCAACCCGATCGCCATCGCCGGAGTCCAGCCCCACTTGCCTTCGTCGAGGAACTGGAAACGCAGGTCGAAGGAGCGGTCGTAGAGTGCTTCATAGCGGCCCGTGCCGTCGTCTTTCGGCATCAGCCCGGGCACCTTCGAATAGCGGAAGGCGCCGGTCAGGCGCGGCGCGATCTGGAAGGTCAGCGTGTTGCGCATGGTGCCGTCGGTCAGCCCCATCAGCGACAGGCCAAGCTCGCCATCGGGGCGCACCTCGGCCGAGGGCATGTCGATCAGGCCGGGCATGCCGAAGGTGTTGCGGCTCTGCCCGATCAGCGGTTCGGCGTGGCCCGCCGGAGCGGCAATGCCGGCCGCAACGGAGAAGGCGCCAAGTGCCCCCGCAACCTTTGCCCTGCGTCTGCGTTTGCGCTGAATGCTCGAGACCGTCACGCTTCCCTCCGCCGTCTTTGCGCCAGTTATACCGGCTTTTCTTACGGGGGCGAGAGGAAAGCCTCGGCCGGTGGCAAAACCCTGCCGTCTCTGGCGCGGCTGCATCACCTTGCGGCAAGGCGATGATCGGACGCGGGAAATCGGGCGATTCTCTGTCGGTATCAGCCCCGGGGTGCGGACAGCCGGCTTTGCTGCGCGAGGATCGTCTCGATCATCTGGAAATCGCAGGCGTAGATGCGGTGGAGGAGGGCGCGGGCATAGGGGGTGACCTCGACCGGCGCCTTGCGCGAGGGGTTGACCGGCACCCGGAACGGTGCGGCGGCCTCGGGCCCGACAAGGCTGCACATCGTGGCGTGCAGCGCGCCGAGCTCGATCGCGTGGGTGTAGCGGATCGGCCGCAGATGGTGGCGCTGCGCGATCAGGTGCGGGTCGGCGCCGGTTGTCGCGAACAGCGCGAAGCGCTCGAAGCTCGAGGGCTCCTCCTGCATCACCTCGCGGTAACGGCGGATCAGGTCCTCGGCGTTTTTGCGGTCGAGGATCTTGTTACGATAGAGGCTGACCAGCCGCTCCTCGGGGTCGCGCCAGACGAAGATTCGCGCGTCATAGCGGCCGAAGGGGCCGGCGCGCAGCCGACGCGCCGCCCCGATCGAGACATCGGAAGCAAGTCCCATCGCGGTCTTGAAGGCGCTGCAGCCATTCTTGCGGATATAGGCATAGAGGATCCGCTTGCCGCCGATCTCGAGGGCGTAATGGCTGTGCCCGGTCCCGAACGTCAGGCGGTTATCGAAACCGGGGAAGTGGTCTGGCGGCATCATGGGCTCCGCATCGTGGCGACGCGGTCATAACGCGGCAGGGGGGCGGATACGACGTCATCCGACTGTCACGTTTTCGCTATCGGCGCCGGTGCGCCGGGGCGCGGCTTCCGCCTGCCGTACTCTGTCGGCAGGGGCCGGGCGGGAAACCGGGCGGGCAACGAGGGGAGGGGGCGGCTGTCGCCGCCGCCCGGCGCCGTCGGGACGGGCCCGCCTGCGGACCCGTCCCCGGGGCTCAGCCGTAGCGGTAGGGCTGGCCGGCCTTGACCATGGTCTCGTTGTATTTCTTGATGATCTCGACGACCTTTGCCTTCAGCGGGCTTTCGGCGGCGATCTCGTCCCAGAACGTGTGCGCGGCCGCTTCCATCTTGGCGTAATCCTCGGCCGGGATCGAGGTCAGCTTCATGTCCGCCCCCTCGACGCGCAGCTTCGCCTCGCCGGCCCAGTACCACCATTGCCGATGGTAATGCGATTGGTCGAAACAGGTCTGCATCAGCTGCTTGAGGTGGTCGGGCACCTCGTTCCAGCGGTCCATGTTGGCGAAGAAATGGCCGATCCAGGCGCCCGAGATATTGTTCGTCAGGAAATAGGGCGCAACCTTCGACCAGCCCGAGGTGTAATCCTCGGTGATGCCCGACCAGGCGAGGCCGTCGAGCTCGCCCGTTTGCAGCGCGACCTCGACATCCTCCCAGGGCAGGGTGACCGGCACCACGCCGAACTGCGCGAGGAACCGGCCCGCGGTCGGGAAGGTGAAGACGCGCTTGCCGTTCAGGTCTGCGAGGCTGTTGATCGGCTCCTTCATGTTGAAGTTGCACGGATCCCACGAGCCGGCCGAGATGTGCTTGATGCCGACCTTGGCATATTCCTCTTCCCAGATCTCCTTCAGCCCCCAAGAGTTGAACAGCGCCGGCACGTCGAGCGAATAGCGCAGCGCGAAGGGGAAATAGCCGCCGAAGACGGTGACCTCGGTGGGCGAGGCCATCGAATCGTCGTCGGACTGCACCGCGTCGATCGTGCCGTTCTGCATCGCGCGGAACAGCTCGGCGGTCGGCACCAGCTGGTCCGAGGTGTAAAGCTCGATCTCCATCTGGCCATTGGCGATGGTGTTGAAGGCCTCGATCGCGGGCTTCACCACCTCCTCGGCCAGCGCCGGGCCGGCATAGGTCTGCAGCCGCCACTTGATCGGCGTCGTCTGCGCCACCGCGGGCGCGGCCAGCCCCGCCGCCGCCGCGCCCGCGGCGCCGGTCGTCAGGAATTTCCGTCTGGTCGTCGTCATCTGTCTCTCCTTGTTGGTCGAAAGCCCCGTTCCGGGGTCGTTGCGATTGTCGTTGGGATTGAAGGGCTCAGCGGCCCAGCACCTCGCGCGGCAGCCACAGGGCGAGGTCGGGGAAGACCATCACCAGCACCAGCGTGGCCACCATCACCAGGACGAAGGGAAAGACCGAGCGATAGATCACCGGCAAGGTGAACTCGGGCGGCGCCATCGCCTTCATCAGGAACAGGTTGTAGCCGAAGGGCGGCGTCAGATAGGCGATCTGGCAGGTGATGGTGTAGAGCACGCCATACCAGACCAGATCGAAGCCCAGACTTTTCGCAAGGCTCACATAGACCGGCGCCACGATCACCAGCATCGCGGTGTCGTCGAGGAACATCCCCATCACCAGAAAGCTCGCCTGCATCAGCACCAGCACCTGCCAGGGCGCAAGGCCGAGGCTGTTCAGGAAGAAGTTGTTGATCGCGCGGCCCGCGCCCAGCCCGTCGAAGACCGCCCCGAAAGAGAGCGCCGCGGTGATGATCATCATGAACATCACGGTGATCATCAGCGTCTGCCGCGTCGCGGTCTCGAACACCGCCCGGGTGAAGCGGCCCTTGACCAGTGCGGCGGCCACCGAGGCGAGCGCGCCGATCACCGAAGCCTCGGTCAGGCTTGCCCAGCCATTGAGGAACGGCACCATCATCGCGACGAAGATGAAGACCGGCAAGAGCCCCGCGCGCAACAGCCGGAACCGCTCGGGCCAGGAGACGCGCGCACGCTCCTCGGCCGGCATCGGCGGGGCGAGGGCGGGGTTCAGCTTGCAGCGGATAACAATGTAAAGGACGAACAGCGCCGCCATTAGCATCCCGGGCACCGCGCCCGCGAGCCACAGGTTCGACACCGGCTGCCGTGCGATCAGCGAGAACAGCACCAGCACCACCGAGGGCGGGATCAGGATGCCGAGGCTCGAGCCCGCCTGAATCACCCCCGAGATCATCAGCCGATCATAGCCGCGCCGCACGAGCTCGGGCAGGGCGATGGTGGCGCCGATCGCCATGCCCGCGACCGACAGCCCGTTCATCACCGAGATCATCACCATCAGCAGGATCGTCCCGATCGCAAGCCCGCCGGGCAGGGGGCCGAACCAGACGTGGAACATCCGGTAGAGGTCTTCGGCAAGCCGGCTCTCGCTCATCACATAGCCCATGAAGACGAACATCGGCAGCGTCAGCAGCGGCGTCCATTTCATCAGCTTCATCACCGCGGAAAAGCCCATGTCGGTGCCGCCCGGCCCCCACAGCGCCAGCGCCGCGATGACGGCGACGAAGCCGATCGCGCCGAACACCCTTTGCCCGGTGATCATCATCAGGAGCATCGTCGAGAACATCAGGATCGCGATGGTGTTGTGATCCATCAGATCTTCTCCCCGCGCAGGGTGGCCACGTCGCGGATCAGGATCGACACCGCCTGCAGCAGCATCAGCGCGAAGGACAGGCTGATGATGACCTTGATCGGCCAGAGCACCGGGCGCCAGGCGGTCGGGTTGCGCTCGCCGACCTCGAAGGAATAGACGGTCGAGTCGAGGGCGCCCCAGAGCATCACGCCCAGATAGAACATCAGGCAGAAGACGGTGAACACGTCCCAGACCGCCTGTCCCTTCGTCGAGAAGCGGGAATAGAGCAGGTCCATGCGCACATTGGCATCGGTCTGCAGTGCCCAAGGCGCGCCCAGCATGTAATAGGCGACGAGGGTGAACTGTGCCATCTCGAGCGTCCAGATCGCCGGGATGTGCAGGATCTTGGTGAAGGACGACCACAGAAGGATCGCCATCATCGCATAGAGCATGTACATCGCGACCCGGCCGAGCCTGCGGGTCAGCCCATCGATCAGATGCACATAGAATATCAGCGCGGCGGGCATCAGCGCCTCTGCCGCCTCATGGGCCTGCCGGTCATTCACATCCCCTGTCGTGGTCTGGTTTTTCTTGTGTTGCGGGCAAGGCTCGGCCCGGGCCCGCGCGGCTGTCAACGGCGGATGGATTTTGACCGTCCGTTACAATCTCGCGGGGCGGCGCTTTGCGCGAATGACAGGAGCCCTGCCTGTTTTGGCGGCAGGCCGGAAATCTGCGGCGGCATCGCGGAAGTTGCGAAGAAATCCCTTGCAACATGAAAATCATGCCTTATGTTCTTCATCGCTACGTTGTTCCGACCGCACCTGTCTCCTTCATCGGCTTCAGTCTGCTTTTCGATCTGACCAAGCCGGGCTGTCGCAATTCCGTGGGCAGCAAACATTAAAGGAGATCTCACGATGGCCAAGGGCACCGTGAAATGGTTCAACGCCACCAAGGGTTTCGGCTTCATCCAGCCGGAAAGCGGCGACAAGGACATCTTCGTGCACATCTCGGCCGTTGAACGCGCCGGCATCCCGCACCTGGCCGATGGCCAGAAGGTGACCTTCGAGATCGAGACCGGCCGTGACGGCCGTCAGTCGGCGCGCGATCTGGCTCTGGCCTGATCCCCGGCTTCGGGCCCCGCATAGGGGCCCGGCGATCCAGTGAAATCCGGTTCCCCGACGACAGCCGGGGACCCTTCGCGCAAAGACTTGGCCCCCCCGGTGGCCCGCCTCGCGCCTCTCTCCCCCATACATCGCGAAGTGTGTCCGCCAAGACAGGCCTGCCTGTCCGGTGTCGCCGGCTCCTGGCTTCCAATTGCCCCAAATATCCCGGGGGGTGAGGCCCGAAGGGCCGAGGGGGGCAGCGCCCCCTCTCTTCTGACGCCGCCTTCAGGCGCCGATCACCATCAGATCCGCGGCATTCAGCCCCAGAACCACGGTTTCGCCGACCCGCGGCGGCACCGAATGGGCGGCGTTGAACGTGTCGAAGGCCAGGCTCTGGCCGCCGAGATCGGCACGCAGACGGATCACCGAGCCGAGGAAATCGACCTCGGTGATCTTGCCCGACAGACCCAGCTCGCACGACCCCTGACCCAGGCGCACCGCCTCGGGGCGCAGCCCCAGCGTGACGCGATCCCCGGTCATCGGGCGGTGCAGCACCACCTCGGTGCCGGCCAGCGCCACGCGCCCGGTCGCGCCATCCTTCACCTCGGCCTCGATCGTGTTCAGCGTGCCGACGAAGCCCGCGACGAAGCGGGTGGCGGGGGTGTTGTAGATCTCGAACGGCGTGCCGACCTGATCGGCCACGCCCTGATGCATGACGACGATCCGGTCCGACATCGACAGCGCCTCTTCCTGATCGTGCGTCACGAAGATCGTGGTGATGCCGAGCCGGCGCTGGATCGCGCGGATCTCGTTGCGCAGCGACACCCGGATCTTCGCATCCAGCGCCGAGAGCGGCTCGTCGAGCAAGAGCACCCGCGGCCGCGGCGCCAGCGCGCGGGCAAGCGCCACGCGCTGCTGTTGCCCGCCCGAGAGCTGGAACGGATAGCGCCCGCCCAGATCGGGCAGGCCGATCAGGTCGAGCATCTCCTCGACCCGCCCGGCGATTTCCTTCGCCGGCGTGCCCTTCACCTTCAGGCCGAAGCCCACGTTCTGCGCCACGGTCAGGTTCGGAAACAGCGCATAGGCCTGGAACACCATGCCGATGTTGCGCGCGTTCGGGCGCAGCCGCACCATGTCGGCGCCGTCGATCGCGATCGCGCCCGAGGTCGGCGTCTCGAAGCCTGCGACCATGCGCAGCACCGTGGTCTTGCCGCAGCCCGAGGGGCCCAGCAGCGAGATGAACTCGCCCTGTTCGACGGAGAGGTTGAAGTCCTTCACCACGCGCGTCGGCCCGAAGCTCTTTTCGAGGTGAGAGAGGGAGAGGAAGGTCATCGCGCAGCCTTGTCGTGTTTCGAGAATCGGGTGACGAGCTGGATCAGCCCCATGCAGGCCCAGGTGATGACGAAGGCGATGGTCGCCAGCGCGAAGGGCTCGTAGGCGCGGTTGGCGCCCATCAGCTGCAGATAGGGGCCGAAGGCCGGCCGGTTGAGCAGGGCGGCCATGGTGAACTCGCCCATCACGATGGCGAAGGTCACGAAGGCGCCCGAGAGGACGGAGACGAGCACGTTGGGCAGGATCACCCGGGCCAGGATCGTGGCCCAGCCCGCGCCGAGCGACTGCGCCGCCTCGGTCAGGGTGGCGACGTCGATGGTGCGCAGCCCGGTATCGACGGCGCGATACATGTAGGGCAGCGACAGGGTGACATAGCCGAAGACCAGCAGCAGGTTGGTGCCGAAGATCGTGCCGGTCAGCGGCAGCGCGCTCGAGGTGTTGTAAAGCCGGATATAGCCGAAGACGATGACGATCGCCGGAATGACGAGCGGCAGCAGGGTGACGAACTCGACATAGGGCCGCAGCCCCGGCATCTTCAGCCGCACCCAGAAGGCGGTGGGCACGACGATCGCCATGCCGACGACGATGGTCAGCAGTGCCATCACCACCGAGAAGGTGAAGGTCTCGCGGAAGCGCGGATCGGCGAGCACGACGCGATAGGCCTCGAGGCTGTAGACCCCGCGCTTCATCGACAGCGAGAATTCGACCATGCCGAGAAGCGGCAGGATGAAATAGGCCATCCCGAGAAGCAGGATCGCCCAGGCGGCAGCACGTTTCATTTCAGCCACCTCTCGGAACGCATGCGCAGCACGATATAGAGCACGTTCGCCACGCCGGTGATCAGGATCATGCCGAAGGCCATGGCATAGCCCAGATGCGGGTTGCCGAGCACGTCGCCGCGGATCTGCGCAAACAGCATGATCGGCACGATGTTCAGGCTCGAGCCGGTCAGCGCGATCGCCGTCGCCACCGCGCCGAAGGCATTGGCGAAGAGAAGCGCGAAGGTGCCGAGGATCGAGGGGAAGAGGATCGGCAGCGCCACCATGCGCCAGTATTGCGCGCCCGAGGCGCCGAGGCATTGCGCCGCCTCGCGCCACTCGCGCTTGAGCCCGTCAAGCGCGGGGGTGATGATCAGGATCATCAGCGGAATCTGGAAGAACAGATAGGTGATGGTCAGGCCCCAGAAGCTGAGGATGTTGAAGCCATAGACCCGAAGGTTGATGCCCAGATGCGTCTTCAGCGCCAGCGTCACCAGGCCCAGCGGCCCGAGCGTGGCGAGGAAGGCGAAGGCGAGCGGCACGCCGGCGAAGTTCGAGGCGACGCCCGAGAAGGTCAGCAGCGGCGAGCGGATCGCCCGCGGCAGACCGCCGAGCACCATCGCCGCCGCCATCAGGAAGCCCACCAGACAGCCAAGCGCCGCCGAGGCGACCGAGATCTTGATCGAGATCCAGTAGCTCGAGAGGATCGAGTCGGTGAACAGCCCGGCGATGTTCTCGAAGGTGAAGCTGCCGTCGGCGCGCTGGAAGGCGCCCAGCACGATCTTCATCGTCGGCGCGATCAGGAACAGCGCGACGAACAGCACGAAAGGCAGCAGGCCGAGCCAGGTCAGCGGCAGGCGCCGGCGCACGGGGGGAGGGGTGTCGCTCACGGGTCCGTCCGTTCGGAAAGGCAAAGGCCGCCCCCGATAACGGGGGCGGCACGAGGGGCGAGAGGCCCCGGTTTACTGGACGTTCGCGCCGACGACCTTGTCCCAGCCGGCGACGACCGCTTCCTTGTTCGCGGCCTGCTCGTCGAGCGAGGGGAAATAGGCCTTGGCATAGGCTTCGGCCGGCGGCAGGGCGTCGATCAGTTCCTGCGGAACCTTGCCGGCGGCGGCCATCGCGTTGAAGCGCGCCGGGTGGCAATAGCCCTTCAGCCAGAGGTTCTGGCCCTCGTCCGAGTAGATGTATTCCATCCACAGCTTCGCCGCGTTCGGATGCGGCGCATGGGCCGAGATCGCCTGCACGTAGACACCGGCGAGCACGCCCGAAGCCGGCACCACGACTTCGACCGGCGGGTTGCCGGCCAGCGTGTCACGCGCGGCCAGCGCGTTGTAGTCCCAGGTCACCACGATCGGCGTCGCGCCCTGCGCGAGGGTGCCGGCCTTGCCGATCACCGGAACGAAGTTCTTCGCGTCGTTCAGCTTTTTGAAGAAGCCGAGGCCCTTCTCGCCGGCGTCCTTGCCGGCCTTGCCGCCCTCGGACAGGCCCGAGGCGAGCACTGCGAGAATCGCCTGGTTCGAGGCGCGCGGGTCACCTGCCAGCGCCACCTGGCCGGCATATTCGGGCTTCGCGAGATCGGCCCAGTCGGTCGGGACGGTGTCGACGAGGTCCTTGTTCACCATGAACGACATCACGCCGTAATAGTCGCCATACCAGTAGCCGTCGGCGTCCTTGATGTTGTCCGGGATCTCGTCCCAGCCCGAGACCTTGTAGGGCTGGAGCAGCCCTTCTTCCTTGGCCTGCGGGCCGAAGCTCAGACCGACGTCGATCACGTCGGGGGCCTGCGGGCCGGTGTTGCCCTTGTTGGCGCGGATCGCCTCGAGCTCGTCGGCCGAGCCCGCGTCGGGGTTCAGCTCGTTCACCTTGATGTCGGGATACTTGGCCTTGAAGCCGTCGATCACCGCGCCATAGCCGCACCAGTCATGCGGCAGCGCGATCGTGGTCAGCATGCCTTCGGCCTTCGCCGCCGCCTCGAGCGCGGTCATGTCTTCGGCGTGGACGAGCGCGGTGGTGGCGAGCAGCGCGGCGGCGCCGGCAAGCCAGTGCATCGGTTTCATCGTCATTCGGTTTCTCCCCGTTGTCGGAAGCCTGGGCCCGGGATGGGCTGCAGCATGCACCTAGGCGCCTTCTGTGACAGTCACGCGACACGTGCGCCTTCGGGCCGTCAAGTTTTGACCAGCGGGGCAAGACTTGCCCGATTCCGGGCGCGTTGCAACAAATCTGTTGCGCGACTGTCATCTTCCGGTGCCGCCTGCCGTCACGTCGTCATCCGGCACGGCAGCGTGCGTGATTTTTTGTCGCAGCCGTGGCAGGATGGCCGAGGGAGGACCGACACATGACCGAAATCACGACGGATTTTGACGGGCAGACGGTGATCTGCACGTTCGAGATGACCCCCGCCACCGCGGCCGAGCTGATGGCTGCGCTCGAGGATGCCTATGAGAACTGCATCCGCCATCAGCCCGGTTTTCTTGGGGCAGGGCTGCACATGAACGACGCGCAGACGCGGATCGCGAATTACTCGAAATGGGAAAAGCGCGGCGACTATCAGGCGATGCTGCGCACCCCCGAGATGATCACGCGCAACCGCCACATCGCCACGCTGTGCCGCAGCTTCGAGCCGGTGATGTACGAGGTCGGCGCCGTTTTCTGACACCGCGCCGAGCGAAAACCCCGTATTCTCCGCGCCACCGGTGCCGCCTGCCTTGCGCGACGTCCGGGTTTGTGCTGCGGTGCGGCAAGTCACGGATGCGAGGCGGGGGGAAGAATGGCAGGCACGGTAATCACGGTCGCGCAACAGAAGGGGGGCGCCGGCAAGACCACGCTCGCGGTGAACCTCGCGGTGGCGCTGCTGAAGCGGGGCGCAAGCGTCGCGCTGCTCGACACTGACCCGCAGGGTTCGCTCGGCCGCTGGTTCATGACCCGGCGCGAGACGCTGGGCGAGGCCGGGCTCGAGTTTTCCACCTCCTCTGCCTGGGGGGTGAGCTACGAGGTCGAGAAGCTGAAGAAGCTGGTCGACGTGGTGATCATCGACACCCCGCCGAAGGTTGACAGCGATCTGCGCCCGGCGCTGCGCGAGGCGGACATGGTGCTGGTGCCGATCTCGGCGAGCCTTGTCGATTTGTGGGCGACCGAGGGCGTGCTCGACCTGGCCCGGCGCGAGGGCAAGCTGCCGAAGCTGGTGCTGAACCGGGTGAAGCGCGGCACGCGTCTGGATGCCGAGGTGCGCACCGCTGCCGAGCAGCTGGAGGGCGAGCTGATCGCGCCGGTGCTGGCGCATCGCGTGGTCTATGCCGAGACGCTGGGGCAGGGGCTTGGCGTGGTCGAGGCGGTGCGCCGCGGCCCCGCCCATGACGAGGTCGAGGCGCTGCTCGACGTGCTCTTCGCGCGCAGCTGATCCCCTCAGCGCTTCTTCGGCCGCTTGACCCCACCGCGCTGGCCCGGCCGCCCGGCGGTCGAGCGGCCGCGCACCTTCACCGCCGCCTCGACGGCCTCGTCGACCGCCTCCTGGCGCGCCAGCGGATCGTCGGCGATGGTCAGTTCCACCGCCTCGAGCCGCTTCACCTCGTCGCGCAGCCGCGCCGCCTCCTCGAATTCGAGGTTCTCGGCCGCCTTGCGCATCCGCGACCGCAGATCGGCCAGATGCGCCTCGAGATTCGCGCCGACCTTCGGGGCGTCGATCTTCGCCGTGACCCGCGCCATGTCGGTGTCGCCCTGATAGAGGCCGGCGAGCACGTCCTCGACGTTTTTCTTCACCGTCTGCGGCGTGATCCCGTGTTCGAGGTTATAGGCCGTCTGCTTCGCCCGCCGCCGGTTGGTCTCGCCGATGGCGCGTTCCATCGAGCCGGTGATCTTGTCGGCATACATGATGACCCGGCCGTCGGCGTTGCGCGCGGCGCGGCCGATGGTCTGGATCAGCGAGGTCTCCGAGCGCAGGAAGCCTTCCTTGTCGGCGTCGAGGATCGCGACGAGCCCGCATTCCGGGATGTCGAGCCCCTCGCGCAGCAGGTTAATGCCGATCAGCACGTCGAAGGCGCCAAGCCGCAGGTCGCGCAGGATCTCGATGCGCTCGATCGTGTCGATGTCGGAGTGCATGTAGCGCACCCGGATCCCCTGTTCGTGCAGGTATTCGGTCAGATCCTCGGCCATGCGCTTGGTCAGCGTGGTGCACAGCACCCGCAGCCCCTTCGCCGCGACGATGCGGATCTCGTCGAGCAGGTCGTCGACCTGGGTCTCGACCGGGCGGATCTCGATCTCGGGGTCGAGAAGGCCCGTGGGGCGGATCACCTGCTCGGCGAAGACGCCGCCGGCCTGTTCCATCTCCCATTTCGCCGGGGTGGCCGAGACGAAGACCGACTGCGGCCGCATCGCGTCCCACTCCTCGAACTTCAGCGGGCGGTTGTCCATGCACGACGGCAGGCGGAAGCCGTGCTCGGCCAGGGTGAACTTGCGCCGGTAGTCGCCTCGGTACATGCCGCCGATCTGCGGCACGGTGACGTGGGATTCGTCGGCGAAGACCAGCGCGTTGTCGGGGATGAACTCGAACAGCGTCGGCGGCGGCTCGCCCGGGCCGCGGCCGGTCAGATAGCGCGAATAGTTCTCGATGCCGGCGCACATCCCCGTCGCCTCGAGCATCTCGAGATCGAAATTCGTGCGCTGTTCGAGCCGCTGTGCCTCGAGGAGTTTTCCCTCGTCCTGGAACTGCTTCAGCCGCTGCGCAAGCTCCACCCGGATCTGCTTCGTTGCCTGTTGCAGCGTCGGGCGCGGCGTCACGTAGTGGCTGTTGGCATAGATCCGGATCTGCTTGAAACTATCCGTCTTCTGCCCGGTCAGGGGGTCGAATTCCGTAATGCCCTCAAGCTCTTCCCCGAAGAAGCTGAAGCGCCAGGCGCGATCTTCGAGGTGCGCCGGCCACAGGTCGATGGTGTCGCCCTTGACCCGGAAGGCGCCGCGCTGGAAGGCGGCGTCGAGGCGCTTGTATTGCTGCGCGATCAGCTCTGCCAGGAACTTGCGCTGATCATAGAGCTGCCCCACCGCCATGTCCTGGGTCATCGCCGAATAGGTTTCGACCGAGCCGATGCCGTAGATGCAGCTGACCGAGGCGACGATGATCACGTCGTCGCGTTCGAGCAGCGCCCGGGTCGCCGCGTGGCGCATCCGGTCGATCTGCTCGTTGATCATCGATTCCTTCTCGATATAGGTGTCGGTGCGCGCGACATAGGCCTCGGGCTGGTAGTAATCGTAGTAGGACACGAAATACTCGACCGAGTTCTCGGGGAAGAACCCCTTGAATTCGCCATACAATTGCGCGGCGAGCGTCTTGTTCGGCGCAAGGATGATCGCCGGGCGCTGCGTCTGTTCGATCACCTTCGCCATGGTGAAGGTCTTGCCGGTGCCGGTGGCGCCCAGCAGAACCTGGTCATGGTCCCCTGCCTCGACACCCGCCGAAAGCTCGGCGATGGCGGTCGGCTGGTCGCCGGCTGGCGCGAATTCGCTGTGCATGACGAAGCGCCGCCCGCCCTCCAGCTTCGGGCGGGTCAGCACGTCGAAGCGTTCGCTGGGCTGGTTGGTATTGTTGTGCGGCATGGGCAGGCTCCTCGCGCGGGCGCGGCAATCCCGTCATACTTGATCTCTTTTCGTTCTCTTTCAAGGCCTTGCTGGTGCAGGGCAGGTGGCAGGGCCTCAGAGATGACAATTTTAGAAATGAAATCAGATGGCTGGAGCGGAAATCTGTTGCTTTTCCCGGCGCAGGTTCGCAGATTGTTCGCGCGGGCGCGTCTGCCTGCCGGCCGGGCAGTCCCTTTGACGCTTCGTTCCCGCGACCCGGCCGGCAGTGCGGCTGTCTGTGTCACGCCGCTGGGCGCGATGGCGGTCAAGGCTTGCGCTTTCGCGTGGATCGACTAGAAAAAGGCGAGTTCCGAGAAGGGGAAGACCATGCGCGCGCGTATCTATCAGCCGGCCCGCAATGCCATGCAATCCGGTCAGGCCAAGACCAAGGTCTGGTACCTCGATTTCGAGCCCGCCGATGCGCGGGAGATCGACCCGCTGATGGGCTGGACGAGCTCCGACGACACGCAGTCGCAGGTGCGCCTGAAGTTCGAGACGCGCGAGGCTGCCGAGGCCTATGCCAAGGAGAACGGCATCGACTATGCCGTGACCGAACCGCACAAGCGCACCGCCAACATCCGCGCCCGCGGCTATGGCGAGAATTTCGCGTCCGATCGCCGCGCGAACTGGACCCACTGAGGGTGTAGATCGGGGCAAGGTTGTCTCGAAATCGGAGCAAGGATTTCGCGGGGCCCCGGACTTGGATCTTGGTGAATGCGGCGCGCAACATGTTGGTGCTCGTCGCCGCGCCGCAGAAATCCTCCCGAAGCCGACTTCCTCAGGGCGACCCAACCGGTCGCCCGTTGTCTTTCCAGACCTGCCAGAGTGCTCATCATGATCATTACCCACCTCGTGACCCACAACGGCGGGTTTCACGCGGACGAACTTCTCTCCTCGGTCATCCTGACCCGCCTGTTCCCGCAGGCCGAGGTGGTGCGCACCCGTGACGCCGCGTGGATCACCCCCGGTGAGGGCAAGATCATCTATGATGTGGGGCGCGATTACGACGCCGAGGCGGGCATCTTTGACCACCACCAGCGCCCCAATCCCGTGCGTGAGGACGAACAGCCCTACAGTTCCCTCGGTCTGATCTGGAAGCATTACGGCCTTGATTACCTCCGCGCTTTGGAGATCCCCGAGGCCGATCTGGAAGACATCCACGCCAGCTTTGAGCAGAGCTTTGTCCTGCCCATCGACCTGATGGACAACGGCGCGATGAACCCTTCGGTCGCAGGTCCGCTGACGCCTTTGACCCTCTCGGTCCTGTTGGAAAGCCTGAAGCCCGTCTTCGACAATCGTAGCTCTGACGCGGACGATGAAGCCTTCGCGGCGGCGCTGCCGATCGCGCGGGCGTTTGTCGAGGCGTCGATCACCAAGAAAGCCGCCAAGCGGCGTGCCGAAGCGATTGTCACCAAGGCGATCCAGGATGCGGGCAGCGCGCGCATTCTGGAATTGCCCATGGGCATGCCCTTCCGCTCGGCCATTGAGGCGACTGGCGCGGACCACCTGCTGTTCGTGGTGACCCCCCGTGACACTGACTGGTCCATCGGCGGTATTCGCATCAGCGGTGACAGCTTTGAGCAACGTGCCGATCTGCCCGCCGCATGGGCTGGCCTGACCGATGCGGCCTTGGAAGAAGCCAGCGGCGTCAAAGGTGCAAAGTTCTGTCACAACGGACGGTTCATCGCGGTTGCCAGCAGCCGTGAGGCAGCCCTGAAGATGGCCGCACTGGCCGTCGAAGAGGCCGAGCGCACAGGCGCCGCAGCCTGATTTCGCTGACGGCACGATGGATTTCCTGCTGAACGGAGACGAAACGGGGAGAACCACGATCCGTCTGGCCCATGGCTCTGGCGCAGCGATGGACACATCCTTGGATGGAAGTGCTGTGACCCCCGATAGCTCGTCCATCTGATGCTAGGGTCCGTCCCAATGAGAGGACCGGACATGAAGAGATCGAAGTTCACCGAAGAGCAGATCATCGCGATCCTGCGAGAGCAGGGTCGACATGTATGTCGACGGGGCAACGACTGCAGAGGTCTGCCGCAGGCACGGGATCAGTAGCGCCACGTTCTATGCCTGGAAGGCGAAGTTCGGCGGCATGGAGCCGTCGGAGGCAAAGCGTCTGAAGGCCCTCGAAGAGTGAGCCCGTGAACGCCACTGGTCCGAGAGAGCGGGCGAACAACGGCAAGCTGAAGCGTCTGCTTGCCGAAGCGATGCTCGACAACACCGCGCTGAAGGATCTGCTCGGCGTTGTTGCAGAACTCGCGCCTGAGGCGTGACTGCCCCATACCCCACTGACGCTGACGTCATGCGACGCGGACGATCTCGGCGGTTCCGAGGGCGTTGAAGCGGTTCATGACTGAGCAGGCGAACGCCACCGGTCCGAGAGAGCCTGCGAAGGATGCGGATCTGGATTTCGGCGGTCTGGCGATCGGGGGCTCTCGCGGCGATGCGCTCACCGAAGGACTTTAGGCAGCGCATCTTGGCCTCGGCGCGGCTGCGGACGTGGTCTCCCGTCCACCGTTTCCAGAGCGCCCGGCCGTAGTGACGCGTTGCGCGCAAGGTTTCGTTGCGGGCCCGAGCAGCCGGGCAGTCCTCCTTTCACGGTCTGCCATTCTTGCGGATCGGGATGATGGCCGTGCCACCCCGTGCGATGATGGCGCCGTGGCAGCGGCGGGTATCGTAGGCCCCGTCTGTGGTAACGGTGCCGATGGCTTCGTCGTCCGGGATCTGGCCAAGGAGGTCCGGCAGGACAGGGCTATCGCCTTCTCGACTGGGCGTGAACTCGACCGCGCGGATGTCGGATGTGGCGGTGTCCATGGCCAGATGGACCTTGCGCCATTGGCGCCGTCCCTGAACACCATGCTTCCGGGCCTGCCATTCCCCGTCGCCAAGGAACTTGATGCCCCCTCGCCGGTTCGCTCGAACCGGTGGCGCTTCACCGGCTCGATGTCCACCAGCAGGTTCAGCGGTCCGCCGGCTCGGCGATACGGGATCTGAACCGTCAGGGTCTTTTGCCTGCGACACAGCGTGGAGTAGTCCGGAACAGGCCAGTCGAGCCCCGCCAAGCGTAGCAGGCTCGCCACCATCCCGTTCGCCAGTGGGCTCGGACCAATGGCGCCTCACTGGCTCACTCTGCCGCAGCGGCAACTTAAACAACACCTTAATCGACAAGCAAAACTGGATCGCCGCGTCTGAGAAGACCGGCGGGCGCCCAGGGCAGCCTTCATGCGGCGGGTGCCAGGCCATCTCCATATCCAGCCAGATCAGCAACGACCCCCGATTGCGCAGGGCGGCCCTCGCCATTGTGCTCGGACCAATGGCGCATCAATGGCTCGATAGGCGGACCAGTTCGTTGTGCGGTAGCGGGCGGGCTCGGGCTTGCTCATGCCGCCCGTCTAACCGACTGGATTCGTGATGTGAATTCTTCGCGGCCAGAGTTCTGCAACAACGCCGCGCAGCAGAAGCGGGAACGAACAGCGACAAATCGTGAAAGTGCGAAACAAATTGCGAAACTTCACCGGGGTCGCGGGACCAGATAGAGGGGAAATCTGAGAATGATCAATAATTTCAATATGGTGCGGGTGAAGGGACTCGAACCCCCACGCCAAAGGCGCCAGAACCTAAATCTGGTGCGTCTACCAGTTTCGCCACACCCGCATCTGCCTGCTTTTTTAATACATAGCAAGGCCTTGGCCCATTTATCACGCCGCAATATCGTGTGCTAGTGGGGAAGTGTTTTATAATGCGTTTTCTACTTTCACGTTCTGTCCTTATTCCGTTCTCGCGCGCTTTGAGCTACTCCCGATCCCTTGGACAGTTTCCGGGATGATTTAAGCTACTCTCTGCGCCTGCTGGTCGGTTTCGATCTGGTTGAAGTAGACCACGGCGGGCGGCTTTCCGCCATGGGCGGCGTGGGGC
>NZ_SAVB01000023.1 GCF_004022265.1 Paenirhodobacter ferrireducens
CGAGAAACGCATCGAACAGCGCACCGTGCGCAAGCGGGAGGAAGCGTGATGGCCGAAGTGGTGAAGGGCTGGGACCGCAACCAGATGGCCGCACGCGCCGCGCTCGAACTGCACGACGGCACCTATGTGAACCTCGGCATCGGCATCCCGACGCTGGTGCCGAACTTCATCCCCGCGGGGGTGAATGTCACGCTGCAGTCGGAGAACGGCATGCTCGGCATGGGCCCCTTCCCCTATGAGGGCGACGAGGATCCCGACCTCATCAATGCCGGCAAGCAGACGATCACCGAACTGCCGCAGACCGCCTATTTCGACTCTGCCACCAGCTTCGGGATGATCCGCGGCGGCAAGATCGCGATGGCGATCCTCGGCGCGATGGAAGTGTCGGAAAGGGGCGATCTGGCGAACTGGATGATCCCGGGCAAGCTGGTCAAGGGCATGGGCGGGGCGATGGACCTCGTCGCCGGCGTCAAGCGCGTCGTGGTGGTGATGGACCACACCAACAAGCACGGCGAGTCGAAGGTGCTGAAGGCCTGCACCCTGCCGCTGACGGGTCAGGGCGTGGTCGACCGGATCATCACCAACCTCGGCGTGCTCGATGTGACACACAAGGGGCTGCACATCGTCGAGCTCGCCGAGGGCGTGAGCGAGGAGCAGCTGCGCGCCGCGACCGAGGCGACGATCGTCGACTGACGCGTCCGCTGCACACCGACCCGCAAGGCCCCGCCCACCCGCGGGGCCTTTGCATTCGGCCCCCCGGCCCCCTGTCCCTCCCCGGCCTCCAATCGCCCAAAATACCCCGGGGGTGAGGCCGAAGGCCGAGGGGCCAGCGCCCCCTGCGCAGGTCGGACAGGGGGCCTCCCCGGGGGCGCACCGCGCCGGCGGTCCGCACCCGCGGTGCGGGATTGCGCTGCGGGCCCCGCGATGCTTGAACGGGAGCAGGACCCGCGACAACCGAGGACGCGATGCGCAAACCGGAACTCTCCCTTGTCCAGCTCGCCGTGCTCGAAGCGGTGGCCCGGCATGGCGGCATCGGCACGGCGGCGCAGGCGATCGGCCTGTCGCAGCCTTCGGTGTCGAACCATGTCTCGCAGATCGAGGGGCGGCTGCGCACCCGTCTGTTCGATCGCCAGGGCAACCGCTTCGTCGCGAATGCGCGGCTTGCGGTGCTGCTGCCGAAGATCCAGGCGCTCCTGGCGCTCTCGGACGAGGTCGACGCCCATCTGCGCGGCCACGAGGAGCTGACCGGGGGCTTCCTGCGGATCGGCTATTCTACCCATCAGTTCGTGATGGGGGTGCTTGGCCGGTTCATCGCCCACCACCCGGCGGTGCGGATCGAGGCCCGCTCGGCGGGATCCTACGAACTGCTCGCCTCGCTGCGCCGCGGCGACATCGAGGCTGCCTTCATCACCCTCGGCACGCCCGAGCCGGGGCTCGACGCGCTCGAGATGCGGCGCGAGGAAGTGGTGCTGATGGCGCGGCGCGGCTCGGATCTGGCCCGGCGCGGCAGCATCGGCTGGGAGGAGATCGGCGCGCTGACGCTGATCCGGCGCGAGGAGGGATCGGGCACGCGCCGGGCCTTCGACGCGATGGTGACGCGGCTTGGCGTGGCGCCGGCGCGCGGGCTCGATCTCGGCTCATGGGAATCGATGCGCGAGGCGGTGGCGCAGGGGCTTGGCCTCGGCATCGCGATGCGTGGCGAGATCGAACCCGATGACACCCGCGTCGCGGCGGTGCGGATCGGCCCGCCGCAGCTCGAGCTTGGCCATTATCTGGTGGCGCTGCCGGAGCTGCGCCAGACCGCACAGGTCTCGGCGCTGTACGCCCTTGCGGCAGAGCCCGCGGCATAGGGCTTCCGAAAGGATCATTTGGTTAAACTATACTTTTCTATCAGTCATTTGAATGTCACATGGAGGGCCTAGGCACGGCGCATCGCTCATCCTGGAGGGAAACCGATGCGAATGAACCGTCTTGCCGTTCTGGCCTGCAGCACCGTCCTTGGCCTGTCCGGCACCGCGGCCCTTGCCGCGGGCTGTCCCGCCGTGACCGTCGCCGACATGCAGGGCCTCGAGCCGGCTTATCCCGAGCAGTTTGAGCTCGACGCCTTCCAGGCGGCGGCAGGGTGCACGCTGGGCTTTGCCGCGAACCCCGGGAGCGCAGCGCTGAACGCGCGCATCCTCGGCAATCCCGCGCTGCCGCCGCTGGCCGAACGGCTGCCGGCCGAGCCGCTGGTGGTTGCGCCCTACGAGGCGATCGGCAGCTATGGCGGGGTCATCAACGGTGTCTCGCGCGCGACCGAGTCGGGCACCTCGGACATGCTGTCGGTGCGGCATGTGAACCTGGTGCGCTATGCCGACGACCTGAAGACGATCGTGCCCAATGTCGCGAAATCCTGGGACTGGAACGCCGATTTCACCCAGCTGACCTTCACCCTGCGCAAGGGGCACAAGTGGTCGGATGGCGCGCCCTTCACCGCCGATGACATCGTCTTCTGGTATAACGACCTGCTGCTGAACCCGGCGGTGACGGCGAAGGTGCCCGACCGCTGGCTTTTCGACGGCAAGCCGGCGACGGTCGAGGCGCTCGATGCCGAGCATGTCCGCTTCACCTTCCCGACGCCGCAGCCGAACCTGCTCAACCGCTGGGCGGTCGACTATGGCCAGACCTTCCAGCCGCGGCACTGGCTGGCGCGGTTCATGGACAAGTACAATCCCGATGCCGCCGCGCTGCGCGCCGAGTATGGCTTTGCGACCGAGGGCGACGCGGTGAACTTCTACTATGGCAACTCCGACTGGAAGGATGTGCCTTCGGCGATGATGAAGGACCCGGCTCTTGCCGCCCGGATCGGCAAGAATGCGGTGCCGACGCTCGAGTCGCACATCGTCGTCGAGGAGAGTGCCGAGGGCCGCAGGCTGGTCGCCAACCCGTATTTCCACATGGTCGACACCGCCGGCAACCAGCTGCCCTACATCCCCGAGATCCACGAGGCCTTCGTGCCCGAGCGCGAGGTGGTCAACCTGCGCATCCTGAACGGTGATGTCACCTGGAAGGAGCAGGCGCTCGAGCTGAACGACTTTCCGCTGCTCAAGGAGAACGAGGCGAAGGGCCATTACAGGGCGGTGCTGGCGCCGACCTTCGGCGAGAACGTCTTCTACAGCTTCAACCGCAACGACAAGGACCCGGTGCTGCGCGCGATCTTCAGCGACCCCCGCTTCAGCCAGGCGCTGTCGCTTGGCATGGACCGAGAGGAGATTCGCGAGATCGTCTATCTCGGTCAGGGCAACATCCAGCAGGCCCTGCCTGCCGAGACGCGCACCGTCGATTTCATCACCGAGGCCGACAAGACCGCCTTTACCGCCTTCGATCCCGAGACGGCGAACCGGCTGCTTGACGAGATGGGGCTGAAGGCGGGGCCCGACGGGCTGCGCCGGCGTCCGGACGGAGCGCCGCTGACGCTGCGCCTCGTCTTCGCCTCGCAGGGCTCGCCGGTGCAGCTGCACGAACTGGTGCGCGGCCAATGGGCAAAGCTCGGGCTGCAGGTCGATATCCGCGAGGTCACCACCGACGAATACCGCGCCAGCGCCAACAACAACGACGTCGACGTCTTCATCTGGAAGAACGACGGCATCACCGGCCCGTTCATCAGCCAGGACGCGACGATGCTGATGCCGCCCTTCGGCGATTTCTTCAACCCGGGCGGTGGCTTCGACTGGGTGAAGTGGCACGAGACGAATGGCGCCGAGGGCAGCGCGCCGCCCGCCGACATCGCCCGGCTGTGGCCGCTCGGGGCCGAGTTCGTCTCGCAGCCGCTCGGCAGCGCGCGCAGCAACGAGATCGGCGCCGAGATCATCCGGATCCATCTCGACAACCTGCTGAAGATCGGCGTCGTGGCCGATATCCCCTCGCCCTATGTCTATGACGCGCGTCTGGCCAACTTCCGGCCGCAGACGGCGAAGACCTACGACTTCTACTGGACCTATTCCTATCGTCCGCAGCAGTGGTTCTTCCGCGACTGAGACGCGCGAGGAGCGTGCCGCCTCCGGGGATGCCTCCGGGGGTGGCGATCCTGAACTTGTCACGAAAAAGGGGAGGCCGCGATGCTGCGGTTCTTGGCCGGGCGGGCCGTCGGCATGGCGGTGACGCTGGTGCTGGTATCGGTCATGGTCTTCGCGATCATGGAGCTGCCGCCGGGCGATTACGCCGATCGCTATGCGTTCCGGAAATACTCCGGCACCGGCGTCACCATCACCGAGGCGGATGTGGCGGCGATCCGGCACACGCTCGGTCTCGACCGGCCGGCACCGCTGCGCTACCTCGACTGGGTCGGCGGGATCGTGCTGCACGGCGACTTCGGCAAGGCCTATGCCTTCGAGACCTCGGTCAACGCGATCATCGGGCAGAAGGTCTGGCTGACGCTCGGGTTGCTGTTCGTCACGCTGGTGCTCACCTATGCGGTCTCGATCCCGATCGGGATCTATGCCGCCGTGCGGCGCGGCACCGCCACCGATTACGGACTGACGGTGCTGTCCTATCTCGGCCTTGCGCTGCCGAATTTCCTGCTGGCGCTGGTGCTGCTCTATTTCGCCAACCGCTGGTTCGGCGCCTCGGTGGGCGGGCTGTTCGGCCAGGCCTACGAGAAGGCGCCCTGGTCGGCGGCCAAGCTGTGGGATCTGGTCAAGCACCTGTGGCTGCCGGCGCTGGTGCTGGCCTGGTCGGCGATGGCCTACCAGATCCAGACGGTGCGGGCGACGATGTCGGACGAGCTTGGCAAGCTCTCGGTCATCGCGGCGCGGGCGCGCGGCCTGCCCGAGATGCGGCTGTTGCTGAAATACCCGGCGCGGCTGGCGCTCAATCCCGTGGTCTCGACCATCGGCTTCGACGTGAACCGGATCTTTTCCGAGCTGCCGATCGTCGCCGCTGTGCTGGGGCTGACCGAGCTGGGCGACCTGCTGCTGAAATCCTTCCTCGATCTCGACATGAACGTCGCTGGCGCAATCCTGCTGCTGCTGACCGTGGTCATCGTCGGGATGAACTTCGTCTCGGATCTGCTGCTGGCCTGGCTCGATCCGCGGATCCGGCTGGGGGGCTGAGATGAACGACATGAGCCGCCTGTCCGAGGCCGGGGCGTTGCCCGCGACCCCGCCTGCCACCTCCCCCGCGACCCCGCCCGAGACCGCGGCCGAGCGCCGTGCACGGGCGCGCCGCGAGCGGTATTATTCCGCCGGTCAGTGGCGCCTTGTCTGGTGGCGCTTCCGGCGCCACCGCGGCGCGCTGTTGGCGGCGCTGCTGCTCGGGGCGATGGTTCTTGCCGGGCTGTTCGCCGATGTCGTTGCCCCCTGCGCACCGACCGAGCGTGACCGCGCCTATCTTGCCGGGCCGCCGCAGTTCCCGGTCTTTTGCGATGCGAAGGGCTGTTCGCTGCGCCCCTTCGTGCATGGCTCGCGCACCGAGCGCGACCCGGTGACACTGCGCCTGCGGGCGGTGCCCGACCCGGAGAAACGCGACCCGGTCATCTTCTTCGTGCCGGGGCCGACGGTGCGGCTGCTGGGGGCGATCCCGTTGTCGGTGCGGCTTTTCGGGCTCGAGAGCGGCGCGCCGCTGCATCTGTGGGGCACCGATCCGCTTGGCCGCGACGTGTTCTCGCGCACCCTTCATGCGACCCGCACCTCGCTGTCGATCGGCGTGCTCGGGGTGCTGATCTCGTTCACTCTGGCGCTGGCGATCGGTGGCATCGCGGGCTATGCGGGCGGGCTTGTCGATGCCGCGATCCAGCGCGTGACCGAGGTGGTGCGGGTGATCCCGGTGATCCCGCTCTACATGGGGCTTGCCGCGGCGATGCCGAAGGAATGGTCCTCGACGCAGGTCTATTTCGCGATGACGCTGATCCTCGGCCTGTTCGGCTGGCCCACGCTTGCGCGGCGGATCCGTTCGCAGCTGCTGTCGATCCGGGGCGAGGATTATGTGCTGGCGGCCCGGCTGGCGGGGGCACGCCCGGCGCGGATCATCGCCGGCCATATGCTGCCCTCCTTCACCAGCTTCATCATCGTCGATCTGGTGATCTCCTTTCCCTACATGATCCTGTCGGAAACGGCGCTGAGCTTCGTCGGCCTCGGGCTGCGGCCGCCCGCGGTGTCCTGGGGGGTGATGCTGCAACAGGCGCAGTCGGTGCAGGTGATCGAACAGGCGCCGTGGCTTTTCATTCCTGCGGGTTTCGTGGTGCTTGCCGTGCTCGCCTTCACGCTGCTGGGCGACGGGCTGCGCGACGCCGCCGACCCCTATGGCCAGAACGGGTGATCCATGCTTTCCGTCGAGAATCTTTCCGTCACCTTCCGCACCGACGAGGGCATCGTGACCCCGGTTGCGGATGTCTCCTTCGCCCTGGCCGAGGGCCGTACCCTTGGCCTTGTCGGCGAGAGCGGCTCGGGCAAGTCGGTCACCGCGAAGGCGCTGATGCGGCTGCTGCCGGGCACCGCCACGCTCGGCGCGCACAGCCGGATGCGCTATGTCGACAAGGCCGGGCAGGCAATCGGGATCGAGCGATTGTCGCCGCGCGCGCGCGCCCTGCGCCGGCTGCGCGGGGGCGAGATCGGGATGATCTTCCAGGAGCCGATGGCCTCGTTCAGCCCGGTCTACACGATCGGCAACCAGATCACCGAGGCGATCGCGCTGCACCGCGGGCTGAAGGGGCGCGCGGCGCGGGCGCTGGCGATCGAGATGCTGGCGAAGGTCGGCATCGCCAGCCCGGAGCGGCGCATCGACCAGTATCCGCATACGCTGTCCGGGGGGATGCGGCAGCGCGCGATGATCGCGCTCGCGCTTTCGGCCGGGCCGCGACTGCTGATCGCCGACGAGCCGACGACCGCGCTTGATGTGACGATCCAGGCGCAGGTGCTTGATCTGATGCGGGGCCTGCAGTGCGATCTCGGCATGGCGATGATCTTCATCAGCCATGACCTCGGGGTGATCGCCCAGGTCGCGCAGGAGGTGGCGGTGATGTATCTCGGCACGATCGTCGAGCGCGGTCCGGTGCGCGCGCTGTTGCAGGCGCCGGCGCATCCCTACACCCGCGGGCTGATCGCGGCGATCCCGCGGCTCGACCGGCTCGAGGGGCGCCTGCATCCGGTGCCGGGCGAGATCCCGAGCCCCTCGGCGCGGCCCGCGGGCTGCCCGTTCCATCCGCGCTGCGCCGAGGCGCTTGCCGGGATCTGCGCCACGCGGGTGCCGGAGCCGGTCGATCTTGGCGGCGGGCGCGTGGTGCGCTGCCACCTGCACACCGGCGAAAGGAGTGTCGCATGAACGGCCCGCTGATCGAGGTGAGGGATCTCGAGGTCACTTTCGAGACCGGAGGCCGGGGGCTTTTCGACCGCCGTCGCGCGCCGCTGCGCGCGGTCGACGGGGTCAGCTTCGACATCCGCCGCGGCGAGACCGTCGGGCTTGTCGGCGAAAGCGGCTCGGGCAAGACCACGGTCGGCCGCGCGCTCCTGCGCGCGCTCGACCCGACGGCGGGGCAGGTGCTGCTGCACGGTCCCGAGGGTACGATCGAGCTTTCCGCGCTTGCGGAGGCGGCATTGCGCGCGGTCCGGCCGCGGATGAGCCTGGTCTTTCAGGACCCCTATTCCAGCCTGAATCCGCGGATGACGGTGCGCGACATCATCGCCGAGCCGCTGGTGGCGACCGGGCTGTTGCGGGACCGCGCCGAAATCGACGCGCGGGTGCGCGAGATCGCGGCGCGCTGCAAGCTCGACCTCGAGCATCTGCGCCGTTTCCCCCATGCCTTCTCCGGCGGCCAGCGGCAGCGCATCTGCATCGCCCGCGCCCTCGTCGCGCGCCCCGATTTCGTCGTCTGCGACGAGAGCGTCTCGGCGCTCGACGTCTCGATCCAGGCCGAGATCGTCAACCTGCTGCACGAGTTGCAACAGGAGACCGGGGTCAGCTTCCTGTTCATCGCGCATGACCTTTCGGTGGTGGCGCAGATCAGCCGGCGCGTTGCGGTGATGTATGTCGGCCGCTTCGTCGAATATGCGCCGACCGAGGCGCTGTTCTTCGCGCCGCGCCATCCCTACACCCATGCGCTGCTGTCGGCCGTGCCGCAGCCCGACCCCGATCTGGGCTTCCACCCGGATCGGCTCGAGGGCGAGATCCCGGACCCGTCCGAGCCGTCCCCGGGCTGCCGCTTCCATTCGCGCTGCCGCTTCGCGCGCGCCGCCTGCCGCGATGTGGTCCCGGCCTGGCGCGAGATCGCCCCCGAGCATTTCGTCGCCTGCCATTTCGCCGAAGAACTCGACCTGGCGCGCGCCAGACCCTGAGCCGCGCTTCCCCCTTTTTCCGGTGGCCGCAGACCTGCGGCCGCCTTTCCTTCCTGCTTTCGGAGACAGACGTGACCGACCTCCTCATCGAACCGCCGCGCATGGGCGAACCCTGGCTTCTGACCCCCGGACCGCTGTCCACCTCCTTTGCGGTCAAGTCCGCGATGTTGACCGATCTCGGCAGCTGGGACAGCGACTTCCGGGCGATGACCGCCGAGGTCCGCGCGCGGCTTGTCGCGCTGCTCGGGGAGGGGGGAGAGGCCTATACCTGCGTGCCGATGCAGGGCTCGGGCAGCTATTGCGTCGAGGCGATGCTCGGCACGCTGGTGCCGCGCGCCGGGCGGGCGCTGGTGCTGGCGAACGGCGCGTATGGCGCGCGCGCGGCGCAGATGCTGCGGGTGATGGGGCGCGCGGTGGTGGTGCTCGACAAGGGCGACTACCTGCCGCCGCGCGGCGCCGAGGTGGCGGCGATCCTGGCGCAGGACCCGGCGATCAGCCATGTCGTGGCGATCCATTGCGAGACCTCCTCGGGCATCCTCAACCCGCTTCCCGAGATCGCCGCAGCGGTGGCCGGGGCCGGGCGCCGGCTGCTGATCGACAGCATGTCCGCCTTCGGCGCGGTGCCGGTGCTGCCCGCCGAGATCGCCTTCGACGCGCTGGTCAGCTCGGCCAACAAATGCATCGAGGGGGTGCCGGGCTTCGGCTTCGTGCTGGTGCGCCGCGCCGCGCTGGCCGAGGCCACAGGCAATGCTCATGCGCTTTGCCTCGACATCGCCGCGCAATCGGCCGAGTTCGAGCGCTCGGGGCAATGGCGCTTCACCCCGCCCACCCATGCCGTCGCGGCCTTCCTGCAGGCGCTGCGCGAGCACGAGGCGGAGGGCGGCGTTGCCGCGCGCGGCGCGCGCTATGCGGCCAACCGCGACCGGCTGGTGGCGGGGATGCGGCAGATGGGGTTCGAGACACTGCTGAGCGATGCCTGGCTCAGCCCGGTCATCACCACCTTCTTCTGCCCCGCCGATCCGGCCTTCGTCTTTGCCGATTTCTACGACCGGATGAAGGCGAAGGGGTTCATCCTCTATCCGGGCAAGCTGACGCAGGTCGACAGCTTCCGCATCGGCACGATCGGTCGGCTCGACACCGGGGTGATCGACGCGGTCCTGGCTGCCGTGCGCGACACCCTGGCCGAGACCGGGGTGCGCGGTGCCGCGCCCTCTGGTGCGGCGCTCGGGGAACGGGCGCGGTTCCTGGCGGAGGTGGCGGCATGAACCGGTTCAAGGCGGTGGTCTTCGACTGGGCCGGCACGACGATCGACTTCGGCTCCTTCGCGCCGATGGGGGTTTTCATCGAGGCCTTCGCGCGCTTCGGCGTCACGGTGAGTGTGGCGCAGGCGCGCGGCCCGATGGGCAAGCCGAAATGGGACCATATCCGGGCGATGATGGACCTGCCGGAGATCGCGGTGCAATGGCGTGACATTCACGGCCGGCTGCCCGAAGATGCCGATGTCGACAGGGTCTACGAGGTTTTCGTGCCGATGAACGAGGAAGTGGTCGCGCGCTATGCGACATTGGTGCCGGGCTGCCGCGAGGCGGTGGCGCAGCTGCGCGCGGCGGGGCTGAAGATCGGCTCCACCACCGGCTATGTGCGCTCGATCATGGAGCGGGTGCTGCCGGTGGCGGCGGCGCAGGGCTATGCCCCCGACTGCCTCGTCTGCGCCGACGATCTGCCCGAGGGGCGGCCCGGCCCGCTTGGCATGTATCGCTGCTTCATCGACCTGCAGGTCTATCCGCCCGCTGCGGTGGTCAAGGTCGACGACACCGCGCCGGGCATTGCCGAGGGGGTGGCGGCGGGCTGCCTGACGGTGGGGGTGGCGCTTTCGGGCAATGCCGTCGGGCTGACGCCCGAGGCGCTTGCCGCCACGTCTGCGGCCGAGCGTGCGCGTCTGCGCGCCGGGGCCACGGCGCTGCTGACCGCGGCGGGCGCCGATCATGTGATCGACACGGTGGCGGATCTGCCCGCCCTTCTGGAGCGTCTCGATGCCGAAGCCTGAGGCCCTGAACCTGCTGCTTGTCACCCTCGATCAGCTGCGCGCCGATGTTCTGTCGGGCGCGCTGGCGGGGATCGTGCTGACGCCGGCGCTCGACCGGCTGCGGGCCGAGGGGGTGAGCTTTGCCAATTGCTTCACCGCCGCGGTGCCCTGCGGGCCGTCGCGCGCCTCGTTGCTGACCGGGCTTTACGCCTTCAACCACCGCGGTATCCGTAACGGGGCGCCGGTGGCGCGCCATCACGCCACGCTCGCGACCGAGCTGCGCCGCCTCGGCCGCGAGCCGCTGCTGTTTGGCTATTGCGACATGGCCGCCGACCCGGCCGAGCGCGACCCGCGCGACCCGGACCTTGCCACCTACGAGCTGCCCGCCCGCGGCTTTCGCGAAATCGTTGAGATGCGCTTCGAGGCGCCGCTGGCCTGGATCGGGCACCTGCGCCGGCGCGGCTATGACCTGCCCGAGCCGCTGCCGGCGCGCTGGTTCGACCTCTATCGCCCGGCGGGCGAGGGGCTGCGCGCCCCCGCCTTCTACCGCGCCGAGGACAGCGACACCGCCTTTCTGACCGACCGCACGCTCGAGGCGCTCGAGGCGCGGCGCGACGGGGTGTGGAGCGCGCATCTGACCTATATCCGCCCGCACCCGCCGCTGGTCGCGCCCGCGCCGTGGAACCGGCTCGCCGAGACCGCGCGCATCCCGGCGCCGGTGCCGGCCGGGGGCGCGGCGCATCCGTTTCGCGATGCCTGGTTCTCGGCGCCGTCGCAACAGGGGCTTTACTGGGGCTTCGATGGCCGTTGCGAGACGCTCGACCCCGCGGCGGTGGCCGATCTGCGCGCCGTCTATCTTGGCCTTGTCGCCGAGGTCGATGCGCATCTCGGCCGCATTCTCGACTGGCTCGACACGACCGGGCAGGCCGGGCGCACCGTGCTGGTGCTGATGGCCGATCACGGCGAGATGCTGGGCGATCAGGGCTATTGGGGCAAGGACAATGTTCTGGCCGCGGCGCATCACGTGCCGCTGGTGATCCGCGCCCCCGGGGTACAGGCCGGGCGGGTGGTCGCGGATGTGGTCTCGACCGTCGATGTCACGCCGACGCTGCTTGACCTGTTGGGCGGGGTGCCCCCCGCGGTGATGGACGGGGCGCCGCTGACGCCTTTCCTGCGCGGCGAACGGCCGGATGATTGGCGCGGGGTTGCGCTGACCGAGATCGATCTGGCCGAGCCCGGTCGACCGACCCGCTTCGAGCGAGCTTTCGGCTTGCCGGAGACCCGCTGTAACGCCGCGATCCTGCGCGATGCGACGCATACGCTCGTGCATTTCAACGGCGGGTTGCCGCCGCTGCTGTTCGACCGTGAGGCCGACCCGGCCGAGACCCGCGACCTTGCGCAGACGGTCGAGGGCCGCGCCCATGTCGCGCGGCTGCGCGCCGCAATGCTCGATCTGCGGATGGAGCGCGCCGACCGGCGCCTGACCGGAAGCAGTGCTGCCGGTTGAGCGGCTGCGGCGATTGTCACGATTCTCTGCCGGGCGCCGGGCCGAATCTCTTTTCCCACGGCCCGCCGGGGCTGCGGACGGGAGATTCTGGCGCTGCCGGGGCAACCCGGGCGAGGGATGTCAACAATCCGTTATCTGAGGCCGGCGTGAGCGGGAAACCGCGCATCTCTGAAAACGGTTTCGGCCGTTTCCCGCCCGCTTTCCGGCCGGCAGGGCTTCTTGGCTTTGCTTGCGGCCCCCGATCTGGAATTGCTGTGCGCACGGTTTCGTCGCGATGCGGCAGGCCGTTCCTGTCGACCGATCTGCGAAGGCGAACTGATGGCTTTGAAGACGCTTGTTGCGACCGCCGTTCTGGGCTGTGCGATGTTCCTCTCCGGCGGGATGCCGGTGCAGGCGGAATCCCGACACCAGCGGCAGGAAGAACAGGTGGTGCGCGTCGCCTCGGTGGCGCCCGAAGAGCTGAAGCAGGCCGTTGCGCAATCCTCGGCGATGCAGACCCGGCGGGGCCGGATCTGGTGCGTGCCCTTCGCCCGCGAGGTGAGCGGCATCAACATCCAGGGCAATGCCAAGACCTGGTGGCAGAAGGCGACGAATCTTTACCCGAAGGGGCAGCGCCCGGTGGTCGGGGCGGTGCTGAACTTCCGCGCCACCCGCGGCATGCCGATGGGCCATGTCGCGGTCGTCTCGCGCATCGTCTCCGAACGCCGGATTCTCGTCGATCACGCGAACTGGCACCGCAACAAGGTGTCGCTCGACATGGCGGTGGTGGATGTCTCGCCGGCGAACGACTGGTCGCGCGTGCGGGTGGAAACGCTGCCGAACACGCCGGGCAGCGTCTATCCGACCTACGGTTTCATCTACAAGGTCGCGGCGAACGGCTGAGTTTGGCCGATCTCGTGCCGATCACGAGCATTTTTGCCACAGACCAGGCCACGCAGGAACTTTCTTCCGCAAGCATGCTTATATGACCGGGATCGACGGCTGTGTCCGTCGTGACGGGAGTTGAGACATGAAGATCCTCAGGATGACCACGGCGTTGGTCGCCGGTCTTTCGATCCTGCAGCCGACGGTAATCGAGGCGCAGGGCAACGCGGGGTCGAGCTGTGTCGCGGCGCAGATCGCTGACGGCAAGTCCGCGAACGAGGCGCGCAGGATCTGCGCGGGGCAGGGCGGTGGCGGCGGCAATGCGGTGAAACCGCCGAAACAGCGGAAGAATACGCACGAGCCCTTTGACATGCCGCTGCAGCAGCGCCGCGCGGTTCCGGCAACGCCCGGGCTGCGCCCGGCGCAACCGGCCAGGCCGCCGAAGACGGCGCAGCCCACGCCGCTGCAGCCGCAGCCGGCAAAGCCGCAGCCGTTGCAGCCAAAACCTGCGAAGCCGCAGCCCTCGCAAGGTGCGGATGCGGTGTGGCCGAACCGGAATCAGAACCAGAACCAGAACCAGAACCGCGTGCAGCTGCCGGGCCAGCAAGCCCGCCCCGAGCGCACTCCGGGTCCGACCACGCCGTTTTGGCAAAAGCCTCCGGGAGAGGTGTTGTCGCCGCGCACTCCGCAGCCGGCGAAGCCACAAGCGGGGGGGCTGCCGCCTGTCGTCGCTCAGCCGTCGGACAATCCGCCGGTGCCACGGCAGCCGAAGCCGGCAAAGCCGCAGCCGGGCGGGCAGCTTCCGGCACAGATGCAGCCGAAACCCGCCAAACCGAAGCCGGGGGTCCGGCCAGTGCCGGGACAGCAGCCGGGCAATCCGCCCCCGCCGCAGGTCGTTCCGCTGCTCCCCGGGCAGCAGCAGGCCCGGCCCGGGCTACAGCCGCCGCAGCCGCAGCGCCTGCCGCCGAACCTGCGCGACGCGCTCGATTCGCAAAACCGCCGGCCGCCCAGGCCGGTGCCCGTGCTGCCGGTGAAGCCGCCGCGCAACGAGGCACTTTCGGCCGGGATCGACCCGAAGGCGCCGCCGCCCCCCGGCGTGCGGATCCAGCGCCAGGTCTTCACCCGCGAAAACACCCGTCGGCCGGGGCAGGACTTCCACACCAACCTGTACGGCCAGCCGCGTGCGCATAAGAAGGACAGCGGTCTGTCCGACCTCGAGAAGCTCGCCATCCTCGGCCTCGGCGCGCTCGCGGTGGGGGCGCTGCTGAACAACGGCAGCCGGGTCGCGGCGAACTCGGACGACCGGGTCGTGGTGCGCAACCCCGATGGCAGCTACTCGGTGCTCAAGGACGATGACGTGCTGATGCGCCAGCCCGGCACGACGATGAGCTCGGAGAGCTATCCTGACGGGTCGCTGCGCACGGTAGCGACGAAGCCCGACGGCACGCAGATCGTCACCCTCTACGACCCGATGCGGCGGATCGTGAAACGGGTGAGGATCGACCCCGACGGGCGCCGCTATGTGCTGATCGACGATTCGCGCGACCTCGCGCCGGTCGATTACGCGACACTGCCTGCGCCGACGGGCTATTACTCCTCGAGCAACAACGAGGCGGCGCTGCGCGAGGCGCTCGCGGCGCAGAACCCGGCGAACCGGGCCTTCAGCCTGGCGCAGATCCGCCAGATCGAGCAGGTGCGGGCGCTTGCCCCCGCGGTGACGGTGCAGAACGTCATCTTCCCCTCGGGCTCGGCGGCGATCGGGCCGGACCAGGCGCCGGCCCTGTCCGAGCTGGGCCGGACGATGCAGGACATGATCGCGGCGAACCCCGAAGAGGTCTTCCTCGTCGAGGGTCACACCGATGCGGTGGGCGATCCGGCCTATAACCTCGCGCTGAGCGACCGGCGGGCGGAATCGCTCGCCCTTGCATTGAGCGACTATTACGGCGTGCCGTCGGAAAACATGGTCGTGCAGGGCTATGGCGAGGAAGAGCTGCTGGTGCCGGCCTCTGGCGCAGAGCCCGCGAACCGCCGCACCGTGGTGCGCCGGATCACCGGGCTGCTCGACGTCGCCCAGGAGTGAGACGGAAAAGGCGGGCCTTGCGGCCCGCCTTCCTTGCCCGCCTCGGCGGGCCTGCTCCGAACCGGGCCCGAGTGGCCGGCCCGTCTCCTCCGGAGCTTACCCTTTTTTCGTCGCCTTCAGCTTGTCGATGCCGAGCATCTTCATCGCGGCCTTCTCGTAGAAGGTTTCCGAGGTGCCCTTGCGCAGCTTGTGCATGAAATAGCGCTCGAAGCCCTCCTTCGCCCAGTGCACCCACTTGCCCTGCGCCGACCAGTTCACGTTGCGCGGCGGGATCTGCGGCTGCGCCACGAAGGCGATGCCCTGATCGCCGAAATCGGCCAGACAGACCGCGTTCCAGGTGCCGACCTCGTCGGGCTCGCTGCCGCGCACGAGATTGCCGATGTTATGCGCGGTGGCGGTGACCATCGACTCGATCATGAAGCCCGTTTTCGGCACGCCGACCGGCACCGGGGTCGGGCCGACCGGCGGGATCGCGACGCAGACGCCGACGCCGAAGACGTTGCGGTATTTCGGGTTGCGCTGATACTTGTCGACGATCACGAAGCCGCGCGGGTTCACCAGCCCCTCGAGCCCGATCAGCGCCGGGATGCCGCGGAAGGCGGGCAGCATCATCGCATAGCCGAAGGGCATCTCCTTCACGCCCTTCGAGGAGCCGTCGTCGGCGATCTCCTCGACGGTCATCTTGCCGTCCTCGACCTTCTGCACCTTGCACGAGGTCATCCACTTGATGTGCTTGTCACGCAGGTTCGATTCCATCAGCCCCTTGGTGTCGCCCACTCCGTCGAGGCCGAGATGGCCGACATAGGGTTCCGAGGTGATGAAGGTCATCGGCACCTGGTCGCGGATCTTCATCTTGCGCAGCGCGGTGTCGAGGATGAAGCAGAACTCATAGGCCGGGCCATAGCAGCTCGCGCCCTGCACCGCGCCGATGATGATCGGCGCGGGATTTTCGCAAAAACGCTCGAAGGCGGTGCGGGCCTTCTCGGCATGATCGACGTGGCAGATCGACTGGGTGAAGCCCTCGGGGCCGAAGCCCTCGATCTCGTCGAAGGCCAGTTCGGGGCCGGTGGCGATGACGATGTAGTCGTAGGAGATCGAGCGGCCATCCTCGAGTTCGACGCGGTTCTCCTCGGGGTGCAGCCGGGCCGCGGCGACGGGGACGAAGTCGATGTCCTTGCGCGCCATCGTCGGCGCCAGGTCGATCGAGATGTCCTTGCGGTCGCGCCAGCCGACGGCGACCCAGGGGTTCGAGGGCACGAAATGGTATTGCGGGTCTTTGGTGATGACCGTGATCTTGTCTTCCTTGCGGACATTGTCGCGCAGCTCGTAGGCCATGATGGCGCCGCCAAGCCCGGCTCCGAGAACCACGATATGTGCCATTCCTCTTCCCTCTCTCCCTGAAGTGCCGCGACGGTACGCGGCAGTATGCATTCACATACCTGAATGTGACGGAAATCTTCTGTCAAGCGCAATGATGCAGGTCAATTCCCGCGCGGACCAACGAAAAAAGGCGGGCCCGGGGGCCCGCCTTCCGTGCAACCGGGGCTGCAGATCACTTCGGCAGTTCGGCCTTGATGCCTTCGACGAAGAAGTTCATCCCGGCGAGGGTGCCGTCGTCCGGGGTCTCGCCCGCGGCGAGCCAGGCCGAACCGTCCTGCTTGTTCAGCGGGCCGGTGAAGGGGTGATACTCGCCCGAGGCGAGCTTGGATTCGAGCGCCTCGACCTCGGCCTTCACCTCGGCCGGCACGGCCGAGCTGATCTCGCCGATCTTCACCATGCCGGTGCCGATCCCGCCCCAGGTCGATTCCGAGGTCCAGCTGCCGTCGAGCATCGCCGCGACGCGCTTCTTGTAATAGGGCTCCCAGTTGTCGATCGTCGAGGTGACGCGCGGCATCGGTGCGAAGGCCGCCATGTCCGAGGCCTGGCCGAAGGTGATGACGTTGCCGGCTTCCTGGGCCTTGGCCTGCGGTGCGGTCGAGTCGGTGTGCTGCATGATGACGTCGCAGCCCTCGGCGATCAGCGCGGCGGCGGCGTCGGCCTCCTTCGCGGGGTCGAACCAGGTGTAGGCCCAGACCACCTTGATCTCGACATCCGGGTTCACCTTCTTGGCGTGGATGAAGGCCGAGTTGATGCCCTGCACCACTTCCGGGATCGGGAAGGAGCCGATGTAGCCGATCTTGTTGCTCTTCGTCATCCGGCCGGCGATGGTGCCCTGGATCGCGCGGCCCTCGTAGAAGCGCGCGTCATAGGTGGCGAGGTTGTCGGCGCGCTTGTAGCCGGTGGCGTGCTCGAACTTCACGTTCGGGAACTTCTTCGCCACGTTCACGGTGGCATCCATGAAGCCGAAGGAGGTCGCGAAGATCAGCTGGTTGCCCTCGAGGGCGAGCTGGGTCAGGGCGCGCTCGGCGTCCGGACCCTCGGGCACGTTCTCGACATAGGTGGTGACGATCTTGTCGCCGAATTCCTTCGCGATCGCCTGGCGGGCCTGATCGTGCTGATAGGACCAGCCCATGTCGCCGATCGGGCCGACATAGATGAAGCCCACTTTCAGCGGATCGGCGGCGCGGGCGGGCAGGCCCGCGGCAGCGGCGACGGCGGTCGCGGCGGTGGTCTGAAGGAAGGTTCTGCGGTTCATGGGAACTCCCCGTGGTTGAGGCCCGAAGGCCCGGATGGCTGCCTCAGGTCGAGGCATGGAACGACCGGCCGAGAGCGGCAGGCGCGGCCTGCACCCCGCGGCGGTGGATGGCGGAGAGGACGACCAGCACGACGATGGTCAGCACATAGGGTGCCATCGACAGCAGGTGCACCGGGATCGCATAGCCCGCGGCCTGCAGCTGCAGCTGCAGCGCGGTGATGCCGCCGAAGAGATAGGCGCCGATCAGCACCCGCCCGGCACGCCAGGAGGCGAAGACGACGATGGCGAGCGCGATCCAGCCGGCGCCGGCGGTCATCCCCTCGGTCCATTGCGGCACGCGCACGAGGCTGAGATAGGCGCCGCCCATCCCGGCGAGCGCGCCGCCGAAGGCGAGCGCCATCAGTCGCACCGCAATCACCCGGTAGCCAAGCGCATGCGCCGCCTCGGCATTCTCGCCCACGGCGCGCAGGATCAGCCCGGCGCGGGTGAACCTGAGAAAGGCCCAGACCGCGACGACGAGGGCGAGCGACAGATAGACCACCCAGTCATGCGAAAAGAGGATGCGGCCAAGCCCCGGGATCTCGCTCAGCGGGCCGAAGGGCACCTTGCCGGTGGCGGGCGGGCGCACCCCCTCAAAGCCCTTGCCGAAGAGCGCCGACAGGCCAAGCCCGAACATCGTCAGGGCAAGGCCGGTTGCGGTCTGGTTGGACAGGAACACCTGGGTCAGCACGGCAAAGAGGGTGGCCAGCAGCGCGCCGGCGATGGCGCCGCCCAGAAAGCCCAGAACCGGGCTGCCGGTGCCGACGGCCGTGGCAAAGCCCGCGACGGCGCCGATGATCATCATTCCCTCGACGCCGAGGTTCAGCACGCCCGATTTCTCGGCGACGAGCTCGCCCGTTGCCGCCAGCAGCACCGGGGTCGAGGCCGCCATCAGCGTGGCGATCAGCGTGACGATGTCGATGCCGCCGAGGATCATGCGCGGGCCCTCCCGATGCGGACACGGTAATTGGTGAGCAGGTCGAAGCCCAGCAGGAAGAACAGAAGCATCCCCTGGAACACCTGGATCGCCGCCGAGGGCAGCGACAGCATCAGCTGCGCCATGTCGCCGCCGATATAGGTCAGCGCCATCAGCAGCCCGGCCAGAAGGATGCCGATCGGGTGCAGCCGGCCGAGGAAGGCGACGATGATCGCGGTGAAGCCATAGCCCGCGTTGAAGCTGTCGGTGATCTGCCCCGAGGGGCCCGCAACCTCGAAGAGCCCGGCAAGACCCGCGAGCGCGCCCGAGAGGCCGAGGCAGAACACCACCAGCCGCGCCGGCACCACGCCGGCAAAGCGCGCCGCCCGCGGTGCCTCGCCCGCGACCCGGATGCGGAAGCCCGCGATGTGGCGGTGCATCAGGATATAGGCGCCGATCACCGCGATCAGCGCCGCGAGCACGCCCCAATGCGCGCCGGTGCCCGCGATCAGCTCGGGGTTATGCGCCGAGGCGTATTGCTGCAGGTTGCGCGAGCCCGGAAAGCCATAGCCCTCGGGGTTCTTCAGCGGCCCGAAGGCCATGTAGGCAAGCAGGTTCTGCGCGACATAGACCAGCATCAGCGAGACGAGGATCTCGTTGGTGCCGAAGATCACCTTCAGAAGGGCGGGGATCAGCCCCCAGAGAAACCCGCCAAGCGCGCCGAGGATCACCATCGCCGGGAACAGCCACGCACTTTCGGTGGGATAGACGGCCAGCGCCAGCGCCGCGCCGCAGATCGCGCCGATGATGTATTGGCCTTCCGCACCGATGTTCCAGATCCCGGCCTTGAAGCCCACGGCAAGCCCCGAGGCGATCAGGATCAAGGGCGCCGCCTTCACCAGCAGCTGGCCGCGGAAATAGCCGGCGTTCGGGCCGAAGAGCGGATCCCAGAAGATCACCCGGATCGCCTCGACCGGGTTCTTGCCAAGCACCGCGAACAGGATGCCGCCGGCGATCATCGTCGCCAGCACCGCGATCAGGGGCGTCGCCCAGGACCATGCCTTCGAGGGCACGGGCCGTTTCACCAGCCGGATCATTGCGCCGCCTCCGCCATTCCGTGGGCCCCGCCCAGCATCAGCCCGATCTCGTCGATCGTCAGCCCCTCGGTCGGGCGCGGGGCGGACAGCCGCCCCTCGTTCAATGCGCAGAAGCGGTCGGCGATTTCCATCAGTTCGTCAAGGTCTTGCGAGATCACGATCACCGCCGCGCCCTTCGCGGCAAGGTCCAGAAGCGCCTGCCGGATCGCCGCGGCCGCGGCCGCATCGACGCCCCAGGTCGGCTGGTTCACGATCAGCACCTCGGGCGCCTGCAGCACCTCGCGGCCGATCACGAACTTCTGCAGGTTGCCGCCCGAAAGTGCGCGCGCCGCCACATGCGGGCCGGGCGTGCGCACGTCGAAGGCCTGGATGATCTCCTCGGCGAAGAGCCGCGCCGCGGTCATGTCGAGGAAGCCCTTGCGGGTCAGCGGCCGGCGCACGGTGCCGGTCAGCAACGCATTGTCGGTCAGGCTCATGTTCGGCACCGCGGCATGGCCGAGCCGCTCTTCCGGCGCCCCCTGCAGGCCCAGCCGGCGCCGGTCGTTCGGCCCGAGGTCGGAAATGTCCTGCCCGTGCAGTTTCACCGTGCCGGGGGCCGAGGGCACCTCGCCCGAGAGCGTGGCCAGCAGTTCCTCCTGGCCGTTGCCGGCGACGCCGCCGATGCCCAGCACCTCGCCCGCGCGCAGCGACAGCGACACCTCGCGCAGCGACGGGCCGAATTGCGACATCGAGGGCAGGGAGAGCGCCTTCACCTCGAAGATCGTCGCGCCAAGCGCGCGGCCGCTGCGGTCGGTGGTGGTGAACTCGCCGCCCACCATCATCTCGGCCAGCTCGCGCGCCGTCTTCTCGCGCGGCACGCAAGACCCCACCACCTTGCCGCCGCGCAGGATCGTCGCGCCGTCGCACAGGCTGCGGATCTCCTCGAGCTTGTGGCTGATGTAGAGGATCGCCGTGCCCTCGGACGACAGTTTGCGCAGGGTGTGAAAGAGGATGTCGACCTCCTGCGGCGTCAAGACCGAGGTCGGTTCGTCCATGATGAGCAGCTTCGGGTCCTGCAGCAGGCAGCGGATGATCTCGACGCGCTGACGCTCGCCCGCCGACAGATCGCCCACCAGCCGCTCGGGGTCGAGCGGCAGCCCGTAGGCAGCGGAGATCTCGCGGATGCGGCGCGCAAGGTCGCGCATCGGCGGCGGGTTTTCCATGCCGAGGGCGACATTCTCGGCGACGTTCAGCGCCTCGAAGAGGGAAAAGTGCTGAAATACCATCGCCACGCCCGAAAGCCGCGCCGCGCGCGGTTCGGCCGGGGTGTAGGGGGCGCCGTTGAAGGTCATCGTGCCCGAATCGGGTTTCACGAGGCCATAGATCATCTTCACCAGCGTCGATTTGCCGGCGCCGTTCTCGCCCAAAAGCGCGTGCACCTCGCCCCGGCCGACCTCGAAGCCGACGCCGTCATTGGCCACGACCCCGGGATAGGCCTTGGTCAGGCCCTCGATCTTCAGAAGTGTTGTCCCCATCACCCGGCGCGTCCTTCCAATCTGCTGGCCGTTCCGGCTCTTGTGGCGCTCAGCTCTCTCAGTAGCGCGGCGGCGACCGAAATCGCAATGGCCTGCGGTGCCTTCCCGAAGGTCGGATCGCCTATCGGACAGGCAATGCGGGAAATTTGGGCTTCGGAATGGCCCAGATCTGCCAGCCGCGACCGGAACCTTGCCCATTTCGTCGCCGAGCCGATCAGCCCGCAGGCGGCAAAGCCGTGGTCGAGCAGGCGGTGGCACAGCTCGAAATCGAGGGCATGGGAATAGGTCAGGATCAGATGGCGCGCGGTCAGGGGGGCAAGGGGAACAAGATCGGCGGGGTTCTCGGCGATCAGCGTCTCGACGCCCTCGGGGATCACCTCGGGAAAACGCTCGGCCCCGGTGTCGGCCCAGCGAAGCCGCAGCCCGGGCAGCGGGGCCAGCACGCCGGCGAGCGCCCGCCCGACATGGCCCGCGCCCCAGATCCAGAGCTCGGTCGCGCGCGGCGCGACCTCCTCGACCAGCCAGCCCTCGATCAGCAGGGCAGGGGCCTCGCCGCGGTCGCGGGCGCGGGCAAGGGCCCGGCGCAGCGCGAGCGGCATCTCGGCCGGCCCGCCCACCGGGCGCGCATGCCAGCCCGGGGCAAGGGTGGCGACCGTCGCGGCCGTCATCGGCTCATAGGCCAGCACCACCGCGCCGCCGCAGCACTGCCCCATCGCCGGCCCAAGCGCGATGCGTTCGAGATGCGGCGCAAGCGTCGCACGGGCGCGGGCGATCGCCTCGAATTCCAGCCGCCCGCCGCCGATCGTGCCCTCGGTCCGGTCGGGCCAGACCAGCATCGCCGCGCCCGGCTCGCGCGGGGCAGAACCGCGCACCTCGGCCACGGTGATGCGCACGAAAGGGCCGCGTGCGGCGGCCCGGATCAGCGCGTCCGGATCGAGGCTCATGCTGCCACGCCCCGGGCCCTGGCGACGGCGGCCAGTACCGCCTCGGCCGTCGCCGGTGCCTGCAGATCGGGCCAGGCCGGGCCACAGGCCGCGCAGGCCGCATTCAGCGCGAGGAAAGCCGAAATCCCCAGCATGAAGGGCGGCTCGCCCACGGCCTTCGAGCGGAACACCGTCTCCTCGCGGTTCGGCGCATCCCAGAGCCGCACGTTGAACACCCGCGGCCGGTCGGAACAGGCCGGGATCTTGTAGGTCGAGGGGGCGTGCGTCGTCAGCTGCCCCTTCGCGTTCCACACCAGCTCCTCGGTGGTCAGCCAGCCCGCGCCCTGCACATAGGCGCCCTCGACCTGCCCGATGTCGAGCGCCGGGTTCAGCGACGATCCCGCGTCATGCACGATATCGGCGCGCAGGATACGGTTCTCGCCGGTGAGCGTGTCGATCACCACCTCGGTCACCGCCGCGCCATAGGCGAAGTAATAGAACGGCCGGCCGCGCCCGGCGACGCGGTCCCAGCTGATCTTCGGCGTGGCATAGAAGCCCGTCGAGGACAGCGACACCCGCGCGCCATAGGCGGCGAGCGCCACCTCGGCAAAGGACCAGTCCTTGCCCGGCACCGCGACGCGCCCCTCGGCAAAGACCACCTCGCCCAACGCGCAGCCCTCGCGCGCGGCCACGAACCCCGCCAGCCGCTCGCGCACCGTCTCGCAGGCGGCCTGCACCGCCATGCCGTTCATGTCGGCCCCCGACGAGGCCGCCGTGGCCGAGGTGTTGGGCACCTTCGCGGTATCGCTCGCGGTGATCCGCACGGCGTCACTGTCGATGCCGAAGACCCGCGCCGCGACCTGACAGACCTTGCGGTGCAGCCCCTGTCCCATCTCGGTGCCGCCGTGATTGAGCAGGACCGAACCGTCGGAATAGACATGCACCAGAGCGCCGGCCTGGTTCAGATGGGTGAGCGTGAAGGAGATGCCGAATTTCACCGGGCTCAGTGCGATGCCGCGCTTCAAGGTTCGATTTTGGCTGTTCCAGACGGCGATCTCGGCCTTGCGGGCGGCGTAATCGCTTGATTTCTCCAGCTCTGCCAGCAGCCCGTGCAGGATGAAATCCTCCACCTCCTGACCGTAATGGGTTGTCTGCTTTTTCCTGGCCGAACTGCTCTCGGGGGGGCTCGGGGGGGCAGACGGCCCACCCGCCGGCGACAGGGGCGCGGCCTCGTCATAGAAGTTGCGACGGCGCAGCTCGGCCGGCTCGATGCCGATCACATGCGCCAGATGCTCCATCGCGCGCTCGACGCCCAGCATCCCCTGCGGCCCGCCGAAGCCGCGATAGGCGGTGTTCGACTGGGTGTTGGTGCGCAGCCGGTGGCTCTCGACCCGCAGTGCCGGGATGAAATAGGCATTGTCGGCGTGCAGCATCGCCCGGTCGCAGACCGGCAGGCTGAGGTCGGGCGACCAGCCACATCGGGCCAGCTGGATGAACTCGGCCCCCAGAAGCTTGCCCTCGGCGTCGGCGCTGATCCGGTAGTGGATGCGGAAATCGTGGCGCTTGCCGGTGATGACCATGTCGTCGTCGCGGTCGTAGCGCATCTTGCACGCCCGCCCGGTCAGCCGCGCCGCCACCGCGCAGGCGATGGCGAGGTGATTGCCCTGGCTCTCCTTGCCGCCAAAGCCGCCGCCCATCCGTCGCATCTCGACCCGCACGTCGTGCATGTGCAGGCCGAGCGCCTCGGCCACCTTGTGCTGCACCTCGGTCGGGTGCTGCGAGGAACAGCGGATGGTGACGCCCACGTCCTCGGGCAGGGCGAGCGCCGCCTGACCTTCCAGGTAGAAATGCTCCTGCCCGCCGATCTCGACCGTGCCTTCGGCAAGGTGGGTGGCGCGGGCCAGCGCCGGGGCGACCTCGCCGCGCGACCACACCACCGGCCCGCCCTCGAACCGGCTGTTGGTGGCAAGCGCAGCGTCGAGCGTCAGGATCGGTGTGCGGGGCGCATAGCGGATGCGGCCCTTGCGCGCCGCGATGCGGGCGGCGCGGTGGCTTTCGGCGACGACGAGGAACATCGGCTGGCCGATGTAATGCACCTCGCCCTCGGCCAGAACGGGTTCGGGCAGCGGCGCGGGCGAGGCATCGTTGGCAAAGGGCATGTCGGCTGCGGTCAGCACCGCGACCACGCCGGGGCTTTGCCGCACGGCGGTCAGGTCCATCTCCTCGATCACGGCGCTCGCCTCGGTCGAGAGGCCGAAGGCCAGATGCAGCGTGCCCGCCGGGCAGGGGATGTCGTCGACATAGCGCGCGCGGCCGGTGACGTGCAGCTCGGCCGAGTCATGGGGCAGGGGGGCGCCGACGCTCATGCCTGCACCTCCAGCACCGAGACAGGCTCGCCCGAGCGCTCGCGGAGATAGCGCAGCGCCATCGCCTGCGCCGCCTGCATCCGGTAGGCGGCCGAGGCGCGCATGTCGCTCATCGGCGCGAAATCCTCGGCCAAGCTGGGCAGGGCGGCGGTGACCGCCTCTTCGGTGAAGGGCGCGCCGGTCAGCGCCGCCTCGAGCGCTAAGGCGCGTTTCGGCACCCCGGCCATGCCGCCGAAGGCGATCCGCGCACTTGCAATTTTCGAACCTTCCACGGTCAGATTGAAGCAGCCGCAGACAGCGGAAATGTCCTGATCGAACCTTTTCGACAGTTTGTAGCAGACAAGCCCCGGCGCCGATTTCGGCAGGCTGACGCTTTCGACGAACTCACCCGGGCGGCGGTCCTGCTTGCGGTAATCGAGGAAGAACTCCTCGAGCGGCAAGCTGCGGCGGGTGTCGCCAAGGCGCAGGGTCAGGGTGGCACCCATGGCGATCAGCGCCGGCGGGCCATCCCCGATCGGCGAGCCGTTGGCGATATTGCCGCCGATCGTCGCGGCCTGGCGCACCTGTTCGGAGGCGAAGCGGCGCAGCAGCCCCGCGAGCGCCGGGTGCGGCCCTGCGGCCCAGGCCCGCAGGGCGGCGATGGTGACGCCGGCGCCGATGATGAAGCCGGTCTCGGTCTCGGTGATCTCGGCAAGATCGGTGCAGCCGCCGAGGAGGGCAACCTCGGGCAGGGTGCGGAGCTGTTTCGTCACCCACAGCCCGACATCGGTCGCGCCGGCGATCAGCACCGCCTCGGGATGGGCGGGATACCAGGCGGCGAGCTCGTCGGCGGAGCGGGGCAGGAAGGCGGGGGCTGTCTGCCCCCGCACCCCCGAAGGTACTTCCGGCAAGGTGAAGGAGCGGTCAGCGGCGAGCCAGTCGGCGGCAGGCGCATCCTTTGCCGCTTCGGCGGCGCGGATGATCGGTGCGTAGCCGGTGCAGCGGCACAGGTTGCCGGCAAGGATGTCGTCGTGATCGGTGCGGTGATTGAGATGCGCGGTCGCCATCGAGACGACGAAGCCCGGGGTGCAGAAGCCGCACTGGCTGCCGTGGCACTCGACCATCGCCTTCTGCACCGGATGCAGCGTGCCGTCGGGGGCGGCGATGCCCTCGACCGTGCGCAGCGCCTTGCCGGCGATCTGCGGCATCATCATCAGGCAGGCATTCACCGCGCGCGCACCCGCCGCGTCGCTCACCATCACCGTGCAGGCGCCGCAATCGCCCTCGTTGCAGCCTTCCTTGGTGCCGGTCAGCCCCTCGGCGCGCAGCCAGTCGAGCACGCTGAGAGTGGGGTCGTCGAACCGCGCCACCCGGGTTTCTCCGTTCAGAAGAAACGAGATTTCCATGGTCATGTCCGCCGCGATACCGATGTTTTCGACCCCGCGCCCGATGCGGCATAGAGCGGGGGGCTCTCCCATCTGACCAGCAGAACCCAAGCGCCGGGTCTTGGCAAGGGTGGGGGTGCAGAATGCTGCGAAAATTTTGACCTATTGATTAAATTTTGAGCTGCCCGAAGGGGCCGCACGCCCCCTTCCGCCCGTCGCCGCCGCCGCTTATCCTGTCGCTATGGCCGATCCCCGATTCATCCACCTGCGCGTGCACACCGAATATTCGCTGCTCGAGGGCGCGATGCCGGTGAAGAAGCTGATCAAGATGTGCGACGCGGCGAAGATCCCCGCCGTCGCCGTCACCGACACCAATGTCATGTTCTCGGCGCTCGAATTCTGCACCACCGCGAAGGAGTACGGGTTGCAGCCGATCATGGGCTGTCAGACCGATGTGACCTTCGAGGAGAGCCGGCCGGGCGAGAAGCCGCGGCTGCCCGCGCCCGTCGTTCTGCTGGCGCAGACCGAGGCGGGCTACATGAACCTGATGAAGCTCTCGACCTGTCTTTACATCGACAAGAACGGGATGCTGCCGCAGGTGTCGCTGGGCGATCTGCAGGCGCATTCCGAGGGGATCATCTGCCTGACCGGCGGCGCCGAAGGGCCGGTGGGCAAGCTCATCCAGTCCGGACAGCTGCCGAAGGCGCGCGACTTCCTCGAACGGCTCGCCGCGATCTATCCCGACCGGCTCTATGTCGAGCTGCAGCGCCATCCGGGCGAGGGCGGGCGGCTGATGGAGGGCGAGCGGGCGACCGAGCGGCCCTTCCTCGAGATGGCCTACGAGATGGGGCTGCCGATCGTCGCGACGAACGAGGTGTTCTTCCCGAAGACCGAGATGTTCGAGGCGCATGACGCGATGCTGTGCATCGCCGAGGGCACCTATGTTGACCAGATCGAGCCGCGCCGGCGCCTGACGCCGCAGCATTACTTCAAGTCCGAGGCGGAGATGGTCGCGCTGTTCGCCGACCTGCCCGAGGCTGTGGAGAACACCGTCGAGATCGCGAAACGCTGTGCCTTTGCCGTCTACAAGCGCCCGCCGCTGCTGCCGAAATTCGCCGATAACGAGGTCGAGGAGCTGCGCCGCCAGGCCTGGGAAGGGCTGAAGAACCGGCTTGCGGTGATCCCGCATGCCTGCCCGGTCGAGGAATACGAGGAGCGGCTGAAATTCGAGCTCGGCATCATCGAGCAGATGGGCTTCCCCGGCTACTTCCTGATCGTGGCCGACTTCATCAAATGGGGCAAGGCGCATGACATCCCGGTGGGGCCGGGGCGTGGCTCGGGTGCGGGCTCGCTTGTCGCCTATGCGCTGACGATCACCGACCTCGACCCGATGCGCTATGCGCTGCTGTTCGAACGCTTCCTGAACCCGGAACGCGTCTCGATGCCCGACTTCGACGTCGACTTCTGCATGGATCGCCGCGAAGAGGTGATCAGATACGTGCAGCAGAAATACGGGCGCAACAAGGTGGGCCAGATCGCCGCCTTCGGTGCGCTGCTGTCGAAGGCCGCGGTGCGCGACGTCGGGCGCGTGCTGCAGATGTCCTATGGCCAGGTCGACAAGCTGTCGAAGATGATCCCGGTCGAGGGCGTGAAGCCGGTCTCGATCGAGAAGGCGCTGGCCGACGAGCCGCGCCTGCGCGAGGCGGCGAAGGAAGAGGTCGTCGGCCGCCTTCTGAACTATGCCCAGCAGATCGAGGGGCTGTTGCGCAACGCCTCGACCCACGCCGCGGGTGTGGTGATCGGCGACCGGCCGCTCGACGAGCTGGTGCCGCTGTACCAGGATCCGCGCTCGGACATGCCGGCCAGCCAGTTCAACATGAAATGGGTGGAAAAGGCCGGTCTGGTGAAGTTCGACTTCCTCGGGCTGAAGACGCTCACCGTGATCCAGAACGCGGTGAATCTGATCCGCAAGTCGGGCCGGCCGCTGCATGTCGATGCCGCGGGCAACACGCTTTACGAGCCCGCCGAGGGGGCCGAGAACCAGATCAACGCGATCCCGATCGACGACGCGAAGACCTATGATCTTTACGCCCGCGCCCATACCGTCGCCGTGTTCCAGGTGGAATCGACGGGGATGATGGACGCGCTGCGGCGCATGAAACCCACCTGCATCGAGGATATCGTGGCGCTCGTGGCGCTCTATCGTCCGGGCCCGATGGAGAACATCCCGGTCTATTGCGAGGTCAAGCACGGGCTGCGGCCGCTCGAATCGCTGCATCCGACGATCGACCCGATCCTGAAGGAAACGCAGGGCATCATCGTCTATCAGGAACAGGTGATGCAGATCGCCCAGGTGATGGCGGGCTATTCGCTGGGTGGCGCCGACCTTTTGCGCCGCGCCATGGGCAAGAAGATCGCCGAGGAGATGGCGAAGGAGCGTCCGAAGTTCATCGAGGGTGCGAAGAAGACTCACAACATCGACGCGAAGAAGGCCGGCGAGGTCTTCGACCTGCTCGAGAAATTCGCGAACTACGGCTTCAACAAGTCGCACGCCGCGGCCTATGCGCTGGTCTCCTATCAGACCGCCTGGCTGAAGGCGAACCACCCGGTCGAGTTCATGGCCGGCGTGATGAACTGCGATATCCATCTGACCGACAAGCTCTCGACCTACATGGGCGAGGTGCGGCGCGCCCTTGGCATCACCGTGGTGCCGCCCTGCGTGAACCGCTCGCTCGCCACCTTCGACGTGGTGAACCAGCAGCTTGTCTATGCGCTCGGCGCGCTGAAGAACGTCGGTGTCGAGGCGATGAAGCTGATCGTCGAGGCGCGTGACGATGCGCCGTTCCGCGACCTGTTCGACTTCGCCCGGCGCTGCGACATGAAGCGGATCGGCAAGCGGCCGCTCGAGATGCTGGCCCGCGCCGGTGCCTTCGACCAGCTCGACCCGAACCGGCGGCGGGTGTTCGAAAGCCTCGAGGGGCTCATGGCCTGGTCGGCCGCGGTGGCCGAGGCCAAGGCCTCGGCGCAGGTGTCGCTCTTTGGCGATGCGGGCGACGACCTGCCGCCGCCGCGGATCGCCGATGTCGACGACTGGCTGCCCTCCGAGCGGCTGGCGGAAGAGCACAAGGCCATCGGTTTCTATCTGTCGGGCCACCCGCTTGACGACTATCTGCCTGCACTGAAACGCAAAAACGTGATGACCCTGGCCGAGATCGCGGCCAAGGCGCAAGGCGGGCCGTTCATCGGCAAGATCGCGGGGCAGGTTGCCGTGCGGCAGGAGCGCAAGTCGGCGAAGGGCAACCGTTTCGCCTTCGTCTCGATGTCGGACCCGACCGGCCCCTTCGAGGTGACGGTGTTTTCCGACACGCTCGAGGCCACGCGGCAATACCTCGAACCCGGGCAGGCGGTGGTGCTGACGGTCAAGGTCGATGTCGAGGGCGAGACGGTGAAGATGCTCGCGCAGGGCGCGCAGCCGATCGACCAGGTCACCGCCGATGCCGGCAGCACCGGGCTGATGATCCATGTCGAGACGCCCGAGGCGGTGGGCTCGATCGCGTCGCTGCTCGAGCGGATCGGCGGCGAGGGCAAGGTCCGCTCGCGCGGGCCGGTGCATTTCACCGTCTACGACAGCGAGCGCAATTGCCGCTATGAGCTGTGCGCGGGCAAGGAATTCCCGGTGAACCCGAAGGTGAAGGGCGCGATCCGCTCGCTGCGCGGCGTGGCGCTGGTCGAGGAGATTTGAGCCCGGTGCGGGCCGGGCCCGGGGCCCGGCCGGCCGTGCATCAGTAATGCGGCGGCTTCTGGTCGGCGAGCGGGATCTGCCCGCCGTCCGAAAATTCGCGCTCGGCCTCGCGCTCCATCAGCATCCCGAGACCGCGCGACAGACGCGCAATCTCGCGCTCCTGCCGGGCGACGACGTCGCTCAGCTCATCCACCGTCTTCACGAGAAACGCCATCTGTTCCTCGAGCCGCTCGATCCGGTCCGTCATTTTCCCTCCGGCGCTTGCCGCGCGGCAGCCCATCCGCTACACCCTCGCCCGAGAAACGATCGGGTGCAAGACCATGTCCAGCGAGAAGAAACCGCGCCGTCCGCGCGCGGAAACGCCGAAGGGGTTTCGCGACTATTTCGGCTCGGAAGTGACCGAGCGGACCGAAATGCTCGCCACCATCGCGGACGTCTATCGCGCGCATGGCTTCGACCCGCTGGAAACCTCGGCGGTCGAGACGGTCGAGGCACTGGGCAAGTTCCTGCCCGATGTCGACCGGCCGAACGAGGGCGTTTTCGCCTGGCAGGATGAGGGCGGCGACTGGCTGGCGCTGCGCTATGACATGACGGCGCCGCTCGCCCGCGTCGCGGCGCAGTTCCGCAACGACCTGCCCAGCCCCTACCGGCGCTATACGATGGGCCCGGTCTGGCGCAACGAAAAGCCCGGCCCCGGCCGCTTCCGCCAGTTCTATCAATGCGACGCCGACACCGTGGGCGCGCCCTCGGTCGCGGCCGATGCCGAGATCTGCGGCATGCTGGCCGACGCGCTGGAGGCGGTGGGCATTCCGCGCGGCGACTATGTGGTGCGGGTGAACAACCGCAAGGTGCTGAACGGGGTGATGGAAGTGGCGGGCGTGCTCGACCCCACCGACCCCGAGAAATTCGCCGAGGAACGCGGCATCGTGCTGCGCGCGATCGACAAGTTCGACAAGTTCGGCGAGACGGGCGTGCGCGCGCTGATCGGCAAGGGGCGGCTTGACGAGTCGGGCGACTTCACCAAGGGCGCCGGGCTGACCGACGCACAGGCCGACGTGGTGATGGGCTTCATGGAGGCCAAGCGCGACACCGGCGCCGCCACCGTCGCGCGGCTGCGCGAGCTGGTCGCGGGCTCGGCCCTTGGCGCCGAGGGGGTGGACGAGCTTGAACTGATCGCCGCGCTCCTCGACGGGCAGGGCTATGGCCCGGACCGCATCGTCATCGACCCCTCGGTGGTGCGCGGGCTTGGCTATTACACCGGCCCGGTGTTCGAGGCCGAACTGACCTTCGAGATCCTCGACGAGAAGGGGCGCAAGCGCTCCTTCGGGTCGGTTGCGGGCGGCGGGCGTTATGACGACCTCGTCAAGCGCTTCACCGGCCAGACCGTGCCGGCGACCGGCGTCTCGATCGGTGTCGACCGGCTGCTGGCCGCACTGCGCGCCAAGGGGCGGATCGGCGGCACGGCGCAGGGCCCCGTCGTCGTGACGGTGATGGACCGCAACCGGATGGGCGATTACCTCGCCATGGCCTCCGAGCTGCGCCGCGCCGGACTGCGCGCCGAGGTCTATCTGGGCAATCCGAAGAACTTCGGCAATCAGCTCAAATACGCCGACAAGCGCGAGAGCCCGGTCGCGGTCATCCAGGGCACCGACGAGGCCGCCCGCGGCGTCGTGCAGATCAAGGACCTGGTGCTCGGCGCGAAGATCGCCGCCTCGGCCAGCCTCGAGGAGTGGAAGAACCAGCCCGCGCAGGTCGAAGTGCCGCGCGACGAGATGGTCGCCACGGTGAAACGCATGCTGGGGCTGGGCCTGTGATGGCGTCGAAACCCCGTTCCAGCGAGATCGGCGAGCGCCTTCTGGGCGCCTTCCTGCGTGCCGGCGCCGCCGAGGTCACGCCCGACATCCTGCAGCCGGCCGAGACCCTGCTCGACCTTTACGGCGAGGATATCCGCGCCCGCGCCTATGTCACCTCGGACCCGCTGCGCGGCGAGATGATGCTGCGCCCCGACTTCACCGTGCCGGTGGTCGAGGCGCACATGGCGGGCGGCGCCGAGCCTGCGCGCTATTGCTACATGGGCGAGGTCTTCCGCCGTCAGGATCACCGCGGCGCGGCGCGGGCGAACGAATACCTGCAGGCGGGCTACGAGGTCTTCGACCGCGAGGACCCCGAGGCCGCCGATGCCGAGGTCTTCGCGCTCTTCGCCCGGCTGCTGGCGCATCTGCGGCTGACCAGCACGATCGGCGACATCGGCATCCTGCGCGCCGCGGTCGAGGGCATCGACACCATCGCGCCGCGCAAGGCGGCGCTCGCGCGTCACATCTGGCGGCCGCGCCGCTTCCACGGCCTGCTGCAGCGCTATGCGGGGATCACCCCGGTGCCGGGCGGGCGGGCCGCGCTGCTGTCCGCCGGGGCGCCCGAGGGTGCGCCCTGGATCGGGCTGCGCAGCCCCGAGGAGATGGCGGCGCGTATCGCCGTGCTGCGCGCCGATGCCGCCGCCGCGCCGATCCCGACCGAGGTCGTCGCGCAGCTCGACGCACTTTTCGCGCTGAGCTGCCCGGCCGAGGAGGCCCCCGCGCGGCTGTCGGCGCTTGGCATCGCCGCGCTGCCGCCGGCGATCGCCCGGCTCGAGCGGCGCCTTGCTGCCATGGCCGCGCGCGGCATCGACACCTCGGCGCTGCGCTTCGAGGCGAGCCACGGCCGCACCACGATGGAATATTACGACGGCTTCGTCTTCACCTTCACTGCCGCCGATCCGGCGCTGCCGCCGGTGGCCTCGGGCGGGCGCTATGATGCGCTGACCCGGTTCCTCGGGCAGGGGCGCGAGATTCCGGCCGTGGGCGGGGTGATCCGCCCGGGGCTGGTGGCCGATCTGGAGGCGCAGGCATGAGCGCGATCAAGCTGGGCGTGCCCTCGAAGGGGCGGCTGATGGAGAAGACCTTCGACTGGTTTGCCGAGCGGGGCATCCGCCTGCGCCGCACCGGGTCGGAGCGCGAATATGCGGGCGCCGTCGATGGCGTCGAGAAAGTCGAACTGGTGCTGCTCTCGGCGGGCGAGATCCCGCGCGAGCTGGCCGCCGGGCGCATCCATCTGGGGGTGACGGGGTCCGATCTCGTGCGCGACAAGCTCGCCGATTGGCCGACGCTGGTCGAGGAGCTGGCGCCGATGGGCTTCGGCCATGCCGATCTGATCATCGCGGTGCCGGCCTGCTGGGCCGATGTCGACACGCTTGAGGATCTGGACGCCGCCGCGCATGCCTTCCGCGCGGCGCATGGCCACCGGCTGCGGATCGCGACGAAGTATCACCGGCTGGTGCGCGAGTTCCTGACCCGCGAGGGGATTGCCGACTGGCAGCTTGTCGACAGTCAGGGCGCGACCGAGGGCACGGTGAAGAACCTGACCGCGGAGGCGATCGCCGACATCACCTCGTCGGGCGAGACGCTGCGGGCGAACCATCTCAAGATCCTGTCGGACGGGCTCATTCACAGTTCGCAGGCGACGCTCTTCGCCTCGCGCATGGCCGACTGGGCGGGGCTCGAGGCGCCGCGCGCGGCGCTGATCGCGCAGCTCGGGGTCTGAGCGGCAGGCTGCACGGAAAGACATGACGAAACGGCCGGGCATCGTCCCGGTCGTTTTCGTATGGGGGCAATGCAGCGACGGGGAGGGGAGAAAAACACGGAGAAGGCGCGGGTGGAGCGCGTCTCGGTTTCGATGTCTTGGGGAAGAAGTGGCAGCCCGTAGGGCTGTCATGCGGGGGTAAATGTAGAACATACCGTTTCCGTTATTCATATAAATCAATCACTTACAGATTCTGCCGGGGCGCTGGATCAAGATGTAGTTGTGGGTTAGTTTGGGGGCCAGTTTTCCGGCAGAGGCATTCCATGGGTACGTTGAAAGCGTCCGAACTCGACGCCCTCCCTCAGGGCAAGAAGCACCACGACGGCGACGGCCTCTACTTCGACAAGAAGGTGCGCGGCGCTTCATGGATATACAAGTTTACGCTGCACGGACAGGCCCGCGAGATGGGGTTGGGCAAATACCCAGAGATCGGCCTGACCAAGGCGCGTGAACTGGCGGGGAAGGCGCGTGCTTTGCGTGCGGAAGGCAAGGACCCGATCCGGGAGCGTGAAGCAGCCAAGCGGCTGGGCATCACGTTCGAAGAGGCGGCGCGAGAGTACTGGCGGGTGCACTGCCAGAACCGCGCGCGGCCAAACGACTGGATCAGGGGCATGGAGATCAACGTCTTCCCCCACATCGGCAAGAAGGCGGTTGTGAGCCTCTCGCCGCCAGACATCATCAAGTTCATGAAACCCATCTGGGGGCTGGAAAAGACGCGAAAGCTCCGCCAGTGGATCAACGCCGTGATTGGCTTCGTCTCGGCGGATGATCCTCGCGTGGATCGCGAGATCATGAACCGTGTGGCGGGTGCCTTGGGGCCGCAGAACATCACCTATGAGAACCTTGCCGCAATCCAGTGGAATGCCATTCCCGACCTCTGGTGCGCGCTGCCTCCGACGCTGGTCGGCCTCAGCATGAAGATGCTGGTCCTGACTGGGCTTCGGGTTCGACCGGTGATCCTTGCAGATTGGTCAGAGTTCGATTTCACCGAGAACATCTGGGTCGTGCCACCGGGCCGGGTGAAAGGCTGGAAGTACCGCTACCGGGTCCCGCTGACGCGGGCCATGATCGAGACCCTGAACGAAGCAGGACGGCGCTGGGGCAAATCTGGCCTCGTCTTCCCATCAGCGGACTCGAAGTCGGGCCATCTCTCCAACAACGCCCATCGCCTTTGGCTCCATGACCATGAGTGGAAGGATGAGAACGGTGAACTGGCGACGGCGCACGGGCTGCGCAGCGCGGTTCGGACATGGATGCACGACCGAAAGCCGCCAGTGGACTTCAGGCTGTCGGAGCACATCCTGCAGCACATGGGTTCGCTCGGCAGCCAGACGGAGCAAGCCTACCTGCGTTCGGATGCGCTCGATCATCGCCGCGAGGTTCTGGAGGAATGGTCGGAGTTTGTGGTCAGTAAGGAGGTGGATCGGAGAAGGGCGGAGGGCGCGCGTCAGCGGGCATTGGACCGGCTGGACGAGGTCGTGCTGGCGGACGGACGCACGCTCCGCGAGGCAGAGGAATGGGCGCGTCCTGAGGACAAGGACGAGTGGCTGGGTGGTTGAAAAAGGTACGTTGTGCCCACTATGGTGCCACCGTGAGGTGGACCATGGCAAAGATCAAAGCAGATGATGAAAAGCTGAAGGTCCGCACGGTCTCGCTGCCCATGGACCTTTACGAGCGCCTGCAGCCCATCGTGGATGCTGCTGTTGCTGCCGGGGAAAACGAGGCATTCGTGCTGCGGCAGGTTGCTCGCATCTCTCTCCAGCGGCAATGGACGGCGACCTTCCTAGAAGTGCCAGCAGAAGTTACGCGCGAGCGGGATCGCGACCGCGTGACGCCCCGGTTGGCACTCCCGCCAGCCATGGACGAGCAGGTGTTCGCGCTGGCGGAGTATTCCGCATTCAGCCGGTGGTTCACCTTCGCGGTGGAGCAGTTCTTGCGACAGTACCAGAAGGGAGACCCCCATCTGTTCGTCGTCCTGCCGCGCCGCAGTTGAGATTCACTTTTGGATTTCTAACCCATATTTCCAGTACCTACGCGCTCGACCCGCCCCTCCCGGTACCCTCGTCGCGGGTCCCTGTGTGCTATTTTTGCAACGGTATCGGTCAAGGGTCGCGCGGGCGGAGTCGTTGTGAGCCGCCCGCGCGCGCCTTGCTAGGCCATGGCAGGGAACACGTGGCGGATATTGTGCCGCGCCTTCATGTCATCCAGCGCCGCGCGCAAGGCGTGCCCGGCGGAGTCGATTGCCGCCGTGGTGCTGGCAGGTGACCAGATAGACGCGCGGGCAATGGCAAGGCGACGGCGCGCGCTGGCAAGGTCCTGAAGACGTTCCAGACGGGCAAGCTCTTGCGCCTTGTCCATGAGCTGGGCCGTCAGCTTTTCAACGTCCTGTCCTATCGTTGCATGGCGCAAGGCGTCCTTTGCCGCGCGTGCCGCCATGTTGACGCGCGGGCAGGATATGCCGCGCCGTTCCAGCGCCTTCACCTCTTTCAGCATGGCTTGGATGTCACCGATCATGTTCGACTCCTTCTGTTGATCGTGTCACGATACTACACAATGACAGAACGATTCGCTATTTGATTCAATATGATAGCCGGATTCAACGCTAGCCAACGCGCTAGCATTCCAGCCAGCCCGACGGCGCGCGCCGCACGGTCGGACGGCAGGGGTGGAGGCGGGCGATCTCGCCGGGGCGCGCCCAGCCGGGCACCTCGCGGCGAGGGCAAAATCGAAATCGCCGAAAGCGGATTCAAAAAATGAGAACTCATAGAAAAAAACGGACTCCCGTCGAATCAAAAACACTCGCGCGTAGAATCGAAAACGCTCGGGCGTAGAATCAAAAATGAGAGATCGTAGAATCAAAAATTCAGCGAGCGTCAGACCAAATCGACTGAGCGCCAGATCGAGCCTGAGCGGGCATCGAGGTCGAGCGCGGCGAACGCGTGAGCGATGATGCTGACAGGCCGCAAGGGGCAGGTCGGCACAAGCCCGCTAACGCGGGGCACGACCAAGCCATCAAGCCACCCAGCCGCATAGCCGCCGATGCCAGCCTAGCCTTAGGCACAACACTGCGGTCAAAGCGCCAGAGCGCGCCAGACAGCCTCGCTATCATCGACATGGGTCGACACCTGCCTGACGTCCGAGGCGCGCTCCTGAGGGCGTTCCAGCGCGTTCTCGGCGCATGCCTGTGGGCCTGTCTGCCGTAGTGGCATCTGTGTGACGTGGAAAGCCTCATCTTGGCGTGTGGGTGTGTTGCGGTGAGGTGGACTTGCCCGAGGCCCGCCGTTAGGCGGGTTGGGTGGCTGGTGGGCTGGCTGGGCTGTTCTGCGGGTGCGCGGCTGGAGCCGATCCGGGAATGGCATGACCCCGCTGACGCGGGCGGACTGACCATGTGGCTGCGATGGCTAGGCAGGCACGGACCAAGTCGGTGGCGGTGCGCGCGGAGAGGGGGACATTGGTGGTGAGGTGACGAACCGGTGGGACGGTAACGGGCTGTGTGGACAGGCAGGGTGATGGTGTTGGCCCGCGTTAGCGGGCTACCAGATTGTGTGTATGTGGGCCTGCTGACTACATGATAGTGTGTAGTGATCCCGTTGAATGCGGCGAATGCCTAATTCGGCACTAGGGATGGTGGCGATTCGGGGTGAATCTGGCTAGATGTGGGGTGGCTGAAGGTGGCATTTTCTGGGGAATCGAGGGGGCCTATCTCGAATCCGAGGGGGACCCCGGTCGTAATTCTGAGAGGGTCCCTCGATTGGCTGGAAAGAGGGGTGGGGGTCTTCATTTCCTGAGGGTCCCTCGGCCCGGATGTGCTATTTTCCGCAATAGGTCACATGGGATGTGACGAAATGCAGCGGTCGGGCCAATAGAATCAAGCAGTTGAATGCGATGCTGCGATGCAGCAAATTGGGTGCTGAAATCGGCACATCTCGCTCCGGCAAATCGTCACATCTGGTAGCGCGATGGGTCAGGAAGGATGACTTATGTGTCTGGCGAGGGTGTGGGGCCGGTTCGAAAAGCGGGTGGGTCCCCTATGTGTGCGCTTTTGCATAAATTTGACCATTTGGTCAAATAATGGTGCAGCAGCACACAAAGAAGCCGCCCCGAGGGAGGCGGCTGCTGGGAGCGTGAGGTTGGTGGAGGTCGGCTGAGGTTCTGGGAGGTCAGATGAGGCCCGGCACCGGTTCGGTCACGAGGCAAACCTCCTGCCAATCCATGCTGCCATCCTCTTCATTGTGGTTCCATTCCACGATCAGCCTGAAGTCGAGCAGCGCGCCACGCGGGCAAACCTTTCGGACGGCTTGCATGAGGGCGTCGATGGCGCGGTCGACCTTGATCATGACCATGAAGCTGGGACCGTCGTCGAATTGGTCCAGTGGGCGCTCGGCTCCAGTCGTCAGCTTGAAGCCATCTTGCTCCAGAATCTGGCACAGATCGTCACGGAAGCCTTCACTGACCAAAGGGCCGTAGACGCTGACTTCAAGCAGGACGGCGGTATCAGGACGGGACGGGTCTCCGAACGGGGTTGGCATTTCGTGGACGGGCATGTGGGTCTCCTTAGAATCGAATCATCGTGTCATTTTGAATTACGGTAATGCCCGTCCTTAGGAGCTGTCAACGAGGATTCTGCTTGCCTGACAATGTCTTCTGCATCCTGTCATCCTGCGTGGAACAGGTCAGTGACAATGACGAAAACAACGCCCGATTGTCACAGCGGCTTGCCCAAGCCCCCCTTTGGTCGCTACCCATGTCAGCAATACTTGTCAGGGAGTTAGGCGTGAAGCGGTTCATTCTGCAGGCAGTTCAGGACGACGACCATTTGGCACCGGCGCGCGAGGTCTTTCAGCTCGCGAATCTCGACCGGGCGATCATCAGCACAGCGTTCATGAGCGCCTCTGGCTTGTCCCTGTTGCAGGCGGTCCTTGACCCCATTGCAGGCAAGACGAAGATTTTCGTTGGGATCAGGAACGGCATTACAACCGTCCAGTCGATCCAGAAGGCGTTAGAGATCGGCTGCGAGACCTACATGGTCGATACAGGCAGCCGAAACCGTATCTTCCACCCGAAGCTCTACTATTCCCGCAGCCCGGCTGTGGGGAGATTGCTGCTGGGAAGTGCGAACCTGACTATGGGCGGGCTGCGAACGAACATCGAGGCCAGTGTGCTGCAGGAGTTCGACGCCGCCGATGCTGCCAGCGTGGCGTTGATGGATGATCTCGAAGCCAAGCTGGATGCGATGATCGTTGATTTCCCTGAACATGTGATCCGTGCCGTCGACAACGTCCAGCTTGCAGCGCTTCAAGCATCGGGTCGACTTGTCGATGAACGAAAGACCCGTCCACCGGAACCGGCGGGTTCGTCTGCAAATCGCGATCTCGACACGATCCCGAAGATGGTGCTCAAGACGAATCCGATTGCGGTGCCCAAGCCTGCAGCGCCACCGGCAGCGGCTGTCCCGCCTGCTCCTGCTCCGGCGGCACCTGCTCCCGCTGCGCCTGTTGCGGCAGCGCCCGCTCCGCTACCTGCGCCAGTCGAAGAGCGTTGGGAGCAAGTCTGGGAGAGCAAAGGTCTGACACGTCGTCATTTGAACATCCCGGATGGGGATAACACGAACCCGACCGGGTCCATGCTGATGGGTGTCGGTGCATGGGACGGTATCGACCAACGGCACTACTTCCGCGATGAGGTCTTTGCGGCACTTGATTGGGTGGCGGATACCGCCCCGAAAACGTCGCACATCGAAAGGGCGGAAGTGCGCATTCGTCTGATCATCAAAGACGTCGATTATGGGCTTCACACCCTTGAGCTTTCGCACAACACGAAGACCGACACGAAGTCTTATGAACAGCGGAACAGTATGACCCAGTTGCACTGGGGACCTGCTCGTCCGCTGATCGCCCATGAAGACCTACTGGACCGTATCCTCAAACTCTACCGGGCAACCGCAAACCCGAAGCTATTCACCTTGGAGATCGACTGATCCCTCGTCTGGCAGGCGCTGGCGACGGTTTCGCAGCATCGCCCACGCCGCCAGAAGGTCCATCTGCTCGCCCTTCGTCAGACCTGCCAGCACGATCTCAGACTGTGCTTCCAGCGTGTCAGCGACGGACTCTTCCCTGATCTGACGGTCGAGGCTTGAGATGTCCGTGGTCAGGTTCTCCGGCGACGGAACCAACAGCTTTTCGATCTCGGATGGCACCAGTTCCAGAACGCCTCCACCGTAGTGACGGCCTTCCAGTTCTGCACTGAGAGCGGTCAGGCTGTTGATGAAGCCATAGACAAGCTGGGCGGCTGTTCCACGCTTGGCGCGGATGCGGTAGGCGGTGTCAGTCGTGTATGCGCTTGCCGTGTTCAGGATGAGGCGCGGGGTGTCGTGGCTGCGCTTGAGCATGCCGACCTCGGTCGAATAGACCGATGGCACCGAGTACCATGGCTTGCGGATGCGGCACTTGTACCGGGTATGCAGGCCTTCATCTTCCCCGAGAGAGATGTAGCGACGGGCCTTGCGATCCGCTTCCACGCTGTCGTCCTTGAACCACAGGAAGTTGGTCGGCTTGCCCGTGGCGGCGTTCCGAGCGTGCTGGGCATCATCATAGATAACGCCGGGGCAGTGGTCGCTGCGCCCAAACATCGGGTGTGCCCATTCGGACAGGCCGTGTTTCTCGACAACGTCATCGGTCACAAGAAAGAAGCTGTTCGCTCCGGTGACGATCCCGACGTCCACGGTCGCGACATCCTTAAAGCGATGGAAGTCCTTGCGGCTCTCGATCTCATCAAGGATCGCCAGCGTGTTGGTCGCCACCAGCGCGCGGGTCCACTTCCCCACCACGGTCTTGCCATTGATCGCGCGAGGGGCGTTGAAGATGTCCTCGGGGTCCTGCCGCAGGAAATCCCTGCCAGTGACTCTGTGGATGCCAAGGCCTTCGCCATGTGCCTTCGCAGTGGCCTTCTTCTCTGCCATCAACAGGACAGCGCCCTGCAGGGTTCCTTCGAACCAGATTTCTTGCGGGTCCACGATAACGATGCGGCGGCACTGTTGCCCGAGGAAGGTCCTCAGCGACTGGGCGTGCATCACGTGGACGATCTCAGAGGGAACGACCATTGCCAGCCTGCCGCCCGGACGGAGCAGCGAGATGGCAGAAAGGATGAAAGGGACCCACGCGTTCGTGTGCTTAGTGAACTTGCAGTCCAGGCGCGCAAAGACCTTCTCGGCGTTAGCCTGAAATTCGGAAGGCAGGTACTGGTAGCGGATGAACGGGGGATTGCCGAGGACGGCGTCGAACTGCCCATCTTTCGCGCTGACCGCCCAGCCGAGGAAGTCGCGGTTGTGGATGGTGCAGTTGGGCAGCCCGCGCCCTGCGGCTTTGGCGGCTTCTTCGTGCGAAAGCTCGAAAGCGGTGACGGTCGCGCCGGTTCCCATCAAGGCCTCGAAGAACGCCCCATCGCCACAGCTCGGTTCCAGCACCTTGGTCCCGGTTGTCGGTTTCACCCAGCGGGTCAGAAAATGCGCAAGGTCAGCCGGGGTGTAGTACCCACCGCGCAGCTTCTGCTCTGACTCGAACTGGATGAAATTCATGATGCTCCCTGACGCCGGGCGTTTGTTCTCTTTGCGTTCTCCACATTAAGGCGTGATGAACGGGACGTGCCCCTGTTGACGTCTTACCCGCGACCGTCAGCGGTTGGCAACATTGATTGTGGATTCCGGGCACCTATCCACAGGATATGGGGCGGGCGGCGAGATCGCTTCGGGCCGCGATGTGCGGAGCGTAGATCACGAGGTGACCGGTCCTGCCACCACAGGACCGTATTCGTGGGGAGGGGAATACGGTCGGAATACGGTCGGTTAAGCTATTGTAATCATTATGGAAAGTGCCATTTACCGTATTCCGCGCGGTTTTCGGCCCCTCACGGCGTAGGTAAAACACGTGTGTGTGTGGACAGAGAGAATTTTTCCTGTGGTCTGGTATGCCTTTTGGAATACGGTAATACGGTCGAAAGACAGAAAACCCAATAAAATAAGGGGTTTTATGGCCTTTTCGCGACCGTATTAGGACCGTATTCCCACCGTATTCACCGTATTCCACCCCATCAGCGGCCCCTCTCGACAGTAAAATCGCCCCTCGACCGGTCGGTCGCCCCTCGGAAACGCAAAAGCCCCGCTGACGCGGGGCCTCGGCAAGATAGCAAATCAGAAAGTCAGCAGACAGCAGCTCAATCACCGACTGAACGGGTTCGCCACAGGTGCAGCCGTCTCAGCGGCACGCAGCAGGGCGCTCTGCTGCCTCGCCTGCCCGGTACGACCGCGACGTTCTCCGGTGGGCGTGGGCCGCGTCAGCGGCACGACATTCTCTGCCGCCATGACAGGCTCGTGCGCCGGAACCGCATCCGCGACCCGGTCGATGACCTGTTCGAGATACCAAGGGTAGCCGCCGTTGCCCCGCTTGCTGTACCGGGTCACCTTCACAGTCCGACCATCCCCGAGCTTGAAGAGGCGATCCTGCATGCCAGACAGTGCACTGCCGAACGACTTGCTGGCGTAGTCGAACTGCCCGCCATCACGAACCCGACCAACGTCCAGAAGGATTTCGTTCTCACAGGCAAGGTCAGTCAAGGCATGGACTTCAAGACGCCCTTTCTCTCCCAACCCGTGCTTTTCCACCCACGTGTCGAACAGGGAAACCCAGCCATCCTCCTGTTCATCACCTGCCACCGTCGCCAGCTTGTCCCGGTTCGACTGCCAGCTCGTCCAATGCGGCGAGGCAGCTTCCAGAATTCCGCCGATCACATGGCGATACCGCTCAAAGCGACCGATGATGGGGGCGTGCTTCGGTTTCGGCATGCCCTTCGCGATCCAGTTCTCGACAAGCACCAGAAGCGCGCTGAGGATTTCACCGCGATGTTCCGAAACGTGGGCAGGAAGGGCAGCGTGCTTCCAGCCCGTCCGCTTCTCCGGGTTGGCCGTCTGCGGCACCAGTTCGAGAAGCGTCATGCGCTGGATCAGTTCGTCCGTCATCCGAGGCCGGTTCCCGATCAGCATGAAGGAGGTCGTGACGTTGATCGTGATGTCCTTGCTCTGGCCCAGTTCGCGGTCAACGTACACGCCCTCGGTGAAGAGCGTGGCAAGCGTCGGGGAGTCGATCACCCGAGACGACGGAAGATTATCCCACGCGATCACCGACGCCCCAGAACGCAGCGCGCCGATGATGGACTTGCGCCGCTCTTCCTCACTTGCGGCAAGGGGGCGCATGCCGGTGGTGCCGCTGACGATCACCTGCAGGATCGACGCCAGAAGACCGCCCCCGGCGCGCCGCGCCGTCTTGGAGATCAGGAGCGGCATAACCGGCCCCGAGATCATCGGACGAACAAGCTGCTCAAGCAGAAAGCCCACGGCAGACAAGAACGACGGCGGAACTGCCGTAGTGCCCTTAGCCCAACACTTCTCGCCCTCGCCCCGCAGGACTGCGCGTTCGAGATCAGCACGACTGACGCCGTCCATCTCAAAGTCGCAGAGGATGTCGACGAGAGTTTCGCGCGCCTTCGCCAGATCAGCAGGAGTGAGCGAGCGAGACGGGCGGATGACCTCAAGCCCATCCGGCGGAGCATAGAAGTACCCCGAGGAGTGGTAGCCGGGGATCATGATCAGCTTGCCATCTTCGGAATACATCGGCACCGAGATGACGCCACGCAACTCCGGCACGGGCTTTTCCGGGTGATCGAAAACCTGCTGCACGACATCATCAGGTGCGCTGACATATCGAAAGTGATCGCCTTCACCGGCGCGCTTGCGCCAGTCCGTGATCTCGTTGAGGCGCGACCCGAAGGTCTTCCGGTCGAGTTCGACGATCACCGCGCGCAGCGGATCGCCCTGCCAGCGGATTTCGACCCACTGACCATTTCGCTGGAAAAGGGTAGGCTTACCCGTGGGCCTGTTCCCTGCCTCGATGGCGTGCATCGCGTAGTTGCACTGGGCCTTGAAGTCGTCTTCGTTCACGACGTTCGTATCGTCGCCCTTTGCCAAGGCACGCTTCTCGGCGTCGAGAATGTTCTGCGCGGCGTCACGCACGGACTTCAGATAGGGCATGTCGAGGACGTTCCACCGCGTCTTCATGTTGGTCATGAAGTTGCGCACCGTCACCTCGCCCTCGCCGCTCTTGAGCAGCCCGGCAATCATCAGCGCCAACTCCGCCGTCTGCGGGGCCGACTTCCACTGCTTCTGCATGGTCTCAGAGTACGAAGTGGCGGGGCACTTCTGAATTGCCTCGCGCTGTTCCGGGGTAATCTCGGCCAAAATCTTGCGTCCGCCCGCCGACAGGCGGGTTCCACCATAGATCGTCAGGGCCTTCTTCGTGGCCTTGGGTTCGTCGTCGGTCTTCGTATTCATGCCGACCCCCAGTCAGGGTGGCTCAGGTGATCTTCGTGCATCATTTCTTCCTTCATGCTTGCCATATGGTGGTATTTCATGCTACATTCTTGGGGCATCAGGCCGCGTCAGCGGTACTCCTTCTGCCTTGCCACCCTCGATCCGCTAGCCACGGGTCGGGGGTTTTTCTGTTCTAGCCGATGTCAGGCATTCTGTCTAGAAGATATTGAAAAACAACAGTTTTTCGGCTTCAAGCCGACTTTAAGGCTTACGCTGCCGCGTCGGTTTCGTTCGTGATGACCCAGTTCTTCATGACGTGGGCTACATCGGATGCGGATTTCAGATCGGACCGATCACCCTTCAGGCCAAAGGGCGGGCAGACGGTCACCTCACCAGCCGTGATGCGGCGGTCGATCTCGGCCCGAAGGAGTTCCTCTTCGGCGGCAATTTCTTCGGCGGACCAGTACAGCTCACGGATCGCGGCCCCACGGCGGCGAGCCATGTCGCGCTCCTTTTTCTGGAGCGCTGCCTCCTTGGTCCGCTTGTTCAGTTCGATAAGGTGCGCAGCGCGGGCCATCAGTACGTCCCCACGCGCCCGGCGACGAAGGGATGCAGGAGGCCAAGCGGGTCGATGGCCTTGAAAGCGGCGCGGAAATCACCAGCCAGAAGGTCGAGATCGAGTTCCTCTTCCGCTTCGGGGAAGGGTGCAGTCTTGGTCCATACACCGCCGCGAAGCTGGAACCCAACCGCGCGGGCAACGATGTGGGCGTACTTCGCCCCGATGAGTTCGATCAGCTCGGCCTGATCGACGTTGACCGTGATCCGGCGCGTAGGACTCTGAATTTCGCGGAGGGCGTCACCGACGAGGGCGGTCAGCTCCTTGATGATCTGCTGTTCGGTGACCGCCGTCATGGTGGCGGTGGTGTGAGGGTCAAGCGTCATAGTTCTGCTCTGTTCTGGTTGGGTTGGAGGTGGAAGGTCAGGCGATGGTGGGTTCTTCGGGCGGGGTATCGTCGACGGGTTCTTCAGGGGTGGGGCGGGGGCGGGATTTCGTCGCGACGAAGTCCAACCCGTCGTTGGTCGAGACCACCGGGATTCCGGCGTCAAACAGCTCCTTGGCCTTGTTGGCCTTGGCCTCGATCTCGGGGCTGTTGAACATCCCGCGCGGGTGACCGGCACCCTTGTATACGTAGCCAGACATGGCTTTTTCTCCTTTAAGTTGTGTCAGGCGGACCGGACAAGTTTCACGTGCTCGTCGGTGGCGGACTTGAAGCCCGCGCGAGTCTTGAGGGTGTCGATCTCGGCGGCGATGCGGCTGGCGCGGAGCCGGGCACCTTCGACCAGCGCGCGGTACATGCTGTTCATATCGTTGAGCCGGTCCTTGAGGACGCGGTCCTCGGGAAATCTGACTGCCATCCAGTGGCTCGCGGCGGGGTATTTGATGATGAGGTGGCGGACTGCTTCGATACGAGTCATGGTGGGTACTGCTGGTTGTGGTCTAGGGTCTGGTGGACCGACCCGCCGAAGACCCGGAAGCGGGCCGGTCCAACGCAGTCGCCCCCAGATCGACCGCGTGTTCGTGTGTTCAGAGCACGTGTCAGGCGAAGCGTTCGCGCAGATCGGGCAGAACGCCACCTGCGGCCTCAAGCAGCCGCGCAGCCGCCTCTTCGCGTGCAGCGCGCTCACGCGCGCCCCGAGCCGCTGCCTGCTCATTCAGGCGGACCTCGTCCTCGATAAGCTGCGCGACCTCACGCATCCGAAGTCCTTCGACGGCGCGGATCGCCTCATCGACCTTGGAGGCCCGGCGGAGCCAGCCGAGCAGCACATCCATCGGCGGGCGGTCACCCTTCTTCGCGGAGATCAGCGCGCGATGCGCGAAGATGGTGCAGGCGGCGGGGCTGGAGAGCAGTTCGTTGAGCTGGTCAGGCGTCGGGGTTTTTTCGATAGTCATGCGGAGTTCTTGAGATTGCGGAGGTCGGCGGCTTCGGCGGGGGTCAGTGGCGTGGCGAGCGCGAGCAGTTCCAACCGCTCCAGCCGGGTGACGGGGTGCCGACCTCCCAGCAGATAGATGCTGTCGGCGGCGGCAAAGGCCTCGCGGGGGTCCGCCAGATCGGCTGCGGCAGCATCGAACAGGGCCACCAGATCGTTCCAGATCACGTCGTCCACGACACGCGCGGGGTATTCGAGGATTGCCTCGATCTTCGGCAGGATGTCGGCAGGTGCGTGGGCAGGAGGGCCGCGCCGCGCCAGTTCGGACGGGGCCTCTTCGTGGATGCGGCCAATTTCGATTGCCAGTCGCACGGCAGACTTCGACACCACCGAGGCTTCAGAAATGGCCGTGCGCAGCACGCTTGCCGGATCGCCAGATGCCCTTGCCTCGGCCATCAGGCGCTTCAAGGCGCGCGACGACTGTGCCGCCGTCGCCATCAGGTGTTTCAACGCCGGGCGGCTTTCGAGGACGTTCTTGCTCATCGCGGCGTCACCACATTCAACGATTCAAGGGTCTGGATCAGGTTGTCCGTTCTGACGACCTGCTGCTTGTCCGCCGCCCGCAGGGAGTGCAGTTGGGCCAACACGCGGCTGCTGATGGTCGTCAGCACATCGCGGGCCTGCGCAGCCTCACGAGCAAGGCCGTTTCCATCACAGGCGCGGACAAGTTCAGCCACATTGTCCAACACGCCATTCAGAAGCTCTTCGAAGCCGTCGAAGACATCGTCTTCGAAATCATCCCACCGACTGGCCCGCTCCCGTTTCAGGTAGTCGATCCGGGCCTTGACGTGCGGCTGGCGGAGCAGGTTATTTGCCATCTGCGCCGCAGATTTGCGCGCGCCGTAGGCTGCCTGAATCGCCCGCGACTGGGTCACAGCGCCGGTTGCCATCATCTGACAGAACTTTTCGTGCTTCTCATTCGGGAGGGGCGTTTCGCCCCGGTACCCGTCTGCCACACCACGCGGGGCCATCAGCCGTACTCCGCCCGGAAAAGTACCGTCTGGACGTCGTTCTCCGATACCGGCGTCGGGTCGCAATCCGGCGTCGTGAGCGGCGCGATCAGATCACGGACCTCGGTGCTGGTCAGGCGCGCGGCGCGCAGGGCACGGACGAGCTTGTCGCCGTCGCCCAACGCGGCAGCGACGTCATTCTCGCGGGCGAGGACCCGGCAGGCGTGATGCGAGCTGAGGGCCAGCTTACGGAGAGCGTCGATAGTGTGCATCAGGCCAGCCCGTGCTTCCGCGCGTAGTCGAGCTTTGCCTTGCCTTCGAGCGTCGACAGGACCTTGACGTGATCAGCCGCAACCAGCTTGTCCGCCTGCGAACCGGTCAGGCCGTGCTGGCGCGCATAGGTCATGCGTTCGCTGGGCCGGAGGCACTGAATTGCATCCTCATGCCCGCGAGCAACACGCTGGGCGTCCTCGCGGGCCTTGAGCCGCGCCGCGACCGAGGGGATGGCGCGCAGCTCGTTCACGGCCACACTCAGGTCGACCTCACGGTCTGCCAGCACGTGGAGCTTCACCGACTCGATCTGCACAATTTCATCGGGCGTGAGGTCGTTCAGCCCGAGTTCGTGGGCGGCGACGACGGCGATCTTGTTCGTGGCTTCGACGAGGGCGGCTACGCTGGACGGGCCGAGTACTCCGACGATGGTCTTGATGGATTCGGACATTTTAGGCGGCTTTCTGGAGGTGGCGGAGGGTGGCGAGCTGGGGGACGGCGAAGGCGTGGCCCCAATGCCGCCACGCGTCGGCGGATTGCGGCAGTTCGGAATGGTCGCCGCCGAAGACGTAAAGCATGACGCTCGGATGGATCAGAGCGAGGTCGAGCAGCACGCCAACGTCGGCTTTGAATGCTTCGGCCCAGAGCGCACCGATCAGCCCCGCGTGCAGTGCACCGCGCACCGCGAGGTACCGGGAAAGCTCAAGCTCGGTCAGGCAGGCCCGCAGCTCGGCTGCGCGGCGTTCACAGTCGGCCCCAAGGGGCAAAGAAGGCTCCGCATTCCGCCGCTTGGCGTCGATCTTGAGGATCGCGAATGCCTCGTCGCTGTCGCAACCACGCTTACGCGCGCCCCGGAGCCGAACAATCGCCTCATCGGCCCGGAAGTGCGGTACGCGCCGGATGGTGACGCTGCACATCGGCATTCGGTTGAACCACTTGCGCACGCCCGCTTCGCTGACGCCCAGCGCGCCAGCGACGTCGTTCATCGTGATGGTCATGCGTTCGTACATCGTGAAAGGCTTCCTTCATTTCGTAACATAAAACTACACAATATGAGGGAAAATGTCAAGGTGACCAACAGAACGGTTCACGGATGAGGGTAGGATGAGAGGGGAGCGCGCCAGAAGCGACTTGTGGGCTGGCTTGGGGGCCAATCATCGAATCGGCGTTAGCCGATTGATCCAAAACGATTTTCTGGATGAAGTGGCAGCCCGTAGGGGAGTCGAACCCCTCTTTTCAGGTTGAAAACCTGACGTCCTAACCGATAGACGAACGGGCCACCGTTTCCGCTTCAGCGCGTTGCTGCGCGGCGTGGAGCGGTGTTTAGGCGAGCTTCGGGTGACTCGCAAGAGGGTTTTTTCAGATTGTCGCAACTTTCTTCACGGCCGCGCGATTTTCTTGAAAAAACGCCTGTGCTCAAGGGTTTGCCGCAGGACTCAGGCGCGCGCGGCATCGTCGAGGCGCAGCTGCACCTTGCGCCGCCCGCCCCAGGTGTTGATCTCGAGCTTGCCCGCCAGGTGAAAGCGCCCCGCGCCGCCCGCGCTCAGCGCCGGGCCGAGCGGGCCGTCGAAGGCGCCGAAGGCCACCGCCTCGATCCGCGAGCCGAGCCCGTCGCCGAGCGAGAAGCGCAGGTGGCTTTCGCCGATCCGGCGCGGGCCGGTCACCTCCATGTCGGGGAAGGCGAAACGCGGGGCGGGGGCGCCCTGGCCAAAGGGGCCGGCGCGTTCGAGATCCTCGATCAGCTGGGCGGTGGCGGCGCCAGGCATCAGGAGCCCGTCGAGGCGCAGATCGCGCGGCCCGCCGGCCCCGGCCCCCTGCCGCGCCAGCAGCTCGCTCAGCCGCGCCATGGCGGGTTCCAGCGCCTCGGCCGCGACGGTGAGGCCCGCGGCCATCCGGTGGCCGCCGCCCTTCAGCAGCAGCCCCTCGGCCGCGACGCGCTGCACCGAGGCGCCAAGATCGACGCCGGCGACCGAACGCGCCGAGCCCTTGCCGATGCCATTCTCGAGCCCGATCACCACCGCGGGGCGGTTCGTCGCCTCCTTCAGTCGGGCCGCGACGATGCCGACCACGCCCGGATGCCAGCCCTCGCCCGCCGCCCAGACGAGTGGCGCGTCGAGCCCGCGCTCCTCGGCCTGGGCAAGGGCGGCGTCGCGCACCCGGTTCTCGATCTCGCGCCGCTCGGAATTCAGCTTGTCGAGCCGGGCGGCGAGCGCCTCGGCCTCGTTGCGATCGGCGGTCGACAGGAGCCGCGCGCCAAGGTCGGCCGCGCCGATCCGCCCGCCCGCATTCACCCGCGGGCCAAGCACGAAGCCCAGATGATAGGCCGAGGGCGCCTGGTCGAGCCGCGCGACGTCGGAGAGCGCGACCAGCCCCGGCCGCTCGCGCCGTGCCATCACCTTCAGCCCCTGCCGCACCAGCGCCCGGTTCACCCCGATCAGCGGCGCGACATCGGCCACCGTCGCCAGCGCCACGAGGTCGAGAAGCCCCATCAGGTCTGGGCCCTTCACGCCCTTCTCGCGCAGCTGCCGGTTCGCCTCGACCAGCATCAGGAAGACCACCGAGGCGGCGCAGAGATGGCCGAGCGATCCGTCCTCGTCGAGCCGGTTCGGGTTCACCACGGCCAGCGCCTCGGGCAGGGTCTCGGCGCCGAGGTGGTGGTCGAGGATCACCACATCGGCGGGTTTCGCCGCGGCCACCGGCTCGTGGCTGAGCGTGCCGCAGTCCACGCAGACGATCAGCGGGTGGTCCTTGGCGAGCGCCTGCATCGCCGGCACGTTCGGGCCATAGCCCTCGTCGATGCGGTCGGGGATATAAAGCGTCGCCTCGCGGCCGATGGCGCGCAGCCAGGTCAGCAGAAGCGCCGCCGAGGACCCGCCGTCGACGTCGTAATCGGCAAAGACGGCGATGCGCTCGCGCCCGTCGAGCGCGCGCAGGAAGCGGGCGGCGGCCTTTTCCATGTCGCGCAGGCTGCGCGGGTCGGGCAGCAGCTCGCGCAGGGTGGGTTCGAGAAAGCCCGCGGCCTCCTCTGGCGCAACGCCGCGGGCGACGAGCACGCGGGCAAGCGGCAGGGGCAGGCGCGTCTCGCGCGCCATCGCCTCGGCAAGGCGGTCTGCCTCGTCCGTGGGGCCGATCCAGCGCCGCCCGGTCAGCGACGCTTCGACATCGAGGAATGCACTCATGCCCTTCCCATAGCCGATCGGCGCGCGGCCTGCCAGCATTGGCTCAGGCGCCGACGGCCTTGCGCACCATGTCCCAGTAGGTTGCCTCGACGGTGTCGAGGCTGAGCCGCCCGCCCTCGCGATACCAGGTGTTCACCCCGGTCAGCATGGCGATGATCGCGAGCGTGGCAAGCTTGGTGTCGGGCAGGGCGAAGACCCCCGCCGCGCGGCCGGCGATCAGGATCTTTTCCAGCTCGGTCTCGTAGGCGCGGCGCAGCCCCTCGATCACCGCGAAATTCCCGGGGCTCAGGTTGCGCAGCTCCATGTAGCTCAGGAAAACCGCCTCGGCCCGGGTCAGGTTGAAGCGAATGTGAAAGCGCACGAAGGTTTCCAGTGCGGCGAGTGGCTCGGTCCTCGGCGCGACCTCGGCCCAGGCGGAGAGCAGCTCTTCCATGTGGCTCTTCAGCAGGTCGAAAAGCAGCGCCTCCTTGTCGGGGGTGTAGAGGTAGAGCGCCCCTGCCTGCACACCCACGGCCGCCGCGATCTGCCGCATCGAGACCGCGGCAAAGCCGTGGCGCGCGAAGAGCCGCTGCGCCTCGGCGCGGATGCGCGGGCCGGTGATCTCGGAATGGGAGCCTGTCTTGCGTGCCATCGGCACAGGTTATCTGAACATTTGTTCAGTATCAAACCCCGGCTGTCACGGGCGGCATGGCGGCTCTGGTCAGCGCCGGCGGGCGGGCTTATGGTCGGGCCGTTGACAGGAGCCGCCATGACCCGCCTTGCCCTTGCCCTCGGTCTTCTTGCGCTTGCCGGTTGCGGCGCCTCCGATGCGGACTATCCCGCGCTGGTACCGATGGAGACGCTGCTTTCCGATGACCCGCTGACGCCCGATCCGGCGCCGGCGCTCGAGGCGCGGGCGGATGCGCTGCGCGCGCGCGCCGCGGCGATCCGTGCCGAGCAGCCCTGAGCCGGTTTCGACGCGTTGCAAGGTCGCGCCCGACAGGCTAACAGGGCTCTGACCATTCCAGCGCAAGAGGTTCCCATGTCCGCCCCCGACGTTTCCCCGCTCCGCCTCGGCATCGCCGGGCTCGGCACCGTCGGCATCGGCGTGGTGAAGATCGTGCAGCGCCATGCCGATCTGCTGGCCGTGCGCTCGGGCCGCCCGGTGGTGATCACCGCCGTCTCGGCGCGCGACCGCACGAAGAACCGTGATGCGGATCTGTCGGGCTATGCCTGGGAGACCGACCCGGTGGTGCTGGCGCAGCGCGACGACGTCGACGTCTTCGTCGAGCTGATGGGCGGGCACGAGGGCGCGGCGAAGAACGCGATGGAAGCGGCGCTGAAAGCCGGCAAGGACGTGGTGACGGCGAACAAGGCGCTGCTGGCCCATCACGGCCAGGCGCTGGCCGAAAGCGCCGAGGCGCTTGGCCGGGTGATCCGCTTCGAGGCGGCGGTGGCGGGCGGCATCCCGGTGATTAAGGCACTGACCGAAGGGCTTGCCGGCAACGCGATCCGCCGCGTGATGGGGGTGATGAACGGCACCTGCAACTATATCCTGACCCGGATGGAAAGCGCCGGCCTGCCCTATGAGACGGTGTTCGAGGAGGCGCGCGCGCTTGGCTATCTCGAGGCCGACCCGACCCTCGATGTCGGGGGCATCGACGCGGGGCACAAGCTTGCCATCCTCGCCGCCATCGCCTTCGGCACCAAGGTCAGCTTCGACGCGGTGCAGCTCGAGGGCATCGGCAAGATCTCGATCGACGACATCCGCCGCGCCGACGACATGGGCTACAAGATCAAGCTGCTGGGCGTGGCGCAGATCACCGGCCGCGGGCTCGAGCAGCGCATGATGCCCTGCCTCGTGCCCTCGTCCTCGCCCTTCGGGCAGCTGCAGGGCGGCACCAACATGGTGTTGCTGGAAGGCGATTCGATCGGCCAGATCGTGCTGCGCGGTGCGGGTGCGGGCGAGGGGCCGACGGCCTCGGCGGTGATGGGCGACGTGGTCGATCTCGCGCGCGGGCTGCGGATGCCGACCTTCGGCCAGCCTGCGGCGACACTCGCCGATCCGGTGCCGGCGGTGGCCTCGGCGCCGGCCGCCTACTATCTGCGACTCGAGCTGATGGACAAGCCCGGCGCGCTTGCCAAGGTGGCGACGGTGCTGGGCGAGGCCGGGATCTCGATCTCGCGGATGCGTCAGTATGGTCATGCCGATACCACGGCGCCGGTGCTGATCGTCACCCACAAGACCACGCGCGACGCGATCGACCGCGCCATCGGCGGCTTCCCGGCGACCGGTGTCGTCGCAGGCGAGGCGGTGGCAATGCGGATCGAAGAGGTCTGAGCGCGGCCGCGGCGGGGCAGGGGGCGGCGCGGTGCCGCCCACGTGCCGGCCGTTAGCGTTCTCAGGGTTGTCAGCCTCATGCGCCCGGGCTTAGCTGTTGCTGGCCCTTCGCGTTCGAGACAGGACAGACCATGACTCCCCCCATCGATTTCAACGACCGCATGCTCTCGCTGGGCCTTGCCCGCGTCTCCGAGGCGGCGGCGCATGCCTCTGCCCGGCTGATCGGCCGCGGTGACGAGAAGGCCGCCGACCAGGCCGCGGTGAACGCCATGCGCGAGCAGCTCAACAGCCTCGACATCCGGGGCGTCGTGGTGATCGGCGAGGGCGAGCGCGACGAGGCGCCGATGCTCTATATCGGCGAGGAAGTGGGCTCCGGCACCGGTCCGGCGGTCGATATCGCGCTTGACCCGCTCGAAGGCACCACGCTCACCGCGAAGGATATGCCGAATGCGCTGACCGTCGTGGCGATGGCACCGCGCGGCACGCTGCTGCACGCCCCCGACGTCTATATGGAGAAGCTGGCGATCGGCCCGGGCTATCCGGCCGACATCGTCTCGCTCGAGATGACGCCGACCGAGCGGGTGCTGGCGCTGGCCAAGGCACGGGGTGGGCGGCCCGAGGATATCACCTGTTGCATCCTCGAGCGTGACCGCCACGTCGAGCTGATCCGCGAAGTGCGCGAGACCGGCGCCGCGATCCGGCTGATCACCGACGGGGACGTTGCCGGGGTGATCCATTGCGCCGAGCCCGATTTCACCGGCATCGACATCTACATGGGCTCGGGCGGCGCGCCGGAAGGCGTTCTGGCGGCTTCGGCGCTGAAATGCATGGGCGGGCAGATGTGGGGCAAACTCCTGTTCCGCAACGACGACGAGCGCGGCCGCGCGGCCAAGGCCGGGATCACCGATCTCGACAAGATCTACACCCGCGACGAGCTGGTGAAGTCGGACGTGATCTTTGCTGCGACCGGCGTCACCAATGGCTCGATCGTGCGGGGCGTGAAGCGCGAACCGACCTACATCGAGACGGAGACGATCCTGATGCGTTCGAAGACCGGCTCGGTGCGGCGCATGATCTACCGCAACCCGGTTCGCTGAGCGTGTCCTGCGTAAGATTCCCAAGGTCGAATGCCGGGCCCGCGGCTCCGGCGTTTCGCTTGCGGGGGGGGTCAATTGGTGTCGCGCCACATCGTGCGCGGCCCGCGCGGGCGGGTGACGACGAACTCGCTGAAGCGCAGCCGCGCATTCAGCCCGATCGTGGTGGAGTTCTGCCCGTCGAGGGTCAGGCCCTTTTCGCCGATGTCGAAGATCGGCCAGTACAGATAGGAGGCCTCGACGATCGTCGCGGAATCCCCTGCCGCCATCATCGGGATCGCCCCGGCCACGGCATCGAGCATCGACTGGGTATAGGCCTCGTGACCGCCGGTGGCATGGGAGGCGGGCGAGCTGGGCGTGCTGTCCGACGCGCGCAGCTTGACCCGCTTGTTGGTGCCGTCGCAAACGCGCGTGTCCGTTTCGGTCGCCTCGCAGGAGATCAGCGTGACCCGGATCCAGCTTTGCCCGTCGCCGCTCGAACGGGTGGCGGCATCGAAGATCTTCTTGACCCCGTCGACATAGGCCGGCCCGATCGGGTCGCGCACGCGCGAGATCAGGTCGGCCACGGTATAGGTGGTGCGGGACACCACGGCGCGCATGCGGAAGGCGTCGTAGAACTGATAGGCGACCATGAACCAGCCGAGCAGCAGCACGGCGCCGAACAACCCCTCGATCGCCACCGAGCCACGGTTCTGCCTGAGGAAGCGGTGCAGGAAACGCAGCGGCATCATCAATTCCTCGGCTCGTTGACATAGGCGGTCATGGCGACGAGGGCGAAACGGCCGCTTGCGTCCTTCACCAGCGCGGCGCCAAGCGGGTCCATATCGGACATCGCCTTCAGCTTCAGACAGGCGCGCACCACCATCAGCTGGTTCGATGTGCCATAATCGAGTGTCGGGTTCAGCTCCGTGGTGCTGCTCGAGTCGGTGCACATCGTGCCGTTGGTATTGGCGAATTGCCAGGTCGTGGTGTCGACCGGGAAAATCTCGACCGCGAGGTTCTCGGTGCAGTCGGGCACATAGCGGATGGCCGCGCAGATCTTCTGCTTCAGCTGGTCATGTGTCAGGTTGACCAGGTTGCCAAGCCGCAGCTCGCGGGTTGCCACGTCGACGGCGCGTTCGAGCAGGATCTGGCGCAGGTTCGTTACCATCATCTCGACCCCGGCCAGCATGATCATGAAGAACAGCGGCAGCCAGAAGAGTGTCGGGATGGTGACGGCGCCATCCTCGTGCCGCAGCCGGTGCATCAGGTGGGGGCCGGGGTGGTGTGTCCTGCGCATCTGTCGCCCCCTCAGTTCGTCAGCCGCAGCGCGTTGATCGCCGAGGCGATCGAGGTGAAGGCGTCGGTCAGATCCTCGGCGTTGACGTCATAGGCATAGCCCGCCGAGGTCGCGCATTGCGACAGGATCGTCTTGCCTTCGGTCGGGGCGTTCACCGCGACAGTGAAGACATAGATGCCGTGTGCGCTGTCCTTGGCGACGTCGCACAGCTTCAGCAGCGCCGTGTCCTTCTGGCTGAATTCCGACTGCACCGCCATGTCGTTGTAAATGCTGGTCTTGTTGGCAGAGCCGTTGGCGGCCCGCAGCGAATTGTAGAGGAAGGTGTTGATCACATATTGCAGGGTGTAGCCCTTGCTCCACACCGTCTCCCAGCTGATCGGATAGCGGTTCGTGCCGGGCGAGCTGTACCAATAGCCGTTCGACAGCTTGTAGTAAGGCTGGCTGCGCCCCGGGACGTAGTAATAGAGGTTGTTCCACCAGGTGCTGTTCGTGCTCGAATCTGCAAAGGCGGTGGCGCTATAGGTCGACACGAAACCGGAATCGCCGGTGCGATAGGCAGCCTTGGTCGAATAGGAACGGGTATTCTGCCCGTCGGTCATCAGCACCAGCACCTTCATCGCGCTGTCGCTGACTGATTCCGTGCCATCACTGTAGTTGAACGGGCGGCCCGAGAGGTCGGAACTCGCGTAGCCCGCGAGGATCAGCTTATCGAGCGCGGTACGCGCAGCCGGGTCGAGCAGGGCCAGACCCCAGCGGGCACCGACGTCGATTGCGGTGTCGCCGCCCGGGGTGAGGGCGTTGATCGCCGTATTGATCGTCGTTTGGTTGTTGGCGAAGGCCAGAACCGCGGCCGCGCTCGCGTTCGGGCAGTTCGCGATATTGGTCCGGGTTGCCAGCGACCAGGTGCCCTGGCCAAGCGCGGGCTGCCCCCAATAGTCGAAGCTGTCGCCGAACATCGTGCGCTGCAGCGCACGGGTCGTGGAGATGGCGAAGTCGCCGTCGGGCAGGGTCTCGATGTCGGCGCAGGTGTTCTGCGTGTGATCGGTCGAGAGGTTGAACCCGGTCGAGGTCCGCGGGCCGAGGGTGACCTGCTGGTTGTAGGGCACGATCGAGATCGAGAGCCGCCCGGCCGGCGCGCTTGCCGGTTGCACCGTTTTGAACATCTTGTCCACGAAAGTCAGGGCGGCCGGGCGCAACTTGTCCATCCGGGTCGGGTAGCGGCCGTCATAGCTGCTGTTCGTCGGGTAATAGATGTTCTGATTCATCGAGCCCGAGATATCGAGCACGAGCGAGATCTCGACGTTGCCGATTTCTTCCTGCGCGGTGCTGGCGCCGGTCGCCTGCAACGAGTTGATGTTGATGAGCGAGCCGAAGATGGTGTGCATGTTGTCGGTGGCGGTCACCGTCACCCGGCGCCATTCGCCAAGGGTGCCTTCCTCGACGTGGGGTGTCGCGTCGAGATAGTCGAGCCCGGCCTTCTTCAGGTAATCCTCGACGACCAGGGTCGGGTCAAGCTCCTGCGACAGCGAGGCGGCGGCAAGCGCGGCGCGGTCGAGCGTGTTCTGGATCTTCGTGCGGCGTTCCTCCTGGCGCACGAAGTCGATCGAGATGCCGGTGCAGATCATCATCACCAGAAAGATCTGCAGCGCCAGCGGGATCAGGGCGCCGTCCTCGTCGCTCAGGAAATGGGCAAGCCGACGGGCGGTTCTGCTCTTGTGCCGGATACTCACCATGCTGCTCTCTCCACGCTTCTCCCGGCGCGGCGGCCGGGGGCGACGACTCTGCTCCGAGGGCAGGGTATGCGCGCGCTTCGGGGCGGAATTGGGGCACTCGGCGGGCAAAGCTGCCCGATTGTCCAGGGGCGCCGGGGAATGCGCCGGATCACGGGAGGCGGTTTCCGATCTCGCGCCAATCCGCCATGTTTCTTTTGCGGGGCGCCGGTGGGCTACGGGATTTCTTAACGTTCTCGCGACTGAGCCGGCGCGGGGCTGCCCACGGGCGCTTGACCGCGATTCGCAGCGTCGCCCTCTCGACAGCGGCCGTGCAGGGGCCATATTAGAGGGCATGAGTCTCCCACCCGGTTTCCTTGACGAATTGCGCAATCGCGTCTCGATCTCGCAGGTGGTCGGGCGCAAGGTCGTGTGGGACATGCGCAAGTCGAACCAGGCGAAGGGCGACTTCTGGGCGCCGTGCCCGTTCCACCAGGAAAAGAGCGCCTCCTTCCACGTCGACGACCGCAAGGGTTATTACTACTGCTTCGGCTGTCAGGCGAAGGGCGACGCGCTGACCTTCCTGCGCGAGACCGAGAACGTCAGCTTCATCGAGGCGGTCGAGATCCTTGCGCGCGAGGCCGGGATGCAGATGCCGGCGCGCGACCCGGTCGCGGCGCAGAAGGCCGACCGGCGCACCGAGCTTGCGCAGGTGATGGAAGAGGCGGTGAAGCATTACCGGCTGCAGCTGTCGATGCAGGGCGGGGCGGTCGCACGCGATTACCTTGCCCGTCGCCGCCTCGGCCCCGAGGCGCAGGCGCGCTTCGAGATCGGCTTCGCCCCCGACCAGCGTCAGGGCCTGTTCAACGCGCTGAAGGCGAAGGGGATCGCCCCCGACCTGATCGTCGAGGCCGGGCTCTGCGCCCGCCCCGAGGACGGCGGCGCGCCCTACGACCGCTTCCGAGGTCGCATCATCTATCCGATCCGCGACGCGCGCGGGCGGGCAATCAGTCTGGGCGGGCGGGCGATGGACCCGAACGCGCGGGCGAAATACCTGAACGGGCCCGAGACCGCGCTCTTCGACAAGGGCCGCAACCTCTACAACCACGGCCCCGCGCGCGAGGCCTGTGGCAAGGGCGCGCCGCTGATCGTTTGCGAAGGCTACATGGACGTGATCGCGCTGGTCGAGGCGGGCTTCGGCGGTGCCGTCGCGCCGCTTGGCACCGCGGTGACCGAGGAGCAGTTGCATCTGATGTGGCGCATCCACGACGAGCCGGTGATCGCGCTCGACGGCGACACGGCGGGGATGCGCGCGGCGCTGCGGGTGATCGACCTCGCGCTGCCGCTTCTCGAGGCGGGCAAGGCGCTGCGCTTTGCGATGCTGCCGGGCGGGCAGGACCCTGACGAGCTGATCCAGGCGGGCGGGCGCGCGGCGATGGAGCAGGTGATCGCCGGCGCCCGGCCGATGGTCGACCTGCTTTGGGCGCGCGAGATCGAGGGCAAGGTCTTCGACAGCCCCGAACGCCGCGCCGCCCTCGACAAGAGCCTGCGTGCCGCCATCCGACGCATCCAGGACCCCTCGATCCGCGCCCATTACGGCGATGAAATCAAGCGGTTGCGCGAGGACCTCTTCGGCATGAACCGGCCGCGCGCGATGCGCGAGAGCGGCGGAAGCGGCGGCGGTGGCAGGCGCGAGGCGCCGCGCGAGGGCGGTGCCTGGCGGCCACGCGGGACCGGCTTCGGCCGGCCTGCCGCTCCGGCGCTGCCGCTGCCCGCGACCCGCTCGACGCTGCTTGCCGCCGCCCCCGACGAGCGCGTGACCGAGGCGCTGCGCGAGACGATGATCCTGGCCATTCTCGTCGCGCATCCGGTGCTGGTGGCCGAGTTCGAGGCCCGGCTCGACCGGATCCTCTTTGTCGATCCGGCGCACGAGCGGCTGCGCGGCCTGATCCTTGCCCATTGCGCCGAGCCGCCCGAGGCGATCGCCGCGGCGCTTGGGCGTGCGGGCGATGACCTTGAAAAGCTGCTCGCCCAGCCCCATGTGCGCACCGCCCCCCCGGTCCTGCGCCGTGACGACACCGATTTCGCGCGGATGTGTCTGGCCGAGGAACTGGCGAAGCTGCAGGCGGCGCGTGCCGTGCGCAGCGAGACCGAGGAGGCGATGGAAGAACTGGCCGGCCTGGCCGACGAGGGGCTCACCTGGCGAATCACCCAGGCGACCCAGGCGCTGCATCAGGCCGGGAAATCGAGACTGGAGGACACCAGTGATCTGGGCGAGGACCGTGAAGCGATGTCTGCCTTTTTGCAGTCTCTTCTGGAAAAACATGGCGGTGGAAACGGCACTCCCTGAGACGCTGCGCAAAAGGGCCGATTCGGCCCTGTGATTCGACCCCATGATTCGATAAGACAGATCAACCGATTCGATCCCGTCGCGCCCCGGCCCACCGGCGTGACGACGCCCGAGAAAGCCCGAGCAGGAGCGCACATGGCCGCCAAGGACATCGACGAGAACAAGCCCGACACCGCCGCGGACGAGGACACCTCCTTCGACATGAGCAAAGCCGCGGTCAAGCGGATGATCGCCGAGGCGAAGGAACGTGGCTATATCACCTACGACCAGCTGAACGCCGTGATGCCGCCCGAGCAGGTGTCGGGCGACCAGATCGAGGATGTGATGTCGATGCTCTCGGAGATGGGCATCAACGTCGTCGAGGCGGAAGAAAGTGAAGAACCCGAGGCGGGCGGTGCCGTGGCCGAGACCGGCTCCGGCTCGCGCGAGATCGCGGTTGCCACCTCGACCAGCGAGACCCTCGACCGCACCGACGACCCGGTGCGGATGTATCTGCGCGAGATGGGGTCGGTGGAGCTGCTGTCGCGCGAGGGCGAAATCGCCATCGCCAAGCGCATCGAGGCCGGCCGCAACACGATGATCGCGGGCCTGTGCGAAAGCCCGCTGACCTTCCAGGCAATCACCATCTGGCGCGACGAGCTTCTGAGCGAAGAGATCCTGCTGCGCGACGTGATCGACCTCGAGGCGACCTTCGGGCGCTCGCTCGACGGTGACGGCGATGACGACGACATGGAGGCCCCGGTCGAGGGGGGCGAGGTCGGCGAGGCGCCCGCCGTGGGCGCCGCGGCCCCGCGCCGCGCCGCGAACGAGCCTGAACTCGACGCCGACGGCAACCCGCTGATGCGTTCGGACGACGACGAGGAAGACGACGAAGGCTCGAACATGTCGCTCGCCGCGATGGAAGCGGCGTTGAAACCGAAGGTTCTGGAAACCCTCGAGGTGATCGCGCGCGACTATGCGACGCTGGCCGAGATGCAGGACCTGCGGATGTCGGCGACGCTGAACGAGGACGGCACCTTCTCGGTCGCCGAAGAGGCGGCCTATCAGAAGCTGCGCTCGGAAATCGTCGGCCTCGTCAACGAGCTGCATCTGCACAACAACCGTATCGAGGCGCTGATCGACCAGCTCTACGGCATCAACCGCAAGATCATGTCGATCGACAGCGGCATGGTGAAGCTTGCCGATGCTGCCCGCGTCAACCGCCGCGAGTTCATCGAGGAATACCGCGGCTACGAGCTTGACCCGACCTGGGGCGACCGGATGCAGGCGAAGGGCGGTCGGACCTGGGCGACGCTGTTCGAGAAGTCGGGCGACAAGGTCGACGATCTGCGCGCCGAGATGGCGCAGGTCGGCCAGTATGTCGGCGTCGACATCTCCGAATTCCGCCGCATCGTGAACCAGGTGCAGAAGGGCGAGAAAGAGGCGCGTCAGGCCAAGAAGGAAATGGTCGAGGCGAACCTGCGCCTCGTGATCTCGATCGCGAAGAAATACACCAACCGCGGGCTGCAGTTCCTCGACCTCATCCAGGAAGGCAACATCGGCCTGATGAAGGCGGTGGACAAGTTCGAGTATCGCCGCGGCTACAAGTTCTCGACCTATGCGACCTGGTGGATCCGGCAGGCGATCACCCGCTCGATCGCCGATCAGGCGCGCACCATCCGCATCCCGGTGCACATGATCGAGACGATCAACAAGCTCGTGCGCACCGGCCGCCAGATGCTGCACGAGATCGGCCGCGAACCGACGCCCGAAGAGCTGGCCGAGAAGCTGCAGATGCCGCTCGAGAAGGTCCGCAAGGTGATGAAGATCGCCAAGGAGCCGATCTCGCTCGAAACCCCGATCGGCGACGAGGAAGACAGCCAGCTCGGCGATTTCATCGAGGACAAGAACGCGGTCCTGCCGCTGGATTCGGCCATTCAGGAAAACCTGAAGGAGACGACGACGCGGGTTTTGGCCTCGCTTACGCCGCGCGAGGAACGTGTGCTGCGCATGCGCTTCGGTATCGGCATGAACACCGACCATACGCTCGAAGAAGTCGGCCAGCAGTTCTCGGTCACCCGCGAACGTATCCGTCAGATCGAGGCGAAGGCGCTCAGGAAGCTCAAGCACCCCTCGCGCTCGCGCAAGCTGCGCTCCTTCCTCGATCAGTGAGACAGGCGCCCCCGAAAGGGGGCGTTTTGCCATGCTGCCCGATTTCGCCGCCCCCGGCCTGCGCACCATCATCTGTGGCACCGCCGCCGGCCGCCGCTCGGCCGAGCTCGGGCGCTATTATGCGGGGCCGGGCAACAAGTTCTGGCCGGTGCTGCACCGCGCGGGCCTCGTGCCGGAGCCGCTCGCCGTCGGTGACGAGGCGCGGCTTCTGCACTTCGGCATCGGCCTGACCGATCTCGCCAAGGGCGTGTCGGGCGGCGACGCCCAGATCCCGGCACAGGCCTATGATCCCGCGCGGCTGCGGGCCTTCCTTGCGCAGCACCGCCCGCACAGCTTCGCCTTCAACGGCAAGAACGCGGCGCGCCGCTTCCTCGGTGCACCCCGCGTCGGTTTTGGCCCGATCGAGCTCGACGGCGTTCCGGTCTGGATCCTGCCCTCGACCTCGGGCGCGGCGAACGGGGCCTGGGACGAGGGGATCTGGCGCGCCTTCGGCACCTTCCTGCGCGAAATCCCTTTCTCCTTGCCGGAAATACCTCGGGGGTGAATTCGGCGCAGCCGAAGAGGGGGCGGCGCCCCTTCGCTTCCCCTTGGACTTCCGCCCCTGCAGGTCTACCCTTCCCTTGCCCGGTCGCGTCGGGTGGCTTCAGGGAGTTTCCCATGCGTGTCCTTGTCTCAACCCTCGCCGCCGCCGGTCTCGCCCTTGCTGCCGGCTCCGCTTCGGCCGGCGATTTCCTCGCGCTGAACGGGCTGCGCGTCGCGCCCACCGGCGGGCAGGAGTTCCACGTCGCCTTCGGTGGCCTCACCGGCAATGACGACTTCTGGTGTGCCGCGGGCGATTTCGTCCTGCGCGGGCGCGGCCTGCCCCCCTCGACGCGGATCTACCGCACCACCCCCCCGCCGCGCCACGCGGGCGAGGGGGTGGATTTCTCGCTCAGCGATGCCAGGGCGACCGACAGCGGCTTCACCCGCTTCGGCGCCAAGGACAAGGGGCTGAGCGCGGCCGCCGCGCAGCATTATTGCCCGCTCGTGCCGCTGTTGCCCTTCAACTAGGTCAGGCCAGCGCGCGGGCGATGGTTTCGGCCATCGGCTCGGTCGGATGGCCGATCAGCGCCGAGAGCGTGTGGCTCGCGTTGTAAAGCGCGCCTTTCGCCGCCTGCGCATCGCTGTCGGCGAGGATCTTCGCAAAGCCCTCGGGCAGGCCCGCGCCGATCAGCGCCGCGGCATAGTCCACTTCCGGCATGTCGACATAGGCGACTGGCTTGCCCGAGGCCTGCGACAGCAGCGCCGCGAAGTCGGCGAGCGTCACGCTGGCGTCGCCGGCAAGCTCATAGGTCTTGCCCGCGTGTCCGCTGCCGGCCAGCACCACGGCCGCCGCCTCGGCATAATCGTGCCGCGGCGCGGTCGAGAACCGCCCCGCGCCGGCCGCGCCGAAATGCTTGCCAAGGCTCAGGTCGGTGTCGAGCGAGGCGAGCAGGTTCTCGGAATACCAGCCGTTGCGCAGGAAGCTGTGTGCGATGCCGCTCTCGGCGATCATCGTCTCGGTCGCCTTGTGCTCGGCCGCCAGGGCCATCGCCGAGCCCTGCGCGTTCAGGATCGAGGTATAGGCGATGAAACCGACGCCCGCCGCCTTCGCCGCCGCGACGACATTGCCGTGCTGGCGCGCGCGCTGGCCCACGGCCGAGCCCGAGATCAGCAGCAGCCGATCAACCCCCGCAAAGGCGGCGGTCAGACTGTCGACGTCGTCGTAATCGCCAAGGCGCGCACCGAGGCCCTGCGCCTCGAGCGCCGCCGCATCCTCGGGGCGCCGCACCAGGCCGATGATCTGGCCGGGCGCAACCCGCGCCCGCAGCGCCGCAATCACCAGCTGGCCCAGCTGCCCGTTGGCGCCGGTCACCATGTAAGTCTGTTCGCTCATCTCCGTTTCCTCCGGTTGCGAATCGTGTATAAGTCTCTTTTAGAGACCGCAACGATCTGCGGAAAGGAGGCAGGTTTTCCTGCCAAGGTTACCTGGAGGGAACCGATGCGCGACATGCTGGACCAGATGGACCTCGCCAATTGCCCGGTGCGCCACGTGCTCGACCATATCGCGGCGAAATGGACGACACTGATCCTGCTCGAACTCGAGCCGGGCCCGTGCCGGTTCAATGCGCTCGCCCGCAGCCTGCCCGACATCTCACGCCGGATGCTGACGCAATCGCTGCGCGATCTCGAACGCGACGGGCTGATCGCGCGCAAGGTCTTCGCGACGAAACCGCCGAGCGTCGAATATGCGCTGACTGATCTGGGCCGCTCGCTGCTTGGCCCGCTTTGCGCGCTGATCGACTGGGCCAAGGCCTCCGCCCCCGAGATCGCCACCGCGCGCGCGGCCTTCGCCGCGCAAGCCTAGGGCTTTCGCCGCGCGCGCGGGCCTGCTACCTCTGGGAAAAGACTTCCGGAGGATCCGATGACCGCGCGCCTGTTCCTGCTTTTCCCGATGCTGCTTGGTGCCTGCACGCTCGAGGGGATGTCGACCGACCCGACCGCGCCGAGCCTCGACAAGGCGGGCACCTGCTTTGCCCTGGTCACGGCCGAGAAGGATGGCAGCTATACCCTGATGACCGGTATCGCCGACGGCTCGAAAGCGCCGGTGGGCGTGCCGAAGACCGGGCTCGATGCCGCGGCGGTCGACAAGGCCTTCGCCAGGGAACGCGCGATCATGGACATCAACCCCGAGTGTCTGGCGATCTATGCCAAGGGGCGCGAGGCTGCGCAGCCCGGCGCGTGATGCACCGCCGCGTCGAGATCGCGACACGCGGCCCGGGGCTTTACGACTTCACCGACGAGCTGCGCGCCTGGATCGCGGAGGCGGCCCCCGAGGAAGCACTGCTGACCCTCTTCGTGCGCCACACCTCGGCGAGCCTGGTGATCCAGGAGAATGCCGACCCCGAGGTGCGCCGTGATCTGACCGAGGCGCTGCACCGGCTGGTGCCGCCCTCGGACCAGCCGGAATGCGCCTGGATGACCCATACCTACGAGGGGCCGGACGACATGCCGGCCCATGTGAAGGCGGCATTGCTGCCGACCAGCCTGCAGATTCCCGTCATTTCTGGCCGGATGGCGCTTGGAACCTGGCCGGGAATATACCTTTTCGAACATCGGCGGGCGCCGCACCGCCGCGAGGTGGTGGCGCTGCTGCGCTGAGTCCCGCTCGCCACACCGTGCCACCGGATCTGGTGGTCTCACATTTGTGCTACCCAAAAGCTCGGCCCGCCCCTATAGTCCTGTGGATAACCGGGGCACCAGGCCCCACATGCGGCGGGAACAGGAAAAGGGAGAAGCCATGCGCTGCCCGTTTTGCGGAAATGTCGACACACAGGTGAAGGACAGCCGCCCGGCCGAGGACCATGTGGCGATCCGGCGCCGGCGCTTTTGTCCGGCCTGTGGCGGTCGGTTCACCACCTACGAGCGGGTGCAGCTGCGTGACCTCGTGGTGATCAAATCCTCGGGCAAGCGCGAGGATTTCGACCGCGACAAGCTGGAACGCTCGATCCGCATCGCCATGCAGAAGCGCCCGATCGAGCCCGATCGCATCGACCAGATGATTTCCGGCATCGTGCGGCGGCTCGAAAGCCTCGGCGATACCGACATCCCGTCGCGCACCATCGGCGAGATCGTGATGGAGACGCTGGCCCGGATCGACACCGTTGCCTATGTTCGGTTCGCGAGCGTCTACAAGAACTTCCAGGCTGCCGACGATTTCGACAAGTTCGTCTCCGAGCTGCGGCCGCAGACGGGCGAGAGCGAGTGAGCGACGCCGACCGGCGCTTCATGGCGCTTGCGCTTGGCCTTGCGGCGCGGGGCCTTGGCAATGTCTGGCCGAATCCGGCGGTGGGCTGTGTGATCGTGAACGAGGGCCGCATCGTCGGTCGCGGCTGGACCCAGCCGGGCGGGCGGCCCCATGCCGAACGCCGCGCGCTCGACATGGCCGGGGCGGCGGCGCGGGGGGCGACCGCCTATGTCACGCTCGAACCCTGTTCCCATCACGGCAAGACCCCGCCCTGTTCCGAGGGGCTGATCGCCGCCGGCGTTGCCCGGGTGGTCAGCGCGCAGGAAGACCCCGACCCGCGGGTCTCGGGCCGTGGCCATGCGATGCTGCGCGCGGCGGGGCTTGCGGTCGATGTCGGGCTGATGGAGGCCGAGGCGCGGGCGCTGCAGGCGGGGTTTCTCAGCCGCATCACTCGTGGCCGGCCCTGGCTCGCGCTGAAACTCGCGACCAGTTTCGATGGCCGCATCGCGCTTGCGAATAGTGAGAGCCAGTGGATCACCTCGGCCCCGGCACGGGCGCGGGTGCATGCGCTGCGCGCGCGCTTCGACGCGGTGCTGGTCGGCGGCGGCACGGCGCGGGCGGATGACCCGCTGCTGACCGTGCGCAGCTTCACCCCGTTGCGGCAGCCGGTGCGGGTCGTGGCTTCCGCCGGGCTTGACCTGCCGCGCGACCGGCTGGCGGGTTCGGTTTCCGAGGCGCCGCTGTGGCTGGTGCATGGGCCCGACGCGGGTGCTGAGGCGCGTGCCTTCTGGGCCGGGATTGGGGCTGAACTGATCGAGGTTCCTCTTGCGGGTCAAGGGCTTAACGTCGCCGCGCTGAGTGTGGCGCTTGGCGCGCGCGGCCTGACCCGGGTGTTTTGCGAGGGCGGCGGCCAGTTCGCCGCGGCGCTGATGCGGGCGGGGCTGGTCGACGAGCTGATCGGCTTCACCGCGGGTGTGGCGCTTGGCGCCGATGCCCGCCCGGCGCTTGGCCCGCTGGGGCTGGCGCATCTGCCGGATGCGCCGCGCTTCACCCTTGCCTCGGTCGAGACGCTGGGCGGTAACGTGCTGCACCGCTGGCGGCGCTAGCGCCAGAGGAAGGCCCAGGCGGCGAAGGCCCCCTGCAGTTTCGCGAGGCTGCGGTTCAGCGGCCCGGGCGCAGGCAACGGGCCGTTCGCCAGCCGGTCGAGCACGACCTCGGGCGGGCAGGGGCGGCGCGAGACCGGGTCGAAATAGCGCGGATAGGCGATCAGCACGGCATGAACGAAGGCGAGCAGGTCGGGCCGTGCGCTGCGTCGGGCCGGGACCCTGCCCAGGTCGCGGGTCAGCCCCCAGCCGGCATAGAAGGGCGCGCCGGTCACGGTGACGGGCACCCCACGGATCAGCGCCTCGAAGCCGAGAAGTGAGGTCATCGTCCAGACCTCGTGCACCGCCCCGATCAGGGCGACGGGATCGGCCTGTTCGACGATCTGGTCGGCGAACCGCAGCGCCTCGGACGGTTCCACGCGGCCCGGGCGCAGACCCGCCTCGACATCGGGGTGAGGTTTGAAAAGGACAATTGCGGTGGGGTTTTCGGCCCGAACCCGCGCCAGCAATGCCAGATTGCTGCAAGTCTTGCCAGCGCCCAGCCGGATCGAGGCATCGTCTTCCACCTGTCCGGGCACCAGGATCCGGTGGCCTTCGGGCAGCGGGGGCAGGGCGCCGCCGAGGTTGTATTTCGACACCCCTGCCTTGCGGATCGCCGCGAGCAGGCGCTCGGCCCGCAGCCGCCCGCCGGGGGGCGGCTCGTGCGAAATCAGCGTCTCGAGATCCGAGGGGCGGGTGGGGTCGTAATAGATGCCCTGCGCATCGGTGACGAGCGACAGCGGCGGGATCAACTCGGCGCCCAGCCCGCGCGAGCGCAGGAAACCGTCCTCGACCCGCAGCGCGGGCAGGTCAGGGGGCGCCTTGCCGGCCCAGACCAGCAGGCTGCGGCCGCTGTCGCGTGCCACCTGCGCCGCGCGCGCCGGCGGATCGACGAAGCGCAGCGGCGTCTCGCGGCCGAAGACCTGCTGCAGCGGGCGTCGCTTCCACAGCCGCATGCCGCTGGCGACATGGCCGGCGCGGTCCTGCCGCCAGGCGCGGACCTCGGCCTCGAGCTGATCGACGGCCTCCTCGAAGCTGCAGATCCGCTGCCGGCACGGGGCGAACCAGGTCGGGGCAAGGATGTGGCTTGCGGCGAACAGCTGGGCGCGGGTCAGGCGGCGTTCGCGCCGGGCGACGGGATTCTCATCCTGCGTCAGGCCCCAGCCGGCATAGAAGGGCTGGCCGAAGACGCGGGGCCGGTGGCCGGCAAGGATCGCCTCGACCCCCATCAGCGAGGAGACGGTATAGACCGCGATCGCGCCGTCGAGCAGCTGCCAGGGCGAGACGGGGTCGGTGAACAGCTGCGTGCGGGCATCGCAATGCTCGGGGCCGTAATGGCCGGGGCGCAGCCCGGCGCGGGTCTCGGGGTGGGTCTTGAGCAGGATCCGCGCGCCCGGATGCTCGATCTGCGCAACGGCCAGCATCTCGCGGAAGGTGCGGGCGCTGGCCCCGCCATGGGTGATCGAGGCATCGCCCGCGGTCTGGTCGAGCACCAGTACATAGCCCGGCGGCGGCGGTTCGAGGCGTTCGTCGAAATTGTTGTATTTTGACAGATCGAGCGTCTTCAGCCGGCCGATTCCGTCGCGCGCCCGTTGCAAAAGGTAAGTGTCGTCGAGCGGATGGCGGGCCAGGAGGCGCTCCAGCATCGACGGGTGGGCGCTGTCGAAATGCACGCCCTCGGGGTCGATCAGCAGGCCGAGCGGCCCGTCGCCACCCGCGCGCCCGGGATGCACGCTGCGCAGGAAGGCGTCCTCGAGCCGCACCAGTCCGACGCCGCGCCGCGCCGCCACCGCCTCGCCGCGGTGCGCATAGGGCGAGCGGCCCCAGACCACGACGCGGTCGGTGGGGCCGGGAAGGCCCAGATGCAGCGACCAGCCCGCGGCGCGCAGGATCTGCCGCAGCCGGCGTTCGCGCAGGAAGCCGCCGTTGTAGAAGAAAAGCCGCCGGGAAGGCTCCCCGGCGGCCGGATCGGGCGTGACGCCGGGCATCAGTTCCCGGCGAGGTTGCTGACCGAGTTGACAGGGCCGAGCGAGCCGGTGATCGCCGAGAGCGATTTCTGCCACTGCACGTAGGGCGCTTCGGTCACATAGACGGTGTCGCCGTCGCGGATGACGAAATCGCGCGCCAGGAACATGCCGTTCGGGCTGGTCAGGTCGAGCAGATAGACCATGCGCTGGTCGCCCACGAGGTCGTTGCGGCCCAGAACGACCGCGGCGATCTCGGCCGGCTCGTTGCGGAACACGAAGACGCCGGTCGGGTCGGCCAGACCGGTCTGCAGCCCGCCGACGGTGGCGATCGCCTCGAGCGCGCTGAGCGTCTGCGTCTCGAAGGGCACGCGCGCCTGCGAGCCGGTGGCGCCGAGCGAGGTGAAGGAGCGGGTGTCCTGTTCGACCAGAATGACGTCACCGCCGCGCAGGGCGATGTCCATCTTCGGGTTCTCGTAGAGATCCTTGAGCCAGACCGTGCCGGTCTTGGTGCCGCGGGTGACGGTGATCTTCGCGACCTCGGGCTTGACGGTCACGCCGCCCGCCCGCGCGATCATCGCCGAGAGGGTGCGGGTCGGCCGTTCGATCGCATAGACGCCCTGACCGGCGATCGCGCCCATCACCGAGACGGTCGAGCCGTCGCCGGGCGCGCGCGCCACCGCGACCTGCGGGTCCGGCGTCTGCGCATCGAGCTTCTCGGTGATGACCTTGCGCAGCGCGTCGGGCGAATTGCCCGCGGCCTTGATGCGTCCGGCATAGGGGATGAAGATATAGCCCGCGCCGTCAACCTGCACCTCGGTCAGCTGCGTCGGCACGCCCTTCTTGCTCATCACGCCGTCGTCGACGTTTTCCCAGATCGTCAGGGTCAGCGTGTCGCCGGGGTTGATGGTGTCAGAGCCGAGCACGCCCGCCTTGATGAAGGAGGAGGTGAAGCCGAGTGCCGGCTGCACCGCGGTCGCCCGCACCACGTGGTCGTTGACGGTGACGACGAAGGCGTCGCCCTGCTTCATCACCGAGCCGGCGAAGATCTCGCGCTTGTTCGGGCCGGACCGGGGCAGGCCGCAGGAGGCGGTGCCCAGAAGAGCCGCAGACAGGCCCAGAAGAAGGGTCCTGCGGGACGGATTGACGTTCACTGCTCGTGCTCCTCTCGCGGGGGCGCTTTTAGGCTTTTGCGGCTGAAGTTAACGAAAACCGCAAGAAAAAACCAGTCTGTTCAGCGCACCACCCGCAACTGTTGCCGGGGCGCCGCGTTCCCCGCGGTCAGCGCGTCATAGGGGTCCTCGGGTGACAGCATCATGTCCACGACCTGGCGCAGCAGGATCCGTCGGCCGCGGGTGGAGTAGAACCCGCCCGGCACCTGGCTGGTTTCCAGCAGATAGTGGCGGTAGTCGCGATAGGCGCGGGTGTCGGGGCGGCGGGGGCTGGCGAAGAATTCGGCAATCGGCTGGGCCGAGACGAATTCAGGTTTGTCAAAGACCGCCCGGCCAAAGGCCTTGAGCGGCAGGCCGCGCCACAGCACCTGCTGCGCGGCGGTCGAGTTCACGGTGACGGCGCTGCGCGCCTGTGCAAGCAGGCCCGCAAGCTTGCCGCCGCGGATGAAATGCACCCGCCCCTTAAGCCCGAGCCGCACCGTCGCCTCGCGGATCGCGCGGGTGATCGGTGCGCGCCCGTCCTCGAGCGGGTGGGCCTTGAAGACCAGATGGTGATGGGCGGGGGCGCCGGCGGCGAAGCCCTCCATCACCAGTTCGACGAACTCGGTCTGCGAGGCGAAGGAGGAGTGCATGCGGAAGCTCGAGTCATGCTCGAGCTGCATCAGCACCAGATGCACCGGAAAGCCGCCCCGCCGCACCCGCAGCGTGGCGAGCGCCCGTTCGATGCGGTAGACGGGCATCAGCAGCAGCCGGTGCAGATAGAGGTGGAACTCCTCGATTACGGTTATGTCGCGATGCGGGCGGAAGTCGCGATAGCGCCGGTTCAGCGCCATCACGAAGAAATGGTAGAGCGCGCCGTAGAAGATGTGGTGGCGCATGTCGCCCCAGCGGGGCGGGGCCTCGGGGAACTCGATCTCGCTTTGCGCAAGCGCGGCGCGCATTTCGGCGACGCCGAGGGTCATCAGCCGCGAATGGCCGTTCGAGCCGCCGCGCTCGTAGGTTACCCAGTAGGGGCGCAGATAGCCTTCCTCGAAGACATGCACCGTCACCCCGGCGGCGCGGGCGGCGGCGATCGCCTCGGCGTGGATCGGGCGGGTGTCACCGTAAAGGACAAGGTCGGTCACGCCCTTTTCTGCCAGCAGCGCGCGGATGCGGGCGGGCCAGTCCTCGGGGGTGCCGGTGTAGCGGATCAGCGTTGCCTTGTTGAACCAGAACGCCTCGTCGCCGCGGTTGAAGGCGACGCGCCAGACGCCCGCACCGGCGGCCCCGAGCATCCGCCCCAGCTGGTGAAAAAAGGGGCCGTGCGGACCCTGCAGCAAGAGGAAGGTGTGACTGGAGTGACGATGCATGAACTGGTTCCGGAACTCTTCTTCTTCTGGGCCGAAAAGCCGCAGCTGTCACGGGGAATTCTTGTCAGTCTCGCGCCGGTTCGCGGCACCAATGCGGCAAGACCGGGACAATGCCGGCGTTTTTGCAGAGGGGCTGTGCGGGGCGGGCCCGGGGCGCAGGTCTTGCGTGCCGGGGCGGTGCGGGCTAGGCAGGGGCAGCCATACAAGGGGGATGGGATGTTCACCGGAATCGTGACCGATATGGGAGAGGTCCGGGCGCTCGATCAGGCGGGCGATCTGCGCGCGCGGATCGGCTGCCACTACGACATGGAGAGCGTCGACATCGGCGCCTCGATCGCCTGCGACGGCGTCTGCCTGACGGTGATCGCCAAGGGCGCGGACTGGTTCGACGTCGAGATCTCGGCCGAGACCGTGTCGAAGACCAGCATCGGGCGGAACTCGTGGCACATTGGCCGGCGGCTCAACCTTGAACGGGCGCTGAAAGTCGGCGACGAGCTTGGCGGGCACATCGTCTCGGGCCATGTCGACGGCGTGGCCGAGATCGTCGCGATGCACGACGAGGGCGACAGCACCCGCTTCACCTTCCGCGCCCCCGAGGCGCTGGCAAAATACATCGCGCCGAAGGGTTCGGTGGCGCTCAACGGCACCTCGCTGACCGTGAACGAGGTCGAAGGCACTACCTTCGGCGTCAACATCATCCCGCACACCAAGGCGGCGACGACCTGGGGCGCGGCGCAGCCCGGCGACCCGGTCAATCTCGAAATCGACACGCTCGCACGCTATGTCGCGCGGCTGCAGGAGTGGAACGCATGACCCAACCGGTGGACAAGTCCGGCCTTCACGATACGCCCGGTCCGGTGGAAAAGCGCTATTCCGACGTGATCTCCTCGATCGAGGAAATCATCGAGGATGCGCGGAACGGCAAGATGTTCATCCTTGTCGACCACGAAGACCGTGAGAACGAGGGCGACCTCGTGATCCCGGCGCAGATGGCGACGCCGAACGCGATCAACTTCATGGCGACGCATGGCCGCGGGCTGATCTGCCTGGCGCTGACCGGGGCGCGCGTCGATGCGCTCGGGCTGAGCCTGATGAGCGCGAACAATTCCTCGCGGCAGGAAACCGCCTTCACCACCTCGATCGAGGCGCGCGAGGGCGTGACCACCGGGATCTCGGCGCATGACCGCGCCCGCACCATCGCGGTGGCGATCGATGCGGCCAAGGGCGCGGCCGATATCGCGACGCCGGGCCATGTCTTCCCGCTGCGCGCCCGCGAGGGCGGGGTGCTCGTCCGCGCCGGCCATACCGAGGCCGCGGTCGACATCGCGCGGCTTGCCGGGCTGAACCCCGCCGGCGTGATCTGCGAGATCATGAACGAAGACGGCACGATGGCGCGGTTGCCCGACCTCGTTGCCTTCGCGCAGCGTCAGGGGCTGAAGATCGGCACGATTTCCGAGCTGATCGCCTATCGGCGCCGCTATGACAACCTGGTGCGCGAGACAGCGCAGAAGCCGGTGCGTTCGGCTTTCGGCGGCGACTGGTCGATGCGCGTCTTCAGTGACGAGACCGAGGGCGCTGAGCACATCGTGCTGACCAAGGGCGACATCACCACGCCCGAACCGGTTCTGGTGCGCATGCATGCGCTCGACCCGATGGCCGACGTTCTGGGCCTCACCCCGGCCAGGGCCGGCGAGATGGGGCGCGCGATGGAGGCGATCGCGGCCGAGGGGCGCGGCGTCGTCGTGCTGCTGCGCGAGACCTCAATGAAGATGGCCCAGCCCGGCGAGACCTCGCCGCAGACGCTGCGCCAATACGGGCTCGGCGCGCAGATCCTGTCGGCGCTTGGCCTGTCTAAGCTGATCCTGCTGACCAATTCGGGCCTGCCGAAGGTGGTGGGGCTGGATGGCTACGGGCTCGAGATCGACGGCACGCGGGGGTATTGAGATGGCGGCGAACGAACAGCACTACACCCTGCCGCTGCCGGTCTTCGACAAGCCGGTGCGTCTGCTCATCGTCGTCGCGCCCTATTATCGCGACATCGCCGACAACATGATCGCCGGCGCGAAGGCCACTGCGGCCGAGGCCGGCGCGAGTGTCGATGTGATCGAGGTGCCCGGCGCGCTCGAGATCCCGACGGCGATCGGCATGGCGGCGCGGATGGCCGATTACGACGGTTTCGTCGCGATCGGCTGCGTGATCCGCGGCGAGACCACGCATTACGAGACCGTGTGCAACGACAGCTCGCGCGGGCTGACGATGCTCGGCCTGCAGGGCGTGTGCATCGGCAACGGCATCCTGACCGTCGAGAACCGGCCTCAGGCCGAGGTCCGCGCCGACCCGGCCGATCAGAACAAGGGTGGCGGTGCTGCTGCTGCGGCCTTGCATCTTGTCGCGTTGTCGCGCAAATGGGCGGGCCGGACGCAGGGGATCGGCTTCCGCCCGCAGGGTGAGTCGATCCGCCTTGCCGGCGAGACCGAAGGACCGAGCCAAGCATGACCGATACCGCCCCCGAGACCCCGAAGAAGCTGACCTCTGACGAGAAACGCCGGATGAAATCCGCCGCGCGGCTCTATGCGGTGCAGGCGCTGTTCCAGATGGAGGCCTCGGGGCAGGGGGTGGACCGCGTCGCGCTCGAATTCGAGAGCTATCGCTTCGGCCTTGCCCTCGAGGAGGGCGAGGAGGCGCTGGCGGAAGGCGACATGAACCTGTTCCGCCGGCTGCTTGACGATGCGGTCATGTGGCAGGCGAAGATCGACCAGGCGACCGACCGTGCGCTGGTGGCGAAATGGCCGATCGACCGGATCGACCCGGTGCTGCGGGCGCTGTTCCGCGCCGCGGGGGCGGAACTCGTGAACCCGGCGACGCCCGCCCGCGTCGTCATCAACGAGTTCGTCGAGGTCGCCCGCGCTTTCTTCCCGGACGGCAAGGAGCCGAAATTCGTCAACGCCGTGCTTGACCACATGGCGCGCGAGATCCGGCCCGAGGCGTTCTGAGCCTGCCCGTCTGGCGGGCATCTGCCGCATCGGGGAAAAGAATTTTCCCCTGCGGCATTCCGGACTGTTTGAATCCGTCAGACATGCGTTACATTGCATGTAACGAAAGGGGAATCGTCATGCCCGAACTCGTCCGCCTCTATATCCGCAACATCATCTTCGGCGCCGGCCTCTCGGCGGCCTTCGTCGGCCTGCTGCTTGGCTTCGACGTCGCGCATCTGCGCCACCTGATCCTGTCGTCTGACATCGGCTATATCGCGCTGGCCATTCTCTTCCTGGCGAATACCGTGGTCTTTGCCGGCGTGCAGTTCGCGATCACCATCATGCGCATGGCCGAGGATGAGACGCCCCCGGGCGGCGGCAAGCGCGACGCGATCCCGGCCGGGCTCGACACCGCGGTGCAGATGGCGCCGATTCCGGTGCCGGTCGAGGTCAAGGCCAGCCGCAAGGCACAGCGCCTGCCGCGCTGATGCCGGCGCACCCCGGAACGAAAAAGCCCTCCGCGCTGCGGGGGGCTTTTTCATTGGGTGGCGGAAACCGCAGCGACCGTCGGGGCGTGAATTTCCCGAGAGCCTGACAAGTCAGGTGGGGGCCAGGTAACGAGACCAGGATCTCGACAGAGCCAGCCCCCTCAGGAATGGTTATCGGCCACTGGAAAAGGGCCCCATTGACGCGAAGAGCAGTAACCGCCGAGGCCAGAGATAGGCGCGTGATGCCGCTTCGGCAAGGGGGAGGGCACGCGCTTTGCCGGCTGGACAAATGTTTACGTTTCGTTCACATTCGCCCCATGTCCCAGGATCTCACCCCCGGTCAGCTTCTCGCCCGCGGCACCTGCCGTTGCCTTGTCGATCACGGCTTTGCCTGCGTCACAGAGCTGGTGCCGAAGCCGGGGCTCCGCGTCGACGTCATGGCGCTTGGCCGCAAGGGCGAGATCTGGGTGGTCGAATGCAAGTCGGGGCGGGCTGATTTCACCTCGGACCACAAGTGGCGCGGCTATCTCGACTATGCCGACCGATTCTTCTGGGCGGTGGATGCCGATTTCCCGGCCGAGATCCTGCCCGCCGACACCGGGCTGATCCGTGCTGACCGCTTCGGCGGCGAGATCGCCCGGATGGCGCCCGAGGTGCGGCTGGCGCCGGCGCGGCGCAAGGCGGTGACGCAGGGCTTTGCCCGCACCGCGGCGCTGCGGCTGCAGGGGCGCACAGACCCCGGCCTGCCGCTGGCGCCGGGGCCGGCGGGGGTTACTTTTTACCCTTAGGCTTCTGGCCCTTGGCGGACTTGCCGCCCTGGTCCTCGGCGATGGCGCGGGCCTGTTCGGCCGCGGCCATCAGTTCTTCGGCGATGTCTTCGGCCTCTTCGGGGTCGAAGTCGAAGGGGAACTCGAAATCCTCGCCGACGATGTAGATGCGCACCATGCCGTGATCGGTCGGCCCGATCTGCAGGTCACCGGCGATGTCGCTTTGCTTGTTGATGCTCATGGGGTGGCCTCCGCAACTCTCGAGCCCGACGGCTAACGCCAAGCCGGGCGCGAAGCAACGGAAAATGCCGAATGGGGTGTTTCCGCCCCTTGCAATCCCGCGCGGCTGCCGCTAAATCCTCGCGCAGTGCCGCCTTAGCTCAGTTGGTTAGAGCACCAGATTGTGGATCTGGGGGTCTCCCGTTCGAACCGGGAAGGCGGTACCATTTCTCTCCTCACACTGTGCTGGCTTTGCGAGGACCGTTGCCGGTTGACCGGGAAACGGTTTGCAGACTGTTTGCAAAGGCCGGTTGTCGCCGTGCGTCCGGAACGCACCGCGCGCGGCGCCGGTCGGCCCGGCACTCCGGGGCTCGCCCCGTCGCGGGGGAGGGCCGATGACAGGCCCCGGGCTCAGGCGGTTACTGGCGCGTGCGTCTGCGGGCCAAGCGGGACATCAATGTGGAAGGTGGTGCCGATGCCGAGGCGGCTTTCATAGGAAATCGCGCCGTCCATCCGCTCGATCAGAATCTTGGCGATATGCATCCCGAGCCCCGAGCCCCCGGACACTTTCGAGGAACCGCTCTCGACCTGGTTGAACCGTCCGAAAACCTGGTCTTCCTTGTTGTCCGGAATGCCGATCCCGCTGTCCTGCACGGAAATCCGCAGGCGCGAACCGATCAGCCGGGTCGAGCACGCAACCTGCCCTCCCTCGGGGGAGAATTTGACGGCATTGGAGATCACGTTGCCGACGACCTGTTTCAGCCGGTCTGGGTCGGCGCGCAGCTGCCGGTGCACCTGCGCCGAGGTGGTGGTCAGCCGGACGCCGGTTTCCGCGGCATAGGCCTCGTATTCCTCCATGACGTCGCGCAGGAATGCGTCTGCGTCCAGATCCTGCAGCCTCAGGGTGATCGTGCTGAGGTCGAGCTTTTGCAGATCAAGGACATCATCCACCAGTTTCAGCAGCCGCAGGCTGTTCCTCTGGGCGATGGTCAGCAAGGTCATGAGTGCAGGGCTGACCTCTCCCGCCGCGCCATGGAGTGCCAGATCCAGCCCGCCTTTCACCGAGGTCAGGGGGGTCCGTAATTCATGGCTGATCATGGCAAGGAACTGCGACTTGGCATGATTGGCGGCTTCCGCACGGGCCAGCGCCTCGCGCAGCGCCTCCGCCGACTGTTCCCGTTCGGTGATGTCCACCAGCGAGACGGACCAGCCGAGCAGGGGCCGCTTGGTCTGGATCGGGCTTTCAATCGGCAGAACGCGCGGGTCGAAGGCGCGCCCCCGCAGCCGGATCGGATCCGCACTCCCGAGCTCGCCGGTGCGGATGAAGGGGCTCAGGACCGGGCCGATTTTCTCCAGCTGATCGAGGGTTTCGCCCCGCCGCGGGATCTTCTTGCCGAACAGTGCCTTGGCGGCGGGGTTCGCGCCGGCGAACCGCCCCTCGGCGTCGAGGATGATCACCGGGTCCTGCGTGGCGTAGAACAGCAGGTTCCGACCCTGCGCGGCAGTGTCCATCATCGTGTTGTTCAGCAGCAGCCAGCTCAGGGCAATGAGCGCGACCGCGAACATGAACGGCGTCGGGTCGTATCCGAACATGGTGACCCCCCAGCCGACATAGGCGAGGTTGCCGGCCAGCGGCACGGCGGTGATGCCGATCAGGACCCCGAGGAAGGGGCGGATGATCTTCTTTGCCCTGAGGAAGGCATAGGCGAGCACGCCGAGGGCGCTGCTCACGAAGATATAGAGGCCGGCGGCGACGGCGAAGAAGAGCGGGCCGTGGTCGAAGAAGACGAACCGATGCGCACCTTGTGTCACAAGCCGGGTTCCGGTGCCGTAGAGCAGGTGCGTCTGGCTGTTCGTCAGGGCGATGATGCTGACGAGGGATGGCAGGCCGAGATAGAGCAAAAGCCGGACCGGCTGCCGGCCCGGGCGGGTGTTCATCGTGTAGTCGAAGACGAAGAACGCCCAGGCGATGGGCAGCAGGGTGATCCCGGGCCAGGCGGCCAGCGACCAGCCGACCTTGCAGGTCTCGTCTGGCGAGGCCAGGTCGAAGGTGACGGTGAACAGCCACCACAGCATCGCCAGCAATGTCAGGATGAAGGCGGGTCTGCCGGCGAAACGGTTGTTCCTGACGACCCAGACCAGGATGAGGGCGCAGGCCGCCCACAGCGCCGCCGCAAACGCAGATGCGAAGGTGAATTCCAGACTCGTCAGGCAGCTCATGGTCTACTTCGACAACCTAGGTTTGCACGTTGGGCAGTGTGGAGGCGAGATCATGTCGAGATTTCTTTGGGTTGGCACCAGAGACCTCTCGCCTCGGATGCAAGATGCGGGGCCTGATGCCGTTGGGTCAACGGTGCCGACGGTACAGCGCGAAGGTTTTGAAAACAAGGCAGAAAGGCCAGTTCATGCGGGCCTTCTCGCGGGTCGGAAATGCGGCCGCGACCGATTCTCGGGTATGGTCCGGAGCGCTTTTCCGGTCCGGATATGCGGGCCCGGGCGGCTTTGGCCGGGGGCGGCCACTCCTCGACAGGTTGTGTGTCGCGGCCCCGGCCGGCCCCTGCCGCGATGCGCCGTCAGCGCGCTTTCACCGCGACTTTGGACGGCCGCGGCAGCAGCCTGTGCCGCGCAGCCCGAAGATGTCCGGTCGGTACGGCGCAGGCGTCCGCGCGCGCCTCTCGCCATCGGCCCTGGCGATCCTGGCGTGATCGTGTCGCCGGCGTGCGGTGAAAGCCCCGGCCCCTTTCTCCCCCGCCGTTCCGGGAGAGCGCGTCGGCGCTGTGACGGCTCAGGCTTCGGCGGGGGCGAACCCGGCATCTGCCAGCGCCGCGGCCGGCACCGTGGTCTTCACCTTGACCTCTCGGGCGGGGGGAAGGGCGTTTACGGCGGTCCCGGGGGGCTTCGCGGTCCCGGTCAACCTTACGACCGAGCAGGCCGCTGTCTCGGGCCATGGGCTTGACCGCGCGGCGCTGATCCGGGCCGTCGCGGCGGCGGTTCTCGTTGCGCCGATCCTGTTCGGGCGCGGGGCGGGGGGGGGCGGGTGAAGGGGCGCGCCTCGCAGGCGAGCCGCTGCAGGGCTGCACGACGTCGGCATGGTGGCGTTCAACAAGACCGGCACCCTGACCGAGGGGGCGGTCGCAGCTCACCGATCTGGTGCTGGTCCCGGCTTCGGGCGGGTGCAGGCGTCTGGCGACGCTGTGCCATCTCGCCGAGGCCTGCTGCGGCGCGACTGGCCCGATTGCCCGATCCTCGAGGATCTCGGCTGCTCGGCTGCTCGGCGGGACGGCAGGGTGCGAAAGCTGCCAGCCCGATCTGGCGCGCAGGGCGGCCTCTTCGCGTGACCGGGCCGGGTGATGCCGCCGTGCTGCAGTGCCTGGGAATTGCCTTCCCTTGCGGCAACTTCTGGCCAAGCGGGAGGCTTTGGGGGTAAGCTTCCCACAGGTTTGTAAGCATGGCGCGCGTTTTGTGCCCGACGGATTTTCTTCGCGAACAGGAGTTCCCATGAAACCCCTTGAACAAGTGCTTCCCGGCGTTGCCGCCTTGGCCGGGGCCCTCCCGAGGACGACGGTCGTTGTGGCTGGTTTGCTGGCCGCGGCAACCGGCGCGTCAGCGGCGACCGTGACCGACAGCTTCGGCGTCACCATCACCATTCAGAGCGACTGCCAGATCACCGCGACCAATACCCTCGATTTCGGCACTACGGGCGTGCTGACGGCGGCGGTCGACACCACCAGCACGCTCGATGTCGTCTGCACGCCGAGCACCGCCTACGACATCGGCCTGAGCGCGGGCGGCGGCAGCGGGGCAACGACGACGACGCGCAAGATGACCGGCGGCGGCGCAACCATTGACTATCAGATGTTCTCGGACTCGGCGCACACCACGAACTGGGGCGACACCGTGGCCACCGATACGGTGAGCAGCACCGGCACCGGGTCGACGCAGAGCTTCACCATCTATGGCCGGGTTCCGGCGCAGGCCACGCCCGCCACGGGGACCTACACGGACACCGTGACGGTCACGGTAACCTTCTGAGACAACGGCCCGGAGGAGACATGGGGAGGCTGTCGTTTCTGTGCCGCGCAGTCTGCGCGGCCGTTTTGGCATCGCTGCTGCCGCTTGCCGCGGCGGCGGAGGGATTGCGGGTGGCGCCCGTGCTGCTCGAGGTGGCGGCACCTGCGGCGGCGGGCAAGCTGATGCTGCGCAACGAGGGGCGCGCGGTGATGACCGTTCAGGCCCGCGTCTATCGCTGGGTGCAGCGCAACGGCACCGAGCGCCTCGAGCCGACGCGCGATGTGGTGGTCAGCCCGCCGATGACCCGCATCGCCCCGGGCGCGAGTCAGACGCTGCGGGTGGTGCGCACGGCGAAGGGACGCATTCGCGGCGAAGAGGCCTATCGCGTTATCGTCGACGAGGTGCCGGACCGGCGCATGACCCGCAGCGGGCGGGTGAATTTCGCCACCGAACTGCGGCTGCCGGTGTTCTTCGTCGGTGCCGGTGCGACGGCGCCACAGCTGCGCTGGTCGATCCGCGGCAGCGGTGCGGGCGCTGTTCTGGTCGCGCGCAACACGGGCGATCTGCATCTGCGCATCGCCGATGTGACGCTTGGCGGTGCGGTGCGACGGCCGGGGTTGCTCGGCTACGTGCTCGGCGGTTCGGTGATGCAATGGCCGATCGGCTCGGGCCGGCTGGGCAGCGGCGCGATGCGGCTCAGGGCGCAGACCAACTTCGGAACGCTCGATGTGCCGCTCGGGCGGGAGTGAGCGGCAGCGCCCTCGGGTGTTGTCCGTGCATCTGCTCCTGTCCCTTGCTGCCCTGACCCTTGCTGCCCCGGCCCGCGCCGAGGAGGCGGCCTGCGCCGATCTGCAGGCCCGCGCGCTGTATCTCGAGGTTTTCGTCAACGGCGCGCCGATGAACCTGATTTCGGAGTTCCGCGAGGGCGTCGACGGCACGCTGTGCGCCGAGGCCGGAGAGCTGCGCGACAGCGGCATCCTGCCTGACGCGGTGGCGCGCAGCGGCCTCGTGCCGCTCGACGCGCTGCCCGGACTCGACTGGACGCTCGACGAGCCGGCGCAGACGATCCGTTTCGAGGCCGCGCCCGCCGCGCGCGCACCGCGCGCCCTCAATGCCCGCGCGCCTGACCCGCTGGCCGCGGAGGAGGGGCTGCCTCCGGTCGATACCGGCACCGGGCTCGTGCTGAATTACCAGCTCGACTTCGAGACCTATGGCGGGGCCGGTGGCAGCGACAGCAGCCAGTCCGGCACGTTCGATGCCCGCCTCTTCACCCCCTTCGGGGCGATCAGCCACGGTTTCGTGCTGACCGGCGACGCCGGCGCGGGAACCGCCTATCGCCGGCTCGAGACCTTCTGGCGCTCGGCCTTTCCGGGCCGCGCCGCGCAGCTGCAATTCGGGGATGTCACCAGCCGCGGCCCGGGCTGGTCGCGCCCGGTGCGCCTTGGCGGGGTGATGATCGAGCGCAATTTCGCGCTTCGCCCCGATCTTGTGACGCTGCCCTTGCCCTCCTATTCCGGCAGCGCCGAGGTGCCCTCGACGGTCGAGGTCTATTCTGGCTCGATCCGCACCTATGCCGCCGACGTGCCGGCGGGGCCGTTCTCGATTTCCGATCTGCCGCTGCCGACGGGCTCGGGGCTCGCGACCGTGGTGCTGCGCGACGTCACCGGCCACGAGGTGCAGGTGGCGCTGCCCTTCCTCGTCTCGGACGAGCTGCTGCGCCACGGCACGCTCGATTACGCGCTGGCGTTCGGCCGGCCGCGGCTCGGGCTCGGTACCGGCGAGGACCGCTATGGCGACGGGCAATATGGCGTCGCCTCGCTGCGCTATGGGCTGAGCGATGCGGTCACGCTGCAGTTTCACGGCGAGGCGGGCGAGGGGCTGCAGCTTGCAGGGCTGGGCGCCACCTTCCGCATCGGCACGCGCGGCACCGCTGGGCTGACCTTCGCCGACAGCCGCACCGCCACCGATCACGGCCGCCTTGCCGAGGTTTCGGGGCGGTTCCATCTTGGCCGGGTGCAGCTTTCTGGCCGGTTCCAGCGCAGCTGGGGGCAGTTCGATGACATTGCCTCGGTCAGCGCTGAAACCGTGGCCGGGAGCGTCAGTTCGGCGCCGCTGCGCCATCTGGGGCAGGTTGCGCTCTCGGTGCCGCTCACCGTCGCCGGCGGGACGAGCATGAGCCTTTTCGCTGCCGATCTCGGCCGCACCGACGGCAGCGCCGAGCGCAGCTTCGGGCTCAGCTACAGCCGGCCGATCCTGGCCGAGGGTTCGCTGAACCTTTCGGCCTATTCGGTGCAGGGCGACGGCGCCGACACCGTGGTCGGGCTTGGCCTGTCGCTGCCCTTCGGGCGGCGCGGCAGCGCCGGGGCGAACACCGAAAGCCGCGGCGGCGCGGCGCGCAGCACCCTTTATGCCTCGGGTCGCAGCGGCCTGCGCGAAGAGGGCTGGGACTGGCGCGGACAGCTTGGCCACACCGATGGCGGCGCGCTCGCCGATGCGCGGCTGGCGCGCACCGGCCGGCTCGGCCGCGCCGAGGTGGCGCTGCGCCGCTATGGCGAAAGCTCGGGCGCCGGGCTGCGGCTTGAAGGGGCGCTGGTCGCGGCGGGGGGTGGGCTGTTCCTGTCGCGCCGGATCGACGATGCCTTCGCCGTGGTCGATGCCGGCGCGCCGGGTGTCGCGGTCGAGGCGGAGAACCGCGCCGTCGGCCGCACCGGGCCGGGCGGGCGGCTTCTGGTGCCGGACCTGCGTTCCTATGAGGGCAACAGCCTTGCCATCGACACCGCGAGCCTGCCGCTGGATGCGGTGACAGGCGAGACCCGGCGCATTGTCCGCCCGGCCTATCGCAACGGCGTCACCGTCGATTTCGGCGTCGAGACCGAGGCGCATGGCGCGCTCATCGGCCTCATCGATGCTGCAGGCGTGCCGCTGCCGGTGGGAGGGGCGGCACGGGTCAATGGCACGGGCGAGCCGATCCTCGTGGGCTATGACGGGCTCGTCTACGCGCTTGGCCTCGGTGCCGAGAACGAGATCGCGGTGAGCTATCCCGACGGCCACAGCTGCCGTGCACGGTTTCCCTATGTCGACACGCCCGGCACGATCCCCGAGATCCGCGGGGTGCTGTGCCAATGAGACGCGCGATCGCTGCTTTGCTGAGTGCCCTGCTGCTGTGGTTTGGCGCCACCGCCGCCGCACGGGCGCAGAGCTGCAGCTTCTCCGCGACCGATGTGGTGTTCGGCGCGGTCGATGTGCTGGGCGGCAGCCCCACCGACAGCAGCGGCATCATCCACGCGGATTGCTCCACCTTCCTCGGTCTCCTGTCCTCGATCACCCTCACAATCAGCATCGGCGAAGGGTTGGGCGGCGCCAGCTCCGGCGCGCGGCAGATGGTCAGCGGCACCACCGCGACGGCGCTGAACTATCAGCTCTATCGCGACGCGGCGCGCAGCCAGGTGCTCGGCTCGAATTACTGGAGCTACGGCGGTGCGCCGATCACCCTCAACGATGCTTCGCTGCTCAATCTGCTGACCACCACCGGCCTCGATATCCCGATTTACGGCCGGGTGTCGGGCGGGCAGGCCGGGGTAGCACCCGGCAGCTATGCCTCGGTCTTCAGTCGCGATCCGACCGATGTGCGTGTCGACTATCGCACCTGCAACCTGCTGCTTCTGTGTGTGAACCGTAGCGCGAGCTTCAGCTTCACCGTCTCGGCCACGGTGCCGCCCGATTGTCTGGTCACCGCGGGCGATCTCGACTTCGGCACGACCGGGGTGCTGAGTGCCGCGCTCGATGCGACGAGTGCGATCAGCGTCACCTGCACGCTCGGCTCGGCCTTCGATGTCGGGCTGAACTACGGGTTCTACGGCAGCGGCCCGGGAGACCGGCAGATGCGCAGCACCGCGGGCGATGCGGTGAGCTATCGCCTTTACCGGGATGCGGCGCGCAGCCTCGACTGGGGCACGCTTGCCGACGGGCTGGCGCAGGCCGGCGCGGGGCAGGGCGCGGCGCAGGCCTTCACCGTCTACGGCCGGGTCCCGGCGCAGGCGACACCGCCGCCTGGCGCCTATTCGGATACGGTCGTGGTGACGGTGACCTACTGAGCGCGCGGGCGACGGCCGATCCGCCCGCTTGCCAGCAGCACGCCGAAGATCGCCACCGCGACGCCAATCACCTGCGTCAGGTGCGGCATCCGGCCGAAGGCCGCGGCGATCAGCAGCGCCGAGACCGGCACCAGGTTGAACAGCACCGAGGTCGCCGCGGGGCCGCGCACCGAGATTCCGACCTGCCAGAACAGATAGGCCAGCACCGAGCCGATCAGCGCCATCCACAGCGTCGCGCCCCAGGCGGTGGGCGAGGCGGTCGTGGCGATCGCGAGCGGGTCTTCGAGGGCGAAGGCCGCGACCAGCAGCGTCACGGCCCCGGCGAGCATCGTCCAGGCCGAGGTCTCGAGCGGGCTGGCGTCCCGCACCCAGCGACGGCAGCCGATGGTGTAAAGCGCCCAGGCCAGGCTGCCCGCGAAGATCAGCAGATCGCCCGGGGCAAAGCGCGCGCCGGAGAAGGCACCGACGGTCAGCGCCACGCCGATCAGGCTGATCGCCATGCCGAAAAGCGCCCGCGGGGCTGGCCAGCGTCGGCCGATCAGCGCCTCGAGCAGGTTGGTGGTGAGCGGGCTCGTCCCCATGATCAGCGCCGCGGTGACCGGGCTCGAGGTGCGCATGCCAAGGAAAAGTGCGGCGTTGAAGCCCGCGACCCCCACCACGCCCAGCACGAGGAAGGCCAGGGCATTGCGCCGCAGCGCCCGCAGCCCCGCCCCCTCGGCGAGGCGCAGCCACAGCAGGATGCCAAGCGCGGCAAAGACGAAGCGCCCGGCGGCGGCTGTCCAGGGCGGCAGCTCCTGCAGCACGATCCGCGTCGCTTCGAAATTCGAGCCCCAGAACACCGCGGCCAGCGCGCTCAGCACGAAGGCGGAGCCTTCGGTGCGGCGGGTTTCGGCGTGGGGGCTGTCGGTCAGGTCGGTGAGGGACATCTCGGGTCTCCATCAGGTGGGAATGCCCCTGTCTGCCATTCCGTTCGTGTGCTGAATATGGCAAGCTTCTTTCACCTGTTTTCCGAAAACGGAAAGACCATGGATCGGCTGAACTGGGACGACATCCGCATTTTTCTGGCGCTGGCGCGGGACGGAACGCTGTCGGGGGCGGCGCGGCAACTTGGCATTGGGGTGGCGACGATCTCGCGCCGGATCGAGCGGGTCGAGCAGGGCATGGGCCTGCCGCTGTTCCTGCGCCATCAGCAGGGCTATGACCTGACCGATCAGGGCGCGGCGCTGCTGCCGCGGGCCGAGGCGATGGAACTTGCCGCCCAGCAGATGCGGCGCGAGGCCGAGGCGCAGGTCGAGATCCGCGGCCTCGTGCGGCTGGCCAGCATCGAGAGCCTGATCTCGCCCTTCGTGGTGCCGGCGCTCGCCCCGCTTCTGGCCGCGAATCCGGGGCTTGATGTCGAGATCAGCTTTTCGCCGATGACGGTGAACCTGCACCGCCACGACGCCGACCTTGCCTTGCGCATGGTCGAGCCGGAAAGCGGCAATCTGACGGTGCGGCGGCTCGCGGTGATGGGCTTCGGGCTTTACGGCCCGGCGGACGGGGCGCGGCCCGCGCGGCAGGTGAGCTGGCCCGATCTTGCCAGCCTCGGCACGCCGCTCGCCTGGTCGCGCGCCTTCGGGGCGGGGGAGGGCGGCCGCTTCGCCGTCAACACGCTCGAGGCGCAGGTGACGGCGGTGGCGGCGGGGCTGGGGGTTGGCGTGCTGCCGCATTTCCTGGCCCGCCGTGCCGGGCTGAGGCTGCTTGCCGAGACCCTGCCGCAGGGCGGGCGGATGGCGCGGCCGGTGCTGCTGGCGATTCACGCCGATCTCGCCGCCTCGCGCCGGGTGCGGGCGGTGGCCGATGCGATCGCCTCGGCGATCACCGCGCAGCGCCGCGCGCTGGAAGAGCCCTGAAGGGGGCGACAGGTCCGCAAGACTGTCCTATGCTGCGGCTCCGGCCAGACGGAGGCTCCGATGTATGTTCCCCCGCAGTTTCAGGAACTTGATGCAGATCGCATCGCTGCGCTGATCGAGGCCGCGCCGCTTGCCTGCATCGTGGCGCAGACGGAGGACGGGCTGATCGCGAACCACATCCCCGTGTTGAGGGCGCCTGACGGGGCGCTCATCGGCCATGTCGCGGCGGCGAACCCGATGCACCGGCTGATCCCGGAGGGGGGCGAGGTTCTGGCGATCTTTCGCGGCGAGGATGCCTATGTCTCGCCCGGCTTCTACCCCTCGAAGCCCGAGCATCACCGGCATGTGCCGACCTGGAATTATGAGGTGGTCCATGTCCATGGCACGATCACCTTCCAGCACGACGAGCAGGCCAGGCGCGCGGCCGTCGGGCTGCTGACGCGCAGCCACGAGCGGCGCGTGAACGGCAAGGACGCCTGGCGGATGGCCGATGCGCCGGCCGAGTACATGGCGCAGATGCTGGCCGGAATCGTTGCCTTCCGCATCGCGGTGACGCGAACCGAGGCGAAGCTGAGCCAGAACCGCGAGGCGCGCGATTACCGCGGCACCATCGAGGGCCTGCGTCGCACCGGCCACGCCGCGATGGCCGCCGACATGGAGGCCCGCCTGCCCCGCAGCGAGTGACCGCCCGGATCTGGCGGTGGCGGTTTCGGACCGTTGCCTTGCCGCTGACCCGGTCGGCCGGGTGCGGTTGCCTCGCGCGGCGACGCGACACGCCGGCGGTGCACGATTTCGACTTGCCGACGGTGCGGTGTGCCGCTAAACGGGTCGGCGGAGACGTGGCCGAGTGGTCGAAGGCACACCCCTGCTAAGGGTGCAGGCCCGGAAGGGTCTCGAGGGTTCGAATCCCTTCGTCTCCGCCATCGCCCGCTGTAGGGCGCAACTATTTCTCATGCGAATACAGTGCGTTAGATTTGTGCGGCCTTGATCGCACGTGCTTGGCGCCTTGTTTTGCTACACAACTTGCCCCACATTTTGCTCTGACACGAGGTTTTCGGCAGGGGTAGCACATGGCAGTCATGTTGCGCGGGGCGACGTGGAATTTGCGCAAGCGTGTGCCGGTCCGCTACGGCGAAGTTGAGCCGCGCAGGGAGATCTGGCTGAGCCTTCACACGGATTCGAGAGCCGAGGCCGAGGCCAAGGCCCCCGCGATCTGGCGGGCGCAGATCGAGGCTTGGGAGGCACGCCTGGCCGGGGCATCGGAGGATGCAGAGAGGCGATTTCAGGCCGCGCAGGATCTGGCCGCCAAACGCGGGTTCTCATGGCTGCCGCTCAAGGATGTGACGCGTCTGCCGCGCGAGGAGCTTCTCGAGCGGATCGAGGCCATCCCTGCCCATGGGCAGGTCCCGAACCGCCAGGAGGCCGCCGCGATCCTCGGGGCAGTGTCGGCGCCGGAGATCACCGTGTCACGCGCGCTTGACCTCTACTGGGGCTTTACCCGCGACCGGGTCACCGACAAGTCCCCGGATCAACTTCGTCGCTGGCGCAACCCGCGGATCAAGGCTGTGCGGAACCTCATCACGCTCATCGGAGACAAGCCCATCCCGGCGATTTCGGGTGATGACATGCTGGCTTTTCGCGCCTGGTGGCTCGACCGGATCGACGACGAAGGGCTCAGCGCCAATTCCGCGAACAAGGATCTCATCCATCTGGGCGATGTCCTGAAGACGGTCAACAAGATGAAGCGTCTCGGGCTGGTCTTGCCGCTCAGCGACCTGTCGCTCAAGGAAGGCAAGGCGCGCCCCCGCCTGCCGTTTTCATCCGCGTGGATCCGCGATCACCTTCTGGCACCGGGCGCGCTCGACGGGCTCAATGATCAAGCACGGGCGATCTTCCTGGTGATGATCAATACGGGCGCGAGGCCGAGTGAGCTGGCAGCCTTGAGTGCGCAGACGATCCACCTTCATGCAACGACACCCTATATCACGATCGAAGGGGAGAACCGACAGCTCAAGAGCGCGAATGCCGAGCGCAGGATCCCGCTTCTCGGGGTGTCTCTTGAGGCCCTCAGGGCTTTCCCGGGAGGGTTTGATCGGTATCGAACGAATTCCGCGACGCTGAGCGCAACGGTCAACAAGTTCCTGCGCAACAATGACCTGAAAGAGACGGACGGTCATACGATGTACGGGTTGCGGCACGCATTCGAGGATCGCATGCTCGCGGCGCACATTGACGAGCGTATCCGGCGCGATCTCATGGGGCATGCGCTTGGTCGGGTGCGCTATGGTCAGGGCGGCTCCATGGCCGATGTGGCCAACCGTCTCGCGCCTATCTCGTTTTGAGATCCACCTCGGTTCGGGCGAGCAACGCGCGAGCCCGGGCTTGCGGCCCGTTGGACTGGCGCTCCTCCTCCTGACGGATGTCTTCCTCCAGCCTTTCGAAAAGCGGTACATAGGCCAGATCATCGAGCAACAGACGGGCCACGACCTGCAGTGCCGCCTGAAGCCGGGCGAGATCGCTCTCGCAGCTGCAGGCCGAGGGCCGGTTTATGCGCGGATCAATGCTCATCTCTCGAGGCGGGAAAGCTCTGGTTCGGGGGCGTTCACGGGCCCGGCGAGGGTGTTTCCGGGAAGGGGGTGTGCTCGAGAGCCCCCGGCGAAACCGATTCCCGGAATGCTTGCGCGTCGTTTCCCGGAATGTTCTGCGTGATCTCACCCGGCACGCAGAGCACTTCACTTCGGTCTCCAAAGCATACCCGGATCCTCTGCCCGGAAACGCGGTGCCAGTGCCAGCCGCTGAAGTCGCGCCTCAGGTGTCGCAGCAGGTGCCCGAGCCAATGGCCCCAGCTCAGTCTTCTGCCGGTGCCATCAGAAGGCCGTGCATCTCGCCGATCATCTCCGCGGTCTTGCGGTGTTCGGCCTCGAGCGCGGTCAGCGCTCCGGTCAGGGAAGCCATGCGCTTCTCCAGATCCTGACGCAGGATCTGGAATGCGTTGAGCTCCCTCTGGATCAGATGCAACGCATTGAGGAGCGCCTCGCCCAGTTCCGACCGCTCCCCGGTTTCGGCCTGCAGGAGAGCGAGGAGCGGCAGGAGCCGGTCCACTTTCCCATCCATCAGTTGCAGCGCTGACAGCAGGATCTCGGCTTCTTTGGGCAAGATCAGCGTTTCGGTGGTGATGTGCATCAGAAAGTCCCTTGAGTTTTGCAGAATACGGAGCGACGGCAGACAAGAGCTGTTCGAGGTCCAGAGCGAGGCGCGTGCGATCCAGGGCCTTGCAAAGCGTGAGCCGGGCCCTGATGTGGCGCGGCTCGAACGCGGGGCCGAGCGCCCCGCCACGCCAGGTGAAACCGCCCTGCTCAAAGCTCCATGATGCGCGGCCATGGCGGTTCTGACTGACGTGGCGCAGAACCGGAGGCTCACAATGCGCGAGGCAGGCATCGAGTTCATCGAGGTTGCATGGCCAATGCCGGCGAATGGCCTGCTCCAGATCGGTGGCCAGTTTCGCCGCGCGTGGATCGCGCAGTCGCCGTGCCGGAACCGGCGGTGTGAGGGTGGGAACTGCGGGATCAAAATAGACCGGCCGATCCAGACCGAGACGAGTGGCCATCCTGACGTGATTGCGCTCGGTTTGCAGGGCAGACAGGCGTGGAGAGACGATCACTCCGCTGAACGCTCGACGTGACAGGGCGATGTGGATGTGATCGCAGCGGCTGTCGGTGTGACGCACCGCGATCCACCCCGTCCTGGTCGGATCGATCCCCATCAGCTGCAGCTGGAATGCCGCAACCATCAGCCATTGCGCGCGGCTTGCCTTGATGCCTTCGGGCAAGGACAATGTGATGTGCAAGAACCCGGTGCCATTCGAGAGCCGATCGAACCGGTTGCGCAGATCATGGCGGCCAAGGCCGGGAACCGTGCCGCCGATCAACTCCGCGCCATCGCGCAGGTCATAATTTTCGATGAACTTCGAGTCAGTGTGTACGACTGTATGGGCGCGCATCACATGCTCTTTCCGCGCAACAGGGCGATGATCTCGTCGAGCTGCCGGGAGATGCGCCCGATGCTCCGCGCGGGCGCGTGCTCCAGTTGATTGAGGCTCAGCCCCACTTGGCCGATCATTCCGGCGAGTGCGTCATGGCCACCGCCCTGAAGAGCGGAGCTGCGCAGATAATCTGCCCGCTTTCCGCTCCCTGTCGCTTGGGCTCGCTGATCGATCTCACGGGCTTCGGCCGCGCTCAGTCGAACCTTTGCAATGATCGTGCGGCGCTGGTGGGCATCGGAATTACTCTTGGCGGTCATTTGGATGATCTTCTCCTTTCGCAGAACATCTGCGTTCGGGCCGGGAGGGCGTGGAGCGTTTTTTATCGAGCGTCCGGGGCGACGCGCGCGTTAGAACCTAAAGGGGGAGGGCCCGTTTCGTGGTCGGCGCTGATTTCGAGTTGTGCGTGTCGCAAGGAGCATGAAGAGATGTACCGTGTCGGGGAGGCGGGTCATGCTCTCAGAATAATGCTGGGTAACTGACTGATAAGGCTGATATTGTCAGGCGAAACCCCAAACATGTGGATAACCTCGCCCGGTTTCCGGAAGGCTCTCTCCAGGAAAAACTTTGGGTGGTCCCGGAGCGACGGCTGGGAGAGATACGGTGCGCGCAGCAACGTCCGGAACAGACCGCAGCCCGCGGAAAATCCGGATTTTCCACGGGCTGGTTCGGTCTGTCCGAGATCAATGGAGGCGCCTCTGGGTGTGGTGCGATTGAGGGCCGGTGCAGGTCAGCCTTCCAGCTCTGTACCTTTCATCTCACGCGTGCTCACCCGTCGCATCTGCGGGCTTTGTGATGCGGGCGTATGGGGCTGAAGAAGCCGGGTGGCACGGCGCTCTGCCTTTTCCAGATGCATTCTTGCGCGCTGGCGATCTGCGTCTGTCGGGAAACCCCCGGCGCGTCACGGGCAGGTCACTTGCGGAAAAGGGAAAGGATGTGCGCGGGATCTGGCGCGCCTCGCGACCCGCAAAACGGAAAGCTCAGGTCGAAGGGGGGGGCAGCATCCGCGCCAACCATTTTTGCGAATTCCTTTATGGCACCCCCGGGCCCTGACACGCCGGATTGGCGGCAGGGGGCGGGCCGCGCGATCAGGGGCCAAGGTCGGCGAGCCAGGGCTTCAGCTCCTCTTCATTCAGTTCGCGGTGGTGCAGAAGATGATCCGCCATCTTCTCCAGGCGGTCCCGCTGCAGCTCGAGAAGCTGACGGGCGCGCCGCTCGAAGACGTCGAGCCTGACCCGCACGCGGTTGCGCTCTTCCGGCGACAGTCGCCGCATGTCCGCGGGGCCGAGCCATGCGCCGCCATTCACGCCCAGGCCCGCCTCGCGGTCGATCCGCAGCTGCAGCCGGGTGGCGAGATGGAGGTCGCTGCCCTCTCCGCCGCCCGCGCCTGCACTGATGGACCCGAGGACGAGCCGTTCGGCGGCGCGGCCCGACAGCAGGATCGTCAGCTCGGCCTCGAATTCGGCGACGGTGCCTTCCCGGATCAGGTGGGGCCGGCTGGTCGCGCCGCCATTGGCCGACAGCTGGATGCGGTGAACGGGAGCGGCGCCCAGACGTGTGGCGGCGATCGCGTGGCCGCATTCGTGGAGCGCGATGCGGCGGTCGCGCGCCTGCGTCTGCGGATCCCGGGCGGGAAGGCTGGCCCGGATCCAGGCGGCATCACAGCACCGTGCCGCGCGCCGTGCCGCCGACCGGGCGGCGCGGAGCCGGGCGTCGATCGCGGCCGGCGTCTCGCCCGCGACCTCTCGGGCCAGGGCCTGCAGATCGGCCTCGCCGGCCTCCGGGAGCGCACGCCGCAGCATGTGCCGGATCTGCTGCAGGGACGGCCGGCCGAGCACGCCGTGCAGATCGAAGCGGCCGGGGCGCAGGATTGCGGGGTCCAATGCCTCGGGATGGTTGGTGGCGCCCACCAGGAGCACGCCCTCGGCGCGATTGAGCTGATCGATCTCGGCAAGGAACTGATTGATGACCTGGGCTCTGTACGTGGTCGCGTGCCGGTCCGCGCTGTCGCGCGATCCGACCGCATCGATCTCGTCGATGAAGAGCACGCAGGGACGCCGCTGGATGGCCTCGGCAAAGCTGCGGCGCATCTCGCGCAGCATGTCGCCGAGATGGCCATGCGATTGCCAGATGCCGAAGGACGCCTCGACGATGGGCACGCCGGCACTCGTCGCGATGGCCCGGGCCAGCACGCTCTTGCCGGTCCCGGGCTCGCCCGAGAGCAGGAGCGCGTGCGACAGCTCGCTCCAGTGGGCGGTGCCCTGCCGCCATGCGGTCAGGTCGGCCACGAGATCGGCCGCGGCCCGGTGCGCCGGGCTGTCCCCGCCGATCTCGGCGAGCGTCATGTCGGAAGATGCATTGGCCATCGGCGCCAGAAGCGCCGCCAGCTTGCGGGCCGCAGCCGGCGCGTTCGGCTCGCGCAAGGCGGACATCAGGCTCGGCATATCCATGGTCGCGAGGGCGTCGTTCTCCGGCAAAAGCGGAGTGATCAGCGTGCGATCAACCTTACCGGTGGCGGAATGCGTTTGCCCGAGCAGCCGGAGCATGATCTCCCGGTCAATGGGGGGCAACTGCAGGGCAGGCGGCAGTACGCGCCGGAGATTGGCCGGAAGCGATGCCGTATCAGGAAGCAGGATCATCAGCGGATACGGCCGCGCCAAAGCTGCGAGGATCTCGTGTTCGATCTTCGCGATCGCGTGCTCGGTGATCTTGTTGCTGCCGGTCTCCGTCGGGCGCAGCAGCTGGAGCACAGCGGAGTCCCTGTGGCGCGGGGGGCGCGTTTGCGATGTCCAGCCGTCCGGCAGGAAAAGACGGCCGATCGCGGTGGCTGCGCCAGAGAGCTGGATGGGCTCGAACCCTGTGATGACAGTGCAGGCGCGTTGATCGAGCGCGGATCCGAACCGCTCCCGGCTGCCGAAAGTCGCCGCCAGACGCAACGTCATGAGGATTTTGTCCGGAGCAATGACAACCTTTGGCCGATCCGAGCCGCGATCATCCATGGCATAGCCATCGATACCGGCGGCCCGCATGTCTTCAATGTCGCGCGAGTCCTGGTGCTGGCTGTGCTCGAGCTCGCCCAGCAGGCCGGCGGCGGAAGGTGTCTTGCCGCCGAATACCGGTCTGATCCGTTCGCCCTCCGCGTCGATATCGGGATCGAAGCTGCTCTCGGCTTCGGCCTGGCGCAGGCGGCGCAGAAGGCTGCGCGCATAGGGCGCCCAAAGGGGATGTGTGTTGGAGATCTTAGGCATGTCGTTGCCTCCATGGCATGGAAAGGGAACCGGCTGACGCCGGTTCATTCCGGAAAAAGGGGGGGAGCAGGGGCGGGATCAGTCGGTGGCGCGAAGGCCGGTGTCGAGGTCGTCCAGCAGCTTCAGGATCACGGGCTGCAGCCCTGCCGCGTAGATCTCCGACTTCACGCGCAGCCAGGGACGGTACCGCTCTGACGGGATGACGCTGTCCCGATGGTCGCGCCTGAGCGCGGCATGCATCTTCTTCTCCAGGGATTGTGCGGTGTGGCCGTTGCGGATCGGGACGCTGCGGAGGATGTGTCCGGAAAGATCCGGGCTTCGCTTCAGCTGCCAGTGCAGTCGGCTGTCCGGGTTCCGGGAAAACCCGAGCTTGACGAGCGGTGCCAGTCCCGGAAGCGCGAAGCGCATGCAGTAGATGAAGCTCGGCGCCGTGGACCAGCCTTCGCCGCAGCTGGCGCAGTTGAAGCGCCCGGACTGCATGTTGGCGCGTGCGATCTCCTGCTCGTGGCCGCAGCTGTGGCGATAGCGCCGGTGGCCCGGCCCCTTCGTCGGGGCGGGGCCGATCAGGGACCAGCCCCGTGCCTTCGCCTCGGCCTCTTCCTTCTCGTTCTGGCATCGTTCGCAGCGATGCGCGCACTCCCCCGCTGCGATCCGCTTGACCAGTTCGAACTGACGCCGGAGCCTGTGCCCGCAGGGCGCCTGGTAAAAGCCGTAATGGCGATCCTCCGGGTCACGCCCGAGCCAGACGAGGCCTGCCGCTTCCGCGTCCGCCCGCCAGCGCGCGTCCATGCAATGCGGGCAGAGTGGCTGGCTCGTCATCAGGACATGGAGCTTGCTGCGATGCTCCTGCCCGCAGGCCTCGCAGCGCAGCATCAGGTGATAGCGGTCGTCGACGCGGCAGGTGATCTCGAAGCCCTTCGCCGCGGCCGTGGCGTGCCAGTGCTCGTGGATCGGCATGCCGATCGGAACCGGGCGGTCGTGAGGGGTGTCGGGGGAGACGTGCGGATGAGTGTTCATGGCGGATACCTCCGGGCAAGCCGCATCCGGCCGCAGCCATGGCAGGTGCTGGGGCGGGACGCGGACAGGGATTGGGCAAGCGGGCCGAGCCCGGCGCGGAAAGCGCGGGCAGGGCCTGGATGCGTCAGGGTGACTGGATCAGAGCGCGCAGGCGACGGTCAGCGGTTCCGGCATTTCGGCAGCGGGGGCATCAGGCCAATGCGTCCCGACATCGTCGAACTCGTCGAGGTCGGCCAGGGCCTCGAGCTGCACTTGATGGGTCTCCAGCATCTGCCGCACCCGTGCTCCGACCGCGCCGGCGTCGCAGCAGGCGAACAGCTCCGCATGGCTGCCGGGAAGGCGGAGCAGGGAGGTGAACGTCGCGGCGCTGTCGCTCTCGATCAGCAGGCGCGTCAGCATGGCGCTGCGCTTGAGCGGCTTGTCTGACGCGCGCATCATCGGCTGCGCCGTGATCGTCGCGGCGAGGCCCAGCACCCGAGCCCGGGCCTCCTCCGCGTCCGCGCTCCAGGACAGGAATGCCGGGTCGAAGCAATCCGCATGCTCGAGGTCGCGCTCGCACTCGATGTACAATGCCACGGCCGCGTTCAGCTGCGTGAACGCGAGAGAGATGAGGCTGTGCGAGAAACGGTCGCACGCTTCCGTCGCAGGCGAAGGCGTGTTAGCCAAAAATGTAGCCATGGGTGATCTCCGAGTGATCATTCAGGGTCAGGGCGTGGGGAAGGGGGTAGGAGCCCTTGCCCTCGCCTGAATTATATGGTTCTAAAAAACCGAAAAATCAAGATGGAAAATACTGGCGATGGAAAAGAAGCGAGGACGTCCTAGCGTCGATTCTGAGGCAGTGAACTTGCGATTGCCCCGCGAACTCATAGATGCGATTGACGAGCGGCGACGGATCGAGCCTGACCTGCCGACACGGCCGGAAATGATCCGCAGGGCACTGCTGCAGTGGCTGGAGCTGACCGGGGCCGAAGACAATTAGGCTCGGGACTTCGGTAACGGGGCCGCCTCCGGCAAGCGGTTTTGCGCATGCGCCGCCGGCCGCGTGGGCTGCGGTTTGCCTCTTAATTTCGGCGGCCGTTCTGTTCGGCCCTCTTCTTGTGAGATCATCCCGGGGGCATGCTTCGGTCCGTGGTCGGCGCGATGGCCGCCAACATGATGCTGGTTCAATGCACTTCCGATGTGCCCATCTCATTGGCGTGCTCGGCCGCGTCGGCATCAGTCCTGACTACGGCATCACCGGAACCGCATCCCTGGGGGACCTCGAGGGAGTAAAAAGCTTTCTAAATCCGATGGCTTGGAGTGGTGAACCCGAAAAAAACGCCAATTGATTTCATTAAAGAAAATCAGGATGCGGTGAACGCTTTTCCAAAGCGTTTTTCTGGATGAAAGGATCCCAAAACAAAAAGTCGCCAGAGGGCTGCACCTCGCTCCGACGACCAAATGGAAAATCACTCCGTAGCTGAACCTACCGTGCGGTGTGCCGCTAGGCAAGCCGGATTTCGGAACTAGCAGGGAGGGCAGGAGCATGAGCACCTCCCTCACTTATTGCGGCCGAGGCGGGCGGCCCGAACGACGTCTGGGCAATGGACTTTGTTCACGATCAGCTTGCGACCGGCAAGAAGCTGAGGGTTCTGACAGTCATTGACACCTTCTCACGCTACGTGCCAGTGCTCGATGTTCGGTTCAGCTACCGCGGCGAGGACGTGGTCGCAACGCTGGACCGGGTGTGCCGACAGACAGGCTATCCGAAGATTATCCGAGTCGATCAGGGCACCGAGTTCGTGTCTCGCGACATGGATCTCTGGGCCTATCAGCGTGGCCTGCCCCTCGACTTCTCGCGCCCCGGCAAGCCAACCGACAATGCATTCATCGAAGTGTTCAACGGCCGGTTCCGGACCGAGTGCTTGAACCAGCATTGGTTCCTCACACTTGTGGATGCGGCCGAAAAGTTGGAGGCTTGGCGTAGATACTACAATGAGGAACGACCACACGGCGCGATCGGGAACAAGGCCCCGATCACGCTGACGAAAACGGGGGGCGTCACCAGCCCGTCACCCTGAGCAAAGCCGGGAAACTCTGCCTAACAGGGTGCTGAAAAAGTCCGCTGTGAGGAACGGCTTCTCTCTACGCTGATACTGGGTGGTGCTCGATCATGGGCGATCAGCCCTAGCGGCGGCTTCCCTCGTCAGGCCGCAAGCAGTTTCGGGAGCCTTGCCAGATTGCAGGCCGCCATTGTCAGCGTGAAGCGGGCGCGCACCCGATCGATACCGCGATACATGGTTTGGGCCATCCCTCCGACGGTCTTGACCCAGCCGAAGGGGGCCTCGATCTTCTTCTGGCGCCGCTGGGATTTGGCATAGCCGGGGTGCCGGGTGGTTCTGCCGTCGATTGCGGAGTGCCGAGACTTCTGTGCGACATGTGGCGTCACCACCATCTGGCGCAACTCGGCAACGAAGTCGGCGCTGTCATAACCCCGATCCGCAGCCAGGGTCAGACGTCGAGTTGAACCGGGCGCGTGGCGGTGGAGCATGTCGATGGCGGCACGGCGTTCGGCGTGACCATTCGCTTGCGTCAGTTCCGCCTGCACGATCAGGCCGGAGCGGTTCTCCATCAGGCTATGCCCCATGAAACATAGCACCGCGCCTGCGCCGGGCGACTTCTTGAACAGCCGGACCTCGGGATCGGTCATCGACGCATGGGTCGTGTTGGAGCGCCTTGCACCCCGGAAATCGACTTCGGCGTTGCGGCTGCGGTGTCTTGGACGGGTCATCGGTTCGGGCTCGGCGGTGGATTGGTCAGGGGAGGATGTTGGCGATACACGGTCATCTGGCGGATCCCCCGGATCGTCGCCCCTGTTGGGTGCCTCGTTGACCTTCGGCTGGAAGCTCTTCATTGAGGCCCACACTTTCGCCAGTGTGCCGTCGACCGAGAAGTGATCGTCGGACAGCAGCGGCGCCACCTCGCGATGTGCCAGGATAGCAGCCATGATCTTGCGCGACATGTCCGTCGTCAGCAGCCGGTCGCGGTTCTTCGTGAACAACGTAGGGACCCAGACGGTATCGTCGATACCTAGGCCCACGAACCAACGGAACAGCAGGTTGTAATCCATCTGTTCTATCAGCTGTCGCTCGGACCGGATTGAGCAAAGGATCTGCAAGAGGCTCGCCCGGATCAGCCGCTCCGGCGCGATGGAGGGACGGCCCTCGCCGGCATAGAGCCGGTCGAACTCAGCATCCAACGAGCGCAGCGCATCGTTGACCACGGACCTGATCTTGCGCAGCGGGTGGCGCGCAGGGATGCGCTCCTCGAGATCGACGTAGCTGAACAGCGATCCCGTAACCTGGTCTGATCCACGCATCGCCACCTCCGTCCATGCCGTGGTCGCGATGAATCATGTTCCACGAAGCGCGTCGAGGCCGGAGTTTTTCAGCACCCTGCTAAGGGCGGTAGAGATCTGGGGTGCGGATCAATCATCAACGCCGCGGGCGTCTAGGAAACTAGGGGCACTCATCGCTGCACGTTTCCATCGCTACGACGCAAGGTGGCAACCGGCCGAAATAGTCGAGCACCTAGTCGCGCCGAAGCTTCTGCCGAAGCACAACTCGTCCAAAGGCATCAGCCCCATGTGCCTGGAGCACATTCTTCGCCAGATCGAGCCCGGCCGTAGTAATCTCCGACATGACCGTCCTCCTCTGTGGATCGTCGCAGATCCACCTTGGCACATCGATGCCGCCGGGGGGCGGTCACACCATCACAGCCAAAGCAGCAGGAAAACTTGAGCTTGGGGCGGGCGCTTTTGCGTTCTTTTCGTAGACATGTCTTCAATATTTGCTACACACTATAGATGTAAGTGCAATTCATTGAGAGGGGCCGCAATGACCCGGATTTTGACTGCGACGACCCTGAGCCTGATCCTTGCCGTGGCGCCTGCGTTCGTGAGCGCCGATCCCGCGCCGAATACCGTGCTGCCGGGCGGGCCTCTGTCCGATGACATGGAGCAGAACCTGAAAGATCTGACCCCGGCCCTGGGCATTCTGGGCATCCTGATCATCGCCGGCAATGGCGGGACGAACTCGACCACGTCGACGCCCTCGACCACGAACTGAGGCGAAAGCGCCGCAAACGGAATGAAAACGGCGCCCCTTCGGGCGCCGTTTTCCGTTGCATGGTGCGGATCAGTTCGCGGCTGCGTTTGCGCTCGACACGATGAGCGAGGGGGTGATCGCGTTGACCACATTGCCCCAATGCGCCACCGGCTGGGTCGCCACGAAGATGACGTCATTCGCGTGCAACTCGAAGCGGGTGGCCAGAAGCAGCGAGGCGGCATTGCGCGCGTCGATGTGCCAGGCGGTGATGGAGTCGTATTCCATCGGTTCGGCAGAGCCGCGCAGCACGTAGATGTGCTTGGGGTCCGATTTTGCGGTCACGAGGCCACCGCCCGAGCCGTAGATCGCATCGGCAAGGGATGCCTTGCGGTCATAGGGCAGCGGGAAGCGCGACTGCTTGGCCACTTCGCCCGTCAGATAGGCGTAGTCGCGCGCCTCGGACTCGAGCTGCAGGCGGGTGTTGAAGGTCTGTCGCTTCTCGTCGAGCTCGGCGCGGCGCAGGGTGACCTCGGTCTCGAGCGCCTGCAGCCGGCTCGTGCGCTCGACCTGCTTGAAGTTGGCAAGCTTGATCTGTTCCTCGAAATAGGACGCGGCCTTGTCGAGCTGATAGGCGCTGTCGACGAAGATGCTGTCGTCAGGGGCAAGCTGGATCCGGGCATTGCCGTCGTAGAGCGATTTCAGCGGGATCTGATAGAGCTTGCCGGCGCGATAGAGCCGCACCACGGCGGTGTTGGTGTCCGCCGTGCGCGCCCCGCCGGCGGCGGCCAGCGCCTCGTCGAGAGTGAGCGGGGTGAGCGTGATCGGCACCACGGTGGGGGCGGCGACATCGCCGCCCACTGCGACCCTCTTCGAGTGGAACTCGGCGATCTCAAGCGAGAAGGTGGGGTCGATCTGCTTGTCGAGGAACTTCTGGAATAGCGTCGCCTCGGCATCGTCGACGGTCTGGCCGGCAATCATGACGCGCCCGACATTCGGGATCGAGATCGAGCCGTCGTCCTGCACGGTGTAACCTTGGCGGGAACTCTGCGCGGCGAGAATGCCGGTGAGCTGTTCGACCGTCGAACCGCTTTTCGGCGTCGCAAGAAGCACGACGTCGCCGACGCCGATCTTGTAGCTCGAGGGCGGCAGGGGCGGCGGCAGCCGGGTGTCGACCTGATCGGTGCGCGCGATCTGTTCGAAGGCGCCGGTCGGGGCCGTGACCGGCCCCGACATCGTGCCCGACATCCCGGCGCTCTGGTTGAAATAGGCCGGCAGCTGGCGCGGCTGATAGGGGGCGCGGTTCGCCACCAGAACCGATTCCGCAGTGAGCGGCAGCACCCGCACCTTGCCTTCCGAGCTGATCCCCTGCGAGACCGACGTGGTGTGATAGACCACGCCACAGGCGGCAAGCGGCAGGGCCACCACGCTGGAAAGCAGGGCAATCGTCAGTCTTCTCACGGTCAATCCTCCGTCGGCGGGGCTGTCATCGCGCGTAGACGCGCAGGGAGATCTTTTGCGTCAACTCTCCAGCCCACTGGCTGGACTGCAGGATTTCGCCGCTGCCGGGAACGACCCAGTAATAGTTCGAGAACTGGATGTCGGCGTTGCGGCAGGTTTCGGTCATGGTGCGGGTGGTGACTGTGCGATCCCGCAGCGGCACGGTGTCGGTGCCGTAGGGCGCGATGGTGCAGCGCAGCGCCCGGCTGACGGCGTGATCGTCACCGTCGAGCAGGGTCATCACCCGGGTCGTGGTACCGCTGCCGAGGCCGTGGATCAGGGCTGCGCTCTCGGACACGTCCGAGGCCATCACATCGGCCCCGAACCCGCGGGTGCCGACCAGGATGCCATCCTGCAGCAGCAGCTGCGCGCCGTCGGTGCCTATCCAGGTGCTGACGCCGGCGGCATTGGCGCGGCGCTGGCGCAGGAAGATGCCGATCGTCTCGGGCCGGCTTTCGACCGCGCCGGCGAGGCTCGGGGCGCGGGCCTGCCGGGCGGCAAGGAACTCGGGTACGGGGAGGCGTTCGGCCGATCGACCGAGCGGCAGCAGGTTCCGGTAGCGCGCGTCGAGCTGCGGATCCGAGGCGCATCCGGCTAGGAGCACCGCGGCGAGGGCGAGGAAGATTGGTCTCATCGCCAGAACTTGCCCCACTGGTTTTGCATCTCGCTCTCGTTCGTGACGCGCACCTGCTCATAAAGCCGGTTCGCGATCTCGACGCGGGCGCCGCCGTCGCGCTGGATTGGCCGGACGGTTTGCGACAGCGCGCCGCGGCCCGGTTCGCCTGAGAGCCAGGAAATCGGGATCGACAGCCGGATGCCCTTGTCGAAGGACCCCTCGCCGAAGTCGTCGAAGGACACGTCGGTGAGGGTGAAGAAGGCGCCGACCCGGAAGCCGTTGTCGAACTCGCGATCGAACGAGATCGTGGCGCCCCAATCCCTGGCGAGGTAGCGCCCGGCGTCGATTTCGCCGCGGTAGCCCTGGCCGAAGTCGTAATAGGCCGAGAGGTGACCGCTTGCCACGCGGTAATCGGTCAGGTCGAGCCGGCTCTCGGGATCGCGCTGGCCGAGGTAATTGAGTTCGGCCCCGAGGGCGAGGCGGCTGCCTTGCGGATACCAGAGCAGCTCGCCCGAAACCCCTGCGAACATCGCCTCGAAATAGCCGGCCGAAAGCCGGCCATAGAGCGCGGGGGCCGGCCGGAACAGGTAATCGGCGGTGAGGATCGAGACGCGCGGCCCGGAAAACTTGTCGTAGAGCGCCGCATCCGAGCGGACATGCGGCAGCACCGAATCCGACAGGCGGATCGACTGGTCGAGCGTGCCGAAGGCTTTCTGGCGCATGATCGCCGTCAGCGACAGGCCCGGGGCCAGGGTGTACTGCAGGCTGGCCTGCGCGCCGACGTCGATGCGCAGGGGATTGTCCGGGTCGAAGAGTTCGGTGCTGTAATAGGGGGTGAGCGCCCAGTCGAGCCGGGGATAGATGCCGGCGTCCGGGGCAAGCCGGGTCGGCGCATCCGCGATGTCGGCGCGCACGAAGCTTTGCCAGCTGCCGTCCCAGGCGGTCTCGAGCGCATGCAGGTCAGCACGGCGGAAGGTGCTGCGCGAGGTCGGCATGCCCTGGACCGTAAGCGTGATCTCGAAGGCGGAAAGCGTGGCGGGCAGGGTGTTGGCCATCACCCGCGCGGCGCGGCCAAGAGCTTCGGCGGTGTTGGGATAGGTCGGGTTGGCAAGCACCACGCGTGCCGTGGCACCGCTTTCGGCATAGCTTTCGAGCTCGAGCCCCTGTGCCTTCAGCGCCCTCGACAGCCGGGGCCGGCTGCTGTCGATGTCGCCAGCTTTCCAGCCGAGCGCGGAGATGTCGGCTGGTGGCATCAGGGCAGGGGGGTTGCGTTCGATCCCGCCGGGGAATTGCGGCGCGCGCGGGTCGATCACATAGGTGAAGCCGAAGCCGGCCTGCGCGCCGCCGATGACGAAGGCGTTGAAGGTCAGGTTCTTCGTGGTGCGGTAATCGAGACCGAAATTGAGCGGCGTACGATGTTCGAAGCCCATGCGCTTCACTTCTTCCGTGTAGGCATCGGAAGAGTATTCCACCGCAAGGCGCAGCCGCTGGCTGGCCTGGTATTCGATGCCGCCGAACAAGGCCGCGTCGCCACGGAAGAAGCGGTTGAACGAGACGCGCCCGGTCTCTTCGATGCCGGTAAAGCCGGGACGGTGATCGAAGCGGTCGCCGAATACGCTGAGCGGGTTGGAGAAACTTCCATAAGAGCCGAGCCGACCCCAGCCGATGCCGCCGGTCAATGTCAGGCGGTTGTCGTAGAAGTGCTTCGATGCCACCAGATACTCGGCCCCGAAAATGCCGGTACCGCCAAAATCGCGCAGACCCATGGCAAGAGCAGGGAAAAAGGTGCTCTCGTCACGGAATTGGTAATGCAGGTCGAAGCTGCGGTCCTTCAGATCGCCGTTGGGCGGAAAGTAGCCATTTAGAATCGAGTAGCGGAACACCCCAGACAGCCGCGGCGTGATCTGAAAATGAAGCGTGTTGCGCGTGTGATCCGACAGGTGAGAGGTGGTCCATGTTAGCGTGCCATCCCGGGGGGTGGTGGCGCTGGGCATGTCGATCAGCCCCGGGGTGCCGTAACTCGAAATCCCGTCGGCCTGTGCGCCCGCGCTGAGCGCAATCGCCATAGCTGCCGAACAACACAGTATACGCATGGGCCGCAGACGCGGTTCGACAAGATCAAGCATTCGCTGGAGGCAATCCGAACAGTAGTTTCAACGGCATGGCTTGTGTTCCGGTAGCATGGGTAGAGCCTGATTGCGAGTCTGCTCCGAGGTTCGGAGCATGCTATTTTAAGGCTCGCCGCAGGTCATGATCCGTTCAGACTCCGGTGCGCAGCAGGACCACTTTCGCGGTGCGCAGGATCAGGCTCAAATCCGCAAGCATCGAGAGATTGGCGCCATATGCCTCGTCGAAACGCACGCGAGAAGCGAAAGTGGTGTCGTGACGGCTGAGCACCTGCCACAGTCCGGTCACACCCGGGCGCAGGGCGTAATAGGCGCGGCCGCCGGCACGATCGTAGATCTCGCGTTGTGCGGGCAGGAAGGGGCGGGGGCCCACGAGGCTCATGTCCCCCTTGATCACATTGAGGATCTGCGGCAGCTCGTCAAGGCTGGTCTTGCGCAGAATGCGACCGACCGAGGTGATGCGCGGATCGTTCGAGAGCTTCTGATAGGTGCCCCACTCCTCGGCGATCTTTGGGTCGCGGGCGCACATCTCCTCCAGCACTTGCTCGGCATTCGGGACCATGGTGCGAAACTTGTAACAGGCATAGATCCGGCCGTCGCGCCCGACGCGCGGCTGCGTGAAAATCGCCGAGCTGCCGTCGCGCCGGATCGCGAACCAGATTGCCAGCATCGCCGGAAGAAGCATGGGCAGGAGCAACATGCTGATCAACAGATCGATGATTCGCTTGCCGGAGGTGGCATAAAGCCCTTGCCGACGGCGCCTCTTACCGTCGACTTCCGGGTGCGGAGCCGGAAAAACGCCATCAGTTGCGGGGGTGTCATGAAAGGTCATGCCCAAATCTCCTTGGTGGGAAATCGCTTGCAAATTCCAAATTACGGGCTGCTTCTACTTTCAGTAGAAGCCCCACAGCAACGTGTATCACCTCTTGTTGTGATCGGGCACGGGCTGATAGTTGGCAAACGTTACAAATCCCTTGTGTAATCTTTGTAACACTAGAATCTTGGCGACGCCTCGGGGTGCGACTGGATCAATCATAACAATGCTGCCGTTCGCACAAAAAACAGGCAGGTGCAATTGCTAACGCCCCCTGCCGCGCCGGTTCATTATCTTGCGGCGGGGATTAACACGCTGCTGAAAAACCCCACGCTGGACGCCGAAATCGGAACATGATTCACTTTCCGGGCGGTTTGGCGGGGGAAAGCGATGCGGGGATCGGACGAGACGAGCGGGTCGCTGTTCAGCTAC
>NZ_SAVB01000024.1 GCF_004022265.1 Paenirhodobacter ferrireducens
GCCCCACGCCGCCCATGGCGGAAAGCCGCCCGCCGTGGTCTACTTCAACCAGATCGAAACCGACCAGCAGGCGCAGAGAGTAGCTTAAATCATCCCGGAAACTGTCCAAGGGATCGGGAGTAGCTCACCATCGGTCGAATGCAGCGGGACCATCGCTTTTATGAAGCTATCTTCGGGTTCCGGGATCATCTGCCGAAGGCGATCCTCGCCATACCGATCTATGCCCATCTGAACGAACCGCTCGAAATCAACATCGAATGCCACACGTTTCGCCTGCATTCCCCTTGGCTCTGCAAACTGGAGGTATCCCGTCACATTCACATAGGCTTGAAGGCAAGTCCGGTAGTCTTTGACAGAAGCACTAGCGGCACCAGTAACCCAAGCTGACACTGCGAGCGCAAGGAACGGGATCATACGGCGGTTGATCATACGGCTGTCCTCTCCAAACACACCGCATCTAGCCAAAGAACATGGCAATTATTAGGCCCTCATCGCCAGCAGACAGCCCTACTGGCGGGGAAGGTTAGCCGAAGACACAAGCACGGTCCTTTCCTTTCAGTCAGCGCTTCTTGTTCGACTGCGACAGGACCGACCCCGCCAATGCCTTTGTATCCGCGCTGTACTTCGGACTGGAAAGGACCTGCGATGCGCGATCTTCCATCCGTGCGCCTGTCTGCTTGGCTGTCCCGGCCTGCGCCAGTGCCGACCCCGCGAGGCTGCGGGCGGTTACCGAAGCGTTCGGGTTGCCGAGGATAGAACCTGCCTTCGATGCCATACCGCCCGAAGTGCCTTTGGTATTCTTAGACATGGCATTGCTCCAATGGGTGACTGACACCACATCTAGCAGATGTTCGCCTTTCGTCCAAATGGATTCCGCAAGACATAGTGCTAGACAGAAGCGCGGCGAGGTCGCACACTGCGCGACATGATCAAACGTAGAAACTGCCCCACCTGTCACGGGACTGGCGTCCTGACCTTACCGCCCACGCCTTGCAGTTATTGCGGTGGCAAGGCGCGAGAGCGGGACTCCGAGGAATGCCCAGCCTGCGGCTTCTCCGGCGTTCAGTCAGAGCGGATCACCTGCCCAAGCTGTCGGAACAAGGGCTAATTAACCTGATCGTTTTTTAGATGACCCCATGAGAGTAGTTGTAACCTATAAGGTAAATAGCCGAGTGAGGGTTCAGACCCCCTTTTCGATCAAGTCGGAGGGGCGAATTTACCACGTTGAACGGGATGGCGAACGGATCAGTTCTGTTTCTGTTATATTTCCCGGTGTAAGCGTTGATGAGGCGCCAAAAATAATTCCAGCCGTCGAGGCGAAAACAATTCCAACAATCTCCATCACGGACAGGTATACTCTGATTGCCGAACGGGACATAAGGACATGGCAAGCCATTCTTGCGACCTATCAAGGTCTGGAAATAGACTTTAATCATGCTGAGGTGTCTTACAATGCCGAGACACCGGAGGAAGAATCCTTAATATCACTCAAGTCTTTTACTATTGGAAAGGATCACTATCCAGAAATCGCCGCTCAGGACTATTCCATGTTTGGCCGCGCATTTCTGGCCATCAAGGATAGCTATGAGGATATAGACAAGATAGCATTCTATGTTGAGGGTTACAGGCACCTCAAAGCAGGTCACTGCATTGATGCCTATAATCAATTTTACCTGTTTCTTGAGGCAAACTTTGGGCTTCCCTTCAAAACAAAGGATGCAGTCAAGGCTCTACAAGGCAACAGGCAGTTCATCGACGCAGTCAATGAAGTTATCTCTGAAAAATCTTGGAAGACGGACAGGGTCAAGCTTACCTTAAAAGGTTTTGAGGGGGACACCTACGATATTTCGGCTGTCACAAATAGCATTGTGCTTTTGCGAGGCCACCTGCGACACAATACACTATCAAATCCCAATAGATGGAATCCAAACGATCAAGAGAAGCATCGCTTGGACGCGTTGTTCATTGCCGCAGTTTGTCAGGCAATAGCCCGACCAACTTTCTTAAAGACATTCAATGAAATATACGCGAAGGAGTTTTTTGATCAAGCCGTGGAGAACAAGCACATGCTAAAGGTTCGCGTCACTATCACCATGAAAGATATGGAGCGGGTTCGCGATCAGCAGATCGACATGAATTTCCCCACAAGAGACGAGTCACCGGAACTTGCAAAGGTCGTTATGCAAAAGGCACTTGAAGCCTTCGATCACAATGCGGCTGGTGCTGATCTGTACGCGATCAGAGCAGTGGTAATTCCCACTGGCAAGGAGCTATTCCGCTATGATCTTGGCCCGAGCATTTCTCGTTAAGTTCCGCATTTAGCCGCCGCCGACCGATGGGTCAGCAACTTCCCGGATTCGTTCACATCCCAGATGAGAATCGTTCTCAATCCCTAAAGCCCGAAACCGCCACTCCCCCGCCAGAATCCCCGCCTAACGGCGGGCACCGTACCCCTTCGCCATGACTTTTTGGGTACACCTTTGCCGAACCGCCCTTTGCCCGGTTCTATAAATACCATTTTACAACCCATAGCGAACCGAATATAAGGGAACCATCCAAAACGAACCGATGGAGGTTTGCCATGTTCATTCGCGCCTATCTGCGCGCATCCACCGCCGACCAAGACGCCACCCGCGCCGCCGCTGATCTGGAAGCCTTCGCCGCTGAACGCGGCCTCAAGATTGCCGCCCGCTACGTCGAGAACGAGTCCGGGGCCAAGCTGCACCGGCCTGAGCTGTTCCGGCTTCTGAATGACTGCCAGCCGGGCGACGTGCTGTTGATCGAACAAGTTGACCGCCTTTCCCGCCTGACGGCGGCGGACTGGGCACTTTTGAAGGCAAAAATTGCGGAAAAGCACGTCCGAGTCGTCGCTCTGGATTTGCCCACCTCGCACCAGCTCGCACAGGTGAGCGATGACTTCACCGCCCGGATGCTGGACGCACTCAATAGCATGATGCTGGACATGCTCGCCGCCATTGCCCGCAAGGACTATGAGGACCGGCGCAGACGGCAGGCGCAGGGCATCGCCAAGGCCAAGACGGAAGGCACCTATAAGGGCCGTCCTGAGGACACCAAGCGCAACGCTGCGCTCATGGGAATGCTCAAGGCTGGGCAGTCTTGGGCCTCTATCGTGGCGGCAACTGGGTGCTCGCGGTCCACGCTGGCCCGGCTGTCGAAGAGGCTGGCAGAGGCGGGGCAGGCATAGGCGGGCTTGCTCTGGTTGCCCGCGTGAGCGGGCAAAATTGCCAAACACGACACTGTTGCCGCCTTCGGGACAGTCGCCCCGCAACCCACCCCCACCCCCCCCACCCCACCAGATTTAGTGCCGGGGGACCCAAGGACCACTACCCATAGGGGAGGCAAAGGGCGCGCAGATACTACCAGCAGGTTGCAGAGCAACTTTTCAGTTTCCAAACTGGCGATAGTCAGGTTTATGAATCCCGCGTTGTACCCCTATTGACCGGTGCAACTTCGGCCCCAGAAGTGCGGGCCAGAAGTAAACTAAACCCCTAAACGGATTACACAAAAGCTGAACCGTTGCAGGCGGTTTGCTAGGTGGCTCGCGCGTGCTGTGCTATCATGTCCCTGTCGAGTGGAGAGCTTGCGCGGGCGGGCGGTTCTGGGTCTTTCGCCCGCCCGCGTCTTTTCTCCCGTGACCCCGACAAACTCCCCTCCCTCACCCCGCGCCTGTGCTGGACCCAGCACGCCCCCGACAGGCAATAGCGCGAAAGCTCACCACCTTGGAACAAACCCACGAAATCCGACTCAAGATTGACGCCGCTGCCGCCGAAGCTGGCAGCAAGCGTTTCACTGCCGCGCTGTCCGCCGTCAAGAAGGCGGTGCAGGACCTTGACCGCGCCGCCGATGGCACCTTTGCCAAGCTCGCCAATCACAAGCCGCAGTTTGACGTTACCCCGCTGACGCGGGCCACCACCGAAGCCCAGAAGCTCAACACCACCCTTTCCGCCACCACCCGCGCATCCGACAAGGCCGCAGCCGATATGCGCCGCGTCATGTTGGCGGCGGATGCTTCGATCCGGCAGGCCGACACGTCCGCCCTCAAGCTGGGCTACCGCCTCGGCGATCTGGGCGACACCGCCGGAATGGCGAAGCTGGAGTCGGCGCTCGCCCGCCTCAAGACGGCCCTTGCCGCACCTGCCGACTTGATGGCGGTCAAGACCGCCCGGAACGATTACGAAAACGCGCGCGTGGCTATCAACAATGCAGCCACGGCGGCGGAATACGCCAAAGGGTCCCTCGCCCAGCTCGCGCGAGAACAGACCGAAGCGGCGCGTTCCGCCGCGACCCACAGCGCCGCGCTGGACGCCCTGCGGGCTGAATTCAACCCGCTCTTTGCCGCCAGCAAGCAATACGAAGCCACCCTTGAGCGGATCGCAGCCGCAGAGCGTGCGGGCGTGATCAGCACGCAGCTTGCCGCCCGCGCGCGGGAACAGGCCGCTGCCACCCTTGAGGGGGTAGGCCGCGTAGGCACCGCAGCCAGCAAGGCGGGCTATCAGGTCCAGAACGCCAGCTATCAGGTGGGTGACTTCTTTGTGCAGGTCGCGGCGGGCACCGACGCCACCCGCGCCCTCGCCATGCAGTTGCCCCAGCTTCTCGGCGGCTTTGGCGTCTGGGGTGCCGTCGCCGGGGCCGTCGCTGCGATCATGGGCGCGCTTGTGCCGATCCTGCTTTCCGGTGGCGAGGCCACCCGGAAGTTTGACGACGTGGTCAGCGATCTTAACACGACCCTGACCACCTATCGCGACTCCGCCGCCGCCGTAAACGGCGGGACGCTCGCGCTGCGGGAGGAATTCGGGCTGGCAGCCGAGTCCGCGCAGAAGTTTCATGCCGCAATGGCAGCCGTCGCGGCGATGAAGATGGAACAGCAGTTGCAGGAAGGCGTTGCCGCCCTCGCCGCCACCATGTCGGGGGTGACGGACCTCATGGCCCAGTGGGACTCCGCGACCTTCCTCCCCGAGGCCCTGCGCCCCGAAACCATCTATCTCACGGCTGACGCCGTTTCCCGACTCCAGTCCGAATTCGGCCTTACGTTGAATCAGGCGCACGCGCTTTCCGAGGCGTTGAACGAAGCCAAGATGGCGAAGGGACCGGAAGCAACGTCCGCCGCCATGGGCAAGGTTGTGGCCCAGCTTCTCGCGGCCCGCGACGCCGGGGCCAAGCTGCCGCCTGAACTGGTGAAGGCCGTGGAAGAGGCTGCCACGCTTGGCCTGACGGCTGACCGCCTGTCTGCCATCCTCGCGCCCATGCCGTCCATGATCGGGCAGGCCACGGGCCAGACCAATTCTTGGGCCAGCGCCATGAGCGGCGTCCGCGCGGAAATCAGCGCCATCATGTCCAGCCTTTCCGCCATCGGCGGCGGCGCGATCAGCAATGCCGCCAAGCGGGCCGAACTGACTGCCTTGCAGGCTGGGCAGACGGTTCGGCAGGCCGAAGTCGCCCGCCTGCGGTACGAGAATGAACAGCGCCTTGCCGCGCGGGAAATGGGCGCAGGAAGCGGAATTTCTGGCTGGGCACAGCGCCAGTTGATCGGGATGGAACGCTTCCAGTTCGAGGAAGGCATTCGGCTGGACGATCAGTTGAACGCCCAGCGCGAGGCTGCCCGGAAGCGCGAAACCTCGACCAAGGGCGGCGGTGGAGGTGGCGGGGGGCGCAGCCGCGTGGAAGCGCTGGGTGACGAAGAGCGGGCGCTGTCTAAGCTCACGAAGTCCATGAATGACCGTATCGTCAGCCTCGACTCCGAGAACGCCGCTTTGATGTTGCTCGCGACGGGTCAGGCCAAGACCGAAGAGTCCGCCCGCTTCATGGCTGACGCCATGGCCGCGAACGGCGGCGTGCTGGACGATACGACCATGGCCATCGTTCGGCAGTACGAGGCCGCAAGCGTTCTGAATGAACAGCTTACGCGCTTGGCGCGCGATCCGGTCAAGGAGTGGATGGACTCCGTTCCCGACTGGCAGTCCGCCGCGAAGGACATTCAGGCGAGCATGACCGAAACCTTCTCGACCACGCTTGCCGACTTCCTCAAGACGGGCGAATTCGACGCCACCGCCTTCGCGGATGCGCTCTTTGCGCCGGTCTTTGACGCCGTGGCGCAGAAGGCCACCAAGGAGCTTTTCACCGCCCTTGGCGCTGACAACGGCGGTCTTCTGTCTGGCCTGTTCTCTTCGCTGGGCCTGTCCAGCATGGGCGCCACCGACGCCACCGACGCCGCCGCGATGACCACGGGCGCGGGTCAGGCAGGCAGCACCATCGCCGCGTCTATGGTGCAGGCGGGTGGACAGGTCGCGGCGCAGATTCAGGCTGCCATGACCGGCGCAGGCGCGCAGGCTGGGGCCGCTGTGCGTTCTGGCGTCCAGACGGGTGGCGCAATGGCCGGGGCGCAGATCAGCACCGCCGCCAGCACGGGCGGCGCAACGCTGGGCGCTGGCGTGGTACAGGGCGCGGCACAGGGTGCGCCCATCCTTGCGTCTGGCGTGGCCTCTGGCGCGTCTGGCGGGGGCATCCTGTCCGGTATCGGCGGCTGGCAGGAGCTGCTTGGCATGGCCTTGGGGGCGTTCTCGGAGGGGGGCGTGTCCACTTCGCCCGTGGGCTTCGCCGCCATGCCCGCTTCCGCGTTCCGGCACGCGCCGCACTTCTCGCAGGGCACCGCGAACACCAGCGGCATTCCTGCCGTACTCCACCCGAATGAGGCAGTCATTCCCCTGTCGCGCGGGCGGAAGATTCCGGTGGAAATGGGCGAGACGGCGGGCGGAACGATCATCCACGCTCCCCAGACGATTAACATCAATACGCCCGACGCAGACAGCTTCCGGCGCAGCCAGAAACAGATTGCCGCAGATATGGCCCGCGCAGGGCAGCGGGCAGTCAGCCAGAACGGATAAGGAGTCCGACATGACCGGTTACGTATACGCAGGCGCGCCGAACCCGCGCGGCATGTTCAACACCCCTGAGATTGAGGCCAAGGCGGAAAGGCTGCGCGACCTGTTCGAGTCGAAGGTCCCGGTCACCGCTTCCGGCGATGGACTGAGCTTCACCGCCCATGGGAAGCGCCCGCCGCCCGCTGACGCGGGCGAAGACGAAGACCACGACACCTAGTCGCCTGAGCAAGGAAGGGGCCAGCTAGGCCCCTTTTCTATGTCGGTGGCTTGCCGATGGCCCCGCGTCAGCGGGGAGTCTGGGTCTGGACGGGGCTTCCACCCTCAGGAAAGGCCGAATCCTGCACAGATGCGCGTGGCAAAAACTACCATACAAAAACACACAGGCCACCATACAGAGGCCTAGCGTTTTTCGCGTAAGTTGTTGATTTTGTTCGGGAAAATTTTGGTCGGAGCGAGAGGATTCGAACCTCCGACCCCCTGCTCCCGAAGCAGGTGCGCTACCAGGCTGCGCTACGCTCCGACCGTGAGCGCGGAACTACAGAGTTGCCCGGGGATTTGCAAGGGGCTTTTCGCGGATTTTTCGATGCATCGCATGCGCCGCCTCTTTGAGGCTCCGCGTTTGCGTGGTTCCCCGGTGCCGGCTTTGGTCCCGCGCTGACCAGGGCGCCGATGCTGTTCCACCGGGGGGCTGGCTGCGATCGTCACCGTGTTACGTGGCGCGGGGCCGCCTGATCAGGAAGCCGCGGCGGGCGCTGATGGCGGCACCTTCGCCCGTCAGCGGGCTTCCCGCGCCATGTCGCGGACGCGCTGGACAGCCCATTCGTCGCTCTGTTCCAGAAACGGGCGGCGACGATCCGCCCGCCGTGCCGGACCTTGCAGTCGGTGGCGTCGATCCACAAGGAGGGCCAGTCACCTTCGAGAGGGTGGGGGAGGAACGCCTTCACCTCGCCGTCGATCTCTTCGCAAAGCCTCAACACTCGGCTCGTGCCGCTCCCCGACATGTCCCCTCAGCTGTCCGGGCGTGGCAGGAAGCTTGCCCGCGCCTGCGCCGCGCTGGCAAGCAGGAAGCCCTGATCCGACCCCGTGAGAAAGCTCGTTGCCCCATGCGCGCGCAGATGGGTCAGTTCGACCGAATTGGCGGCCAGGATCATCACCGGCAGGCCCACGGCCACCGCCGCCGCAAGCACACGGTTCACCGCCGCCTCGAGATCGCTGCCGCGCAGATTGTCCCCCATCGACACCGCCAGATCGGCGCGCCCGATGAAGATTGCATCAAGCCCCTCGACCGCGACGATTTCCTCGATCGTGCCGATCGCCTCGGCATCCTCGATCATCGCGACGACCGCACAGCGCGCATCCTGTTGCGCGAGATGCTGTGCCATGCCCAGGGTGCCGAAAGCACCCGCCCGCGTGCTCGGGGAAAAGCCCCGCGCGGCGGCATAGCGCGCCCGCGCCACCGCCTCGCGCGCAACCCGGGCATCGGTCACATGCGGAACCAGCACGCCATCGGCGCCGCTGTCGAGCACGCGCAGGATCTCGGAGGTGGCCCGCACGCGCACCAGTCCGGCCATGCCATGCGCCCGACAGGCAAGCACGATGGCATCGGTGGTCTCGGGGTTCAGCGGCGCATGTTCCTCGTCGATCACCGCGAAGTCGAAGCCGAGCTGACCGAGGATCTCGGCCGGCTGTGTCGAGGGGATCTTCAGGAAGGTGCCGAGCAGCGGCTCGGTCTCCCGCAGGCGGGCTCGAAAACCGGTCAGCATCGCGCCCCGGCCCTTTCCGCGCCGGGGGCGCAGGCTGCCCGCGACGCGACGCAAAGCGGCACGGACCGCCGCGGGGCGGCGGCGTCGGCTCGGAACAGAGTGGTCTTTGACATGTTCGCTCCTTTCAGGAAGACGGCCCGGGGCTGCCCGGGCCGGTCGGGGTCAGAACACCTTGACGAGGCGCAGCTGCACGGCGCTGTCGTATTTGTAGCCGCCTTCGACATTGAAATCGCGCGCCAGCAATCCCTGGATCTGGGTCGTGGGGTCGATGAAATGCGTCAGATAGAGGCGCAGCTGATCGCGGTGGGTCTTCAGGCCGGTCTCGGCGCCCGCCACCTTCTGCTTGCCGCCGCGCTGGCCGGAATAACCGACCGTCAGCGAGGTGGCCGGCCCCCATTGCTTGCGCAGCATCGCCTGCAGCTGCCACGACGGGCTGCGGGAATGCTCGGCTCCGGCCTCGCGGTGATCGCCCTGAAAGGCAACGTCAAGCGCGCCGTCGAAGAAGAACCCGCCGCCCAATCCCTGAATCACACCGATCTGCGGCGTCAGCGACCAGGTGCCCTCGCCAATGCCGAGGCGTTCCGGGTTGTAGTTGCCGGTGGGCAGCGTCGCGAAGAGCGAGACGCCGAAGCTGGTGCCGGTCTCGGGCGTCTTGGGCTGCACCGGCCAGACCGTCAGGCCGAGCGTGGTGTCGCCAAGGCCGCTGCTGGCCGGCTGATCCGCGCCGCCGATCCGGGCGCGGTCGATGTCGGCGAAGGGGATGACGAGGTGATAGGCCGCCGGCAGATCACCGAAGGCAGTGTAATAGAGGCCGCGCAGGATCCCCACATTCGCCTCGAAGGACGAGCCGGGCACGGCGGTGCCGTTCACCTCGAGGCTGTCGGCGCTCAGGTGCTGCAAATAGAGCATGGCAAGCGCCGTGCCGCTGGGCAGGATCGTGTAATCGGCCGGGCCGACGTCGATCGCGCGCGCCGGCAGCGCGGCAAGCGCAAGCGCAACCGCGCCGGCGCCCAGGATCTGTGTCATCTTCATCAAGGTCTCCTCCCTTATGATGTGCGACGATGGTCAGCGCGCGGCGGCCTGCGGGTGCGGCTGCGCCAGCGAATAGGCGCCGCGGTGGTACAGAAGCGGGTCGGCGTCGGTCTGCGCGAAGCCGGTGACGCGCCCGATCAGCAGCCAGTGGTCGCCGCCATCAAGAACGGCCGCGCGGGCGCATTCGATCGTGGCGCAGGTGCCCGGCAGCAGCAGGCAGCCGCCCTGGCCCTCGGTCACCGCGACGCCGGCGAACTTGTCGTCACCCCGCGCGGCGAAGGCGCGGCACAACGCGATCTGGTCATGCGCAAGGATATTGACCGCGAAATGGCTGGCGGCCTCGAACACCGGATAGCTTGCCGAGGTCTTCACCAGGCTCCACAGGATCAGCGGCGGATCGAGCGAGAGCGAATTGAAGCTGTTCGCGGTGACGCCGACGCGGCGGCCGCCGGCCTGGGCGGTGATCACCGTGATGCCGGTGGCAAAGCAGCCAAGCGCGGCGCGGAAGGCGCGCGGATCGAACCCGGTCGTAGCGGGGGAAGAAAGATCGGTCATGGGAACTCCTGTCAGGACGACGCGCGCAGGGCGCGCCGGCGCGGGGGCCCGGCCCGGGGGGAGGCCGGGCCGGGCGGGCTCAGAACAGGGACGGGTCCGGCTCGAGCCCCATCAGCGCGCGGCCGAGGATCTGCGCGCAGATGTCATAGTCGGTATAGGCATGGGCGGCGGTCATGTGGCTGTTGCGGAACAGCCGCTGCGCCTCGGCGTCGTCGAACCAGGCCGAACCGCCCGAGGCCTCGAACAGCCGGTCCACCGCGGCGACGAACATCTTCACCGCATAGGCCTGGTTGGTGCGCCAATGGGCCATCTTCTGCGCATCGGGGAAAACCCGGCGCTCGGCGTGGTCGCGCATGTCCTCCCAGGTTTTTTCCAGGAAGGCGCGGCCCGCGGCCACCTGATGCGCACTTTCCGCCAGACGCATGCAGGCGGGGATCGACTGGCCGACCTTCGCGCCGGTGTAGGCGCGCACGCGGCCCTGGGTGCGCTCGGTGTAAAGCGCGATCATCCGTTCGGCGATGCCGAGGCTGACCGAAGAGAAGCAGCTTGCGAAGACATAGATGAAGGGGACGTGGAAGATCTTGCTGTCGGGATACAGATGCCCTCCCGCCGAGGTCAGACTCATCAGCGCCGGCACGCTCTCGATGCGGTGGTTCGGCACGAAGGCGTCCTTGACCACCAGCGTCTTCGAGCCGGTGCCGCGCATCCCCTGAGTGAACCAGGTGTCGCGGATCTCGTAATCGGCGCGCGGCAGGATCGCGAAGCTGTAGACCTTGCCGCCCTCGGGCGCGTCGCGCAGGAAGCCGAGGATCGCCCATTGCGCATGGTCGCAGCCCGAGGACCAGCCGAACTCGCCCGAAAAGCGCACCCCGCCCTCGACCTCGACCGACTTGCCATAGGGCGCGATCGAGGAGGAGGCGACGGTGTCCGGGTCCTCGCCCCAGATCTCGTCCTGCAGCTCGCGCGAATAAAGCGCGATCTGGTGGTTGTGCTCGGCCAGCAGCGAGAAGGCCCAGGCGGTCGAGCCGCAGGCGGTGGCGATCAGCGCGATGCAGTTCTCGAACTCGGGCACCGGCAGCTCGAGCCCGCCATAGGCCCTGGGCTGAAAGGCGCGGTGCAGGCCGGTGGCCTTCAGCAGCTCGATGTTCTCCTTCGGGACCATGCGGTCCCCTTCGGCCTGCACGGCGTTGGCCGCGATCTGTGGCAGGATCGCGCGGATGCGCTCGATCATGGTGGTGGACGCGTCGAACATGGGTTCCTCCCTTTGGTCGGTGTCGTGGTCTGCCGGCGGCGTCAGCCCCGGCTCAGAAAGGCAAGCGCGGCGTCTTGGAAACGGAGGTCGGAGGGCAGGCCGACATGGCCGGTGCCGTCGATCAGCCGGTGCGTGGCGCCGGGCAGCGCGGCACACAGGCGGGTGTCGGGCTGCGCCACAGCATCGGCGCGGCTGTTGAAGATCAGGATCGGCGTGCGCACCTGCGCGAGCCGGGCCTCGGTCAGCACCGGATTCGCCGGCCGCTCCAGCACGGCCGCAAGGCAGGCCGGATCGGAGCCGCTGAGCCGCGCATAGTCGAGCAACGCCGCGACCTGCGGCGCGGGAGGTTCCTGCGCCGCACCGCGCAGCGCGGCGACAAGCGCGGGACCGGCCTGTTCCGGCGCGAAGAGATTGTCGCCGATGCCGCCCAGCACCAGCCGCCCGTTCGCCCCCGGCCGTCGCGCCTCGAGTTCAAGCAGCAGCTTGGTGCCGAGCGAGAAACCGATCGCGCCGAACAGATCCTCCGGCAACCGTGCCGCCAGATCGCCGGCAAGATCGGCGTAATCGGCCGGATCGTGCGAGCCGCCCTGCGGCCCATGCCCGGCGATGTCGAACCCCACCGGCTCGAACCCCGCCGCGCGCAGCGCGTCGTCCCAGCCGTCTGCCTGCCAGGTCGCGGCATGGGAGCCGCCCCAGCCATGGATCAGCGCAACCTTTCTCATGTCGTCTCTCCCCTTGCCGCGGCGGCGGCCTTGTTCAGATCGGGCGTGTCGGTGCCGGCGAAGATCAGCGCGCCGGTGACGCCGGCCAGGCGCCAGCCCGCCGCCGTCTCGACACAGTCGAAGATGAAATCGGCCAGCGACGAGGGCGGCCCAAGCGCGACGGGGCGTGCCCCGCTGCCGGAAAACACCGTGATCGTCGCCGCCAGTCGCACACCCGCGCCGGGCAGCCGCCGCAGGTTGGTGCACAGATGGCGGGTGAGGCGCCCACGCTCGGCCGAGAGCGCACGGCGCGCGGTGAAGTAGCGCGCCAGCGCCGCCTGCCCCTCGGCGCGGAAGCTCTCGATGACCAGCGCACCGTCCGCGGTGAACAGCTCCGGCCCCTCGATCGGCGCCGTTTCGTCGACGCAGGCCCAGAAGCGCAGGACCAGATCCTCGAGCGCGTGGAACTGCTGCCAGGTGAGTGTCATGGAATGCCCTCCGTTCGGGCGCCTCCCCGCATGGGGAGACCGCCCTGTGCCCGTGCTCAGGACCCGACCGTCATGAAGGTCTCGGCCATCTCGTAGCCCCAGCCGTTCATCACCTCGGGCATCTGCGCCGGCACGATGTCGACGCTGAGCGGCGTCGCGTCGTCGGCGAACTGCTCCATCCCCGAGGAGAACTCGTTGCGGTTGCCGAAGGGGTCGAAGACGTAGGCGTAATTGTTGGTGCCGAAGCCGGTCGAGGAGCCAAGCCCCGCGTTGTGGCGTCCGGGGCCGAATTCCCAGCGGTGGCCGGTCTCCATCAGCCGGTCCGAGAGGCGGAAATAGTGGTTGCCGTCCTCGACCGCGAAGGCGACGTGATGCAGCCGGTGCGCCGGGTTCACCGCCTTCATGTAGGCGATGTCATGGTCATAGGCCGAGCCGCGCAGCCAGATCCCGGCGAGCTTGCCCTCGACCGAGATGTTCAGCGACGACTTGAACCCGATCATCATCAGGAAGTCGCGCATCACCTCGGGCTCGACCTCGCCCAAGAGATTGATGTGGTCCATGTCGCAGGGCACATGCGAGCCGCGGGCGTCGAAATCCGAGATCCCGGCGCGGCGCTCGGCCCCGCCGGTGGCCAGGCGCAGCTGATGCCCCGAGGGCAGGTGGAATTTCAGTGCCGCGCCCTCGCCCGGACGGCTGTCACCGGCGAAACGTTCATGCGCCACGCCCTTGCGGGTCAGGATCGCGCCGACCCGGTCGAGATCCTCCTCATCATCGACGCCGAAGGTGAAATTGTCGAGCGAGCAGCTCCCCTTCACCAGCGTCAGATCGGCGGCCGCGCCGCGGCAGGCCAGATGCGCGCTGTGGTCGCTGCGGCTCAGCACCGTCAAGCCCAGCACGTCCTCGTACCAGCTCAGCGCCTTGCCGATGTCGCCCACGTAGATCGCGGCGTGATCGATGCGGTTGATCCCCATGTCTTTGTCCTTCCCGTGTTCAGTCAATGATGCTCGCTGCGGCGGCCACGGGATGTGGCGCCGGCTGTCGCAAGTGGCGGTGGCAGAGGGCCCGCCCGGGGCACACCCCGGCCGCCGCGCGTCTTGTGCGCGCAGCCCGCTGCGAAATGTCATGGAATGTTCGGCCCGCAGCCCCGCACCGACCGGCGCAGGCCCCACGCGGCACGGACCGGCTCAGCCCGGTCGCGATGCGTCAGCCATCGTGATCTCCTCCGTTCGGCTCTCCCGGGCCGATCCTCTCCCTCGCAGCCCTCCAAGCTGCCCGGAAAGACTACGACAGAATGTCAAAATGACAAATCGTCATTTTACAAATTCCACCAGATGGAATAACCTCTGGGGACATTCCATCTTCCACCGCCCTCCGAGGGGCCTTGGAACGCTTTTGCAGGACGTGATTTCAAATGGTTGACAGAACACGGCCGCGCCGGGGCGAGCCGCCAGCCACTCCCTCCCGGGACGCCCCTCGCCCCGCGCGGGGCGGTGCCTCCGGGCCCGTCCCGCCTGCGCAAAGCTGGACCTCGGGGACAATCCAGACCATACCGGAGGGGGCGACCGGCACCGCGCCGCAATGCGGCAAGCCGGGCGATTCTCCCGCGCAGATGCAAGGGCAGCAAGACCGGTTCATGGCGGAAAACGACGACAGCCAGCTTTCGACCCTCGGCTACCGGACCGCCGGCAGCGGGCGCCGCGCCGAGATCGGCGCCGCCCGCCGCGCCCGCTCGCGCAACACGATCCTGACGGCCGCCTTCACCTGCTTTGGCCAGGAGACCGGTCAGGCCTCGCGGATCGAGGACATCTGCAAATGTGCCGGCATCGCGCGCGGCACCTTCTACAACCACTTCGAAGATCTCGGGCAGCTGAAATACCAGCTCCTCGAGGAGCTGACCGGCGAGTTCGACCGCGCCGTCCACCTGATGTTCGCGGCGCTCGAGGGCCCGGCCGAGCAGACCGCCGTCGCGATCCGCTACTATCTGCATGCTGCCGGGAAAAACCCCGCCTGGGGCTGGGCGATGATCCACTCGAGCGCGCCGGGCCACACCTTCGGCGAAACGGTCTGGCACAATTCGCTGGTGACGATCCGGCGCGGGCTCGATCAGCGGGTGTTCTCGATCAGCACCGCCGAGATCGGCCGCGACATCCTGATGGGGGCGGTGGCGGCGGCCATGGTCTCGATCACCCAGGGCGCCACGCCTGCGGATTACCCCGAGCAGATCGCGCGTCACATCCTGCTGGCCTTCGGCATGAGCGCGGCCGAGGCGCACGAGATCGCCACCCGGCCGCTGCCGGCGCTGCCGGCGATTGCACATGAGAAGATCGTCATCGCCAGCATGCCGGCGCTTGGTGAGATCGGCGGCCCGGACCAGCCGGGCGGGCGCTAAAGGTCGCGCCTATTCGATTGCGGTGCGCGCCATCGGATAGTCCTCCGCATTCAGAACCCAGCCCGCGCGCTGCGAAAAATCCATCCGCGGCGGCGCGAAGATGTCGACGATCTGTGCCTCGGGCGAGGCCCAGAGCGTGGTGTGCAGCGCTGGCGGCGGCAGTACCGTGGCCGAGGGGCTGGAACAGGCGATGCGCATGTCGGGCAGCCAGTGCGCCTGATCCGGCGTCCAGGGCCAGCGCAGGAAATGCTCGAACTCCCCCGCCAGCGTCAGCGAGACCTGCTCGAAGCTCGCGTGGAAATGCGGCGAGACCTTCGCGGTATCGCGCGGCGCGGTGAAGCGCGGCAGGATGTTCACCATCAGCGTTGTGCAGCGGAAGATGCGGCCAAAGCGCCCCTCCTGCGCCGGCACATCCAGATCATAGGCGCGCAGCCGAAAGCCGCCGGGCGGGTCGGGCCAGGGCTGGAACGGCGGGATGCAAGGATTTGGCGCAACCGGCTGCGCAGCGGGCGGGCATTGCGCCACAAGGTCGGCGGAACGGGCGGTGAAGATGAAGGTCACCGTGCCACGACCCTGCGCCGTCACCCGGCTGTCGCCCGGCGGCACGATGAACAGATGGTTGCCCGGGTGATCCTCGACCGCGCCCGCACCGGTGGTGATGGTGAAGCGCACCTCGGGCCCGAGCGAGAACACCATGTATTCGTCAAGCTGCCCGGAGCGCGCGAACTCGGCCGTGCCATCCAGCTCGACCACCCGCAGCACCATCTGCGTCGCGCCGAGCATCCACGCCCGCCAGCCGGCCCCCGTCGCAAGCGGCGGATCCTCGTGGAAGCGCCCGACCTGCGGCAGGCAGAACGGGCCGGTCGCCGTCGCCTCGGCCGGGGCGGTCCTGAGAAGCGCCTTGCGCGGATCGCTGTCGTCGAACATGGCCATCTCCCTGCGTCGTCCTGTCTCCTCCACAGCTCTCACGGGAGCGCACGCGGCGCACGCGAAACCTGCACCAGTTCCACGAGGCGGAATTGACGCCCGGCCCGCTTGAGCCTTCGTCCGCGCGGTGAGACGGTGCCCCGAACGAGGGGAGAAGAGAGATGGCAGGCACGCTGGTGATCGTTGCGCATCCGGACCTGGCGCACAGCCGGGTCAACGCCGCCTGGGCCGCGGCGGCCCGCGCCTGCGCGAGCTGCACGGTCCACGACCTTTACGCAGCCTATCCGGGCGGCCCGATCGACGGCGCGCACGAGCGCGCGCGGATCGAGGCCCACGACCGGATCGTGCTGCAATTCCCGCTGACCTGGTATTCCTGTCCGCCGCGGCTGTCAGAGTGGATGGGCGCGGTCCTGCAACGGGGCTGGGCCTATGGCCCGGGGGGGCGGGCACTGCGGCTCAAGACGTTGGGCATCGCGGTCTCGACCGGCTCGAACGGTGCGGATTACAGCCCCGATGGCCGCTACGGGCACACGCTCGATGCGGTCACCTTGCCCTTCGAGTTGCTGGCGATCCATACCGGCATGCACTACCTGCCCGCCTACACCCTGACCGGCGTGCGCGACTGCGACGACGCGGTGCTCGCCCAATCGGCCGCGCGCTATGCCCGCCACCTGTGCCATGCCGCGCCGCGCCGCATCGCCTCGGGGGCCGATGACGCTCGCGCGAAGACCCGTTACCCGACTGCTTGAGCGCCGCTCTCGCAGGCCACGACGGCGGCGCGCAGCTCGGCCTTCAGCGCCGGCACATCGACCTGCGCGCGGGCGAAATAGGTGACGCCGAGTGTGCCGACGAGCTTTGCCCCAAGCCGCAGCGGCAGCGCGAGCGAATGGGTCTCGGGCTGGACATTGCCACTGCGCTCGCCAAAGCCGCTGGCGCGGGTCATCGCCACCACGGACGCCGCGCGCTCCTCGATTGCCTGCGCCTCGGCCGGCGTCGCGGCCGATTGCTGCAGCAGCGCGACCAGATGGCGCCGCTCGGCCGCCGGGCAGAAGGCGAGATAGGCGCGGCCATGGGCGTAGTCGAGCAGCGTCATCCGCCGGTTGATCGTCGACTGGTAATGCGACAGCGGGCTCATCGGGATCGTGCTGAAGCGGATCACCAGCGCGTCGACGTCGAGCGTGGCAAGCGCCGCCGGCCAGAGCGTGCGCCGGGTCAGCGCCTCGGCGGCCTGTCGCGCGCCCTCAAAAACCTGTGGCAGCCCGTGATGCCCGGCCCCGAGCGCAGTGACCTTCTCGGTCACGCAATAGCCTGCGGTCCGGCCCAGCTTGCGCACATAGCCTGCGGCAATCAGCGTTTCGAGCAACCGCACCACCGTTGGCGCCGGCAGGTCGGTCTGCGCCGCCAGATCCTGCACCCGGACCACGGCGACCCGGTTCATGAACTCGAGCAGCTGCAAGGTGCGTTCGACCGAGCGCACGGTTTTCGAAGGCGTTGGCGTCATCGGATCGGTCCGGGGGCGAGGCATCTCGCCGAGCATCCGATACCGCGGGGGGCAAAAATGCAAGCCGTCCGGTTGCGCCGGCCGGGGCCGGACCTTGGTGGCCTTGCCCCTTTGGGCTCTCCTTTCCCACGAGAGTCGGCGGGGGCGCGATTGGTCGTCGGGCCGGGGGGCTCAGCGGGGCAGGCCCCTCCCGGTCGTGTTGATCCCCGCGCTCAGCTCGGCTCGAACCGGCCATAGCGGCCGCCGGCGAAGACCAGCGGCTCACCCTCGCGGCACAGCGCAAAGCGGATCACCCGACCGATGATGATGGTGTGGTCGCCGCCCTCGTGCGTCGCCTCGGTGCGGCATTCGAACCGGGCAAGCACATCATCGAAGACTGGCACGCCCTCGGCGTTCTGCCGGTGGTCAAGCCCGGAAAACCCCTCGCCCTTGCCGGTGAAGCGCTGTGCGAGGCTCTGCTGGCCGAAGCCCAGCACATGCACGGCAAAGGCCTGTGCGACCGAGAAATGCCGGTGCCGCATCGAGGAGCGTGCCGCCGACCACAGCACCAGCGCCGGATCGAGCGAGACCGAGGCGAAGCTGTTCGCGGTGATCCCCACCGGCGCGGCGCCATCGGCCTCGCAGGTGGTGATGACGGTGACCCCGGTCGCGAACCGGCCGAGTGCGTCGCGGAACTGCCGCGGATCGACCGGATCGGGCAGCGGGCGCGCCTCTTCGGCCCGGCTGACGGCGGCTTCGATCTGGTGGCTCTCGCGCATCGCATCCCCTTTCGACGACGCCGGCCTGTGCCGCCGGCTGCCCCTGATCTAGCGCTTTGCTGCGCATTTCACAGCCTCTTTCGTCGGCAAAAGCGCTTGAGCCGGGGGCGCCGAGCCCCTAGCGTCGCCCCGGACATGGAGGGAATCATGAGCCTGATCGAAACGCGCCTTGCCGAGCTTGGCCTCGAGCTGCCGCCGGCCCCGGCGCCGGCCGCGAATTACGTGCCCTTCGTGCGCACGGGCAACCAGCTCTTCGTCTCGGGGCAGATCTCGTCGGATGCGGCGGGGCTGATCACCGGCCGCCTCGGCGCCGATCTGAGCATCGAGGAGGGCGCCGCCGCCGCCCGCCGCTGCGGCCTTGCGCTGCTGGCGCAGGCGCGCGCCGCGCTGGGCGATCTCGACCGCGTGACGCGGGTGGTGAAGCTTGTGGGCTTCGTCAACTCGACGCCCGAGTTCACCGACCAGCCGAAGGTGGTGAACGGCGCCTCCGACCTGATGGTCGAGGTCTTCGGCGAGATCGGGCGCCACGCCCGCTCGGCGGTCGCTGCGCCCTCGCTGCCGCTGGGCGTCGCCGTCGAGATCGAGGCGATCTTCGAGGTCGCATGATGCTGTCCCCCGATTTCCTGCGCCTGCCGGTCGCGCATCGCGGCTATCACGACCGCGCCGCCGGCCGCCCCGAGAACAGCCTGGCCGCCGCGCGCGCCGCGATTGCCGCGGGCTATGCGATCGAATGCGATCTGCAGCCCTCGGCCGATGGCGTGCCGATGGTGTTTCACGATTACGACCTGCGCCGGCTGACCGGCGTGGCGGGCCGGATCGGCGGTTTCACCGCGGCCGAGCTGGCGGCAACGCCGCTTCTGGGCGGTGACGAGGGGATCCCGACGCTCGCCGGGCTTCTGGCCCTCGTCGCCGGCCGGGTGCCGTTGCTGATCGAGATCAAGGACCAGCATGGCGCCATGGGCGGCACCGACGGTGCGCTCGAACGCGCGGCGGCGGCGCAGATCGCGGCCTATGCCGGGCCGGTCGCGGTGATGTCCTTCAACCCGAATGCGATCGCCGCCTTCCGTGCCGCGGCGCCCGATGTGGCGGTGGGGCTGACGACCTCGGCCTATAGCGCCGAGGACTGGCCGCTGCTGCCCGCCGCGGTGCGCGACAGCCTGCGCGAGATCCCCGATTACGACCGCGTCGGCGCGTGCTTCATCTCGCACGAGGCGGCGGCGCTCGATGCCCCACGGGTCGCGGCGCTGAAGGCGCAGGGCGCTGCCATCCTGTGCTGGACGATCCGCTCGCCCGAGGCCGAGGCCGCGGCGCGCAAGATCGCGCAGAACATCACCTTCGAGGGCTATCCGGCGCCGATCCCGGCTTGACGCCGCGCCGCGGCGCGCCACCATCGGGGCAGGTTTCCCGAGGGGGCAGATGAGCGCGGCCGTCGAAGTTTCTATTCTTTCCGGAATTTCCGAGATTTCGGAAGCCGACTGGAACGCCTGCGCCTGTCCCGAGGCGCAGGACGGGGCGCGCCCGTTCGACCCGTTCACCACGCATCGCTTCCTGACCGCGCTCGAGACCTCGGGCTCGGTCGGCGAGGGCACCGGCTGGATGCCGCGGCCGATGGTGGCGCGGGCGGCGGGGCAGGTGATCGCCGTCGCGCCGCTCTATCTGAAAAGCCATTCGCAGGGCGAATATGTCTTCGACCACGGCTGGGCCGAGGCCTTCGAGCGCGCCGGCGGGCGCTATTACCCGAAACTTCAGGGCGCGGTGCCCTTCACCCCGGTCGCCGGCCGTCGCCTGCTGACCCGCCCGGGGCACGAGGTCGCGGGCCGCGCCGCGCTGTTGCAGGCGATGGCCGAGGTGGCCGAGGGCGCGGGGCTCTCTTCCGTCCACCTCACCTTCTGCACCGAGGACGAGGTGACGGTGGCGACCGGGGCGGGCTGGCTGCACCGCACCGGCATGCAGTTCCACTGGACCAACCGCGGCTATGGCAGTTTCGAAGATTTCCTTGCCGATCTCGCCTCGCGCAAGCGCAAGGCGCTGCGCAAGGAGCGCGAGCGGGCGCAGGGCTTTGGCGGCACGATCCGGGCACTGACCGGCGATGCGATCTTGCCCGAGCACTGGGCGGCGATGTGGGCCTTCTATCAGGACACCGGCGGGCGGAAATGGGGCCGGCCCTACCTGACGCGCGCCTTCTTCGATGCGCTGCACGCGATGCGCGACGAGGTGCTTCTGGTGCTGGCCGAGCGCGATGGCAGTCCCGTCGCCGGGGCGCTGAACATGATCGGGCGCGAGGCGCTCTTCGGCCGCTATTGGGGCTGTCTCGAGGATCACGCCTTCCTGCATTTCGAGCTGTGCTATCATCAGGCCGTCGACTGGGCGATTGCCCATGGCCTGGATCGCGTCGAGGCCGGCGCGCAGGGCGAGCACAAGCTCGCGCGCGGCTACATGCCGGTGACCACCCATTCCGTGCATCTTCTGACCCATCTCGGGCTGCGCCGGGCGGTCGACGACTATCTTCAGGCCGAACGCCGGGCCATCGCCGGGGAAATCGAGGCGCTGGTCGCGCTTGGCCCCTTCCGCGCCGAGGAGTGAACCGAGGGCTTTGGCCCCGCGCCCCGATGTGCAAGGATGGGGCGAACAGCACGGAGGACCGAGAATGGCCGAGATCCTGAGCGAGGAAGAGCGCGCCGCCCTGCTGCCCGCGCTCGAGGCGACGGGCTGGCAGGCCGCCCCCGAGGGGGACGCGCTGCGCAAGGTCTGGAAGTTCCGCAACTTCTCGCAGGCCTGGGGGTTCATGGCGCGGGTCGCGCTCGAGGCGGAGAAGATGGATCACCACCCGGACTGGCGCAACAGCTACAACGTGGTCGACATCCGCCTGACCACCCATTCCTGCGGCGGGCTGAGCGTGCTGGACACCGAACTGGCGAATTGTCTCGACGCGATCAAGACCGAGGCCGAGATCGTCCTCGACCTCTCGCGCCCGATCGCCTGCCTCTGCGCCGAGAAGGCCGCGCCCGAGGCGCCCGAGGCTCCGCCCGAAGGCTGAGGGGCGCCACGCGGCGCCCCCCGGATCGTCACATCGCGGCGAGCAGACCTTCGCCGGCGGAAATCTCGCAGGTGCCGGGCGATTCCTCGCGGTGCAGAATCTTCACCACGCCATCCTCGACCAGCATCGCATAGCGGGCCGAACGGTTGATGAGGCCGGCGGGCGGGGCCGAGAAATCCATCCCGATCGCGGTGGTGAAGGCCGATTCCGCATCGGCGAGCATCGAGATCCCGGCCGCATTCGCGCCGGTCGAATCGCCCCATGCCTTCATCACGAAGGGGTCGTTGACCGAGATGCAGATGATCTCGTCCACGCCTTTCTCGGCGAACTTGTCCTTGGTGCGGATGAAGCTCGGTACATGGGCAGTGGTGCACACGCCGGTATAGGCGCCCGGCACGGCGAAGATCACCACCTTGCGGCCCTTCATCTTGGCGCCAAGGCTCACCGCCTCGGGCCCGTTGTCCCCCAGAACCAGCAGCGTGGCCCCGGGAAGCACATCCCCTACCGTAACAGTCATGTCGTCCCTCTCGCGTTGCATGTCGTTGCCCCGAGGATATAGGGTCGGCGCGCAACGGGACCAGAGGTGAGATGATGGCGGGGATCGTGATTGTCGGCGGCGGCCAGGCGGCGGCGTCGATGGCGGCAAAACTGCGGGGGCTCGGCTATGTCGGCGCGGTGACGATCCTCGGCGAGGAGCCGGTCGCGCCCTATCAGCGCCCGCCGCTGTCGAAGGGCTATCTGCTCGGCCAGATGCCGCTCGACCGGCTGACGCTGCGCGGCGACGACTGGTGGTCTGCGAATGACATCACCTTGCGCACCGGCACCCGGGTCGAGGCGATCGACCGCGCCGCGAAGACGGTGACGGCGGGGGGCGAGGTGTTTTCCTATGATCAGCTGGCACTGTGCACCGGCGCCGTACCGCGCCGCCTGCCCGCGGCGATCGGCGGCGATCTGCCCGGCGTCTATACCGTGCGCACCCTCGCCGATGTCGACGCGATGGCGCCCGAGTTCCGCGCCGGCCGCCGCCTCGTGGTGATCGGCGGCGGCTATATCGGGCTCGAGGCGGCGGCGGTCGCCTCGAAACTCGGGCTCGGCGTGACGCTGATCGAGGCGGCGCCGCGCATCCTCGGCCGTGTCGCCTGCGCCGAGACGGCCGATGCCATCCGCGCCCTGCATGTCGCCCATGGCGTCACCATCCTCGAGGGGATCGGGCTGAAGCGGCTGACCGGCGAGACCCGCGTCACCGGCGCCGAGCTGGCCGACGGCCGGGTCATCGCGGCCGATTTCGTCATCACCGGCATCGGCGTCACGCCCGAGACCGGGCTGGCCGCGGCGGCGGGGCTGAAGGTCGAGAACGGCATCGCCGTCGATGCAACGGGCCGCACCGACGACCCGTCGATCTGGGCCGCGGGCGACTGTGCCGCCTTCCCCTGGAAGGATGCGCGGCTCAGGATGGAAAGCGTCGGCAACGCCATCGACATGGGCGATCTGGTGGCCGAGAACATGCTCGGCGCCGGCAAGGCCTATGCGCCCAGGCCCTGGTTCTGGTCCGACCAGTTCGAGGCCAAGCTGCAGATCGCCGGGCTCAACGCCGGCTATGACCGGGTGGTGACGCGGCAGGGCGAGGGCGCCTCGTTCTGGTATTTCCGCGGTGAGACTCTGATCGCCGTCGATGCGCTGAACGATGCCCGCGCCTACATGATCGGCAAGCGGCTGATCGAGGCGGGCAAGCCCGTGACGCCCGAGCAGATCGCCACCGAAACCGACCTGAAGGCGCTGATGAAATGAGGATCATCGGGGGAGAGCGGCGCGGCCTGAAGCTCGCCGATGTGGGCGAGGGCGATGCGCAGGCGCATCTGCGCCCGACGACCGACCGCGTGCGCGAGTCGATCTTCAACCTTCTGATCAACGGCACGCACGGCAACCCGGTGCCCGGCGCGCGGGTGCTCGACCTCTTCGCGGGAACCGGCGCGCTTGGGCTCGAGGCGCTGTCGCGCGGCGCGGCGCGCGTGGCCTTCGTCGATGACGGCACCGCGGCGCGTGCGCTTTTGCGCCGCAACATCGAGCTGATGCGGGCGATGGGCGTCACCGATGTCTGGCGCCGCGACGCCACCGCCATGGGCCCGTGCCGCGGCGCGGGCTATGACCTTGTCTTCCTCGATCCGCCCTATGGCATGGGGCTGGGCGAGAAGGCGCTGGCGTCGTGCCTCGCGAATGGCTGGATCGCCCCGGGCGCGATGGTCGTCTGGGAGGAAAGCGTTTCCCCCGCCGTGCCCGCGCCGCTCGAACAGATCGACCAGCGCCGCTACGGCGATACCCTTGTCACCCTTGCCCGGATGCCCGCATGAAACCTCAGGCCGTTCTTTTCGACTGCGACGGGGTGCTCGTCGACAGTGAGCCCGCCACCTTTGCCCTGATCCAGTCGGACTTTGCCGCGCACGGGCTGGCGATGGAGATCCCGGCGCTCGAGGATCTGTTCATCGGCGGCACGATCGAGGGCGTGGCCGAGCAGGGCCGGGCGCTTGGCGCGCGCCTGCCCGCCGATTGGGTCGACAGCTATTACCCGCGCCTTTATGCCCGGCTGCGGTCGGGCACGCCGCTGATGCCTGGGGTGGCCGCGCTGCTCGCCCGGCTCGATGCCGAGGGGATTCCCTTCGCCGTCGGCTCGAACGGGCGCGGCGCGAAGATGGAGGCGACGCTGGGCCAGCATCCGAAGATTCGTGCGCGGCTCGAGGGGCTGCTGTTCTCGGGGCAGGATCTGGGCTGCCCGAAACCCGCGCCCGATCTTTACCTGCACGCCGCCCGCGCGCTTGGCGCCGATCCGGCGCGCTGCGTGGTGATCGAGGACAGCGCCACCGGCGCGCGCGCGGCCAAGGCCGCGGGGATGCGCTGCCTCGGCTATGCGCCGCAGGGCGAGAACCCGCGACTTGCCGCGGCGGGGGCCGAGCTCTTCACCGACATGGCACAGGTGCCGGCCCTTCTGGGGCTGTGAAGAAAAGCAAAAGGCCCGGTGCGCATACGCCACCGGGCCTTTCGACGATCCGTGCCGGCGGCGCTCAGCGCCAGGTCGGATGGAAGCGGTTCGCCGGCGAAAGCGTGAAGATCTCGCAGCCGTCGGCGGTGACGCCCACGCAATGCTCGAACTGTGCAGACAGCGACTTGTCGCGGGTGACCGCGGTCCAGTCGTCGGCCAGCACCTTGGTTTCATAGCGGCCAAGGTTCACCATCGGCTCGATGGTGAAGATCATCCCCTCTTCCAGCACCGGGCCCGAGCCCGCGCGGCCGTAATGCAGCACGTTCGGCGGGGCGTGGAACACGCGGCCGACGCCGTGGCCGCAGAAGTCGCGCACCACGCTCATCCGGTTGCCCTCGACATAGGTCTGGATCGCGTGGCCGATGTCGCCGAAGGTGTTGCCGGGCTTCACCTGCTCGATGCCGATCATCAGCGATTCATGGGTGACGTCGATCAGCCGCTCGGCCTTGCGGCTGAGGTTGCCCGCGACATACATCCGCGAGCTGTCGCCGAACCAGCCGTCGAGGATGACGGTGACGTCGATGTTCAGGATGTCGCCGTCGTGCAGGACCTTGTCCGACGGGATGCCATGGCACACGACATGGTTCACCGAGATGCACGAGGCGTGCTTGTAGCCCCGATAGCCGATCGTCGCCGAGGTGGCGCCGAGCTCGACAAGGCGGTTGCGGATGAAATCGTCCAGCTCTGCCGTGGTCACGCCCGGCTTCACGAGGTCTGCAACCTCGTCGAGGATTTGTGCGGTGACCTGACAGGCGGCGCGGATGCCATCGAAATCGCTGGTGGTGTTGTAGATGCGAATCCCGTCCTTGGTGACGCGGCCCCGACTCTCTTCCACTGGTCTTCTCCTGCTTGTAGGCCCTCTAGATAGTCACAAAAGCATGGCTTGGCCAGAGCCGGGCTTCCCCGGCACCGGGCGCGGGCCTATACATTTGCGCAAAAGGAGGCCCGACATGCCCAATCCGACCGCTGCCATCCTGATCATCGGTGACGAGATCCTCACCGGCCGCACCCGCGAGGGCAACGCCTGGTTCCTGGCGCAGGAGCTGGTCAAGGTGGGCATCGACCTGCGCCAGATCCGCGTCATCGGCGACGACCACGCCACCATCGTCGCGGCGGTGCGCGAGCTGTCGGTGGCGCATGACCAGCTCTTCACCTCGGGCGGCATCGGGCCGACGCATGACGACATCACCGCCGATGCCGTGGCCGATGCCTTTGGCCGCACGATCGGCGTGCGCGAGGATGCCCGCGCGATCCTGGCCGCCCATTACGCCGCCCGCGGCCTCGAATTCACCGAGGCGCGGCTGCGCATGGCGCGCATCCCCGAGGGCGCGACGCTGATCGACAACCCGGTGTCCTCGGCACCGGGCTTCTCGGTCGAGAATTGTCACGTCATGGCAGGGGTGCCGAACATCTTTCAGGCGATGGTGGCGGGGCTTCTGCCGCGGCTGACCGGGGGCGCGCCGCTTCGCAGCCGCAGCCTTCAGCTGATGGTGCCCGAGGCGACGATTGCCGACGCGCTGCGCGCGCTTGCCGAGGCGCATCCCGAGGCGAGCTTCGGCTCCTACCCCTTCGTCACCGAGGGGCGCTATGGCACCAACCTCGTGGTGCGCTCGACCGATCCTGCGGCGCTCGAAGGGGCCTTCGCCGAGCTGCAGGCCACCTTCCCGGAGGGGCAATGACCGATCTCTTCGAGGTGATCGACGCCACCTGGCCTGCCGCGAGCACCCGGCTTGCGGGCGGCTTCAAGGTGCGCGAGGGGCTCGGTGGCGGCTCGCGCGTCAGCGCGGCAAGCCTCGAGGTGCCGCTGGACGAGGCCGACATCGACGCGGCGGTGGCCGCGCATCGCGCCCTTGGCCAGCCGCCGAAGTTCATCCTCCGCCCGGGCGAGGCGGCACTGGATGCGGCGCTGGCCGGGCGTGGCTTCGAGCTCTTCGACCCGGTCACCCTTTTCACCGCGCCGATTGCCGCGCTGTCCTCCGACGTGCCGCCGGTCACCGCCTTTGCGCATTGGCCGCCGCTCGCCATCACCCGCGAGGTCTGGGCCGAGGGCGAGATCGGCCCCGAGCGGCAGGCCGTGGCCGAGCGCGCCGCGGGACCGAAGGCCGCGGTGCTGGGCCGCACCTCGGACCGCGCCGCGGGGGCGGGGTTCGTGGCGATCCATGAGGGCGTCGCGATGCTGCACGCGCTCGAGGTCCTGCCGGCCTTCCGCCGTCGTGGCCTCGCCCGTTCGATCATCACCGAGGCCGTCCGCTGGGCCGGGGGCGAGGGCGCCGAGACCTTCGCCCTTGTCGTGCGCAGCGCCAATGCCCCGGCCATCGCCCTTTACACCGCGTTCGGCATGGTGCCGGCCGGCAAGTACCATTATCGCCGCGAGCCTGTCGCATGAGACTGTCCCTTCTGGCGCTGACTGCCGCCGCCCTGATTGCCACCCCGGTGCTTGCCGCTCCGCTTGAGCTTGCCTTGCCGGACGGGGCCGCGGTTTCGGCCGAGGCGACCACCGCGGCCACCAGCTATCGGATGCTGACCGGCCCCTGGCAGGAGGGGGCAGGTCCGGCGAGCACGCTCGAGGGCACGCGCACCGACACCGCCTGGCGGCTGCGCGCCGATCAGGAGACGACACTGCAGATTTTGGCGCCCTTGCGCGACCAGATCCAGGCGGCGGGCTACAGCATCGTTTACCAGTGCGAGACCGAGGCCTGCGGTGGCTTCGACTTCCGCTATGAGCTCGACCTGCTGTCCGAACCCGAGATGCACGTCGATCTGGGCGATTTCCGCTATCTCGCGGCGCGGCGCGGCACCGACTGGCTGGCGCTGACGGTGTCGCGCTCGTCGGAATCGGGCTTCGTGCACCTGACGACGATGACGGTGCAGGACGTACGCCCGGCCACGCCGGACAATCCGCTTGCCTCGCCGACGCCCTCGCCGGCGATCGCGCCCTCCGATTTCGCCACGCAGATCGAGGCGAAGGGGGCGGTGGCGCTCGACGATCTGATCTTCGAGAGCGGTGCCACTGATCTTGGCCCCGAGGATTTCACCTCGCTCAAGGCGCTGGCCGATTATCTGTCGACCCGGCCCGAGGCGGTGATCGTCCTTGTCGGCCATACCGATGCGACCGGCGGGCTCGAGGCGAATATCGCGTTGTCGAAGCGGCGGGCGGAATCGGTGCGGGCGCGGCTCATTGCCGATTACGGCGTCGCCCCCGAGCAGTTGAGCGCCGAGGGCGCGGGCTGGCTGTCGCCGCGCGCGGGCAACATGACCCCTGAGGGGCGGGATAAAAACAGACGGGTCGAAGCCGTGCTGGCCCCGACCCGCCAGTGACGGCGCCGGACGGAGTGGCGCCGCGCGAGGGAATTCACCAGTTGTCGGGGCCCTTGTCGGCGAAGGTCTGGGCCAGGAAGTCGATGAAGGCGCGCACCTTGGGCTGGGTGAAGCGCCCGGGCGGATAGACGGCATAGATGCCCAGTGTCTCCATCGGCAGATCGGGGATCGCCTCCTCGACCAGCCCCTGTTTCATCGCATCGGCATAGAGGAACGAGGGCAGATAGGCGATGCCGAGCCCGGCGATGCAGGCATGCAGCAGCGATTGCCCGTCGTTCACCGTCAGCCAGCCGGCCGAGCGCACCTGCCGCCGCTCGCCCGAAGGCGCGGTGATCTTCCAGACGTTGCCGTTCGACTGGCTGGAATAATGCAGCAGCTTGTGCTCGTTCAGATCGTCGATCTTCTGCGGCCGGCCGTATTTCTGGAAATAGGAAGGCGCGGCGATCATTCGGCGCGAGCTTTCGGTCAGCTTGCGGGCGCGCAGCGTGCTGTCCTCGAGCTCGCCCACCCGGATCGCCATGTCGAAGCCTTCCGAGATCAGCTCGACATAGCGGTTGGTCAGCACCATGTTCACGGTGATTTCCGGATATTCCTGCAGGAAGTCGCCCAGCACCGGCGAGAGCAGGTTCACCCCGAAATCGGTGGCGACCGAAATCCGCAGCAGACCCGAGGGCGCCACCTGCATCGCGGTGACCAGCGCATCGGCCTCTCCGGCGTCGTTCAGCACGCGGCGGGCGCGGTCGTAATAGGCAAGGCCGATCTCGGTCGGCGAGACGCGGCGGGTGGTGCGGTTCAAAAGCCGCGCCCCGAGCCGCGCCTCGAGCGCCGAGACATGTTTCGACACGGCGGACTTGGAGATGCCCATCTTCTTCGCCGCATCGGTGAAACCGCCCTGATCGACGACAGTGGCGAAGGCTTCCATTTCGGTCAGGCGATCCATTGTGCACCCTTCGGGAACGTTTCTCGGTTCCCTCATGCATCGGTGTGAAATCGGGCACAAATGGGGCCCGGCGGGGACAATACGGGGGAATTGCCCTGCGCGGGGAAACGATCGCCATCAGCGAGCGGGCAGGCCCGGTGGCGGGATCGGGCGCCGGCGTGCCGGCGCCCGATCGGGCTCAGAAGTCGAGGTTCTCGACGCTGAGCGCGTTTTGCTGGATGAATTCGCGGCGCGGTTCGACCACGTCGCCCATCAGCTTGGTGAAGATGTCGTCGGCCTCGGCCACGTCGTCGATCTTCACCTGCAGCAGCGTGCGCGCCGAGGGGTCGAGCGTGGTTTCCCACAGCTGTTCCGGGTTCATCTCGCCCAAGCCCTTGTAACGCTGCAGCGTCAGGCCCTTCTCGCCCTCGGACAGGATCGCCTGCAACAGCGCCAGCGGACCATAGATCAGCTGCTCGCGGTCCTTGCGGATCAGCTTCGCGGGCGTGCCATAGACTTCCTGCAGCAGCGTGGTGTGCTGCGCCAGCCGCCGCGCCTCGCCCGAGCGCAGCACGGTGCCGTCAAGCGTGCGGTGCTCCTCGACGCCGCGCACCATGCGGGCAAAGCGCAGCCCGTGGTCCTGCGTCGGCCGGCCGCTCCAGCCGCGCTCGTATTCCAGCGCGACAAGGTCGAGCCGTTCTGCCACGGCATTCGCCACGCCCTGGGCATCGGCATCGACGCGCCCCGGCACCAGCGCGCCGGCGATCGCCGCCTGTTCGAGGATGCTTTGCGGGTAATGCGTCGGGAAGGCCTGCAGGATGCGGCGGATCATCCGCGCCTCCTCGACCACGCGCTCGAGATCGGCGCCGATGATCTCCTGACCGTCGCCAAGCCGCAGTCGCGCGCCCTCGATGCCCTGATGGATGAGGAATTCCTCGAAGGCGGCCTGGTCCTTCAGATAGACCTCGGACTTGCCGCGCGTCACTTTGTACAGCGGCGGCTGCGCGATGTAGAGATAGCCGTGCTCGATCAGAGACGGCATCTGCCGGAAGAAGAAGGTCAGCAGCAGGGTGCGGATGTGGGCGCCGTCGACGTCGGCATCCGTCATGATGATGATCTTGTGATAGCGCAGCTTGTCGATGTTGAACTCGTCACGGCCGATGCCGGTGCCAAGCGCGGTGATCAGCGTGCCGATCTGCTCGGAGGACAGCATCCGGTCGAAGCGCGCGCGCTCGACGTTCAGGATCTTGCCGCGCAGCGGCAGCACCGCCTGGTTCTTGCGCTCGCGCCCCTGCTTGGCCGAGCCGCCGGCCGAATCCCCCTCGACCAGGAAGAGTTCGGAATCGGCGGGGTCCTTCGACTGGCAATCGGCGAGCTTGCCGGGCAGCGAGGCGACGTCCATCGCCGTTTTGCGCCGGGTAAGTTCGCGCGCCTTGCGCGCCGCCTCGCGGGCCAGCGCCGCCTCGACGATCTTGCCGACGATCTGCCGCGCCTCGCCCGGGTGTTCTTCGAACCACTCGCCGAGCTTCTCGTTCACCAGGTTCTCGACCGCCGGCCGGACCTCGGAGGAGACCAGCTTGTCCTTGGTCTGGCTCGAGAATTTCGGATCGGGCACCTTGACCGACAGGACGCAGGTCAGCCCCTCGCGGGCGTCGTCGCCGGTGAAGTCGATCTTCTCCTTCTTGGCGATGCCGCTGTCCTGCGCGTATTTCGTCAGCGTGCGGGTCAGTGCGCCGCGCAGGCCGGCAAGGTGGGTGCCGCCGTCGCGCTGCGGGATGTTGTTGGTGAAGGGCAGCACGGTCTCGTGGTAGCCGTCGTTCCACCACAGCGCCACCTCGACTCCGATGCCGCGCACCTCGCCGACCATGTAGATCGGCTCGGGGATCAGCGCGCTCTTCGAGCGGTCGAGATATTTGACGAATTCCTTGACGCCGCCGTCGTAATGCAGCTCGACATGCAGCGGCTCGGCCGGGCGCTCGTCCTCAAGCAGGATGCGCACGCCCGAGTTCAGGAAGGCGAGCTCGCGCAGCCGCGTCTCAAGCGTCTTGAAGCTGTAGTCGAGGTTCGAGAAGGTGCCCTCGGGATCGGTCGTCTTGGCCGAGGCCATGAAGCGCACCTCGGTGCCCTTTTCGCCCGGCGCATCGCCGATCTCGCGCACATGCTCGACACATTCGCCCTTTTCGAAACGGGCGAAATAGACCTTGTCGTTGCGCCACACCTTCAGCTCGAGCCAGTCGGAGAGCGCGTTCACCACGGAAACGCCCACGCCGTGCAACCCGCCCGAGACCTTGTAGGCGTTGCCGCCCTCGTCGGTGTTGTTGAACTTCCCGCCGGCGTGCAGCTGGGTCATGATGACCTCGGCCGCCGAGACGCCCTCTTCGGGGTGCATGTCGACCGGGATGCCGCGGCCGTTGTCGCGCACCGAGACCGAGCTGTCGGCGTGGATCTTCACCGAGACGTAATTCGCATAGCCCGCGAGGGCCTCGTCGATGCCGTTGTCCACGACCTCATAGACCATGTGATGCAGGCCCGAGCCGTCGTCGGTGTCGCCGATATACATGCCCGGGCGCTTGCGCACGGCCTCCAGGCCCTTGAGAACCTTGATGGACTCCGCGCCGTATTCGGACTTCTTCGGGCTGTTTTCGGTCATGCGCGCCTATCCTGACAAGTGTTGCGGACTTATAGGAGTTCGGCGCGGCAATGTCACGCGATAGCAGGGGTTTTCAGGGCAGGACGGCCCCGTCCGGCAGGCTCAGCGCGCCGGTCTCGTCAAGCGGCCAGAACGGGTTTCGCGCCACTTCCCAGACATGGCCGTCAAGGTCGGCCCAATAGCCGGAATAGCCGCCCCAGTGGGTGCGCGCGGGCGGCTTCACGGCTTCGGCGCCGGCGGCAAGCGCGGCGGCAAAGGCGGCGTCGACATCGGCCTCGGTGGCGAAATTCTGCGCCAGCGTGATCGCGCCGGTGCCGAGCGGCACCTCGGGCCGGCCCTGATCCTCGGCCAGATCCTTCAGCCCGAAGAGGCCAAGCGCCATCCCCGGCAAGCGGAAGAACACCACCGCCTGCGTCGCCTCGGCCGGGCGCCAGCCAAGCGCCTCGTAGAAGCGTCGCGCCGTCGTCAGGTTGCGCACGCCGAGCGTGATCAGGCTCACGCGCTGCACCGGATAGCTCATCGCACCTCCTCGACCTGCGAGGTGCCCCCCGCCTCGGTCACTTGCCAGCCCTGACCCCGCGCGCCGAGACCGTCGAACAGCTCGGCCCCGGTGCCGGTCATCATCACCTGCGCCGAGAGCGCACAGACTTCGTCATAAAGCGCCGCGCGCCGGCCCGCGTCCAGATGCGCCGCGACCTCGTCGAGCAAAAGCACGCAAGGCGCACCGGCAACTGCCCGCGCATTGGCCAGCAAAAGCGAAATCAACAGCGCCTTCTGCTCGCCGGTCGAACATTGCGCGGCCGGGATCGCCTTCTCGGCATAGATCGCCTCGAGATCGGCGCGGTGCGGTCCCTCGAGCGTGCGCCCCGCCGCCATGTCGCGCCGCCGCCCGGCGGAAAGCGCCGCGGCCAGATCCGCCGGGCCCTCGTTCACCAGCGCGAGCGTCGCCGCCGGAAAGGCCGTCGCTGCCCCGGCCTGCGCCGCCGCGATCCGGGCCAGAGCGTCGGCCCGCGCCGCGGTGATCCGCCCGGCGGCCTCGGCCATCCGGGTTTCGAGCGCGCCATACCAGCCCGCGTCGGTCACCATGTCCTTGAGCAGCCGGTTGCGCTCGCGCATCGCCTTTTCATAGGCCAGTACCGCCTCGGCATGGGACGGATCGAAGGAAAGCGTCATTCGGTCGAGAAACCGCCGCCGCCCCTCCGCCGCCTCGATCCAGAGCCGGTCCATCGAGGGCACGAGCCACAGCACCCGCATCAGCCGGCCAAGCGCCAGCTGCGGCGCGGCCTTGCCGTCGATCGTCACCTCGCGCGAGGCGCCGGGCAGGGCCATGGTCTCGACCGCCTGACCGCCGATCTCGGCGCGGATCTTCCAGCCCACGGCCTCCTGCCGGCGGATCAGCTCCTCGGCGCCCGCCCGGCGCAGCCCGCGCCCCGGCGACAGCAGCGACACGGCTTCAAGCACCGAGGTCTTGCCCGCGCCATTCGGCCCCCAGATCGCCACCGGCCGGCCGTCGAAGGCGAACTGCGCACGGCGATGCGAGCGGAACTGCAGCAGCGTCAGGTCCCGCAGCATCGGCCCCTCGTTTTCCTGGCAAAAAGACTCCCGCCGGAGGCGTTCGTGCGCCTCACACGCGCATCGGCATCACGACATAGACCGCCGAGGTGTCATTGCCCTCGCGCATCAGCGTCGGATCGCCCGAGGAGTTGAACAGGAAGACGGCGTTCTCGCGGTCGACCTGGCTGGCAATCTCCAGCAGGTATTTCGCGTTGAAGCCGATCTCCAGCCGCTCGTCGTCATAGGCGACGGCCAGCTCTTCCTCGGCCGCGCCGGAATCGGGCGCGTTGACCGACAGCACCAGCCGATCTTCCTCGAGGCTCAGCTTGACGGCACGCGAGCGTTCCGAGGACACGGTGGCCACGCGGTCGACGGCCTTGGCGAATTCCGCCGCGTCCACTTCCAGCCGGCGGGCATTGCCCATCGGGATCACGCGTGAATAATCGGGGAAGGTGCCGTCGATCACCTTCGAGGTCAGGGTGATCTCGGGCGTGGCGAAGCGGACCTTGGTCTCGCTGACGGACACCGCGATATCGGCCTCGTCGTCATCAAGAAGCTTGCGCAGCTCGTTCACCGTCTTGCGCGGCACGATCACGCCCGGCATGCCTTCGGCGCCCGCGGGCAACGGCGCGTCGATGCGGGCCAGACGGTGGCCGTCGGTCGCCACGCAGCGCAGCACCGGGCCGCTCTCGCCGGTCGCCACATGCATGTAGACGCCGTTCAGGTAATAGCGCGTCTCTTCGGTCGAGATTGCGAATTTCGACTTGTCGAACAGCCGCTTCAGCGTCCCCGCCTTGGCGGTGAAATTCGCCGTGTATTCCGACGAGGCCATGACCGGGAAATCTTCGCGCGGCAGCGTGGCTAGGTTGAAGCTCGACCGCCCCGCCTGGATCGTCAGCCGCCCCGCGGCCGGATCGTCGGCCAGCACCACCAGCGCGCCGTCGGGCAGCTTGCGCACGATCTCGTGCAGCATCACCGCCGAAACCGTCGTCGCGCCCGCGCGTTCGACCTGCGCCGGGGCCTTGTTCACCACCTCGATGTCGAGGTCGGTGGCGCGGAAGGAAACGCTGTCGCCCTCTGCCTCGACCAGCACGTTTGCCAGGATCGGGATGGTGTTGCGCCGCTCCACGACCGACTGGGCCTGCGCCACGGCCTTGAGCAGTGCGGCGCGTTCGATGCTGATCTTCATTTCCATCCCTCACGGCAACCGGGGGCGGAAAGGTAGCATCTCCCCGCACCGGCACAAGTTTTTTCGGACATTCGGCCGCTTTGGCCGAAGCGTCAAGACGTCAGGACTCGAGAAGGCGGCGCAGCAGGTCGATATCCTCGGCGATCTGGCGGTCCGAACCCATCAGCTCCTCGATCTTGCGGATGCCGTGCATGATCGTGGTATGGTCGCGCCCGCCGAAGCGGCGGCCGATCTCGGGCAGTGACCGGGTGGTGAGCTGCTTCGAGAGATACATCGCCACCTGCCGCGGCCGGGCGATGGTGCGCACGCGCTTCGGCCCGATCATGTCGGACAGGCGCACGTTGTAATGCTCGGCCACCTTGCGCTGGATCTCCTCGATCGTGACCTTGCGGTCCGAGGCGCGCAGGATGTCGGTGAGGCATTCCTGGGCGAGGTCGAGGGTGATCTCCTTGCCGACAAGCGAGGCGAAGGCAAAGAGCCGGGTCAGCGCGCCTTCGAGCACGCGCACGTTGGTGGTGATCCGATGCGCGAGGAACTCGAGCACGCCATCGGCCATCGTCAGCCCCGGATATTGCGCGCGGTAAGCCTCGGTCTTGGTCTGCAGGATGCCGAGACGAAGCTCGTAATCGGTGGGGTGCAGGTCTACGACAAGGCCGCATTGCAGGCGCGACTTGATGCGTTCCTCGAGATCCTTGATCTCGCCCGGCGCGCGGTCGGCCGAGATGATGATCTGCTTGCCCTGATCGACGAGCGCGTTGAAGGTGTGGAAGAACTCTTCCTGCGTGCTGTCCTTGCCGGCGATGAACTGCACGTCATCGACCATCAGCACGTCGACCGAGCGGAACATCTCCTTGAAGTCCATGATCTGGCGTTCGCGCAGCGCCTGCACGAAGCGGTACATGAACTGTTCGGCCGAGAGATAGCGCACCCGCGCCTCGGGGCGGCGGATCTGCAGCTCATGTGCGATGGCGTGCATCAGGTGGGTCTTGCCGAGGCCGACGCCACCGTAAAGGAAGAGCGGGTTGAAGGTGACCGGGCCGCCCTCGGCCACGCGGCGCGCGGCGGCATGGGCAAGCTCGTTCGGTTTGCCGACGACGAAGCTGTCGAAGGTGAAGCGGGCATCGAGCGGTGCGCCGGGCAGGTCCTCGTCACTGCGGGCTTTCGGTGCGGCGGGCGCCGGTGCGGCAACGGGTCGCGAGACCTCGTTTGCCGGAATCGGGCGCAGCTCGGGCACGCGGAACTCGATCCGCTCGACGACGTGGCCGTCGTTGCGCAGCTCGCGCAGGATCGCCTCGCCGAAGTTGCGCGACACCCAGTCGCGCATGAATTTCGTCGGAGCCTCGAAGGCGGCGATGCCTTCGGACATGTCGATCATGCGCAGCGGCGCGATCCAGGTCGTGTAGTTGCTCTTGCCGACAGTCTTGAGAAGTTCATTGCACACCCGCCCCCAGGTTTCTTTGGTCATCTTCTTGTTGCCTTTAGAGTCTACATGCAGTTTCGGTGCACACATCTCCCCGGAACAGGGACCCGCGCGGACGCGGGTCGGAACCCCTGCAATAGGACACGGCAACAGGCCCGGCGAAAACCGGGCAAGGCACTGGATGCCGAATCTCGGAAGGCGGCAGCCTTCAGAATCGGATTCGCTTCTTCGACACCGGAACCCCCGGCTTTTTTCGTTGTCGTGGCAGACTTTATGCCTGCTCCGGCGGTCGAAGACGCGTCATGTCCCCCAAGGCGATGTGAATCGCTGAGGCAAGCTAGCGCGCCCTCCTGCCGTGCTGCAACCGAACTTCGCGCTTGACGGAGGATTCCCGAAATCGAATCTCCGGGGATGGGAAAACGCGCAACAGCCGCGAATAATGCATTGAAATATCTTGAAAATATGAAAAAGGGCGCCCGAAGGCGCCCTTAAGCTGAGTCTCTGCGCTGCAGCAATCTGCGGCTCAGTTCGCCAGCGCTTTCACGCGGGCCGAAAGGCGCGAAACCTTGCGCGAGACGGTGTTCTTGTGCAGCACGCCCTTGGTCACGCCGCGGGCCAGTTCCGGCTCGGCGGCCAGCAGCGCGGTCTTGGCAGCGGTCGCGTCGCCCGAGGCGATCGCTTCTTCGACCTTGCGCAGGAAGGTGCGGATGCGCGAGCGGCGCGCGCGGTTGATGTCGTTGCGGCGCTCGTTCTGACGGGCGCGCTTCTTGGACTGGGGCGTATTGGCCATGGTTCTTTCCCACTTTCCGGGTCAGTTGCGTCAGGATAGCGCACAGAGCCCGGTCTTTCGAAGAACCGGATGATTCTAGCCAAAGCGGGCTGCACGCGCATGTGAGGGCTGCCATTACGGCAAAAGCCGCCGAAAGGGAAGCCCCTTCGGCGGCCAATCGGCTTCGGGACGGCTCAGCGGTCGCGGAACTGCGGCTCGCGCTTTTCGAGGAAGGCCGACATGCCCTCCTTCTGGTCCTCGGTCGAGAACAGCGCGTAGAAGATGCGGCGCTCGAAATGCACGCCCTCGGCGAGGGTGGTCTCGTAGGCGCGGTTGACGCATTCCTTCACCACCATCGTGCTCATCAGCGATTTCTCGGCGATCTTGTGTGCGGCGGCCATCGCCTCGGGCAGCAGCTGGGCCAGCGGCACGACGCGGCTGACAAGGCCCGAGCGTTCCGCCTCGGCCGCATCCATGAAGCGGCCGGTCAGATGCATGTCCATCGATTTCGACTTGCCGACGAAGCGGGTCAGCCGCTGCGTGCCGCCCATGCCGGCGACGACGCCGAGGTTGATCTCGGGCTGGCCGAACTTGGCGTTCTCGGCGGCGATGATGAAATCGCACATCATCGCCAGCTCGCAGCCGCCGCCGAGCGCATAGCCCGCCACCGCCGCGATCACCGGCTTGCGGGTCTTGAGGATCCCGTCGGTCTCGGTGCTGAAGAAGTTCTTGGTGAACATGTCGACGAAGCTCTGCTCCGACATCTCCTTGATGTCGGCACCGGCCGCGAATGCCTTCTCCGAGCCGGTGATGACGATGCAGCGCACCTTGTCGTTCTTGTCCGCCGCGGCGAGCGCATCGGCCAGCTCGCCCAGCAGGGTCGAGTTCAGCGCGTTCAGGGCTTCGGGACGGTTCAGCCGGATCAGGGCGACATAGTCTTCGATCTCGACGATCAGGGTCTGGTAGGCCATGTGGCAGTGCCTTTCCTTGTGCTGGGCCGGAGTCGTAACAGGGTCTGGGCGATTATCAAGACCCCCTCGCAGCTGCAGCATAGCCGCTATTTCTGGCACTGCGGGCAGAAATAGCTCGACCGGCCCGATTGCACGATGCGCCGAACCGGGGTGCCGCAGGTGGGGCAGGGCTCATCCTCGCGGTCGTAGACGCGGAAGGAATGCTGGAAATAGCCAAGCTCGCCGTCGGCCTGGCGATGGTCGCGCAGCGACGATCCGCCGGCCTCGATCGCCTCGCTCAACACCTCGCGCACCAGCGGCACGAGCGCCGCGATCCGCTTCGATGCAATCCGCCCGGCCGCCCGGCGCGGGTCGATGCCGGCGCGAAACAGCACCTCGGAGACATAGATGTTGCCCAGCCCCGCGACGACATGCTGGTCGAGCAGCGCGGTCTTGACCGGGCTCGCCCGGCCCTTCAGGCGCTCGACAAGGTACTCCTCGTGGAACTCGTTGCCGAAGGGCTCGGGGCCGAGCCCCGCCAGCAGCCAATGCGCCGCCTCGCGGTCGGTGCGCACAAGGTCCATCGCCCCGAAACGGCGCGCGTCGTTGAAGGTGACGCGGGCGCCGCCTTCCATTTCCAGCACCACGTGATCGTGCTTTTGCGGTGCCGGATGGTCGAGGTGATAGTCGCCGAGCATCACCCCCGAGACCAGCATCCGCCCCGACATGCCGAGGTGGATGAGCAGGCTCTCGCCGCTGTCGAGATCGGCCAGGATGTATTTCGAGCGCCGCCGCAGCCGCTCGACGCGCCGCCCGGTCAGCCGCCCGGCCATGTTCTCGGGCAGGGGCCAGCGCAGGTCGGGGCGGTTCACCTGCGCGGCCATGATCCGCCGCCCCTCCATCGCCGGGGCAAGGCCCCGTCGCACGGTTTCCACCTCGGGCAGTTCGGGCATCTTCGTTCCTGTCGCATTGTCTTGGCCGAAAGGGCCCCTATAAGAAGGGGGAGATTTCGGGATCGGCAAGAGACCATGACGACAGAACAGACGAGAACCACGCATTTCGGCTTCCAGACCGTGGACGAGGACGCGAAGGCCGGAATGGTCCATGGCGTGTTCTCGCGCGTGGCCTCGAAATACGACATCATGAACGACCTGATGAGCATGGGCATCCACCGCGTCTGGAAGGATGCGATGATGGACTGGCTCGCGCCGCGGCCGGGGCAGCGGCTCCTCGACGTGGCGGGCGGCACCGGCGACGTCGCCTTCCGCTTCCTCAAGCGTGCGCCCGGCGCCACCGCCACCGTCTGCGACATGACGGAATCGATGCTGATCGAGGGGCAGAAGCGCGCCGAGGCCGAGGACATGGCCGAGCGGCTGAGCTGGGTCGTCGGCGACGCGATGGAGCTGCCCTTCGAGGACAACACCTTCGACGTCTACACGATTTCCTTCGGCATCCGGAACGTGACCCGGATCCCCGACGCGCTCAGCGAGGCCTATCGCGTGCTGCGGCCGGGCGGGCGGATCATGGTGCTCGAGTTCAGCCAGATCCCGAACGACATGCTGCAATCGCTCTATGACGCCTATTCCTTCAACGTCATCCCGGTGATGGGCCAGATCGTGGCGAACGACCGCGACAGCTATCAATATCTGGTGGAATCGATCCGCAAGTTCCCGAACCAGGAGCTTTTCGCCTCGATGATCCGCGAGGCGGGCTTCGACCACGTCAAATATCGCAACCTGACCATGGGCATCGCCGCGCTGCATTCCGGCTGGAAGATCTGAGATGCGGGGCCCCCACAATATCTGGCGGCTGATCCGCACCGGCGCCACCTTCGAGCGCACCGGCGCGATGAGCGTCGCGCTCGAGGCGATGGAAGCGCCGCCGCGGCTGCGGCTGGTGGCGCGGATCATCGGCTGGCCGTTCAAGTGGCTCGGCTACAAGGGCGACCCGGCGCTGCCGCCGGTGACGCGGGCGATCACCGCGCTCGGGCCTGCCTACATCAAGTTCGGGCAGGTGCTGTCCACCCGCCCCGACGTGGTGGGCGAGGATCTGGCGAACCAGCTGCGCGTGCTGCAAGACAAGCTGCCGCCCTTCGACACGGCGCTGGCCAAGGCCGCGATCGCCGAGGAGCTCGGCCGGCCGGTCACGGAGATCTTCGCGGACTTCTCTGAACCCGTCGCCGCCGCCTCGATCGCGCAAGTGCATTCGGCGGTGCTGGCCGACACCGGCGAGACCGTGGCGGTGAAGGTGCTGCGGCCGGGAATCGAGCGCGCCTTCCGCCGTGATCTCGACGCCTTCCATTTCGCCGCCGGGATGATCGAGCGGCTTCTGCCCGGCACCCGCCGGCTGAAACCGACCGAGGTGGTGAGCCATTTCGAGCAGACCGTTCTGGGCGAGCTCGACCTGCGGCTCGAGGCGGCCGCTGCCTCGCAATTCGCCGCGAACACTGCGCAGGACGCGCATTTCCGCGTGCCGGCGCCGGTCTGGGCGCTGTCGGGGCGCACCGTGATGGTGATGGACTGGGCCGAGGGCACGGCGATGGGTGATGTGCCGGCGCTGCGCGCGGCGGGCCACGACCTCGTGGCGCTGTCCGAGCGCGTGCTGCAGCTCTTCCTCAGCCATGCGCTGCGCGACGGCTATTTCCACGCCGACATGCATCAGGGCAATCTGAAGGTCGCGGCGAACGGCGATGTCATCGCCTATGACTTCGGCATCATGGGGCAGATCGACGAATACACGCGCCGCGTCTATGCCGAGATCCTGATGGGCTTCATCCGCCGCGACTATCGCCGCGTCGCTGAGGTGCATTTCGAGGCGGGCTATGTGCCGGCCGACCGCGACGTGAACGCCTTCGCGCTGGCGCTGCGCGCCGTGGGCGAGCCGATCTTCGGGATGAACGCGACGCAGATCTCGATGGCGAAGCTGCTCGCCTATCTCTTTGAAGTGACCGAGCGCTTCGGCATGCAGACCCGCACCGAGCTGATCCTGCTGCAGCGCACGATGGTGGTGGTCGAGGGCGTGTCGCGCTCGCTCAACCCGGCGATGAACATGTGGGAGGTGGCCCGGCCAGTGGTCGAAACCTACATCCGCGAGAACCTCGGCCCGCGCGCGGCGCTGCGCGATCTGAAACGCACGGCGCTGGTGCTGGGCCATTTCGGGCCGCGGATGCCGGCGCTTCTGCAGGAGCTGATCGAGCGACGGGTGAACGGGCCCGCCCCGACGCCCGAACCCGAGCGGCGTCGCACGGGCTGGCTGGCGCTTGGCGGGATTGCGGCCTTCGCGCTCGGGCTGATCGCGGCTCAGGTGCTCTGATCGGGGTCGCGCAGCCCGGTGATCTCGGCAGGCGCGACCTGCGCGCCCCCGCGCAGCACCAGAACCGATCCCTCGGCGGTGCCCTGCACCTCGGTGATGGTGCCGTAGACCTCGGCAGGGTCGGTCGAAAGCAGGGTACCGCTGTTGTAGCTTTCAAGCTCGAAGGAATAGACCCCGGCCGGCAGGGTATTGCCCGAACTGTCGGTGCCGGCCCAGTCGATCGTCTCGGCCGTGGTGCCGACGTCCCGTCGCGCCACCTCGGTCCCCGCGGCGTCCTTCACCACCAGCACCGCCTGGTCGGCGCCGGTCACCGGATTCGGCGCGACGGTGAGCGGGGTCGTGCCGTCGAAATAGGCGGGCGCCGCCACCCGCGCCTCCATCCCCACCCAGCCCGCATATTGCGTCACGCCGAGCAGGCCGAGCTGCGTCGTCATGCTGGTCAGCAGCTCGTTCGTCTTCACCTGCTGCTCGACGCCCGAGAAGGTCGCGAGCTGCACCGCGTAATCCGAGCTGTCGATCGGGTCGGTCGGGTCCTGATTCTGCATCTGCGTGGTCAGCAGCTTGAGGAACATCTGGTAGTCGGAGCTGATCTTGGTGCCCGAGCCGGTGCTGCTGCTGGCCGGGCCGGCGGTGGCCGGGGTGATGCCGGAAACGGTGCTCATGGCGCTGTCCTTACATGCGAAGATCGAGGGAGCCGTCCGTGCCCCGGGGCGCGGGGCGGGGCGGGGCGGCGGCGGGTGTGACGGGGGCGGGGCGGTCCGGCTCGGCACCGAAGCTGTTGTCCGGGGTGGTTTCGCCGCGCTGCTGCCGGCCGCTCTCGGCGCCGAAGCTGAAGGAGACGTCGGTGTAGCCGAGATCGCGGAAATCGCGCGCCAGCATCTCGATGTTGCGCCGCATCAGGTCGAGCGTTTCGGGGCGTTCGGCCTGCACTGCGACGGTGATGCCGTGCTCGGCCGGATGCAGAGTCAGGCGGACGCGGCCCAGTTCTTCGGGAGAAAGCGCAACCTCGACCGGGCCGTCGGGGTGGTGCACGACGGCCTCGTGCAGCTGGCGCAGCACGTGATGCGCGGGCACATGGCCGATCTCGCGGCCTGCCGGTGTCGGTGCCAGTGCCGGCGCGGCAAGGCCGGGGCCGGGGCCAGCGCTGTCTGGACCTGATGCGGCGGGCCCTGCGGCGGTGGCGCGGGCCTGTCCCGCAGCATCGCCGCCCTCGTCCGGGGGCGGCCGGACGGCGGCACGGGGGGCGGAGCGCGGCTCTGTCGCTGTCGGTCCGGCCGTAGCCCGGGCGGGCGCCGCCGGTCGCGCGGCGGTCCACTCCTGCGAATTGGCTCGGCCCGCGAAGACGGGGGCCACCATCTGGGGCGCGGCGGGCGCCGCCTCGGATCGGGGCCGTGCCGCCGCCGCGGCCGCCTGCGCGCCGGTCTCGGGAGCGGGGCGCCCGGTTCCGGCCTGCTCCGGTGCCGGCTGCGGTTGTGGGGCCGCATCGGGGGCAATGCCGGCGGCGGCACTCCTGGCCCCATCGACCCCATCGGCCCCTGCCGGCGCGGTGGTGATCGGCCGGACCGGGGCCTCGGATGTCCGCGAATCGGGTGCGGCCTCGGCCGGCGGCGCGGGGGCGGGGGCTGCCTCGGCCGGCGCCGGCGTCTGTGAGGGCTCGGTCTTGGTGGCGGGCGCCGGATTGTCCGGCATGGAAGCCGTGATCTGCATCGGCGCCGGCGAGGGGACGGCGCCAGTTCTCTCGGCCGGTTCTGCCCGACCGGCAGCCGACGGAGGGACGGCGGGCGGTGCCTGCGGTCCCGGTGTCTGCGGTCCCGGTGCCGGAGCGTCGCCGCGGCGGGCGGGCGCGGCCGGGGCGCGGCCGGTTGCGGCGATGGTCGCCGGGGTGGCGGCTGCGTGCCGCTCCGCTGTCGGGGCGGGGCGGGACTGCGGCTGACCCGCGATGGGGCGGCGGACCTCTTCCGGGGCCGCGGTCGACGCGGGGACACGCTCTTCTGCCCCGGTGGGGAGGGCAGCGCTGGGCGCGGCCGCGGGCATCGTCCGTGACCAGTCCGGCAGGACCGCGCGCCGCCCGTGTCCGGCCCGGGGCGCAGAAGCTGTGTCTTCGGCGGTGGCGTCGCGACTTTCGGCCGCGGGGGCGATTGCTGGCACCACCGGGCCGATTGCGGCGGAAGGCTCTGCGGGGAGTTCCTTGCGGGAGGCGGGGCGGTGCTCTGTCGCCGTTCTGGCGCCGGTGTCGGTCGTCCCGCGCCCGGCCCCTGTGTCGGGGCGCGGCGAAACGGCCTGTTCCACGGCCGGGCTTGCGGGGGCCGGGGCGCCGAAGGCCTGCCCGGCCGCCGATGCGGCAGGATGCCCGCCGGCGGCTCCGTCCTCCGGACCGGGCGCGCGCGGCTGCAGATCCGGGGTGATGCCGGGCACCGCCCCGGCACGGGGCGGGGGCGCCGTGCGCGGGGTCCCGGACGCCGGTTCCGGTTCGGGGGCATTCGGCAGGGGCGGCGGAGAGCCGATCGCGGCGGCGGACATGGCGGAAGCGGACGGGGCGGAAGTGGACGGGGCGCCATCGCGCGGCGGATCGGTCGGATCGGCACCGCCGGCGGCGGGCGGGTCATCTGTTGGCCGGGAGGCGGGCGTGGTGGCTCCTCCGGCCTGGCCCGGTGCCGGGGGCCGGGCGGCGGCCTTGCTCAGATGCCCCGCTGCGCCGGCGGCGATACCGGCTTCCGCGGCCGCAGCGAGCGGCGGTTGCATGGGCGGAGCCGCCGGCGTCTCGGCGGAGCGCCGCGGCTGATCGGGGGCGATCGTTGCGCGGCGCATGCCGGGGGCGCACGTCTGCGCCCCGCTGGCGGTCGAGGGCGGGGCTCCTGCCGGCAGATCGGCCGGAAGAAGGCCGCTCCCGGCAGCTCCGGCAGGAGTTCCGGTCGCGGCGGGGGCTGTCCCGGACGACGGGCCAAGGCGCGGGGCCGGGGCGGCGGAGGGGGGCGCGATCACTGCGTTCAGGTCCCGCCCGGCACCGGGTCGGGGCGGCGATTCGGGGGACAGAAGCGGGGCCGCCAGCGCGCCGAGGTTCGGTCCGGGGGCCGCCACGGGGCTGCCGGCCATCGGCGCAGAGGTTTCCTCGCCCGTGGTCGAAAGCGCGTCGATCACCACGGCGAAGGCCATGCCTGCGGCCGGGTCGCCCGCCTTGTAGTCGCGCCCGCGGGCCGAAGGCGTCGCGAGCTGCGCGAGAGGGGCGGGGAGGAGAAGCTGGGTCATGGGCCATCGCGACATCTGCCGGGTCTGCGCAGAATGGCAGCAGGAAGTTACCGCTTCTTTACGGAGTCCTGCGAATTTCGGTGGAAATCCATCCATCTGCAGCGGGGCGACAGGATGCAGGATCTTCAGCCGATACCGGTGGCGCCGAGTGGTGCGACGCCGGCACCGACCGGGCAGAAGCTGCACGCGCAGGCGGTGCAGCTCGAGGCGGCCTTCCTGTCGGAGATGCTGAAATGCGCGCAGGTCGGGCGCCCGATGGAAAGCTTTGGCGGTGGCATCGGCGAGGAGCAGTTCGCCTCGTTCCTGCGCGACGCCTATTCGGAAAAGATGGCGGAGAAAGGCGGCATCGGGCTGGCCGAGTCGATCTTTCACGCGTTGACGAGAGGACAGGGCAATGTCTGAGAGCAGCGATGGGGCCATCCGGCAGCTGCTGGATCATCTGCGGCAGGAGCGGGAAGCGCTGCGTGCCGGCCGTTTCGAGGAGCTCGGGCCGCTGATCGAGCACAAGGAGGCGCTGCTTGCCGGGCTCGCCGGAACGCCGGGGGCGCGGCTCGCGCGGGTGCAGCACATGGCGCAGGAGAATCAGCGCCTGCTGAAGGCTGCGATCGAGGGGGTGCGGGCGGCGCGCACCCGGCTGGGCGAGATCGTGCAGGGCGCGCAGGGGTATCACAGCTATGACCAGCGTGGCCGGGCGCAGCGGATCAGTCCCGAGCGGCCGACGCTCGAGAAGCGCGCTTGAGGAGCGGGCAATGCCCCGGCCGACGGGATACACGCCGAAGTGGCGCGCCCGCGGATTGGCGGGCGGGGCCATTGCCCGGACGGGCTGTGCTGCGGCGCGGCAACGCCGGAAGGCTGTTCCGGGGCCGGGAGAGGAGGGCGGCGGGAGTGAAAGACTCTCTTCCAGAGAGAATTTCATATGGAAGGCATGTTTCCAGTATGTGGCCTCCTCTTTCCCGCAACCATCCTCCGGCTGTGATGAAGAAGCATTCATCTTCAATGCGTTGTGTGAAATTTGATGCCGGTTTCGCGTGGCGCTGTGATACACTGTCGCAGGAACACGCTGCCGCTGGTTCTGCGGCTGAAATATTCAAATATTATGACGTGTTAGAGCGTTCCTGGAGGACAAGGGCGTGAGCAGAGTCGAAACAGGTGACGCCTTGCGAATCCTCGCCCTTGGCGTCGGCAACACGCTTCTGACCGACGAGGCGGCGGGGCCGCTCGCCCTGCGGTTGTTCGAAGACCTGCATGGCGCGACGCTTGGGGTGAGCTGCCTCGACGTCGGCACGCTCGGCTTTCCGCTTGCGGAGGAGATCGGCGCCGCCGATGCGCTGATCGTCTTCGACGCGGCCCGTTTCGGCGCGGCCCCGGGCACGGTGCGTGCGCTCGAGGATGCCGAGATGGACCATTTCGTCCGCGCCGGCAGCCTGAGCGTGCACGAGGTCGGCCTGCGCGATCTGCTCGACATGGCGCGCCTGACCGGCGACCTGCCCGCCCGTCGCGCGCTCATCGGCATCGAGCCGGGCGAGATCGGCTGGGGCCTTGCCCCGAGCGAGGCGATTGCCGCGGCGCTGCCGGTCGCGGCCGAGGCGGCGCGGCAGATCGTCGCCCGCTGGCAGGCCGCGGTGGCGGAGGCCTGCGCATGAGGCCCGATCTGAACGAGGTGCTGCGCCGGCGCGCCGCCGGGACCGGGAACATGGTTCTGGTGCTGCACGAGGTGGCCCATGCGCTCGACCGCCTCGCCCGGACGGGCGAGACCCATGTGATCGACCTCAGCAGCCTGCCGATGACGCCGGTGGAATTGCAGCAGCTCATCGCCTCGCTCGGCGCGGGCGAGGTGCGCGCCGCGATCGAGGCCGAGGGCCGCTCGGAGGTGACCGAGACCGGCTTTTCCGGCGTCTGGCTGGTCACGCATCGCGACACCGACGACATGCTGCGCGGCCGCTACATCGAGATTACCCCCCTGCCGGAGATCCTGCGCAGCCAGGACGCCGACATCCGCGCCGCCGCCGCCCGGCTCGCGCGCAAACTGGACCAAATCAGCGACCTGGAGGAGGCATCATGATCCGAAGGCAGCAAACACTGGGCGAACGGCTGGAGGAGCGCGGCATCTCGCGGCGCAGTTTCCTGAAATTCTGCACCACCACCGCGTCGCTTCTGGCCCTGCCGCCGGCCTTTGCCCCGCGCATCGCCGAGGCGCTAGAAAGCCAGCGCCGGCCGTCGGTGATCTGGCTCAGCTTCCAGGAATGCACCGGCTGTTCGGAATCGATCCTGCGCGCCGGTTCGCCCTCGATCGAGAGCCTGATCTTCGAGGCGATCTCGCTCGATTATCACGAGACGCTGCAGGCCGCCGCGGGCCATCAGGCCGAAGCCGCGCGCGAGCAGGCGATGGCCGAGAACATGGGCAAGTATCTGGTCGTCGTCGACGGCTCGGTGCCGCTGGGCAATCCGGGCTTCTCGACCGTTGCCGGACAAAGCAACGTCGAGACGCTGAAACAGGTGGCAAAGGGCGCGGCGGCGGTGATCTGCATGGGCACCTGCTCGGCCTTCGGCGGCATCCCCTACGCGAAGCCGAACCCCACCGGCGCGGTGCCGGTCTCGGAGATCATCACCGACAAGCCGATCGTCAACGTGCCCGGCTGTCCGCCGATCCCGGCGGTGATGACCTCGGTCATCGCCCATTACATCACCTTCGGCAGCCTGCCCGAGCTCGATGATCTCGGCCGGCCGAAGGTGTTCTACGGTCAGAACATCCACGACCGTTGCTATCGCCGGCCGTTCTATGAACGCGGCCAGTTCGCGCAAAGCTTCGACGACGAGGGCGCGAAGGCCGGCTGGTGCCTTTACAAGCTCGGTTGCAAGGGCCCCACCACCTACAACGCCTGCGCGGTGCTGAAGTGGAACGAGGGCACCTCCTTCCCGATCGAGGCCGGGCATGGCTGCCTTGGCTGTTCGGAGCCGAACTTCTGGGACAAGGGCAGCTTCTATGCGCCGCTGTCGACGGCGACCGAGCTTGGCTCGGGCACGGTTGCGGCGGGCGTTCTGGCCGGTGCGGTGCTGGGGGCCGGTGCCGGCTATGCCGGGCGCAAGATGCAGGAAAAGGGCAAGACCGGCCCGTTCGAGGCGCCGCCCGTGGCGGATGCCGGGCAGAAGGAGAACAGCTGATGACCCTTCTTGATTTCGCACGCGGTCCCGCGCTTCAGGGCGCCGCCTTCATCTTCGTCGTCGGCATGGTCTGGCGCGCGCTCGGCCTGCTTTTGCTGCACCGCAACACGCCGCTGTCGCGCAACCGCGACAACCATCTGGCGCGGCACGGCTTTCGCACCGTGCTCAGCCGCTTCATCCCCGCCCCGGTGTTCGAGCGGCGGGTGTCCTTCCAATATGTCGCGGGCTGGATCTGGCATCTCGGCTTCTTCGTCGTGCTGCTGTTCTTCAAGATCCATGTGATGTTCTTCCAGGGGCTGCTGGGCTTCGGCTGGCCGACGCTGCCGAACGGCGTCGTCGTCGCCGTTGCGGGGATCACGCTTGGCGTGCTGCTGTGGCTTCTGGGCCGGCGCATCGTGAACCCGGTGCTGCGCTACATCTCGACCTTCAACGACTATTCGAGCCTGGTCGTGACGATGCTGCCCTTCATCACCGGCTTCCTCGCCTTCGCCCATTACGGCTTCGCCTATGAAACGATGCTGGCGCTGCACATCCTGTCGATTTCGCTGCTGCTGGTGTGGTTCCCGTTCTCGAAACTGATCCATGTCATCACGCTTCTTCCGTCCCGCTATATCCTGGGCGTGAAGTTCTGGCGCAGGGGGGTCCAAGCATGACCGAAGTCGTCACCAAGCAGGAACTCGACGAAGCCTTCGCCATGTTCTACGGCATGGCCGCGAGCCTGAAGGACCTTGCCAGCCCGCCGGTCGAAGTGGCCGACGAGGAGCGTGTCGCCGCGGCGAAGCGGGTCTTCCTCAAGGGCATCGACGCGAATTTCGCCACCCAGCTCGACGCCTGCGTGCATTGCGGCGCCTGTGCTCAGGCGTGCCAGTTCTACCTCGGCACGGAGGACCCGAAATACACGCCGGTGCACAAGCTCGACCTGATGAAGCGGGTCTATGACCGCGAACTGTCGCCGCTGAGCTGGCTGAAGAAATTCATCGTGAAGGACATCACCGCCGACGATCTGCGTGCGCAGCAGGAACTCGTCTATGATTCCTGCACGATGTGCGGGCGGTGCAACCTTGTGTGCCCGGCGGGCATCAACATCGCCGACATGGTGGCGATGAACCGCTCGGCGCTCGCCGCGGCGCGGCTGATGCCGGACGAGCTGCGCTTCATGCAGGAAGGGCAGGAGGCCGACGGCACCATCTTCGGCGCCGACGAGGATCTGTTCCGCTTCCGCATGGATGCGCTGCAGGAAAAGCTCGGCTTCGAGATCCCGATCGACAAGCCGAAGGCCGATGTGCTGCTCGTCACCACCGGGCTCGACATCCACCTGTTCCAGGATGCGACCGGCGGCACGATCGAGACGCTGCACCACATGGGCGTCGATTACACCCTGCGCTCGGACGCCTATGAGGGGGCGAACTTCGGCCTCCTTTCGGGCCACGAAGGCACGAAGAAGAAGATGGCCGCCAAACTGGCCAATGCCGCGATCGAGGTCGGCGCCAAGGTGGTGATCGTGCCCGAATGCGGCCACGCCTTCCCGGCGCTGCGCTGGGGCGCGGCCGAGGCGCTCGGCAAGCCTGTCGACTTCGACGTGATGACCGTGTCCGAATATTTCGGCAAGGCGGTGATGGACGGCCGGCTGAAACTCGAGAAGGACAAGGAGTCGCGCGTCGTCGCCCTGCACGACCCGTGCAAGGTCGGCCGCTGGGGCGGCGTCTTCGAGGAGCCGCGCGCCATCCTGAAGGCGATCGGCTGGGAGCTGCACGAGACCGAAAGCAACCGCGCCTACAACTTCTGCTGTGGCGGCGGGGCCGGCAACTTCCTGATCGAACGCGCCAACCCGCTCAAGCGCGCGGGCTATCGGGTGAAGATGGCCGAGATCGAGAAGACCGAGGCGAAGACCCTCGTCGTCTCCTGTGGCTCGTGCCGGATGAATTTCGAGGTCGGCAAGGTCAATGCCGGCGACACGATCCCGGTGGAAAGCCTCGCTGCGATCATCGCGGCGCATCTGCCGAAGACGGAAGGAGCCAAGGCATGAGCCGCATCGTCGTCGATCCGATCACCCGCATCGAGGGGCACCTGCGCATCGAGGCGCAGATGGAGGACGGCCGCATCGCGCAGGCCTTCTCCTCGGGCACTTCGGTGCGCGGGCTCGAGATCATCCTGAAGGGCCGCGACCCGCGCGACGCCTGGGCCTTCGCACAGCGGATCTGCGGCGTGTGCACGCTGGTGCATGGCATGGCCTCGATCCGCGCGGTCGAGGATGCGCTGAAGATCGACATCCCGACCAACGCGCAGCTGATCCGCAACCTGATGATCGGGGCGCAATACGTGCATGACCATGTGATGCACTTCTATCACCTGCATGCGCTCGACTGGGTCGACGTGGTCTCGGCGCTCGATGCCGATCCGGCGGCGACCTCGGCGCTGGCGCAGTCGATCTCGAAACATCCGAACTCGTCTCCGGGCTATTTCTCGGACATGAAGACGAAGCTGAAGAATTTCGTCGAAAGCGGGCAGATCGGCATCTTCAATCAGGGCTACTGGGGCCACCCGGGCTACAAGCTGCCGCCCGAGGCGAACCTGATGGCGGTCGCGCATTACTTCGAGGCGCTGGCCTGGCAGCGCGAGGTGGCGAAGCTGCACGCGATCTTCGGCGGCAAGAACCCGCATCCGAACTTCGTGGTCGGCGGCGTGCCGAGCCCGATCGACCTGAACTCGGACAGTGCGATCAACGCCGAGAAGCTCTCCAAGGTGAAGACCATCCTCGACATGGCGCAAAGCTTCGTCGACGAGGTCTATCTGCCCGACACGCTGGCCATTGCCGGTTTCTACAAGGATTGGGCGACGCGCGGCGAGGGGCTCGGCAACTTCCTGACCTATGGCGACTTCCCGTCGACCGGGTTGACCTCGGATCGTTCCAGCTGGCTGGTGCCGCCGGGCGTGATCCTTGACCGCGACCTGTCGACGATCCACCCGGTCGACCTGTCGGCCGAGGGCGAGATCGAGGAATACGTCGCCCATTCCTGGTATGAATACGAGGGCGGCAAGGACAAGGGCCTGCACCCCTGGGCGGGCGAGACCGCGCTTGACTACACCGGGCCGAAGCCGCCCTTCGATCAGCTCGACGTCGAGGGTGCCTATTCCTGGATCAAGGCGCCGCGCTGGAAGGGCAAGCCGGTCGAGGTCGGCCCGCTGGCGCGCGTGCTGATGATGTATGCCTCGGGGCAGGAACAGGCGAAGGCTCTGGTCGACAGCGCGCTCACCACGCTCGATCTGCCGGTGCGCGGGCTGTATTCGACGCTCGGCCGGGTGGCGGCGCGGACGCTCGAGACCAAGCTGATCGTCGATGCGATGCAGGATTGGTACGCGGCGCTGATCGCCAACATCAAGGCGGGCGACACCACCACCTTCAACGGCACGAAATGGGATCCGTCGAGCTGGCCGAAACAGGCCAAGGGCGTCGGCTTCATGGAGGCGCCGCGCGGCGGTCTGGGCCATTGGATCGTGATCGAGGATGGCAAGATCGCCAATTACCAGGCCGTGGTTCCCTCGACCTGGAATGCCGGGCCGCGCGATGCGCAGGGCCAGTCGGGCGCCTATGAGGCCGCGCTGCAGGACAATCACACGATGGCGGTCGAGGACCAGCCGCTCGAGATCCTGCGCACGATCCACAGCTTCGACCCCTGCCTTGCCTGCGCGGTGCATGTGATGGACCCCGACGGCGAAGAACGGCTGCAGGTCAAGGTCTGCTGAACAGGAGAAAGACAAGATGAGCGAGATTTTCAGCCCCGAATGGATGGCCGGTTTCGCCGCCGAATGGAACAAGGAGCCGGCGCTGGCCGGCGCGCTCGAGCAGATCGGCTTCAAGTCGACCATCGCCTATGGCTTCAAGGGCGATCCGGCGCCGAAGGGCGTGATGGTGATCGAGGGCGGTAAGGTGGTCTCGAGCGGCGCCTATGCCGGCGAGCCGCTGAGCTGGGACATCCGCTGCACGCCCGAACATTGGGACAAGTGGCTGAAGAAGCCGCCGACCATGATGGATCTGGGCGTTGCCTTCACCACCGGCAAGATGAAGTTCGAGGTCGGTGATTACAGTGCGATGATCAAGGACCCGCGGATGGCCGGTCCCTTCATCAAATCCTTCGCCGCAATGTCGCGCGTCGGATAACCTCTCGCTTCCGGATCGCCTTCGGCTTCCGCCGGGGCCGGTTCGGAAGATTTTGACCAACTCCAGCCCATGGAGGCTTGAATGAAGTCCACCCTGAAACCCCGCCTCGCGGGAACGGCGGCGCTGTGCCTTGTGGCGGCACTCGTGCCGGAATTCGCCTCGGCCACCGAAGGATATTTTGCCCTGGGCTACGGCGTCGCGCAGCGCGGCGTGGCGGGCGCGGGCGTGGCCTATAGCCAGGACGGGATGTCGAGCGCGATCAACCCCGCCGCGGCAGCCTCGGTCGGGAAGGAGTTCAGCCTTGGCGTGCAGGTGTTCTCGCCGCGACGCAGCTACACCGGCACCGACACCTACTTCGTCGCCCCGGGCAAGGTGGAAAGCGGGCACGAGTATTTCCTCGTGCCGAACTTCTCCTACAACATGCCGCTGCAGAACGGCGCGGTGCTGAACTTCGCGGCCTATGGCAACGGCGGGATGAACACCTCCTATCCGGCGGTCGCCAACCCGAATTGCGGCTATTTCGGCGGCGGCTCGGGCGTGCTGTGCGGCGGCAAGGCCGGCGTGAACCTGAACCAGCTGTTCCTGTCGGTGACCTATGCGCAGAAGATGGGGCGGCTGTCCTGGGGTGTCGCGCCCACGGTCGCCGTGCAGAGCTTCTCGGCGCGCGGTCTCGCGGCCTTTGGCGTGACGGCGAATGACACGGATTATTCCACCGGCGTCGGCCTCCGGGCGGGTGTGCAATACGAGGTCTCGCCGCAGCTGACGCTGGGCCTTTCGGCGCAGACCCGCTTCGAGATGTCGAAGCTCGACGATTATTCGAACCTGTTCGAGAACGGCGGCGATTTCGACATTCCGGCCTCGATCACCGCGGGTCTCGCCTATCACCCGCGCCCGGATGTGACGCTTCTGCTCGACTATTCGAAAATCTTCTACAGCGACGTCGGCGCCGTCGGCAATGCGACCGATGCCGGGCCGATGGGGGCGCCGGGCGGTGCGGGCTTTGGCTGGGACGATGTCGACGTGATCCGTCTGGGCGCCGAATGGCAGCAGACCCCCGACATGATCTGGCGCGTGGGCTATGCCCATGCCACGAATCCGGTCGGGCCCGAGGACGTGAGCCTGAACATCCTCGCCCCCGGCATCGTCGAGGATCACGTCAGCTTCGGCGGCTCGAAGATGCTGAGCGACAATGACCGGCTCGACTTCTCGGTGGGCTATGCGCTGTCGAATTCGGTCAAGGGCACGCTGCCGGCCTCGATGGGCGGCGGCACCGTCAAGCTCGAGATGCACCAGTTCAGCGCGTCGGTCGGCTGGACCCGGCGGTTCTAAGCCCTCGAAAGACCAGCAGGGCGTCCCCCGGCGGGGGCGCCTCAGGGTTCGGGGAAGTCGGCGCGCAGCCGGGCCAGCGCCTCGCGCTCTGCCTGACTGCGCGCGATCAGGTCCCTGAACCCCGCGACGCCATCGGCTGGCGAGGGGGGCGGGGCCGGTGGTTCCTCGGCGGTGAGATCGTAAAGCCGCACCAGCGCCTTCTCGGCTTCGCTGCCGTTCGCGGCAACGAAGCTCCAGTCGCCACCGCGCCAGGCCTCGGCCGTGGCGTTGGGCATGTCGCCTGCGGCCGCAAAGACCTCCTGCGCGATTGCATGCTCGTTCAGCAGCGCATGGGCGCGGGCTTTCAGCGCGGTGGCGCGGCTGCCGTCGAGCGCCTCGAGATAGGACAGCGCCGCCGGGCCGTCGCGTTCGGAGAGGGCCGCGGCGGCCAGCGCTACCCGCCCGTCGGGGGTGCGCCCGAGCGAGCCGGCAAGCAGGTCGCGCACGGGGCCCGGCAGGCCCGCGGCGGTGAGCCGGTCAGCCATCTGCAACCGCACGAGATTGGGCAGCTCCTCCACCGGCACCTGATCGTGCCGGGCAAGGAACTGGCCAAGGAACAGCGTGTCGTCCGGCACCTTGGCGAGCAGCCCCCACAGACTGCGCCGGGTTTCCTGCACCAGCGCAGGCGTGTCCTCGGCGGGCCAGGCCGCGAGTGCCGCGAAGGCCTCGGAAAACCGCCCGACCGAGCCCTCGCCGAGGATCTGCGCGCGCAGCAGCCGCGCCCCCTCGGGTGAGCCGCGCAGCTCGCGCGCGCGGGCGGCGGCAAGCTCGATAGTCGCCTCGTCGACCGGCTCGCCGCGGCTGAGGCGGGTGTCGACCAGCAGGATCAGCGCCTGCGCCGCGTCGGCGCTGTTGCGGTCGATCATCCCGGCCAGGACCGGTTCGGCCTGCGCCGGCGCGCCCCGGGCGATGTCGATGCGCGCGTCGATCAGGCCGCGTGCGGGATCGCCCTCCGGCACGGCCCGCGCGATCATCGAGCCGATCTCGCGCGCGTCGCTTTCGGCGCCAAGCGCCAGCAGCCGGCGCACCAGCTCGGGGCCGACGATCTTGCGGATCGGCACCGGCAGCGCCGAGAAGCTGCGCCGCACGGCGGCCAGGTTCGGCGCCTCGTTCTGCGCGGTCCCGCGGCCGAGCAGGGCCCAGAGTGCGACCTTGCCGTCGCAGGCGGCCATGTGCGAGATCGGCGAATTGGGCACCGGCAGCTCGTCGAGCACGGCGGCGACATAGGCGATTGGCCCGGCGGCGGGCGTGTCGAGGCCGAAGCCGCGCAGCGTGGCGCGCGCCTCGGTGCCGAAGCCGAGGCCGAGATAGGTGCGCGCAAGCCGTTCGACCGCGGCGGGGTCGGGGCGGTCGAACTCGCCCACCAGCCCCTGCCGCGCCGTCGCGATCTGCACGCCCGCCGGGGCGTCGGAGACCCAGCTTTCCAGTGCGAAGGCCCGGTCCGGCGCACAGCGCTGCCCGTTGGCAAGCAGCTGCGGCCCCGGGGCGCTGCCCATCATGTCGCGGTCGAAGACTGTCTGTGATTCGATCGCCAGATGCGGGGAAGCGCCCTCGGGCGGTCTGGCATCCGGCGGCAACGGTTCGGGGGCTGCGGTTCTTGGCGCGACGAAGGCGCTGATTACGCCTTGCGCGGCGGCACGGCTGAGCTGGGCAAGCAGCTCGGTCTCGGCCTCGCGCACACGTGGGTCGGGCGTGGCAAAGCGTGGCAGCCGCGTTCCGGGCGCGGTCGTGTCCGCTCCGGCAGTTGCGGGGATGCCGCGGTCGCGCCAGTAGGTTTCAAGATGGTCGAGGCGCAGTGGCGTGCTGGCCGCCGCGCGTGGCGGGCTGGTGGGCATCGGCAGCTCGGGCGCGTCGAGGACATCAAGCACCACGGCCCCCGAGGCAAGCTGGAACGCCTCATGCACCGTGCCCGAGGCCGTCGCGATGCGCAGCCCCTCCGTCTGCGGCGCAACCCCGGTGATCCGGGTGCGCGGGATCAGCCGGAAGATCCCCGCGGTGTCATAGCCGAAGCTCTCGCCCGGGGTGCGCAGGGTGATCGCTCCCTCGCTCTCGCTTAACTGCCAGTCGGTGCCGGGCGGCAGCATGAAGACGAGGCGCGAAAAGCCGTCATGTTCGCCGGAACGCACGGTGACCTGCTGCGCGTGCGCCGTGCCCGTCGCGCAGATCAGCGCGCCGCTTGCAAGGATCAGCCCGAGCCTCATGCCGCCTCTGCCTTCACCGTCCGCAGCGCGTCTTCCAGCTCGGAAAAGCTCGGGCGGATGTGATGGGGGGTGTTCTGCCGGCCGACCTCGATGCAGATATTGGTCGCGTGGTTGTAGAGATTGGCGACCAGCACCTCGCGGATCAGCTTGTAGAAATGGCTGTCTTCCTCGATCACCGCGCCGATCCGGCTGGCGAAGGGGCCGACGAAACCATAGGCGAGAAAGACGCCGAGGAAGGTGCCGACCAGCGCGCCGCCGATCATGTGGCCGAGGATCTCGGGCGGCTGGTCGATCGCGGCCATCGTCTTGATCACGCCAAGTACCGCAGCGACGATGCCAAGCGCGGGCATCGCGTCGGCCACGGTCTGGATCGCGTGGCTCGACTGCATCGCGTGCTCGTAATTGGCCTCGAGCTGCTTGTCGAGGATCTCCTCGACCTGATGCGGGTCGTCGTAATTCATCGAGGCGGCACGCATCGTGTCGCAGATCATCTCGACCGCCTCGTGATCCTTCAGGATTTTCGGGTATTTTTGGAAAATCGACGAGCCCTGTGGCGCCTCGATATGTTCCTCGACGGCGACGGGGTTCTGCCGCACCAGCCGGATCAGCTCGAACAGCAGGCACAGCAGGTCGCGATAGTCGGCGGGCTGCCAGGTCGGGCCGCGGAACACCTTGCCGAGGTCGCGCAGCGTGTGCCTGATCGTCGCAAGGCTGTTCGACAGCAGGAACGAGCCCGCCGCGGCACCGCCGATCATGATCAGCTCGAACGGCATCGCCTTCAGGATGATGCCGATCTTGCCGCCTGCCGCGACGAAGCCGCCGAACACCATCACGAAGATGACGATCATCCCGACAATGCCGATCATTCATCTCTCTCCACAGTACGCCCGGCAGTCTTGCGCGGGGGATTGACCGATGCCGCGGTTCAGCGGCGGGGGGCGCCGGCGTTTCTGCCGGCCATGATGACGCTGATCGAATAGCCGACCTCGGGCGTCAGGTTGGCAAGGACGGCAGCCGCCGCTTCGGGCCGCATCTTGCCGAGGAAACCCGCCGCGAATTCGGGCGCCATCGTCTCGAACAGCGGCGCGGCCTCCTTCGGCTTCATGTTTTCGTAGACGGTGACCAGCCGCGCGACATCCGCGTCAGCTCCGGAATCGGCGACCGCCACGGTCTTCGACAGCGCATTCTCCGCCGCGATCAGTGTCGCGAGACGCTCGTCGATGCGCTGTTCGGCGAGCCGCAGCGCCTGCGCCCGGTCGGCGATGATCCCTTCGCGCAGGCTCAGCTTCTGGTCCCGGTCCTCGAGCGCGCGCAAAAGCGCGGCATTCGCGGCCGGATCGGGGCAGGTTGTGGCGGCCCCGCCGGTGCCGGCGTCGAGTGCCAGCGCCAGCCCGACGCCGTCGCCGATCCGCATCACCGCGGCCACTGCGAAGGTGCCGGCGATCAGCGGCAGGATGGTACGGCCCGGGCGCCAAGGGCGGCGTGGCGGGCGGGCGGCGGGTGGTTTCATTCCGCCGCCTCCATCCCCGAGCTGCGGGGCCGGCGGCGCAGCATGCGGGGGCGGTGCGCGCCGGCCTCGGCCTCGGGCAGGTCGTGCAGGGCCGCAAGCATCAGTTCGAGCCGCTCGGCGCCCTGCTCGGCGCGTTCGGTCAGGGCGGTCAACTGCTCGGCCGAGAGCGCAGCGGTGGATTGCGCGCGGTTCAGCGCCTTCGTCATGTCGTCGACCTGCGCCGAGAGCACCGCGATCGCCCCGCCCATGCCGTTCTCGAGCTGGTTGAAGCGTTTCAGCCGGCGCGACAGGACCAGGCAATAGACCGCCGCCCCAAGTGCGCCGAGCCCGGCCAGAAGATCGGCAAACAATTGCATCGGGCTTTCCTCAGTTCAGAACGAATTCCATGATCAGCAGGTCGCGCACGCGGTCCTCGCCGCACACGATCTGCACCCGCCGCAGCATCTGCGCGCGCAGGCGGATCAGCGCAGCGGGGTCTTCGATGTCGCGCAGGTCGACCGCGCGCAGATAGCCGTTGAGCACGTCGACCACCCGCGGCCGCAGCAGCTCGACATCCTTCTGATAGGCGGCGGGCACCTCGATCTGGGCCGAAAAGCGCAGGTGCCGTGCGGCCGGGTCCGACAGCGAGATCACCATCGGCTCGAGCGCCACATAGGCAATGTCCGGCAAGGCCGCAGGCGCCGTCGCTGTGTCGTGCGCCGCACCGTGACCGGCCGGCAGCAGGCCGAGGTAGAGCGCCGCAAAGCTCGCTCCGCCACCGGCGATCATCAGCACGAGGCCGAGAATCAGCGGCAGTCTTGAGCTGTGGGAAGGGGCCGCTTCCGGCTCCGTCTGTGTCTGCGCCATCGCATCACCGATTTCTTCGTCGTCCCAGCTATAGCCTTGAGACGACTAACCGATTGTTAAGGGCGATCGCGGAAAGATGCCCGGGGCGACGGGACAGACATCCGCTCGTGTGGAGGTGCGGCTTGCAACAGTTGACGACGGTATGGGGAAACCTCGACGCGCGTCGCCGCATCATCGTCCTCGGGGCCACGGCGCTTGTCTTTGCGGCGGTGCTGGCGCTGTCGGGCCTGACGGCTCGGCCGGACATGGCGCTGCTTTATGCCGGGCTCGACGGGGCGAAGGCGGGCGAGGTGATCTCGGCGCTCGAACAGCGTGCGGTGGCATACGAGGTGCGCGGCGATTCGATCTATGTCGAGGCGCCGAAGCGCGACGAGCTGCGGATGACGCTGGCCGCCGAGGGGCTGCCGGCGACCGGCGGGGCGGGCTATGAGCTGCTCGATTCGCTGTCGGGCTTCGGCACCACCTCGCAGATGTTCGATGCCGCCTATTGGCGCGCCAAGGAAGGCGAGCTGGCGCGCACCATCCTTGCCAATCCGGCGATCCGCGCGGCGCGGGTGCATATCGCGCCGCCCTCGGGCGTGTCCTTTCGCGCCCAGAATCGCCCCACGGCGTCGGTGACGGTCACCACGAACGCCGGCGGGCTTTCGCCGCCGCAGGCCAAAGCCCTGAAATACCTTGTTTCCTCGGCCGTGGCTGGAATGACGCCCGACGACGTCTCGGTGATCGACACGGCGAGCGGGCTGGTCGCCGCGGGCGACGAGAGCCCCGCCGCCTCGGGCACCGACCGGGCCGAGACGCTGCGCCGCAACATCGAGAGACTCCTCGAGGCGCGGGTCGGCTATGGCAATGCGGTGGTCGAGGTCGCGGTCGAGACGGTGACCGAGCGCGAGGCGATCACCGAGCGGCGCATCGACCCGACCAGCCGCACGGTGATCTCGACCGATACTTCCGAAAGTTCGAACAAGGCCGATGAGAGCAAGACGGGCGGCGTCTCGGTCGCCTCGAACCTGCCCGACGGGCAGGGGGCGAATGGCGGCAGCTCGCAGCGGCAGGGCAACGAGACGCGCGAGCGGACGAATTACGACCTGTCGGAAACCACGCGCGAGGTGGTGCGCAATCCCGGCGACGTCAAGCGGATCACCGTGGCGGTGCTGGTCGACGGCACCGAGGGCAAGGACGCGAACGGGCAGGTCTCGGTGGTGCCGCGCTCGGAGGACGAGATTGCCGCGCTGCGTGACCTTGTCGCCTCGGCCGTGGGGTTCGACGAAAAGCGCGGCGACGTCATCACTCTCCGCTCGATGGCCTTCCAGCCGATCGCCGAACCTGGCGCGATGGCGACGGCGGGGATGCTTGGTGGCGGGGCGCCGCTGGACCTGATGCTGCTGATCGAGATTGCGGCGCTGGTGCTGGTGGTGGTCGTGCTGGCGCTGTTCGTGGTGCGGCCGGCGCTGGCGCCGCGCATCGCCACGCAGCCGCGCTCGGGTCTGCCCGCGCCGCTGTCGGCGCAGCCGGGAGCGGCGCCCGCGCTGATCGGAGAAATCAGCGGCGACGAGGTGCCGGAGCGCGAGATGGAGCTGGTGGCGGATTTCGGCACCTCCGACCTGCCGGTGCCGATCTCGATGGCCTCGGCCTTTGGGGGGCAGACGGCCGAGCTCGAGGATGATCCGGTCGCCCGGCTGAAACGGCTGATCGGTCAGCGCCAGGCCGAATCGGTCGAGATCCTGCGCGGCTGGATGGATAAACCGCAGGAGCGTGTCTGATGAGGAATCCGGTCCGGCTGGAAACCTTCGAGACCGACGCGGGCGCGCCGCAGCCGATCGAGATTGCCCCGGCCGCATTCGAGGAGGCGCGGTTTGCCGCCTTCGAGCAGGGCTATTCTGCCGGCTGGGATGACGCGGTCGCGGCGCAGGACGGCGAGGCTGCACAGCTGCGCATGCAGCTGTGCCAGCAGCTGCAGGAGATGTCCTTCACTTTCGTCGAGGCAAGGCGCAACCTTCTGGTCGCGCTGCAGCCGCTGTTGCTCGAGATGGCGGCGAAGGTGCTGCCCGCCGCGGCGCGGGAGGCGCTGCCGCGGATCGTCGTCGAACAGCTTCTGCCGCTGGCGGGCACGGTGCTCGACCGGCCGGTGACGGTGGTCGCCTCGCCCGCAAGCCTGGCGCTGCTGCGGGCGCTGCTGCCAGCGGCGGGTCTGCCGCTGACCTTCGCCGCGGAGCCGAGCCTCGGCGACGGCCAGGCCTATCTGAAATTCCCCGATGCCGAGACGCGGATCGACCTCGATGGCGTGACCGCGGCGATCACCGCGGCGATCCGCAGCTACTTCGATGCCACCTTGCAGGAGACCGACCATGGATGACGTCCGCCAAGACCCTGCCGCGAGCCCGTTCTCGCAGATCCCGATCGAGATCACGATCTCGGTCGGCAAGGCACGCCCGCTGGTGCGCGACCTGCTGCGGATGAAGCGTGACGCGATCCTGCCGCTCGACCGCAAGGTCGAGGACCCGGTCGAGCTTTACGTCGGCGACAAGCTGATCGCGCGCGGCGAGCTGACCGAGCTCGAGGGCGATCAGGCCGGCCAGCTTGCCGTGCGCCTGACCGAGGTGGTCGACCTGCAGAACGGTCTTTGACCGATGCGCCGCGTCGCGGTTCTGGCCGCGTTCCTGTGCCTTGCCGCGCTGCCCGCTGCGGCGCAGCAGATCTCCCTCGATCTCGGCGGCAGCGACAGCCTTGCCGGCCGCTCGATGCTGATGATCGCGGGGATCACCTTGCTCAGCATCGCGCCGGGGCTGGCGATCATGGTGACCTGCTTTCCCTTCGTGGTCACCGTGCTGTCGATCCTGCGTCAGGCGATGGGGCTGCAGCAGTCGCCGCCGAACATGCTGATCGTCAGCCTCGCGCTGTTCCTGACCTGGTTCATCATGGAACCGACCTTCACCGAAAGCTGGAACGCCGGCATCAGCCCGCTCCTCGACGGCACGGTCGACCTTGCCACGGCGTTCGCGCGCGGCGTGGCGCCGTTTCGCGGCTTTATGGCCGGCAGGGTGAACCCCGACACCTTCGCCCAGCTTTCCGGCCTGCGCGACGGCATCCCCTTCGCGGGCGAGCTGAAGGCGGCGCCGCTTTCCACGCTGGTGCCGGCCTTCATGCTGTCCGAGATCACCCGGGCGTTCGAGATCGGTTTTCTCGTCTATCTGCCCTTTCTCGTCATCGACCTTGTCGTCTCGGCGATCCTGATGTCGATGGGCATGATGATGGTGCCGCCCGCCGCCGTGGCGCTGCCCTTCAAGCTCGCCTTCTTCGTGGTGGCGAATGGCTGGGTGCTGGTCTCGGGGGCGCTGGTGCGCAGCTATCTCTAGCGTCGGCGCCCGACGCTGGAGATAGCGGCTGGTCACTCGGCCGCACGCCGCGGCAGCACCCAGCCCGGCCGGATCCGGTGGCAGGTATAGCCGTTCGGGAAGCGCTCGAGGTAATCCTGATGCTCGGGTTCCGCCTGCCAGAACGGGCCGGCGGGGGCGAGCTCGGTCACCACCTTGCCCGGCCACAGGCCCGAGGCGTCGACATCCGCGATGGTGTCGAGCGCGGTCTGCTGCTGCGCCTCGGACATGTAGAAGATCGCCGAGCGGTAGGAGGGGCCTATGTCATTGCCCTGCCGGTTCGGCGTGGTCGGGTCGTGGATCTGGAAGAAGAATTCCAGCAGCCGGCGATAGCTGATCTGCGCCGGGTCGAAGGTGATCTCGATCGCCTCGGCATGGGTGCCGTGGTGGCGGTAGGTCGCGTTCGCCACGTCGCCGCCGCTATAGCCGACGCGGGTCGAGATCACCCCCGGAAGCTTGCGGATCAGATCCTGCATCCCCCAGAAGCAGCCGCCGGCAAGAAGGGCCGTCTCGGTCATCATTTCACCATGTCCAGATAGTCGCCATAGCCTTCGGCCTCCATCCGGTCGCGCGGGATGAAGCGCAGGCTGGCCGAGTTGATGCAATAGCGCAGCCCGCCGCGGTCCTGCGGCCCGTCGGGGAAGACATGACCGAGATGGCTGTCGCCGTGTTTCGAGCGCACCTCGACCCGCACCATGCCGTGGCTGAGGTCGCGATGCGCGGTGACGTGCTCGGCCTCCAGCGGGCGGGTGAAGGACGGCCAGCCGCAATGGCTGTCGAACTTGTCCTGCGAGGCGAAGAGCGGCTCGCCCGAGACCACGTCGACGTAAAGCCCGGGCTCGGTGGTGTCGGTGTATTCGCCGGTGAAGGGCCGTTCGGTGCCGCTTTCCTGCGTCACCCGGTATTGTTCGGGCGTCAGCCGGGCCAGCGCCTCGGGCGTCTTCGCATAGGTCCTGCTCATGCGGTTCCCTCCTGTTGCGGTCTGGCGCAGAAGATGGGGCGCGGGCGGCGGATGTCCAGCCCCCGCGGCTGTCAGGCCACCAGCTGCTCGGCGCGCTTGAGGTCGACCGAGACGAGCTGGCTCACGCCCTGCTCCTGCATCGTCACGCCGAACAGCCGGTCCATCCGGCTCATCGTCACCGCGTGGTGGGTGATGACGAGGAAGCGGGTGTCGGTGCGCCGTGTCATCTCGTCCATCAGGTCGCAGAACCGCGTCACGTTCGCATCGTCGAGCGGCGCGTCGACCTCGTCGAGCACGCAGATCGGCGCCGGGTTCGCCAGGAACACCGCGAAGATCAGCGCAAGCGCCGTCAGCGTCTGCTCGCCGCCCGACAGAAGGGACAGCGTCGACAGCTTCTTGCCCGGCGGCTGGCACATGATCTCCAGCCCGGCCTCGAGCGGATCGTCCGATTCGATCAGCACGAGGTTGGCCTCGCCACCGCCGAAGAGGTGGGTGAAGAGATTGCGGAAGCTCTGGTTCACCTGCTCGAAGGCGGTCAGCAGCCGCTCGCGCCCCTCGCGGTTCAGCCCCTGAATGCCCGAGCGCAGCTTGCGGATCGCCTCCTCGAGGTCGCTCTTCTCCTGCACCAGCGTGTCGTATTCGCCCTGCACCTCGCGCGCGTCTTCCTCTGCGCGCAGGTTGACGGCGCCAAGCGCCTCGCGACTGCGCTTCAGCCGGGCGACCTCGGTCTCAAGTTCCTCGGCACCGGGCATTTCCTCTGCGCCCTCGCCAAGGCTTTCGAACAGCGCCTGCGGCGATTGCTCGGTCACCTCGAGGATGCGGTCGGCGGCCTGCGACAGCGTCGCGCGGGCGGCCTCGACCCGGGCCTCGGCGCGGGCGCGGCCCTCGCGCGCCTCGCCGGCCAGCCGTTCGGCCTCGCGCTCGGCCAGTTGCGCCTCGCGCAGCGCGGCCTCGGCCGTGGCCAGACGCTCCGAGGCAGTGCCGCGGCGCTCCTCGGCGGTGTCGATCGCCTCGGACAGCTCCTCGCGCTTCGCCGCCAGCTCCTCGGGCACCTCGGCCGCTTCGGACAGCTCGTCCACCGCCTCGGCCCGGCGCGCGGCAAGTTCCGCCGACCGCTTCTCGGCGGTCTCGAGCCGGTGGCGCCAGCCGGACAGTTCCTTGGTGATCTCCTGCCGGCGCTTCAGCCGGGCCTCGCCCTCGCGGCGGATCTCGTCATGGGCCGAGCGGCGGGTCAGCATCGTCACCCGCGCCGCCTCGACCGTCATCTTCACCGCGTCGACATCGGCGCGCGCGGCATCGAGGTCCGGCAGCGCCGCCGATTGCGCCTCGGCATCGGCAAGGGCAAGCCGCGCCGAGGACGCCTCGTCGCCATGCCGTTTCATCGCCAGCCGCGCGGATTCGAGCTTGCCTGCGGCAATCGCACGCTCGGCCTCGGCCCGGCTCAGCGCGCGGCCGGCTTCGGCCAGACGCTGATCGGCGGCGCGGCGCGCCTCGCGGGCGCGGGCATCGGCGGCTGAGGCATCGGCGAGCGCGCGCGTCAGCGCCTCGTGTGCCTGCCGTGCGCCTTCGGCCCGCGCCGCGACCTCCTCGAGATCGCGTTTCAGCTCGACCAGACGGTTGAGCTGGCGCAGCCGCAGCGCCGCGGCGCTTGGTGCATCCTCGGCGCCGGCGCGGAACCCGTCCCACCGCCACAGATCGCCCGCCAGCGACACGAGCCGCTGACCGGGGGCCAGCAGCGGCTGCAACCGCGCGCCCTCGGCCGCATCCGCCACAAGGCCGATCTGGCCGATGCGGCGGGTCAGCACCTCGGGCACGCCGACATGCGAGGCCAGCGGCGCGACGCCCGCGGGCAGCGGCTGCGGCGCGTCGTAATCGGGCATAAGTCCCCAGCCCGAGGCGGCGTCTTCCCCGACCTCGGGGGCGCGCAGATCGTCGGCGAGTGCCGCACCAAGCGCCGCCTCATAGCCCGGTTCCACCTGCACCCGGTCCAGAAGCTGTTGACCGCTTGCCGCCTCGCGCTCGACCAGCCGGGCGAGCGCCGTCACCTCGGCGCGCAGCGCGCCCGCCTCGCCCTCGGCCTCCGAGCGCATGGCGCGCGCGGCCGATTCGCGGGCCTGCACCTCGGCGCGGGCCTCCTCGGCGGCGGTCAGCATCTCCTCGGCGGTCTCGGTCGCCTCCTGCGCCTCTTCCTGAGCGATCTGCGCCGCCTCGAAGGCCTCGCCCGCGCGTTCAAGCGCCTCGGCGGCTTCCTCGGCCTGACCGGCTGCGCGCGCGGCCTCGGCCTCGGCGCGGGTCGCGGTCGCACGGCTGTCGGACAGAAGCCGCTGCGCCGAGCCGTGCCGGGCGGCAAGGCGCGCCACGTCCTCGGTCATCTCGGCGAGCTGCGCCTCGCGGTCGGCCAGAACCCCCGCCGCCTCGGCCGAGGCCTCTGCCGCCGCCTCGAGCTTGTCGTCCTGGCCCTCGGCCGCCTTCAACAGCTGGCCCATCTCCCAGTCGAGCCGCTCGATCGTCTCGCCGGCGTCGCGGTTCAGCCCGGCCTCGCGCTCCATGTCGCGGTCAAGCTGGGTGATGCGCGATTTCAGCGTCTCGATGCGGGCGGCCGCCTGCGCCTCCTGATCGGAGAGCGCATCGCGCTGCAGCATCAGCCGCTGCAGGATCGCGCCGGCGATCGCCTCTTCCTCGCGCAGCGGCGGCAGCGCGTCTTCCTGCACCGCGCGCGCCTTCGCCGCGCCGCGCGCCGCGCCTTCGGCCTGCGCCGCCGCGGTCAGCCGCGCACGCAGACCCGCCTCGGCCTCCTCGCGGGCAAGGTCGGCCTCGCGCCAGCGCCGATAGAGCAGCATCCCCTCGGCCCGGCGCAGCGCCGCGCCAAGTTCGCGATAGCGCGCGGCTTGCCGCGCCTGTCGCGCAAGCGTCGCCAGCTGCCCGCCGAGCTGCTCGATCACGTCATCGACGCGCAGCAGGTTCTGTTCGGCACCATTGAGCTTCAGCTCGGCCTCGTGCCGGCGCTGATAGAGGCCCGAGATCCCCGCGGCCTCTTCCAGGATCCGCCGCCGCGCCTTCGGCTTGGCGTTGATGAGTTCGGAAATCTGCCCCTGCCGCACCAGCGCCGGCGATTGCGAGCCGGTCGAGGCATCGGCGAACAGCATCTGCACGTCGCGTGCCCGCACGTCCTTGCCGTTCACCTTGTAGGCCGAGCCCGCGTCGCGGGTGATCCGGCGCACGATCTCCAGCGTGTCGGCGTCGTTGAAGCCCGAGGGCGCCAGCCGCTCGGTGTTGTCGATGCTGAGCGAGACCTCGGCGAAGTTGCGCGCGGGCCGGGTGGCGGCGCCGGCGAAGATCACGTCCTCCATGCCGCCGCCGCGCATCGCCGAGGCGCGGTTCTCGCCCATCACCCACCGCAGCGCCTCGAGCAGGTTCGACTTGCCGCAGCCGTTCGGCCCGACGACGCCGGTCAGACCGTCGTGGATCACGAGGTCAGTCGGGTCGACGAAGCTCTTGAAGCCGTTCAGGCGCAGGCGGGAGAAGCGCAAGGCAGATCTTTCCGATTCCGTTCAGGGTGGGGCAGTTTCGGGGGCGGGGCCGGGCGAGTCAACCGCGCCCCCCACGATCTGGCGGGCACGGGCGGGGTTATCCACAAGATCTGCGCGGGTTTCGGCTTGATCCCGCCCGCGCCTCGCCTAGGCTGGGCAAAACTCTTCGCAACGAGGGAAGGCCGATGGTCCCGGCTCTGTCAATCATCCTGATCTTTCAGCTCGTGGGCGAGGTGATCTCGCGCGCGCTGCACCTGCCGCTGCCCGGGCCGGTGCTGGGCATGGTGGGGCTGGTGGTGGCGCTGCAGGTGATCCCGCCGCTCGGCGCGATCATCCGGCCCGCGGCGCAGGGGCTTCTGGCCAATCTGGCGCTGCTCTTCGTGCCGGCCGGGGTGGGGGTGGTCGCGCACCTGCCGACGATCGCCGCGCATGGGCTGGCGCTGGCGGTCTCGCTCGTCGTCTCGACGCTGCTGGCGATCACCGTGGGGGCGCTGACCTTCACCTGGGTCGCGCGGCTGGTGGGGAGCAACCCCGATGACTGACGCCGCGCTGATCTGGTCCTATCTCGCCTCGAAGCCGCTCCTGTGGCTGGCCGCGACGCTGATCGCCTATTGGGCCGGCGACCGCCTCTATCGCCTTGCCCGCTGCAACCCGATCGCCAACCCGGTGATGATCGCCGTGGTGCTGCTGGCCGTGCTGCTCTGGCTGACCGGCACGAATTACGAAAGCTATTTCGACGGCGCGCAGTTCGTGCATTTCATGCTGGGCCCGGCGACGGTGTGCCTTGCCGTGCCGCTGCAGGCGAACCTTGCAAAGATCCGCAAAGCGCTGGTGCCGATTGCGGTGGCGCTGGTCGCGGGCTCGTTCACCGCGGTGTTCTCGGCGCTGGCGATCGCCTGGGCGCTTGGCGCAGACACGGGGTTGCTGGCCACGCTCGCGCCGAAATCGGCCACTGCGCCGGTCGCCATCGGGATTTCGGAAAGCCTCGGCGGCGCGCCGACGCTGACCGCGGTGCTGGTGCTGCTGACGGGGATGATCGGGGCGATCTTCGTCACCCCGATGCTGAACGCGATCGGGCTCACCGACTGGCGCGCGCGCGGCTTTGCGACCGGGGTCGCGGCGCATGGCATCGGCACCGCCCGTGCCTTTCAGGTGAACGACACGGCGGGGGTCTTCGCCTCGATCGGGATGGGGCTCAATGCGGTGCTGACGGCCTTCCTCGCGCCGCTGGTGCTGCAGCTGTTCCTCTAGCCGCGGGTGCGGGGCGGGCGCGGCTTGTAGACCGGCAGCTTCCAGCCCCAGCGCAGCGACCCCGCCCTGAGGGCGAAGGTGACGAGACCGCAGCCGATCGCCGCGGGCAGCCCCGGCGCGCCGGCTGCCGTCAGCAGCAGCGCCGCCCCCGCGCCGGCAAAGGCACAGCTGAGATACAGCTCGCCCTGTTTCAGCGTCAGCGGCACCTCGTTGCACACGACATCGCGCATCAGCCCGCCAAACGATCCGGTGACCACCCCCATGATGAGCACGGTGACCGGCCCGTGCCCGCGCGACATCGTCACCGCGACGCCCGCCGGCACGGCGACGGCGAGCGCGCAGGCATCGAGCCACAGAAGCGCGCGATAGCGGCTTTCCAGCAGATGCGCGGTGAAGAAGACGAGCACCGCCGCCCCGGCGATCAGCACCATGTATTCGGGCCGCCCGACCCAGAACACCGGGATCCGCCCGATCAGCAGGTCGCGCAGGGTCCCGCCGCCCACCGCGGTCAGCGCCGCGATGAAGATGAAGCCCACAAGGTCAAGCTGCTGGCGCGAGGCGACGAGCGCGCCCGTCAGCGCGAAGACGAAGACCGAGACGTAGTCGAGCGCGATGCCAACGGGCAGCGTCGTCAGATAGTCGATGACCGGATGCTGATCCCCGGGGGTCATGGCGGCGCCTCGCTGCGGTGTCGCCTGATGCTAGCGGGTTATTTGCCGCCTTTATAGGGGGCCATGCCGGCGCGGGCGAGCTCGTCGGCGCGCTCGTTCTCGGCATGGCCGGCGTGACCCTTGATCCATTTCCAGGTCACCTTGTGGCGCGCCTGCGCCGCATCGAGGCGCTGCCACAGATCGACGTTCTTCACCGGCTTGCGGTCCGCCGTATTCCAGCCGTTGCGCTTCCAGCCATGGATCCAGCCGGTCACCCCGTTCTTCACATAGGCCGAGTCGGTGGTGATGGTGATCGCCACCTCGCGCGTCAGCGCCTCGAGCGCGCTGATCGCCGCCAGCAATTCCATCCGGTTGTTGGTGGTCATCGCCTCGCCGCCGTTCAGCTCGCGCTCCTTGGCGACGCTCTCACCCTCCATCGCGCGCATCAGCACACCCCAGCCGCCCGGCCCCGGGTTGCCCGAGCAGGCGCCGTCGGTCCATGCAAAGAACTCGGCCATGTCTTCCAATCGCTCCAAATATCCCGGGGTGCGGGGCAGCGCGCCCCGCATCTGTCCGCTCCGTTTGCCCCGCCCTCAGGCGGTGCGCAACACCCGCGGCACCTTGAACTCGATGTCCTCGCGCGCGGTCTCGACCCGCTCGACGGTCAGCGCATAGTGCTCGGCGAAGGCGTCGATCACCTCGTTCACCAGCACCTCTGGGGCCGAGGCGCCCGCGGTCACGCCGACTGCCCGGATGCCCTCGAGCGCGCGCCAGTCGATGTCGCTCGCGCGCTGCACCAGCTGGCTGTAGGCACAGCCCTCGGCACGGCCCACCTCGACCAGACGGCGCGAGTTCGAGGAATTCGGCGCGCCGATCACCAGCAGCGCGTCGATCTTCGGCGCGATCGCCTTCACCGCCGCCTGCCGGTTCGTCGTGGCATAGCAGATGTCTTCCTTCGCCGGCCCGACGATCGCCGGGAAGCGCGCCTTCAGCGCCGCGACGATCTCGGTGGTGTCGTCGACCGAGAGCGTCGTCTGGGTGATGAAGGCAAGTCGCGCCGGATCGCGCGGGTCGAGATGCGCGACATCGGCCACGGTCTCGACCAGCAGCACCTCGCCCTCGGGCAGCTGCCCCATCGTGCCCAGCACCTCGGGATGGCCGGCATGGCCGATCATCACCATCTGCAGCCCGGCCTCGTGATGACGCTCGGCCTCGATATGCACCTTGCTGACCAGCGGGCAGGTGGCATCGACCCAGATCATCTCGCGCCGCTGTGCCTCGGCCGGCACCGATTTCGGCACGCCATGCGCCGAGAAGATCACTGGCCGGTCGGCGGGCACCTCGTCCAGCTCCTCGACGAAGACCGCGCCCTTGTCGCGCAGCCCGTCGACGACGAACTTGTTGTGCACGATCTCGTGGCGCACATAGACCGGCGCCCCCCATTTCTCGAGCGCCATCTCGACGATCTTGATCGCCCGGTCGACGCCGGCGCAAAAGCCGCGCGGCGCGGCGAGGTAGAGGGTCAGGGCTGGCTTCATCGCGCTCTCCTTGGTCTACCCCTGACCTAATGCGCGCCGCCCGCTGCGTCCAGCCCGGGCGGCGCGGCAGCGAAAAGGCGAAAATCTCCGCGACATATTCGGTCCAAACATGCTGCGTGTGCGAATTTTTATTGCGCTGCGGTTGCAAAATGCCTAAGCACGGGACCAACGCAAGACGAGGCGCCGATTCCGGGCGCAAGATGGGGCTGACATGACCACGACGACTGTTCTTCCTGACCTGCTCGCTCTGACCGAGGCGGCGCTGCCCGAGCTCGCCACGCTGCTGTCCGAGGCCACCACCAATCTGCGCGCGAAGGTGAGCCATCAGGGCAAGGTCTCGGGATCGGCGCTCGAGCGCGAGCAGTTCGCCGCCCATGCGCTGGCCTGGCTGGCCACCTATGAACAGTCGCTGGTGCAGCTGCGGGCCTGGGCCGGCCGCGTCGCCGAGGCGGGCGGTTTCGGCGAGATGGAAGGGCTGCTGCTGCAGATCGGCTTCGGCGAATACCTGAACCAGATCGCCGGCGGCATCCCGATGAGCCAGGGCGAGGTGGCGCGTCTGCGCGACCTCGGGCTGAGCTGGACGCCGTCCGACGCCGCCGCGAAACTGATGGCCGAGGGCAACAGCCCCGCCGCCCGCACGGCCCTTGTCGCGCTGATGCGCGACAATCAGGGCCGGGCGCTTTTCGGTGCCTCGGGCCTTGATGAAGATCTCGAGATGATCCGCGAGCAGTTCCACCGCTATGCCGAGGAACGGGTGATCCCGAACGCGCATGAGTGGCACCTGAAGGACGAGCTCATTCCGATGGAAATCATCGAGGAGCTTGCCGAACTTGGCGTCTTCGGCCTGACCATCCCCGAGGAATACGGCGGGCTCGGTCTGTCGAAGGCCTCGATGGTGGTCGTCACCGAAGAGCTTTCGCGCGGCTACATCGGTGTCGGCTCGCTCGGCACGCGCTCGGAAATCGCGGCCGAGCTGATCCTGTGCGGCGGCACCGAGGAGCAGAAGAAGAAATGGCTGCCCGCGCTCGCGAGCGGCGAGATCCTGTCGACCGCGGTCTTCACCGAACCGAACACCGGCTCGGACCTCGGCTCGCTGCGCACCCGCGCGGTGCGCGAGGGCGACGACTGGGTCATCACGGGCAACAAGACTTGGATCACCCATGCGCAGCGCACCCATGTGATGACGCTTCTGGCCCGCACCGAGCCCGAGACCAGCGACTGGCGCGGGCTGAGCATGTTCCTGGCCGAAAAGACCCCGGGCACCGACGACAACCCCTTCCCGACGCCGGGCATGACCGGCGGCGAGATCGAGGTGCTGGGCTATCGCGGCATGAAGGAATACGAGCTCGGTTTCGACGGCTTCCGGGTGAAGGGTGAGAACCTTCTCGGTGGCGAGACCGGGCGCGGCTTCAAGCAGCTGATGGAGACCTTCGAATCGGCCCGCATCCAGACCGCGGCGCGCGCCGTCGGCGTGGCGCAGGCGGCCTGCGAGATCGGCATGCAATATGCGATCGACCGCAAGCAGTTCGGCAAGTCGCTGATCGAGTTCCCGCGGGTCTCGGGCAAGCTGGCGATGATGGCGGTCGAGATCATGATCGCGCGCCAGTTCACCTATTTCTCGGCCTGGCAGAAGGACCACGGCCGGCGTTGCGACCTCGAGGCGGGGATGGCGAAGCTGCTGGGCGCCCGTGTCGCCTGGGCGGCGGCCGACAACGCGCTGCAGATCCATGGCGGCAACGGCTTCGCGCTCGAATACACGATCTCGCGGATCCTGTGCGACGCGCGCATCCTGAACATCTTCGAGGGCGCGGCCGAGATCCAGGCGCAGGTCATCGCCCGTCGCCTGCTCGGCTGAGGCACGACATAACAGGGAGGGAAACGGGGCCTTCGGGCCCCGTTTTTCATTGCATCGCGGGTTTCTTTGCGCTCACTGGCGGCAAAGGAGATTGCGATGATCCGTGACGCCATTGCCGACGATGCCGAGGCCCTTGCGGCGATCTACAACGACGCCGTGCGCAACACGACGGCGATCTGGAACGATGTCGAGGTCGATGCCGCGAACCGCATCGCCTGGATGAATGCGCGGCAGGGGGCGGGGCTGCCCGTCCTCGTGCTCGAGGAGGCGGGCGAGGTCACGGGCTATGCGAGCTATGGCCCGTTCCGCGCCTTCGATGGCTATCGCGAGACGGTCGAGCATTCGGTCTACATCCGGTCCGACCGGCGCGGCGGAGGCCGGGGCCGGGCACTGATGACGCAGCTGATCGCCTTCGCCCGCGCCGAGGGGCTGCATGTGATGGTGGCGGCGATCGAGGCGGGCAATGCGGCCTCGATCGCGCTGCACGAGCAGCTCGGCTTCCGCGCCGTCGGCACGATGCCTGAGGTCGGGCAGAAATTCGGCCGCTGGCTGGATCTGGCGCTGTTGCAGCTGGTGCTCGACGACCGCACTCAGCCCTGACGGGCAAGCGCCGCGATCAGCCGGGCGCGGGCGGCGGGCAGCGCGCGGCTGCCGTGCTCGGCCGCGAAGCGGTCGAGGAAATGGCCGGTGAGGCGCAGCCCCTCCGTGACCTCCACCCAGCTTGCCGGCCCCTGACCGAGCAGACAGGCGGGCAGCGGCAGCAGCCGCGGCGCCCAGTCCCCGGCGCCCGCCCGGCTGACGGCGCGGCCGCTGCGGGGGCTGACGAAAGCCAGATCCTCGCGCGAGCCGGTGACGGCGCAGCGGCCGAGGTCGAGCCCGTAGCCGAGCTCGTCGAGCAGCTGCATTTCCCAGCGGAGATAATCGAGCGGCCAGCCCGGCATCGCATCGCCGATCACCGCGAAAAGCGGCTCGGTGGCGGCAAAAAGCGCGGGGTGGGGGGCGCGTTCGGGCAGGGCGAAGGCAAGCATTGCGCAGGTGGCGGACAGTCCCGCAAGCGCCAGCCGGTCACGCATCGCCCCCGCGCGCGAGGCGAGCGGCTCGACGGTGAAGGTGCCGAGCTGGTCCTCAAGCCGGGCGCGCCAGCGCAGGGCGACGGACGAGCCGGGCTGCAGCGTCGCCGCCATCTTCCGCGAGGCGCCGCCGCGCACCACGCCCGCGTGCCGGCCATGACCCGCCGTGAACACCTCGATCAGCGCCGAGGTCTCGCCCTGCGGGCGGGTCGAGAGAATGGTGCCGTGGTCTTGCCAGTCCATGCGGGGTTCCGGGGCGGGGTTTCCGGGCGGAGAGGCCGGGGGGCCGTCTGCCCCCCGGACCCCCCGAAGGTATTTCCGGCAAGGAGAAAGGGGAAGGGGCCTCCGGGCGGGCGCTCAGTCGCTGAGGCCTTCCTCGTCAAGCAGGGTGCGGCCGTCGCGGCTTTCGATCTCGATCACCCACAGATCGGGGTCGAAGCCGCGCTGGCGGCGGATCGAGGCGTCGACCTCGGCCTCCGGCCCCTCGGCCAGCACGACCCATTTGCGCGCGCCGGTCGTCAGATCGAAGCTGCGCTGCCACAGCGTCGCGCGGCCATCGAGGGTGGCGCATTTCACCATCACCGCGCCGGCATGCGGCTCGCCATGCGCGGTGACATAGGCCGGGATATTGGCAATCTCCAGCCGCCGCAGATAGGCCCGCACCCAGAAATCCGAGGTCAGGCGGAGCGTCATTCAGTCGCCGTCCTTGAAGTCGAGCCCCATCTCGGAATAGCGCTCGGCCTCGTCGAGCCAGTTCGGGCGCACCTTGACCTGCAGGAAGAGATGCACCGGCCGGCCGAGGAATTCGGCAAGATCGGCGCGGGCCGCGGTGGAGATCGCCTTGATCGTCTCGCCGCCCTTGCCGAGCACGATGCCCTTGTGGCCCTCGCGCGCGACATAGATCAGCTGGTCGATGCGGGTGGAGCCGTCCTTGCGGTCCTCCCATTTCTCGGTCTCGACGGTGAGCTGATAGGGCAGCTCCTCGTGCAGGCGCAGGGTCAGTTTCTCGCGCGTGACCTCGGCGGCGATCTGGCGCATCGGCAGGTCGGCGATCTGGTCCTCGGGGTAGAACCACGGGCCTTCGGGCAGCTCGCCCGCCAGCCATTCGCGCAGGTCGTCGACGCCATAGCCGCGCTCGGCCGAGATCATGAAGGTCTTGACGAAGGGGAAAGCCTCGTTCGCGGCCTGCGCCAGTTCAAGCAGGCGCTCGGCCTTGACCTTGTCGATCTTGTTGATCGCGAGCGCGACGGGCTGTTCGCCGGCGCGTTCCTTCAGCGCCTCGATGATCGCGCGGGTGCCGTCGGTCAGGCCGCGATGCGCCTCGATCAGCAGCACGATGATGTCGGCATCCGAGGCGCCGCCCCAGGCCGCGGTCACCATTGCCCGGTCGAGCCGGCGGCGCGGGCGGAAGATGCCGGGAGTGTCGACGAAGACGATCTGCGTCTCGCCCTGCATGCACACGCCGCGGATGCGGGCACGCGTCGTCTGCACCTTGTGGGTGACGATCGAGACCTTGGCGCCGACCATGCGGTTGAGCAGGGTCGACTTGCCGGCGTTCGGCTCGCCGATCAGGGCGACGAAGCCCGCGCGGGTGTGCTCGGGATGCGGGGTGTCTTCGGTCATGTGGTGCCCTCCAGGCGGGTCAGCAGCGTCTTGGCGGCGGATTGTTCGGCCAGTCGTTTCGAGCCGGCCTTGGCGCGCTCGCTTTCGCCCGAGGCAAGATGCACCTCGATGGTGAAGACCGGGGCGTGGTCGGGGCCGCTGCGCGACACCGTTTCATACCCCGGCGGCGGCAGGCCACGGGCCTGCGCCCATTCCTGCAGTGCGGTCTTGGCGTCGCGGGCATCTTCCTCGACGGCCTCGACGCGCTTGCCCCAGAGCCGCAACACGAGCTTGCGTGCCACTTCGAAGCCCGCGTCGAGGTGCACGGCGGCGATCACCGCCTCCATCGCGTCGCCGAGGAGCGCCTCCTTGCGGCGGCCGCCCGACATCATTTCCGACCGGCCGAGCTTCAGCACCGCTCCGAGGTCGATCTGGCGGGCGACATCGGCGCAGGTTTCCTTGCGCACCAGCGCGTTGAAGCGCGGCGCCAGCTGGCCTTCCGAGGCATCGCGGTCGGCCTTGAACAGCGCCTCGGCGATGCTGAGTCCAAGCACGCGGTCACCCAGAAACTCGAGCCGCTGGTTGTCGGGGCGCGTGGCCGAGCCGATCGAGCTGTGGGTGAGCGCGCGAACGAGAAGCTCGGGCTTCGCGAAGCGGTGCCCGAGTCTGTCCATGAATGCCTCGATGTCGGAGCCGACCTTCACGCCCTCACCTCAGTCGATCGCCTTGAAGAACCGATCCGGACGCCAGGTCCAGAAGTAGAAGAGCGATTTGCCGGCCGAGGAGAACATCACCCGGTCGGCGCGGCCGATCAGGTATTCCGCCGGCACGAAACCAAGCCCGCCGGCAGCGGCCGGGAAGCGGCTGTCCTCGGAATTGTCGCGGTTGTCGCCCATGAAGAAATACTGACCCTCGGGCACGGTGAAGACCGGGGTGTCATCGGCCACCCAATTGTCCGAGATGTTCAGGATGTCGTGGCTGACCCCATTCGGCAGGGTCTCGGTCTGGCGCGCCTTCAGGCAGGTGCCGCCGATCCCGACCGGGTCGTTCTCGCAGCGCGGCATCAGCTGCTGCGGGCCCTGCGGCGCCTTCACCTCAGCGAAGGTGCCGGCATCGGCGAGCTGCACCGGTTCGCCGTTGATGTGCAGCACGCCCTGCACCATCTGGATCTTGTCACCGGGCAGGCCGATCAGCCGCTTGATGAAGTCGACGTTCTTCGTCGGGTGACGGAAGACGACGACATCGCCGCGCTCGGGCTCGCGCGCGAAGATCCGGCCCGAGATCGGGCAGGCGGAGAACGGGCAGGAATGGCTCGAATAGCCATAGGCCATCTTGTTCACGAAGAGGAAGTCGCCGATCAGCAGCGTGTCCTTCATCGAACCCGAGGGAATCCAGAACGGCTGGAAGAACAGGGTGCGGAACACCCCCGCGATCACCAGTGCCCAGACGATGGTTTTCACCGTCTCGACGATGCCGCCTTCGGATTTCTTGGCCATTCCCTGCCCCGCTTGTGAAAAGTCCCGCCTTCCTAGGCTTGCGGGGATACCCAAGTCAAGGAAGGGGTCGTGCCTCGATCACCACGAAGGCCTGCGCCCAGGGGGCGTCGTCAGTCAATGTGACGTGAACGATCGCCTCGTGCCCGGGCGGGGTCATCGCGGCAAGCCGCTCGGCGGCCCAGCCGGTCAGATGCATCACCGGCTGCCCGGTGGGCAGATTCGTCACCGCCATGTCGCGCCACGAGATCCCCATCCGCAGCCCGGTGCCAAGCGCCTTCGAACAGGCCTCCTTCGCCGCCCAGCGTTTGGCATAAGTGCCGGCAGTGTCGGCACGCCGCTCGGCCTTGGCGATCTCGGTCTCGGTGAAGACGCGGGTACGAAACCGATCGCCGAAACGCGCGAGCGCCGCGGCGATGCGGTCGATATTGGCGAGGTCGGAGCCGATGCCGAGGATCACGCTCACTCGCCCCGGGCTGCGTCCATCAGGGCGCGCATCTGCCCGATCGCGCCCTCGAGGCCGATGAACACCGCCTCGCCGATCAGGAAATGGCCGATGTTCAGCTCGCGGATCTCGGGCATCGCGGCGACCGGGCCGACCGTCTCGAAGGTCAGGCCATGGCCCGCGTGCACCTCGAGACCGAGTGAATGGGCATAGGCCGCGCCCGCCGCCAGCGCCTCGAGCTCGAGATCGCGCTCGGCGAAGCGGCCGGCAGAGTGCAGGTCGCAGTAATGGCCGGTGTGCAGCTCGATCACCGCCGCGCCGATCTGCGCCGAGGCCTCGATCTGTGCCGGGTCATGGCCGATGAACATCGAGACGCGGATCCCCGCCTCGTTCAGCGTGCCGACATACTCGGTCAGCCGCGGCAGATCGGCCACCACGTCGAGCCCGCCCTCGGTCGTCACCTCCTGCCGCTTCTCGGGCACGAGGCAGCAGGCATGCGGCGCGGTGGCGAGCGCGATCGCCTGCATCTCGTCTGTCGGTGCCATCTCGAAATTGAGCGGGATCCCGAGCCCGGCCTTCAGCGCGGCAATGTCGCTGTCGCGGATGTGGCGGCGATCCTCACGCAGGTGGGCGGTGATGCCGTCCGCGCCTGCCGCCTCGGCCAGAAGGGCCGCGCGCAGCGGGTCGGGATAGGCGGCGCCGCGGGCGTTGCGCAGGGTGGCGACGTGGTCGATGTTGACGCCAAGGCGAAGCGAGTGGGGCATGGAATCCTCCGGTCAGTGCGGCGAGAGTATGTGCGCAAGCCCGGGCGGAAGGGAAGGGGTCGCGCCATGTCCGAGGGGCTGTCGTGCGGGGCTCAGCCCTCGCCCGGCGGTGGGGCATTGCCGTCCTTGCGGCGCGGGCTGATCTTGGCGCGGATCTTCGTCAGCCGTTCCTTCAGCCGGGTGCGGCGGCGGTTCTGATAGGCGGTGACGATCGGCAGGGCGATGAAATAGCACACCAGCCCGGCGGCGATGCCGGGCAGCAGCCCGCCCACCAGATAGGGCAGGAAGATCCCGTCGAAGAAATTCGCCAGCCCCTGCCACTGCGTCGGCTCGTGGGTGAAGAAGGCCACGAGGTTGTGGTGCAGGTCCTGGAAGGCATGGCCGAAGGTCTCGAACAGCCCCTCGGTCTGGACCGGGGCGAGATGCCGGCCAAGCATCCAGTGGCCGAGCTTGATCGAGACCAGCGCGATCAGCGGGAAGGTCAGCGGGTTGCCGATCAGCGTGCCAAAGAGCGCGGCGATGACATTGCCGCGCACCAGCCAGGCAAGCACCACCGCGCCGCCAAGGTGAAAGCCGAAGAGTGGCGTGAAGGAGATCAGCACGCCCGCGAAGATGCCGCGCGCGATCCGCTCGGGCCGGTCGGGCAGGCGGTTCAGCCGGTGCTTGATGTAGTGGAAGGCACGGGTCCAGCCGCCGCGCGGCCAGACCGCCTCGCGCAGCGCCTGCAGGAAGGGACGTTTGTTGCGCCGCTTGAAAACCACCGTCGTCCTTCTCCCCCGTGCCGGGGGCCGTTCCCTCCGTCCGCGGTGCCCTTGGGCCCGCTCAGGGCTTGCGCGAGATGTCGCGCCACCGCTCCACCTGCGACACATCCGTCTCTGCCTCGAGCGCGGTGAGCAGCATGTGCAGGTGTTCCACGTCCCTTAGCTCGACTTCCACGACAAGTGAGTAAAAGTCCGGCTTGCGGTCGATGAAATGCAGATCCGAGATATTGGCCTTCTGCTGCCCGATCAAGGTGCAGATATGGCCAAGCACGCCGGCATCGTTCGAGATCGTGATCTTCAGCGAGGCGGTATAGGCGGGCGGATGCTGGCCGGGCTGCCAGTGCAGGTCGACCCAGCGTTCGGGTTCTTCCTCGAATTCCTCGAGCGCGGGGCAGTCGATCGCGTGGATCACCACGCCCTGGCCGCGATAGGTGATGCCGACGATGCGCTCGCCGGGCAGCGGCTGGCAGCAATCAGCGCGGCGGAAGCTCTGGTCGGCGCCAAGGCCGATCACCGCGCGGGTCGGTTCGACCGTCTCGGGGCCGTGCTGGGCGAGTTCCGGATAGAGCGTCTCGACCACTTCGCGCGCGGTGAACTCGGCCGAGCCGAGGCGGGCGAGCAGTTCGATCTCGTCGACCATGCCGAGGGTCTTCGCCGCGGTGCGCAGCGCCTTGTCGGACACCTTGCGGCCGACATGTTCGAAGGCGACGCGGGCGAGCTCGGCGCCGAGCTTGACGAAGCGCGAGCGGTCTTCCTCGCGCAGGCTCTTGCGGATCGCGGCGCGGGCGCGGCCGGTGCCGACGATGTCGAGCCAAGTCGCCTGTGGGCGCTGGCCGGCGGCGGTGATGATGTCGACCGACTGGCCGTTCTTCAGCCGGGTCCAGAGCGGCACGCGGATGCCGTCGACCTTGGCGCCGACGCAGGAATTGCCGATCCGGGTATGGATCGCATAGGCGAAGTCGATCGGGGTCGCCCCCTTCGGCAGCCGGATCACATCGCCCTTGGGCGTGAAGCAGAACACCTGGTCGGAATACATCTCGAGCTTGACGTTCTCGAGGAATTCCTCGTGATCGCCCTCTGCGAAGCGTTCGGTCAGCGAGGACAGCCATTTCGCCGGATCGACGGCGAAGGGGTTCTCGGCGGGCTCGCCGTCGCGATAGGACCAGTGCGCGGCGACGCCGGCCTCGGCCACCTCGTGCATCTGCCGGGTGCGGATCTGCACCTCGACGCGCTTGCCGTCGCGCCCCGTCACCGTGGTGTGGATCGAGCGATAGCCGTTCGTCTTCGGCTGGGAGATGTAATCCTTGAACCGGCCCGGCACGGCGCGCCAGCGCTGGTGGATCAGCCCGACGACGCGATAGCAGTCCTCGACATTCTCGGTGATGACGCGGAAGCCGTAGATGTCGGACAGGCGCGAGAAGGCAAGCTGCTTCTCCTCCATCTTGCGCCAGATCGAATAGGGCCGCTTCGCGCGACCGAAGACGTCGGCCTCGATCCCGGCCTTGTCCATCAGCGTGCGGATGTCATGCGTGATCTTCGAGATCACGTCGCCCGATTCCTTCTGCAGCAAGACGAAGCGGCGGATGATCGAGGTGCGGGCCTCGGGGTTCAGCACCTTGAAGGCAAGGTCCTCAAGCTCCTCGCGCATCCACTGCATGCCCATGCGGCCGGCAAGCGGGGCGAAGATCTCCATCGTCTCGCGCGCCTTCTGCGCCTGCTTCTCGGCGCGCATCGACTTGATCGTGCGCATGTTGTGCAGCCGGTCGGCGAGCTTCACCAGCAGCACGCGGATGTCCTTCGACATCGCCATCAGGAGCTTGCGAAAATTCTCCGCCTGCTTCGAGGCGTTCGAGGACAGCTGCAGGTTGGTGAGCTTGGTGACGCCATCGACGAGTTCGGCGATCTCGTGGCCGAACAGGCCCTCGACCTCGGTATAGGTCGAACGGGTATCCTCGATCGTGTCGTGCAGCAGCGCGGTGACGATCGTCGCGTCATCCAGCCGCTGCTCTGTCAGGATCGCGGCGACGGCGACGGGATGGGTGAAGTAGGATTCCCCCGACTGCCGGAACTGACCGTCGTGCATCTTCATGCCATAGGCATAGGCCCGGCGGATCAGCTCGGCATCGGTATGCGGGTTATAGTTGCGGACAAGCGCGATCAGGTCTTCGACGTCGATCATTCGCGCATCCGCCTCCCGCCGGTCGTGCGATTCAGTCGCGACCCTGCGCGTCCATCAGGGCGCGAAGCATGCGCTCTTCGTCCATATCGTCGGCGCGCGGACGGTCGGGGGTTTCGCCCGACATCAGCATCGCCATCGAATCCTCTTCGGGTTCGTCGACCTCGATCTGGGTCTGATGCGACTCGATCAGGCGTTCGCGCAGATCCTCGGCGGACTGCGTCTCTTCGGCGATCTCGCGGAGGGCGACCACCGGGTTCTTGTCGTTGTCGCGGTCCACCGTCAGCGGCGAGCCGGCAGCGATTTCGCGTGCCCGATGCGCCGCGAGCATCACCAGCTCGAAGCGGTTCGGAACCTTGTCAACGCAATCTTCAACCGTCACGCGGGCCATTGGCATCTCCAATCGGACTTGGGAGGTGTGAAGCGCCTATTTAGGCGCAATATCTGGGCTTGACAAGCGCTCAATCCGGCGCCCCCACTGGCTCGAGCGGCACGAGTGCGGCTTTTTCCGCCTCGGGCAGGGCTGCGGCCATTTCCGCCACGCTCTGGCCAGTCGCGGGGTGGCGCCAGGCGGGCGCAATCTCGGCGAGAGGAATCAGCACGAAACCACGGTCCTGCAGGCGCGGGTGCGGCAAGATCAGCTCGGAGGGCGTCTCGCGCATCTGCCGCTCGAGCGGCAGTGCGCGCCAGGCGGCCTGGCTCTCGGCGTCGGGCAGCACGGTCTGGCCGGCGGCGATCAGGTCGAGGTCGATCCTGCGTGCCTGCCAGCGCTCGCTGCGGACCCGGCCGAGCTCTTCTTCGATCGCATGGAGCCGCGCCAGAACCTCGGTGGGCGCGGCCTCGGCCGACACCACGGCGCAGGCGTTGACGTAGTCGGGGCCCGAGCCCGCCGGGAAGGCGGGCGAGCGGTAGAACCGGCTCACGGCCGCAAGCATAAGCCCTTGTTCCGGCATTCTTTCCAGCGCTGCCGCCAGGGTCTGCGCGGGCAGTCCGGCGGCCGACGGAAGATTCGCTCCGAGGGCAATCAGGAATGTGTTATTGGCCATAAATACAGATATCCTTGCCCACGGCCGATTGCTATGCAGTTCTGTCAGGAACTGTGCGCAGCGGCGTATTGGGGATATTCTTCCTCGCGTCAACCACTCACACGACGCCTACCGCTGCGCAAAGACGAAAGGAAGTGTTGATGTTTTACAAGGACGAGCGGCTTGCGCTGTTCATTGATGGTTCGAACCTCTACGCGGCAGCCAAGGCGCTCGGGTTTGACATCGACTACAAGCTGCTTCGGCAGGAATTCGAACGGCGTGGCAAGCTGGTGCGGGCCTTCTATTACACGGCCCTGCTGGAAAATGAGGAATATTCACCGATCCGTCCGCTGGTCGACTGGCTGCATTACAATGGCTACGCGATGGTGACGAAGCCGGCGAAGGAATACACCGACTCGATGGGCCGGCGGAAGGTCAAGGGCAACATGGACATCGAGCTCGCGGTGAACGCGATGGAACTCGCGCCGCGCCTCGACCATGCCGTGCTGTTCTCGGGCGACGGCGATTTCCGTCCGCTCGTCGAAGCGCTGCAGCGGATGGGCGTGCGGGTGTCGGTCGTTTCGACGATCCGCAGCCAGCCGCCGATGATCGCCGACGAGCTGCGCCGCCAGGCCGATAATTTCATCGAGCTCGACGCGCTGCGCGAAGTGATCGGCCGCCCGCCGCGCGAGGCCCGCGAACCCGAGGCCGCCGCCGAGGCGTAAGCCGGACCCGACGGGGCCGTCGCGCCCCACTCTTCCGCGCGGGCCCGGCCGGAATGGCTGTGACAAGATCCGGAAAGGGGGGCTTCGGCTCCCCTTTTCTGCCAGGCGGGGCGCCGGCTCAGGCCGCCCGCGGCCCGCGGCCTTGCGTGCGCGCCATCGTCAGCGCCTGCGCCTCGTGTGGCGCCAGTTCGCGCCGCACCGGTGTGGCATGCACCGGCAGCGTGCCGGCCTCGGCCAGCGTGGCGAGGGCGGTGGTGCGGGCGAGAGCCGGCTGCCGCGCCAGCCGCCCGGCGCTGAGGCTTTCGAGCCGGCAGCCGTCGGCGATCAGCAGGTGATGGCGTTCAAGCATGATCCCCTGCCAGCCCAGCACGCAGGGCCGGTCGGGTTGCTGCGCGCTGCAGCCATCGACCAGATGCTGCGCGGCGATCAGCACCTCTTCCTCGCCGAAGAGATAATCGACCGCGGGGCCGGCCAGTGCGACGCGGTGCTGCGGCAAAAGCCAGAGGTCGGTGCGCTCGGCAAAACTCGGCGCGCTCAGCCGCACCGGGCGCAGCGCGCCAAGCGCGGGCAGCATCACCCGTCCCGACCAGAGCACCGGCTGCGGCCCGGCATCGACGGTCTCGACCAGATCGCCCGGGCGCAGGCTGCCCGCCGGGCGCAGCCCCCCGGGGGTGGCAATGGGTGTGGCGGGGGCGAAGCAGGCGCCGGGTCCGACCGGCTGCAGGTGATCGCCGATCGCCAGCCAGTCGACCCGCGGCCCGGGGAGCGCGCCTTGCGCCCCGGCGACGAGGGCGGCCACCTCGGGGCGGCGCGGCGGCAGGGGGGTGGTGCCCGCGCGCTGGCGCAGCGTCGCCTGATCGAGCGCCTCGAGCGTCAGCAGGCTGGTGTCGGTGGCGCCGTCCCAACTCCAGATCAGCCGCATCCGTCCGCCGGCAAGGCATTCCTCGGTGACATCGATCGACAGCGCGTGAAAGGCCGTGCCGCGCCGCTCGATCAGGGCAAGCTGGTGCTCGGCGCCGATGCCGATCGACAGGAACAGCCCGTCGCGACCGAGCGGCGGCAGGTGCAGCAGCGGCAGGGGCGCCTCCTCGCCGCGCAGCAGGGTGAATTCAAGCATCAGGCTGCCGCGCGGCCAGAGCTCGGGCAGCGCCCGATGCGCCAGCGCGATCGCGCCTTCGCCCGGCAGCTGCGCCCGCAGCCAGCCGCCCGGCTCGCCCCGCCCGGTCATGCCGCACGCCCCTGCAGCAGCCGCGCCTCATAGGCGCGCAGGCTGCGCCGGGCGGCCGGGCCATAGCCCGCGCCGGTTTCCGGGTCGAGCTCGGGGAAGAGGGCGCAGATCTCGGCCTGCACCGCGGCCTCCATCGCGCCCAGCACCTGCGGCCCGGGCAGGAAGCTTTCGCTCGCCATGCCTTCGGAGAACAGGATGTGGTGGCGGTCGAACAGCAGGTGGACATAGTCGACCGTGCCGCCCTCGACCACCCGCACGGCTTGGCCGTCGACCAGATCCTTCGCCGCGACCAGCACCTCAGCCTCGCCGAACAGCAGTTCGGCAGCCGGGGCGCGCAGCAGCACCCGGTGCTGCGGCGAGACCATCAGCGGCTGCACCGCGCCATGGGCGCCCGCCTCGAAACGGATCGGGGCGAAACGGCCCTCGGCCGGCACGCGCCGCCGCCCGACCCATCGCAGCGGCTGCGGCCCGGCGTCCTGGGTCAGCACCAGATCGCCCGGCACCAGCGTCTCGACCGCGCGCGGCCCCTCGGGCGTCGCGACGCAGGTGCCGGCGACGAAGCAGGGCACGACATGGACGGTGACGAAGCCCACGTCCGTGTGCCCGTCCGAACTCGTCACCTCGTAGGTGAAGTTGACGGTCTCTTCCTCGGGGTCGGCATGGACCGTCAGCGTGCCGTCCGCGTTCAGCGTCACGCGCTCGCCCGAGGCAAGCTGCACGGTGTCGCCCGGCTGCACCGCAACGCCGTTGATCTCGGTGATCGTCAGCGTGCCATGGGTCCGGTTCACGTCGTTGCCGAGCACGTCGATCGTCTTGTCGCCGCCCGGCGCGACGTTGATCTCGTCATCGACGGCGACCAGCACGGTCTGGATCGAATCCCCCGCGATCAGCAGGTTCGAATCGTAATTCGCATCGCCCGCGTCGGCGATGCCGATGCGGATCGAGTTCAGCGCGCCGACGTTCACCGGGAAGGTCAGCGTCATCGTCACGGTGAAGCCGTCCATCTCGGTGTTGTAGGCGTCGTTGGTGTTCGAGATGTAGAGGTTCTCGTTGTTGGCGCCGTTCACGTTGTTGACCGAGGTGGCCGCGGTCGAGAGGTTCACCTCGACCGGCGCGCCGTTCACCCAGACCCCCACCACGTCGTTGTAGATCGAGTTCACGTATTCCGGGTATTCGTCTGAGGCGAAGGTGAAGCTGATCGTCATCAGATCGCCCGTTGGCACGAAATCGACGTCGAGCCAGGCCGCATCATAGGTGCGCGTACCGGCGAGCGCGTTGAACCCGGCATTGTTGTCGATGCCAGTGGTGTTGGTCGAGGTGTTGGTTGCGGTGTTCGGGTCCGACGAGAACCAGCCGCCACTGTTGGTGAAATCCGCGGCATTGCCGGTCGACAGGATCACCCCGGTGTCGGACGGCGTCGCCTCGGGCGAGATCGAATCGCCCTTGGTGTAGATCGCGGAGGAGTTCTTCGCGCCGGTATAGGAGGCATCCACCACCGTCACGCCGTCGCCAAAGATCGTCTGCGCCATCTGCATCGCAGTGGCGGAGGTGTTGTAGCCCAGCTCTGCCGCTCGTGCCATGCCGTCCCCGCAAATGTGGGAGGCAGCGCAAACGCCGCACCGGAAACATGCGTCCGGCCGTGGTGTCGGGCCGTTTCGGCCTCGGTGTCATGGGGGCGCCTTGGCCCTGCTCGTTGCCCTGCCTCGGGTCATAATTATTGCACTCAGCCTAAGTCCGACTCTCGCCATGAGAAAACCTTTTTCTTTCAAGGGGCCCGCGGGGGGCGCCCCGGGTGTCTGCGGTGCAACAGTGCCGCCGCGGTTGTGCTTGCATCCGGCCGGGGCTAAGCCTGAGGCGCCATGAGAAGGAGCCCGCGATGCCGCTCGACCCCGTGAAACTCACCGCCGATCTGATCCGCTGCCCCTCGGTCACGCCGGGCGAGGGCGGCGCGCTCGTGCTGCTGGCAGAGGTGCTGAGCCGGGCCGGCTTCGCCTGCACCCGCGTCGATCGCAACGGCATCGCCAATCTCTTTGCCCGCTGGGGCGCGAAGGGGGCGAAGACATTCGGCTTCAACGGCCATACCGACGTGGTGCCGGTGGGCGACGCCGCGGCCTGGACGCATGACCCCTTCGGCGGCGAGATCCACGACGGCGTGCTCTGGGGGCGCGGCGCCACCGACATGAAATCGGGCGTCGCCGCCTTCGTCGCCGCCGCGGTCGATCTGGTGACCGAGGCGCCGCCCGAGGGCGCGGTGATTTTGGCGATCACCGGCGACGAGGAGGGGGCGGGGCGCGACGGCACCCGGGCGCTTCTCGACTGGATGGCCGCGACCGGCGAGGCGATGTCGGTGTGCCTGGTGGGCGAGCCGACCTGCCCCGAGGTGATGGGCGAGATGATGAAGATCGGCCGGCGCGGCTCGATGACCTTCTACATCGAGGCGACGGGGGTGCAGGGGCATGCCGCCTATCCGCACCGGGCGAAGAACCCGCTCCATGCGCTGATCGACCTGCTCGGGCAGATGACCGGCGCGCCGCTCGACACCGGCACCGCGCATTTCGACCCCTCGACGCTGCAGGTCACCACGATCGACTGCGGCAACCCGGCGAACAACGTGATCCCGGCGAAGGCGCGCGCCACCGTCAACATCCGCTTCAACGACGCCCACAGCGCGGCCAGCCTGATCGCCTGGGGCGAGGGGCTGGCGGCCGAAGTCAGCGCCGCGACCGGCGTCAGCTTCGCGATGAACCCCGAGGTCTCGGGCGAGAGCTTCCTCACCCCGCCCGGCGCGTTCGTCGCGCTGGTCGCCCGCGCGGTCGAGGCCGAGACCGGGGTGAAGCCCGTGCTCTCCACCTCGGGCGGCACCTCGGACGCGCGCTTCGTCAAGGACCATTGCCCGGTCCTCGAATTCGGCCTCGTCGGACGCACGATGCACCAGGTCGACGAACGGATCGAGGTCGCGCAGATCGAGACCCTCAAGCGCGTCTATGCCCGCGCGCTGCGGGAGTATTTCGCATGATCCTCACCGAGACCGACGATCTCGCCGCCTGCCACGCCCTGCGCCGCGCCGTGTTCATCGAGGAACAGGGGATCGCAGAGGCCGAGGAATGGGACGACCTCGACGGGCAGGCTGTCCACCTTCTTGCGCGCGAGGGCGACACCCCCCTCGGCACCGCGCGGCTTTTCGTCGAGGGGCCGGAGGGCCGCATCGGCCGGGTCTGCGTGGCGAAACCCGCGCGCGGCACCGGCCTTGGCGCGGCGCTGATCCGCGAGGGCTGTGCGCGCCTCGCCGCGGCGGGCTGCACCCGCATCCTTCTGGGCGCACAATGCTACGCCATCCCCTTCTACGAGAAACTCGGCTTCACCGCTTTCGGCCCGGACTACGACGATGCCGGCATCCCGCACCGCGAGATGGAGCGCCGCCTCTGACCCGGCCCGGGACCACTCCCGCCCCCCCCCTTTCATCTTGCCCGAAATACCTCGGGGTGCGGGGCGGCGCCCCGCTTCCCCGCGTGACGGCACCGCGCGCCCGTGCTAGGTCAGGGGCATGACCCAGACACCCACCCGTGAACAGATCCTCGCCTGGCTTGCCGACCATCCCGATGCCGGCGCCAAGCGCGACATTGCCCGCGCCTTCGGCCTGAAGGGCGCGGAGAAGATCGAGCTGAAACGCCTGCTCAGGCAAATGGCCGAAGAGGGCGTGATCGAGCGCCGCCGGCGCAGCTTCCACGACAGCACGCGGCTGCCGCCGGTCACCGTGCTGCAGGTGCTGGCGCCCGACGCCGCGGGCGATCTCTGGGCGAAACCGCTCGAATGGGGCGGCGAGGGCGAGGCGCCGCGCTGTCTCGTGCTGCCGGCGAAGGGCGAGCCCGCGCTTGGTGCGGGCGACCGCATCCTTGCCCGCATCGCCGCGGTCGAGGGCGACGATCACGCCTACGAGGCGCGTCCGATCCGCAAGATCGGCACCACCCAGCACCGCATCGTCGGCATCTTCCGCAAGGGCGCCGAGGGCGGGCGGATCGTGCCGATCGACAAGGGCGAGACCAAGGAATGGGTCGTGCCGGCGGGCGCCACCAATGACGCGCGCGACGGTGAGCTGGTCGAGGCGGAACAGTCCGGCCCGAAGGGGCGGCTCGGCCTGCCGAAGGCGCGGGTGCTCGAGCGGCTGGGCGATCCGGCCGCGCCGCGCGCCGTTTCGCTGATCGCGATCCACCAGCACGGCATCCCCGACGACTTCCCCGACGAGGTGATGGCCGAGGCCGATGCCGAGACGCCCGCGGGCTTCGAGGGCCGCGAGGACCTGACCGGCCTGCCCTTCGTCACCATCGACCCGGCCGACGCGCGCGACCGCGACGATGCCTGCCTTGCGCTGCGCGACGAGGATCCGGCGAACGAGGGCGGGTTCCTGCTCTGGGTCGCGATCGCGGACGTCGCGCATTACGTCCGCCCGGGCTCGGCGCTCGACCGCGAGGCGCGCCGGCGCGGCAACTCGACCTATTTCCCCGACCGCGTCGTGCCGATGCTGCCCGACCGGCTCTCGGGCGATCTGTGCTCGCTGCACGAGGACGTGCCGCGCGCGGTGCTGGCGGTGCGGATGAAGGTCGGCTCTTCGGGGCAGAAGATCTCGCATCGCTTCACCCGTGGCATCATCCGTTCGGTGGGGTCGCTCGAATATGCGCAGGTGCAGGCCGCCCACGAGGGCCGCCCCGACGCGAAGACCGAGCCGCTGGTGCAGGAGGTCATTGCGCCGCTTTACGAGTGCTATGCCGCGCTTGCCCGGGCGCGGGCGGCGCGCCAGCCGCTCGACCTCGATCTGCCCGAACGACAGATCGTGATCGGCGAGGATGGCAAGGTTGCCTCGGTGCGGTTCAAGGAGCGCATCGATGCGCACCGGCTGATCGAGGAATTCATGGTGCTTGCGAATGTCGCCGCGGCCGAGGAGCTGGAGCGGCTGCGCCGGCCGCTTCTCTACCGCGTGCACGAGGAGCCGAGCCCCGACAAGATCGAGGCCCTGCGCGAAGTGGCGCAGGCCTCGGGCTTCACGCTGGCCAAGGGCCAGGTGCTGAAGACCGCGCATCTGAACCGGCTGCTGTCGCAGGCCGAGGGCAGCGAGTTCGACGAGCTCGTCAACATCTCGACGCTGCGGGCGATGACGCAGGCCTATTACGCGCCGCACAACCTTGGCCACTTCGGGCTGGCGCTGCGCTCCTACGCGCATTTCACCTCGCCCATTCGCCGCTATTCGGACCTGATCGTGCACCGCGCGCTGATCTCGGGCCATGGCTGGGGCAAGGACGGGCTCAGCCCCGCCGACATCGACACGCTCGAGGAGACGGCGCAGCATATCTCCGAGACCGAGCGCCGCTCGATGGCGGCCGAGCGCGACACCACCGACCGCTATCTTGCGGCCTATCTGAGCGACCGCGTCGGCAGCGAGTTCGGCGGCCGGATCTCGGGCGTGCAGAAGTTCGGCCTGTTCGTGAAGCTCGACGAGACCGGCGCCGACGGTCTGGTGCCGGTGCGCTCGATCGGGCGCGAGTTCTTCCACTTCGACCCCGAGGCGCAGCAGCTGATCGGCGCCGAGACCGGCACGGTGATCGGCATCGGTCAGCGGGTGCGGGTGCGTCTGGCCGAGGCGGTGCCGCTGACCGGCGGGCTCGAGCTTGAACTCCTCGAGGTCGAGGGCGCGACCCTGCCCGGGCCCGGCAAGGGGGGGCGCAAGCCGTTCCGCCCGGGGAGGAAGAGCGCGGCGCTGAAGGCGAAGGAGCGTGGCGTCGCACGCAAGGTCAAGCGCACGCGCAAGCCGCGCTAGAGCATCCACTCGATCGGCAGGCGCTTGGCGATGGCAAGCGCCAGCCGCGCGCCCAGCGTGGCGCCGGGTTCGGCGCTGCGCTCCGCTTCGCCCGGGCGCGACCAGCGCAAGCCGCCGCTCGGCGCAAGGGTCACGCGCCAGGCCCGTTCGGGCACGAAATCGTCGAAGGAATCGGTGATCGCCTCGGCGATCGCCGGGGCGTCGATCACCACGCCGAGCTCGGTGTTCAGCCGCATCGAGCGCGGGTCGAAGTTGAACGAGCCGATGAACACCCGCGCCCGGTCGACGGCGAAGACCTTGGCGTGCAGTTTGTTGCGCGAGAAGGGCGAGGTGCCTTTCAGCCGGCGGGCGAGGAAATCAGTGGCGGGGCGACGCTTCTCGGCGTCGGGGGCGTATTCCCACAGCTCGACCCCGCGGCGCAGCAGCGGTGCGCGCCGGTGGGCATAGCCCGAATGCACCAGCGGCACGTCCGAGGCGGCAAAGGAATTGGTCAGGATCCGCACCCGGATGCCGTCTTGCGCATAGCGCGCGAGCGTCTTCACCCCGCTGCGGGTCGGCACCAGATAGGGCGAGATCAGCACGAGGTCGCGCTTCGGCGTGCCAAGCGCACGGATCAGGTGGCGCCAGAGCATGCGTCGGCTGCCGATCCGGCCGACGATCTTCTCGGGCGGGTCGAAGACGAGCTCGGCGCGGGCGAAGGTGAAGGGCGCGTCGGGGGCAAGGATGCGGCCCTCGGCATGGGCCCGGCCAAGCGCCGCGACATAGGCGGCGGCGTCGGGGGTGGTCAGGCGGGCGGCCTCGGCCGCAAGCCGCGCCGCGGCCCGGGCGGGGGCGGGCGGCGTCAGCAGTACGGTCGACGGGATCGAGGGCGGGGCGTTCCAGTACAGGTCGAACTGCCGCGCCACCTCAGTCACCACTGGCCCGGCCACCGCCACATCAAGATCCATGTAGAGTCCGCCCGGCGCGAAGCGGTTGAAGTAGTCGTCGCCGATGTTGCGCCCGCCGAGGATGGCGACGGTGCCGTCGACCACCATCGCCTTGTTGTGCATGCGCCGGTTCAGTCGGTGGAAGTCGGCGAGATAGCCAAGCACGCGCATCCGGCGCAGCGGGAAGGGGTTGAAGAGCCGCACCTCGACATTCGGCAAGGTGTCGAGCGTGGCGAGGATCTCGTCCATGCCGGCGGTGCCATTGTCGTCGATCAGCACGCGCACCCGCACTCCGCGCGCGGCGGCCATGCGCAACGCGCCCAGCATCAGCGCCCCGGCGGTGTCGTCCTGCCAGATGTAATATTGCAGCTCGATCGTGCTTTCGGCGGCAGCGATCAGCTCGAGCCGGGCGGCGAGCGCATCGACCGGGTCGATCAGCAGATGCACCGCGTTCAGCCCCGGATGCGCCGCCAGCCGGGCGGCGAAGGCTGTGGCCAGCCGCCCGCCTGCCGGCGGCGGCAGGGCGAAGCCCGGTGCGAAGGGGCCCTTCGGCCGCGGATGGCTGAGCCGCGCGCCGAGCAGCGTGCCACTCGCCGAGACGAGCGCCGCGGCAAGCGCGATCAGCAGCAGAAGGGGCAGGCCGTGCAGATGCATGCGCTCACTCTGGCCCGTCGCGCCGGCAAAGCAAAGGGGCCGGGAAATCCCGGCCCCTTCGGGTCACTGTCCGTTATGGCTTTCAGCCGATCGCGGCGGCTTTCACGTCTTCGTCGACGTAGGGCATGTACTGCTCGAAGTTCGCCTTGAACATGCCGACCAGCTTGTCGGCCTGCGCGTCGAAGGCGGCCTTGTCGGCCCAGGTGTCGCGCGGGTTCAGCAGGGTCGAGTCGACGCCCGGCACCGAGACCGGAACCTCGAAGCCGAACTTCTCGGACTTGCGGAACTCGACGCCATGCAGCGAGCCGTCGAGCGCGGCGGTCAGCAGCGCGCGGGTGGCCTTGATCGGCATGCGCTTGCCGGTGCCGAAGGCGCCGCCGGTCCAGCCGGTGTTCACCAGCCAGCACGAGGCGCCGTGCTCGCGGATCTTCGCCTGCAGCAGCTTGCCGTAGACTTCGGGGCGACGCGGCATGAAGGGCGCGCCGAAGCAGGTCGAGAAGGTCGGCAGCGGCTCGGTCACGCCCACTTCGGTGCCCGGGGTCTTTGAGGTGAAGCCCGACAGGAAGTGATACATCGCCTGCGCCGGCGTCAGTCGCGCGATCGGCGGCAGCACGCCATAGGCGTCGCAGGTCAGCATGATGACGTTCTTCGGGTGACCGCCCATCGAGCTTTCCGAGGCATTCGAGATGTAATGCAGCGGATAGGCGCAGCGCATGTTGTCGGTCAGCGAGTTGTCGAAGAAGTCGAGTTCCAGCGTCTCCGGATCGAAGACCATGTTCTCGACGACGGTGCCGAACATCGAGCAGGTCGCATAGATTTCCGGCTCGGCCTCCTTCGAGAGGTTGATCGTCTTGGCGTAGCAGCCGCCCTCGAAGTTGAAGACGCCCTTTTCCGACCAGCCGTGCTCGTCGTCGCCGATCAGCGTGCGCGACGGGTCGGCCGAGAGCGTGGTCTTGCCGGTGCCCGAGAGACCGAAGAAGACGGCGGCGTCATCGGGGTTGCCGATCGCGTGGTTGGCCGAGCAGTGCATCGCCATGATGCCCTTGCCGGGCAGGATGTAGTTGAGGAGCGTGAACACGCCCTTCTTGTTCTCGCCGGCATAGGCGGTGTTGCCGATCAGGATGATCTTCTTGTCGAAGTTCAGCGCAATGACGGTTTCCGAACGGCAGCCGTGACGCTCCGGGTTGGCCTTGAAGCCCGGGCAGTTGATGATCGTCCATTCCGGCGCGAAGGTGTCGAGCTCGCTGCGCTCGGGGCGGCGCAGCATGGTGCGCAGGAACAGGCCGTGCCAGGCGAGTTCGGCCACGAGACGCACGTCGAGACGGTGTTCCGGGTCGGCGCCGCCGAACAGGTCCTCGACGAAGAAATCCTTGCCCTTCATGTACTCGATCATGTCGGCGTAGAGCACGTCGAACTTGGCCGGGTCCATCGGCTTGTTGTTTTCCCACCAGATCGAGTCTTCGACCGAGGCGGTGCGGACAACGAACTTGTCCTTCGGAGAACGGCCGGTGTGGACGCCCGTCGAGCAGTAGAATGCACCGCCCTTGCCGAGGGTGCCCTCGCCGCGTTTCAGGGCCGCTTCGATCAGAGCGGGCTCCAGCAGGTTGTAATAGACATTGCCCAGACCATTGATGCCCTGGTCTTCCAGGCGTTTCGCCGGGTTCACACGTCCGATGATCATCTGTAGCTCCCGATGCCGTCGCGCGGCGTTCATTGGGTTCCTCCCGGCATTCCAGGCCAAATGGAATACCGATCCGGGCAGGAAGCCCGCCACGGATGCGCCCCTATAACATGACGTTTCGGTGATGGAACAGAATGCTTTGACGCAGTTAGCGCAACCAAGGCGATGTTTAGCGCAACCAGCACGGGAAGGTGAGGCAATTTCGCCAGACCTTGGTTTTTTTGCGCCGAGATGATTCGCGCAGACCGTCTGATTCGCACATACAGAGTTGATTCCAAGGGCCGGAAAGCGGACAATGCCGGTAATTATATAAGAGCAGTAGAGGGTACAGGACATGTCGAGGATCGCGCTGGTCGACGACGATCGCAACATTCTGACTTCCGTTTCGATGACGCTGGAAGCCGAGGGCTACGAGGTCGAGACCTACAACGACGGGCAGGCGGCACTCGATGCCTTCAGCAAGCGGCTGCCGGATATGGCCGTGCTCGACATCAAGATGCCGCGAATGGACGGGATGGAACTGCTGCAGCGGCTGCGCCAGAAAACCACGATGCCGGTGATCTTCCTGACCTCGAAGGACGATGAGATCGACGAGGTGCTCGGCCTGCGCATGGGGGCGGACGACTATGTCAAAAAGCCCTTCAGCCAGCGCCTTCTGGTCGAGCGGATCCGGGCGCTGCTGCGCCGCCAGGAGGTGATCGCCTCGGGCGAGGCGCCGGCGACCGACGAGAACAAGGTCATCACCCGCGGCAGCCTGACGATGGATCCGCTGCGCCACTCGGTGTCCTGGAGGGGGCGCGAGGTCACACTCACCGTGACCGAGTTCCTGCTGCTGCAGGCGCTGGCGCAGCGCCCGGGCTTCGTCAAGTCGCGTGATCAGCTGATGGACGTGGCCTATGACGACCAAGTCTATGTCGACGACCGCACCATCGACAGCCACATCAAGCGGCTGCGCAAGAAGATGCGCAGTGTCGATGACGAGTTCTCGGCGATCGAGACGCTGTACGGCATCGGCTACCGCTACAACGAAGAATGACGTTTTCCGGACAGATGGGGACGGAGCGGGCGAGCGTGACGGGCAGGAAGCGATCCGGAGCGGAGGTTCTCCTTGGCGAGGACTGGGTCGGCCCCGAGAGCGTGGTCGACGAGGATCTCACACGCGGTCGGGCCCGGCGCAGCCTGATTTCGCTCAACCGCTCGCCGCTGGCGCGCAAGATCATCACCTTCAACCTGCTCGCCATGCTGGTGATGGTGGCGGGGGTGCTCTACCTCAACCCGTTCCGCGACAGCCTGGTGTTCCAGCGCGAGAGCGCGATCGTCAGCGAGGCCGAGCTGATCGCCGATGTGTTTGAGGCGCGGATGCCGGTCGCGGCGCCGGTGAACCTTGCCGCCGGGGACGGCATCGACGTCGCCGATGTGATGCGCGGGATCGAGCTGCCCGAGGGCGCGGCGATCTATGTCTTCGACATGAGCGGTAACCTGCTTGCGGATTCCGACGAGGTCGGCACCGCGCCGCAGGAGCGGGTGACGGGGCTTGGCATCGATCAGCGCTCGACAATGATCACCGACATGCTGAACCGGGGCTGGGAGTGGATCTCGGGACTGGTGCGAAGCGGCGGTCCGCGCGCACCGCAAACGGTCGACACCCGCGCGATGGTGGAAAAGCTGGTGCCGCAGGTGCGCGACGGCGCGACGGTGATGGCGACGAACCGCGACGGCGGCGGCGCGACGATCTTCTCGGTTGCCACCGGGCTCTATCAGAACGGGCGGATGGTGGGCATGGTCGCCATGACCTCGGCCGCCGGCGAGATCGACAAGCTCGTGCGGATCGAGCGCGAGCAGGTGCTGCAGATGTTCGTGGTGGCGATCATCGTCTCGATCGGGCTGAGCCTGGTGCTGGCCTCGACGATCGCCAATCCGCTGGCCGATCTGGCCCGCGCCGCCGAGATCGGCCGCGACCGCAACGCCCGCAAGATGCAACCCGGCCGGGTGCGCATTCCCGACCTGACGGCGCGGCCCGACGAGATCGGCCGGCTCTCGGGGGCGCTGCGCGGCATGGTCGCGGCGCTTTATGACCGGATCGATGCGAACGAGCAGTTCGCCGCGGACGTCGCGCACGAGATCAAGAACCCGCTTGCTTCGCTGCGCTCGGCCGTGGCCTCGCTGCAGGTAGTCAAGCGCGAGGATCAGCGCGCCAGGCTGCTCGAGGTGATCGATCAGGATGTGAGCCGCCTCGACCGGCTGGTCAGCGACATCTCCAACGCCTCGCGGCTCGACAGCGAGCTGGTGAAGGAGGAGGAGGAGCGCTTCGACCTGATGAAGATGGTCGGCAATCTGACCGAATATCTTGGCCAGCAGGCTGCCGAGAAGGGCGTCGATTTCATCTCCGACCTGCCGAAGGAGCCGATCTTCATCACCGGGCTCGAGGGCCGCCTGGCGCAGGTCTTTGTCAATCTGATCACCAACGCGATCAGCTTCTGCGAGGAGGGCGACGCGGTCCGGGTCTGGGCGCGGCGGCGCGAGAACCGGGTGCTGGTGGTGGTCGAGGATACCGGTCCGGGCATCCCCGAGGAAGCGCTGACCAAGGTCTTCCGGCGCTTCTATTCGCAGCGCCCGCCGGGGCAGTTCGGCGACCATTCCGGCCTTGGTCTTGCGATCTCGAAGCAGATCGTCGAGGCGCATGGCGGCGTGATCTGGGCCGAGAACATCCGCCCGACCGACGCCGACCCCGGCTCCGAACCGCTTGGGGCGCGCTTCGTCGTCGGCCTGCCGGTGTGAGCCGTGGCCGCGCCGGCCGCTGCCAACATCCATGCGACGGCGGTCGCGCTTGATGCCGGGCGCGGCGTGCTGATCCTGGGCCCCTCGGGGGCGGGGAAGTCCGCGCTCGCGCTGCGGCTGATGGCCCTGGGGGCGCACCTCGTCGCCGATGACCGGGTCGATCTGCGGCACGAGGCGGGGGCGCTGCTTGCCGCGGCGCCGGCGGCGCTCTTCGGGCTGATCGAGGCGCGCGGCGCCGGCATCCTGCGCGCCACGGCGCTGGCGTCTGCCCGCATCGCCCTGGTCGTTGACCTGAGCGAGAGCGAAACCGAGCGACTGCCGCCGATGCGCCACAGCGAGATTCTGGGTGTGTCCCTGCCCCTTGTGCTGCGACTGCAAGATGGCCATCTTGAGGCGGCAATTCTGCAGTGGCTCAGGGGCGGGAGACAGGCGTGAGCGCAGAGCTCTCAACGGAGCAGATGGCGACCAGGGTCGTGCTGGTGACCGGACCGTCGGGGGCCGGTCGCTCGACCGCGATCGCCGCGCTCGAGGATCTGGGCTACGAGACCATCGACAACCTGCCGCTCAGCCTGGTGCCGCGCCTGCTCGACGGGCCGCTGCTGCGGCCGCTGGTGCTGGGCATCGACGTGCGCAACCGCGACTTCTCGGTCACCGCGCTGATCGAGCTCATCGACCGGCTGACCCGCGCCCCGGCACTGCGTCTCGAGGTGCTCTATCTCGACGCGAGCCCCGATGTGCTGGTGCGCCGCTATTCCGAGACCCGCCGTCGCCATCCGCTTGCTCCCGAGGATGCCCCGCTCGAGGGGATCACTCTCGAGGTCGATCTGCTGGCGCCGATCCGGGCCCGCGCCGATGTGCTGATCGATACCTCGGCGATGAGCCCGCACGAGCTGCGGGCAGAACTGGCGCGCTGGTTCGACCTGGGCAAGATCGCCCGGCTCGCCGTGTCGCTGCACAGCTTCAGCTACAAGCGCGGCGTGCCCCGCGGGCTCGACATGATGTTCGACTGCCGCTTCCTGTCGAACCCGCACTGGGTGCCGGCGCTGCGCCCGCTGACCGGGCTCGATCCGGCGGTCGCGGCCCATGTCGCGGCCGATCCGCGCTTTGATCCCTTCATCACGAAGGTGCGCGATCTCTTGCTTTTCCTGCTGCCGGCCCATGTTGAGGAAGGCAAGAGCCACCTTGCCGTGGGCTTCGGCTGCACCGGCGGTCAGCACCGCTCGGTTGCCGTGACGGAAAACATCGCCCGAGCCCTTGCAGAGGCTGGCTGGCAAGTGTCTAAACGGCACAGGGAACTGGAACGGCGGGCTCTGGCCCAGCCGGGGGTGAAAGAGGCAGGCGGCGCGTGATCGGGATCGTGATCGTGGCACATGGTGGTTTGGCGCGCGAGTATCTCGCGGCGGTCGAGCATGTCGTGGGACCGCAGGAGGGAATCCGCGCCATCACCATCGAGGACGAGCACGACCGCGCCGCGAAGCAGGCCGAGATCCGTGCCGCGGCCGATGCCGTCGACACCGGCGACGGGGTGGTGGTGGTGACCGACATGTTCGGCGGCTCGCCCTCGAACCTCAGCCTGCTGGCCTGCGAGGCCTGCGAGCGGGAAATCGTCTACGGTGCCAATCTGCCGCTGTTGATCAAGCTGGCGAAATCGCGCAGCCTCGGCGTCCATGCGGCGGTCGAGGCGGCGCTCGATGCCGGCCGCAAGTACATCAACAGCTATTCGGCATACGGAATGGGCGGCAAGTGATCATCAAACGGGTTCTGAAGATCGTCAACGAGAAGGGGTTGCATGCGCGTGCCTCGGCCAAGTTCGTCGAGGTGGTGGAGCGGTTCGACGCCCGCGCCGAGGTCGAGAAGGACGGGATGGGCGTCTCGGGCGATTCGATCATGGGGCTTTTGATGTTGGCAGCCTCGCGCGGAACATCTATTGAGGTTTCGACCAGCGGGGACGAAGCCGAGGCTCTGGCCGATGCGCTGCAGGCCCTGGTGGCCGACCGCTTCGGCGAGGACAGCTGAGGCAGGCTCGCACACCCCGCGTTGCGCAAAGAGGGTCCTGTGTTGGACGAACATGCAGGCACCGTTCCGGTGCAGACCCCGGCCGAGGTGGCGCCCTATGACAAGGGCCGTCTGTCCTACGCCGGAACTTTCACCAATCCCTGGAAGGCGAACACGATCCGCGCGATCGAGTGGATGACGGCGAAGTGGAAACTCCTGCGCCTGATCCGCGAGTTCGAGCGGCGCGGCGCCCCCTTCGGTCAGCCGTTCTGGCCGCAGGCGCTCGACATCATGGGGATCGAGGTGACCACCCCCGCCGAGCAGATCGCGCGCATTCCGAAGGACGGCCCGCTCGTCGTGGTGGCGAACCACCCGCACGGGCTCGTCGACGGGATGGTGCTCGCCTATCTGATCGGCCAGGTGCGCACCGATTACAAGATCCTGACCCGCTCGCTCCTGACCGGCATCCCCGAGATCGCCGAGTTCATGCTGCCGGTGCCCTTCCCGCATGAGCCGAACGCGCAGGAAGAAAGCCTGAAGATGCGCGCCGAATGCATGGCGACGCTGAAGGCGGGCGGTGTGATCGTGCTGTTCCCGGCGGGGCAGGTGGCGCATTCCGACACCTATTTCGGCACGCCCGTCGAGCAGGACTGGAACCCCTTCACCGCGAAGATGGTGGCGCGCTCGGGCGCGCAGGTGCTGCCGATCCATTTCCCCGGCCGCAACTCGCAAGCCTATCAGATCGCCAACAAGCTCAGCGCGACGCTGCGCCAGGGGCTGCTGCTCTATGAAATCCGCCGCGCGCTGAACAAGCGCCAGTCGCCGGTGATCGGCGCGCCGTTCTCGGCGGCCGAGCTGAAGGAGCCGCTGAAGGACCCGCGCCGCTGGCTGGCCGAGATGCGCGAGCACACGCTCAACCTGCGCGGCTGACCTTTCCACCCATGAGAAAGGCCCCGGAAATCCGGGGCCTTCGCGTTTCTCGGGGCGGGGCTCAGCGCGTCGGCACCGGGGTCTCGCCGCGGTAGTCGTAGAAGCCGCGGCCGGTCTTGCGGCCGAGCCAGCCGGCCTCGACGTATTTCACCAGCAGCGGGCAGGGGCGATACTTGGTGTCCGCCAGCCCGTCGTGCAGGACGTGCATGATCGCGAGGCAGGTGTCGAGACCGATGAAGTCGGCCAGTTCCAGCGGTCCCATCGGGTGGTTCGCACCGAGCTTCATCGCCATGTCGATCGACTGCACGTTGCCCACGCCTTCGTAAAGCGTGTAGACCGCCTCGTTGATCATCGGGATCAGGATGCGGTTCACGATGAAGGCCGGGAAGTCCTCGGCCGAGGCCGCGGTCTTGCCGAGCTTGGCGACGATCGCCAGCATCGTCTGATAGGTCTCGTCATCGGTGGCAATGCCGCGGATCAGCTCGACGAGCTTCATCACCGGAACCGGGTTCATGAAATGCACGCCCATGAAGCGCTCGGGCCGGTCGGTCTTCGAGGCGAGTCGGGTGATCGAGATCGACGAGGTGTTCGAGGCGAGGATCGTCGTCGGCTTCAGATGCGGCACCAGGGTCTTGAAGATCTGGTTCTTCACGTCCTCGCGTTCGGTCGCGGCCTCGATCACCAGGTCGGTCTGACCAAGATCGGTCAGCGTCAGCGTGGTGGTGATGCGGGCAAGGGTGGCGGCCTTGTCCTCGGCGGTGATCTTCGCGCGCGAGACCTGGCGGTCCAGGTTCTTCTCGATGGTGGCCATCGCCTTGTCGAGGCTGTCCTGCGCGATGTCGTTCAGCAGGACATTGTAACCCGCGAGGGCGAAGACATGGGCAATGCCGTTGCCCATCTGGCCTGCGCCAACGATACCTACGGTTTCGATCGTCATGTCGGTTCCTTCCCGATTACTCGCGGTCAATATGCTGCAGCGCAGCAACGGGCGCAAGGGGGATCCCCCCGGCGCGTCCTGCGCTGACCATGCCGGTCCGTCTTAGCCCTTTCGCAAGAGTTTGGGCGCAGCTTGTCCCGAACCGAGTCGAAAACCGAGGTGGGCCATGGCTTTCGAATATGCGGGGGATGGGGCCCTCGACTATTTCCCCTGTCGCTACGGGCGCTCGAAACTGCTGTTCCGCGGGCCACGTCGGCAGCTGGTGCCGCCCTTCGTCTCGGCGCTTGGCGGCTCCGAAACCTATGGCAAGTTCGTCGAGGAGCCCTGGCCGGCGTTGCTCGAGGAGCGGCTGGGAATTCCTGTGGTGAACTTCGGCTATCTCAACGCCGGCGTCGATGTCTTCCTGGGCGAGCCGCAACTCGCCGAACTCACGCGGCTGTCGCGGCTGCGCATTGTGCAGCTGACCGGGGCGCAGAACCTGACGAACCGGTTCTATGCGGTGCATCCGCGCCGCAACGACCGCTTCCTGCGGGCCTCGGGGCTGATGCGCTCGGTCTTCTCCGAGATCGACTTCACCGAGTTCAACTTCACCCGCCACATGCTGTCGGTGCTGATGGCACAGGGGCCCGAGCGCTACGAGCTGCTGGTGACGGAGCTGCGCCAGACCTGGGTGGCGCGGATGACGGCGCTGCTCGAACGGCTCGAGGGGGCGAAGCTGCTCCTGTGGCTCACCGACTGGCGCGACCCGCTGCAGGGCGATCCGCTCGGTCCGGAGCCGCTTTTCGTGACGCAGGAGATGGTCGACCGGATCGCGCCGCTGGCGCAGGTTCTGGTGCGGGTGCAGCCCTCGAGCATGGCGCGTTCGGCGGGGACGGCGGGCATGCATTTCGCCCCGCTCGAGGAGCCTGCGGCCGCCACGATGCCCGGCCCGCTGGTGCATCGGGAGGTCGCCGAGGCGCTGGCCCCGGTCGTCGGGCGGATGCTCTGAAGGTCTGGTCCGAAACAAAGAAGCCTCCCCTTTCGGGAAGGCTTGTTGGTTCGCGACAGGCAGGGGGCGCTGCCCCCCCTCGGCTTCGCCTCCCCCCCGGAGTATTTCAGCCAAGAAAAAGCAAGGGGCGCCCCGATCGGAGCGCCCCCTGGTTTCATCTTGCCGCAAATACCTCGGGGGCCGAGGCATTGCCTCGGCGGGGCAGCGCCCCCGCCCGGCGGGGTCACAGCTTCGCGGTCATTTCCGGGACGGCCTGGAACAGGTCGGCGACCAGACCGAAATCGGCGACCTGGAAGATCGGCGCCTCTTCGTCCTTGTTGATCGCGACGATGATCTTGCTGTCCTTCATGCCCGCAAGGTGC
>NZ_SAVB01000025.1 GCF_004022265.1 Paenirhodobacter ferrireducens
GATCCGGGTCCCGCGGCTCGAGCAGGCTGTCGGTCCGCGGCGCCGTGCGCGGTGCCGGGGCATCGAGATCGCGCAGTGCCGCGCGCGTGCCCGCCCCGTTGCCCAGCATCTGCCCCGGGTCGAGGCGTTGATGCAGCGCCTTCTGCACGAGGTCGAGGTCGAACCGTCGCGCCCGCCCCTCGCCGGTAAAGCACCCGGCCAGCGTGCCCTGGGCGACATATTGCGAAATGCGCGCCTTCGACACGCCAAGGCGCTGCGCGAGCGTCGTGGCATTCACCTGCACGCCGCAATCTCCCATGGTTTTCTGGTAAAGCCCGGCGGGACTTGTTAAGGCCCGGCAGGTTAAGGCTTGCCCGGTCGTTAAGCGGGCCGAAACGAACGGGGCGCGAATTACCCGTGCGACGAGGTTGCCCGGGAAGGACCCGCGGGGAGCAGGCGATTGATCGTCTTTCCCGCGAGGGTCACGCAGCTCACGGTTCCATCGACAGGGACCAGCTGGAGCCCATACCGCGCGGCTGAGGCTTTCAGCGTATCGAGCCCAAGGATCGGGTGCGCCGAGATCTCTTCCACGAAGTCGGTCGCGACCTCGACTTCTGCCCTGACCGGAATGTCAGGCGCGAAGGTAACTGTCACCGAGGTGACGAACGGCACCTCCGTCCCGTCGGGCATCAGCACCTGCGTTCCGCAGCCGGATTTGACGCCCTCACCAGACGGCGGGACGATGCGAACGATATCCATGTTCAGATCTCCTAGTTTCCGCCCCGGTCATGGGGCCGGTCTCGCTCAGCCGAGCCGCTTGTAGAACACCTGGCTCAGCGTCCGGGACAAATGGCCTTGCAGCCGCGCCTCGAAGACCGCCATCGCTTCGGCATGGAAGCCGAGCCGCGGCGCGTATCGCGGCACCTTGTCCGTGAGGATCGCGACGATGCCGATATTGCCCGAGGCGTCCTTGCGGTAGATCCCCGGATAGAGCCCCGACTGCGGCACGAAATAGGTCGAGCGCTTGCGCTTGCGCCCGCTCAGGGTCGAGCGCGCCGTGGCATTCGCGGCATAGTCGCGCTGGATCTTCAGCGCCGACATCACCTGGTTGCGCTCGCCCACCGACCAGTTGCCATAGGCATCGAGCCGCGCCTCGTCCGCCGGGATCACCGCCGAGATCAGCCCGTCATAGGCCAGCGCCCGCTGCATCTGGCCCTCGAACCCGGTCGGCCGGCGCGGCCCGCCCGCTTCCTCGACCTTCAGATAGTCGCGCGACGCCCGCGTCGGGCGTTCCATCACCGCGGCGGTCAGGTCATCCACCCGCGCCTTCTTCACGTAAAAGGCGTTCTCGGTGAATGTCGTCGGCCGGTCGAACACCACCGTCATCCGGTCCCGGATGTGGTCGCTTGCCTCTTTCGCCGTATCGTTCAGCGCCCAGGTCGCGGCGATGCGGAGATCCCGCTCGGCCATCACCTTCAGCGCAGAGACGAAGCCCGAGACGTCCAGAGCAATCTCCGTCATCTCCACCTCGCGAAACAGGAACGCCCGGTCGGGTGGGTCCCGCCGGGCGCTCGTGTAGATCATAGGAAGAGATATGCCGCCGGTAGACTTAAGCGTCAATCCCCTTTCTCACAGATACCCTTGCATGCGGTCCAGGGCGGCGCCGAGTGCCTGTCTCAGCATGTTCTGACGATCCCCCTTGGCAGCCCAGCCATGCGCCACCAGCACCGCGCTCGGGTCCAGATCCTCAAGGCAAACCGCATCCACCAGCCGGCGGTCGAGGATGATCGAGGCGCCGGCCCCGCGTGCGCTCGGCCGCACCCGGCGCACCACCATCGCCGCCCCGTCGCCGATCCGCCGGCGCAGGAGCGCGATCTTGCGCGCTTCCTCGAGCCGCAGGTCGGTGACGTCGGCGCCCCGGCCCGAGCCGCCCGTCCGGCCCTCGAGGCTGGAGAGCTTGATCGCCCCGGCCTCGTGCCGCTCGACGAGCGTGCGGTAAAGCCGCGCGATCGCGATCTGCCCGGGCGTGAAGGGCAGCGGCTTCTTTGCCGCGCGCGCCCGCGCTTCCATCCGGTCGAAGACATCGGCCGCACGCACCGCCCGGCGCGGCTGCGCCTCTCCCGGGCCCTGATAGCCCGCATCCTCGATCGTGTTGCGGGTGCCCGGCCGGATCTGCCGCACGGTGAACACCCGGCACGCCCCGCGCGCCGGCGCCACCGGGATCTCGGGACCGCAGGCCTCGGGCGCCGTCGCCGCCCGCAGCAGCGCCGCGCGCCGCCCCGCCTCGCCCATCGTCAGCCAGCGCGTCACCGAGATCTCGGCCGGGCGCACCGCCAGCAACTCGGCCGCCGCCAGCCGCTGCGCCGCGCTCAGCCGCGCCCAGTCCTGCGCCGACACCGCGGCCGGCCGCGCCGCATCTGCCATCGCGCTCATGCCGCACCCCCGGCCTGCACCAGCTCGGCGATCCGGCGGCACCGCGCCGCGGCCGCGGCCCGTTCGTCGCGCCAGCGCAGCTGTTCCGGCGGCACCACCCGGCCGGCCGCGAGGCGCTCTTCGATCAGCACCATCTGCCGCGCGTTGTCATGGCCCGCCTTGCGCAGCTCGCCGACCATGAACTCGCCCGGCCAGAGCCGCTTGCGGCGCAGGTAGTCGAGCAGTTCCGGCCCCCAGCCCTGCTCGATCGCGGCCGCGCCCATGCGGTGCGAGAACGCCCGCCGCATCAGCGGCGACACGCTGTCATCGCGCGGCGGCTGGATCTGTCCGGCCCAGTCGAGGATCCGGTTCGCGATCGGCAGCCGATCCAGATCCTTGCCCGCCGGGTTCGCCGCCACCTGTTCCTCCAGCGCCTCGAGGCTGAGGCTGTCCATGTAGGCGAGCCGCGCGCAGAGGTCGCGGCACATCTCCTCATACTGCGCCCGCGTCAGGCTGCTCGGCCGCGCGAGCCCCCGCCGCGCCAGCGGCTCAATCAGCAATTCCCGCACCCGACGCTCGCCGGCTGCCTGTTCTGCACTGTCCATTCCACCTGCTCCATTCTCATCGCATTGCCGAAGTTATCCACAGGCGCCGTTGCCCGGCCGTCACGGCCGCGTCTGTCTTTTCTTGTCTTTTCTTGTCTCTTCTTCTCTAGGCAGAACTGTCACACGACAGACGTGACTGTCCCGGACTGTCCGTGACAGTCACAAACCGTCACGCGTGACACTCACGGGACAGTCACACCCCCGCCTAGAGCCATCTTTCACGCCGCGCATGCAGCAGCGCCGCGCCATAGGACTGCCCGTCCCGCCGGCCGCGCACATTGGCGAGCATCCACTCGTCCATGCGCTCGATCAGCAGATCGCTGCCCAGAATGGCGTCCGACAGCCCGAGCTTGCCCAACCCGTCGCGCAGCCGCTCGCGCCGCTTGCGCACCGCCGCCGCCTCGCGCGACATCTCGCGCGCCTCGCGCCGGTCCAGGGCATCGCGCACCTGCTCGAGAACGACCGGGTGCATCAGCCGCACCTCGTCGCCGCAGCGGCACCGCCGCCAGCCCCGGAACGGCCCGAACTCGGCGCGCCGCAGCTCGCCGATCCGCCGCCGTTCGACCCGCAGCATCACCGCCAACTCGTCGTCATCATCGGGCAAGGTGCCGATCGGGCTTTCCGTCTGCGACATGTCGAACAGCGCCCGCGCCATTCCCTGCGTCTCCCAGGACGCCAGGCGGAAGGTGCGCGAGGACAGCCAGCGGTGATGCCACCACTTCACGAAGGAATGCGCATCCAGCCGCTCGTCGCGGCCGATCGGATATTCCTCGAGCTCGTCCATCTGCACGAGCCGCGGCCTTGCCGGATCAATCATGTCGTCACCTCCCGCGCAGCTGTTCCCGCGCGCCCCGCCCTAGATCCGCGCCGCCCGCGGCCCGATCGCCGCGCAGACCGCATCAAGCCGCTTGCCCAGCACCGCCACCCGCTCGGCGCAGTCTGCCTGCACCGCGGCGATCTCGGCCCGGATCGCCTCGATCTCCTCGTTGCCACCCGCGGGGCCGAAGTCCCGCTCGCGGATCTCGGTCACCCAGCCGGGCAGGCACCAGGTGCCCACGGCCTCGGCAACCGTCTTGTCGGTGTCCGCCCCCTTGTAGCGCTTCGCCTTGCGGTCATAGGTCAGCACCAGCATCTCGATGATGTCGCCGCGCTGTTCCTGCGACGGCTGCCGCAGCGCCTGCTTTGCCTCGGTCTTCTGGACCATCGTCTTCTCCTCGATCGGTTTGGGTTTGGGGTTGGGTTCATCGGCGCCACGCCGGCGTTTGGTGCATCTGGGGCAGAAGTGCTTGCCAGATGGATTGCTCCACCCCTTGGACAGGGCCGCTCGTCTCATGGCGTGGCCCGAGCTAGCTGCGGTGCGCTTCGAGATCGTTCCGAGCGGCTTGCGCATGTCAAACGAGATTTGCGCGCAGCACGCATCACAGCTGATCAGGGCTCGCTCACCGCCGGAAAGCACATGGATCACCTTCGCCGTCATCGCCGCCGCTCCTGCGCGCGAAGCCCCAAAGGGGCGCGGCGGGATCGGCCCGCCGCGCCAGTTGGCCGGCCTGCCGTGCGGCGCCCGTGGACAGGGTCGCAGGCCGGCGGGAAATCCGAGGTGCCGCTCGCCCGGGCGTGCTGCACCCGCATCTGCATGGCCCGCTGCAAGATCACCTGCTGCATCGCCACAGATCCGCGCCGGCGGGCGAGGTAGATATAATTCAGACACAGCCCCAGCTGCCGGCACGCCTCTGCCTCGGACGGCCAGGACATGCCGCCAATCGAGAACTGCCGCCCCCGATTGCTCACAGGCGCCCGGGGCAGGCCGAGCCTGTCTTCCCGCCCCTGCACGATCGCCTGGTAAACGGCGTTCGTCGTCACCCCAAGCGCCTGCGCAGCCGCCTTCGCATCGGGGTAATCCTCACCCCTGATACGCACCGGCATCGGCTCACACCCCTTCGGCATCCCCACACGGTCAAGCCGGCCAGCCCGTGCCGCCTGGCGGATCGCATGTGCGCCGACCCCAAATGCCTGCGCCGCGGCGTTCACGTCCGGATAGGTCACGCCGCGGATCGTGATTTCCCAATACTTGCGCAGCCCCATCACGCACCGCCCTTCGGCGCAGGCGCCTGCGCAAGATCAAGCAGCGCGCCGCCAATCAACCGGGCGTATCGCTGGTCCAGAGGAAGCACCATGGAATGCCACGTGGCTTCCTCCGGATTGGACGCCTCGATGGTAATGGCAATGCGGTCATCACTGAACCGTTCGACCATGACATCGTGAACCGTCTCGCCGTCTCCAAAGACGAACTGCCGCATTTCGACGGTATCGAAGGCCGGCGAGAGAACATTGGTACTCATGCTTCCTCTCCGTCAACGGCGGCGGCGAGGCGGTCGATCGCGCCGCGGGCCTCATGCACTTCCTTGCGCGCCCGCGCCCGGTCACCCCGCCCCGAGGCGAGATCGGCAACCGCACCGACCGCCTCGCCCACCTCGCGCGCCGTCTCCGACACGCACAGCATCAGGTCGATCGCCTCGGTGGTTTCGGGCAGGCTGCGCGCCAGCCAGCGCCGCACGACCGGATCGCCGACCGCATCCTCGAGCGCCATGATCTCGACCAGCGGCCAATCCAGATGCCCCGCCAGCCGCTTCGAGAACGTGCCCTTGCGCGTCGAGAACCCCGAGCCGTCCAGCGGGATGCCGAGGCGCGCGTCGACGAAGCGCGCCGCGTTCTCGACCCCGCCCGCGCGCGACACCAGCGCGTGCATGAACTGGTTGATCATCACCCGGTCAGACATGGGCAACTCCCCATGCCGCTTTTCGGATGCGCCGCGAAATGCAGGCGCTATCATCTGCGAACTGCATAAGAAGGACCTCCCATTGATGACGACCGAACCGCACATTTTCGACAGGGTTTTCCGGATCACCTACACGGATCGCAACGGCGCAATCTCTGAACGATCGGCCATTATCCTTTGCGGATCGCCGCCCTACGTGATGACGATCATCGACCTCGACAAGCGTCGCATTCGACACCTGAGCGAGGGAGGTGTCTCTCGCATGGTGGATGTGGCGACCGGTGAAGAGTGCCAGACGTCGGTCTACTGGGACGCAACAAGCACATTTCCATACGATCCCTACATCTACTACACTCAGCCCCAGTCCATGGCGCTCGCCATTCGCCGACAGCTCGTCAGCCAGATCTCGCTGATGTTGCTCATCGCCGAAGCCGCGGAAATCTCCCGAGATCAAGCGCTCGACCAAATCGTCGAATACGCCAAGAGGGAATGTCGCTTTGCCGTCAGCGACGGCTGGGTCCCCTACGGAAGGAAGCAAGACGCTTGGCCAATCCTGCGTGGCCTGGTTGCGATCCTGCGCCCCCGCCGTGAACACGTCGAAGCCTATGTGAAGTCCCTTTGGGGCGACCAGTACAACAGCCGCCGCATCAACGTCTTCAACGAGGCAATGATGCGGCTGGCAATGACGAATGGCACGATGGAGGGGGCAAGACTGGCCCGGATGAAAAGCCTCTCTCTCGAGATCAACGAATATGGTCGTCGCTGATCCTCCGTCGGAAACCGGGATTCCGTGACGCGTGCCCTCAGCCATGAGAAGGCTCAGGCATGGGAAAGCGGAATTTGCAGGAAGGACAGCGGCGGTCATGCGGAAGCTCCGCCATCCCCAATGGATGCAGCTCGCATTTCGACTATCCTTGCCCTCACGGACTTGACCGTTTCGGGCCATGCGCGAGATCCGCGCTTGAGGCGGGAATAGAACTGCCCTCCCTGACCGGCGCGTTCACCGATAGTGCTGGGGGACAGCCCGAGGACCGCGGCAGCGGCTTCGATCTCAGAGATCAGCTGGTCAGTTTCCGTTTGCATGGCGGGCAAGGTAGTGTGATTTTTCACACCAAACAAGCAGGAATTTCACATTCGCCCGCACGACGAGGTGGCGGTATTTCTCTCACTATGGATCAGAACGAAACCTTCCGAGAGAACCTGCTGGCAGCCTTGGCTGAGTCTGGCATGACTGAGGCAGAACTGTCGATCAAGGCCGGGCTGAACCGCAGGGCCGTGACGGATATTCGAGAGCGCAGGACGGTGAGCCCCAAAATATCTACCGTGTTTGCACTAGCTCAAGCCCTTCATCGAGATCCGGGAGAACTACTCGGGATCGGGCAGAGGTATCAACTCGATCGACGCCTTGCAGAATTTCTTGAGCAATTTGGCCCAGAAGACCAAGCGCGTTTTCTAGACGCTCTGACGGCTCTCCCCCGCCCGCGCGCCGAATAGCGTCGACGGCAACCATGATTTGAAAATCGGATAACGCTGATACGGTGTGCATTTTCTCACCCTTATCGCGCACACCGGCTCACGGCAAATGTGTTTTTTCCCATTTGTTCCATTGACGATGTGATATTTCACACGTACTCTCTTCCCATCACCCGCCGCTGACACCCACCCCGGGCCGATCGCGGGATCACCGATGGAGGATCACATGGGCAAGACCCGCCTGCACGTCTCCGACCTGCTGCTCGCGGCGCTGATCTGCGCCGGCAGCCTGGTCATCGCCCGCGCCGCGCTCGACACCGCGCTGGCGCTGCCGCAGCTTTCCGCCGGGGCGCTGGCCTGATGGTGCTGCCCGTCTCCCCCCTCGCCCGCCTGCTCGACCGGCTCACGCCCCTCGACACCGTGGACCGCATTGACGCGATCGTCGGCGAGATCAACGCGACCGGCGCCGGCCAGCTCTGGGTGGCCTGGCGGCCCGCCCAGAGAGTGTCAGCCGGCGTCAGGATCGAGCTGCACGGCATCAAGGCCACCGGCCGCGACATCGCATCCGCATGTGCGCGCTGGATCGCCGCGGCGGTCGATGCCGCCCCGCTCGCCGAGGCCCGCGCGCGCCTCGCGCTGACCGGCTGATTTCACGGCGGGGGCGCCGGGACCTCCCCGCCGCCGCCCGCGCAGCCGCGACCCCGGCGGCGCCACCACTCACGATGACCACAGCTGCCGCCGGGGCAGTGATCCGGGCATGTCGCCCGGTGCGGGCGGGATTGCATTCGGCTGGCACCCGCCCGCCAACCCCTCACGGAGGATCCGATGTTCATGCCCCCCGCCCCCGATCCCCAGAAATCCACGCCCGCGCCGCCCCCGGGCGGCAGCGAGACGCAGGCCAGCATGGCCGACCTCACCGCCATGCCGCCGGTCGACACGGGCGGGCGGATCCCGGTCAAGAATACGCCCGCCGACGTCGCGGTCGGGGATCATCTCTACAACGTCACCGCCGAAGAACTGCGCCAGTTCATCGAGCAATTCGAGCACCTCGAAGCCGAGAAGAAGGACATCGCCGAGCAGCAGAAGGACGTGATGGCCGAGGCCAAGGCGCGGGGTTACAACACCAAGGTGATGAAGAAGATCATCGTGATGCGCAAACGCGACCACGATGATCTGGCCGCGGAAGAGGCGATCCTCGAGATCTACATGCAAGCACTTGGGGGGCGGTGATGAACGCTCAATCCAAGATCTCCGCCGACACGCACCAGATCGCCAGCGCCCATATCCCGCTGGCGGAGTTTCGCCGCGCCGCACGGCTGATGGCACAGGTGGTGCCGCGCTGGAACGTTATCCCTGTGCTTGGCTATGTGCGCGTCACAATCGGCCACGGGCGCGTCAGCCTGTGCGCGACAGACCTCGACATCGAGCTGACCGTCAATATCGACGCCGATGTGGCGTTTGAGGGCGAGGCCGCGGTCATGATCCGTGCTGCCACGCTCGCATCCTTCGCGGCGGCCGCGCGGTCCGTGGTCAAGATCTCGGTGCACGCACCGGCGGTCGAGGACACGCCGAGCATGATCCTGATGGACGGCGGCGACATGGTGGTGCGTCAGCGCGCCCTGATCCCGGCCGGGGATTTCCCGCAGTTCTCCGCCTCGACCGTCAAGACCGCCACCTGGACGCAAACACCTGACGAGCTGCGACGGATGATCCACCTGTGCCGGCACTGCATCAGCGCCGAAGAGACGCGGTATTACCTGAACGGCATCTACCTGCATGCACGCCCCGATGGCAGCACCCTGCGCGCGGTGGCGACGGACGGGCACCGTCTGGCGGTCGTGGATACCGACACGCAGATCGGCGCGATCCCCGGCCAGACGCTTAGCGCCATCATCCCGAAACAGCTGGTGGATCTGCTGAAGCAAGTCACGCGGCCCGGGGATAACGCCCCCCTGAGGGTCACGATGTGGGAGCGCCACGTGCATATTCATGGGCTGGACATCGAGGTCAGCGCAAAGCTGATCGACGGCCGTTATCCCGAATACAGCCGCGTGATCCCCGCCGCATCCGATGCGATCTGCTGCACCATCTCCGGGGCAGAGCTGACCCGGCTGCAGCGTGCGGCGGCTGGTGCCGACTATGACGCCCATATCGCGCGCCTCGACGCCAGCAAGGGGATGATCTGCATCGGCAACCAGGACGGCGGGATAGAGATGCCGATCGGCATCAAGTGCAAGGATGGCATGGCGCCGCCGGTTTTCGGCTTCAACCTTCGCTATCTCGCCGAGCAGGGGCGGGTTACGCCGACCTTCACGGTCAAGGGCGCCAGCCCCAGAGATCCGTTCATCATCCACGGCGACGATCCAGACGCCATGTTCGTTCTTATGCCGGCGAGGGTGTGATGGAACAGCCTCACCACCACCCTGCCCGCGTCAGCCTTGCGCCGCTCCCGGCGGCGCTGCGCCCGCCACACCACGATCCGCGCGCCGAGACGGCGCCGCCTCGCGACGTCATCACGCCACCGCGCCGGCCGCGCCGCCGGCCTCACGTTCTGGTCGTAGCGCTGCGCGAGATGCTGGCGGAGGTGGGCCGATGACCGCCCTGCGCGTCCTGATCGGCTGCGAGCGCTCGGGCATCGTGCGCCGTGCCTTCGCGGCCCGCGGGCATGATGCCTGGTCGTGCGATCTCGCCCCGGCCGAGGATGGCAGCAACCGGCACATGGTCTGCGATGTGCGCGAGGCGCTCGGCCTCGGCTGGGATCTGGCCGTCATCTGCCACCCGCCCTGCACGCGCCTCGCCAACAGCGGCGTGCGCTGGCTGACCACCCCGCCGTGCAATCCGCCCGACGAGGTCACCGCGGCCGAGCACGCGGCCTGGCGCGGTCTCGATGAGGCGACCCGCCTGCGGATCATGTGGCGCCTGCTCGATGAGGGCGCGGCACTCTTCTCGGCGTGCTGGAGCGCGCCGGTGCCGCGGATCGCGATCGAGAACCCGGTGATGCACAAGCATGCCAAGGCCCGGATCCGCGATTTCCGCCCCTTCAGCCAAAGCGTTCAGCCCTGGCAGTTCGGCACCGATCCTGCCGGCCCGGACAACGTGACGAAGCGCACCTGCCTGTGGCTGCGCGGGCTGCCGAAGCTCACGGCCACCGGCACGCTCGACGGCAGCACCGCGCGCGACGAGATCCACCGCGCCCCGCCCGGGCCCGGGCGCAAGGTCTTCCGCAGCCGGTTCTTTCCCGGCCTCGCGGCGGCCATGGCCGAGCAATGGGGCGATCACGCCCTCAATGAGATCAGGAGAGCCGCATGAGCGCTGCACCGCCAACCGGAACCATCCTCCGCCTCACCATCGAGGCCTTGGTCATCGTCGCAGCGGTTGTGCTGACGATGGTCGGAGCGAAGCGAGAAGGGAAACAGGAATGAGCACGATCGCTGCGGCTGTTGACCGCTATCTCAGCTATCTCAGCGACCTGCACGAACTTTCACGCGCCGCCGTAGCGCAGGCATCTGAAAATGCAGTCAGAGAGCTTGTGGCTAAGAGCTACGCGGTGGTGAGTTTCGCTGAGCAAGCTGAGGCCGAAGTTGAGCGGCTGCGGGTTCGGGCTGAACCTGTGGCATGGCTCTGCGAAGACCAGACTTTCAAGGGGGAATATCACTTCGAGCGAAAGGCGGAGAGGGCCGCATTTTTCGAGAGCGAAGGCGACTGGACGGTGACGCCCCTCTACGCCTCCGTCACCGACCGCCCTGTGCCTGAGGTGCGCGCCGATGTGGCCACCGCCCGCGCAGCGCTCACTGAAATCGCCAGGATCAGCGCCGGGCCGATCCGCCGCATCGCGCTGGATGCGCTTGAGAAGATGGAGACCGACTGATGGCAAGGCATGAGCAGATCATCTATGCCACTGATCGCACCGCGGCGCGCTTGCTTGACATGCGCCCGGCTGAATTTAGGGATCTGGTATCCGCGGGGGCTCTCCCCGCTCCGCTCAAAATCGGGCAGCACGAGCGTTGGTCGATTTCCGACATCGACGCTATCGTTCGCGGAACCAAGCCAAAGCCAACCGAGGAATTCGACCTTTGAAGCGGTCTCAGAAGCCATATGTCCAGTTCAAGAAGGTCGGGGGGCGCCTGCGCCCCTACTACCGGATGACATGGTTTCAGGACGGGCGCCGGCGTGAGCGGTTCATTCCATTGCCCGATGACCCAGACTCTGAAGAATTCGACCGCGCCTATTGGGCGATCCGGTCCGGCACCAGCGAGGCGCTCAAAAAGCCCGAGCGCGATACCTGGGGAGATCTGATCCGCGCCTACCGGGCCCATCCGAAATTCACCCGCCTCGCATACAGCACCAGGAGAAGCTACGACCGCATCCTCAACGAGATCGCCGAGAAGAACGGGGACAAGGCGGTGCGCAGTATCACCCGCTCCCAGGTGCGCGCGATCCATGCGAAGTATGTCGAAACTCCGCGCCGCGCCGACTGGATGGTGCAGATCATCAGCCTGCTGCTGAACTTCGCGCGAAACACGCTCGACTGGAACGTCGAGAACGTGGCCGAGGGGATCGAGCTTTACGGCAAGCAGCGCGAGTTCGAGCCATGGCCGGACTGGATGGTCTCGGCGCTCGACACCGCCCCGGCGGCGGTTCGCACCGCGGCCGAGTTGATCCTCGGCACCGGGCAGCGCCCGAATGCGGCGATCATCATGCGCCATGACCATTTCCGAGGCGAGTGGATGGATGTTCTCGACGAGAAGACAGATACTCGGATCGAGGTCTACAGCCCGCCAAGTCTGCGCGCGTTTCTGGCCGCGCAGCCAAAGCGCGGCACCCACATCATTGCCAAGAACCTCACCGAGCCGCTTGGATATTCCGCGATCGAGAAGGCATTCCGCGGATGGCGCACGGGGCTCGGGGCCAAGGCGAAACCCTACACGCTGCATGGCCTGCGCAAGCTCGCGATCGTGCGTTTGGCGGAGGCCGGCTGCACCGATGCGCAGATCCAGTCGATCACCAATCAGACACCGGAGATGATCGCCTATTACCGCTCCCGGGCGAATCGAAAGCGGCTGTCGAAATCGGCGATGACGATGATGGAACGGAACAAGACCGAAACATGACCGTGGGAAGCGCATGTGGGAACTGCCCGCGGGCGACCTACGCGACGGAACGGGACGGAACGATTTTAGTGTGTGATTTCAAACTGGTGCCCGAGGCGAGACTCGAACTCGCACGCCTTGCGGCGGAGGATTTTGAATCCCCTGCGTCTACCATTCCGCCACTCGGGCCAGTTCCTGCCCATGTAGCGGGCGGCCGGGCGACTGGCAAGGGGCTTGCCGCGCCCGGCTGCCCGGTTCAGGGCTCGGCCACCGAGAAGGTGTCGCAATGCGAGATGTTGCCGCTTTCATAGCCGGTCTCGAACCAGCGCTGGCGCTGTTCGGAGGTGCCGTGGGTGAAGCTGTCGGGCATCGGCCGGCGCCCGGCGTTGCGCTGAAGCGTGTCGTCGCCGATCCGCTCGGCCGCGTTCATCGCCTCGGCGATGTCGCCGCGCTCGATCGAGCCGAACTGCTCCTCGGCGTGGAAGGCCCAGATCCCGGCCAGGCAATCGGCCTGCAGCTCGGTACGCACGGACAGCGCGTTGCTCTCCGCCTCGTCCGCCTTCGCGCGCAGCGCGTTCACCTTTGACAGAACGCCCAGTTCGTCCTGCACATGGTGGCCGATCTCATGCGCCACGACATAGGCCGCGGCGAAATCGCCCGAGGCACCAAGCTCGCGCGACAGCGTGGTGAAGAAAGCGGTGTCGAGGTAGACCTTCTTGTCGCTCGGGCAATAGAATGGCCCGGTCGCCCCCGAGGCCGTGCCGCAGGGCGATTGCGTCACCTCGCTGTAGAGTACCAGCGTCGCCGGGTGATAAGTCCGGCCCAGCTCGTCCGTGAAGATCTTCGCCCAGACCTCCTCGGTATCGGCAAGCGTCACCGAGACGAAATCCCCCATCTGCTGGTCTTCCTCGCTGAGCGTGCCCGAAGTCTGCACCGAGGGGCCCTGCCCTCCCTGATCGAGCAAGGGCGTCAGGTCGACGCCGAAATACCAACCGACGAGGACGACCGCGAGCACACCGAGACCGCCTGCCCCGCGCAGCCCCACCGGGCTGCCCGACGCCCCACGCCGATCCTCGATGTAGCGGCTGCCGCGCCGTCCCTGCCATTTCATTGCACACCTCCACTGGTCACAAGCGCGAGATTAACGGTTCCGGCTCCCCCCGCACAACGCAAAAGCTTGCGCCGCTGCTTGACCTTGCAGCGCAGAGCGGCGAGACATCAGGCGAAACCTGAGATGGGGCGCAGATGATCCGACGGCTTTACGACTGGACGATGAGCCTTGCCGGCCATCCGCGCGCGATGTGGGCGCTGGCGGCGGTGGCCTTCGTCGAAAGCTCGGTCTTTCCGATTCCGCCCGACGTGCTGATGATTCCGATGGTTCTGGCGGCGCGTGAAAAGGCGTGGAAGATCGCCTTCGTCGCGACGCTCGCCTCGGTCGTCGGCGGCTGTCTCGGCTATGCGATCGGCTATGGCTTCATGGATGCGATCGGCAAGCCGATCCTCGAGTTCTACGGCAAGGCCGACAAGTTCGACGAGCTCGCCCTGCGCTTCAACACCTACGGCGGTTGGGCGGTGCTGGTCGCCGGCGTCACCCCCTTCCCCTACAAGGTGATCACCATCTTCTCCGGCGCGACACAGCTTTCCCTGCCACTGTTCCTCGCGGTCTCGGTCGTCGCCCGGGCGCTGCGCTTCTTCGTCGTCGCCGGGCTGCTGTGGCGCTTCGGCTCCCCGATCCGCGATTTCATCGAGCGCTGGCTCGGCCCGCTCTTCACCGCCTTCGTCGTGCTGCTGATCGGCGGTTTCTACGCCCTGAGGTATCTGTGATGCTCGAGCTTCTCACCCCCCGCCGCCTCGTCGGCCTCGCCGCCTTCGGCTCTGCCGCGGTGCTGGTCGGCGCGCTGATCTTCCAGGCGATCGGCTACGCCCCTTGCGAGCTCTGCATCGAGCAACGCTGGCCGCATTTGTTCGCGGCCCTTCTCGGCGCGGCGATGCTGCTGTTCCGCCTGCCGATGGGGCTGTCGCTTCTGGGCGCGCTTGCCGCGCTCACCACCTCGGTGCTGGGGTTCTACCATTCGGGGGTCGAACGGCACATCTTCGCCGGCCCCGACGCCTGCACCTCGAACCCGGTGGGCGGGATGTCGGCGCAGGACCTGCTCGCGCAGATCCAGGCCGCGCCGCTGGTGCGCTGCGACGAGATCAGCTGGGAGATCTTCGGCATCACCATGGCGAACCTGAACGCGGTCGGCTCGCTCGTCTTCGCCGGGATCTGGGTCTGGGCCTTTCTCAGGGGCCGCGCCACCGCCTGAGCCGCGCCGGTTTCCATCCGGGCGCGCCCTTGGGCTTTTTCTTGGCAAAAATACTCGAATCCGCCGGTCTCCGCCCGGCACGACGCTTCGAGATTGCACCCAAACCGTTGGATCGGCTATAAGACGGCCAACAAGATCTAGAAAAAGAAGACGCGCGTGACCGATACTCCCGAAACGCCGGAAACTCTCGACGACGGCCCGAAGCGGCCTCTTTATGACGGCCCCACCGTCTCGATCGCCGAGGAGATGAAGACCGCCTATCTCGATTATGCGATGAGCGTGATCGTGTCCCGCGCGATCCCCGATCTGCGCGACGGTCTGAAGCCGGTGCACCGGCGCATCCTCTATGCGATGCACGAGACCGGGAACACCGCGGACAAACCCTATCGCAAATCGGCCCGTCCGGTCGGCGACGTCATGGGTAAGTATCACCCGCACGGCGATGCGGCGATCTATGATGCGCTGGTGCGCATGGCGCAGGACTTCTCGATGTCGCTGCCGCTGCTTGACGGTCAGGGCAACTTCGGCTCGATGGACGGCGACAGCGCCGCGGCGATGCGCTACACCGAAGTGCGCATGGACAAGCCCTCGGCCTTCATGCTTGCCGATATCGAGAAGGACACCGTCGACTTCCAGGACAACTACGACGGCAAGGACAAGGAACCGACCGTCCTTCCGGCGCGCTTCCCGAACATGCTGGTGAACGGCGCGGGCGGCATCGCGGTCGGCATGGCGACGAACATCCCGCCGCACAACCTGGGCGAAGTGGTCGATGCGACGCTCGCGCTGATCGAGACCCCCGACATGTCGACCGAGGCGCTGATGCAGATCGTGCCCGGCCCCGACTTCCCGACGGGGGCGCAGATCATGGGCCGCGGCGGCATCCGTAAGGCCTATCTCGAAGGCCGCGGCTCGGTCATCATTCGCGCCAAGACCCGGATCGAGGAGATCCGCAAGGACCGCCACGCGATCATCGTCGACGACATTCCCTATCAGGTGAACAAGGCCGCGATGATCGAGAAGATCGCCGAACTCGTCCGTGACAAGCGGCTCGAGGGGATCTCGAACATCGCCGACGAATCCGACCGGGTCGGCGTGCGCGTGGTGATCGAGCTGAAGCGCGACGCGACGCCCGATGTGGTGCTGAACCAGCTTTACCGCTTCACGCCGCTGCAGACCTCCTTCGGCTGCAACATGCTGGCGCTGAACGGCGGCAAGCCCGAGCAACTGACGCTGCGCGATTTCCTCACCCATTTCATCACTTTCCGCGAGGAAGTGGTGGCGCGGCGCACGGCCTGGGAACTGCGCAAGGCGCGCGAGCGCAGCCATATCCTGTGCGGTCTGGCCGTTGCTGTCTCGAACGTCGACGAGGTCGTCGCGACGATCCGCGCCTCGGCCGATGCCGCCGAGGCCCGCGAGAAGCTGATGACCCGGCGCTGGCCGGCGCATGAGATCGCGGGATATATCCGGCTGATCGACGATCCGCTCCATGAGATGAACGAGGACGGCACCTACAACCTCTCCGAGGTCCAGGCCCGCGCCATTCTCGACCTGCGGCTGCAGCGGCTGACCCAGCTCGGCGTCAAGGAAGTCACCGATGAGCTCGCCGATCTCGCGGCAAAGATCCGCGACTATCTCGAGATCCTCGGCTCGCGCGAGCGGATCATGAGCATCATCTCGGCCGAGCTGCGCGAGGTGAAGGACCAGTTCGCCGTGCCGCGCCGCACCGAGATCATCGACTGGGCGGGCGACCTCGATGACGAGGACCTGATCGAGCGCGAGGACATGGTCGTCACCATCACCTCGGGCGGCTACATCAAGCGCACGCCGCTGGTCGAGTTCCGCGCGCAGCGCCGCGGCGGCAAGGGGCTCGCCTCGATGGCGACGAAGGAAGACGACGTCGTCACCACCCTCTTCGTCGCGAACACCCATACGCAGCTTCTGTTCTTCACCACTGATGGCATGGTCTACAGCCTGAAGTGCTGGCGCCTGCCGCTCGCGGGCCGCACCTCGAAGGGCAAGGCGATCGTCAACATCCTGCCAATTCCGCAGGGTGTCTCCATCGCCTCGCTGATGCCGGTCGATGCGCCCGAGGAAGACTGGGGGAACTATCAGGTGTTCTTCGCGACCTCGGATGGCGATGTGCGCCGCAACGCGCTGAGCGACTTTGCCAAGGTGATGCGCAACGGCAAGCGGGCGATGGAACTGCCCGAGGGTGTGACGCTGGTCGATACCCGCATGTGCACCGAAGAGGATGACATCATGCTGGTGATGGCGGGCGGGCGGGCGATCCGCTTCCCCGTCCCCGAGGTGCGCGTGTTCAAGGGCCGCTCCTCCACCGGCGTGCGCGGCGTGCGACTGGCCGAGGGCGACAAGGTCGTCTCGATGTCGGTGATCCGCCACTTCGAGGCCGAGCCCTGGGAACGCGCCGCCTTCATCCGCCGCTACCGCGCGGAACATGGCGCCGAGGACCAGATCGAGGACACCGAAGTCGAGGCCGACGAGGACGAGGCCGTGGCCGAGGGCACGCTGTCCGAGGCGCGCTATGCCGAGATGCTCGCGGCACAGGATCTGATCCTGACCGTCACCGCCAAGGGGCTGGGCAAGATCTCGTCGAGCCACGATTACCCGGTGCGCGGCCGCGGCGGCCAGGGCGTCACCGCCTTCGACAAGCGCATGCCCGGTGGCGCGCTCGTCGCCTCCTTCCCGGTCGAGGACGAGGATCAGATCATGCTGGCCACCTCGACGGGCCAGTCGATCCGCTGCCCGGTGGCGGGGATCTCTTTCCGCTCGCGCTCGGCGGGCGGGGTGAAGGTGTTCAACACCGGAGCCGAAGAAGAAGTCGTCACGGTGGCGCGCGTCGCCGACCAGGGCGATGAAGACAGTGAAGCATGACCTTCCGTGAAGGAGGGCAGTTGATGAGGTGCATGATGCAGAAAAAACTCCTTCTCGCGCTTTGCGCAGCCGGGCTGCTGCCGCAGACCGGGATCGCCGAGGTGACCGGCGCCGAGGTCGGTTTCCACTACTCGACGCTGGCCGACGCCGATGCGCGCGACCTGAACAAAGCCACACTCGGCGGTGCGCTCGAATATGGCATCGGGCCGCAGTTCTCGGTGCAGGGCGATCTCGCGCAGCGCTACTACGGGCTGACCAACTGGGACGGCACCACCTTCACCCTGCACGGTAGCTATCGTCCGACCGACGCCATGGCCGCCGGTGCCTTCGTCGGCCATGACTGGCTCGACAATCAGGACGTGATCTATTACGGCCTCGAATTCGCCAACAAGGTCAATCAGATCTCCTATGAGGCGGCGTTCACCCACTTCGACAGCATGGGCAAGAACGCCAACGGTCTGACCCTGCGCGGCGGCTATGCGGTGAACCAGCAGCTCGACCTCGGCGGCCGGGTCGACATCGTCCATGGCGACGGCGACAACAACTACCGCGTCAGCGGTACCGCCGGCTACGAGATCACCCCCGGCATCAAGGCCACGGGCGAGCTCGGCTTCTATGACGGCGACGGCATGGCGGCCGAAAGCTTTGTCGGCGTTGGCGTGAAGGCCACCTTCGGCAACAACAATGGCGTGACCTTCGGTGGCCGCGGCCTGCAGGACTTCCTGCCCGGGCTCTGAGCCCTTGTCCTTCGGCGCCCCTTCGGGGGCGTCCCCGGCGCCCTCCCCGCGAGGGCGCTTTCCTTTTTCCGCAACCCACCGTAAACGGGCCCCATGAGCGATACACTTCACATCATCGGCGGCGGCATGGCCGGATCGGAAGCCGCCTGGCAGGCCGCACAGGCGGGCGTTCCCGTCGTGCTGCACGAGATGCGGCCGAAGGTCGCCACCTTCGCGCATCAGAGTGGCGATTTCGCCGAAATGGTCTGTTCGAACTCGTTCCGCTCGGATGATGACGAACGCAACGCCGTGGGCCTGCTGCATTGGGAAATGCGGGCTGCGGGCGGGCTGATCATGGGCACTGCCGACCGCCATTCGCTGCCCGCCGGCGGCGCCCTGGCCGTCGACCGCGAGGCGTTCTCGCAGGCGGTGACGGCGGCACTGCGGTCGCACCCGCTGATCTCCTTCGCGGATGAGGAAATCACCGAGCTGCCGACCTCGGGCCACTGGATCATCGCCACCGGGCCGCTGACCTCGGGCGCGCTGGCAGATAGCATCCGCACCACCACCGGGGCCGAGAGCCTGGCCTTCTTCGACGCGATCGCGCCGATCGTCTATGCCGAGACCATCGACATGGACATCGCCTGGCGGCAAAGCCGCTACGACAAGGGCGAGACCGAGGAAGAGCGCACCGCCTATATCAACTGCCCGATGACCAAGGCGGAATACGAGGCCTTCATCGACGCGCTGCTGGCGGCCGAGAAGACCGAGTTCCACGCGGGCGAGACGGCGGGGTACTTCGACGGCTGTCTGCCGATCGAGGTGATGGCCGAGCGCGGCCGCGAGACGCTGCGCCACGGGCCGATGAAGCCCGTCGGCCTGACCAATGCACACAAGCCCGAGGAAAAGGCCTATGCCGTGGTGCAGCTGCGCCGCGACAATGCGCTCGGCACGCTCTATAACATCGTCGGCTTCCAGACGAAGATGAAGTACGGCGCGCAAACCTCTGTATTCAAGATGATTCCGGGGCTGCAGAACGCCAGTTTCGCGCGCCTTGGCGGGATCCATCGCAACACCTTCATCAACTCGCCGACGTTGCTCGATGACCAGATGCGGCTGAAGCTGCGGCCGAACCTGCGCTTTGCCGGGCAGATCACCGGCGTCGAGGGCTATGTCGAAAGCGCGGCGATGGGGCTTCTGGCGGGCCGCATGGCCGCGGCCGAGATCAAGGGCGGCTGCCTGCCGCCGCCCGCGCCCGAGACCGCCATGGGCAGCCTGGTGAACCACATCACCGGCGGCGCCGAGGCGAAAAGCTTCCAGCCGATGAACGTGAACTTCGGCCTCTTCCCGCCGCTCGAGGAAGCCCGCGGCGGCCGCAAGGGCCGCAAGGACCGCTACAAGGGCTATACCGACCGGGCGAAAGAGCTGTTCACGCACTGGCTTGCGGCGCAGGGCTGAGATGATCACCCGGTTCGCGCCCTCGCCGACCGGGCCACTGCATCTGGGCCATGCCTATAGCGCGATCCTGGCCCATGACATAGCGCGCGCTGCCGGCGGGCAGTTCCTGCTGCGGATCGAGGACATCGACCGGCAGCGTTCGAAACCCGAGTGGGAGGCGCAGATCCAGGATGACCTGCGCTGGCTCGGGCTGAGCTGGGACGGGCCGGTGATGCGCCAGTCAGAGCGCCTGAAGGTCTATCGCGACTGCCTTGAAAAACTGTGGACTTCCGGCTTTCTCTTCTCCTGCTCCTGCCGCCGTCGTGACATCGAGGCGGCGGCTTCGGCGCCGCAGGAAGGTGTGCAGCTTGGTCCCGACGGCATCATCTACCCCGGCACCTGCCGGCTGACGGGCGCACCGAAACCCGGCGAACCGCTGCCCGACGCGGCTTTGCGGCTTTACATGGATCGTGCCGCAAGCGCTTGTTCCTACACCGAAATCGGCGAGAGATACCGCGGTATCCATGCGATCACGCCCGCGCAGATGATCCGCGAGGTGGGCGACGTGGTGCTGGCGCGGCGCGACATGGGCACCTCGTATCACCTCTCGGTGGTGCTCGACGATGCGGCGCAGGGGGTGACGCTCGTGACCCGCGGCGAAGACCTGTTCGAGGCGACGGCGATCCATGTCACACTTCAGAAACTACTTGAGCTTCCGGTGCCAACCTATTGTCATCACGGTCTGATCCGCGACGAGAATGGCAAGAGGCTGGCGAAGCGCGACGATGCCCGCGCGCTCTCGAAATACCGGGCCGAGGGGGCGACCCCGGCCGATATCCGCCGCCTGGTCGGGCTGTAGCCTTACGCCATCGGCTTCAGGATCTCGACCTCGTCGCCCTGCCGCAGCGCGGTGTAGAAGCACGAGCGTCGGTTGGTGTGACAGGCCGGGCCGGTCTGATCGACGAGCAGCAGCAGGCAATCGCGGTCGCAGTCGATGCGCAGCTCGACCAGCCGCTGCACGTGGCCAGAGCTTTCGCCCTTCGCCCAGAACCCCTGGCGCGAGCGCGACCAATAGGTCACCTGCCCGGTCTCGAGCGTGCGCGCGAGGCTTTCGGCGTTCATCCAGGCCATCATCAGCACATCCCCGGTCGCCGCGTCCTGCGCGATTGCCGGGATCAGGCCGTTGGCGTCGTATTTCAGCGTGGCGGTGTCGAAACTCATCGGGCTTTCCTTGCGCGTTGTGGCGTCCTATCTAACCTGCGCAACCCCGGGGGAAAAGCCATGAGCGACGCCGATCTGTTCAAGCTCTATTCGCAGCGCATTCTGGCGCTGGCGGCCGACATCCCCTTTACCGAGCCGCTCGCCACCCCGGATGCAAGCGCCCGCAAGCGGGCGCCGCTGTGCGGCTCGACCGTGGCCGTTTCGCTGACGCTGACCGACGGGCGGATCACCGGCTACAGCCAGCAGGTGCATGCCTGCGCGCTTGGTCAGGCCTCGGCGGCGATTTTCGGGGCGGCGGTGATCGGGCGCAGCCGTGACGAGGTGGCGGCGTTGCGCGATGCGCTGGCGGCGATGCTGACAGGCGGGCCGGTGCCGGCAGCGCCCTTTGGCGAATACGAGGTGTTGCAGGCCGCGCGCGACTATCCGAACCGCCACGCCTCGATCCTGCTCGCCCCCGAGGCGACGCTCGAGGCGCTTGATGCGGCGGCGAAGGCCGCCTGATCCCCTTTCCCAGTCGAGATAAAAAAACGCCGCCATCCGAAGATGACGGCGCAGGAGCGCTTTCGGGGGGCGGAACCCCTCTTTGGACAGGCGGCCGCACATCGGGGACAGAGGCGGCAGCGAAAGCGCGAGGCAGTGAACAGGGCCGGGCTCAGAACAGCCCGGGCAGATAGAGAATCGCGACAAAAGTCACGCAGAGCGAAAGGGCGCCCAGGGCGTCGTGCAGCAGAGTGTTCGGCAGACGGCCGAGGGTGGCATTCAGATCCTTGCGCATTCCGTACTCCTTTCGTTCCAGTTGCTATTTTGTTCTCATATCCCGTTCCGCAAGTAAAGAACTTTTTGAGAACATTTCTCAACCGACGTCGATCAGCCGGATCGCGCGGTCCTGCTCCATCAGCCACAGGAAGACCCGCACCGCCTGCCCGCGCTCGCTGGCAAGCTCGGGGTCGCGGGCCAGAAGCGTGCGCGCATCGCTTTGGGCGAGCGCCATCAGCCCCGCCTGACGTTCGAAATCGGCGATGCGAAAGCGCGGCAGGCCGGATTGCGCGGTGCCGATCACATCGCCCGCGCCGCGCATCGCAAGGTCTTCCTCGGCGATGCGGAAACCGTCTTCGCTTTCGCGCAGGATCGCCAGGCGCCGCTCGCCGCTTTCGGACAGCGGCGGTTGGTAGAGCAGCAGGCAGGTCGAGGCGGCCGCCCCCCGCCCGACCCGGCCGCGCAGCTGGTGCAGCTGCGCAAGGCCGAAGGTCTCGGCCCGCTCGATCACCATGATCGAGGCCGCGGGCACGTTCACGCCGACCTCGATCACCGTGGTCGCGACCAGAACCCGGGTGCGGCCGGCGACGAAATCGGCCATCGCGGCGTCCTTGTCCGCAGGCGGCATCTGGCCGTGGACGAGCCCCACCACCCCCTCGCCAAGCGCCGCGCGCAGGGCGAGGAAGCGGTCCTCGGCGGCGGTCAGATCGACGCGCTCGCTCTCCTCGACCAGCGGGCAGACCCAATAGGCCTGCCGCCCCTCGGCCACGGCGCGGCGCAGGCGTTCGACCACCTCCTCGATCCGTGCCGTCGAGATCAGCGCGGTCTGCACCGGCTTGCGCCCGGGCGGCTTCTCGTCGAGCAGGCTGACATCCATGTCGCCGTATTGGGCAAGCGCCAGCGAGCGCGGGATCGGCGTTGCGGTCATCACCAGAACGTCGGCCGCCTGCCCCTTGGCGCCCAGCTCCATCCGCTGCGCGACGCCGAAACGGTGCTGCTCGTCGACGATCACAAGCCGCAGGTCGTGAAAGACCACGTCCTTCTGGAAGACGGCATGGGTGCCGATCAGGATGTGGATGCGGCCCTCGGCGAGGTCAGTCAGCTTCGCCGCCCGCTCCGCCCCCTTGTCGCGGCCGGTGAGCAGCGCAAGGCGCACCCCTGCGGCCTCGGCCAGCTCGACCAGCCCCTCGTGATGCTGACGGGCGAGGATCTCGGTCGGGGCCATCATCACCCCCTGCCCGCCCGCCTCGACCACGGCGAGCAGCGCGAGCAGCGCCACAAGCGTCTTGCCGGAGCCGACATCGCCTTGCAGCAGCCGGTTCATCCGCCGCTCGGAGGCCATGTCGGCGGTGATCTCCTCGACCGCGCGGGTCTGCGCGCCGGTCGGCCGGTAGGGCAGCGCGGCGAGCACGCGGGCCCGCAACCGGCCGTCGCCCAGGCTTGCCCGCCCCTTGCCGCGCCGCTGCATCCGCCGGGCGAGCGCCAGCGTCATCTGATGGGCGAAGAACTCGTCATAGGCGAGACGGGTGCGCGCGGGCGTGGTGGGCGCGGTGTCGGCCAGAGAGGTCGGCGCATGGGCCGTGCGCAGCGCCTCGGCCCAGCCCGGCCAGCCCTCGCGCGCGCGGAGCGCCGGGTCGATCCATTCGGAGAGATCGGGCAGACGGGCCAGCGCCCCCTCGGCCGCCTTTGCCATCACCCGCTGCGTCACCCCGGCGCCAAGCGGATAGACGGGCTCGAAACGCGGCAGCTTGCCGGCCTCTTCGGGCGGCAAGAGGTGATCGGGGTGGACCATCTGCGCGGCGCCGTCGAAAAGCTCGAGCTTGCCCGAGACGAGGCGGCGCGCGCCGATGGGCAGCTGCCGTTCGAGGAAATCGCCGCGGGCGTGGAAGAAGACGAGCGCGAATTCGGCCTCGGCATCATGCACCAGAACCCGCGACGGCCCGCCCTTGCGCCGCGCCGGCACATGGGCGTCGATGGTGACCTCGACGGTGACGATGGCGGGCGGCACCGCCTCGCGGATCGTGCGCAAGGGCGTGCGGTCGATGACCGAATGCGGCAGCGCGAAGAGCACGTCGCGCGGGCGCGCAATATCGAGCTGCGCAAGCGCCGCCGCGGTCTTGGCGCCGATGCCGGGCAAGGTCTCGAGCCCGGCAAACAGCGGAAACAGGACCGCGGGGCGGCCGCTCATGCGCCCTGCGCCAGCGCGAGCCAGGCGTCCTCGTCGATCACCTCGATCCCAAGCTCGGCGGCCTTCGCGGCCTTCGAGCCCGCGCCCGGTCCCGCGATGACCAGATCGGTCTTCGCCGAGACCGAGCCCGCCACCTTGGCGCCAAGCGCCTCGGCCCGCGCCTTCGCCTCGGCCCGCGTCATCTTCTCGAGCGTGCCGGTGAAGACGAGGGTCTTGCCGGCGATCGCGCCGCTCGCGGCCTTGGCGGGCGGCGGCAGGATGGTGAGCTGTGCCACCAGCCGGTCGATGGCCGAGCGCTCCTCGGGGTTCGCGAAAGCGTCCGAGAGCGAGAGCGCCAGCACCGGGCCGATGCCGTCGGTGGCGACAAGATCGGCCCAGGCGGCGGTGGCCTCGGCCGGCACATCAAGGGCCGCAATCGCCGCGTTGCGCGCCTCGGTGATCCGCGCCCGGCGGCCCTCGGCCTGCGCCGTTGCCCGCTCGGCCTCTTCCGCCGCATCGGCCGCGCGCTGTGCAAGGGCCACCGGGCGGGCCCGGTCGAGCGCCTCGGCCATCGCCGCCCAACTGCCGTAATGCTGCGCCACGTCCTTCGCCGCCGCCTCGCCGCAATGGCGGATGCCAAGCGCGAAGATCAGCCGGTCGAGCCCGATCTCGCGCCGCAGCTCGATCGCAGCAAACAGGTTCTGCGCCGATTTCTCGCCCCAGCCCTTGACCCGGGCGAGCGGCTTCGCCGCCAGATACTCGATGCCGGCGATGACATGGTCGGGGTCGGCCTCATTGACCGGCACGCCCGACGCCCGCAACATCTCAGCCAGCCCTGCGAGCAGGTCCGGCACCCGGTCGGGCAAGGCGAGCTGATGCGCCAGCCGCTCGCGCGGCCGGGCGACCAGCGCCCCGGGCTGACCGTCGCGGGCTGCCAGGGTGAAGATGTCGGCGGGTTCCGAGATCCGGCACAGCTCATAGAAGAACTCGATCTGCTTCGCGCCGAGCCCCTCGATGTCGAAGGCCGCGCGCGAGACGAAGTGGCGCAGCTTCTCGACCGCCTGCGCCGGGCAGATCAGCCCGCCGGTGCAGCGGCGCACCGCATCGCCCTCCTCGCGGATCGCGGGCGAACCGCATTCCGGGCAGATCGCCGGGAAGACATAGGGCGCGGCGTCCTCGGGCCTCCGGCTCAGGTCGACATCGGCCACCTTCGGGATCACGTCGCCGGCGCGGTAGACCTGCACCCAGTCCCCCTCGCGGATGTCCTTGCCACCGCGGATCTCCTCGCCGAAGGAATTGCGGCCGGCGATGTAATCCTCGTTGTGCAGCGTCGCGTTCGAGACCACGACGCCGCCGACGGTGACCGGCGTCAGCCGCGCCACCGGGCTGAGCGCGCCGGTGCGACCGACCTGGATCTCGATCTTCTCGAGCCGGGTCCAGGCGGTCTGGGCCGGGAACTTGTGCGCGATCGCCCAGCGGGGCGTGGTCGAGCGATAGCCAAGCCGGCGCTGCAAGGCGAGGTCGTTCACCTTGTAGACGACGCCGTCGATATCATAGCCGAGTGTCGCGCGCTGCGCCTCGATGGCACGGTAATGGGCCAGCATCGCCTCGGGCCCGTCGCACAGCACGGTGAGCGGGTTGACGGTAAAGCCGAGCGCGCGGAAGCGTTCCATCGCCGCGCTCTGGGTCTCGGCCACGGGTTCGGAATGCGCGCCCCAGGCATAGGCGAAGAAATGCAGCGAGCGCGCCGCAGTGATACGCGCGTCAAGCTGGCGCAGCGAGCCCGCGGCGGCGTTGCGCGGGTTGGCGAAGGTCTTCTCTCCCGCCGCCGCCTGGCGCGCGTTCAGCGCCTCGAAATCGGCGTGGCTCATGTAGACCTCGCCGCGCACCTCGAGCACCTCGGGGGCGTTCTCGAGCCGCTGCGGGATATCGGCGATGGTGCGGGCGTTCTCGGTGACATTCTCGCCAACCTCGCCGTCGCCGCGGGTCGCGGCCTGCACCAGCACGCCCTTTTCATAGAGCAGGGCAAGCGACAGCCCGTCGATCTTCGGCTCGGCGGTATAGGTCAGCGGCGCTTCGGGACCGAGGCCCAGATAATTGCGCACCCGAGCGTCGAAATCGCGGATGTCCTCGTCGGTGAAGCCGTTCTCGAGGCTGAGCATCGGCACCGCGTGGGTGACCTTGCCAAAGCCCTCGGCCACCGCGCCGCCGACCTGCTGAGTCGGGCTGTCGGGGCGGGCGAGATCAGGGAATCGCGCCTCGATCGCCCGCAGGCGCTGCTTCAGCGCGTCATAGTCCGCATCCGAAATCTCGGGCGCGTCGAGCGTATGATAGGCGGTGTTCGCGGCCTCGATGCCGGCAACGAGCGCAGGCAGCTCGGCGGCGGCCTGCGCATGGGTCAGATCTGCGATCGCGGGCGTGTCGTCCGTCATCTTTGTCCCTTTCGACTGACCCAATCCATAGGGTCAGCCGAGGGGGGCGTCCAGAGCCTCAGGCCCCCATGGCGACACGACCGCCCAGCGCGCTGTGATCTGGGTCGCGCAGCACATAGCCGCGGCCCCAGACCGTCTCGATATAGTTCTCGCCCTCGGTCACTTCCGACAGTTTCTTGCGCAGCTTGCAGATGAAGACGTCGATGATCTTCAGCTCCGGCTCGTCCATGCCGCCGTAGAGATGGTTGAGGAACATCTCCTTGGTCAGGGTGGTCCCCTTGCGCAGGCTGAGCAGTTCGAGCATCTGGTATTCCTTGCCGGTCAGATGCACCGGGCGCCCGCCCGCCTCGACCGTCTTCGCATCGAGGTTGACCGCGATCTTGCCGGTGCGGATCACCGATTGCGAATGGCCCTTGGAGCGGCGGATGATCGCATGGATGCGGGCGATCAGCTCCTCGCGGTGGAAGGGTTTCGTCATGTAATCGTCGGCGCCGAAACCGAAGCCCTTGATCTTGTTCTCGGTGTCATCGGCCCCGGTGAGGATCAGGATCGGCGTGTCGACGCGGGCGAGGCGCAGCTGGCGCAGCACCTCGAGCCCGTTGATGTCGGGCAGGTTCAGATCGAGCAGGATCAGATCGTAGTCATAGAGCTTGGCGAGATCGATTCCCTCCTCGCCCAGATCCGTGCAATAGACATTCAGGTTCGCATGGGTCAGCATGAGCTCGATGCTGCGCGAGGTCGTGGGGTCATCCTCCACCAGCAAGATCCGCATCGTCAGTCCTCCGCATTCGTCCCTCGATCGCTCTCGAGACTCGCATCAAGTGGTTAACACCTCCTTAATGTTGCATATTTTTAACGTTGCGCAACTTAAAGTTGTCTGAATTTCTGAATTGCAGTCACTTTCAGCCCGGCAATCCCGTGTTTTTCCACCGCCTCCGTCCAGAGATCGAACTCCTCGTCGGAAAGTTCATAGCGTTGCAAAACCTCCGCCCGGGGAATCAACCCACAGGCAACGGCCTGCACCAGCACCGCCTTGCGCGACGCAACCCAACGGCGCGTGTCCTTCGGCGGCAAGTCCGCGCGCGTCAGAATCGTGCCATCAGGCAGGGTGACCGAGCGCGGACCATCGACTTTCTTCAGATACATAGCTCTCCCCTCCGACCTTCCGTTCCCCGAGATCTGCGGTCCCCACCATGAGCCCACGGTCTTAACGACGGGTGAAGCCAAGGGTTGTGACCGCAGCGGTTTTTCCTATATTCCTCCGGGTCTGGTTAAAGGACCCTCGACATGAGCAAGGATTTGCCTGTGGACACCCCCCTGAATTCGCTCGGCCTGCCGAAGGCGCCGGCCGAGACGCGAGTCGTGGTGGCGATGTCGGGCGGCGTCGACAGCTCGGTGGTGGCGGCGATGCTGGCCGAGGAAGGCTATGATGTCGTCGGCGTGACGCTGCAGCTTTACGACCATGGCGCGGCGCTGGCGAAAAAGGGCGCGTGCTGTGCGGGCCAGGACATCCACGATGCCCGCCGCGTCGCCGAGACGATGGGCTTTCCGCATTACGTGCTCGATTACGAGAACACCTTCCGCGAGGCGGTGATCGAGGAATTCGCCGATGCCTATCTGGCCGGCGCCACCCCGGTGCCCTGCATCCGCTGCAACGAGCGGGTGAAGTTCAAGGACCTGCTCGAGACCGCGAAGGATCTCGAGGCCGATTGCATGGCGACCGGCCATTACATCCAGCGCCGGATCGGGCCGACCGGGCCGGAGCTTCATTGCGCTGCCGATCCGAACCGCGACCAGAGCTATTTCCTGTTCTCGACCACGCCCGAGCAGCTGGCCTTCCTGCGCTTCCCGCTCGGCCATCTCGCCTCGAAGGCCGAGACCCGGGCGCTTGCCGCAAAATACGGTCTGCCGGTCGCCGACAAGCCCGACAGTCAGGACATCTGCTTCGTGCCGAACGGCAGCTATGCGAGCGTGATCGAGAAGCTGCGCCCGGGGGCCGCCGATCCGGGCGAGATCGTCGATCTGTCGGGCAAGGTGCTGGGCACGCATCGCGGCGTGATCCATTACACCATCGGCCAGCGTCGCGGCCTCGGCATTGGCGGCGGCGAACCGCTTTACGTCGTCAAGCTCGATCCCGGGACGCGGCGGGTGATCGTCGGCCCGAAGGAGGCGCTCGCCACCCGCATCATCCCGGTGCGCGAGATCAACTGGCTCGGTGACGAACCGCTGACCGCGCGGCCGGAATGGCATGTTTCGGTCAAGGTCCGCTCGACCCGCCCGCCGCGCGAGGCGATCGTGCGGCCGCTCAGCGCAACCGAGGCCGAGGTCGAGCTGCTCGACCCCGAGGAAGGCGTCAGCCCGGGCCAGGCCTGCGTCTTCTACGAGACCGGCGGCACCCGCATCCTCGGCGGTGGCTGGATCTGGAAGGGCCGCACCGCCTGACCGCCCGCCCCCGGACGTCGAGCCCCGCGCAAAGAAAAACCCCTCGCCAAGGCGAGGGGTTTTCCATTTCAGATAGGGCTCAGCGCACCAGCACGTAGCTGCCGGGGGCGTCGGCGAGCGGGGCATAGCCCGCCTCTTCGTTGCCCAGCGGCGGCGGTGCGCCATCCTCGAGCCCCTGCGTCTCGCGCAGCCAGTCGGCCCAGGGCTGCCACCACGAGCCCGGAACCTTCGGCACGCTTGCCGCCCATTCCTTCGGCCCGGGATGCGCCCGGCCCGGCTCGTGCGTCATCATCCGGTACTTCGCCCGCGGGCTACCCGGAGGGGCGACGATGCCGGTGTTGTGCCCGCCCGAGACCAGCGCGAAGGTCACGCTGCCATGCATCAGGTAGGTCAGCTTGAACACCGAGTTCCAGGGGGCGATGTGGTCATGCTCGGTCGCCACGGCGAAGATCGGCGCCTTGATGTCCTGCAAGAAGATGTGCCCGCCGCCCGATTCCATCCGGCCATCGGCCAGATCGTTGTTCAGGAACAGCTTGCGCAGGTATTCCGAATGCATCTTGTAGGGCATCCGGGTGGCATCCTTCGACCAGGCACCAAGCGACGAGGCCGTCTCGCGCTCGCCCATCATGTATTCGCGCACCATGTGCGACCACACGAGGTCTTGCGACTTCAGCATCGAGAAGGTGCCGGCCATCGCTTCCTTGTCGAGATACCCCTCCTCCCACATCATGTCCTCGATCAGCGCAAGCTGGTCCTCGTTGGTGAACAGGCTCAACTCGCCCGCCTCGGTGAAGTCGACCTGCGCCGCCAGCATGGTCAGCGTCGCCAGCCGCTCGTCGCCGTCGCGCGCCATCGTCGCCGCGGTCACCGAGAACAGCGTGCCGCCGAGGCAATAGCCGAGCCCGTGCACTTTCTCCGAGCCGGTGATCGCCGTCACCGCGTCGATCGCCGCCATCACGCCCAGCTTGCGGTAATCATCGAAGCCGAGATCGCGATCCTCCTCGTCGGGGTTCTTCCAACTGATGCAGAACACGGTGAAGCCCTGGCCCACCAGCCAGTTGATCAGCGATTCCTGCTTCGTCAGGTCGAGGATGTAATATTTCATGATCCAGGCCGGCACGATCAGCAGCGGCACCGGATGCGTGACCCCGGTGGTCGGCGCGTATTGCAGAAGCTCGATCAGCCGGTTGCGGAACACCACCTTGCCCGGCGTCGCCGCGACTTCGCGCCCCGGCACGAAGACATCGGCCATCTCTTCCTGGCCGGTCGCCTTCTTCAGCAGGTCCTCGGCGAAATACTGCGCGCCGCGCACCAGATTGCGCCCGCCCTCCTCGATCGTGCGCGAGATCAGCTGCGGGTTGGTCGCGAGGAAGTTCGAGGGCGAGAACATGTCCAGCATCTGCCGGCCATAGAATTCGACCAGCTTCTCGTGCTTCTTCTCGACGCCGGGAACGTCGGTCGTCGCCTTCGCCCACCATTGCTGGGCAAGCAGGAAGCTTTGCGACCAGTAAGAGAAGGGCAGCTTCGACCATTCCGGCCCGGCAAAACGCCGGTCCTGCTTCAGCGGTTCGATACAGGGGGCCGTTTCCGTGCCGACACCGCCGATCTGGCACATCACCTCGGCGGCCAGACGCTGCGCCTTGCGGGCCGATTTCCAGGCAAGCTCGGCCTGCTTGCCGGGGCTGATCGCGAGATGCGCCGCCCAGTCGGCCCAGGCGAGCGACAGCGCAAGCGGCGACAGACCGCCCTCAGCCTTGCCCATCAGCGCATGCACATAATGGTCAAGCTGGCGGAAGGACTCCTCAGCCGCACGTTTCTCGGGCGTGTCGCCCACGATGCCGGCACTCGTCACGAGAGGAACCGGCAGCTGCACCCGCGGGGCCTCGGCCACGGGGGCGGGCTTGGCCACCTTCGCCCTCGCCCGCACGGCGGGCTTCACCACCGGCATTTCATCAGCGCTCAGGATCTCGTCCGACGCCGGGGCGTCAGATTTGACGCGCCGGCCGCGCGTCTTGCGGAGGGTAGTCGTCATCGCGTTTCCTCATTCTCGGGGCGGGCAGAGCGCCCGCCCGCTGCGTCAGTCCTTGCTCTTGCCGCCTGCAGCCGTCACCATCGCCTCGCCCTCCTCAGTCGCGGTGCGGATCGCCTGCTCGGCAATTTCGGTGGCCGAAGCGGCCAGCTTGTTCGTCTCGACCGAATAATCGGTCAGCATCTTCTGCCAGAATCCCTGCCACATCGCCATGGCCTCGGCGGGGCTGCCGGCATCGGCCAGTTCATCCAGCATCTCACGATCGCGCTCGAAGCGGGCCTTGAGAAACTCCAGCATCTCGATGTTGTGTTTCAGCAGCGACTCGGCCATCCGGGCCTGCGGCTTCATGAACATCGTCCAAGTCTCGGCCGACGGTGCCTTCATCATGGAGGCGAAGGTGATCGTCGACGGCGGGGTCTTCGTTGGCATGACTGTCCTCCTTCAGGCTTTCCAATGCAGGAACTCTAACACGTTTTTGCAGGTGCAGAATTGATCTGTGACAACCTCTGCGCGACCGGACGCACCGTCACCGCCCGGCGCCGCGCGATGGGCGCACACGATTCGAGGGAGGGCCGCTTCCCTCCCATGTTATCACCGCACATCATATCAGCATGTTGACAGTCTGGCCCCGCGGCAAGATCGCCCGACGGGCACGGGCACGGGCACGGGGCACACCCGTTCCCCCCGTGCCCGGACGGCAGACACTGGAGCGCAGGCGATTCGTCCCGCCGGGCCCCGCGGTGCGGTCTCAGTTCAGCTTGCGCAGCCGCGCGATCAGGCTCGAGGTGTCCCAGCGGCTGCCACCCATGGCCTGCACCTCCTTGTAGAACTGGTCGACGAGCGCGGTGACCGGCAGGCTCGCCCCGGTCTCGTCGGCGGTGGCAAGGCAGATCCCCAGATCCTTGCGCATCCAGTCGACGGCGAAACCGAAGTCGAAGGTGCCGGCCTCCATCGTCTTGTAGCGGTTCGACATCTGCCAGCTGCCCGCCGCGCCCTGGCTGATCGCCTCGACCACGTCTGAGATCGGCAGCCCGGCCTTCTCGGCGAAATGCAGCGCCTCGGAGAGGCCCTGCACGAGGCCCGCGATGGCGATCTGGTTGCACATCTTGGTCAGCTGGCCAGCGCCGGTCTCGCCCATCCGCCGGCAGGCCTTGGCATAGGCCGCGATCACCGGCTCGGCCGCGGCATAATCCGCCTCCGACCCGCCGCACATCACCGTCAGCACGCCGTTCTCGGCGCCCGCCTGCCCGCCCGAGACCGGCGCATCGACGAAGCCAAGCCCCATCGGCGCGGCGACCGCCGCGAGCTCGCGCGTGACCTTGGCCGAGACGGTGGTGTGATCGACGAAGATCGCATCCTGGCCCATGCCGGCGAAGGCGCCCTCGTCGCCCAGACAGACGGCGCGCAGATCGTCGTCATTGCCGACGCAGGCCATGACGAAATCGGCCCCCTCGGCGGCGGCGGCCGGCGTGGCCGCGGCCCGCCCGCCATGGCGCGCCACCCAGGCCTCGGCCTTGGCCGGGGTGCGGTTGTAGACCGTCACCTCATGTCCCTTCGCCGCCAGATGCCCCGCCATCGGGAAGCCCATCACCCCGAGCCCCAGAAATGCCACCTTCGCCATGGGTCTGCTCCCGCTTTCTTGCGCGAAACGCGCGTTGATCATTGGTCCTGCCTGACTTAGTAACCTCTCGTCCCGCCCCGTCAACCGACGCCCCCTCCCTCAGCCGCCGAGCCTGCCGATGTTCACCCTGTTTCGCTGGATGGTCCGCCTTGTCACGCTGGCGCTGGTGGCGCTTGTGCTGGTGGGCCTCGGGGCGTGGTATTTCGCCTCGCGCTCGCTGCCCGATTACAACGCGAGCTACAGCGTCTCGGGGATCTCGGCTCCGGTCGAGATCGTGCGCTCGACCGAGGACGTGCCGCATATCTTCGGCAAGACCGATGCCGACGTGTTCTTCGCCCTCGGCCTTGCCCATGCGCAGGACCGGCTGTGGCAGATGACCGTGCTGCGCCGCACCGTGCAGGGCCGTCTGAGCGAGGTCTTCGGCGCCGAAACTCTGAAGACCGACGAACTGATGCGCCGCCTCGACCTTTACGGCGCGGCGGTGAAATCGGTGGCGGCGCAGGACGAGCAGACGAAGGCCGCGCTCGAGGCCTATGCCCGCGGCGTCAACGCCTGGATTGAGCAGGTGAACAAGGGCGCCCTTGGCCGCGGCGCGCCCGAGTTCTTCCTGTTCAAGGCCGATATCGCCTATTGGACTCCCGCCGATTCCATCGCCATCCTCAAGCTTCTGGCCGCCGAAACGGCAAGCCAGGTGCAGACCGAGGTGCTGCGCGCGCGCGTCTCGATGCTGGGCCAGAACTGGGTGAAGGACATCCTGCCCGACGTGCCCGGCGCCGGCACCGCGGCGCTGCCCGATTACGCGAGCCTCTTTCCCGGCCTGCCCCCCGGGGTGAAGCTGGCCGATGCCGAGGGCGCGATGTCGCCCTTCCCGCCGCGCGACTTCGCCGGCGCCTCGAATGCCATCGCCGCCGCGCCGCGCCGCTCGGCCGCAGGCGGCACGCTGCTGGCGAACGACCCGCACATGGCCTTCACCGCGCCGTCGTGGTGGTATCTCGCGCGCCTCGAGCTGAGCAGCGGCGGCGTCATCGGCGCCACCATCCCGGGCATTCCGCTGGTGCTGAGCGGGCGCAACCCGCGGCTTGGCTGGGGCATCACCTCGGCCCATGTCGATGATCAGGACCTGCATATCGAGGAGTTGAACCCCGCCGATCCCGAGCGCTACCGCACGCCCGACGGCTGGAAGGCCTTCGACACCCGCCGCGCGATCATCGAGGTGAAGGACGCTCAGCCCGTCACCATCACCCTGCGCTGGACCGACAACGGCCCGGTGCTGCCGGCGGGCCATTTCAACCTCGCCGCGATCACGCCGCCGGGCGATGTCGTCTCGCTGAACTGGACCGCACTCGATCCCGCCGACACCTCGATGAGCGCGGGGCTCGCGCTGATGCAGGCGGGCTCGGTCGAGGCGGCGGTGGCGGCGGGCGAGCGCTACATCGCGCCGGCCGAGAACCTGATCCTCGCCGATGAGAAGGGCGTCGGCATGGTGACGATCGGCGCGATCCCGGCCCGCGATCCGGGCCACACCACGCAGGGCCGCATGCCCTCGCCGGGCTGGGAGACGGTGAACCGCTGGCAGGGCCGGCTGCCCTATGCCGACAACCCGCGCTTCCTGAACCCCGAGGGCGGCATCGTCATCAACACCAACAACAAGATGATCGACCGCCCCTTCCCCTACAACGTCAGCTTCGACTGGGGCGACAGCCAGCGCGTGCTGCGCCTGACGCGGCTGATGGGCGAGCGCGAGGTGCATTCGCGCGAAAGCTTCATCTCGGCCCAGCTCGACACCGTCTCGCCTGCCGCGCGCAACCTGCTGCCGCTGGTCGGCAAGGATCTGTGGTTCACCGGCGAGGCCGCGCCCGAGGGCACGCCCGAACGGCTGCGCCAGCGTGCGCTCGAACTGCTCGCCGCCTGGGACGGCGACATGAACGAGCACCTGCCCGAGCCGCTGATCTATGCCGCCTGGATGCGGCATCTGCAGAACCGGCTGATCCGCGACGAGCTCGGCCCGCTCGCCAACGAGTTCCCCCATCTCGAGCCGCTGTTCATCGAGCGCGTCTTCCGCAACACCGAGGGCGCCAGCCGCTGGTGCGACGTGATGCAGTCGGCCCCGGTCGAGACCTGCACCGACATCGCACGGATCTCGCTCGACGAGGCGCTTCTGGAGCTCAAGGCGAAATACGGGCCCAATATCGAAAGCTGGCGCTGGGGCGACGCGCATGAGGCGCTGCACGACCATGCCGTGCTCGGCAAGACGCCGATCCTGAACTGGCTGATGAACATCCGGCAATCGACCTCGGGCGGCGATTTCACCCTGAACCGCGGCCTGACCTCGGGCACCGGCGCCAACCCCTTCGCCAATGTGAACGGCGCGGGCTATCGTGGCGTCTATGACTTCGCCGATCCCGACAGCTCGGTCTTCATCATCGCCACGGGTCAGTCTGGCCACCCGCTCAGCCGCCATTATGACGACCTGTCGGACCTGTGGCGGCGCGGCGAGTACATCCCGATGTCGCTCGACCCGGATCTCGCCCGTGCCGCTGCCGCCGGCATCACCCGGCTGGAACCGGCCGCGCCCGACGACAAGTAAGCCCGCGGGGGCAAGGTAAAAGCCGCGGCACAGGGATCCCGTGCCGCGGCTTTTTGCTGTGCAAATTCTCCGGCCGGAGGCGCTTCCCCGCGCTCAGAGCGCGCGGAAGCGGTGCCGCTGGCTCGTCGACCAGTTCACGTCAAGGTCCCAGCCGTCCTTCGTCTCGCGCTCGCCGCGCACGACGTTCTGCTCGTGCAGCCAGGCGCGGGCGCGGCCCTGATCGAAGCCCAGGTGCAGCAGCTCGTCGTGCCGCTCCTCGCCCAGCCGGGTCTCGATCGCCGCGAGCAGCGGCTCGAAGCCCTCGCCGGTCAGCGCCGAGACCGCCTGCACGTCGCCGCGCCGCGCGTCCTGCACCAGAAGCGCCGCGCGGGTTTCCTCGGACAGCGCGTCGATCTTGTTCCAGACCTCGATCAGCGGCACGTCCTCGGACACACCCAGACTTTCGAGGATCTCGCCGACATCGGCCGCCTGCTCCTCGGTCTCGGGGTGCGCGATGTCGCGCACATGCAAGATCAGATCGGCCTCGAGCACCTCCTCGAGCGTCGCGCGGAAGGCCGCGACCAGCTCGTGCGGCAGGTCCGAGATGAAGCCCACCGTGTCCGACAGGATCACCTTGCGCCCGGAGGGCAGCGTGATGCCGCGCATCGTCGGGTCGAGCGTGGCGAAGAGCATGTCCTTCGCCAGCACATCCGCCCCGGTCATCCGGTTGAAGAGCGTGGATTTCCCGGCGTTGGTATAGCCAACGAGCGCGACGATCGGGAACGGCACCTTGCGCCGCGCGGCCCGGTGCAGCTCGCGCGTCTTCACCACCTTGGCGAGCTGACGGCGGATCTTGATGACCTGCTCGTCGATCGCGCGCCGGTCGGCCTCGATCTGCGTCTCGCCGGGGCCTCCGACGAAGCCGAAGCCGCCGCGCTGCCGCTCGAGGTGAGTCCAGGCGCGCACCAGCCGCGTGCGCTGATAGCTGAGCGCGGCAAGCTCGACCTGCAGCACGCCTTCACGCGTGCGGGCTCGGTCGGCGAAGATCTCGAGGATCAGCCCGGTCCGGTCGAGGAGCTTCACCCCCCAGTCCTTCTCGAGGTTGCGCTGCTGCACCGGCGTCACCGGCCCGTCGACGAGGACAAGGTCAACCTCGGCCGCCTGCAGGCGCTCCTTCAGCTCGGCAAGCTTGCCGGTGCCGAACAGATGGCCGGGGTTGGGTTTCGGCAGGCGCACGACCTCGGCGCCGACAACCTCGAGGTTCGGCAGGGCCGCCGCCAGCGAGACCGCCTCGGCGAGGCGGTGCTGCGGCAGACGGCGGGCATCGGCCGTCTTCAGATCGGGATGCAGGACCCAGGCCCGCGTGGGCCGTGCCTGCGACAGGACGGGATCGCTCAGTCTTCGCCCTCGTACAGAGAAATCGGCTGACCCGGCATGATCGTCGAGATCGCGTGCTTGTAGACAAGCTGGCTCTGGCCATCCCGGCGCAGCAGCACGCAGAAGTTGTCGAACCAGGTGATCACGCCCTGCAGTTTGACCCCGTTGATGAGGAAGATCGTGACCGGAACCTTCGTCTTGCGGACGTGGTTGAGGAATGCGTCCTGCAGGTTCTGTTTGTCGGCAGCCATTTTTATTATGCCTTCGTGTTTTTGTCGCGCGCCGGCCGCGTTGCTGCGTCCGTTGGAATCAGTATGCGCAAGAGTGGGGGAGATTCCACCCCCAAAAACAGCCCGTTACCCCATGCGCGCCAAAGATAGCGCTCGCAGCCCGTTCAGCCGCGCCAGAACTCGGGGTTGAAAAGTGCAATGATCGCGAGGGTTTCGAGCCGGCCAAGCACCATCGCCGCGGCCAGAACAAATTTTGTCGCGTCGCCGAGGTCCGCCCAGCTCAGCGGCGTGTCGGCGGCAAAGGCCGCCAGCGGGCCGGTGTTCGACAACGCCGCGATCGACATGATCGTCGCCGGCTCGAAGGCCAGCCCGGTCAGCGACACCGCCATCATCACCACCGCGATCGACATCGCGAAGAGCATGAAGAAGATCCAGGCGATATAGGCGCCCTCGCGGCGCAGCTTGCGCGCCGTGGGCCCGCCGCCCGCGATCGAGGTCGGGTGGACGAGCTTGTTCAGCTCGCGCTCGCCGTGGCGCAGCAGCGCATAGACGCGCAGCAGCCGCACGCCCCCCGCCGTGGTGGCGATGCCGCCGCCGGTGATCGCCAGCCCCGCGAGGATCAGGCCGGGCGTGCCCAGCCCCGACCAGTGCCGCGCGTCGTCCCAGCTCGCGCTCTCGAAGCCCGTGGTGGTCAGGAAGGAGAGCGCGGTGAAGAGGCTCCCCCAGAGCGAATGCAGCACCGGGCCGAAGGCCGTGGGGGTTTCGACATCGAGCGCCGCGATCCAGTGCCGCATCAGCAGGAAGGCCGCCACCATCCCCACCAGCACCGCGGCGAGCCACAGCTCGGGGTCGTCGCGCAGCTTTTCCGAGGCCCGCAGCTCGCCGCCGCCCGGCCAGAGCCGACGCGACAGCGCCGGGATCAGGAAGAGGAAGATCAGCATCTCGCCCACGAGCCCCGCGGGCGCCCCGGCGACGCCGGTCAGCGGCGAGATCCCCGAGGTCGCCAGCGTCGACATCGCATGACACAGCGCGACGAGGGAATCATCGCCCGCCATCATCAGCAGCAGCCACAGCAGCGCGGTAAGCCCGGCATAGGCGGGCAGCAGCACGCCCGCGTAATGCACCACGCGCTCGCCCGGCTCGGCCGCGCCGTCGCGCAGCAAGGAGGGCGCCTCCCCCCCCGAACTGTTGCCGGCAACGAAAATCTCGAAGCCCCCGAGACGCAGCGGGGCGAGCACTGCGATCGCCATCACCAGCATGAAGAAGCCGCCCATCCAGCCCACCAGCGCGCGCCACAGGTGAAGGCTCGGCGCCAGCCGGTCGGGGACGTAGAGCGTGGCGCCGGTCGTCGTCAGCGACGAGACCATCTCCCACCAGGAATTGTAGAGCCCGGTGTCGCGCACCGATTCGTTGAACGGCACCGCCAGCACCACCGGCAGAAGCACGAAGGCCGCGAACATGGTCAGCAGATGCGTGCGCCCCTGATGCCCCTTCGGGTTCGAGGCGGTGGCGAGGGCGAGCAACGCGCTCAGCATCAGAAACAGCACGCCGGAATAGAAGAAGGCGCGCGACACCGCGTAGTTGCGCAGCACGAAGGCATGCGCGGCCGGCACCAGCATCGCCGCCGCCGCGATCGCGATCAGGAAGACGAAAAGCGGAACATGGCGCAGCTTCTGCAGCATCGCGCCGCCTCAGAAGAAGTCGATCGACACCTGCAGCAAGCGCTCCACCACCGGAACGTCCGCCGCAAGCGCGAAGAGCACGATGACGTCGCCCTCGTCGACCTTGGTGTCGCCGCCCGGCTTGACGATGCGGTCGCCCTTCATCAGCGCCCCCATCAGCACCCCCTCGGGGAAGTCGATGTCGCGCAGCAGCCGGCCTGCGATCGGCGAGGTGCCCAGCACCTGCGCCTCGATCACCTCGGCCTCGGCATCGCCGATCGAGTAGATCGCCCGCACCCGGCCGTGGCGGATGTGGCGCAGGATCGAGCTGACCGTGGTGGCGCGCGGGTTGATGTAGGCGTCGATGTCGAGCGGCGCCATCAGCGGCACCATCGTCGGGTCGTTGACGAGCGAGATCGCCATCTTGCAGCCCGCCTGCTTCGCCCGCACGGCGGCCAGGATGTTGGTCTTGTCGTCGTCCGTCACCACCAGCACCGCGTCTGCGCGGTCGATGTTCGCTTCCTCGAGCAGCTCGGCGCTCATCCCGTCGCCATTGAGCACGATCGTGCGTTCGAGCGCGTCGGCCGCGCGTTCGGCATTGGCGCGGTTCTTCTCGATGATCTTCGCCCGCACCCGGTCCGAGCGCGCCTCAAGCGCGCGGGCAACGCCAAGCCCGACATTGCCGCCGCCGATGATGACGATGCGTTCCTGCTTCTTCGTCGCCTTGCCGAAAATCTCGAGGGTGCGGTTCACATCCTCGGTGAAGGCGAAGACATAGATCTGGTCCTCGGCGAAAAGCTGATCGCCCGGCTCGGGGGCGAACAGACGGCCCTCGCGCCGCACACCGACGACCAGCGCGCGCAGCGTCGAAAAGAGGTCGGTGAGCTGGCGCAGCGGGGTGTTCAGCACCGGACAGTCCTCCTCGAGGACGATGCCCAGAAGCTGCACCCCGCCGTTGAGGAAGCTCTCGGTGTCGAAGGTCGCGGGCGCGTTCAGCCGCTGCAGCGCAGCCTCGGCCACTTCGCGTTCGGGGCTGATGACGACGTCGATCGGCAGATGGTCGCGGCGGTAGAGATCGGCATATTGCGGTGCCAGATAGGTCTGCGCGCGGATCCGGGCGATCTTGCGGGTGACGCCGAAGACCGATTGCGCCACCTGGCAGGTCACCATGTTGACCTCATCCGAATGGGTTGCGGCGATGATCAGGTCGCAGTCGCGCGCGCCGGCCTTTTCCAGAACGTCCGGATGCGAGGCAAAGCCCGCCACGCCCTGCACGTCCAGCGTGTCCGAGGCGCGGCGCACCAGTTCGGCATTGCTGTCGACGATCGTGACGTCGTTGCGTTCGCCCGCCAGATGGCGCGCGATCTGCCAGCCGACCTGTCCCGCACCGCAGATGATGACCTTCATTCCGTCCTCCGACTGGCCGTCTGGCTGTTGTATGCGCACAGCCCCCGACGGTCAATCACGGCGCCCGGACACCGCACCCTGCCCCGGCTGCGGCCGCTCCGCGGGGAGTATTTTCACAAGGAAAAGCCGAAGGTCCGAAAGACCTTGCCTCAGGTTTTTCCTGGCCCAAATACTCCCGCCGGAGGCGATCGGCGGCTGCGGCCCGCGCGCAGCTCAGAGGTCGTCGTCCTCGTCGTCCTCCTCGAGATGGGCAACGCGGCCGCCGGCCTTGGCCGAGGTGACGACGCCCAGAGACTTCAGCTTGCGGTGCAGCGCCGAGCGTTCCATGCCGACGAAGGCCGCGGTGCGCGAGATGTTGCCGCCGAAGCGGTTGATCTGGGTCAGCAGGTATTCGCGCTCAAAGAGTTCGCGCGCCTCGCGCAGCGGCAGCGTGGCCAGCGCCCCGCCGAGCACGATCCGCCCCTCCTCGGCCGGGCTGCCCTCGCCCGGCAGCTCGCGCGCCTCGATCGGGCCGGTGCCCTCGCCGAGGATCAGCACCCGCTCGACGATGTTGCGCAGCTGGCGGATGTTGCCCGGCCAGTCCATCGTCTGCAGCGCCGCCCCCGCCTCGTCCGAGACCTCGCGCGCAGGCAGGCCCTGGGTGCGGTTGAAGGCCTCGATGAAATGGCGGGCAAGCAGCGGGATGTCCTCGCGCCGTTCGCTCAGCGGCGGCACCGCGATCGGCACCACGTTGAGGCGGTCGAACAGCTCCTGGCGGAAGCGGCCGGCGGCAATCTCGGCGGACAGGTCGCGCGTCGTCGAGGAGATCACCCGCAGATCGACCCGCACCTTGTCGGCGCCGCCCACCCGGGTGAACTGCTGTTCGGTCAGAACGCGCAGGATTTTCGACTGGGTGCCCGAGGGCATCTCGGCCACCTCGTCGAAATAGATCACCCCGCCATGCGCCTGCTCAAGCAGCCCCTTCTCGATGCCACGCTCGGAGGTCTCGCGGCCGAAGAGCACCTCTTCCATCCGCTCGGCGGCGATCGAAGCCGAATTGACGGTGACGAAGGGCGCCGCGGCCCGGTTCGAATGCTGATGCACGAAGCGCGCGGCGGTTTCCTTGCCCGAGCCCGGCTCGCCGGTCAGCATCACCCGGCCGTTCGACTTCGTCACCTTGTCGAGCTGGTCCTTGAGCTTGCGGAAGGCGGCCGAGGCGCCGAGCATCTCGCCCGAATGCAGGTCGCGCCGGCGCAGCGAGGAATTCTCGCGCCGCAGCCGGGCGGTCTCCATCGCGCGGCCGATCACCACCATCAGCTGGTCGATGTTGAACGGCTTCTCGATGAAGTCATAGGCGCCCTGCTTGATCGCGGCGACGGCGATCTCGATGTTGCCGTGCCCCGAGATGATGATGATCGGGATGTCCGGGTTGTCGCGCTTCACCGTCTTCAGGATGTCGATGCCGTCCATCCGGCTGTCCTTCAGCCAGATGTCGAGGATCATCAGCGCCGGCGCCTCGGCGTTGATCTGCTCCATGCACTCGTCGGAATTCGCCGCCAGACGGGTGGCATAGCCCTCGTCCTTCAGGATGTCTGCGATCAGTTCGCGGATGTCCTTCTCGTCGTCGACGATCAGAATGTCACTCATGGGTCCCACTGTCCTTGATGGCGCGCTGGCCCGCCCGGGCCCGCGGCAGTCTGATTTCGGCGAGCGCGCCGCGATGCGCGCCCTCGGCAAAGGCCGGTGCATCGGTCAGCACCAGCGTACCGCCATGTTCCTCGATGATCTTCTTCACGATCGGCAGGCCGAGCCCGGTGCCCTTCGCCCGCGTCGTCACATAGGGCTCGAACAGCCGCGAGCGGTCGGGCGGCAGGCCGATGCCATTGTCCATGATGCGGATGGTGACGGCGTCGGGCGCGGCCTCCATCGCGACCCGTACCTCGGGCACCCAGCCCGCAGGCGCGCCCTTCTCGGCAAGGCTCTCGATCGCCTCGCCGGCGTTCTTGATGAGGTTGGTCACCGCCTGCGAGATCATCGTCGCGTCGAGTTCCACCACCACCGGATCGGCCGGCAGGTCGGAGACCAGCTTCGCCCCGTGCAGCGCGCCCTCCTGCAACAGCACCGCGTCGCGCATCAGCCGCGCGAGGTCGTGATCGCGCCGGTCGGGTTCGGGCATCCGGGCAAAGCGCGAAAACTCGTCGACGATGCGGCGCAGGTCATTCGTCTGCCGCACGATCACCCCGGTGAGCTGTTCGAGCGTCTCCAGATCCTCGCCCGAGACAAGGCGCGAATATTTGCGCTTGATCCGCTCGGCCGAGAGCTGGATCGGGGTGAGCGGGTTCTTGATCTCGTGCGCGATGCGGCGTGCGACATCGCCCCAGGCGGCCATGCGCTGCGCCGAGACCAGCTCGGTCACATCGTCGAAAGCCACCACATAGCCCTCGCGCTGGCCGTCTTCGCCGCTGCGCACCGCCATCCGCACCAGCAGGCTTTCCAGCCGCCCGCCGCGCGAGATCCGTACCTCTTCTTGCACGACAGGATGAAAACCATCCTGCAAACGATGGAAAAGGCTTGAAAATTCAGGAACAGCCTCGGAAAGGGAAAGGTCGTGATCCTGGCCCGGGGCAAGCTCCAGCAAACGCATTGCCGAGCGGTTGAGGAAATCGAGCCGGCCCTCGGCATCGAGGCCGATCACCCCCGAGGTGACCGAACTCAGCACCGAATCGAACAGCCGCCGGCGCTCTTCGGTCTTGCGGTGCGAGGCGATCAGCGCCTCGCGCTGGCCTTTCAGCTCGCGCGTCATCCGGTTGAACACGATGCCGAGCGTGGCGATCTCGTCATCGCCCTCATCCTCGATCACGCGGGCATCGAGATCGCCTGCGCCGACCCGCTCGGCGGCCGAGGCGAGCCGCCCGATCGGGCGCGACAGGCGCTCGGCGAACCACAGCCCGACCCAGACCGCGGCGAGGATCAGGATCAGCGCAAAGCCGATGTAGACGAGGCCGAACTCGAACAGCACCCGGCCGCGTGTGGTCTCAAGCTGCTGATAGAGGTGCACGGTCTCGCGCGTGCTGTCGAGAAGCGACAGGATCTGGCCGTCGACGGTGCGCGAGACATAGAGATAGCGATCGACGAAGGCATCGAGGCGAACGAGCGCACGCAGCTCGGAATTCGGCCAGTCCTCGATCAGGACGGTGCCGCCCTTCTGCGCCTCGACGATCTTCTCGGGCGCGGGCTTCTCGAAATCGAAGAGATAGCTGCGCTCGCCGCGGGCGATGATCTCGCCGGTGCCGTCGATCACATAGGCTTCCTTCAGCCCACGCTGGATGCCCGCCTGTCCGGCAACCAGCAGCTCGCGCAGGTCGCCGTCCGACATGAAAGTCGCGGCCTGCCGGCGCAGGTTCAGAAAGCCCGCGAGCGCCTCGGCATCGGACACGATGTCGCGCTTGTGCTCGTCCTGATAGGCCTCAGCCGCGGCGAGCGAGGTGCCGACAACCGAGCGCACCCGGTCGGAAAACCAGCCCTCGAGGCCGATGTTCACGGTGAGCCCGGCAAACAGCGCGACGAGGATCGTCGGCACCAGCGCGATGCCGGCGAAGACGCCGGTGAGCCGCAGCGTCAGCCGCGAGCCCGAGGCACGGGCGCGCCGCGCCGCGATCATCTGCGTCAGGCGCATCACGATCAGTCCGGCGAGCAGCAGGAAATAGACGAAATCGGCAAGCAGCGTCAGCCGCAGCGCATTCGAATCGGCGCCCTGCCCCATCGGCCCGAGCACGAAGGAGGTGCCAAGTGCGAGCACCGGGCCCAACACCGTGAGCCCGAGCGCAAAGCCGTTCTGCACCCGGCGCTGGCGACGCAAACGAACAAGCCTGCCCCACGCGCTGCGATCGACCGTGCCGTGCAAAATGCCTCTCCCGCTCTCCGGGGCCGGGCGAATCCGCCGAGGCGAAATTGCCACAATCCCCTGTTGCGGGTTTACATCAGTTTCCGGCGCCGTGTCACCTGAATATCCAGATCGGTGATCTTCTTGCGCAAGGTATTGCGGTTGATACCAAGCAGGTCGGCACATCTCGCCTGATTGCCGCCGGTGGCGTCGAGCGCGATCTCGATCAGCGGCGCCTCCATCTCGCGCAGGATCCGGTCATAGAGTCCGGGCGCAGGCAGGTTGCCGCCGTGCAGGTCGAAATAGCGCCGCAGGTGGCGCGCGATCGAGGCGGAAAGCTTCTCGCCCTCGCCGCCCGAGCGCAGCGGCTCGATCGCCGGCTGGTTGCCGAGCACGAATTCCACCTCGGTCCGGGTGATTTCCTCTTCGGACGAGGTCACCACCAGCCGGCGGACGGTGTTCTCAAGCTGGCGCACGTTGCCCGGCCAGGCATAGGCGCGCACCAGCGCCAGCGCCTCGGCCGAGAAGCGGCGGGCGCCAAGCCCGTCGCGCTCGGCCCGGGTCAGGAAGTGGTCGGCGAGCAGCGGGATATCCTCGACGCGCTCGCGCAGCGCGGGCACTGCGATGGTGACACCACCGAGGCGGTAGAACAGGTCCTGGCGGAACTTGCCCGCCTCCATCAGCGCCGACAGGTCGACCTGGGTCGTTGCCATGATCCGCGGTGCGGGATCGGGCAAGGCGTCGAGCATGCGCACGATGCGGCCCTGGGTCTCGTCGTCGTAATCGCCGACCTCGTCGAAGACGAGCGAGCCGCCCTTGGCCTTCGCCAGCAGCGTCGAGGGGCCGTCGGCGCCCTGCAGGTCGGCTGCCTGCGCCACCACGAAGGGCAGCGTGCGACGATCCGAAAAGTCGTGGATCGCGCGGGCGATCAGCGACTTGCCGGTGCCAGATTCGCCGAGGATCAGCACCGGCAGATCGGCGTTCATCACCCGCGCCACAAGGCGGTAGAGCGCCTGCATCGCCGCGGTGCGGCCCACCAGCGGCAGGTCGGTGCCGCCCTCGGTGCGCGGCTCGATCGTTTTCTGCACGACCTGTGCCTTGCGCTTTTGCTCGAGCGCGCGGGCGGCGCGCTTCATCAGATCGGGCAGATCGAAGGGCTTCGGCAGATAATCGTAGGCATCCGCCTCCGCGGCCTGGATCGCGGTCATGATCGTGTTCTGCGCCGAAATCACGATCACCGGCAGGCCGGGGCGTTCCTGCGCGATGCGCGGCAGGGCCTCGAGCCCGTTGCCGTCGGGCATGACGACATCGGAGATCACGAGATCGCCCTTGCCCTCCTCGACCCATCGCATCAGCGTCATCAGCGAGGCAGTCGCATGAACCTTGCACCCGGCCCGGGTCAGGGCCTGGGTGAGCACGGTGCGGATCGTGCGGTCATCATCGGCGACAAGTACGGTGCCGTCCATCGGTCAGCTCTCCTTCGGGGCGACAGGCAGGGAAATCCGGAACACGGTCTTTCCCGGAACGGAATCGACGGAGATCCAGCCGTCGTGTTCCGAGATGATCTTCGACACCAGCGCAAGGCCGAGCCCGGTGCCGTTCTCGCGGCCGGAGACGAAGGGTTCGAAGATCGACGAGGCGATGTCGGGCGGAATGCCCGGGCCGTCGTCGACGATCTCGATCTGCAGAGGCAGCGCCTGCCCCAGCCCGTCGGCGCGCCGCAGCCGCAGCGAATGTTCGTAGAAGGTGTGCAGCCGGATCGTTCCGGGCTGGCCCTTCGAGGCCTCCGATGCGTTCTTCAGCAGGTTCAGGAAAACCTGGGTGAGCTGATCGGCATCGCCCAGCGTCGGCGGCAGCGAGGGGTCGTAATCCTCGATGATCGTCATATGCGCGCCAAAGCCGACCAGCGCCGACTTTCGCGCCCGGTCGAGCACGTCATGGATGTTGACCGGCTTCTTCTCGGGCGGACGGACATTGCCGAACTGCTCGACCTGTTCGAGCAGCTTCACGATCCGCCGGGTCTCGTCGACGATCAGATCGGTCAGCTCCAGATCGTCGCCCGCAAGGCTCATGCTCAGCAGCTGCGCCGCCCCGGCGATGCCCGCAAGCGGGTTCTTGATCTCATGCGCCAGCATCTCGGCCATGCCGATCGCCGAACGCGCCGCCGATTTCACCATGCTCGCCCGGCCGAGCCGGTCGGCGAGCTCGCGCGGCGAGATCAGGAACAGGATCGTCGCCGCATCCTCGCCCAGCGGGGCCGCCTGCAGGTTGCACTGCACCGGGGCCTTTTCGCCCGTCGTCACCTCGACGTCGTTGACGAAAAGTGCCGAGCGGTTCTTGCGGACGCGGGCGAAGATCTCCTCGAGCGGCGCCGAGATCGCCAGCCGCTCGAGCACCGACTGCCCCTTCAGCATCCGCGCCGAGATGTTGAGAAACAGCTCGGCCGCCGGGTTGACCTCGATCATCCGGTCGTCTTCGCCGATCAGAAGCGCCGGGATCGGCAGCGAGCTCCAGATGATGCCGGGTGCGGGAAGGGTCATGCCGCCATCCTTTCGCCGAAAGCCGCGCCGATCAGCGCAAGCGTCGCCGCCGGGGTCTGCGAGACCATCATCTCGGCGCGCAGAGGTGCGCCTGCGGCCTCGGCATACCAGCCCAGATGCTTGCGTGCGAGCCGCAGACCGACCTCGATGCCGTAGAATGACAGGATTGCCTCGTAATGCTCGGCCACCAGCGCGGCGAGCGCGTCGCCCGTGGGAACCCGCGGCGCCGGCGTACCGAAGAGCGCCGCGCCGATCTCGGCCAGCGCCCAGGGCCTTCCCTGCGCGCCGCGCCCGACCATCACCCCGGCTGCGCCGCTTTCCGCCAGCGCGCGGCGGGCCGAGGCCGCGTCGGTGATGTCGCCATTCGCGATCACCGGCACCGAGACCGCCTGCACCACCGGCCGGATCGCCGCCCAGTCGGCCGCGCCCTTGTAGAACTGCATCCGGGTGCGACCGTGGATGACGATCATCCGCACGCCTGCCGCCTCGGCGCGCCGGGCGATCTGAGCCGCGTTCAGGCAGTCGCTATCCCAGCCAAGCCGCATCTTCAGCGTCACCGGCACGTCGACCGCCCCCGTCACCGCCTCGATCAGGCCAAGCGCATGGTCCGGGTCGCGCATCAGCGCCGCGCCGGAATAGCCGCCCGTCACCTTCTTCGCCGGGCAGCCCATGTTGATGTCGATGATCTTCGCGCCCATGTCGGCCACGACCTTCGCCGCCTCGGCCATCGCGCCCGCCTCGCGCCCGGCAAGCTGCACCGAGGAGGCCATATCGAGGCCAAGCTCGCTGCGTGCCTTCGCCCGCACCGAGGGCTTGGCGGTCAACATCTCGCCCGAGGCCACCATTTCGGAGACCACAAGCCCCGCGCCGAAACGCGCCACGATCCGCCGGAACGGCAGATCTGTGATACCGGCCATGGGTGCAAGCAGCACCGGGGGCTCCAGCCGGAAAGTGTCGAGCGTGAGGGTCACTTGGCATTCCAGATTGTTGCTGCACCTGAGGTAGCGGCTGAGATCGGGAATCACAATTGAAACGCGCCAGTTTCGGCGAGAAAAATCAGCACTTGCCTAAAATTTACGCGATACACCGGGCAATCTGGCCCGAGGTTACCGCTCACAACCGGAATCACCCGGTTTTGCCCCCGATTGCACCGGGCGCGGGCTTGGCCTAAGCCTTTCGCCGGAACCGGAGGAGATCGGATGACGGTTGCGGTGATCATCGTGGCGGCGGGGCGTGGCAGCCGCGCGGGCGGGGGCGAGCCGAAACAGTGGCGCGACCTGGCGGGCGTGCCGGTGCTGGCGCGCACCGTTGCGGCCTTCCGCGGCCTCGGCCGCATCACCGTGGTGCTGCACCCAGACGACATGGCGCGCGGCGTCGCGCTCTTCGGCGGCACGGTGACGCTGGTCGCGGGCGGGGCGACACGCGACGCCTCGGTGCGGGCAGCGCTTGAAAGTCTCACGGGCAGCGGCGTCGAGAAGGTGCTGATCCACGACGGCGCGCGCCCGCTGGTGCCGCGTTCGGTGATCGCGGGGGTGCTCGACGCGCTCGACACCGCGCCCGCCGCCGCGCCGGCGCTTGCCGTCACCGATGCGCTCTGGCGCGGCACCGACGGCCATGTCAGCGGCACCGAGAGCCGCGAGGGCCTCTTTCGCGCGCAGACGCCGCAGGGCTTCCGCTTCGCGCAGATCCTGGCCGCGCATCGCGCCCATCCGGGCGGCGCCGCCGATGACGTCGAGGTTGCCCGCGCCGCCGGGCTGACGGTGGACATCACCCCCGGCTCGGAAGACAATCTGAAGATCACCTTCGCCGAGGACTTCGCCCGCGCGCGCGCGATCCTCGCCGCACGAAAGGACAGAGGCATGGATGTGAGAACGGGCAACGGCTATGACGTGCACGCCTTTTGCGAAGGCGACGGCGTCATCCTGTGCGGGGTGAAAGTGCCGCACACGAAGGCGCTTCTGGGTCATTCGGATGCCGATGTCGGCATGCACGCGCTGACCGACGCGATCTATGGCGCGCTGGCCGAGGGCGACATCGGCCGCCACTTCCCGCCCTCCGATCCGCAGTGGAAGGGCGCGGCGAGCGAGATCTTCCTTGCCCATGCCGCGAAGCTCGCCACCGACAAGGGCTATCGCATCTCGAACGTCGATGTGACGATCGTGTGCGAGCGGCCGAAGGTCGGCCCGCATGCGGCGGCGATGATGGCCGAACTGGCCCGCATCCTCGGGATCTCGCCGAACCGGGTCTCGGTCAAGGCGACCACCTCGGAACGGCTCGGCTTCACCGGCCGCGAGGAAGGCATCGCCGCCCTCGCCACCGCCACCCTGATCGGAGACTGACCATGACGCTGCGTGCGATCACCACTTTCGGTTTCGTGGGCCTGCTGCGCCCGGCCCCGGGCACCTGGGGCTCGCTCGTCGCGGTGGCCCTTGGCTGGGCGATCGAGCATTGGCTCGGTTTCATCCCGCTGGTGATTGCCACCGTCGCGGTCACGCTCCTCGGCTTCTGGGCGGTCAATGCTGCGCTGAAACCGGGCGAGGACCCGTCAGAGGTGGTGATCGACGAGGTCGCCGGGCAATGGCTGGCGCTCCTCTTCCCCGCCATGGGGTTCTGGCTGCGCGATGTGCCGATGGTCTGGCCGGGCCCGGTCGCGGCCTTCCTGCTGTTCCGCCTCTTCGACATCTGGAAACCCGGCCCCGTCGGCACCGCCGACCGCCGCAACGACCCGGCCGGCGTGATGCTGGACGACCTGATCGCGGGCGTCTTCGCGGGCATCATCACGGTGATCCTGGCGGGGCTCTATCACGGGGTGATGATGCGATGACACCGGCCGAGATCCTTGCCGCGGCCCGCGCGAAGGGGCTGCGCATCGCCACGGCGGAAAGCTGCACCGGCGGCATGGTCGCCGCGGCGCTGACCGACATCCCGGGCAGCTCCGACGTGTTCGAGCGCGGCTTCGTCACCTATTCGAACCTTGCGAAACAGGAGATGATCGCGGTGCGGGCGGAGACGCTTGCCGCCCATGGCGCGGTGTCCGAGGAGGTTGCGCGCGAGATGGCCGAGGGGGCGCTTGCCCATTCCGACACCCATCTTGCGGTCTCCATCACCGGCATCGCCGGCCCCGGCGGATCGGAATTCAAGCCCGAGGGGCGGGTCTGCTTCGGCCTTGCCGCCACGGGGGGCGCGACCGTCACCGAAACCGTCGAGTTCGGCGCCCTTGGCCGCGACCGCGTGCGCCTTGCCGCGCGCGATCATGCGCTCGCACTGCTGGCGCGGGCGCTGGCCTAGGCAACCGGCCCGTAGAGCGCCACGGCGCGATCCTCGAACGCCTTGACGATCCGGCGCATCGCCTGATCGAAGACGACGCCGATCACGCCTTGCAAAATCGCGTTCTTGAACTCGAAATCGACGAAGAAATCGACATTGCAGCCGCCCTCGTCGCGGTCGGTGAACTGCCACCAGCTTTTCAGGTACTTGAACGGACCGTCGAGATATTCGGTATCGACCCGGGAGCGCGCCGGAAACAGCGTCACGCGCGAGCCGAAGCGTTCGCGGAAGACCTTGAACGAGATCACCAGATCGGCCTCGAGCACCTCGGAGCCGGGCTCCTCGCCCGGGCGGCGCGCACGGATCCGCGCGGCCGAGTTCCAGGGCAGGAACTGCGGGTATTTCGCCACATCGGCGACGAGGTCATACATCTGCCGCGCCGAATAGGGCATGACGCGCTTTTCGGAATGTGTCGGCATCTGCTCCTGTCCGTGCGCCGTTCCCTTCGCCCCCTTGTTGCGATAAACCGGCGGGGAAATGCAAGGCCCCCCGGGCCGGTTCAGGAGAACAGGATGACGCAGCGCACCGCCGATGGTCGCACCTACGAGATCGACCAGATGATTTCCGCCAAGCGCATCGCCGCGCGGGTCGAGGCGCTTGGCGCCGAAATCTCGGAAAGCTTCCGCGGCACCGACCGGCTCGTCGTGGTGGGGCTGCTGCGCGGGTCCTTCGTCTTCATCGCCGACCTGATCCGCGAAATCGACCTGCCCTGCGAGGTCGATTTCCTCGAGGCCTCGAGCTACGGCAACGACACCACCTCGACCCGCGAAGTGCGCATCCTGAAGGATCTGCGCGGCAGCATCGGCGGGCGCGACGTGCTGGTGGTCGAGGACATCGTCGACACCGGCCACACGATTTCCAAGGTGATGGACATCCTGCGCGACCGCCACCCGCGGCGGATCGAATGCTGTGCGATGCTCGACAAGCCCTCGCGCCGCGAGGTCGACGTGCATGCGACCTGGACCGGCTTCGAGATCCCCGATGAATTCGTCGTGGGCTACGGGCTCGACTTCGCGCAGACGCACCGCAACCTGCCTTTCATCGGCACCGTGCGCTTCACCGGCGAGGCGGCGAAGTGAACCCTCTGTGGTTCATCCGCATGGCGAAATGGGCGCGTCGGCCGCCCTCGATGACCCAGGTCAAGATCGCGGGCACCGTGCTCGCGATCGCCGTGGCCATCGTCATCGTCGACAAGCTGGGCTTCTGGCCGGACTGGGCGCGGCTCGACCGCGCCCCGCGCCCGCGCCTGCACTGAGGGTTACTCGCCCTCGCCCGCCAGCAGCGGTGCGATCTGCTCATCGAGCACCTTTTGCGTGATCGGCCCTGCATAGCGCATCAAGACCGTCCCCTCGCCGTCGATCACGAAGGTCTCGGGCACACCCGCGACGCCCCAGTCGAGGCCCATGGTGTTCTTCGGATCGGCCCCGATCCGCGCGAAGGGATCGCCAAGATCGGCGAGGAAGGACAGCGCCTGCGCCGGCTTGTCCTTCCAGTTCACGCCATAGATCTCGACCCCGTCCTCGGCCATCGCCTTCAGCGTCGGATGCTCGACCCGGCAGGGCGCGCACCACGAGGCCCAGAAGTTCACCAGCTTGATCTTGCCATCGCGGAGATCGGCATCGGTGAACATCTGCGCCTCGCCAAGCGGCACGGTCTCGACCGGCGGGGCGGCCTTGCCGATCAGCGCCGAGGGCAGCGCCGTCGGATCGGTGCGGTTCATCCCCCACAGGAACAGCCCCGCCAGCGCCGCAAAGGCGACCGGGGGCAGCAGCACGAGCGGCTTAACCATTCTTTCGCATCCGTTCTTCCTGGCGCGCGAGCGCCCGTTTCACTTTCGCGCCCTTCCACAGCGAGAGCGCGACCAGCCCCGCCAGAAGCGCCACGGTGGCGACATAGGAGCCGAGCACCGTGACCGCGTATTTCCCGAGTTCCGGCATCATGCCATGCGCTCCCTCTGCTCGAGCGCCTTGAGCCGGCGCAGGCGGATCTCGGTGCGGGTGCGCAACAGCACCAGCGCCACGAAGAACAGGATGAAGCCCGCGATGCACAGCAGCAGCGGGAACCAGTAGACGTCCGAGATGTGCTGCGCCGAATCCATGCTCAGCGTCGCGCCCTGATGCAGGCCCTGGTTCCAGAACAGCACCGCATAGCGGCTGAGCAGTGCGAAGACCGAGCCGACGAGGCACAGCACGCCGGTGAGGTCGGCCGCGGTGTCCGGGTTGTCGATCGCCTCCCACAGCGCCATGTAGCCCAGGTAGAACAGGAACAGGATCAGGAACGAGGTCAGCCGCGGGTCCCACTCCCACCAGGTGCCCCACATCGGCTGGCCCCAGATCGCCCCGGTGATCAGCGCGATCAGCGTCATCACCATGCCGATCGGCGCCGCGGCCTTGGCGGCCAGTGCCGAGACATGGTGGCGACGGATGAGCCAGATCAGCGAGGTGACCAGCATCATCACCCAGATGTTGATCGCCATCATCGCGGCCGGCACATGGACGTAGATCACCTTCACCGTCGAGCCGAAATTGTCGGCGTCCGGGGTCAGGAAGAAGCCCCAGATCAGCCCGCCGATCAGGCAGGCTGCCGCCAGCCCCGTCGCCCAGGGCAGGACGAGCGAGGAGGTCTTCATGAACTTGACGGGGTTCGCATATTCCCAGATCGACATGGGCTCTGGCTACCTTCCTGTTCTTTCGCGCTCAACTCACTATCGCGTATGGCCCGACATTCGATGCGACGGCTTGCCGCGCGTCAAGCCTGCCGCAGGTTCACCCGGATCGCCGCGGCCGAGGCGAAGGGCACAAGGGCGATGGTCGCGGCGGTGATCCCCGCGAGCATCAGGAGCGGCACCCGCACCTCCATCCCCGCGGCACCGCGGCGCACGAGCTCGGCCCCGAAGATCAGCGTCGGCACGTAGAGCGGCAGCACGAGGAGCGACAGCAGCAACCCGCCGCGCTTCAGCCCCACCGTCAGCGCCGCGCCGAAGGTGCCCAGCACCGAGAGCGCCGGCGTGCCCAGCAGCAGCGACACCACGAGCCACAGATAGGCCGGCGCGGGCAGATGCAGCAGCACGCCGAAGACCGGCGCCGCCAGCACCAGCGGCAGCCCGGTGGTGATCCAATGCGCCGCGGCCTTCATCGAGACCGCACCCTCGAGCGGGATCGGCGCCGTCACCAGCAGGTCGAGCGTGCCGTCCTCGTAATCGAGCGCGAAGATCCGGTCGAGCGAGAGCAGACAGGCGAGCAGCGCACCGAGCCACAGCACCCCCGAGGCGATGCGGGCGAGCACCCCGCCCTCGGGCCCGACGCCGAAGGGGACAAGCGTCACCACGATCAGGAAGAAGGCAAGGCCGAGGCCGAAGCCGCCGCCCGCCCGCACGGCAAGCCGCAGGTCGCGAAGAAGCAGCGCAATCATGCCCGGCCTCCGTTTCGGCACAGAGCTCGGACGCGCCGCGGGGAGCATTCGGGCCAAGAAAAAACGGGGGGCCTTTTCCCTGGCCCAAATACTCCGGCCGGAGGCGTCCGGCAGATGTCACAGGTGCCGCAGCGGCTCATCCGAAAGCCTCGTCGAAGCTGCCGCGGAAACCGCCCTGTTCGGGCGGACGCGCCTTGAAGGGGGCGAGGTCGAGCACCTCGGCCTCGGGGATGCCGAGGTCGATATGCGTGGCCATCAGCGCGGCACCCCCCGCAGCGAGATGCGCCCGCACCGCCGTCCCGAAAAGCGCGACCGAGGCCGCATCGAGCGAGACGGTGGGCTCGTCGAGCACCCAGATCGGGCGGCCGGTGACCAGAAGCCGCGCGAGACCCAGCCGGCGTTTCTGCCCGGCCGACAGGCTGTGCGCCGCCCGGTCGGCCAGCGCGCGCAGGTTCATCTGCTCGATTGCCGGGGCGATGTCGGGCGTCGCGTAGACATCGGCCCAGAAGCGCAGGTTCTCGCGCACGCTCAGCATCGCCTTCAGCCCGTCGGCATGGCCCGCATAGGCCATCGTCTCGGCCGGCATGGAGACGGTGCCCGCAAGTGCCGGCTGCAGCCCGGCAAGCGTGCGCAGGAGCGTCGTCTTGCCGATCCCGTTCGGGCCGCGCAAGACCAGCGCACGGCCGGCGCCGAGGGTGAAGCTCACCCCCTCGAGCACCGGCAGCCCGCCGCGTGTCACGCTCAGATTGTCGACGCTCAGCATGGTCATGGCAGAGCCTTAACCGATCCGGCCGGGCCGGGAAAGCGTCACGGCGTCTCCCCCGGCATCGGCAGCAGCGCCGCGGCGACGCGCCGCCCCTCGCTCAGCAGCACGTTGTAGGTGCGCGCAGCCGAAGGGGTCGACATGCCCTCGCACATCACCCCCACCGCCTCGAGCGCGGCGACGAAGGGCTTCGGCAGATAGGCGATCTGCGCCCCGGTGCCGACGAACAGCACGTCGACCTGCCCCGCAAGCGCCTCGAGCGGCGCAAGGTCGTCATAGCCGCCCCAGGGGCCCGCCGCCTCGGCCCGCACCAGCAGCCCGCCGCGATGCACCACCCCCGCGACCCGGAAGAACCCCGGGCCGTAGGAATCGACCGGCAGCGAGGCGCCGAATTCGGCCTCAGTGATCGGCATTCGCCACCCCCTCGGTGAAGAACTTGTCCGACGGATCGCCCGGTTTCTTGTTCCGGTCGAGACCGATGAAGAGCACGATGTTCTTCGCCACGAAGACCGAGGAATAGGTGCCGACCACCACGCCCCAGGTCATCGCGAAGACGAAGTTGCGGATCACGTCGCCGCCCAGCACCAGAAGCGAGATCAGCGCGATCAGCGTCGTGCCCGAGGTCATCACGGTGCGCGACAGCGTCTCGTTGACCGAGATGTTCATCACATCCTTCAGCGGCATCGTCTTGTACTTGACCAGATTCTCGCGCAGCCGGTCGAAGACGACGACAGTGTCGTTGATCGAATAACCGAGGATGGTCAGCAGCGCTGCAATGATCGTCAGGTCGAACTTCAGCTGGAACAGCGCGAAGAGCCCGACGGTCAGCGCCACGTCATGCACAAGCGCGGCAAGCGCGCCGATCGAATATTGCCACTCGAAGCGGACCCAGACATAGACGACGATCGCCGCGGTGGCCGCCAGAACCGACCAGATCGCGGTCCAGATCAGCTCGCCCGAGACCTTGGGCCCGACGGATTCGGTCGACACGAAGGTCACCGCCGGGTCGACGGCCTTCAGCGCCGTCTCGATCGTGCCGATCGTCTCGGGGGTGATCGCCTCGGTATCGCCCTGCGCCTGGATGCGGATCATCGCCACATGCTGGTCGGCGCGGAAGTTCGGGTCGAAGACCTCGGTGATCGCCACATCGCCAAGGCCGAGCGGTGCCATCGCCTTACGATAGGCGCCGACATCAAGGGCCTGCGTCGATTCCGTGCGGATCGTGGTGCCGCCACGGAAGTCGATGCCGAAGTTCAGCCCCATCACCACCGGCAGGATAAGCGAGATCACCACCGCCACCGCCGAGGCGCCGAAGGTCAGCCAGGCGTGCTTGAAGAAGTCGAACGTCGTGTGGTCGGGAACGAGTTTGAGCCGGAATGCCATCGCGTTCCCTCCTTAAAGCTCGATCGTCTTCGGGCGGCGCCGGCTGTACCAGACGCTCACCATCAGACGGGTGACATAGATGGCGGTGAAGACCGAGGTGAGGATGCCGATGATCAGCGTCACGGCAAAGCCGCGCACCGGGCCGGCGCCAAGGACGAACAGGATCACCCCGGTGATGAAGGTGGTCACGTTCGCATCGACGATCGCCGACATCGCCTTCTCGAAGCCGAGCTCGATCGCCCGAGCCGGCCCCTTGGCGGTGCGCAGCTCTTCGCGGATGCGCTCGAAGATCAGCACGTTCGCGTCGACCGCGGTGCCCATGGTCAGCACGATGCCGGCGATGCCGGGCAGCGTCAGCGTCGAGCCGATCATCGACATGATGCCGAAGATCAGGCCGATGTTCACCACCAGTGCAACCGTGGCGAAGACACCGAAGAGGCCATAGGAGGCGATGATCAGCACCACGACCGCGATGAAGCCGACGGCGGCGGCGACGCGCCCCGCGGCGATCGAGTCGGCGCCAAGCTCGGGCCCGATCGTGCGTTCCTCGAGGAAGGTCATGCCCGCCGGCAGCGCGCCCGCGCGCAGCAGAAGCGCAAGGTCGGTCGCCTCCTGCGAGGAGAAACGGCCGGTGATGATGCCCGAGCCGCCGGCGATATGGCTCTGGATCACCGGCGCGGAGATCACCTTGCCGTCGAGCACGATGGCGAAGGGCTCGCCGATATGGTTCTGGGTGAAGTCGCCGAAGGCGCGCGCGCCGGTCGGGTTGAAGCGGAAGCCGACGGCGGGATAGCCGTTCTGGTCGGTTTCGGGACGCGCGTCGGTCAGCTCGTCGCCCGAGACCACCGGCACCTGATCGAGGATGTAATAGATCCCCTGGGTGTTGGCGTCGGGCAGGATCACGTTGCCCGAGCCCGCGGGCTGGTCGGGGTTCGAGCTGCGGCCGACGACCTGGTGGAAGGTCAGCTTCGCGGTGGTGCCGATCAGCGATTTCAGCTCGGCGGCCGAGCCGATGCCGGGCACCTCGATCAGGATCCGGTCAGAGCCCTGACGCATGATCGTCGGCTCGCGGGTGCCGGCCGCGTCGACGCGGCGGCGCACGATCTCGAGCGACTGCTGCATCGTGCGATCATCGGTCGCGGCCTGCTCGGCCTCGCTCAGCCGGATGGTCAGCGTGTCGCCCTGCCCGGTCACCTCGATGTCGCTCTGGCCGACGCCGGTCAGGGTGACGACCGGGGTGGCCAGCGCCTTCACTGCCGCGACGGCGGCCGCGATCTGGTCGGCATTGCCGATCTGGATGCGCAGCTCGCCATCCGGCGAGGCGACGCGGCGGATCGAGCCGATGGTCGCCCGCTCGGCCGCCAGCGCCTTGCGCGCCTCGGGCCAGAGCGCATCCATCCGCGCCTTGTAGACCTCGGAGAGATGGACCTCGGCAAGGAGATGCGCGCCGCCGCGCAGGTCGAGCCCGAGATTGACCAGCCCCGAGGGCAGCCAGTCGGGCCAGGCGGCCTTCGCCTCGGCCTGCGCGTCGCTCAGCGCACCGCTGCGCTCGAGCGTGCGAACGGCGTCGTTGTGCCCCTCGACACGGCTGTAGAAAAGGTTCGGCGCCGCCATGCCCAGCCCGATCACGCACAGGCCGATGATGACGACACGCTTCCAGAGCGGGATCTGCAGCATGACGGCGATGGTCCTTATTCGGCGCTGGCGGCCGGTTCGGTCTTGGTGAGCACCTGGGTGACGGTCGCCTTCACGACGCGCACCTTGACGCCCGGCGCGATCTCGACCTCGAGCTCGCCGTCCTCGCGCACATGGGTGACCTTGCCGATGATGCCGCCCTGGGTGACGATCTGGTCACCGCGACGCAGCGCCTCGACCATCGAGCGGTGCTCTTTCACCTTCTTCTGCTGCGGACGGATCAGCAGGAAATACATGATCACGAAGATCAGGACGAGCGGCAGGAACTGGCCGAAGGCGGCAATGCCCGACGGGGCGGCGCCACCGGCGGCCTGGGCGAAGGCGGGAGAGATGAACATGGTCTGGTCCTTTCGTGCGGGCCTTGGGCGCGGCTTGCGCGCGCCCGGTTTTCGGCGCGCACCCTAGCCGCGCCCCCCCGCAATGGCAAGGCGCGACGGCCCGCCCCGGCGCCCGCTCACGGTCACGTCAGAGCGGAGAGTTGGGGCAGCAGAAAGGGGGCGCTGCCCCCTCGGCGCGTACCGCGCCTCACCCCCGAGGTATTTTTGCCAAGATGAAAGCAGGGGGCGGGTTTTCACCCCGGGGCTTTCTCCTTGCCGAAAATACCTCGGGGTGAATTTGCGCGTCAGCGCAAAGAGGGGCAGCGCCCCTCCCTGCCCCGGTCTCAGCCGACCGGCAGCGCGCGTTCGACGAGCCGCGCGAAGAAGCTCGCGCCGATCGGCGCCGCCGCGTCGTTGAAGTCATAGGCGGGGTGGTGCAGCCCTGCCCCCGGCCCGGTGCCGAGGAAGAGATAGGCGCCCGGCCGCGCGGCGAGCATGTAGGCGAAATCCTCCGCCCCCATGTCGCGCTCGGCCTCGGCCTCGACTGCGGCCGCGCCCGAGACCTCGGCCGCGACTTCGGCGGCGAAGCGCGCCTTTTCGGCATCGTTCACCGTCGGCGGATAGCCGCGTTCATAGGTGATCTCGGCGCGCACGCCATAGGCCTCGGCCTGACCCGCGACGATGGCGCGAAAGCGGTCCTCGAGCAGGTCGCGCACGGCGGGCGAGAAGGAACGGATCGTCGCCGCGAACCAGCCGCTTTCGGGGATGATGTTATTCGCCGTGCCGACGTGGATCTCGGTCACCGAGACCACCGCCTGTTCGAGCGCGGCGACATTGCGGCTGACGATCGTCTGCAGCGCGCCGACCATGCCGGCGATGGCGACGACCGGATCGGCGCAGACCTGCGGCGTCGCGCCATGGCCGCCGCGGCCGGTGACGGTGACCCAGGCGGTATCGACCGCCGCCATCAGCGGCCCGGGCGTGGTCTGAAAATGGCCGAGCGGCAGGTTCGGCGCGTTGTGGATGCCGTAGACCTCGGTGATGCCGAAACGCTCCATCACGCCCTCGCGCACCATCACCTCGCCGCCGCCACCCTCTTCCTCGGCGGGCTGGAAGAGCAGCACGACCGAGCCCGCGAAATTGCGCGTCTCGCTGAGGTAGCGTGCCGCGCCCAGAAGCATCGTGGTGTGCCCGTCATGGCCGCAGGCGTGCATCCGGCCGGGGTGTTCGGAGGCATAGTCCTTGCCGGTGATCTCCTCGATCGGCAGCGCGTCCATGTCGGCGCGCAGCGCGATCGCGGGGCCGGCCATGCGGCCGCGGATCACCGCGACGATGCCCGAGCGCGCCACGCCCTCGTGGATCTCGTCGACACCGAAGCTGCGCAGCTTCGCCGCGACGAAGGCCGAGGTCTTGGGCAGGTCGAATTCGAGCTCGGGGTGGCGGTGCAGCCAGTGCCGCCACTCGGCCATCTCCGGGGCAAGGGCGGCGATGCGGTTGATGACGGGCATGGTGGACTCTGCGCTCGCGGAAGGGATACTGACCTAGATGATCCTTTCAGGAGGCAAGGGCAATGGCGAAACCGGAAGATCCGATGCTGTTCGACGAGGCGGGCGATGCGGGCGTGCAGATGCGCCGGCTGGCGGCGATCATGGACTGCCTGCGCGATCCGGAGACCGGCTGCCCCTGGGATCTCGAACAGGATTTCGCCTCGATCGTGCCCTATACCATCGAGGAGGCGCATGAGGTCGCCGATGCGATCGAGCGTGGTGCCTGGGACGAGCTGGAAAGCGAGCTGGGCGATCTGGCGTTGCAGGTGGTGTTTCACGCCCGGATGGCGGCCGAGAAGGAGCTGTTCGACCTGGCGGGCGTCTTGCGCGCGATCAACGCCAAGATGATCTCGCGCCATCCGCATGTCTTCGGCGACGAGAGCCGTGACAAATCGGCGGCCGAGCAGACCGTCGACTGGGAGAAGATCAAGGCGGCCGAGCGTGCCGGCCGGGCCGAGCGGGGCGTGCTCGACGGTGTGGCGCTTGGCCTGCCGGCGCTGAGCCGGGCGCTGAAGCTGCAAAACCGCGCCGCGCGGGTGGGGTTCGACTGGCCCTCGACCGCCGAGGTGGTCGACAAGATCGCCGAGGAGGCGCGCGAGCTGACCGAGGCGCGCGACAGCCTCGGTGCCGAGGAGATCGCCGAGGAATATGGCGATCTGCTGTTCGTGATGGTGAACCTCGGCCGGCACCTGGGGCTTGACCCCGAGGCCTGCCTGCGCGCGGCGAACGGGAAATTCACCCGTCGGTTCAGATATATCGAGGATGAACTGAAAGCGCGCGGCAAGGCCCCGGCGGAGAGTGATCTGGCCGAGATGGATGCGCTGTGGAATGCGGCGAAGGCGCACGGCGTGAAGTGAGGCGTGAAGTGAGGCGTGAAGTGAGGCGTGGGGCTCTGCCCCACACCCCGGAGTATTTTCACCAGGAAAAAGCCAAGGGGCTCAGAGCAACGCCTTGCGCAGCATGTTCAGCGCGACGAGCATCAGGAAGCCCGCGAAGACGCGCTTGAGCTTCTTCGGGTCGAGCCGGTGGGCGAGTGCCGCGCCCCAAGGGGCGGTGATCATCGTCATCGCGATCACCACGAAGAAGGCCGGCACGTTGATCGCGCCGATCGTGTAGGGCGGCGCGTCGGGCACCTTCGTCAGCAGGAAGGCCACTGCCGAGGGCGCGGCGATGGTGACACCGAAGCCCGCCGCCGTCGCCACCGCGCGGTGGATCGGAACCCCGTGCAGCGTCAGCATCGGCGTGCCGATCGACCCCCCGCCGATGCCAAGGAGCACCGAGGCGAAGCCCATCAGCGGCCCGAACCAGGCGCGGAAGATCCCGCCCGGCAGATGATCCGAGATCCGCCAGCTCGCCTTGCCGAAGGCCATGTAGCAGGCGATGCAGAACACCAGCACGCCAAAGATCAGCTGCAGCGTCTGCGTGCGCAGCTGCGCGACGACCAGCACGCCCGCGACGGCTCCGATGGCGATCGGCGGGGCCCATTGCTTGAGGATCGTCCAGTCGACCGCGCCGCGGCGGTTGTGCGCCAGCACCGAGCGGATCGAGGTGACGATGATCGTGGCAAGCGAGGTCGCGACGCAGACCTGCATCAGGTTGTCAGACCCGTAGCCGAGCCCGGCGAAGAGGTAATAGAAGGCCGGCACCAGAACGATGCCGCCGCCGACGCCCAGAAGCCCCGCGAGGATACCGGCAAAGGCGCCGACCGCCATCAGGATCAGCAGCAGCGGCAAAAGCGTGTCGAGATGGGTCATGCGGTCCTCCTGCGTGCCCGGGCTTATGCGGGTCGCGCCACTTCTGCCAGAGCGGCCTCGTAAAGCGCAAGCCCTGCGCCCTCGCGCGTCGCCCCTTCCGACAGCACCCGGCGCCAGCCGCGCGCCCCCGGGCGGCCGTGGAACAGGCCGAGCATGTGGCGGGTGATCTGATGCAGCCGCCCGCCCGTGGCAAGGTGGGCCTCGATATAGGGTTTCATCGCCTCGGCCACGGCGAAGGGATCGACGGGCGCCCCCTCGCCCCAGATCGCGGCATCGGCACCGCCCAGCACCTCCATCGGCTGATGATAGGCGGCGCGGCCGATCATCACCCCGTCCATCCCGGCGGCAAGCTGGGCCCCGGCCTCTTCCAGCGTGGCGATGCCGCCGTTGATCGAGAGGTGCAGATCCGGGAATTCCGCCTTCATCGCATGGACGAGCGGATAGTCGAGCGGCGGGATCTCGCGGTTGTCCTTCGGGCTCAGCCCCTGCAACCAGGCCTTGCGGGCGTGGATGGTGAAGCGGCGCACACCGGCCTGCGACACCCGGCGCAGGAAGTCGGGCAGCACCTCTTCGGGCACCTGGTCGTCGACGCCGATGCGGCATTTCACCGTGACCTCGACGGAGCTTGCCGCGATCATCGCACTCACGCAGCGGGCAACCAGTTCCGGGGTCTTCATCAGCACCGCCCCGAAGGCGCCCGACTGCACCCGGTCGGAGGGGCAGCCGCAGTTGAGGTTGATCTCGTCATAGCCCCAGTCCGCGGCGATGCGGGTCGCCTCGGCAAGCTCGGCCGGGTCCGATCCGCCGAGCTGCAGCGCGACGGGATGCTCCTCGGGCGAAAACTCGAGCAGCTGCGCGCGCTTGCCATGCACCACCGCCGGAGCGGTGACCATCTCGGTATAAAGCAATGCGCGGCGCGAGATATGGCGGTGAAAGACACGGCAGTGCCGATCGGTCCAATCCATCATCGGCGCAACGGACAGGCGGGAGGCGGCCGGCAAATTCGTTTGTTCCACCATTTGCAGGCCTCCTCTATCCGTCGCGTTTCCGCCCGCTCTGTAGCAAAAGGGCGGTGTCGCGCAAAGAGGAGAGCAGGCGGGCCCGCCCTTTTCCTGCGGCACCCGGCAAAGGCGTTGATCTCTCACCTCGCCGGGGCCGGCCACAATGAGGCCGGCGGCGCTCTGGTGGGGGTAATCCTCGGCTATCCCCCGATCTCATCCAGGAATTCGGCCAAAAGCACCTGCCCTTCGGGCCAGGCACCAAGACCCGATGCCTCGTTCAGGTGACCGCGGCGCCCCAGAAGGCGGGGCCTTGCGCCCTGCCCTGCGGCCCAGAGGATCGCCCTTGCCTCCGGATCATAGGGATCATCTTCGCTTGCCACGGCAAGCACCGGGCGATCGCCGAACCCCGATGCCGGCAGCCTCCCGAATTCCCTTGCCCGCACCGGGAAGACCGGCCCGAGCGGGTCCGGCACCGCAACCAGAAAAGCCGCCGCGATCGTACGGGAAGATGCCGCGCGCCAATGGGCGAAGAGAAGGCAGCCGAGCGAATGGCAGACAAGCACCGGCGGCTGAGGATGCGCGGCAACCGCCCGCTCCAGCGCCGCGATCCAATCCGCGAGCTCCGGCTCTTTCCACGAGCCCGGCGTGATCCGGGTGGCACCGGGGTCAAGGTCTTGCCAATGGCTCTGCCAATGTTCCGGGCCAGACCCGCCGATCCCCGGCACCATGACGAAACGAGATCCCATGATTCACTCCTGATTTTCACAGTCCCGGAGCTTCGTGCCCGGCGCACGATCCGGGAATGGCAACTCATCGGGTTTTCGGTCAAACTCCCGATGAATTAACGGAATCGATCAGGCAACATGCCAATGCGTGACCTCGACCGCCTTGATATCGCAATCCTGGAGGCGCTTCAGGACAACGCCCGCACCCCGCTTTCAGAGGTCGGACGACGTGTCGGGCTTTCGCAGCCGGCGACCTCAGAGCGCGTCAAACGCCTCGAGGATCGCGGCATCATTACGGGCTATGCCGTACGTCTGGACCCGGCCGCGCTGGGGCTTGGCATGATGGCAATCATTCGCCTGAAGACCTCGCATGAGCACATCAAGCCGGCGTTGCGCGCCTTCGCCGAGATGCCGCATGTGATCGAGGTCCACCGCCTGACCGGAGAAGACTGTTTCCTGCTCAAGGTTCTCGTCCCGACCCCGGGACAGCTGGAAACCATCGTCGACGCCATCGCCCGGTTCGGGGCAATCACCACATCTCTTGTCCTGCACTCGGCGCCGGTGAAACCGCTTGGCAAGGCGCTTCTCGGCTGACCCGGCCCCGAACGGCAGGCGAGCCGCCCGCAGTCACGGGCGGCTAGAACGGCAGCCCGACATAGTTCTCGGCTAGCTCGCGCCGGGCGGTCTCCGACCGGCCGAGATGGTCGAGCGCGGCACGTCGCATCTGCGCGGCAAAGCTGTCCTCACCATCGAAACGGTGCAGCATCGTCGTCATCTGCCAGGAAAAGCGCATCGCCTGCCAGATCCGCGCAAGCGCGCGCTGCGAATAACCATCGATCCCCGCCTGCCGGCCATACTTGAGCGCGTCGATCAGCGCCTGATGCAGATAGAAGACGTCGGACACCGCGAGGTTGAGCCCCTTCGCCCCGGTCGGCGGCACGATATGCGCGGCGTCGCCCACGAGGAACAGCCGGCCCCAGCGCAGCGGCTCGGAGACAAAGCTGCGCAAGGGTGCGATCGATTTCTCGATCGCCGGCCCGGTGACGAGCTTTGCTGCGGCATCGGCGGGGAGACGGCGGCGGAACTCGGCCCAGAAATGGTCGTCCGACCAGTCCTCGACCCTGTCCGTGAGCGGCACCTGCACATAGTAGCGCACCAGATTGGCGTTGCGCATCGAGGCGAGCGCGAAGCCGTGCGGCGAGCTCGCGTAGATCAGCTCGTCGTTGACCGGCGGGGTCTTCGACAGGATGCCGAGCCAGCCGAAGGGGTAGACGCGCTCGAACTCCGCCCGTTTCCCGGCCGGGATGGTGCGGCGCGAGACACCGTGGAATCCGTCGCAGCCCGCGACATAGGCGCAGCGCAGCCGGTGGCGCGTGCCGTTCAGCGTGTACTCCACCGCCGCGACCGGCCCGTCGAGATCGAGGATCGCGACATCCTCGACGCCGTGGATGATCCGCGTGCCGAACGCGTCCTGCGCGTCGTAAAGGTCATGCGTCACCTCGGTCTGGCCATAGATCATCACCCGCTTGCCGGTGAGGTCGTGGAAGTCGATATGCACCATGTGATCGGCGTCGCTGAGCCAGGTGCCATCATGCGCGAAGCCCTCGGCCTCCATCCGCGCTCCCACGCCCGCCTCGCGCAGCACCTCGACCGAGCCCCATTCGAGCACGCCGGCCCGGATGCGCGAGAGCACGTGCTCGCGGCTCGAGCGCTCAAGGATGATCGTCTCGATCCCCGAGCGGTTCAAAAGCTGCGACAGCAGCAACCCCGAGGGGCCCCCGCCGATGATGACGACCTGTGTATCCATCTGCATGTCAATGTCCTCCCTGCTTGCAGGCTAGGCAGCGCGGGGGCTTCCCGGAATAGACAGGCCGGGCATTAGCTGGCACTATTCATGCATGGAACACCGCAAGATCATTCCCGACTTCAATCTTTTCGGCGAGACTTCCGCCTTTCCGGACGTGGTGCATTGCGAGCGCATCATCGACCGTGCGCGGCTGCATGACTGGACGATTGCACCGCACCGTCACCGCGAGATGGTGCAGGTTTTCCTGATGCGGCGTGGCGCGGCACTGGCCCGGGTCGATGGTCGGGAGTACGCGCTGAAAGACGGCGATTTCCTGTATATTCCGCGGCTTGCCGTGCATGGTTTCGCGTTCCGGCGCGGCGCCGAGGGGCTGGTGCTTTCGGTGCCCTCGCCGATCGTGCAGCTGATCGGCACCGGCTCGGCCGAGATGGCCGCAAGCCTTGGCCGCCCGATCGTCGGGCAAAGCGGAGAGGTGCTCGGGAGGCTGAGCCTCCAGCTTGCCGAGGCCTTCGCCTCGCATGGCACATATCGTGCACAATTTCTTGCCGCGCTTGCACAGGCCCTGCTCGCCAGCGTTGCCGAGATCGGCGCGCAGGCCGTGACGCAGGAGCCCTCGGCCGCGCATCGCCGGATGCTTGCGTTCGACGCCCTGCTCGCGCGCCATCTTGCCGCCGGCTGGCGCGCGGCGGATTTCGCCCGTGCCCTCGCGATCACGCCGGGCCATCTCAACCGTCTGTGCCAGAGCGCCACCGGCCAGAGCGCCTCGCGCTATATCGACAGCGCGGTGATGACCGAGGCCAGCCGGCTTCTTGCCTTCACGCAATTGCCGGTGGCCGAGATCGGCTATCGGCTGGCCTTCGACGACCCGGCCTATTTCTCGCGCCGCTTCCGGGCGGTGCGGGGGCTGACGCCCTCGGAGTATCGCGCGCAATTCTCGGGCTAGGGCCGGCCGTGCTCCTGCCCCGCCCCTCACCGCGCGGCGGCCGGGAGCCTGGCGCGCCTGGCGCTCAGCGCACCAGGACGACCGGCACCTTGCACGAGCGCAGCATCGCGGCGGTGGTCGAGCCGATGATCAGACTGCGGATGCGGCTGTGACCATAAGCCCCCATCACCAGCAGATCAAAGGGCGCTTCCTCCACCAGATGTCCGAGCACGGTCTCCGGCTGCCCCGGCAGGATCGCGGTTTCCGCCACGACGCCTGCAGCCGACAGGAGCGAGCGGGCGCGTTGAAGCGCCGCGCGCGCCTCCGCCGTGGCGGTGCCGACCGTCACCAACTGCACGGCGAGCCCACGGAAGAGCGGGCTGCGGGCAATGAGCTCGACAGCCTTCATCGAGGAGCCGCCACCGTCGATGCCGACCAGCACCCGGGCAATCGGCCGGAAGGCGCGCGCTGCCACGAACACCGGCACCTGGCTGCCGCGCACGATCCGTTCGAGGTTCGAGCCCAGGTGCCCCTTGGCGAAATCCGCCCCCTCTCCGCGCTTGCCGATCACGATCAGGCGGACATCCGTCTCGATGCCAGCCACCGTCTCGACCAGATCGCCCTGGCGCAGGCGGGTGGTGACATCGGCAATGCCGGCCTTGTCCAGCAGGGCGCGCGCATCCTCGAGGATGGCACGCCCCCGCGCCGCGATCAGCTTCGTGCGCCGGGCGTCGAGTTCGGCCAACTGCTCGAGCAGCGCCGTGCGGGCGCCAAGCGCGATGGTGCCGGAGCGGTCCTGCCCGTCGCTCGTCTCGCGCCGGCCGAGCACGTGGATCAGCTCGACCGGCGCGCCGGTCCGTGCCGCGATCCAGGCGGCATGGTCGCAGACGCTGGCGGAATAGAGCGAGCCGTCGACGAGAGCGACGATCTTTTGCATCTTGGTCATGGTCTCTCTCCTCAATGCACGGCAAGCGTGTCGGCCGCATCCGGCCTGTCTTGCAGCGCGAAGCGGTCGACCAGCGTTTCCGAGGCCGCGTTCATGCCGGTGATCTCGACCTCGGCCCCTTCGCGGCGGAACTTCAGCACCGCAAGGTCGAGCGCCTGCACCGAGGAGATGTCCCAGATATGGGCACGGCTGACGTCGATAATCACCTTCGCCGGCGCCTCGCGGAAGTCGAAGGCGGCGAGGAAGGCCTCGACCGAGCCGTAGAAGAGCTGCCCCTCGACGACATAGGTCCGCACCTGCCCGTCGGCGGTGGCGGTCGAGCTGACCTTGAAGAGCTGCGCGATCTTCGCGGCGAAGAAGATGCCCGAAAGCAGCACCCCCACCAGCACGCCGATGGCGAGATTGTGGGTCCAGACGACAATCCCCACGGTGGCCAGCATCACCACCGAGGACGAGCGCGGATGGCTGCGCAGGTTGCGGATCGACGACCAGGAGAAGGTGCCCACCGACACCATCACCATGATCGCGACGAGCGCCGGCATCGGGATCCGCGCGACCCAGTCGCCGAGGAAGACGACGAGGAGCAGCAGAACCAGCCCCGCGGTGAAGGTCGAGAGCCGCCCGCGCCCGCCCGATTTCACGTTGATCATGCTCTGCCCGATCATCGCGCAGCCCGCCATGCCGCCGATGAAGCCGGTGACGGCATTGGCGATGCCCTGGCCGATGCATTCCTGATCGCGGCTGGTGGTCGTGTCGGTCAGATCGTCGACGAGGTTCTGCGTCATCAGGCTTTCGAGCAGCCCGACCACCGCGATCGCCAGCGCATAGGGCAGGATGATCTGCAGCGTCGCAAGGCTCAGCGGCACCTGCGGCAGGGCGAAGACCGGCAGCGTGTCGGGCAGCGCCCCCATGTCGCCCACCGTGCGCACCTGCCAGCCGAAGGCGATGCTTGCTGCCGTCAGCACGACGATCGCGACGAGCGGCGAGGGCACGGCCTTCGTCAGCCGCGGGAAGAGGTAGATGATCGCCAGCGCGGCCGCGACCAGCACATAGGTCAGCGGCGGCACCCGTGCCGGGTCGAGCTCGGGCAGCTGCGCCATGAAGATCAGGATGGCGAGGGCATTGACGAAGCCCGTCATCACCGAGCGCGAGACATAGCGCATCACGAAGCCGAGCTTGAGCAGCCCAAGCCCGATCTGGATCACCCCGGTCAGCACCGTCGCGGCCAGCAGGTATTGCAGGCCGTGCTCGCGCACCAGCGTCGCCATCAGCACCGCCGTCGCCGCCGTCGCGGCCGAGATCATCCCGGGCCGGCCGCCGACAAAGGCGATCAGCACCGCGATCGAGAAGCTCGCGTACAGCCCGACCTTCGGGTCCACCCCGGCGATGATCGAGAAGGCGATCGCCTCGGGGATCAGGGCCAGCGCGACGACGAGGCCCGAAAGAAGATCGTTACGGATATTGCCGAACCACTCGGCCCGGTATCTGTCGATTGAAAACATACGGTCTTTCCTGACCGGAGCGAGGGGGGCGCCGGTCTGCGCGGTCTGGGTCGTTCAGGTTGTCCGGCGGATCGGCGGCCGGAAGAGCCAGCCGGGGATCGCACCCGGCTCCATGTTCGCTGTGCCCCGGATAGCGGAAAAAAAGCGCGCGTCCAAGAGACGGGACGCCCGGGAGGTCAATCCGGTGCCGCCGGGCAACGGTGCCCCCCGCAGCCCCTTGGCAGTCGCGCTCCCGGACAGACGCGCCGGACCGGCGTCGTTGATACCTCCGGACACTTGACCTAGTCTTTCAGCAAGCCTTCAGGATCCCGCGCCATGCCCACCCGCACCCCCCGCGACCTCTTCGTCGAGAAGGAAGCCCCCCTGTTTTACGGGATCGACGTCCGGCGCACGGTCCCGGCGTTCGACAGCCCGGGGGCCGCGACATGAGCACGCCCCTGCCCGGCCCGGACGGACGCCCGCGCTGCGGCTGGTGTGCCGCAGCGCCCGAATTCATCGCCTATCATGACCAGGAATGGGGAGTCCCGGTCACCGAGGACATCGGGCTGTTCGAGAGCCTCTGTCTCGAAAGCTTCCAGTCGGGGCTGAGCTGGCGCACATTCCTGGCCAAGCGGGTAAACTTCCGCACCGCCTTCGCCGGGTTCGATTTCCGCAAGGTCGCGCACTTCGACGAGCGGGACGTGGCGCGGCTGCTGGCCGATGCCGGCATCGTGCGCCATCGCGGCAAGATCGAGGCGGTAATCAACAATGCCCGCTGCGCCTGCGATCTGGTCGAGACCGAGGGCTCGCTCGCGGCGTTCCTCTGGCGGTTCGAGCCGCAGGAGGAGCGCGCCGCGCCGCAAAGCCGCTCAACCTCCCCCGCCTCGGTGGCGCTCTCGACGGCCCTGCGCGAGCGCGGCTGGAAGTTCGTCGGGCCGACGACGGTCTATGCCTTCATGCAGGCGATGGGGCTGGTCAACGACCATGTTGAAGGCTGTGTGATGCGGGAGAAGATCGAGCGGGCCCGCGCTGCGCTGGACCGCCCCACCCGGGGACCACGGTGAATGACCGCGGCACGGCCGCAGTGGAACCCCCACCAGAAGCAAGATAACCGCTCATTTTCAAACGGCTACGGCGTAAAGCGGGCAAAACCTAAAGATCGCAAAATCAAGGACTTACGGCGACCGCTGTAAACGCCTCGGGCACTGTTTCAAGGCCGCCCCCCCTTGGAAGACGAGGCTGGCCGCCGCGCCGCCGTCCGCCGCCGCGGTCATGTTCGGGCGATTGTCGAACGGCAGGCCGCCCCCTATTCTGGGCGAATGATTCCGCAGGCCGCCTCCTTGAGATCCGACCTCGCCGCGCGAGCCCTTCGCGCGGTCTTCGGTTTCATTCTCCTCCTCATCCTCTCCTGCGGGCTGGGCCCGGCGCCGCTTCAGGCTTCCGAAAGCCCCTTCTTCGCCGCCAAGGCCGCGCAATATGTCGCCCTGCCCGGCGAGCTTCGCTTCACGCGCCCCGGGAAGCCCCTTCACCCCGACCTGCCGGCACAGCCCCCGGGGGCCTCGGACACCGGCGCGCTGACGGCCCCCGCGGTCGCATGGCGTTTTGCCGACTGGACGCAGGACGCCTTCGACGTGCTGCCCGGGCGCCCCCCGGTGCGCCCCGCCTCGCAGGCACCTCCGCTGACCGCGTGAACCACAGTCGAAACGTCTTCGCCAGGGCCCGCCCAAACGGCCCCGGGCGGAGGTCATGCGCCTGCGACCACGGTCCCGGGCGCGCGGTTCATGCCATCACGGAAACACCATGCGACATCACACCGGCCTTTCCGGCCAACCGTCTGCCACCCCCGGCTCAGCCCCCTCCGAAGCGGCCAGGCACGCCCCGCCGCCGTCAGGCGAACGCGGGGGAAGCCCCGGCAAAGCGGCCCCCACGCCGCGGACGATCTGCGCGGCATGCGGCAAGCCCGTTCCCGCAGGCGAGATCTACTGCAGCTGTGGCGAACCCGTCCCGCGGAACCACCCATCCGAGAGGCGCACCGTCCTGCTGAGCTGGATCGCCACGGTCGGCGGCATGGCGGGCCTCCTCTGGCTCGCCGCGAATTACGCCCACTAGGGGCTGGAAGGACTGCCCCGGCCTGCCTTCGCCGGCCGGGGGAGCATGCCCGTAAAAGGGCATCCGTGATTACGCCGCCCAGCAGTTCTCGTGGCATTTCGTTGCCCAGAGGGAGCCGGCCTTCGTGATGCAGAGCATCGAAAGCACTTGATTTTCAATTAGAATACGCACAAAAATTGTCACAGATATTATGGAATTCAAATGACGTCATTGGGCTTTTTGACAGATGGTCGCCCCGCTTGGGGTAAGTCCGCAGCCCATGGCGCAGAAACTCATCATCTGGCGCATCATTCCGCGGACGTGGCGGCGGTGTTCCTTGCCCTGCTGGATCAACCTCATTGGCGCGCTCGCGCAGAGGCCGCGCTGGGGCGCGCACTTGCGGCAGATGAGATGCGCTGTCTTGGCGCCCTGGTCTTCCTGCACGACATCGGCAAGCTCGCCCCCGGATTTCAGGCCAAGGCTTGGCCCGAAGGGCATGGCCTCACGCTGCGCGGGCATCTGGAATGCGGCTGGCTCTGGGCCAATCTGCCGCGGCAGGATGCGCTGGCGGGCGCGATTGCGCATCTCGCGCGGTGGCCCGGAATGGGGGAATGGCTGGCAGCACTTTTCGCCCATCACGGGCGCCCTGTACAGAAACCCGGGAGCGGCAAGGCGAGCAAGGCGTTTCCGCTGCTGCCCGGGTATGATTGGCAGGCGGAGGAAACGGTTCTCGGCCGGGCACTGCTGGACTGGTTTCCCGAAATTGCCAAGGCCGCCCCACCTCCGCCGGCCCCGACCTTCCTGCATTTCTTTTGCGGCCTGCTCACGCTTGCCGACTGGGTCGGGTCGGATCGGCGCGCCTTTGCCTTCGAGGCGCAGTTCAGACCGGACTACTGGCAAACCGCACAGGAGCGCGCAGAGGCACGGGTGGCGACGATCGAGCTTGGCACCAGTCCGCCGCTACGCGGTCCCGCGGGATGGGGGCTGATCTCGGATCACCCTGCGCCCCGCCCCGCCCAGCAGGCGCTCGGCGCGCTGCCGGCCGACGAACACCTGATCTTGCTCGAGGCGGAAACCGGCGCCGGAAAGACCGAAGCCGCGCTGTGGCGTTTCGCGGCGCTGCTCGAGGCGGGTGAAGTGGACGCGCTTTACTTCGCGGTTCCGACCCGCGCCGCCGCGCGGCAACTGCATGGCCGCATCACCCTTGCCCTGAGACGGATGTTCGAGGTCGCGCCGGAAGCCGTCCTAGCCATCCCGGGCCAGGCGGTGGCCGGGGATGCCGTTGGCACGCGCCTTCCCGATTTCGATGTCCTCTGGGATGACGGCGAAAAACGCCCGGCCCGTTGGGCAGCAGAGCATTCCGCCCGATACCTTGCAGCCCGCGTCGCAGTCGGCACCGTGGATCAGGTTGCGCTCGGCGGGCTGCAGGTCAAGTTCGCCCATCTGCGCGGCACGGCGCTGTCGCGCGCACTGCTGGTCATCGACGAGGTGCATGCCTCGGATCCCTACATGACTGAGACGCAGGGGGCGGTGGTGCGCAGCCACCTGGCACTTGGCGGTCATGTCCTGCTGATGTCTGCCACGCTGGGCGCAGCGGCCCGGCGCAAGTGGAGAGGCGAGGCGCACGGCGATCTGGCGGCAGATGCTGCGCTGCCCTACCCGGCCGTCTGGACCTCGAAGGGCCTGCACCCGGTCGTCGCGGATCCGGGCGGCGCAAAGACCGTGCAGGTGACGGCGCATTCCGGCTGGTCCGGCGCCGAGGCCGCACGCCTTGCCATCGAGGCCGCCCGACAAGGCGCCCGCGTTCTGGTGATCCGGAACACAGTTGCCCGGGCACAGGAGACCTTCGCCGCCTGCCGGGAGAGCGTGCCAGAATTGCTGCTTTCGGTGAACGAGATCCCGACCCTGCACCACAGCCGCTTCGCCGCCGAGGATCGGGCGCTTCTCGATGGCGCGGTCGAGCTGGCCATCGGCAAGGATAGTCCCCTTGGCGGGCGCATCGTCATCGGGACGCAGACGCTGGAACAGTCACTGGACCTCTGCGCGGATCTCCTGATCACCGACCTGTGCCCGATCGACGTGCTCTTGCAGCGGATCGGGCGCTTGCATCGCCACAAGCGGCCTCGCCCCGACGGCTTTGCCTCGGCCCGAGCCGTCATCCTGTGCCCGGAGGATGGGCTCGACCCGCTGACACACAGGGCCGACAACGGGCTGGGCGCCTTCGAGAACGGCCCCAGCCTGTCGGGCGTTTACGTCGACGTGCCGGGGTTGGCGGCAACGCTCGATCAGATCATCGAGCATCCGGTCTGGCAGATCCCCGCGATGAACCGCGCGCTCGTTGAGGCCGCTACCCACCCGGAGGCGCTGGACCAGGTTGCCGAAGCGCATGGCTGGCAGAGCTATCGCATGCGCGTCACCGGAAAGGCGCTCGCCGAGATGCAGACGGCCGGGCTTTGTGTGCTCGACCGCACGGTGCCGATGCTGATGCCGAACGGGCGAGTGCGGTGTTTTCCCGATGACGAGAAAATCCGCACCCGTCTGGGCGAGGAAGGCGTGGTGCTGATGCTGCCGGACGGCACTGCGGGGGCCTTTGGCCGCCCCATCACTAGGCTGGCCTTGCCGGCACACTGGTCGCGCGGGCTGACGGGAGAGGAGACCACATCGGTCACGCCCGGCCTGCCCGTCAGGATCACCATTTCCGACAGGTCATTCATTTACGGCCCGGACGGGCTGCAACAAGGAGGGGGAGATGACGCTTGATCTGCTGCAGGAGCCTCTGATCCAGACCGATGCGGGCTGGTGCAGCCTGCCCGAGCTGCTGGCCACAATGGCGCAGGGCGAGGTGCAAGCCTTTCCGGCGCTGCGCCCCCATCAGCGCCCGGCCTGGCACATGTTTCTGGTGCAGCTGTCCGTGATGGCGCTCGACGCTGCCGGGCGGCGCGACATTCCGAAAGACGCCGAAGGCTGGCGTACGGCACTGCGGTTGCTGACCCCAGACTTCCCGGAGGACGAGCCATGGCACCTGATCGGAGCCGACCGCAGCCGGCCGGCCTTTCTTCAGCCCCCCGATCCCGGCGGGTTGAAATGGTCTGCCGTCGCGACACCGGATGCGCTCGACATGCTGATCACCTCGCGCAATCACGATGTGAAGCGCGAGATCGCACATGAGGCTGCACCGCAGGACTGGATTTTCGCGCTGGTCAGCCTGCAGACCATGGAGGGGTTCGGCGGTGCCGGTAACTATGGCATCGCCCGGATGAATGGCGGCTCCTCCTCGCGCGTTCTGCTCGGGCTGGCGCCGACCCGCCCCGGAACAGCCGTGGTCGATCCTTCGGCGTGGTGGGCACGTGACGTCGCGCGCCTGCTTGAAACCCGCCATGGCGTCAGCGGCAAAACGCTGCTGTGGCAAACCCCCTGGCCCGATGGGCGGATGCTGGACCTTGCACAGCTCGACCCGCTGTTCATCGAGGTCTGCCGGCGGATCCGCCTCGTTGAACGGGATGGCACGATCGGCGCCGAGCGCAGCACCTCCAAGGCTGCGCGGATCGCCGGAAAAGAGGCCAAGGGGAACACGGGCGACCCCTGGGCGCCGGTTCACCTCGCCGAAGGCAAGAGCCTGACGCTCGGCGATCAGGACTGGACGCACGAGCTTCTGGTGCGCCTGCTGTTCAGCAAGACGCCGGAATGGGCCCCACCACCGCTGACGGTCCTGCACGCCAGCGAGGCGACAGAGCCGATGCTTCTGGTGGCCGAGGCCTTTGCTCGGGGCAACTCCAAGACCGATGGTTTCAAGTCGCGCATCGTCCCGGTCCCTGTCGCGATGGTGAGCAAGCTTTTCGGAGCAGAGCCCGTCGCCGTGGCGGAGGAACTGCTCGAGGAGATCGCCTCGGTCGATCTCGCATTGCGTAACGGGCTTGCGCTTGTGGCCGCGGGCGGGGATCGCGACAAGGTGGCAAAGCCGCACTACGCGCGAAGCCAACCAGCCCGAGCCTTGCTGCGGCGGCGGGCGGACGAGCTGTTCTTTCCCCAGCTCTGGGCGCGCATGGCCGTCACGACGGATGATGGCTTCGCACCGCTGCGCCGGGACTTTCTTGAAACCCTTTCCCGCATCGCAAGGGACGAATTCGCTCGTGCGCTTCCGGCGATCCCTTGCGCCACGCTGATGCGGCCCCGGGCCGAAGCCCGCGGCCGGCAGGCACTGGAGCGCGGATTGCGAAACGCGATGCGCAAGCTGACAGCAGAGGAGGACAGTCATGTCGACGCCTGACAGTGAAACCGGGCGCCGGGCGCTCGCCATCGCCGCGGCGCTGGCCGCGGCCGATCCGGGCGACAAGGCCGAAGCCCGGCGCATGGGGCCTGCGGGCGGAGCGCTGTTCTGGCGGCAGGTGTCCCGGCTGGCGATCCCGCAGGCGCAGGAACCCGCATGGCGGCTGTTCACCCGCCTCGTGGCCCTGATGACGCCCGCGAGCCGCGAGCGTTCGATCCATGACGACAAGCGGCCTCTGGGCGCAGCATTGGCCGAGGCCGGGCTCAGCGAACAGCGTCTTGCCAGGTTAATCGCGGCCCGTGGGAGCGCGCGCGACGATACACTCGAACGCGCGATCCGGATGCTGGCCCGCAAGGTGCCCGGCGTCGACGTCACGGATCTCGCCAGCACAATTCTCTGGCCGGAGAACACCAGCCGCCTTGCCCGCTCCTATTACCAACAGATTGACCATTCGAAACCCGAGGAACCCCAAGATGACTGACCCGCGTTTCCTGCAAATCCACTTCCTGGCGCCCTATACCGCCGCCCTGCTGAACCGCGACGATTCCGGTCTGGCAAAGCGCCTCCCTTACGGCGGCAGCCTGCGCACCCGGGTCAGCTCGCAATGCCTGAAGCGCCACTGGCGTCTGGCCGACGACCCGCACAGCCTGCGTCGCATTGCTGGCGCGGACGAGGCCTATCGCTCGCGTGAGACAGTGGACCGCAAGGTCTTCGACGAATGGGCGGAAGGGCATGACGAAGCGGTGCTGAAGCCGATCCGCGAGGCGATGCTGACCGCCATCTACGGCGATAAGGGTACAGAGAAGAAATCAAGGCAGACCCTGCTTCTGGGCGCGGTCGAGGTGGCCTATCTCAAGGCCGAAGCACAGCGGCTGGTGGCCGAAGCGGCCGGCGACGCCAAACGCGCGGCCGAACTCGCGAAGGAGTGGCACAAGGCCCACAAGGCCAATCTGAAGGCCCTAAGCGAAGGCGCGAAGTTGCCCGGCGGCCTGACCGGAGCGCTCTTCGGGCGCATGGTCACCTCGGACCCGAAGGCCAATATCGACGCACCCGTCCATGTCGCCCATGCCTTCACCGTGCATGCCGAGGAAGCCGAAAGCGATTACTTCATCGCCGCCGACGACCTCGCCCGCGACGAGGATACCGGCGCCGACACCATTCAGGAGACCGAGCTGACCTCGGGCCTCTTCTATGGCTATGTCGTGGTCGACCTGCCCGGCCTTCTCGACAATCTGGGGGGAGACGCGCGCCTGGCCGGAGATGTGCTGCACAACCTGCTCTATCTGATCGCCGAGGTTTCGCCCGGCGCCAAGCTCGGCTCGACGGCACCCTATTCCCGCGCAGCATTCATGCTGGTCGAGGCCGGCGACCGTCAGCCCCGCTCGCTCGCCGAGGCCTTCCGCACGGCTTGCCCCGCGAATACCTCTGTCGCCGTGGGCAAGCTCGCCGATCATCTGGCCGCATTGGACGCCGCCTATGCCACCGGCGAGACCCGGCGCGTGATGTCGCTGACCAATGCCGAGATCCCCGGAGCGGGGCGCGGCACGCTCGCCGATCTGGCGACCTTCGCCAAGGGCTTGCCCGAGCTGCTGACCGGGCCTGCGGCATGACAGAGCGCTGGCTGCACCTGCACCTCAGAGCACCGCTGATGTCTTTCGGCGGTGTGGCGATCGACCATGTCGGCCCGACCCGCGATTTTCCGTCCGCCTCGGCGCTCACCGGGCTGCTGGCGAATGCGCTTGGCTGGCGACGTGAAGAAGGCGCCCGGCATCAGGCGCTGCAGGACCGCCTTGTTTTCGGCGCCCTGATCGCGGCCCAGGGACGGCTGCTGACCGACAGCCAGAATGCCAAGCTCGAGGCGAATGATCGGGGCTGGACAACCTGGGGGCGCCCTGACGAACGTGCGGGCGCCACCTATGACAGCCCGCATCGCCGTCGGCGCGAGTATCTGGCCGATCACGACTGCCACGTTGTCCTGCAGCTACGGCCCGACGACGCCCCCGATCTCGATGCGGTGGCCGAGGCGCTGGAACGCCCTGCCCGACCACTCTTCATCGGTCGCAAACCCTGCCTGCCCTCTGCCCCGCTTTTTGCCGGCTGGATCGAAGGTGAGGACGCCCATGCCGCGCTCCTCGCTCTCGGTGTTCCGGGACGGGCGCTATGGCCGATCTCTGGCGCAGGAACCGCCAGCGACCTCGCTGATCTGCGCAATTGGGTCAGCGGCCTGCATGGCGGCAGCCGCCAGGTTTGCGAAGGGGTTTTGCCATGAGCCTGCATCTGATCGAGCTGCCACTGTCGCTGCAAGCGCTGCATCGCTGGGCGGGAACGCGCGCGCTTGCCACTCCCTTCGACGAAGGTCTTGCACTGCATCATCTGCTCGGCGAGGCCTTTGGCCCGGCAGCGCTGCAGCCGTTTCGCCTGATGGTCGCGCCGCGGGCACAAACCGGCACGCTTTATGCCTATGCCGGCGCGACTGCAGAGGACCTGCGGCGACAGGCGCTTTCGGTCCTGACCCCGGCCCAGGCCGAGGTGATCGACCTCGAGCGTCTGCGCAGCCTGCCGCGTCCCGCAGAGGGCTGGACCGAAGGCCAGCGCCTCGGCTTCGACCTGCGCCTTCGCCCAGTTGTCAGACTCGCTTCCACGCTCGCAGGAACCGGCAAGAACGGCGAGGACATCAGCTTCCGCAAGGGCGCAGAGATTGATGCCTTCCTCGCCGCCGCGCTGCGCGGCGAGACCGCATCGCGCGAAGATGTCTATCTGGGCTGGCTTGCTGAACGTCTCGCTCCGGCGGCGATGCTGGATCTGACCGCGACCCGGCTCGCCAGCTTCCGTCGCACCCGCATCCAGCGCAACGGCAAGCGGCTGGAGGGCCCGGATGCCTTGGTGCACGGCACATTGACCATCACCGATCCCACTGCCTTCGCAGAGCTGCTGGGGCATGGTATTGGGCGCCATCGCAGCTATGGCTATGGCATGCTGCTGCTTCGCCCCCCGCAGCGGGGACAGTCATGCTGAAAGGACGCCTCGGTCTCGAGAGTGCAAAGGTGCCCTATGCCGACCGAGCCGGGTGTCTCTACCTTGCCCGCGGCGCCTTGACCTCTCGTGACGGGACGCTGGCCTTCGAGCAAGGCGACAGCACCCCGGCGGATGCACTCGAGCCCGGTGACTATGCCATTCCGCTGCAGGGTGTCTCGATCATCCTGCTCGGCCCGGGGTCGACCGTCAGCCATGACGCCCTGCGCCTGCTCGCCCACGCGCGAACGGCCCTCGCAGCGGTCGGTGAGGATGGCGTGCGGCTTTACACCGCACCGCCGATGATCCCCGATCGTTCCGGCCTGGCGCGGCTTCAGGCGCGGATCTGGGCAGACGACGACCTGCGCGTCATGACTGCGCGCCGGATGTATGCCCTTCGTCTGGGCGAGGTCTTCCCTCATGCCGATCTCGATGTGCTGCGCGGCATCGAGGGGGCACGGATGAAAGAGACCTATGCGCTGCAGGCCCAGAGGATCGGCGTAAAATGGCAGGGGCGCCGCTATGACCGCGGCAATCCGATGGCCTCCGATCTGCCGAACCAGGCCCTGAATCATGCAGCAAGTGCCGTCGAGGCAGCCGCCGCCATCGCCGTCTGTGCCACGGCGACCATCCCGCAACTCGGCTTCATCCATGAGGATCCGGGCCAGAGCTTCGTTCTGGATGTGGCCGATCTCTACCGCGACAGCCTGACGATCCCCTGCGCCTTCAAGGCCGCAAAGCTCGTGACCGAGCGCCCTTCCGAGAACATCGAGAGGGTAACGCGCCGGATGACCGGAGCAGCCCTTGCGAAGCAAGCAGTCATCCCCGAGATGATCGAGCGGATCAAGGCCCTGATCGAAGGCCGCGGTCCCTGATGCCCCTGACCATGATCGTTACCCGCGACGTCGAGATGCGCTATCGCGGCTTCCTGACATCGGTCATGCTGGAAGTCTCGCCCGGCGTCTATGTCGCCCCCGAGATGTCCGCCGCCGTGAGGGGCCGGGTGTGGTCGGTGATGACCGATTGGTGGTCTGCGCTCGGCCGCGGCTCTCTGACGATGGTGTGGCGCGATACCAAGGCGCCCGGAAATCTCCGCATCGAAACTTTGGGCGAGCCGCCAAAGACAATCGTTGACGCCGATGGCATTTTACTCGTTAAACGAAAGTAGTCGGGAAAAAACTCGCCTCCTGCTCTTTGAAATCGTTATGAATTCAGCGCATTAGTCCTGAGAGGCTCCCCCGCACCCGCGGGGATAGACCCATCTAGCGCGTTCGTTGGGGCGTGGTCTGCCGGGCTCCCCCGCACCCGCGGGGATAGACCCTCGATCAAGTCGCATCACCCCCACAAGAATGCGGCTCCCCCGCACCCGCGGGGATAGACCCATCTATGGTGACGAAGGCTTCGGTCCTCTTCGGGCTCCCCCGCACCCGCGGGGATAGACCCGACCTGCGCGCCGCGGTGCAGGCCGGCGACATGGCTCCCCCGCACCCGCGGGGATAGACCCCTATTCCTCGATCATTGCGGCATGACCGAAGAGGCTCCCCCGCACCCGCGGGGATAGACCCGCGACCTGCGCCGGCCAGATCGAGCTGCTCGCGGCTCCCCCGCACCCGCGGGGATAGACCCTCCGACCATATAGCTCACCGTCGACCCTGCTCGGCTCCCCCGCACCCGCGGGGATAGACCCGTCCATGATTTCTTCGCTGCCAGCAAGGGCCAGGCTCCCCCGCACCCGCGGGGATAGACCTTGAGAGGAGATCGAGCGGCAGGCAGGACAAAGGGCTCCCCCGCACCCGCGGGGATAGCCCCTCCCCATCACTGGCTGATAAAAAGCTCTCCCGGGCTCCCCCGCACCCGCGGGGATAGACCCTTCCAGGGCGGCACCGGCGCGGCCTGGTATCTGGCTCCCCCGCACCCGCGGGGATAGACCCCAAATGACCACCGCCATCGCCTATTGCTGGGCGGCTCCCCCGCACCCGCGGGGATAGACCCCTAAGATCCAAGAAAGGAACCCCCATGCCGAAGGCTCCCCCGCACCCGCGGGGATAGACCCTCCGCTACATCGCGATGACGAGGTTCTCCGGTGGCTCCCCCGCACCCGCGGGGATAGACCCCCCCATGGATGACGCCCCGAACATTGCCGAGAGGCTCCCCCGCACCCGCGGGGATAGACCCTCGCGCCGGCTCCAGCGAGGCGGATCATAGGCGGCTCCCCCGCACCCGCGGGGATAGACCTTCGTGTGCAGCGCGCGCACGAGCATCACCTCGGGCTCCCCCGCACCCGCGGGGATAGACCCGAAAAGCTCCTGTTTGGGTGCCCATTTGAACCGGCTCCCCCGCACCCGCGGGGATAGACCATGGCCGGTAGCGCTATCATGCTACATATGGAAGGCTCCCCCGCACCCGCGGGGATAGACCATGGCCGGTAGCGCTATCATGCTACATATGGAAGGCTCCCCCGCACCCGCGGGGATAGACCCCAGCTCAAGGCCACCTACGTGCACTACGGTCTGGCTCCCCCGCACCCGCGGGGATAGACCCGCCCCGGCGGCACGATCAGCGTTACCGATGACGGCTCCCCCGCACCCGCGGGGATAGACCCCCTGAAAAACTCATAAGCTATTGTTTTTATTGGGCTCCCCCGCACCCGCGGGGATAGACCTCAGGGCCATCCCCAATCTCCTCGCGCACCCAAGGCTCCCCCGCACCCGCGGGGATAGACCCCGCTGGCGGCGGACCTCAAGCCACGTGGGCACGGCTCCCCCGCACCCGCGGGGATAGACCCAAGGGATCTTGCGCAAAAGAGCAATGTTTTCAGGCTCCCCCGCACCCGCGGGGATAGACCCCGCCACCGCCAGAACGACCACCGCGCCCCACCGGCTCCCCCGCACCCGCGGGGATAGACCCTGATGCCGCGCGCCGATTCGGGTGGGCAGCACGGCTCCCCCGCACCCGCGGGGATAGACCCAGACGACCCCGGACCGCGCCGACGGTCAGGAAGGCTCCCCCGCACCCGCGGGGATAGACCCTGCTCGGCCCCTTCGCGGATCACATCTCGCTGGGCTCCCCCGCACCCGCGGGGATAGACCCTTCGCATAGTCGGGCGTCACGAACTTCGGCTTGGCTCCCCCGCACCCGCGGGGATAGACCCGCGACATCCGCAGCGTGTCCATCGATCAGGCCGGCTCCCCCGCACCCGCGGGGATAGACCCTTCTTCAGTCGGTTAAGTGCCCCACCGATCTCGGCTCCCCCGCACCCGCGGGGATAGACCCCGTGGTGGTTTGGTGACAGGGCGAAGAAGGCAGGCTCCCCCGCACCCGCGGGGATAGACCCTGGTCCCTGTGGCCTTACGGCTTCGTGACCCTGGCTCCCCCGCACCCGCGGGGATAGACCCCCGAAGGCATAGAGCGGCGCATAAGCAAGAAAGGCTCCCCCGCACCCGCGGGGATAGACCCCATTCCGGCGGCGAAGGATCTTCTGTTCTTCGGGCTCCCCCGCACCCGCGGGGATAGCCCCCTCCATGCGAGAGCTGAAAGGAGATCCGGCGTGGCTCCCCCGCACCCGCGGGGATAGACCCTCGATGATCGCGCGGTCGCAGCCGATCGACTGGGCTCCCCCGCACCCGCGGGGATAGACCCTGGAGGATGATCTTCGAGGCGCGTGCGGCGGCGGCTCCCCCGCACCCGCGGGGATAGACCCGGGGGATTGGCGTGTCAGGCTCCTATCCTCGGGGCTCCCCCGCACCCGCGGGGATAGACCCTCGGCCGCGATCCTGCCGCAGGACGCATGGAAGGCTCCCCCGCACCCGCGGGGATAGACCCGACTATCAGCCGAGCCAGATGGTCGTGCGCTGGGCTCCCCCGCACCCGCGGGGATAGACCCGCGGGTGGCCGGGACGGCGTATCAGAATGAGCACCTCCCCGAAAATTGGACAGTGACGGAAGCTACGATCTGACGTCTGCTGGTCTCCAAGAACGAGGAGATCAGAACATGTCGAAACGCAGAAATCACGA
>NZ_SAVB01000026.1 GCF_004022265.1 Paenirhodobacter ferrireducens
CCCCACGCCGCCCATGGCGGAAAGCCGCCCGCCGTGGTCTACTTCAACCAGATCGAAACCGACCAGCAGGCGCAGAGAGTAGCTTAAATCATCCCGGAAACTGTCCAAGGGATCGGGAGTAGCTCACAAGGTGCCGATCGAAATCCGGAACTCCTCATCGCCCTCGACAATGGTCCGATGCCGATGGAGCTCGTCGATCGCCCTGCATACCGCGTAGTGGAAGCGGCCATAAATCTGTTGCTCATCGGAGAGTTGGGCCGCGACGCTCAGGCCACCCAACCTCAGCTTGGCACTCCCCTCCGGCAAGAGCTGCGAAGGGGCGATAGTCACGGCGCCGGATTTCATCAATTCGACGAAGGACGAAAACCCAAGGATACTCATCTGGCCGCCGATCGGGTCCGCCAGCTCATAGCCTTTCGAGCCGACCTTGCGGAGCAGGAGGTCGCGCCCCTGGACCACGATTTCGGTTCCGGCTTCGAAGTTGTAGCGAGGCGCGATCGTCATGACGCAACCTCGATGCGCGACCATTCCGCGATCACATGATCGAGGTTCGCACGCAGGGCGCCACGCGCGATCAGGCGGTAGCAGGATTTGAAGACCGTCTTCTGTGGCAAATCGAGCAGCGGAAAAAGATCACGCATCAGCCAGAGCGAGCGATAGTTTCGCGCGGTCCAGAGCACCATGTCGTCAACCTCCGGTTCCGGAGACTGAATGGCTTCATGCAGGCGGAAAAGGTTCTCCCGCCGCTGCCGTGAATAACGGCCGGCGTCGACGATCTTAATATTGTCTGCGGCGCTCGGGGAAGTCGCGGCCTTAATGGCTTCGATGTCGCGCCACGTCCGAGGCTTTTGCAGGCTGTCGGAGTTGCGAACGAAGATAAGCGAGCGCCGCCCATCCATGAAAGTGGCAAGCAGGTCATGGGTATAGCTTGGACCTTTGCGGTCACCAGGACGCAGATAAACCTTCAACGGCTGGAATTGCAGATCATAGAGGAGAGGCGAGAGCAGCAGCTCGTGGGCGACGGCGGCTTCCGCTGCACTTTCGGCAATGCCGGACTTGGGCTGGAAGTCATTCGCGATGGTCCGATACGTCAGCCACACACGATGAGAACTTGCGCTCCGGAAACCGGGATTGCGGACCCCATCGTAGGGCAAGACGCCGTGAATGCGCCCGAGCGTGATCTTGGACTGCCTGGGCAGCTTCGCCGGCGAATAGTTCCAGCTGTCATGATCAATAGTCTGATCGGCAGACATGACTTCTCCGTTCCCGGAACAGCGTTGCGCCGGGTGCATTTTTGTTTCTTTTCAAGAGGACATGCCACTCTTGCCACGCTCAACCGCTGTCGGTAGCGTGACAGATGTGAAGATGCGGCAGTACCTCTGCTTCTGGTGCCCGTCCTGGGCGAAATTCCGTCCTACCCCACCCGGCAGTGCTTGGGTGGGCTATGCGCTCATTTTCCGCGAAGTCGGCGAAAATCCCAATTAAAAACGCGTCGCCAAGCCTTCATGAATGTGGAAAACTCAACTAACTATATGATTTTTAATGGATAATCTAGGCCACTCCAGTCAATGGAGCATCGGCCGCCCCTGTTGGTCCGAGCCTAGCTCCAGCATCCGTTTGACGGTCCGGATGTTGATCTGATGGCCTGCCTCGAACGCCCCAGCCAGCGCGGCCGTAATGGCCGCTGAGATAGCGGGCGAGAGCTGCCGCTTCTCGGCCTCACGCAAGACGAGTTCATTGATTTGTTCCCGGGTGGGAGACGGTACGCTGACGACGCGGATCCGTGACAGGAGCGGTTCCGGCAGGCCGCGCAGGCTATTGGAGGTGAAGACCCAGTTGATGAACGACATATCGAACTGGTTCTGGAGATATGGGCAGGTCCATCGGCAGGCTGTCATTTCCTCGAGCAGCGGGAGAAGCGCATTCGGTAGACTGAAAGACCGGCCCTTGTCGGACATGACCGAGCCAGACTTCTCTATCTCGTCGATGATGACGAGCGGATTTGCAACCTGCCGCATCAGCATCAGGCTAATGAGCCTGCCGGGGCCGGCATTTGACCAGCCGCGTTGGCTGCCGACAAGCCCGAAGCTGGCATTCTCACCTGTGGCGTCTACGATCATATCCGGCGTTCCCAGAAGCTGCGCGAGACGACGTGCCCAGGCGCTTTTGCCGATGCCCGGCGGGCCATCGAGAAGAATTGGTGCAAATCGGGCGCCGGGCATGCCACCTGCCAGGTTTTGATGAAGGCTGCGCCAAACATGGGTTGTCGCTTCCGCAATCCAGGGAAACTCCGCATGGAGCGCCGCGGCGATCTCGTCGATATGATGCGCAGAGCGCAGGTCGAATATCTCGGCGCCGTCGCGACAGCCTTCCAGCATGGCACGGTCTTCTCTGGACAAACGCGTTGGCTCGACTTCCTTCAAATGGTGGCGGTGGATCTTCTGCGCCCACCGCCTGATCCGGATCTCGAGCGCTTTCGGGAGCTCATTCTGCGGGTAACGCCATAACTCATTGTGCGCCGCGCGCTCTTCCAGGGGGATGCCATCGGAAATCTGACGCTTGTCCTGCAATTCGGTATAAAATTCCTTGAGACGCTTGATGATCGCGGCCTCTTCTAGCGCGGGATCGGGCTGTTTGCTCAGGATGAAGCGGGTTTTGGGCATGGATAGGTGCTTTCGTCATTGCACCGCCAGCCGCCATGACGGCGGTCATGCGGGCAGAGCGTTGGATTGGAGGGAAGGCTGAATTCGCTGTGCGTCGAACATCTCTCTGAGCCGGAGGCTGGCCGGCCAAGAAGAATTCAGTATCAGCTCAGGGTATGAAGCGCAGGTATCATCGGGCACTCGCAGAGGACAGACATGGGAGGGACGCACCATTCCATCGGGAGTGGACGATTATTCGGCGAGCCCATGCCATAGCGCCCGAACTACCGCAAGTGATTCTAAGTTGCTGATATTATGTAAAAAATTCGGTTCAGTTTTTCGCAAATGCGAGATCGCCTGACCGGCAGGTGTCCTGGCCGACGTCCGCACATCGCCTCGAGCATGAGCCATGCGACCCATCAACTATAATTCGCCGCCCTGGTGCAGGCTCATCCAACGTTCCAAGCGCGGTCCGGTCGTTCATCTCGCGATCGCCCTGACCCGTATGGGCGGGAACCCGACCTTCGCTGCGCCGATCACGAACGGCGGCGATGCGGGACGAAGCGGGCATTTGCAGCACATCGCACGAATGTCCGTTTTCAGCAGGTCATACTCTGGAACGACAGCTCGCCGTCGCGCTCTATCGTAAGCATCCGGCGTAGGCCGCGGTCATGCAGCGAGTTTGCGTTCCGTTGGCTGCCAGTTCCACGGTAGAAGGCCCGGCACCCGTGAAGCCGTTGTGTTGGGGAGCCAGGCGAGGACGTCGGCGAGCCAAGTCTGCGGGTCGATGTCGTTCATCTTGGCGGTGACGATCAGGGAATACATGAAGGCGGCGCGGTCACCGCCGCGCTCGGATCCGGCGAAGAGCCAGGACTTCCGTCCCAGTGCGACACCGCGCAGCGCCCGCTCCGCTGCGTTATTCGTCAGGCAGACCCTGCCGTCGTTGAGGAACCGGGTGAAGGCAGGCCAGCGCTCCGCCTTGAACATGTAGTCGATCGCCTTGGCGACCGGGTTGTGCTTCGACAGCCGGTCGCGTTCGGCGCGTAGCCAGCCTTGAAGATCTTCGAACAGAGGCTGGGACAGATGGTCTCTGGCCGCCTGACGGGCCGCAGCCGTGAGCCCGTTGATGCCGCGCTCGATGTCGAAGATCACGTCGATCCGGGCGACGGCCTCCAGCGCGACGGGGGAGATGTCATGGGCGGGTTTGCCCTTCCGGGTATTTCCCTTGATGTCGGCGAGCTCGAAGAACTTCCGGCGGGCGTGACTCCAGCACAGCGCAGACTCGACTGGCCCCGGACCTCGGTCGGCGCGGTATAGATCGTTGTAGCCGCCATAGGCATCGGCTTGCAGGATGCCCTGCCACCCCGCGAGATGCCGGTTCGGGTTGACCATTCCTCGGTCACGAGAGAAGTGGAACAGCGCGGCAGGTGGGCTGTCGCCACCGAAGGGGCGATCATCGCGGACATAGGTCCAGAGCCGCGCGGTTTGGGTGCCGCCCTTCGCCAGCAACGGCACTGTCGTGTCGTCACCGTGCAGCCGCTCGGCATCGAGAACATGGGCCCTGATCAGCGCATGGATCGGCTCGAGCGCAGCAGCGCAGGCCCCGACCTGGTCGGCCAGCGTCGAGAGGCTGATCTCGATGCCTTCCTTGGCATAACGCTCGGCCTGGCGGTTCAAGGGTTGATGCTGTCCGAACTTCTCGAAGAGGATCATCGCCAGCAGGTTCGGACCGGCCCAGCCACGGGGTGTGGGGTGGAACGGCGCTGGCGGCTGGCTGATCTTCTCGCACTGCCGGCAGGTGAACTTCTCACGCGCCGTCTGGATCACCTTCCACTGCCGGGGAATGACCTCAAGCGTCTCGGTGACATCCTCGCCCATCTTCACAATGCGATCCGAACCACAGCAGGAGCAGGTGGTGGGCGCTTCAATGACCACACGCTCGCGCGGCAGATGCTCCGGGAAGGGCTTGCGCGCCGGGCGGCGGCGCTCGAACCCGGCGACGGTCGTGGTCTTCGCCACCTTCTCGGCAGCGATCTCGTCTTCGGTGGCCGCGGCCTCCAATTCCTCGAGTTGCAGCTCCATCTGGTCGATCAGGCGGGCGCGACGTTCCGAGCTGTGGCCGTATTGCTCGCGCCGGAGCTTGGCGATCTCGAGCCGGAGATGTTTGATCATTGCTTCCGAGGTCGAGACGACGGCCCGGGTCTGCGCTAGCTCGCTCTCGGCAGCCTCGGCGCGGGCTTCCGAGGCCGCAAGGGCGGCGCGCAATCTGGCGATCTCGGAGGCAGTATCTGACATGGACGAGACCTACCACGTGGCCCTCTAAAAGCCCATGCAAATAAGGCAGGTTGCACCGATTTACCCGGCCTTTGCAGGACGTTGCGTCCAGCGTGGATTGCGCCAGTCGATCCCCTCCAGGAGATAGCCGAGTTGGGCTGTGGAGATCTGCACCGCCTCGCCGGCACCACTGGTTGGCCAGATGAACTTCCCGGCCTCCAGCCGCTTGGTATAGAGCGACATGCCGACCCCATCGTGCCAGAGCAATTTTACCAGATCGCCCTTGCGTCCGCGGAAGCAGAAAATCTCGCCGGCGTGCGGGTCGCGCCCGAGCCCCTGCTGCACCGTCAGCGCCAGGGTGTTCATACCGCGCCGCATATCGGTGACCCCACCTGCAATCCACACGCGCACCCCCGCCGGGAAGGCGATCATCGGCCCTCCAGGGCCGGAAGCAGCCGCGCCAACACCTCAGGCTCCACCGACGAGGGGACGAGGAGCCGCCGCCCATTCCTGAACACGATCTCGAGCTGAACATCCCGGGTGTCGCGCGGCGCCTCCTGTGCCGTCACGGGCACTACCGCAGGTGCCACGGGCGAAACCGCCAGCGGGATGAAAGCGGGCGGCGCATCGACGCCAAGTTCGCCAGCCCGATACTGTCGACGCCATATCGTCAACAGAGAGCGCGACACACCATGTCGGCGCGCCGTAGCCGAGACCTGACGATCCCCCAGAAAGCTCTCTTCAACGATCCGGATCTTCTCCGCATCATCCCAATGTCGCCGGCGCGGCACATCCGCGGCAGATAGGACTTCAATCTCGGGTCTGAACTTATGGTCGGCCATAAGGTCGGACTTAGCACCGCCAGAAAAATTCCGTCAGACGGTCCTCGCCGGAACGTTACGCTCTATCGACAGTCGCGGGGTGTCTTAACCCGTCCGTTTCTGTCATCGGCGAAATCGACCGTTATTGCCCTGCCAACCATCTACCCCCGACCTTTTGGCCTGAAGACATGCATCGCGCCACCACAGGCGCAGGAGCTGCGGCGAGAGCATGGCGTTGCGGTCCTTGCGGCCCTTGCAAGCCGATTACCTGTCCGTCAGAGTGAACCACATTCAACCATGAGCGTAACAGTTGCGGAACACCGCAACTCTTTTCTTGCGCGCGAATATCTCTTGTGCGCGAATATCGCTAAACTCGAAAAAACAATACGTTACCAAAATGCACAGTTTTATCAGCAAAAACAATGGTGTACGCGGATGGCTCTCCCGCTTGGGTGCCGATAGTAATGTGTCGCTTGATCGATTGGCATGGGTCGAAACTGCCTTCAATGCCGCATGGACCGGTCCAACTTCTACTCCGTTTATCACAGACATCCAAACTCGCGGTGATCTCCTCGACGAGGCGGCACATTTCGCTCATGAGATACCGCTGTGGCGCCTATTCAATTCTGCCCCGACGCTCGCGGTCTGGGCCGTTCTCATCCCGCTTGCGCGCAACTACGGCATCTCGACCAATGAGGTTTACCGCCATATCAGCCGCTTCGTCGGCGAGAGCTTTGATGAACAGGAGGCCCGCGAGGATCTCAAGACCCGCTACCGCCGCACCGCCCGGGCTCTCGGCCTGCCGGTATTCGGCAACGAGCCGACAGGCCTCTTTTTCGCACCACTCGGTCCGGCCCATGCCCACCACGGTGATCTCGCCCGAGCCTTTGTCGGTGCCGCCCTCCACATTGGCCCGCCAGCAATCGAGGATACGGCTTCCGCACGGCGCTGGCAGAGAAGAGTTGTGGCTGATCGCTGTGCAGGACTCGCCCGCCTCAAGGCGACCATCGCCTTCGACACCTCCGCCCATGTCGCCCGCCGCTTCGAGGCCTGGCGACAGGGCGAAAGCCCCGTGGGAGATACCGAAGCCCATCTCTTCGAAGCTTATGATCAGGCGGCACGAAGCCTTGGTCGTTCAAGAGCCGACATCGTCGGCCCGCCGCGCCTCGTCTGGACCGGAGATCACCTCACCCTCGAAACCGAGACGTCGCGCGAACTACAATCCCTGCGGCTCGGGGCCATCCCGACTCGACTTGCTGGCGGCAAACGCCTCCAGGTGCCCCCGCCTTGGCGCCCGACCATTCGCTGGACCGCGGGCACCCTCTCCCGGGACATCCCCCTTGCCCCCGCGGAAGGTGAGGTTCTGGTCTTCGATGCCGACACCGGCGCCATGCTCTCTCGCCTCTCCTCTGAACAGGGGGAAATGGAAATTGCCGCAGAACGGCTCATCGTCCTTTCCGGAGCCCCTTTCACAAGCCTTTCTTTCGGCGACGCCATCCCCGCAAAGGATGCGTCCTTCAGAATTGCCTGGGTCAATGCGAACGAAACCCTCGCTTTCGAGGGTCGCTCCGACCTTTCATTCACGCGTCCGGTCGAAGACGCCATTTGGATCGACGCCCCGGTTCTCGGACGCGACGGAAGCAGGGCCCTCTATGCCTGCAACGGCGGGCTGCAGGTGCGGATCGACCCGGAGATCGGCGGGCCAACCCGGATCATCCGGACCCGCATCGGCGGACAGGTCCGTTTCCACCAGGTCGATCTCGGCGCCACCGGCGAACTCCGCATGGCCTTTGCCGACGCCCATCTCGAAGCCCTCGCCGATCCAGCGGAAGTCCTCTTCGAGGTCCTTACGCCCGGGGCGGCCGGAGACCTCGAAGCGCGGGTCGCCCTGACCACGCGCTGCTGGATATGGCCCGGCATCTCCGCCCCCGACGGTGACCTTGCGGACGTCCCGATCCCTGCCAATTTTGACCCTGCGCGCAGCGCCGGGCTGCGCGCGATCGATGGGCGCCTTTCGGTCGATCCCGAGGCTGACCAGGAAACCCCGATCCTCGGGCTTTCCGGTCCTGACAGAGTTCACGAATTTCGCCTTGTCGCCCGTGGCGAGAAGCTCTGGCACTTCCGGGTGGCGCGCGGCGACAGGGTCTACGTCCCGCGCGGGGCCACGCTGGTCTTCGGTCACGCCAACCGACACGATGCCCTCATCCTGCGCTCGCCGGACCGCGACGCCTCGCTTCTCGTTCTCGGCCGTGAGACCCGGCGTCCCTTCTATCGACGACAGACCATTGAGATCGGTGCGGCGGATCTCGAAGAGGACACTGAAGACGACCGCATTGCCCTGCGGAGGGCGGACGGGCGCGTCGATCTTCTCGCCCGGCTTCGCCGCGCCACCGACCCGGCGGGCCTCGAAATCAGCGAAGCCCCCGACGAGATCCGCCTGCGCTTTACCCCCCGGACAGACTGCGACGCCCTTCGGGTTCGCATAGAGCCCGTCCGCGGAGCCCTGATCGAGGGGGAATATGCCTTCGGCCGCGCACCCCTCGATCTTCCTTCGCTTCAGGGCGTTCGCACCACGCGCGATCCCGCGACCAGCCAGGTCGAGGTCATCCTCGATCCTTCGCAGCTGCCTGCGCCGGCGCGCGCCACCTTTCTTCTGCGCGACAACGCGGGGGTACTCCTTCCGCTTCGCGATGTCCGCAATGCACCGGTCGCGATCGGGCTTGCCGGAGAGATCAACACGCCGCAGCGAGGCCATCTCCTCGATCTTGCCCGCTTTCTCGCCGAACCCCAGCCGGACAGCCTGGGCGGACAAATCGGTCGGGCTCTCTCGCCAGCCTACGAGGCGGCACTGAATCACGTTGGCAAGTCTCACATGCTCGGATCGATCAAGCCTCTCCTCGCCGTTGTCCGGGAGGATCGGCAGCCACCCCGGCATGACCTCATCGGCGCCGCTCCCTGGATCTTCGAGGCAAGCCCGATCGCCTTCGGCGACCTCGACACCGACACCGGCCTTGCGCCGATCTCCGACATGGCCGGAGAACCCTCGCCAGTGCCGCCTCCGCGCGTCGATGGAGATACGCCACTTTCGGACTGGCTCGGGCGCGTCTCGACGGGTGCTGGCATCCCAACCGGGTTCCAGGCCGACAGGCTCCAGCATGCCTTCCAGGCCCTGCGCTGGCGGCTCAAGGAAACCGATCTCCACGACCTCGTCGGGGAAGAGACGCTTGCGGGAACCGTCAAGCTGATCTGCGGCGCCCATGTTGAAGGCCTCGAGAAACTTCGCTCCTTCGATCCGGGCGGAGGTGCGGACCCGCTTCCCGCCCGGATCGCCGCGCAGGTCGAGCGCCTTGCCCGCAGTTGCGCCGAACGCCGGTCTCACGCCTTCGTCGATGACGTCGTGTTTCGAACCGGCCTACCCCGGCGCGAAGTCGGGCAGGTACTGACCCTCATGCTGAGGGTCGGCGTCGAGTTCTTCGCCTATTTCCGTGCGCTCTGGGCGCATGCCAGCAAGGATGGATCCCCCTCCGCATGACGACCCTCAATCCCAACGATTTCCGCGAGCATCTCAACAACGTCCTTGCGCGCTTTGTCGCGACGTCTTCGCCAATCAACGACATCCGTGCGCCCCGTCTCGCAGAAGAGCTCAGGAACGTCATCGGGCAGCTCGACTTCGTCAAAGGGCCTTATGTCGAGACCCTTCCCGATTTCGAGAAGGGAAAATCTCTCCGCGGACTCCGGGAAGAAGGCCTTCTCACACCGCATTGGCAAACCCTCGCCTCGACAGCTCCTGCCGTCTTCGCCCGGCCCCTGCACGCTCACCAGGAAGCGGCAATCCGGCGGCAGGACAACTACCTCGTCGCCACCGGAACCGGTTCAGGGAAAACCGAAAGCTTCCTCTACCCCCTGGTCAACGACATCCTGTCCCAGGGGGATCTCGAACGCCCGGGAGTGCGCGCGATCCTCGTCTACCCCCTGAACGCGCTGGCCAACGACCAACTGGGGCGGATAGCGAAGCTCCTCTTTCACGACCTCGGCGATCCCGGCATCACGCTGGGAAGATACACGGGCCAGGTCAAGTCGCGCGCCACGCGGGATGAGGAAATCACGCGCCTTCGATCCTCCCCGAGTTTCATCGAGGCCTTCGGCGAGGATGCCGACGTGCCCGCGAACTGGCTCCTTTCCCGCGCGGAGATGCGCGAGGCTCCGCCGCACATCCTGATCACCAACTACGCGATGCTCGAGCACATCCTGCTCCTTCCGACCAATCGGCAACTGCTGGCCGGCGCTGACCTGCGCCGTATCGTGCTCGACGAGATCCACACATATGCCGGCGCCCAGGCGATCGAGGTCTCCTTCCTGCTGCGCAGGCTCAAGGCCCATCTCGGCATCCCCGACGGGCAGATCCGCTGCACCGGGACCTCGGCCTCGCTCGATCCCCGCCGCAAGTCGGAACTTGCGGATTTCGCCTCTCGGCTCTTCGGCGAACCCTTCGCCGGAGAGATCTCCGTCATCACCTCGGAACGCAAGATCCATCCCAGCCTGGCCGGCGGCGCCATGCCGAGCGGCCTCTCTCCCGAACACTGGGCGCGCGCACGAGATCTTGCCGAAGCCGCGCGCGACGCGGTCCAGAACGACACGCCGATGTCGATCGAGGACTGGAATCTCGAGACCGAATTTCTCGACCTTCCCAGACTGCACCTCGATGACGCCCCCTCTCTCGGCGATGCGCTTATCGAAAGGCTCGCCGGATTCGAGGAAATCCACCGCATCGCCCGGCGTCTCGAAGGCGGATCGGTCGCAATCGAAATCCTCGCGCGCGAGGTCTTTCCCGATGCAGGGGAAGCGGCCGTCGCCGCGCTCGTCGGGCTGATTTCCGTGGGCGTTCTCGCCGTCAGTGCCGACGCAGCGGTCTTTCCGCTTCTTCCTGCCCGCTATCACCTGATCTCGCGGGCGCCGGACCGCACCGGGATTTCGCTTGCGGCCGGCGGCGCTGACAATCTCCGCGAAGTCCTGATCGGGGCCGAACGTGACGACGAGGACCGCCCGGTCTACGAGCTCTACGTCTGCCGCAACTGCGGCGAGCCCTACCTCGAAGCCTGGGACAACGGCATTTCCCTCGACCCGACGCCTGGCGCGGGAGACCGCCATCTCTTGCGGCTTGTGCCGGGCGGGCTGACGATCGAGGAGGAAGATGACACCGAGATCGCCCTTCCCGGCCAGATGGTCCATCTCGATCCCTCGAACGGGCATCCAATGGAGGAGGGAACACCCGGCACGGTTGCCCTCGAGGCCGTGCCTCTCGAACAGGATCCCGACGACGGCAAGCGCTACATGCACCGCTGCGTGGCCTGCAATCATCGCTCCGCGCGATTTAATGAGCCCATCACAACCGTACGTCCCGGCGACGAGGCGATCGCGGCAGTCGCCGCCCAGACCCTCCTCGAATCCATGCCGTCACACGATCTCGGCACCACCCCCCCGATGGGCGGACGCAATCTCCTCGTCTTCTCCGATAACCGCCAGGATGCCGCTTTCTTCGCCCCATTCTTCGAGCGCACATCACGCGAACAGGCAGTGCGCAGTGCGATTCTTCGGGTCGTCGAGCGCAGCGGGCGCATGGATATCGACAACATCACCGGCGCGATCCTGCGCGAGCTTCAGGCCGACGGGCTTCGCCTCTACCGTCCCGGCGTCGTTCCCGAGCGCGAGACCGGGGAAAACGAACGTCTCCGCCTCAAGGCTCTCGTCGCCGCCGAGATCACGGTCTTCGGGCGGGGACGTCTCAGCCTCGAGGGCTTCGGTCTCATCGGGGTGGATTATGACGCCATCGCACGGCCCGTCGAGATGGTCCGGCGCGCTCTTCCCGACGCCATGAAACCCTACGCCGATACCTACGTCCGCTACCTGCTGAAAATGATCCGCGAGCACCGCGCGATCGCGCAGAAAGAATCCGGCATGATCGACCTCGAGGACGAGTCGATCTGGACGCGTATCGCCTCACAACAGAACCGCTGCGTGAGCCGTGAGCGCAATCCCCACACGAACCTTCCGCTCAGCCTCGTGCCGGCCGCCGGCCGGCAGAACCGCTTCACCGACCTTCTCGAACGCATGGCCCAGGCCTGCGGCACGACGATCGACGAGAATCAGGTCCGCGATGTTCTGACCCAATTCTGGAAAGCCATCGAGCACCCGAAATCGATGACCTCGAAACATGGTGTGGGACGCGGCCTGAAACTCGACCGGGGCCTCTTCATTCTTCCCGGCTCCGAGGTGTCGCTCTACCAATGCCTGTCCTGCGGCACGCGAACCCAGTTCGATACTGCCGGCGTCTGCCAGTCCATGAGGTGCAATGGAAAGCTCCACGAGGTTCCACGGGACGAACGCCAGACCCTCGATGCCCGCAACCACTACGTGGCCCGCTACCGCGAGCATCCGCAAATGGGCATTGCGCGCGAACATACCGCGGCGATCTCCAGCGAGATCAGGTCCGAGATCGAGGAGAAATTCAAGGCAGGCGAAGTCAACCTCCTGTCCTGCACGACCACCATGGAAATGGGGGTCGACCTCGGTGATCTCGAGTCGGTCCTGTGCAAGAACGTCCCGCCCTCGATCGCCAACTACCAGCAACGCGCGGGACGCGCCGGACGCCGCGCCCAGGTCGCGCCAATCGTACTCACCACCGCGCGTTCCGGGCGCTATGACCGGGCAGTCTTCGAGAAGTTCTCCGAATATCTCGCGGCCCAGCCGATCATCCCCTACCTCAGCCTCGACAACGCGGGCTTTTTCCGTCGTCACCAGCTCTCAATGCTGCTCGCGCGCTTCCTCGAACACCGCCTCGCGGGATACACCCGGACGGGATCTCCCCGCATGCGTGACGTCTTCGCCGATGCCCTGACAGAGGAGGCCAGAAAGACGTTCGACACCTCCTTCGCCGACTGGATCGAGCAGGCGGAGCCGGACCTTGCGGTCGCCGCAGACCTGGCTACCCGCTTGCCTCCTTCCCTTCGATCGATCGCGCTCGACGCGGCAGGTCTGAAGGCCGCCCTGAGCGAGCGGATCTCGCAATTCGCGGACATGGCCTGGGGTCGTTTCGGACTGATGCAGGAAGCAATCGACGACCTCGAGGCACGCCGAAACGATCTCCAAAAGACGGAAGCCGACAAGTTCATCAAGATCGACCGGTCGCTGGGCGCCCTGCGCACCCAACAGAAGCTCTACATGAACCAATTCCTGATCGACCAGCTATCGCGGCGAGCGATCATCCCCACCTACTCGTTTCCGGTTCACTCGGTCTCGCTCGAGGTTCTCAATACGGCCGGTCAGACCGCCGACACCGCCGTGCTCGAACTCGACCGCGACGGCTCGATCGGAATTTCCGAATACGCGCCGAGCGCCGAGATCGTCGCCGGAGGCCGAGTCTGGGTAAGCGCCGGGATTTCCAAGCGATCGAAATTCACCGGAGACGACGCCTTCATCGAACGATCCCAATACCGGGTCTGCGGTGCCTGCCGTTCTCCCCAGATCACCCTCCAGGGCGTGGAGCCAAAGAAGCATTGCCTGCAATGCGGCGCCGTGTTCCACAAGACCAATGCGACCCGGGCCTTCATCCGGCCCCATGGTTTCGTCACTTCCGTCGCCGATGGTCAGGGGCGCGACCCGGGCGCGACCCGGATCCGTCCGACAATCTCCGATGAGGCCCTGCTTCTCACGGAGGCTCCACGCTCCAAATACACCGCGACCGACCTGCCCGGCATCCTGACCTTCCACGCGCCGGGCTCGAACCGGCCCGAGGATGAACTCGGGCGCATCATCACCGTCAATCGCGGACGCCATGGCGGCGGCTTCGCCTGGTGCCCGAGCTGCGAGCACGCCGTGCCCGCGCATGGACATGGTCCCGACCTCGCCTGGCAACAGCCGACGCTTCTCGCTCCCCATGTCAACCCACGCAGCGGACAGCCTTGCCGTTTCGATCCCACCAAACAAGCTTGGCCGATCGATCTCGCCCATGTCTTCGAAACCGATGTCCGCGGTCTTCTCTTCGAGAGCCTCCCCGCAACCCCATCGGGGGACGCCATCCCCTCTGACAACTCCCTCGAACGCACGCTGCAGGAGGCCTTGCGGCTCGGCGCCGCCGAACTCCTGGAAACCAATCCGCGTGACCTTCGCGCGCTCGTTCAGAAACTCGACGGCCTCATCGTTGTCGTCATCTACGATTCCGTCTCCGGCGGGGCGGGCTACGCCACGCGGTTGACAAACGAGACCGGGTATCTCGCGCGAGATCTCCTTCTCTCCGCCCGCAAGATCCTCAACTGTCCCAACCCCGATTGCATCACCAGCTGCACGCGCTGCCTCAACGACTATTCGAACCAGCGCCACTGGCACATGTTCAATCGCCGCCCAGCCCAGGCATGGATCGAGACGATCCTGCTCGATGCCGGCGTCAAAATTGACCCGCAATGGGACATCTGAAACACATCGAAAGACAGACAGGCGCCTTCATGCTCAAGCACAAACCCCTCGATCCAACTGTCCGTTCGACGATGACGGAGTTCTCCATCTCCAGGAAGCCCCCTGGAAAGACGGATTTCCCGAAGTCCCATCCCGCTTGCATCGTCATGGCCGGATGGACGACCGAGGACTGGGAAAAGCTCGAAAGCTTCGGTGACTTTCCCCTTCTGGAAATCTGCCCTGAGGCTCCAGCCTACTTTGCGCAGGCAGGCCATTTCTCGGCGCGCGACCTCCGCAATATCGTCTCGACCTTCGGCCTCGACGTAGATCATCACGATGCGGAGGCGATCTATCACATCATCCTCGAGCGCGCCGAAGGGGCTCCCTGGGTTCTTCCAATACTCGAGACGATCATCGCACCGCAAAGGGTCAAGAACGGCGGTTTCAAGAATAAGAACAAGGTTTCCCAAGTCCTGCAGAAATTTCCTCTTTTGAAACTGCGTCTCAAGGCAAACCCACAACTCCATGAGCGGACAGGCGAACTTCTTCTTCCGCCGGTCGCCCCCGATATCGCCGTGGCAGCCTTCTGCGAATACGCGATCGAGGCCTACTACCAGAAGACCGAAAACAAGAGCCTCTTCGAAGAGCACTACATCGAGGCGAGGAAGATCCTATCGGATATCAGCCCTGCCGACATCATCATGGTCGAGCTTGGCCAGATCGATGACATCGAGGATTGGGACGAGCACGCATCCCTGATCTCATCCCTCATGTCCGACTACCCTGACGCCGTCTCCGAGCACCTCCATCTCCACCTCATCGCCACCCTGAAGCATTTCAGCCAGCACATCACGCAGACGAGCAGCGTCGACGATCTTGAAACCATCATGGTACTCTCCGGGGCCGCGGCAAAACAGGCAAAGCTGCTGCAGACCCCGCGCAAGGAAACCGTGATCGAACAGGTCCGGAAACTCGGAATCGAGGTGGATCTCAACCTCGTCACCGACGAAGCGGTCGCCACGCTTTCTGCCGCGCTGGATGCGGGTCTCGTCATGCGGGTGCGCATCCAAGACCTCGCCATTGCCGACCTCGAGGAAAAGATCGCGGAAACCAAGGAGGCGATCGCCGCGGCGAATGCCGAGGAAGATTACGCCCTTCTCACCCGCCTCGCGCCGCAGGCGGGGGAGGAGAAGGAGGCCCTGCGCGTCGCGCGCGAGGTTCAGGAGGCCATTCTTCTCTGCCTTGGCGAGTTGGTCTCTGGCACGGCGGAAGATCAGGATGCTGCGCTGGCCGAGCTGCGCGCCTTCATCGAGAAGAACGACCCGGACACAGAAGACTACGCCGAGGCCGATGCTTCCCTGGCATCCGAACTCTTCACCCTGCCCGACGCCGAAGAAGACCCCGTCGAAGACCACACCGCCGCGGACGATGTCGACCCCGAAGACGCGGTCGAGGACAACTCGCCCATCGACGCCACGAGCGTCTCCTCCGACCTCGTGAATAGCGATGATCCCGAAACCGCTGGGCACGATCAGGCGGAGGGGAACACATCTGAGCCGACTGTCACCGATGCATACGAGGAAGACACCGTCGAGGCGCAAAACCCTCACGCAGGCATCGATGAGAACGAAGGCGCGGCGAAGGAGATCGAACCGCAGGACGTCGATCCCCAGCCTGACGCCGATTCCGTCGCTATCGAGAATCCCCTCGAAGACGCACCGATTCAGTCTGCCATTGAGACGGCGGAAGATAGATATTCTGAACCCGAGGCGCTTCCCGATCTCATCCCCCGGATTGAGCCTGAAACCTATGTGGCCGAGATCGACATCGACACCACCCCGCCGGTCCCAGTCTCGGTGCTGGCAAGCCTGATCCATCGCAATCTCCTCGGGATCGCCGCTGATGCGGCGAAGAGCTTCGAACACGAAGGCAAGCACTGGCCGATCCGGGCCGTTGTCCTCGAGGCCGCCGCCGGCAGCCGCACGCCCCATCGCAAATACGGGGCTGACACCCAGCGGTTCCTGGAACTCGCCACCCGTGGGGCGGGTGATGCCGCATCCGATGTCGGATCCATCCTGCTCCTCGGAGCATTGATCCGGCCCGCGCTACTCGAGACTTCCCTCTCCAGCCTGCGCAATATTCTCCACGAGCTTTGCCGCGGCAGCCTCGGGCAGCACCTGCAGCAGGCCACCGATGCGATCTCGGAACTCGATTACGACTTCCCGCCCGACGCCGACGAGCTGGCGCGCCTCTCCGGTGGCCAACGCACGCCCCAGAAACAGAGGCTTGCGGCCCAGCTCGGGAAATGGGCCGACACGGTGTCGGCCAAGACCTCGCGCTGGCCCTTCGCCACCGCCATCATGCACTACATCGCCTCGCCCGCCGGCCCCATCGGCGCGGCTCTCTCCGCGATCAGTAACGGCAACAAGAATGCGGCCAGCCTCGCCCGCGAGGCGATCGACGGTCTCTCTTCCGCCTCGAAAATCGAGACGCTGGCCGCGGAATACGCGAGCGAGGCCGGGCGCAACACGGCCCGCCTGCACCCCAAGGGGATCGAGTATCTCGAGCGCCAGCTCGAGGAGCCCCTCGGCCTTCTCGACAGCTGGATCGACGCAACCACGCGCGAGGGCAGCCAGGGGCAGAAATCCGAGGCGCGTCTGCGCACCATCGTCGGCAACCTCATCTCCCGCCTCGAGAAAGCCGAAACCGGGCTGCGGGCGGAGGCGACAAGCGCCCCCGACACACTTGCTGGAGCAACTGCCCACTGGGTTGCGGATCAGGTCCGCGAAGTCCTGCAGGCACTGCGCGGAGAAGATACCGGCGCCTTCGCGACGCTCGATGAAGCGCTCGCCGCGGAACGCGATCTTCTGCCCGCCTCGGTGCGTGACACGCTCGATATCCCCGAGGGCCGCTTCGACGCCTTCAGCGATCTTCTCAACAAAACCGCAATTCCCGATCCCAAGGGCGCCCTGGCCCAGGCGCGCGAGGAAGGCGCCTTCGATACCGCATCCCGTCTCGCCAGCCGTTTCGGCATCGACGTCCAGGACGGCCTGACCCATGACATGAAGGTCTTCGCGAAAACCTGGAGCGCGGAGATCAACACCCGCGTCCGCCGCCTCAAGACCCTCTCGAAGGTCGACTACAAGCACCAGGAAGAGATCTCCAGGCGCCTTGCACTCTGCGAGATCCTTCTGGGGCGCCTCACGGCGGTCGACAACGGATCCGAGGTCCACGACCTTGCCGAACTACCGGCGGCTGCGGCCGAGATCGACGCCACATGCGCCCAGATCGAGGCCAAGATCCGCGCTGACCAGGTCCAGCGCATCGACCAATACCGCAACGACCGCAACTCGGAAGAAGCCGACACCCTGCTCGGGGCTCTCGACGGCATCACGGTCGAGGCGGCCGAAGACCGCATCGCGCAACTTCGCGATGGTCGCTCCGCTGCGATCTTCCAGACCGAACTTGGCGGGCTCGTGTCCGACTTCCTGCCCGACTTCCTCGCCTATGCGAGCTCTGCGCAATGGCCCACGACCAGCGAAGCGCTCGAGCGCACCGTCGCCGCGGCGGGGCCTCTGCATATCGAGGAAGATCGTCGCGGCGCCGGCCTTGATCTCATCCATCTCTACCGCGCCATCGGCACCTCGATGCAATCGAAGCAGCCCGATCTGCCGAAGGTTAAAGTGCTCTTCGAGGAGATCGGCTACGACAGCGTGAAGATCCACAACCCCCGGCCGGTCGGCCGTTCCGGACTGTGGCAGGCCCAGCTTGGCGGCCGGATCCAACCCCTCCGCTCCGGCGACTGGTTCCTGCCGCCGGTCTTCGGCTCGCAGGCCGCAAACGGGGCCGGCGCTGATCTCGTGCTGATCGGACGCGATACCCTTCCCGAGAACCTCGTGAAGACTCTCTCTTCGGACATGCCAGCGATCCTTCTTTTCGCCGGCGTCATCGATGCCCAGCGGCGGCGTGAACTCGCCGAACATCTGCGCGACAACGCGATCCCCGCACTCCTCATCGACGAGGCCCTCATTACCTTCGCGGCAACCCGCCGTCAGGCCAGGGCCCGGACCATCTTCGAATGCGGATTGCCCTATGGCCGCGTCGAGCCCTACACAACGGACGCGGGCCAGCTGCCGCCAGAGATGTTCTTCGGGCGCAGCGAAGAGATCCGCCTCATCATGTCGAAAACGGCTGACGGCTGCCTCGTCTACGGCGGGCGTCAGCTCGGCAAGTCCGCCCTTCTGGGCCATATCGCCCGTACTGAGCATGCCCCCGAGAAGGACCGGATCGTCGTGACGCGCGAGGTCCGACCGCTTGGGAAATCCGAGAAGCCTTCGGAGATCTGGTCCCATCTCGCCTCGATGCTTTCACCCGAGATCGTGCGTCCCGCCAGCCGCAACGCCGAGGATGTATCGCGTGACATCAAGGCCTGGCTCATGCACCATCGACAGGGTCACATCGTCGCCATGTTCGACGAAGCCGACAACTTCATGGATGCTGATACCCGCGACGACTACCCCGAGCTCGCCCGCCTCAAGAAACTGATGGAAGAGAGCGGGCGCGCGTTCAAGGTCGTCTTCGCCGGCCTTCACAACGTCCAGCGGATGTCTCACCAGCCGAACTCTCCGCTCGCCCATCTCGGCCTGCCCATCTGCATCGGTCCGCTGAACCGGACCGAGGACGACAAGCGCGCCGCGCATGATCTCGTCGTCTCGCCGATGCGCGCAGCGGGCTTCCGTTTCGAGAACCACGAGGCGATCGAGGAAATTCTGGCCTGGGCCAACTACTACCCCTCTCTGATCCAGGAATACATGAAGGGGCTTCTCTCCACTCTCCACGGCAGCGGTTCGGGCAAGCCCTATCGACTGCCCGAGGGCGATCCCCTCTGGCCGATCTCGAGCGACACCCTCTTTGATCACCGCGGCTTTGGCGAGATCGAGAACCGGATCCGCTTCAAGTTCCACCTCACGCTGAATCTCGATCCACGTTACGCGCTCGTGGCCTATACGCTCGGCCGGCTCAACGTCGAGGGCCAGGAAGACAAAGCCCGGGTCACCGGCTTCGATCCACGCGAGCTTCTCGACGAGGCGAGCACCTTCTGGCCGCGCAGCTCCGAGATCCCGGCCCTTGCCGCCTTCGAAGCCTTGCTCGAGGAACTCTTCGACCTTGGCGTTCTCGGCCGCGTTCCGATCCCCGGAACCAAGCGCTTCCGCTACCTGCTGGGCTCGCGCCAGGTCGCGACCATGCTCGGCTCCGAGGACGACATCTACCATGCGCTCGCCGAAATCGAGGAAAAGGATCCGGAGGTAGCCTATGACCGCTCCGTCCATCGGCGGCGCTACAACCTGAACACCTCCGGCAACCAGGGCGAGTTTTCCTACTGCCCGCTCACCGACCTCCAGATCGAGCGCATCGTCCAGCCCCAGGATGCTACCGGACAGATCGTCTGCGGCCTTGAGGCCCTCGGGCTTTCCAAGGTCGGCTCGTCGCTCAAGCGCATTGCCGAATCCGGCAACCTACCCGGAGCCCCCGAGCAGGGGATCAACGTGGAGATCGTGCGCAGCAAGCGCGAATTGCGCGCACCCGTCGAACGCAAGGGCGCCTCGCAAAACCCGGTGATCCTCGTCTTCACGCCGGAAGATCGCAAGGAGGCGCATGATGCGCTGACCTGGCTCGAGCATCAGCCGCGGGTTCTCAATAAGCAGGTTCGTCCGCTTCTCCTTCTCGATGCCGCCAACACGGAGATGCGCGACATCGCCACGCGGCGGCCCGAACAGAGCCAGTTTCTCACCGCCTGGGGGGCGGAGATGATCCGCATCCACCTGAGCCATATCGAAAAGGTGGAGCTCGATACCAAGCCGATGCGGTCCGCCATTCTTGCGGCGGCCGGCGGCATCCCTTCCGAAACCATCAAGCTGATCTCCGCGATGCGGGTGGCGGAAGACCCGCTGGAAGTCGCTCGGGAATGGAAGGTGTCTTTCCGTATGCCGGCAGGACTTCTCAATGGCCCCCTGGGCAAAGCCCTTTCCATTCTCGACATGGGGGATGACGAAGACGCTGACACTTTCAACGAGATCCTGCGCGATCACGCAGGAGCCGATCTCGTCGACATCGGGCCGGACCTTGTCGCAACCGGTCTTGCGACCTGGTTCAAGAAGAAAGCTGGACGCATCCGCCGCTCCGCACTTGGCGATCTGCTCGCCAGGGAGACGGAGTGACCTGCCCCCCGGAAGTTCCCTCGGCGTGATGTAGAGTCTGCCCAACCTGAAGGAGCAGACGAGATGAGGAAAAGCCGTTTCACCGAGGCGCAGATTATCGGGATGATCAAAGAGCAGGGTCAACGCACTGCGTTGACGGTTTGCCGACGGCCGAGCTCTGCCGGAAGCATGGTTTAAGCCCTGCCACGTTTTACAAGCTGAAGGCCAAGTATGGCGGGATGGACCTTTCAGACGCCAATCGGCTCAAGCAGCTCGAGGCCGAGAACACGAAGCTGAAGCGCCTTGTGGCCGATGTCATGCTGGACAATGTCGTGCTGAAGGATCTGCTGGGAAAGCCCTAACGACGCCGATGCAACGGCGGGACGCGGTGCTGCGGGCGATGAAGGATCATCCGATCTCTCAGCGTCGGGCCTGCGTCCTGATCGGTGTCGATCCGAAGACGGTGCGGCGAAAGAGGCCGCCCGATAACCCGGAAATCCGTGAGGCGATGCACGAGATCGTCGAGAAGCGCCGTCGCTTCGGCTATCGGCGCGTCGGCATCCTGCTCGAACGCAAGGGCATGATCATGAACGAAAAGAAGCTCTACCGGATTTACCGGGAAGAAGGCCTGTCGGTGCGCCGCAGGCGTGGCCGCAAACGAGCGCGGGGCAGCCGAACACCAATGCCGGTGCCGTTGCGGCCGAACCAGCGGTGGTCGTTGGACTTTCTGTCAGACACGTTCGGGGCCTGCCGAAAATTCCGCATCCTGGCCGTGAACGACGACTGCTGCCGCGAAAACCTCGCCCTGATTGCTGACACCAGCATCTCGGGAGCCCGGGTCGCGCGGGAATTGGACGCCCTGGTCAGGATCTATGGAAAACCCGCCTGCATAGTTTCTGACAATGGCACCGAGTTCACCAGCAAGGCGATATTGAAATGGGCCAACGCCAACAAGGTCGAATGGCACTACATCGACCCCGGCAAGCCGCAGCAGAACGGCTTCATCGAGAGCTTCAACGGCAGCCTACGCGACGAATGCCTCAACGAGGAGATCTTCGACAGCCTCGCCGATGCCCGCCGCACCCTGGCCCTATGGCGCTACGACTACAACCACATCAGGCCGCATTCCTCGCTGGGCAATCAAACCCCGGCAGAAGCGCGCCGGGCGCTTGAGCAATCTGAGGGCTCCGCGCCCGGCGCGCTTGCCCAACCCGAAATCGACCACTATCAACCCCAAGGACTCTCGTCATGACTGAGGGACCAGCAGGGGGCAGGTCAGGCCGCGTCGACCGGGAGTTCCTCCTGAAGTCGGACAACGGCATTCGCCATCGGGCTCGAACCGATGGCGCCTCGATGGCTCATTCTTCACCAGCCGGCACTTCACCGCCCTCGTGCGCAGCTACGGCCTTCGCCAAGAGTTCATCACCCCGCACTGCCCGCAGCAGAACGGCATGGTCGAGCGCCTGATCCGCACGCTCAAGGAGCAGTGCGTTCACCGCCACCGCTTCGAAAGCATCCAGCACGCGACCCGCGTCATCGGTGACTGGATCAGCTTCTACAACAACCGCCGCCCTCATCAGGCCCTTGCCATGCGCACGCCCGCCGAGGCATTCAGATTAGCGGCTTAACCTGAGCAGATTCCGCTGGGTCGATACAGGCGACCGGTTCGGGCGGGCACACAGCGCTCGAAACCGAGCGCCAGAAGATCGAGCTCCTCGACGAAGAGGTCGACGACACGGACCAGGTGATCCTCGCAGATCCAGTCCTCGAGACGATCAGGGAAAAGCGTGACCTGGTCTCGGTCGATGCCGTCGATGAAACCTGCCATCCTAGTCTCCCGTTGCCTCGCGGAAGCTTATCACGGGACAGCGTTTCCACACAGCCTCGGTCCTGCCCCTAATAGCCCACTACTCCGAACAAGGTCGAAAGACAAATCTAAAGCTATCTGTATCGAGAAGAGCAAAAGAACTCTTCAAATGATCCGTTTCAGTCTGCGCTCTTAGCTGCACTCTCGCATGAGACATGTCAATATATCCACACCAATCCCAGTCATAGAACTCAACAAACAAAAACGCACGCCCATCGTCGACGGGAAGCAGTTTTATATCGCCCCAGTACGTATTTCCATCAGCTTGATTTTTCTCAAAACGTGCTGGAATGTGACGCATTCCCTCCTTGGGCACCATGAGAAGCCAATCAAGCGGCCCAGCTCCAAACTGGGACGAAAGCTCCATCATTCCAAGTGGTTGCAAAACTATCGCTTCAAAAAAGCCGGCTTCTATTCTCTTGAATACCGGGTACAATTCAAGGCACTCCCCAAAGTTTTGCCTTGCAAAGTACGTATTCCACGCATGTCTCGCTGCCTCGCGGAAAAGAGATATCCGTCCAGTGACATCAATATCATTCATCTTAGTGCCCCTTCAGACCGAAACTGGGCCGATCCGGAAAGAACTCACACGTCTCTGGGTTTTGGTGATACCTGATCTCATGCCAATATCCATTATCATGCCCATGCCCCGGTTTTTTACGTGCCACCTATGTCCCTGCGGGCAAGGATTGCAATTCCCATCGCAATCCCGCCCGGGGTTCACTTTTGGAAAAGTCTCCGGGTCTGAGTTCCCCCTAGCTTCGGAATAGATCCAGTCGATCGCTACAGCCGCTCCAACAATCGCCGCATACCCTGCCCACTTGGGCAATGCAGCATCAGAAGGATCGGGAACCCCAATATCGATTGATATCCACCTTCCGACAACAGAAGTTGCGCTCTCCCCCCTCGGATCGCCCCACCTCCCTGGACTGCTCTGCACATACCCATTGCTGTGACCCCCGATAGTTCCTCCAGTTGATGCTAGAATCCGACCCAATGAGAGGACCGGACATGAAGCCATCGAAGTTCAACGAAGCCCAGATCATCGGCATCCTGAGAGAGGCCGAGGCGGGGGCGAAGACCGCTGATCTCTGCCGTCGGCACGGGATCAGCACCTCGACTTTTTACGCCTGGAAAGCGAAGTTTGGGGCATTGAGGTCTCGGACGCGAAGCGGTTGAAGGCGCTCGAGGAGTGAGCCCGTGAGCGCCACCGGTTCGAGAGAACGGGCGAACAACTCGAAGTTGAAGCGCCTGTTGGCAGATGCCCTGCTCGACCAGGCCGCGTTGAAGGATCTGCTCTCAAAAAAATGGTAACGCCCGCCGCCAGGCGCGAGGCCGTCGCGATCCTCGTGGAGGTCCACGAGATGAGCGAGGTTGGAGCGTGAGGCAAACAGTCCGGGGGACAGTTTGTAGCGAACAACGGCGTGTTCCGTTATCGGGGCGGACCGGACGTCGGTCCGCTACCGCAGTCGCCGACCCGACGACGCCGGGCTGCGCGAGCGCATGCGGGCGCTGGCCGGCGAACGACGTCGGTTCGGCTATCGGCGGCTGCATGTGCTGCTGAGACGAGAGGGACTGGTGATGAACCGCAAGAAGACCCAGCGGCTCTACCGCGAGGAGGGTTTGTCGGTGCGCAAGCGACGGGGGCGCAAGAAGGCAACCGGGACACGGGCGCCACTGCTGACCGTCGCGGTGCCGAAGGCGCGGTGGTCGGTCGATTTTGTGCATGATCAGTTTGCCAACGGCCGGCGTTTCATTCGCCATTGGGCTCGGACCAATGGCGCCACAATGGCTCATTCTTCAACGTGATCGACGATGTGACCAAGGAATGCCTGGCCGCCGTGGTGGACACCTCGATCTCGGGTCGTCGGGGGCGCGGGAGATCTCAGCGGTGATCGCGCGACGTGGCAAGCCGGGCTTGATCGTCAGCGATCACGGCACCGAGTTCACCTCGAACGCGATGCTGGCCTGGACCGAGGAGGCGGGCGTGTCCAGGCATTTCATCGCGCCCGGCCAGCCGATGCGAGACACGGGATCTGCGAGGCCTTCAACTCGAAGATGCGGGACGAGCTCTTGAACGAGACGCTGTTTCACGGGCTTGACCACGCCCGCGCCGTCGTCGCGGACTGGGTGGCGGACGACAACGCCGACCGACCGCACTCCGCCCTCGGTTACCAGCCCCCCGCCGCTTTCGCAGCCCAACTCACCGCAATGGGCGACCGGCTCCACGCAACGGAAACGTTCCGCCGCTCGCCCATTGCTCCCGCGGGGCAACCGCGCCAAACTCAACCGCGGACTCTGGCATCAGCTGGATGAATGTCGGGGGTCACAGCAGCGCCTTCTACGCTTCGCTGCCCCTTGGGAGCCGTCGCCGACCTGCAGCTATCGCTGATTTTTGCGTCTGCCGTGCTGCGCCTGCAGCGAATGGCGACTTCGCTTCCGATCCCGAAACGGCTATGGAACCGCATATCCAAACACATAGGGCGTTTGAGAACACAGGAGGTGTATTTGCTGCGGAGACTTGCCCTTACGGTGGAGCCGGTTGACCGCGAGACGCTCCCGTCGCTGTTTTCGCGCATGGCAATCCTGAATGGAACCGACGCCGTCAACTTCGCCCTCGATCTCGGTATCACCTTTCGGCGTATCCTGGAGCAGGACGAAGAGGCCGTCGCGATTTTTGCAGAACGCGCAGGATTGTCGTCCACGCAGCTCACCGAGCTGCTCTCCTGGACAGGTGAACGCATCGGAGACGTTCGGATGCGGTTTCGGAAGGAAGTCTTCGTCTCGCGGGCCCTACGAAACCCGATAGTCCGGGGCTGCCCACACTGCATGCGTGAGCAAGCAGCCGATCAGCCCCATCCGTTGCGGCACATTGCCTTGCGGGGGGACTGGCTCTGCAGAGGTGTTGATATTTGCCACCAGCACCGCCATCCGCTGGTTCCCTTGTGGTCTAGCTCGCGCCCCATCGAACGGGATAATATAGGAGCGAGATTGGCGGAAATCCTGCCAGACCTGCGAACAGGATCATTCGACTGCGTGCGCATTGATCCTACCGACTATGACCTTTGGCTCGATAAGCGTCTATCGCAGGGTATCGCTGCCGACGACACATGGCTGGCCTCACAGCCAGTGTTTCCGGCGATCACACTCTGTGAGTTCATTGGTGCAGCCTTGCTGCGCAAACAGGGCGAGGTTCCGGACGATCGGCGCGCCAAGGCCACGGGCTTTGCCTTCGTGTCGCAAGGCCCTGATGGGATCCGAGCGGCTCTGGACATCCTTATGCGATCACAGGACGGGGGCCACATCGTGACGCAGGGCGAATTGGGTCCGCTCTTTAATCACCTTAATAGCATCTACCTTGATGACGATGCCTTTGCGGTATTTCGCGGGATCCTTCGTGATTATTTTCTGGAAATATGGCCTTTGGCCCCAGGTGATGACCTTCTAGGGCAGGCCGTGACAGAGCGGCGTCTCCACTCTCTTACATCAGCATCCAAGGAAACCGGAATCGGCCCGGCTGTTCTTAATGATTTCTTGACAGAGGCGGGCGCGTTTGCGCCCAGTGACGCGCGTGCCGATGCTCGCAAGACCTTTGACGCGAAGGCCTGGCAGCACATTCTGGATGAAATCCCGACATTGGTCGGCCCAAGCGCGCTGCGACGGGCAATCGGCGCAACGCTAGCCGAATTGAAAGGGTTGAAGGCTGACGGTATCCTCGTCCCGAGAACCAACATCGCCACGATCAAATCGCCCTGGCGGATTGCGGATGGCCAAGCTCTTCTTGAGGAGTTGGAGGCCTATGCGCAGCCGGTTGCCGCAGAGGAGCCAGGGTGGGAGACGATCCAACTCGTTCACAAGCGGCTGGACCTTCCTGTCGGCGAGATCATTGCGGCCATTCGGACGGGTTCTCTGCACCTTGGTCAGCGTCCTGATGTGTCCGGGTACCACGGGCTTGTGGTGGAAATCACTGAAGTTGCAGCGTTCAAGGCGAAGTCCGCTCCGCAGCGCAAGCCGTCGACCAACAAGGCAGAGGTGACCGCAGCGGCCTTCGCCCGGTCGGCGGGGATTCGGGGGAAAGGTCAATTCCTGGCTCTGATCGAAGGTGGTCACACGTCTGCGATGCTGGTTGTGAATCCCACGACCCGGCGTCAGGAATGGCGCATGAGCCACGACCACATCTCTGCGTTTGAGGCGAGCTATACCACACCGACCCTTCTGTCCGCCGAAACCGGTGCGCATCGCAACACGATCCGGGCCGTTCTGCAGAGCGAGGGGATCCAACCGTTCCGACCGAACGGCCTGGATGTCGGACCGGTCTATCTTCGGAACGTTGTTGAGCCGGTTGTGACCCTCTTGAAAACTCAGGGAAAAAATGACCTCTAGACAAGGGTCATACTGAAACACCGTTTTATCTCAGTGCGCTGGAAGAAATCTTCAACATCGCATCCCAAGTCTCTTGACAGGGGTGTGCATGGAAAATCGCCATTTCGTGCAAGCTTATGGTGCATCGGCAGCGGAAAGATTGGCGACCCCACCAGGACTTGAACCCGGAACCTAGCGCTTAGAAGGCGCTTGCTCTATCCAGTTGAGCTATGGGGCCGCACGCCCCCCGTTTTGCGCGAAGCGGCGCGCGCGTGCAAGCCCGCTCGGGCTCAAAGCGCAATCGTCATGTAAACGCTCATCGGATCAAGCCGGTAGCCCTCGAAGGGCGGGCAGGTCTCGAAGCCCGCGGCAAGGTAGAGCCCACGCGCCGGGGCGAAGCTGTCCTGCGAACCGGTCTCTAGGCTGAGCCGCGAATACCCCGCCGCCCGCGCCTCGGTCACCAGATGGCCGAGCAGCATCCGCGCCAGCCCCCGCCCGCGCAGCTCATAGAGCACATGCATCGACTTGATCTCGGCATGGGCTGCGTCGATGCGCTTCAGCGCCCCCATGCCGATGGGCCGCCCCTCCTCGCGCATCACGTAAAACAGGATGCCCGGCGCGGCGAGCGCGTCGGCGGGCAGCATGTGGATCGACCCGGGCGGGGTGTCGGCGTGCATCGCCTCGGTATGGCGCGCGTGCAGCAGCGCCAGCTCCTCCTGCACCGGGTGTTCCAGCGTGATGGTGATCATGTCTCTCCTCCCCGCGGCGATCCGTCGCCTCTGCCACAGCCATTCTCGCCGCTTCGGCAGGCGAAGGGAAGACGGGCAATGCGCCGTCGCGTGCCGCGCCATTGCGCACCGGGCGAAGATCCGCGCGGCCGTAGCGTCACTCCCGGCCAGCCCCCTTGCCGCGGGCAGCCGACGGCGGCTAGCATCCCTCACCCGATCCCGCGCGGCGCATCGTCATTTCCGCCCCGCGCCCATCCCGGAGGATTCATGAAGCTTTCTGTCGCCATTTCCGCCCTCGCTCTTCTCGCCGCCGCCCCCGCAGGAATCGCGGCGACCGTCCCCGAGGGGACGAAACTTGCCGCCAACCAGAGCTATACCTTCTGGCTGCTCGACGCGATCAAGTCGATGGACCCGCAGATCAACACTGATGTCGAGGGGTCGGACATCCTGCGCAACCTCTTCGAGGGGCTCTACAACGAGGGACCAAAGGGCGAGCTGGTGCCGGGTGTGGCGACGGGGTTCGACCTTTCGGACGACAAGACAGTCTATACCTTCCACCTGCGCCCCGAGGCGAAATGGTCCGACGGCAAGCCGGTGACAGCGCAGGATTTCGTCTATGCCTGGCGCCGCCTCGCCGATCCGAAGACCGCCTCGGAATACGCCTGGTACATGGAGCTGATGCAGGTGAAGAACGCCGCGGCGATCACCGCGGGCGAGAAGCCGGTCGAGGAGCTGGGAGTGAAGGCGGTCGATGACCACACGCTCGAGGTGACGATCGAGACGCCGCTGCCCTATTTCCCGCAGATGCTGGTGCATGGCTCGACCTTCCCGGTGCGCGAGGATGTGATCGCGAAATACGGCCAGGACTGGACCAAGCCCGGCAATCTCGTCGGCAACGGCGCCTATGTGCTGAGCCAGCACCTGCTGGGCGAGCGCATCGAGATGGACAAGGCGCCGACCTACTGGGATGCCGAGCACACCGTGATGACCCATCTGACCGCGCTGACGATCAACGACAAGAATGCCGCGCTGACGCGCTATCTCGCGGGCGAGCTCGACCGGGTCGAGATCCCCGCCGGGCAATATCCGCGGCTGAAGAAGGAATATCCCGATCAGGCGATCTCCTCGCCCTATTCGTGCAGCTACACCTATCTGGTGAACCTGTCCGACAAGGGGCCCGAGGCGCTGAAGGACGTGCGGGTGCGCAAGGCGCTGTCCTATGCGATCAACCGTGACGTGATCGTCGACAACGTGCTGCAGGGCGGCCAGAAGCCCGCCTACAACTGGACCCACTGGGCGACCGCGGGCTTCAAGATGCCCGATATCGACTATGCGCACTGGACCCAGAAGGAGCGCACCGAGAAGGCGAAGGAACTGCTCGCAGAGGCGGGCTATGGCCCTGACCATCCGCTGAAGCTGACGCTGAACTACAACACCTCGGACGACCACAAGAAGATCGCGATCGCGGTGCAGCAGTTCTGGAAGCCGCTCGGCGTGGCGCTGACGCTCAACAACATGGAGTGGAAGGTGCACACCGACAAGATGCAGAACCAGGACTTCGACCTTGCGCGCTATGCCTGGTGCGGCGACTACAACGAGGCCTCGACCTATCTCGACTTCTTCACCTCCTACTCGGGCCACAACAACGGCAAGTTCCTGAACGCCGACTATGACCGGATCCTGAAGGAGTCGAAGACCGCGGCCGATCCGCAGCCGCTCTACACCGAGGCCGAGCAGATCCTGGCGGATCAGATGCCGCTCCTGCCGATCTATCACTATGCCAAGGTCGACATGGTGAAGGCCGACATCAAGGGCCTGCCGACCGAGAACGTGATGCAGACCTGGTACGGCAAGGACCTGTACCGCGTCGCCAAGTAAACCGCAGCCCGGGTGCGGGGCCCGTCCCCGCACCCAGCCACCGGACTTTCCGCATGATCGTCTACATCCTCAAGCGTCTGGCCATCGCGATCCCGACGCTCCTGCTGCTCATCGTCCTGTCCTTCCTGCTGATGCACGCGGCGCCGGGCGGCCCCTTCACCCAGGAGCGCGGCCTGCCGCCCGAGGTGCTGGCGAACCTGAACGCCAAATACGGGCTCGACCAGCCGCTGTGGCGGCAGATCACCTCCTATGTCTGGGGCATCGTCAGCGCCTTCGATTTCGGCCCCTCCTTCGTCTACAAGGACCGCTCGGTGAACGACATCATCGCGCAGGGATTCCCGGTGACGCTGACCTATGGTTTCCTGTCCTTCCTCGTCGCGGTTCTGGTGGGCGTCACGCTCGGCGCCATCGCCGCGGTGCGCCACAACACGGTGATCGACTATTTCGCCGTGGGCCTGTCGATCGGCGCGCAGGTACTGCCGAATTTCGTGATGGCGCCGATCCTCGTGCTGGTCTTCACCCTCGCCCTGCACTGGCTGCCGGGCGGCGGCTGGCGCTTCAACGACCCGCATTTCTGGGTGATGCCGGTGATCGCCCTCTCGACCTCCTACATGGCCTCGATCGCGCGGATCATGCGCTCGTCGATGCTCGAGGTGCTGACCTCGAACCACATCCGCACGGCGCGGGCGAAGGGCCTGTCGGGCCTGCGCATCGTGCTGCGCCACGCGCTGAAACCCGCCCTGCTGCCGGTGATCTCCTATCTCGGGCCCGCCTTCGTGGCGATGATCACCGGCTCGGTCATCGTCGACATCTATTTCTCGACCGGCGGCATCGGCAAGGCCTTCGTCGACAGCGCGCTGAACCGCGACTATGCGGTGATGATGGGGATCACCATCCTCGTCGGCGCCCTCACCATCCTCTTCAACCTCGTCGTCGACATCATCTACGGATGGATCGACCCGAAGATCCGGTATTGAGCCCATGGTCATCGACAGCCAGAAAATGCAGTCCCTCGCCGCCGCCACCGCGCGCGAGGACATCGCCGGCCGCTCGCTCTGGGCCGATGCGCGGCGCCGCTTCCTGCGCAACAAGGCGGCGCTCTTCGGCCTTCTGCTCCTTGTCTTCGTCGTGTTCTTCGCGCTCTTCGGCAACAGCCTCGCGCGCTGGAGCAATGACGAGATCGACTTTGCCGTGATGGGACAGGCGGCCGAGCTGGGCGGTCCCTCTCTCGAGACCGGCCATTACTTCGGCACCGACGACCTTGGCCGCGACCTTTTTGCGCGCACCGTTCAGGGCACGCAGATCAGCCTCGCCGTCGGCATCATCGGCTCGGCGATCGCGGTCGTCGTCGGCACGCTCTGGGGGGCGACCGCAGGCTATTTCGGCGGCCGCATCGACAACCTGATGATGCGCACCGTCGATATCCTGCTGGCCATCCCCTACATGTTCGTGCTGATCCTGCTGCTGGTGATGTATGGCCGCTCGATCACCATGCTCTTCGCCGGCGTCGGGCTGATCTCCTGGCTCGAGATGAGCCGGATCGTGCGCGGCCAGACCCTGTCGCTGAAGAACCGCGACTATATCGAGGCGGCGCGGGCGATCGGCGTGCCGGCGCGCACCATCATCCGCCGCCACATCCTGCCCAATCTGATCGGCGTCGTCACCGTCTTCGCCACGCTTCTGGTGCCGAACATGATCCTGACCGAAAGCTTCATCTCCTTCCTCGGCCTTGGCGTGCAGGAACCGATGACCTCGCTCGGCGCGCTGATCTCCGAGGGCTCGGGCACCATCGCCTATGGCACGCTGTGGCAGCTCGCCTTCCCGCTTCTCTTCTTCGTCACCACCCTCTTCGGCTTCTTCTTCGTCGGCGACGGGCTGCGCGACGCGCTCGACCCGAAGGATCGCTGACATGGCGCTGCTCGATGTGAACGCCCTCTCCGTCCGGTTCGACACGCCCGAGGGGACGGTGCATGCGGTCAACGAGGTCTCCTTCTCGATGGAGCGCGGCGAGACGCTGGGCATCGTCGGCGAATCCGGGTCCGGCAAGAGCCAGCTCAGCTTCGCGATCATGGGGCTTCTGGCGAAGAACGGCCGCGCCACCGGCTCGGTCCGCTTCGAGGGCGAGGAGATCCTGAACCTGCCCGAGCGCGCGCTGAACAAGCTGCGCGCCGACCGCATCGCGATGGTGTTCCAGGACCCGATGACCTCGCTCAACCCCTATATGCGGATCGCCGACCAGATGGCCGAGGTGCTGGAGCTGCACCGTGGCCTCGACCATCGCACCGCGGTGGCCGAGGCGGTGCAGATGCTCGACGCGGTGCGCATCCCCGACGCGCGCAACCGGGTGCGGCTCTACCCGCACGAGTTCTCGGGCGGCATGCGGCAGCGGGTGATGATCGCGATGTCGCTCCTGTGCCATCCCGACCTGCTGATCGCCGACGAGCCGACCACCGCGCTCGACGTCACCGTGCAGGCCCAGATCATGGCGCTTCTGGCCGATCTGCAGCGCGATTTCGGCATGGCGACGATCCTCATCACCCATGACCTCGGTGTCGTCGCCGGGTTTTGCGAACGCGCGATCGTGCTCTATGGCGGGCGGATTATGGAGGAGGCGCCGGTCGATCCGCTGTTCGCCGAACCGACGCATCCCTACAGCCGGGGCCTTCTGGACGCGATCCCGCGGCTCGATGCGACCGGCGGCGCGCTGCACGCGATCCCCGGCAACCCGCCGAACATGACCGGCGCGCCCGTGGGATGCCCCTTCGCGCCGCGCTGCACGCTGGCCGACGATCTGTGCCGCACGGCGATGCCGCCGCTCGTCCCCTTCGCCCCCGGCCGCGCCCGTGCCTGCCACCGCCCGATCCTCGAGGTGACCCGATGACCCGCCCCCTGCTCGAGGCCCGCGACGTCCGGGTCAGCTTCGAGATCCGCCACCCTTCCGATCTGCCCTGGACGCCGCCCGCGCTGCTGCACGCGGTGAACGGCATCTCCTTCCGCCTCGAGCGCGGCCAGACCCTCGGCATCGTCGGCGAGTCGGGCTGCGGCAAGTCGACCCTCGCGCGCGCGCTGATCCGGATGTTACCGGCGACCGGCTCGGTGATCTGGGAGGACGGCACCGACCTCTTCACCCTCTCGCCGCGGCAGATGCTGCGCTACCGCGCCGAGATGCAGGTGATCTTCCAGGACCCGCTCGCCTCGCTTGATCCGCGGATGACGGTGGGCGAGATCATCGCCGAGCCGCTGCGCACCCACCGGCCGCGGATGGGCGCGACCGAGCGGCGCGAGAAGGTCCGTGCGGTGATGGAGCGGGTGGGCCTTTTGCCCAATCAGATCAACCGCTATCCGCATGAATTCTCGGGCGGGCAGTGCCAGCGCATCGGCATCGCCCGCGCGCTGGTGGTCGAGCCGAAGCTGCTGATCTGCGACGAGCCGGTCTCGGCGCTCGACGTCTCGATCCAGGCGCAGGTGATCGGCCTGCTCGAGGAGCTGCGTCGTGACCTCGGTCTGACGATCCTGTTCATCGCCCATGACCTGAGCGTGGTGAAGCATCTGTCGGACGAGGTGATGGTGCTCTACCTCGGGCGGATGATGGAAAAGGCGCCGTCTTCGGCGCTCTTCTCCGACCCGCGCCACCCCTACACGCAGGCGTTGCTCTCCGCCGTGCCGATCCCCGACCCGCAGATCGAGAGGACGAAACGGGTGATCGCGCTGGACGGCGAACTGCCCAGCCCGATGCACCCGCCCTCGGGCTGCGTCTTCCGCACCCGCTGTCCGCGCGCGACGGGGCTCTGCGCCAGCCCCCCGCCCGAGGAATGCACCTCCGACGCGCGCCATCACACCCTGTGCCATTTCCCGGGCCCCGCCGCCGAGCTGATCGGCTGAGGCCGCGGCCATCGGGGCCGGTCGGGCCACCTGCCTCAGTCGGTGAAAAGCTCGACCCCGTTGCCGGCTGCGACCGGCGGCGGGCATTGGATCACCATCGCTTCGCCCAGAAGTCGCTGCCGCACCCGTCCGGTCATCGGCCAGAACTCGATCCGCCGGGCCTGGGTGCCGCCCAGGCTGCGGCTGACGCAGGCGATGCCCTCGCGATCGAGGAAATCGAGCACGAAATCGACGTTCTTCTGCCCGATGTCCGAGAGCCCCGCGATCATCCGCGCCCCGCCGAAGACCTTCGCGCGCAGATTCGGCCGATGCGCGCCGCGCTTGATCAGCGCGTTGATGAGCAGTTCCATCGCGTTGACGCCGAAGCTTGCGGCCTGGATCGCGTCGCCGCGCCCCTCGGGCAGCAGGAAGTGGTTCATCCCGCCGATCCGCGCATCCTCGTCGAACAGGCAGGTAGCGATGCAGGAGCCGAGGATGGTCGAGATCGGCCGCTCGTCCGCGCCGACGACGAACTCGCCTTGCGAGATGTAGATCGGGCGGGCCGGCATTTCCACGGGCGGCATTCTCCCTAGGCCAGGCGTCGGTCGGGCGCGCGACACAGATCGAGGATCGCAGCCGACATCTCGGGCAATGCCACCGCCCGTTCCGCCGCCCCGATCTCGAGCGCTGCGCGCGGCATGCCGAAGACGACCGAGCTGTCCTCATCCTGCGCGAGGCAGCGCGCCCCCCCCTGCCGCAACGCCAGCATCCCCGCCGCCCCGTCGCGGCCCATGCCGGTCAGCAGCACCGCGACGGTCCGCTCGGCGACCGGCACCGCCGAACGAAAGAGCACGTCGACCGAGGGGCGATAGCCGCCGACCTTCTCGCCGCGCCGCAGCCGGCAGCGCGGCGGCAGGCCCGGCGCAAGTTCGAGATGCGTCTCGCCGCCCGGTGCCAGCGCCACCATGCCCTGCACCAGCGGCTCGCCCTCGCGCGCCAGCGCCATGCGCGGCGCGATCCGCCCGGCCAGCCGCTTTGCGAAACTCGCCAGGAAACTCTCGGGCATGTGCTGGGTGATGAGCGTCGGCGGACAGTTTTCCGGATAGCCCGCCAGCAGGGTCTCGAGCGCATCGACGCCGCCGGTCGAGGAGCCGATCAGCACGAGGCGGCCGTTCCAGTCAAACCCCGTCGCCGGGCTCACCTGCCGCCTCGGGCCCGGCTGGCGCAACCGCGCCCCGGCAGCGGCGACGAGCAGGTCTGCCAGGTCGCCGAAGGCCGCGGCAAAGCGCCCGCTCACCGGCTTGCCGATGCACTCGACCGCGCCGAGTGCCAGCGCCTCGAGCGCTGCGCGCGACCCCTTCTGCGTCTCGCTCGAGACCATCACCACCGGCAGCGGGCGCAGCCGCATCAGCTTTTCGAGGAAGGCGAGGCCATCCATCCGCGGCATCTCGACATCAAGCGTGAGCACATCGGGCTGCAGCGCCTTGATCAGCTCGCGGGCCTCATAGGGGTCGGCGGCGTCGCCCACGACCTCGAGCCGCGGATCGGGCCGCAGCACCGCCCGGATCAGGCCGCGGATCGTGGGCGAGTCGTCCACGATCAGCACCCGTTTCGGCAGCCGGGCCATGCCCGGCGCGCCGCGCGTCTGGCGCTGCTCAGAAATCTTCCCAGTCCTCCTCCTCGACCGCGACGGCCGCCTGAGCCGTCGCCGCGGCGGCGCGCGCCACCGAGGCCTTGTGCCGCGCAAGGTCGATCGGTTGCGCCGCAGCGGGGGCGGGCTTTGCCGCGCTGCCCGCGGTGCGGAACTGCGCGGTGGTGACGGTCAGCGCCTGCGCCCCGCGGGTCAGCGCGTGGCTCGCGGCGGTGGTCTGCTCGAACATCGCGGCATTGTGCTGCGTCACCTGATCGAGCTGGTTCATCGCGGTGTTGATCTCCGCGAGCCCCGCCGACTGTTCCTGCGCCGAGGCGGCGATCTCGGACACCCGCGCGGCGATGTCATTCACCGAGCCGAGAATCCGCTGCAAGGCGCTGCCGGTCTCGCCCACCAGATCGACACCGCGCCGGACGTGGTTCGACGAGGCGGTGATCAGCGTGTCGATCTCGCGGGCGGCTTCCGAGGAGCGCTGCGCCAGCGCCCGCACCTCGGAGGCGACAACCGCAAAGCCGCGCCCCGCCTCGCCCGCCCGCGCCGCCTCGACGCCTGCGTTCAGCGCCAGCAGGTTGGTCTGGAAGGCGATGTCGTCGATCACCCCGATGATGCGCGAGATCTTGCGCGAGGATTCCTCGATCTCGCCCATCGCCGCCACCGCCTGTTGCACGATCTGGCCCGAGCTCTCCGCGCTTTCGCGGGCCTGGACGACGACCATGTTCGCCTCGCCCACCCCCGCCGCGGCCGAGCTGACCGAGGAAGTCAGCTGATCGAGTGCCGCCGCCGTCTCCTCGAGCGTCGCGGCCTGGCGTTCGGTGCGGCTGCTCAGGTCCTCGGCGGCATTGGAGATCTCGCGCGCCTCGCCGTCGATCTCGGCGGCATTGTCGATCACCACCTGCACCGCCTGCGACAGCGTCGTCACCGCGCGGTTGAAATCCTGCCGCAGCTGCTCGTATTCGGGCGGGAATTCCGCGTCGAGCAGGCTGCACAGATCACCGGTCGCCAGCCGCTGCAACGCCACACGCAGCCCCTCGACCACCTGCTTCTGCCCGGCCTGCATCGCCTCGTTGCGCTCGTGCTCAAGCTGCAACTCCGCCTGGGCTTCGGTCACGTCATTCGCGATCAGAACGATCTTCAGCAGCCGGTCGTTGCGGTCAGGCACCGGGGTGACGCTGCCCTCGGCCAGAAGGCTGCGCCCGCCGGGGGCCGTGAGCCGGAACCGCCCGACGATCGGCTCGTGCTTTTCAAGCCGCGGCCAGAACCCTTCGAGCCCATCGACCCCCTCGAGCACCGCCTCGTGCGGCAGACCGAGCAGCGCCTCCGCCTCGACGCCGAGCGCCGTCACAAGGTTCCGGTTGACCCGGCTCAGCTCACCGCTCGGCGCGAATTCGAAGATCAGCTGGTAATCGTCGATCGCCGCGAGCAGCGCGCGGTTCATCCGCAGCTCGGTGACATCGCGCCACTCGACGACATAGCCGATACGCCCCTTTTCGGGCTGCGTGATCTCGGTGATGTCGAGACCGAAGCGCCCTTCGCCGACGACGATCTCGGCACGATAGGGCAGGTTCGCCGAGTCACTCAGGATGGCGCGGGCATGGGTGGGGTTGCGGTGGAACATGTCCATCGACTTGCCGACCAGCGCCTCGGCGTCGATCTCGGGGGTCACCTGGCGGAAGTCCTCGATCCGGGAGCGGATCATCTTCACCACCGCCTCATTGACGTAGCGGATGTTGAACTCCGCATCCACCATCATCATCGCCGCCGAAGAGGCGCGGAAGGCTGTGCCCTGTGCCGCCGCCACGCGCCGTGCGACCTCGGCCTCGGCCAGGTCGTCGCGCAGCGCGGTCAGCGCCCGGGCGATATCGCCGATCTCATCACCGCGCTCGCCGTCGCGGACCTCGGCGTCATAGACGCCTTCCGAGATCGTGCCGATCGTGCCGGTGAGCCGGCCGAGCGGTTTCGAGACCGAGCGCGCCATCCAGGCCGACAGCCCGCCCAGCAGCACCAGCAGCAAGGCACCGTTCAGCGTCAGCCGCCGGGCCAGCGCACGGGCGGGCTCGAACAGCTCCTGCGTGCTCTGTTCGACCACGGCGGCATAGGCCTTGCCGAAAAGCGTGAAGGGCGCGAAGACCGCCATCACCTCGGCGCCGTCGACGCCGGCCTCGATCACATGCCCGCTCTCGCCCGCCAGCGCCCGTCGCACCGCCGAGGTCTGCAGATCCGGCGCGCCGGCGGCCGGGGTGCGGCGCAGTGCGCTTTCAAGCGTCTGGCCGGCGCCGACGACATAGCCCTGCCCGCTCTCCCCCAGGGCGCGCGGATCGGCCATCACCGCCGAGAGCGGATCGGCCGAAGCCTCGAACACCAGAACGCCGAGCAGCAGCCCCTCGGAACTGCGCAGCGGCCGGGCGAGGAAAACCACCCCCGGCGTGCCGGGATGCCCCGGGTCACGCAGGAATCCGGACGCCACCGGCGCCTCTCCCGTCGTCTGCTGTGCCGCCTCGACGATCTGCGCCAGCGGACCGCCGCGGGCCGGTCCCTCGCGCAGGTTGGTGGCAAAATCATCTTGCTTGCCCAGCGAGTAGATCACATTGCCGGTGACACTGACGAGATAGATGTCAACCAGGTGCTTCTGCTCGGCCAGCGCCACGAACCCGGGATGATAGCGCCGGTGCAAGATCGTGTAATCGTTCACTTCGCCCGGATAGTCGAGCTTGTAGCGCTCGGCCGGCGGGTTCGGGTTCGCGTCGATGAAGGCCTTGCGCAGATCGTCCTGCGGCGTCTCGCCGAGCCGGTCCCAGGCCGCACTGAACTCGCGCAGCGAGCGAGCGGTGCCGGCATTGCTGGCCGTTGCATGCAGGTCCGACGTCAGCCCGGCGGCCCAAGCCTCGAGCGTGCCGACCCGCGTGTCAAGGCTCTGCTGCAGCCTGTCGGTGCCTTCGCTGGTCAGGATCTTGCGCGCCACCCCATAGGAGGACACGCCCATGATGGCGAGCGCCACCACCGAGATCGCCACCAGCATCAGCGGCAGCCGAATACCAAGTTTGATGCCCTTCAGAACCTTCATGCCTTCGCCTCCGAGGGCGCGCGCAGCCTTGCACACGCCGATCACCATTTCGCGGACTCCGCGCGAGCGACGATGGAGGGAACTGCTGAAGATTCCTTTAAGCTCGATGCCTTGGCGTCAAATTGTCAGCGCCGCGCACAACAGGCCGAAGCGGCGGGAAAATTCCGAACGGCCAAGCCCGTCCTGCGCCACCCGCCCGGGCGCGCGTGCCGCCAGGTCGAGCACCGCCGGGGCCTGCCAGCCGGGCAGCATGGCGCGGCGCACCGGTGCGGGGGCGCGGCGCAAATCGGCGCGCGCCGCGGCAAGCTCGGCCAGCGCCACTCTGGCAAGGCCCGAGATCGCCTCGGGCGCCTCGTCGGGCAGTGGCGCGCGACCGCGGGCAACCAGCTCGGGCACGGCACGGAACCAGGCCGCAAGCCCCGCCGCCGCGCCGAAACGCGCCAGCGCTGCCTGCGCCGCCGCATCGGCCCCGAGAACCAGCCCCGCCGCACGAAACAGGGTGCCCGAGGTCTCCGCCAGATAGGTCGAAAGCTCCGCCGCATCGGCAAAGGGCTCGTTCCAGCAATCGCGGCGCCGCGCCTCGGCCAGCGCCAGCAGATGCGGAGCCGCCGCACGCAGCGGCACCAGCGCCGCGCCGATCTCATGGCGTGGTTCATGGCCCTGCTCGGCCAGCGCCTCGAGCGCATCGACCCACCATTGCAGCCGCATCTCGGCCACCATCGGCTCGGCCGAGGCCCAGGGCGCGCGGGCGATCTCGAGGTTCGCCGCGTAAAGCGGCCAGAGCCGCGCGCGTTCCTCCGCCGGCACCGCCATCGTCGCCGCGAACCGGTCGGGATCGCCCGCCTCGACCCGCGCCGCGGCGGCGGCCACGCTTTGCCCGAGATCGCTCATGCCGGCTGCACCCCCTCGCGCGCAAGCTTCCAGGTGATCGCGTCGAGCAGCGCCTCGAAGGAGGCGTCGACGATGTTCGGGCTGACCCCCACCGTCGACCAGCGCAGCCCCTTGCTGTCCTCGCTGTCGATGATGACGCGGGTCACCGCCTCGGTGCCGCCATGGGTGATGCGGACCTTGAAGTCGACCAGCTTCATGTCCTCGATATGGCACTGATAGGGGCCGAGGTCCTTCGCCAGCGCCTTCGAGAGCGCGTTGACCGGGCCGCCGTCGGAGCCGTCGGCGACGATCCCCTCGGACACGCTCAGCCGCCGCTCACCGCCGATGTTGACGACGACCACCGCCTCGGACAGGTGCCCCATCCGGCCACGCGCATCGCGCCGGCGCTCGACCGTCACGCGATAGCGCTCAACCGAGAAGAACTCGGGCAGCAGGCCGAGTTCGCGCCGCGCCAGCAGCTCGAACGAGGCCTGCGCGCCGTCATAGGCATAGCCGCGGTCCTCGCGCTCCTTGATCTCGTCGAGGATCGCGCCAAGGCGGGCATCCTTCGGATCGACCTCGATCCCCATCGAGGCGAGGCGTGCGCGCAGGTTCGACTGCCCGGCCTGGTTCGACATCGGGATCAGCCGCGCATTGCCGACGAGTGCCGGGTCGATATGTTCGTAGGTGGTCGGGTCCTTGAGGATCGCCGAGGCATGCAGCCCCGCCTTGTGGGTGAAGGCCGAGGCGCCGACATAGGGTGCCGAGCGCAGCGGCACCCGGTTCAGGATGTCGTCGAGCTTGCGCGAGAGCTTGGTCAGCCCGGCCAGCGCCGCATCGGTGATCCCGGTCTCGAGCTGCGAGCGGAACGGCTCCTTCAGCAGCAGCGTCGGAATGAGCGAGGTGAGGTTCGCGTTGCCGCAGCGCTCGCCCAGACCGTTGAGCGTGCCCTGCACCTGCCGCACGCCTGCGAGCACCGCAGCAAGCGAACCCGCCACCGCCTGCCCGGTGTCGTCGTGGCAATGGATGCCGAGCCGGTCGCCCGGGATCCCCGCCGCGATCACCGCGGTGACGATCGTGCCGATCTCCTGCGGCAGGGTGCCGCCATTGGTGTCGCACAGCACGATCCAGCGCGCCCCAGCGTCCTTTGCCGCGCGCAGGCATTCAAGGGCATAGGCCGGGTTCGCCTTATAGCCGTCGAAGAAATGCTCGGCGTCGAACAGCGCCTCCCGCCCCGAGGCCACCACATGTTCGACCGAGGCGCGGATGTTCGAGATGTTCTCGTCCAGCGCCAGGCCAAGCGCGGTGGTGACGTGATAGTCATGCGTCTTGCCGACCAGACAGACGGCGGGCGTCGCCGCATTCATCACCGCCGCCAGCACCTCGTCATTCGCCGCAGACCGGCCCGAACGCTTGGTCATGCCGAAGGCGGTGAAGGTCGCGCGCGTCTCGGGCCGTTCGGCGAAGAACTCGCTGTCGGTCGGGTTCGCCCCGGGCCAGCCGCCCTCGATATAGTCGATGCCGATCGCGTCGAGCGCCCGCGCGATGGCGATCTTCTCGGAGACCGCGAACTGCACGCCGGCGGTCTGCTGACCGTCGCGCAAGGTGGTGTCGTAAAGATACAGTCGCTCGCGACCCATGGCTGGCTCCTCCCGCCTCTTCAATTCCGCCGATGCCCGCGCCCGCTCAGAGCGGCGGCAGCTTCGCTGCGTCGAACCCCGCCCCCGGCAAGAGCTCGACCCCTGCCTTCGACATCCGCACCTCGACGCCTGCGGCGACAAGGGCCGCCTTCATCGCGTCGACCGGGGCGAAATCCTTCGAGACCATCGCCGCCGCGCGCAGATCGGACAGCCGCGCCGTATGGGCAGTGAGATCCACCTGCGGCGCAGCGGCCCAGGCCCCCATGGCGGGCTCGAGCAGACCCATCAGCTGCGCCGAGGAGAGAAGCCGCGCCGGATCGGAAGCCAGCGCATGCAGCTCGGCAATCGCGCCCGCGGTGTTCAGGTCATCGGCAAGCGCCGCGATCACCTCGGGCGCGGCGCTCGGCGCGGGCTCGATGCCCGCGGTGAGCGCACGCCACTTGCGCAGCGTCGCCTCGGCCTGTGCCGCCTTCTCGGCGGTCCAGTCCATCGGCTTGGTGTAATGCGTCTGCAGGAAGACGAAGCGGATCACCTCGCCCGGGATGCCCTTGTCGAGCAGGTCACGCACGGTGAAGAAGTTGCCGAGCGACTTCGACATCTTCTTGCCCTCGACCTGCAGCATCTCGTTGTGCAACCAGTAGCGGGCGAACTGCCCCTCGGGATGGGCGCAGCAGCTCTGCGCGATCTCGTTCTCGTGGTGCGGGAATTGCAGGTCGATGCCGCCCGCATGGATGTCGAAGCTCGCGCCCAAGAGTTCATAGGACATCGCCGAGCATTCGATATGCCAGCCCGGCCGGCCACGGCCCCAGGGGCTGTCCCAGCCCGGCAGATCGGCGTCCGACGGCTTCCACAGCACGAAGTCCATCGGGTCTTCCTTGAACGGCGCCACCTCGACCCGGGCGCCGGCGATCATGTCGTCGACCGAGCGACCCGAGAGCGCGCCATAATTGGTATAGCTGCGCACCCGGAACAGCACATGCCCGTCCTTGGCATAGGCGTGCCCGCTCTCGATCAGCCCGGCGATCATCGCGATCATCGCGCCGATGAAATCGGTCGCGCGCGGCTCGAGCGTCGGACGCAGCGCACCAAGCGCGTCCATGTCGGCGTGATACCAGGCGATGGTCTCCTCGGTGCGGGCGCGGATCAGCTCCTCGAGCGTGCCCAGGGCCCCCGCTTCCTTGCGCGCGCGCGCCGTCGCGTTGATCTTGTCATCGACGTCGGTGAAGTTGCGCACGTATGTCACATGCGCCGCGCCATAGACCAGCCGCAGCAGGCGGAACAGCACGTCGAACACGACGACCGGCCGGGCATTGCCCAGATGCGCCCGGTCATAGACGGTCGGGCCGCACAGATACATGCGCACGTTCTGCGGATCGAGCGGGACGAAAACCTCCTTGGTGCGGGTCTTCGTGTTGTGCAGGCGGATCTCGGTCATAAGTCCTCGCAGGCTTTCCCGGCGCGGGCTTAGCAGGTTCATCGATCTGTGGAAATGCGAAGAACGGCCCGCGTGACGGATGTCAGCGGCAAATAATGATGCAGATGAGGGGGGCACGGTTCTTCATGCGCCGTTTCTAGCGCGCCGCCGCGCCGCTGTGAAGCCCCTTCGGGATCTGGACATTGCTCCCGGCCTCGGTCACGCTGCCAGCAACGACCATAACCAGTGCGATCTTTTCGATGACGATCCGTCCCGCCGATGTGCCCGTCCCCGCCGAGGGGCAAAGCTATGCCCACTGTCTCGAACTGGTCGAGGCGCACAAGGGCTTCCTGCGCGACTATACCCACCACAGCCTCTGCTATCTGCCGGGCGAAGGCGCAGCGGCGAAGCACCTTGTCGTCACCCTCGGCAACCTCGCCTCCTATCACGAAAAGGGCGAGCGGCTTCCCTGGGCCTACGGGCTGATCGCGAAACAAGGCTGGTCGATCCTCGGCGTGATGAACAAGCGCGGCGACTGGTTCCGCGAGCCCGAGATCCTCGCCGTGCTGGCCGAGTTGCGCGACAGCGGCTTTTACGATGAGTTCACCCGGATCTCGACCTATGGCAGCTCGATGGGCGGCTATGGCGCGCTCGCGCTGGCGCCCTATTTCCCGCGCGCCCATGCCGTGGCCTTCGCCCCGCAATCCACGCTGAACCGTCGCGCCGCGCCCTTCGACAAGCGCTATCGCTATGGCCGGGGCCTGGGCGACTGGACCGCGCCCGAGGCCGATGCCGCACGCGGGGCGAAGGCGCTCGAGGGCGGGTATATCTTCTATGACCCCTTCATTCCCGAGGACAAGGCGCATGTCGCCCGCATCCGCGCGCCGCAGCTGATGAAGATGAAGCTGCGCCACTGCGGCCATGCGATGCCGCCGGTGCTGATGCGGATGGAGCTCCTGAAACCCCTCGCTCTCGCCGCGCTGCGCCGCGAGCTGACCGAGGAAAGCCTCGCGCAGATGCTGCGGGTGCGGCGCGACTCGGTGCGCTATGTCGACCTGCTGCTCGAGAATGCCCGCGCGCGGGGCCACCTCACCCTTGGGCTGCGCGCCGCGAACGAAGCTCTGTCGCGTCTCGACAACTGGAAATTGCGCAAGCAGCGCAAGGCCTTGCTGGACGCCCTTCAGAAAGGGAATGAAGCCGTCTGAGGCTCAGGCCGCAGCCTGCCACAGCGCCGGGGCGAAAGGTTCGATCTGCACCGACTTGCCCTCGAAGGTGCAAAACGACCCGGGCGGGATCTCCTGCCAGTCGCCCTCGTCATCCTCGAGCGGCTCGGAGACCACGGCGCGGCCGCGGCGGGTTTCCGACCAGCGGTGATAGAGCGTCGGCGCCGCCTCGTCGCTGGCATAGCGCACCGCATAAAGCCGCACCCCATCGGACAGCGCCGCCGTCAGCCGCAGGAAGGGCGCATGGCCGCGCTCGCGCGCATGCGCCTCGAACCGCGCGGCCGCCCGTTCGAGCGCGCATTTCGGATCGGCCTCCAGCCCCTCGCCGAGCGCCACCAGAAACAGCGCCTCGCTGTCGGTCGCGCCCTTGCGCTGCGGATAGAGGGAATCGGGGATCATCATCTCGGCGTCGCGGCGGAAGGCGTCGAAGCCGCCGATCTGGCCGTTGTGCATGAAGCTCCAATGGCCGACGACGAAGGGATGGCAGTTGTTGCGCGAGGTCGCGGTGCCGGTGGAGGCGCGGACATGGGCGAGGAACAGCCCGGATTTCACCGTCGCGGTGAGCGAGCGCAGGTTCGGGTCCGACCAGGCCGGCATCACGTCGCGGTAAAGGCCGGGCTCGGGCTTCTCGCCATACCAGGCGACACCGAATCCGTCGGCGTTGATCGCCGTGTGGCAGCGCGTCGCGCAATGGCTTTGATGGATCAGCGAATGCCCCGGCCGGCTGACGATGTCCTCAAGGAAGGTCGGCTGTCCGATATAGGCGGCCCAACGGCACATTCTGGCTCTCACACGGCGCGAAACGCGCCGCCCTCACTCATGCTGCATTGCGGCAATGTAACACGGCGATGACGGCGCGCAAAGTCACTCGATCGCTTCGACGATCACCAGATCGCGCTCGGCCGCGCCCTTGGCATGGGCAAGCGCCGCCTGATACTCGGGGCCGCGATAGCAGGCCTCGGCGGCCTCGAGGCTCGGGAACCAGGCGACGACATTGCGCGCCCGCTCCTTGCCCTCGAGCTGCACATAGCGTGCGCCGCGGGCCAGGAACTTGCCGCCCGCCTTGGCGATCGCCGGCCCCGCGGCCTCGGCATATCTGCCATAGGCCGCGGGGTTGGTGACGGTCACATGCGCGATCCAGTAGGCGCCGGGCATCAGACCGCCCCCGCCAGAACCGCCCGCGCGGCCGAGACCGCCTCAGCGGCCTTCGACGGATCGGCCCCGCCCGCCTGCGCCATGTCGGGACGGCCACCGCCGCCCTTGCCGCCAAGCGCCGCCGCCGCCGCCTTGACCAGATCGACGGCCGAGACGGTGCCGGTCTTGTCGGCGGTGACGCCCGCCGCGACCGCAGCCTTGCCGCCGGTGTCCGCGACGACCAGAACCGCGCCCGAACCGACCTTGTCCTTCAGTGCATCGACCAGCGCCGGCAGGTCCTTGCCCGAGACGCCGGTGACGATCTGGGCGAGGAACTTGACCCCGCCGATGTCCTCGGCCTCGGGGCCACCCGACGCACCGCCGCCCATGGCGAGCTCGCGACGCAGCTGCGCCACTTCGTTCGCCAGGTGCTTGCGTTCCTCGGCCAGCGCATGGACGCGCTCGACCAGATCCGCGGTCGAGGTCTTCAGCGTCGCTGCCGCCTCGGCCGCCAGCGCCGCCTGGCCCTTGAGATAGTCGAGCGCCACCTGCCCGGTCAGCGCCTCGACCCGGCGCACGCCGGCCGAGGACGCGCTGTCGCCCAGCACGACAAAGGCGCCGATGTCGCCGGTGCGCGCCACATGGGTGCCGCCGCAGAGCTCGAGCGAATAGGTCTTGCCGGCCGGGCCCTTGCCCGAGCCAAGCAGCTCGCCCATCGACACGACGCGGACCTCGTCGCCGTATTTCTCGCCGAACAGCGCCTGCGCACCAAGGCTGCGGGCGTCATCCGGGGTCATGATCCGGGTCTCGACCGGGGCATTCTGGCGGATGAAGGCATTCACCTCGGCCTCGACCGTCGCGATCTCCTCGGCGCTCATCGCCTTTGAGTGGCTGAAGTCGAAGCGCAGCCGGTCCTCGGCGTTGAGCGAGCCCTTCTGCGCGACATGCGCGCCCAGCGTGCGGCGCAGCGCCTCGTTCAGCAGGTGGGTGGCCGAGTGGTTCGCCCGGATCGCGCCGCGGCGCTTGTGGTCGACCTCGAGCCGCGCGCCCTGCCCGACCGAGATCTCGCCCATCGTCACCTCGGCGATGTGCAGGAACACCCCCGCGACCTTGCGGGTGTCGGTCACATGGGCCTCGCCGGTCTCGGTGCGGATGATGCCGGCATCGCCGACCTGACCGCCCGATTCCGCATAGAACGGCGTCTGGTTGACGACGATCTGCACCGTGCGCTTGGCCGATTTCACTTCGGCCCCGTCCTGCACCAGCGCAAGGATCTGGCCCTCCGCCTTCTCGGTGTCATAGCCGAGGAATTCGGTCACGCCCTTCTCTTCGGCGATCTCGAACCAGATCTTGGCATCCTTGGTCTCGCCCGAGCCGGCCCAGGCGGCACGCGCCTTCGCCTTCTGCTCGGCCATCGCGGCGTCGAAACCATTGGTGTCGACGGTCATGCCCTTTTCGCGCAGCGCATCCTGCGTGAGGTCCAGAGGGAAGCCGTAGGTGTCATAAAGCTTGAAGGCCGCATCGCCCGGCAGCACGCCGCCCTCGGGCAGGGTCGAGACCTCGTCGTCAAGCAGCTTCAGGCCGCGGTCGAGCGTGGTGCGGAACTTCGTTTCCTCGAGCTTCAGCGTCTCCTCGATCAGCGCCTGTGCGCGCACGAGTTCGGGATAGGCCTCGCCCATCTGCCGCACCAGCGCCGGCACCAGACGGTGCATCACCGGATCCTTCGCGCCCAGCATGTGGGCATGACGCGCGGCGCGGCGCAGGATGCGGCGCAGCACGTAGCCGCGGCCGTCGTTCGAGGGCATCACGCCGTCGGCGATCAGGAAGGAGGTCGAGCGCAGGTGGTCGGCGATCACCCGGTGATGCACCTTGCCGGGGCCGTCGGGGTCCTGGCTCGTCACGTTCGCCGAGGCCTCGATCAGCGCACGCATCAGGTCGGTGTCATAGTTGTCGTGCTTGCCCTGCAGCAGCGCACCGATGCGTTCGAGCCCCATGCCGGTGTCGATCGACTGCATGTCGAGAGTGCGCATCGAGCCATCCTCGAACTGCTCGTTTTGCATGAACACGAGGTTCCAGATCTCGATGAAACGGTCGCCGTCCTCGTCCTTCGAGCCGGGCGGGCCACCCCAGATGTGATCGCCGTGATCGAAGAAGATCTCGGTGCAGGGGCCGCAAGGGCCGGTCGGCCCCATCTGCCAGAAGTTGTCCTTCGTGGCGATGCGGATGATGCGCTCGTCGGGCAGGCCCGCGACCTTCTTCCAGATCTCGGCCGCCTCGTCATCGGTGTGATAGACGGTGACGAGCAGCTTGTCCTTCGGGATGCCGAAGTCCTTGGTCAGCAGCTCCCACGCAAAGGGGATTGCGCCGGTCTTGAAATAATCGCCGAAGGAGAAGTTCCCCAGCATCTCGAAGAAGGTGTGGTGGCGCGCGGTGTAGCCGACGTTGTCGAGGTCGTTGTGCTTGCCGCCGGCGCGCACGCATTTCTGCGCGGTGGTGGCGCGGACGTAATCGCGCTTCTCGACGCCGGTGAAGCAGTTCTTGAACTGCACCATGCCGGAGTTGGTGAACATCAGCGTCGGGTCGTTGCGCGGCACGAGCGGCGAGCTTTCGACGACGCGGTGGCCGTTGCGTTCGAAGAAGTTGAGGAACGTCGATCGGATATCGTTCAGGCTGGGCATATCTCTGGCCTTCCGGGGCAATTTGCTCCCCGTTTAGCCTTCGCGCCCGCCCCTGTCCAGAAAGCAAAAGGCCGGGCGACTGCCCGGCCTCGTCACAAGGGGCTCGCCCCGCTCTCACTCCTCGGTGAGAGGCTCGTCGTCGGTGCTGGTGCTGAAGTCGAGCCCGTGGCTTGCGCGGATCTTATCCTCGATCTCATAGGCCATGTCGGGGTGGTCACGCAGGAACTGCTTGGCGTTCTCGCGGCCCTGACCGATGCGCTCGTCGCCGTAACTGTACCAGGAGCCCGACTTCTCGACCACGCTCGCCTTGACGCCAAGATCAATCAGCTCACCGACCTTCGAGATGCCTTCGCCATACATGATGTCGAACTCGACCTGACGGAAGGGCGGCGCGACCTTGTTCTTCACCACCTTCACGCGGGTCGAGTTGCCCACCACCTCGTCGCGATCCTTGATCGAACCGATGCGGCGGATGTCGAGACGGACCGAGGCATAGAATTTCAGCGCGTTGCCGCCCGAAGTGGTCTCGGGGCTGCCGAACATCACGCCGATCTTCATGCGGATCTGGTTGATGAAGATCACCATGCAGTTCGAGCGCCCGATCGAGGCGGTCAGCTTGCGCATCGCCTGGCTCATCAGCCGGGCCTGCGCGCCGACGGTCGCGTCGCCCATGTCGCCCTCGATCTCGGCCTTCGGCGTCAGCGCCGCAACCGAGTCGACCACCACCATGCTGACCGCCCCCGAGCGCACCAGCGTGTCGACGATCTCGAGCGCCTGCTCGCCGGTGTCGGGCTGCGAGATCAGCAGCTCGTCGAGGTTCACCCCGAGCTTGCGTGCATAGAGCGGATCGAGCGCATGTTCCGCGTCGACGAAGGCGCACACGCCGCCCTTCTTCTGCTCCTCGGCGATGCAATGCAGCGTCAGCGTGGTCTTGCCCGAGCTTTCCGGCCCGTAGATCTCGATGATCCGCCCCTTCGGCAGACCGCCGATGCCGAGCGCGATATCGAGCCCGAGCGAGCCGGTCGAGGTCGCCTCGATCTCGGTGGCGGGATTGTCGCCGCCGAGTTTCATGATCGCACCCTTGCCGAACTGCCGTTCGATCTGTGCCAGCGCCGATTCGAGCGCCTTCTGCTTGTCCGCACTGCGTTTGTCGTTCATCTCGAAAAGGCCCGCCGTTGACATCGATCGCATCCTTATCCCACAGTGCGCCGACCGCGGCAATCACGGGGCCGTCCGCCATTCGTTCTCAGTTCGTTCTTATTCTTATGAGCACAATACGAGAACATTGCAACAGGTTATTGCCGGATGCGGACCGCAAAAGATTGCGTCACGCCCCTGTCCCGGGGCAGGAACGAGGCAAGACAACGAGGGCAGGATGCTCATCTTCTGGGATCAACGACTGGTCTTTCTGGCAACGCCCAAAGCCGGCTCGAGCGCGGTCGAAGCCGCGCTGGAACCGCTCGCCTCCGTGGCGATGAAGCGGCCTGATCCGCTCAAGCATATGTCCGCGCAGGATTATCTTTCCAATCTCGCGCCCTATCTCGAGGCCGCAAGCGGCGAGCGCTTCACCACCGTCGCACTGATGCGCGAGCCGGTGGGCTGGCTGATGTCGTGGTATCGCTTCCGCCAGCGCGATGCTTTCGACGGCGAGGAGGCCGCGATCCGCCGGCACAGTTTCGAAACCTTCGCCCGCGCCTATGTCGACCCAGCCGATCCGCTGCATGCCGAAATCGGCCGGCAATCCGACGTGCTGGCCGATGCCGAGGGCAAGCCGCTTGTCGACCGGATCTTCCGCTACGAGGCTATCGACCGCTTCGTGCATTTCCTCGAGGACCGGCTCGACTGCGCGATCACCCTGCCCCGGGTCAACGTGCCGCCCGCCGCCGACGTCAAGCTGACGCGCGAGAGCGAGGCGAAGCTGCGCGAGGCGATGGCCGCCGATGTCACCCTTTACGGCCAGCTCGGCTGAGACCGGGCTGGCCGCTCAGCGGCGGATCTGGTTCTGCACCGTCGCGGTCAGTTCGCTCAGCGAGAAGGGTTTCGGCAGGAAGACCGAATTCGCCACCGGCGGCCGGCCGTCGCGGAACACGTCCTCGGCATAGCCCGAGACGAAGATCACTGCGGTGTCGGGGCGCGCCTTCAGCGCCTCGGCGACCCAGCTCGGCCCATCCATCCCCGGCATGATGACATCGGTGACGAAGGCGTCGAAGGCGAGGCTCCTGTCCTCGAGGATGCGCAGCGCCTCCTCGGCGTTCTCGGCCTCGAAGACGGTATAGCCACGCAGCTTCAGCGCCCGCGAGGCGAAGGCGCGCACCGGCGCCTCGTCCTCGACAAGCAGGATCGTCGCACTCACCGCCCGCTCGGGGACGGCAGGCTCGGACGCCGCGACCGGCCCGGGCTCGGCCAGCGCCAGCCGCTCGTGCGCCGGCAGATAGAGGGTGAAGCAGCTGCCGCTGGCCACCACCGAGTCGCAGAAGATATAGCCACCGGTCTGCTTGACGATGCCATAGGCGGTGGAGAGACCCAGCCCCGTGCCCTCGCCCGTGCGCTTCGTGGTATAGAACGGCTCGAAGATCTTCTGCAGCTTGTCGGCGGCGATGCCGACCCCCTCGTCGATCACCCGCACCACCACCCAGTCCCCCTTCGCGACGGTGGCGCGGTCGCGCTTCAGGTCCTCGGTCAGGGTGACGTTCTCGGTCTCGATCCGGATCTCGCCACCGCCCGGCATCGCGTCGCGCGCGTTCACCACGAGGTTCATGATCACCTGCTCGAGCTGGCGCTTGTCGGCGCGGATCGGTTTCAGATCCGGGTCATGGCTCAGCCGCAGCACCACCTTCTCGCCCACCAGCCGGTTCAGCAGATGCGTGAGGTCCGACAGCGTGTCGCGCAGGTCGATGATGCGCGGATTCATCGTCTGCTTGCGCGAGAAGGCAAGCAGCTGGCCCACCAGCGAGGCCGCGCGGTTCGCGTTCTGGCTGATCTGGTCAAGGTCGGCATAATCCGGATCGCCCTTGTCGTGGCGCAGCATCAACAGGTCGCAATGCCCGGAAATCGCGGTCAGCAGGTTGTTGAAATCATGCGCCACGCCGCCCGCAAGCTGGCCGATCGCCTGCATCTTCTGGCTCTGCACGAATTGCGCCTCGAGCGTCTTCAGCTGCGTCGCATCCGACAGCACCGCGACAAGGCCGACCTTGCCCTCCTCGACCATCCGGCTGAGCGTGACCTGCAGATAGACCTCGCGGTCGCCGCGACGGGCACGCAGCACCTCGGGGCGGCGATCGGCCCGGCCGGCAACGGCATCGGCGACCCAGTCGGTGACCGGCCGGCCCAGCCCCTCGAACAGATCCGACAGCCGCGCCTCGGGTGCGATCTGACCAAGCAGCGCGCGCGCCGCACGGTTCACGGCCAGCACCCGCCCGTCGGCGCCAAGCCGCATCAGCGCCACCGGCAGCGCCTCGAAGGAGGCCGGATCATGCGACGCGACGCGCCCTGCCGGCAGCGGCAGCAGATAGATCTCGCTGCGCCCGCCCGGCCCCTCGATCTCGGCAATGATGCAGCGCAGCGGGCCGTCCGGTGTGGCGATCTCGTGCTCCTCGCCCGGATGCAGCGGCAGGTCGATGAAGATCCGGTCGAGCGTGCGCGCCCGCTCGCCGACGATCCGGCGCAGCGACTCATTCATGAACAGGATCGTGCCGCTGCGCGAGGCGGTGAGCATCGGCAGGCTGATCGTCTCGGCGCCGCGCCCGCCCATCGGCCGCTCAGCCATGTCTTCAAGCCGCCACAGGAACCCTTCCTCGCCGATCTGGTGCACCGACAGCCGGACGTGGCCGCGCCGGGTCACCAGATCCTCGCGCGTCGCGCCAAGCGCCGCGGCCTTCTGCTGCATCCGGGCCAGCATCGCCGTCGGATGGGCAAAGACCTCATTCAGCGCATGCGACAGCGTCTGCCCGCCGCGCGAACCAAAGCGCTCGAGCGCCGCGGCGTTCTGAAAGGTGATCTCACCGTCGGGATCGGTGGTGAAGGAGGGCGCGGCATCTTGCTCGACGAACTGCGAGATCGCGGCGCGCAGCCCAGCCTGCCGGCGCGCCAGGGCAAAGCCCGCAAGCCGCACCACCCCGGCCAGAACAGCGAGGGTTCCGGCGACCGAGGCAAGCAGCAGCGTCATCATCCGCTCCGGCACCAGAACGGCCGAGACCGCCGCGACAAGAGCACCGCCCAGAAGATAGATTGCGCCGGGCGCGAGCTTCGCGGCAGCGCGACCGAAGGGCAGCAGGGGCTGATCGGTGTGCGACACGTGCCTCGTCCTTTGCAGATTCGTCTTTCCAGCATTCGGGGATAAAAGGCTTAAGGCCCCCTTAACGCGATGGAAGACACACCCTCCGGGCGTGTCAATCTCTGCGTTCGAGCTGCGCCGCGAAAAACCCGTCGCCACCGTCCAGCGGGGTGAAGCGGCGCTGTTCGGTCACCTGCCAGCCGGTCTCGCGCACGAAGGCCTCGGCCTGCGCCGCGTTCTCGGCATCGAGCAGCGAACAGGTCATGTAAAGCAGCCGCCCGCCCGGCACGACCCGTGCCGCCGCTGCGCGCAGGATCTGCGCCTGCAGCGTGCAAAGCTCCGCAAGCCGTTCGGGCGTCAGCCGCCATTTCGCCTCGGGCGTGCGCCGCCAGGTGCCCGAACCCGAACAGGGCGCGTCGACCAGGACCAGGTCATAGTCCCGCCCCAGCCGCCCGGGCGCCACGGTCGAGATCCGCGCGCCCGCCCGCGCCGCGCGCACCGGAATGTCGCGCATCCGGCCGGGATCGATGTCATGCGCCTCGATCCGCGCCGCCGGCGCGCGCGCGGCCAGCGCCAGCGCCTTGCCGCCGCCGCCCGCACAATAGTCGAGCACCCGCATCCCGGCCGCGACCGGCACCTGCGCGATCGCCGCCTGCGAGGCCGCGTCCTGCAGCTCGACCAGCCCCTCGCGATAGGCCGCCGACGCCTGGATCCGCCGCGCCCCCTCGACGACCTCGAGCGCGGTCTCGGCCAGCGGATGCGGCCGCGTGGCGATGCCCTCGGCCGCCAGCGCCGCCTGCGCCGCGGCGCGGTCGCCGCGCGCGAGGTTCACCCGCAGGAAGACCGGCGCACGGGCGCGCATCCGCGCGCTCACCGCGGCATAATCGGCACCCAGATCCGCGCGAAGCTGCTGGCGCAGCCAGTCGGGCCAGTCGAGATCGGCAAGGGCGCCCTCGTCGGGCAGCGGCTGCGCCAGACGCGCGGCCTCCTCGTCGGAGAGCGGCGCCGGCGCATGGCCTTCGCCGGTGAACAGCGCGGCAACATCCAGCCCCTGCGCCCGGGCGAGCCCCAGCACCAGCGCCCGCCCGCTCTCGCCACCGCCAAGCGCGGCGAAACTGCCGCGACAGCGCAAGACGTCGAAGACATGGTCGCGCACCGCCGCTCGGTCGCCCGAGCCGGCAAACCGACTCGCCCGGCCCCAGTTCGTCAGCGCCCGCTCGGCCGGCGTGCCGTCACGCAGCTGGTCGAGGATCGCGATTGCGGCGGCAAGACGGGCGGCGGGGGTCATCGGGGATCCTTTCGGGACGGAAAAAGGGGGCGCTGCCCCCTCGGCCTGCGGCCTCACCCCCCGGAGTATTTTTGCCAAGAAAAAGACCAAGGGGCTTTCTCCTTGCCGGAAATACCTCGGGGGTGAGCGGCCCTGGCCGCGAGGGGGCAGCGCCCCCTCTCTGTGCGGTGCCGCAAGGCCGGCGATGCGGCCTCGCGGAGGAAAGTGCAGCCTGCCCTGCGCTTGTGCTTCGGGCGTTCGAGATTTGAAACGCTCACCAGAGCATTTCATCGGGGCGCGCCGGCGCGCCCCGACCATCGCTCACCCGATGCGGTAGTTCGGGCTTTCGCGGGTGATCTGCACGTCGTGCACGTGGCTTTCCTTCAGCCCGGCGCCGGTGATGCGCACGAACTCGCAGCCGCCGCGCATCTGCGCGATCGTGGCATTGCCGGTGTAGCCCATCGAGGCGCGCAGACCGCCCACCATCTGGTGCAGCACCGTTGCCACCGGCCCCTTGTAGGGCACCTGGCCCTCGATCCCCTCGGGCACCAGCTTGTCGGAGGCCGCGTCCTTCTGGAAGTAGCGGTCGGCCGAGCCGCGCGCCATCGCGCCGAGCGAGCCCATGCCGCGATAGGACTTGTACGACCGGCCCTGATACAAGATCACCTCGCCCGGCGCCTCGTCGGTGCCGGCGATCGCCGAGCCGACCATCGCGCAGCTTGCGCCCGCCGCGATCGCCTTCGAGAAATCGCCCGAGAACTTGATGCCGCCATCGGCGATGATCGGCACGTCGCCCGCGCCCGAGCAGGCGTCCATGATCGCGGTGAGCTGCGGCACGCCGACGCCCGCCACGATGCGCGTGGTGCAGATCGAGCCCGGGCCGATGCCGACCTTGACCGCATCCGCCCCCGCGTCGATCAGCGCCTTCGTCGCCGCAGCGGTCGCCACGTTGCCGGCCACCACCTGCACGTCCTCGCGGTATTTCTTGATCCGCTCGACGGCAATCGCGACGCCCGCCGAATGGCCGTGCGCGGTGTCGATCACGATCAGGTCACAGCCAGCGTCGACGAGTGCGCAGCTGCGCTCGTAGCCCGCATCGCCCACGGTCGAGGCGGCGGCGGCGCGCAGACGGCCCTTGGCATCCTTCGTCGCGAGCGGGTGCAGCACCGATTTCTCGCTGTCCTTCAGCGTCAGCAGGCCGGTCAGCTTGCCGTTGCCGTCGGTGACGAGAAGCTTCTCGATCCGGCGCGCCTTCATCAGGTTCATCGCCTCTTCGCGGTCCGCGGGCTCGTGCAGGATCGCGAGGTTGTCGCGCGTCATCATCGCCGAGACCGGCGTGCGATCATCAGTGGCAAAGCGCATGTCGCGGTTGGTGACGATGCCCACGACCTTGCCCGAGGCATCGACCACCGGGAAGCCCGAGACGTTGTAGCGCGCGACCAGCGCCTTCGCGTCGGCGAGCGTCTGTTCCGGGGTGAGCGTGATCGGATTGTAGACGATGCCGCTTTCGAAACGCTTCACCCGGCTGACCTCTTCGGCCTGCTGCGCGACGGTGAGGTTGCGGTGGATCACCCCCATGCCGCCCGCCTGCGCCAGCGCAATGGCCATCGGTGCCTCGGTCACGGTGTCCATGGCAGAGGACAAGAGCGGAATGTTCAGCCGGATCGTCTTCGTCACGAAGGTCGAAACATCGGCCTCCGACGGCAGGACCGAGGAAGCGGCGGGAACGAGAAGAACATCGTCGAAGGTGAGCGCCTCGCGAATCTGCATCGGAATCTCCTTGGCAGGCTACGTTTGGCACGCCCCTGTTTCACGCATCGGCGCCGGATGCAAGCCCCCTCAGGCGATGGCGGCGTTGGTTTTGATCGCAAGCGTCCCCTTTGCCCAGAGCTTGGCGACCTGCAGCGCGATCGGCACGATGATCACGGTGGCCACCAGCAGCAGCACCGCCCCGGGCAGCGTCCAGGCGCCGCCGAGCGCCAGCCAGAAATTCGCGGTCGCGGCGAGCGGGAAGGTCAGCGCTCCCCAGAGCGGGCTGAAGCCTCCGGCAAGCAACCAGCGCGCGCGGATCACGAACAGCGCGAGCAGGACCACGCTCAGCGCGGCAAAGACGAGCGCCATGCCCTCGGCATTGAACCCGGTCGCCACGCTGCCGAGCAGCGCGGCGGGGGCAAGGTGAATCGCCAGCAGCGGGCGCAGGGGCGCCGGCACGCTTTCGCAGGCGAACTGCCGGATCGAGAGGCTCCAGATCGCCAACGCGACGACAAGCGCCCCCCAGAACAGGGCAAGCGCCAGCGTGGCAAGGCCCAGCCCCTGCGCGGCAAACGCGGCAACGATCCAGCCGGTGAAGGTCAGATGCCAGACCGGGTTCACCCGGCGCTGCTCGGCCGGACCATGGGCAAAGGTCCACAGCACCGCGGCGGTCAGCGCCAGATGCGCCAAGATGCCGAGGATCAGGATCGGCCGGGCCTGGGCAGGTGAGAGCGGCGCGAAGACGAGCGCCAGCAGATAGAGGCAGAGTACCGCCGCCGCCAGCCCTGCACGGCCGGGCAGGATCCGCAGATCCTCGAGCCCGACGGCCGGGCGGCGCATCAGCTTCACCACATAGGTCAGCAGCGCGAACAGCGCGAACAGCGTCACCGCGCCGAGGAACAGATCCGCAAGCCCCGGCGGAAGCGCGAACTGCCCGACGCCGCGGCGCCACCCAAGCGCGAGGCCCAGCAGGCCGAGCGTCGCCGGGAAGATCGCCGGCGGCGTGCGCCGCCACAGCCCCTTGGGCGTGGGTTTCGGGGGGTGGAAGGCCATGCTGTCCTCGCGCGCTGTCTGTCCCTGCCCGCCGGTCCTGACCTGCGGGCGCGCGGAAGACTGCAATATTTCGCCGCCAAGGGAAAGCCGGGCCGATCGCCGCAGGCGGACCGCCCGACCTCGCTCGGCACGCCGAGGCCTGTGCTGTTGCCAGGATATCGAAAGTCGTGACGGCTGATCGGCTCCATGGCATCCGTTAAGCGACGCGTCACCTTATTCAGGCTTGATCGGACACACCACCGCCCCCCCCCGAGTCAGGAGAGACAGGATGACATCCCTTCCCGCGCCTGCCACCACGCCGCCGGCCAGCCCGGGCCACCGGCGCGCTTTCGCACCTCGCCCCGACCGCTTTCAGCCGCACAACCGGGCGGCATGCCGCGTTTTCACACTTGTCGTGGCGCGGCGGTCACAAGCTGCAGTGCAGCATCCCCTCGCGACGCGACGTAAGGCCGCAGGCCGAATTGATTCACTTTTGCGTCATGCTACGGTCGGGTGTGGAGAGAGGTCTCACACTCTAGGGAAGAGGTTCAAATGAAACACATTCTTATGGGGGCAAGCCTGCTTGCCCTCAGCGCGGGAGCGGTGTCCGCCGGCGGGATCGAACGGTCCACGCAGTCGGTCGGCGTGCTGTTCGAGAAAGGCAAGAATTACGTCGAGCTGTCCTACGGCCGGATCCGTCCGTCGGTGGACGGCGTGGGGGTCATCACCGGTCAGGACACCGGCGGCGTCGCCCGCAACCACTACCTGCCCGGTTTCGCCTACAAGCACGAGTTCAACGACAAGCTGTCGATGGCGCTGATGTACGACCATTTCTATGGCGCGAACATCGAATATCCGACCAGCGGCGCCCTTGAATTCGCCGGTACTCACGTGAACGTGCAGTCCGAGGGCTATACCGCGCTGCTGCGCTACAAGTTCGACGAGAACTGGTCGGTGCATGGCGGCGTGCGCCTGTCCGACGCTTCGGCCGTGATCGGGCTGAACGGGCTCGCCTATGGCCCGGCCTCGGGATACCTTGCCCATTTCGCGAACGATTGGGCCATGGGGTACTCGCTCGGCGCCGCCTATGAGAAGCCGGAAATCGCGCTGCGCGTCGCCCTGACCTACCAGTCGAAGGTGACCCACAAGTTCGACACCACCGAGCAGGGTTTTGGCGAGACAGCCACCGGCACGACCGAGGTCGATACGCCCGAGGCGGTGACGCTCGACTTCCAGACCGGTGTCGCGCCCGACTGGCTGGTCTTCGGCTCGGTCCGCTGGGTGCATTGGACCCAGTTTCAGATCGACCCGGCCCTGTTCACCGCCGCCACGGGTGGCGGCCTCGTCAACCTGAACAACTCGACCAGCTACACGCTCGGCGTCGGGCACAAGTTCACCGACGCCTGGTCGGGCTCGGCCTTCCTGATGTACGAGGGCGGCGGCGGGGACGACAAGCTCGTCTCGCCGCTGGCGCCGACGCGCGGCTACAAGGGTATCGGCCTGGCCGCGGTCTACACGCACGAGAACGTCAAGGTCACCGGCGCGGTGCGCTATCTGTGGCTGGGTGACGCCGATGCGCAGACCGCCGGCGTAGCGCGGGCGAACTTCACCGACAACCACGCTGTTGCCGCGGGCGTCCGCGTCGGCATCACCTTCTGATCCGCCCGGATCGGCACGACACCGGCAAGGCCCTGCTCCGGCGGGGCCTTCGCCTTTGCCCGAAACCCCGTGACGGCGCCGGCCGCGCGCGCTAAACGGGGCGAAACACGGGGGTTCGGATGATCTATCGCAATCGGGCGGACTGGCTGGCGAGCGCGCGCAAGCGGGTGCTCCTGTTCGGCATGTCGGGGCTGGGCAAGACCTATCTGGCGTCAATGCTGCGCGGCTCGGGTTCGGGCTGGTTCCACTACTCGGTCGATTACCGCATCGGCACGCGCTACATGGGCGAATACATCGCCGACAACTTCAAGCGCGAGGCGATGAAGAACCCCTTCCTCGCCGAGCTGCTGCTGTCGGATTCGGTCTCGATCGAGTCGAACATCACCTTCGACAATCTCGCGCCGCTCTCCACCTATCTCGGCAAGCCCGGCTCGGCCGCCCGCGGCGGGCTCGCGCTCGAGGAATACGAACGGCGCCAGACCCAGCACCGGCTGGCCGAACAGGCGGCGCTGCTCGACACCCCCTATTTCATCCGCCGCGCCGAGGAGATCTACCGGATCCCGAATTTCGTCTGCGACTCGGGTGGCTCGATCTGCGAGGTGGTGAACCCCGACGACCCGGCCGACCCGATCCTGACGGCGCTCTCGAAGAACCTGCTGATGGTCTGGATCGAGGGCTCGGCGGCGCATACCGACGAGCTTGTCCGCCGCTTCGACCGCGCGCCGAAGCCGATGTATTACTCGCCCGATTTCCTCGACCGCAAATGGGTGCAGTACCGCGTCGAGCGCGGCCTGCGCGAGGACGAGGTCGACCCCGACGATTTCGTGCGCTGGACCTACCGGCAGGCGCTCGAGCATCGCCAGCCGCGCTATGCGGCGATGGCGCGGAACTGGGGCGTGACGGTCACCGCCGAGCAGGTCGCCCTTGTCCGCGACGAGAAGGATTTTATATCCCTGATCGCCGAAACCCTTCCCGCCTGAGCCCGGACCGCGCCGAACATCGCATCAAGATCACACCGCAAGTATCGGAAACATCATGCCTATCACCCTTCCCGAAACCCTCCCCGCATTCGAGATCCTGTCGCGGGAAGGCGTGATGGTGATGACGCCCGAACGCGCGGCGCGGCAGGAAATCCGACCGCTGCGCATCGGTCTGCTGAACCTGATGCCGAAGAAGATCCAGACCGAGAACCAGTTCGCCCGGCTGATCGGCGCGACACCGATCCAGATCGACTTCCAGTTGATCCGGATCACCTCGCACCAGACGAAGAACACCGCGGCCGAGCACATGGAGACCTTCTACCGCCCCTTCGAGGAGGTCGAGGCGACCGGCGAGAAGTTCGACGGGCTGATCATCACCGGCGCCCCGATCGAGAAGATCCCCTTCGAGGACGTGACCTACTGGGACGAGATCAGCCGGATCTTCGACTGGACGCAAAGCCATGTCTTCTCGACCTTCGGCGTGTGCTGGGGCGGCATGGCGATGGCCTATCATTTCCACGGCGTCCAGAAGCACGCCCTTGACCACAAGGCCTTCGGCTGCTTCCGCCACCGCAACCTCGCCCCCACCTCGCCCTATCTGCGCGGCTTCTCGGACGATGTGCTGGTGCCCGTCAGCCGCTGGACCGAGATGCATCAGGACGAGATCGACGCGGCCGGGCTGACCACGCTGATCGCCTCGGACGAGACCGGCCCCTGTCTGGTCGAGGATGCGGCGCATCGCGCGCTCTACATCTTCAACCACTTCGAATACGACAGCGGCACGCTGAAGGAAGAATACGACCGCGACGTCGAGGCCGGCAAGGCGATCAACGTGCCGAAGAACTACTACCCGGACGACGACCCCTCGCAGGTGCCGCTGAACCGCTGGCGCAGCCATGCGCATCTGCTCTATGGCAACTGGATCAACCAGATCTATCAGGACACGCCCTACGATCTGGCCGAGATCGGCCGCTGAGCCCCCGGCCGGGCGCCCGCGCCCGGCTTGCGGCCGCCTGCCCGCGGCCTATAGTGAAGCGCATTCACATCACCGCGGGAGGGCGCCATGGGCAAGGACAAGAAACCCGACGACAAGGTGGCGCTGTCCAAGGACCTGGCCGCCGCGGCCAAGGACGAGGGCATCCCATTCGTCGGCGAGATCACCAAATACCTGAAGACCGGGGCGCCCGAGGCGGTGCGCAAGGCGATCGAGACCGCCGACAAGGACCAGATCCTGTCGAAATCCTACCCCTACCGGGAAGAGATGAAGAAGAAGGATTACGAGGCGCAGATGGCGGCGCTTCAGGTCGAGCTGGTGAAGATGCTGTGGGACCTGAAAGCCACCGGGCGGCGTCTGGTCGTCCTCTTCGAGGGGCGCGACGCGGCCGGCAAGGGCGGCACCATCGACCGGCTGCGCGAGAACCTGAACCCGCGCTCGGCCTATGTCGTCGCCCTGCCGAAGGCCACCGAGCGCGAGGCGACGCAATGGTATTTCCAGCGCTATGTCGACTGGCTGCCGGCGGCGGGCGAGATCGCGATCTTCGACCGCTCGTGGTACAACCGCGGCGTGGTCGAGAAGGTCTTCGGCTTCTGCTCCGACGCACAGCGCGAGCATTTCTTCGCCCAGCTTCCCGACTTCGAGAAGATGCTGGTCGACGAGGGGGTGATCCTCGTCAAGATCTGGCTCTCGGTCGACCGCGCCGAGCAGCTCAAGCGCTTTCTCGACCGCGAGAAGGACCCGCTCAAGCAGTGGAAGCTGAGCTGGGTCGACGTCGAGGGGCTGAAGAAGTGGGACGACTACACCGCGGCGATCAAGGAAACGCTTGAACGCTCGCACACCGTCTCGGCGCCCTGGACGGTGATCCGCTCGGACGACAAGATGCGCGCCCGCATCGCCGCGGTGCAGACCGTGCTCGGCGCGGTCGAGTTCGCGCGCAAGGACCGCAAGGCGATCGGCGAGATCGACGACAGGATCTGCGGTGGTCTCGACATCCTGAATGGCTAAGCAGGGCTACCATCACGGCAACCTGCGCCAGGCGCTGGTCGAGGCCGCGCTCGAGCTGATCCGGGCGCAGGGGCCGGGCGGATTCACGCTGTCCGAGGCGGCGAAGCGCGCCGGCGTGACGCCGGCCGCGGTCTATCGCCATTTCGCCGGGCGCGAGGACCTGATCGCCGAATGCGCGCGGCAGGGCTATGCGATCTTCGCCGATGTGATGGAGCACGCCTGGAACGGCGGCGCGCCGGCGCCGCTGGCGGCCTTCGGCGCGACCGGGCGGGCCTATCTGGCCTTTGCCCGCCGCTTCTCGGGCCATTACGTCGCGATGTTCGAGAGCGGCATCGCGCCGAACCGCTCGCCCGAGCTGGCGGCGGGGGCCGAGCGGGCCGAGGCGGTGATGCTGCGCGCGACCGAGGCACTGCTGTCGTCCCTGCCCGCCGCCCGCCGCCCGCCCGCGAGCATGGTCGCTGCCCATGTGCGCGCGATGAGCCATGGCGTGGTCGAGCTTTTCGCCCGCGCCGCCCCCGGCACGGCCGGCCCCTGGGCGCCCGAGGACCTGCTCGAAAGCGGGATCGGCATCTATCTGCGGGGGCTGGGCATCCTGCCCCCCGACACCTGAAGCCCGACAATTGAAGGAAGACACGACAATGGAACTGGCGGCACGCGTCGCGCATATGCGCGGCACCGGCGGCAATGGCTGGGGCATTCTTTATCGCGCGCGGGCGATGATCGCGGCGGGTGAGCAGGTGGTGATGCTGACGATCGGCGAGCCCGACGTGAGGACCGATCCCGCGATCCTCGCCGCGATGGCGCAATCGGCGGCGAACGGCCACACCGGCTATACCGACATCCCCGGCATCCCCGCCCTGCGCGCCGAGATCGCCGCCCGCGTCACCGCCCGCACGGGCGTCGAGACCCGGGCCGAGAATGTGCTCGTCACCCCGGGCGGTCAGGCCGCACTTTACACCGCGCATCAGGTGCTGCTCGATCCTGGACATGCGGGGCTCTACATCTCGCCCTTCTATCCGACCTATCCCGGCACGATCCGCGCGAGCGGCGCGGAGGCGCGCGCGGTCGAGGCGCGGGCCGAGGCCGGGTTCCAGCCCGCCAAGGCCGACATCCTCGCGGCCAGCGCCGGCGCGCGCACGCTGCTGATCAATTCGCCCAATAACCCGACGGGGGTGATCTATACCCCCGACACCATCGCCGGCATCGCCGGGGCCTGCACCGAGGCGGACCTGTGGCTGATCTCGGACGAGGTCTACGAGACCCAGGTCTGGGAGGGCCCGGCAATCAGCCCGCGCAGCCTGCCCGGCATGGCCGAGCGCACGGTGGTGCTGGGCTCGCTGTCGAAAAGCCATGCGATGACCGGCTCGCGGATCGGCTGGATGGTGGCGCCCGAGGCGGTGATCGACGCTGCCCATGAGCTGGCGATCAACACCACCTATGGCGTGCCGGGCTTCATCCAGGACGCGGCGCTCTTCGCGCTGCGCCGGGGCGCGGGTTTCGAGGCCGCGGTGGCCGCGCCCTTCGGCCGACGGCGCGACATCGTGCGCGACGTGATGGCCGGCAGCCCCGTCGTCGGGCTGACCCATCCGGCGGGCGCGATGTATGCGATGCTCGACATCCGCCGCACCGGGCTTTCGGGCGAGGCCTTCGCCGCGCGGCTTCTCGACGAGGAGAAGATCGCGGTGATGCCGGGCGAGAGTTTCGGCGCACCGGCGGCGGGGCATCTGCGGATCGCGCTGACGCTCGAGGATGGCGCGCTCGAGGCGGCACTGCTGCGGCTGCGCGCCTTTGCCGAGGCGCTGGCGGGCTGAGAGGGCGGTGAGGGGGCGCCGCCCCCTCGCGGCCAGGGCCGCTCACCCCCGAGGTATTTTCGGCAAGGAGAAAGCGCCGAGGTCAGGTCAGCGCGCTGGCGAGGGCCCAAAGACCGAAGCCCGCCATCATCAGGCTGGAGACCCGCGCGGTCCAGGTGGCGAAGGCGGCGGGCAGGCGATGGTGCAGCGCCGCGACGGTGCCCGAGAGGAAGATCCACCACAGCATCGAGCCCGCGAAGATGCCGCTGACGACGAGGAGTGCGGAAAGCGGCCCCGCGGCATCGGCCAGGCCGAGGCCCGCGAAGATCGCGGCGAAGCTGAGGATGGTGGCCGGGTTGGTCATCGTCAGCGCCCAGGTGGTGGCCGCGGTGGCCCAAAGGCCGCGCCCCTCGGCCGCGCGGGCGGGCGCCGCGGTGACGGCGCCGCGCGGCCAGCCCTTCCACGCCAGCCAGAGCAGGAAGGCGCCGCCGATGAGCCCGAGCGGCAGCGAGATCCGCGCGAGAAAGGCCGAGAAGGCAGCAAAGCCCGCGGCGGCGGCGGCGGCATAGGTGGCATCGGCCGCGGCGGTGCCAAGCCCGCCTGCCGCCCCCGCCCAGAAGCCGCGCGCGAGCGTGCGCTGGATGCACAGTGCCCCGATCGGACCGAGCGGCGCGGCGATGGCAAGGCCCACGAGCAGCGATTTCAGGAACAGCATGATCACCCCCGATAGCGGAACGGCGGCTCGACCACGGTCGAGAGCGCCAGCATGGTTTCCGAGCGCGCGATCCAGCCGCCCGATTTCAGTTCGGAGAGGAAATCCTCGACCGCGTCGAGGCTCGCCGCGCGGATCTGCACGAGATAGGACCACGGCCCGGTGACGTGATGGCAGGCGGTGACCCGCGGCAGCTGTGCCATTGCGGCGCGGAAGGCGCCCTCGTCCGCCGCGGGGGCCAGCGCCACCCAGACGAAGCCGGTGACCGGCAGGCCGACCGCCTCGGGCGCGATGTCGGCGCTCATCCGGCGGATCACGCCGCGCTCGATCAGCCGCCGCAGCCGGTCGTTCACCGCCGAGGTCGAAAGGCCCACCGCCGCGCCAATCTGCGCCAGAGAGGCGCGGGCGTCGTCCGAGAGAAGCGCCGCGATCTTGCGATCAATGTCATCCATGCCAGGCTCCGATGCGGCCATTCAGTGATTTCACCGAATGTTTTGCGAAAGGCACCCACCTGCAACGGAAAAAATTCAGAGCTGGAAAATCTGCGGCGCTGCCCCTGCCAAGACAGCCCCATTCCGGAAAATTTGCGGCCGGGCAAGGCGCCTGCCCTGCCCGGCCGTCCAGATCATGCCCGAAGGCGCATTTTCAGAAGCGGAAGGACGCGGTCATGCCGACGGTGGTCAGGTTCAGGTCCTGATTGGAACCGTCGAAGTTGTTGCCCTTGCGGTAGTCGAGTTCGCCGCCGAGCGCCCATTGATCGTTGAGCTGGTATTTCACGCCCACGAGTGCCATCGGCACAGTGTCCGAATAATCGGTGCCTGCCGATTTGACGGAGACGCGGGAAGCGCCAAGCCCGGCATAGGGCAGCCACTTGCCGGTGGGAACGCCGGCGATCAGCTTGAGATCAGCGAAGTCCTTCACCTTCTGCTCGGTTTCCCCCGAGCCCGACTTCATGCTTGCGCCCGAATAGGCGAGCTCGCCGCCCAGCACGTATTTGCCGAAATCCTTCATGTAGCCGGCGTTCACGCCCGCATAGGCGCCGTCGACATCAAGCGAGCTGTTGGTCTTGCCATAGCCGAGCTGACCACCGGCGTAGAAGCCGGTCCAGTCGACATTGCCGGTCACGACGGGCGCCGGCGCGACAACCGGGGCCTCGGTCACGGGCGCGGTATAGCCACCCGCGAAGGCGGAACCGGCGACCACGGCAAAGGCGCTCGAAGCCATCAGGATGCGTTTCATTTTCGTCCTCCTTTCGGGGCTGTCCCCCGTGGATCTGGTTGCGGTCTTCTGTCCGCACCACCGAGCTATAAGTCCCTGGAAAACAATCAATCCCTCGCTTCGCTCCGATCGGCCAATCCCGGCCGACGCGTGAGCCGGGGCCAATTCCCCCTCCCGCCGCAAGGCCTTGGTGCCTTGTACGGAAACGCCCCCGCGGCGGGTTTCGCGCGCGGGGGCGTTCACCCGGCCGTCACATCGAGTTGAAAGCGCGTGTGCGCGCCGTGCCTAAAGTTCGGCCGCCGTCATCCGCCGCGCAAGTGCCGCCCCGAGCGCGGCAGAGCTTTCCTCGTAGACGAGATCGAATCCCTCGAATTGCGCGCGCAGCAGCGCCTGTCCCGGCGCCGAGGCGGAAAACCGCACGATGCGCTCGAGGTCGCCGGCCGAAAGCGAGCTATAGGCGAGGAACAGATAGCCCTCGATCCAGCTGGTGACATCCGCGCGGATTTCTTCTTCCTGCGAGGCGACATCGGCGAGCATGTCGCTTTCGGTCACCTCATAGGGGAAGGCGCCGCCCGCGGCCATAGCGCGGTAGAAGGCGAGGTTCGCGTTCATCCCGCCAACCACGTTCGGCTCGATCAGCCCGGCAGCCTCGATGATGCGCTGCACGGCGGCGAAGCGATGGTCACCCCGCGCCTGCGCGGTCTCGGCCGCCGCAATCGCGGCATCCTCGGCCTCGGGATCGAGCAGCACCTCGCGCGCCGAGATCTCATGCTCGACCACCCGCTTGCCGGTGTCGGAGGCCAGCCAGTGCTCGATCGCTGCCTGATCGGCCCCCTTCAGCGCATCGGCGAAGGTCTTGTCGTAGCCCGGCCGCAGCCGTGCCGGGGCATGGATCGCCTCGACCTCGGCGACCCAGCCGGGATCGGAGGCCTCGCCAGTCATTTCCTCGGCAAGATCGCGACCATAGGCGACGCCTTCCTTCTGCAAGATGGTGAAGAGCGCATCGGTGTGCAGCAGGTGCGAGATTCGCGCGGGGTCGGCAAAAGCCCCCTGCCCGGCGAGAACAAGCGCAAGGCCGAGGGCCGCGCGGCGCAAGAAGAGGGCGGGGAGGAAGAATCGGAGCATCGTCGCGGGCCTTTCGCGCGGGGAACGAGGCGCAGCATAGTCCGCCCGGCTCCGCTGCCAAGGCCCCGCCGCACTGCCTGCACAGGCGTTTTCGCGGCTTCCGCCTATCGCTGCGAAAAAGATGAAAAAAGCGGTTGCATGCCCCCGCGTGGCAGGCTAAATCCGCCCTCACAAAACGACCACCGACGCGGAGAGGTGCCGGAGCGGTCGAACGGGGCGGTCTCGAAAACCGTTGTGGGTTTGCGCCCACCCAGGGTTCGAATCCCTGTCTCTCCGCCATCCACTCTTTTCAGATCAATAAAATCAAGCCCTTACGGGGCGAATTGTCAAACTTTCGGGGCCGGTTTGACAATGTTCGTTCGCGCTTCGGTCTCTTCCAGAGCGCGCATCCCTTCCGCCGCGAGTCTCTTCCGGTCAGCGGCGGCGGTGTATCTGGCGGCTTCCGCCAGTGCAGCGTGGCCCAGGACGGCCATGATCTCATTCGCGGAACGACCATGTTCCGCCAGCCGTCGCGCCGTCGCCTTGCGAAGCCCGTGCGGGCTCAAGCCCTTGGGCAAGCCCGCTTCCGTCGTCACGTCCCGAAACCAATTCGTGAATCCCGCTGGGCTGAAGGGCTTGCCCTGGGCCGTGGTCAGGAAGGTGAGGTTGTCGCGTGGCGTGGCGTCGATTGCCTCACGCAACGGCTTCAGGACAGGGACGTGGATCGTCGTTCCGGTCTTCTGTTGCGTGATCGACAGAACGCCTTCGCGGACGTGCTGGCGGCCCATGCGGACCACATCGCTCCGCCGCTGCCCCGTGTAGAGCAAGAGCATGAAGGCGAGATGGGCGCGCGTCCCAGGCTTATGCGTCGCCAGGAAGGTAGAGATGTGCTGTTCTTCCCAGGTGGTGAAGCCCGAAGAGCGGACCTTGATCTTGCGGACGCCCTGGGTCGGGTCATCCCGCCGCCAGCCAAGTTCCACCGCATGACGCATCAACAGGTGGATCATCCGCAGAAGGTTGTTCGCGGCGGTGGGAGTCGAAGCCTTCGCGCCGATGATGTTTCGGACGTGCCGGGTCTCCATCTTCGCCACGCGCTTGTCGCCATGCTCCGCACGAAACCGTTCGATGATTCCGCGATAGGTGGTCTTGGTCGAGCTTCGAAGCCCCGCGAAGTCGGCGGTCTGATAGTAGCTCACCACAAGCGCGTCGATTGATCCCGGACGGGTCTTCTTGGCCGCCACCTGGGCAGGTTCGCCTTTCAGGGCGTCTTCATAGGCCGCCATGAATTCCGGGCTCCAGGGCAGCCCAGGAAGCGCCGTGCAGGGAATCCCAGGCTTGCGGAGATACCAGCGCGCCTTTCCGTGTCTGTCTGTGAAGCCCTGACAGTAGGGCGGAGGTCGTCGGAGTTGCTTCATACTTGGTCCCATTCATTGTCTTCGGGACCTTCATCATGCGCGGACGGGGTGTCCCCAGGCAAGGCGTCGAAGGCAGCGTCCAGTTGATACCTGTCCCAAAACACGCGGGCTTTCACGCGCTTGGGGCCAGGCATGAGTCCTTCGCGGACCATGGAATCGAAGAAATTCGGGCTCACACTGACATAGGCCGCCGCCTCTTCACGCGACAGGCCCCGCCGTGCAGGCAGGGGCAGCGCGGTATGACGGGCGGCGGCCATGGTGTCAGAACGCGCCGTTGAGGCGGACGCGGACGCTCGCCGCGCCGTTGCCAGCGGCGGTGACGGCCACGCCGACTTTCGTGTTCCCGCTCGCCGTCGTCGTCACCAGCCCGTCGCTGGACCGCCAGTAGACGGCAGCGCCCAGGGTGATGTCGTCGGCGGCCACCTTGGGCATGTCGAAGACGCCCGCCGTCACCAGGACCAGCGGGTCCCCGGTTTCGGCGTCACCCGCCGCGATGCCGAACAGGCTGCCGATTTTCACGCCGTCCCCGCTGGTGGCAGCGGCGGCGGCGGTCACGGTGATATTCTCACCGGCTTGAACGAAGTTCTTCATGTCAGAGTCCTTTCGAGGTCTGGAATCGGATGGTGTGCGGGGGCTTATGCGCCCCCGCCAGTTGGGCTTCGAGGTCCGCCACATACCGTTCCAGCGCGGCGCGGTTCGCGGGGCGATACTCCACCCGCTCGCCGTTCTGGTCGGTAACAGCGACGGCTTGCGTCCCCGTCAGAAGCTGGTGAAGCGCCTCTTGCGCCTCTTCCAGCCGTTCAGAGGTCGTCAACACGGCCACGGTCAGCTTCCTTCGTGGAGATACGCGCCGCGCCAGTCGAGCCAGCCCGCGCCGAAGTCTAGGAAGGCCCGGAATTTCATGCCCAGGGTGTCCCAGGCTTCCGTCCGCTGAATCTGGACGCCCTGGGCGGACGACAGATAGGCGTATTGCATGGCCGCCAGCCGCGCCGGATCGGCGAAGATGTAGACCGCATCCCCTTCCAGGCGGGGTTCCACCAGAAGCGTCATCTTCGAAGCGGCCACGTTCACTTCGTCCGATTTCGTCGGGTAGGTTTCCGCCAGGATTTGTTCGGCCAGGGTCTCGATTTCCGGCCCGACGATCATGAAGCGCGGGGCCGCGCCGACGATGGTCTTGCCGTCCATGCCCTTGACCGTCCGCATGGCTTGCCGCGCGTCCGTGAACACGTCCACGCCCGCCGAACCGATGGCCCCGGCGGAACCGCCGCCAGCATTGCCCAGGTTGCCACGGGTGGCGTCGAAGACCGGAGTCCCGTCGCTGAGGTTCGGATTGCCGGTCAGCAGCGTGACCAGGATGTCCGCTTCGGTCTGGGCCGCCGCTTCGCCCAGGGCCGCCGTCATGTCGCCCAGAAGGCCCAGATCGTCGTCGATCATCAGCTTCCGGGAAACCGTGACGCCCCGCGCGAAGGTCTTCAGGCGCATGGTCTCGCCGCTTTCGGCGCGGCTGGTGTGGGTGATCTCACCGGACTCGGCGAGTTCTTCCAGGCGGCCCATTTCGCCCAGGCGGATGGACGTGGAGTCCTTGAAGTTGGGAAGCGTGCGCTGGCGGCAAAGCGTCTTGAGCGGGGACTCGGCAGCCTTGTAGGTATCCAGCGCCACCTTGCCCATGGCATTGCTCACGGTCAGGGCGAAGTCGCTGGTGGTGTGCTCACCGGCCCGCGTGAACACTTCGTCCGCCGACATGCCGCGCGTGGACACGCCCGCACGGGTCAGGGAGTCGACGGCCATGTCCCGAAGGCTGAGGTTCAGGAAGGGACGCACGTCTTCGGCAGGTTCCCCGCCGCCGCCCATGCGGAAGGCCAGCGCGTCGGACTGGCGGCGGATGACCGTTGCCGGGTCATCGTTCGCCGGGGCATGGGACCGGATAATCGGGGCCGCGCGGCGGCGTTCCTGCATCGCGTCGAAGATTTCCGCCTTGGCGCGGGTCATGTCCGCGCCCGCGTCGATCAGATCGTCCGCCACCTGGGCGTCCAGGCCAGCGGTGCGGACCAGGGCGCGGATGTCGCGGCGGCGGGTCTGTTCCGCCACATCCGGCGAAACGGTTTCGGTGATGTCATCGGGCATGGGGGACTCCTCTTGTTGCCGCAGACGGGCGGACGGGTCCGCCGGGTTGGAGGTCAAAGTGACTTCGGTGATTTGCCAGCGGGTCGGGTTCTTCACCCGCCCCGCTTGGGTTTGTTTCTCGGTCCATCCCGCAACGCGGTAGCCAATGCTGACTCCGCTCACGGTCCCGTCCGCGATCCGCTGCACCACGGGGGCAGCATCTTCGGCGGCGGTGAGTTCCAGAACGGCGGTCACAGACCCACCTTCCAGAGCGATGGACCGAACCCGCCCCAGGGCGTCACGCACCGATGCGGTTCGGTGACTGTCCAGAACGGGCAAGCCTTCGGCGGTGGACAGGTCCAGCGTGTCCGCCGTCAGGACTTCCAGGTAAGGCCCCCGCGCGTCTCGGCGGCGCACGGGAGTCGGGGACGCGATGACCGCCGAAACGGTTCGCGTGTCGGGGTCGAAAGAATTCGGGCGGGTCTGAGCCCCCCGTGTCAGGGTGTCAGTCGTCATTGCGGGACTCCGGTTTGTCGGGGGACCCGAAGGTCAGACCAAGGTCGCTTTCCCGGGCGCGGTCGGCGGCGATCTCTTCGTCCAGATCGTCGGCGTTCCAGCCCATTTCATTGATGGCCTTCGTTCGGCTGGTCAGCCCCAGGGCCAGCGCCTCTTTGACGGCGGCAAGGTCTTTCTGAGGGTCCACCTGCATCGGGCGGGGCATGATCCATTCCGCCGCCAGTTCGGGGGTCAGGTCGAGACGCCCAGACAAGACTTCAGAGACGATCCAACGCCGCCAGACAGGCCGCAGGAATTGCGGGACAAGGGTCCCGTATTGCGTTTGCTCCACCCGCGCCCGGAAGGGCAAAAGCCCCGCCCGAAGGGACGAATAGTTGGCGTTCGTCAGGTCCCCCGACAAAAGGTGTTCGGGCAGCCCCAGGGCGGCGGCGAGCGCCTGAAGGTTCATCCGCAGGAAGGCGGGCGAGTCCTTGGCCGCGTCAGGGGCAGAGAATTTCACGTCGATCCCGGCGGGCAGGACCTTCAGCGTCCCAGGTTCCAGACCCGTGTCGAGAATGCCGCCCGTCTGGTCCCCGTCGAAGGGCAGCCCACCCGTGGCGTTCAGATCGGTCAGGAAGCCCGCGAACATGGCGCTGGTCTTCGCCCCCACCAGAAGCGCGTCCATAAGCTGGTCCAGTTCGGAAGCGGACAGGACCGCCGGGGCCAGCCAGGACAAGCCGCGAACCTGCCCCGCGCCCAGGGGACGCATGACATGCAGCACGTCCGCCGCGTCGAAGCGGATCGACGGCGCGTAATCGGTGAAGGTGGAATGCGGACGGTGGGGCAAGAGCCAATAGGCCACACGGCGGCCCTGGGCGTCGAATTCCACGCCGCTGACGATCATCCGCCCACCACCAAGTTCCGCCGTCTTGGCTTCGTCCAGTTGTTCGGGCGCGACGGTTTGAAGCCTCAACCCGTCCCCGTCGTCGTGAATGATGACCAGGGCTTCGCCGTCCACGATCAGGTGACGGGCGATGTCCCGTTGCAGCCCCCAGAAGTCCGTCCGCCCCGCCGCGTCGGCGTCGTCCGCCCAGGTCTCGAAAGCACGGCTTGCGGCGCGGCGGGTGTCCGCGTCTTCAGCGCGGGGCGTCGGACGGATACCAGCCCCCACTAGAGCGGCGGACCAGTTGTCCACGCCATTGGAGAGGAAGGGATTGTTGGCGGCGAGATAACGAGCGCGGGACCGCGTGAGCGTCGCTCCCGCCGCCACTTCGGGATTGATCGGCCCGAAGGTGCCGAAGCCGCCGCTCCGACGCCCGCCAGCGGCGGCGTCGATCATGCGACGCGCCGGGGTTTCGGTCGTCCGAAACAGTTTCGGGAGTCGGGGAAGGCGGAAGGCCATGGTCAGTTCATCCCTTCGCGGTCGCCCAGGATGATCGGAAGAATCCGGTCCAGCGACAGAACGGTTTCCGCGTGGGGGATGACGGGTTTGGGGCCGCCGAAGAGGTTCGGCATGAAGCCGTTCTGGACGTTCCAGAGCTTCGCCCCGACACGCTTCTTGCCCGCGTCGTCCAGCGTCACGGCGACATGCAGGGACCAGCCGGTCACGCCCCGCCGATAGTCGAGAATGGCCCAAGCGGCAGGGCTGGGGCCGAAAGCCCGGAAATAGGCATTCACGTTCTCGCCTTTCGGGACACCGTTCGGAAAGTGGTCTTCCACGGCGAAGGACTTCATGGCGAGGGACACCGCCCGCCCGATGCCGTCAGGGCCGTCCACTTCGATGCTGGCGAAGGCCAGGGTGTGAAGGCATTTGGCGATCAGAACGGAGTCGATCTCATAGAGGTAGGGTGCGCGCTTGTCGGCGGCGTCGATCCCGACGGGGCGCAGGAAGTCCCGCGCCGCACATTTCTTGACGAAGGGTTCGAGCGTTTCACGGGCAAGTCCAGGTTCGAGACAGCGCGCCACCACATCCTTGCGGGACAAATGCGACGGCTGGCGGTCAAGCGGCGGGAGATAGTGGATGGTCGGGAATTCTTGATCGGTCACGGTAGGTCCTCCGGCTATATACCGGACCTTCATACACCGATTCGGGGCGCTTGGGAATTGAACAGGCAGTTTAACAACTGGTAGTTCAATGGTTTAGACTGCCAGTTGACACCTTTAAACCTATTGTCGGATTGTGCGAATCCGACTATACAGGTGACACGGCGCGTTTGGTCGCGCGTCGTCTCTCCGATGAAGGGGAGTCGGGGGCGGTTTGCGAGTGCCGCCCCCGACGCATTAGGAATGCAGAACAGAAGCGACATTCAGAGGGCGAAAGCCCGCGTTTACTACAAGGCCCGCCGTCGCGGGCTGTTCTTCCGGTCCTGCCCCAATCCCGAAAATGGGGTGCCCAGATACCGCGTCGTCACTGAAGACGGCGGCCTAGTATGGTGGGCAGATCACATCGGAGACGCGGAAGCCTATCTGGACAAGGCCCCGCCCAGGGGGTGGGTGGACTAGAAAATGGGCCGCAGGGGACCCGGCTTCCCGTGGTTCTTCAGGTCTTCAGCCTTGTGGATCACAATTTTTCCACCGGCACCGGGAATCTGGCAATGGACTCCCTTTTCGTCGATCTTCACCACAACAAGCGCCCGCCGTTCATCGGCAAAGGTCACTTGATCCCCGACTTCAATTTGCTTCGCCATGGTCATTCCTTTTCCGAAGTAAAGCCGATGCGGGAACGCCCCTGGGCTTCGTCCAATTCAATGGAAAAGGCTTCGCGGGCGTCTTGGAAGATCGCTTCGCAAATTTCGGTCATGGCGCTTTCCGCATCTTCCCCGAGATGGAATTGCCGTTCCCGGTTCCCGACAGTGAGGCGGACGCCCCCGCCAGAAGGGTGAAACCCCAAGACGGTTCGAACCCAGGTTGCGCCCCTGTCCGACTGGTTTCCGATTTCGGTGCAAACACCCATGCGGATTGGTTCGAGGTAGATCGTGCCCCGCCCATGGCTATCGAAGGCCGCGCCACGGTAAAACGCGCGTGGGTCAAAATCGCCTTCCGGCGGGACCGCATTTGCTGCCGTCTTTGGTCCGCCCAAATAGGCGACATAGGCTTCCACGATTTTCGGCCCAATGGCCTTCACCTTCTTGTAGAAAACCCATGTTTCTTCGCCGTATTTCTTAGTCAGCGCCTGAAGCTCTTCATATCTGGTCTCTGCCATTTCCTGCCCTTTTCTCAAATCAGTTACCGATTCATCCAAGCCGACTTTACCACGGGGGGCGTTCTTGTGGGGGCGGCCTTTGTCGAGACTTCCGCTTCCCGGCGTCCTAGGTCAACACCCACCAGCGGGCGCACGGCGAGCGCGTAGACCATGCAGTCGAGGGATTCCGCCCGCCGTCCCGTGATCCGTTCCCAGACCCGCACGGGCGCGCCCCGCTTGTAGCGGACCAGACGGCGTTCGCTGGCGAGTTCTTCGAAGAAACGATCCTCCAGAGTGTCGCTGAAGCGCACCGTCCGCCCGCGCGACAGGTGGGAAGCCAGCGTGGCCTTCAGCCCGTCCACGCCCAGGATGAAGAGGCGAGACCCGCGCGTCTCGCTGGCCTTGATCGACGGACGCGCCCCAGGTGCCCCCTTGATGGCGACGATCCGGCGGGCGAAGCGCGGACGGCAGAAGGACATAACCGGGTCCATGGTCTCGCCGTCCCCGGCGTCGATTGCCACCGCGTCCAAGCGCAACGTGCCGCCGCCGGGGTGCGGCCACTGGCCCCGAAGGTAGTCGTCCAGTTCCGCCCAGGTGTGATCTTCATGGGGGCTGCCCCAGATGACGTGTTGCGCCAGGACGAAGTAATCGGTCTTCCCGTGTCCCAGGATCACGATTTCCAGACGATCCCGCTGCACGTCCACGCCAGCCGTCAGGACCAGCACGTCCGGGGGCAGCGCGTCCAGGCCGAACCGTTCTCGCCGCGATGCCAGGGCGGCTTCGTCGATCTCTTCCGCCGCCTCTCGCCAGCCTTCGGCCAAGATCGTGTTCACGAAGGTCTGAAGCTGGTCCGGGTGCGCCTTGGCCACGATGAATTCCGCCGCCAGCTTGCCCCAGGAAGCGTTCGCCAGTGTGGACACCAGCGCATTCAGCCGGAAGCCCGCGTGGCCTTCGATCTCGGGGCGCATGGCCCGCCATGCCCCCGCTTCCACCATGCCCGCCTTGTGCTTTTCGTCGATCAGGGACTCGCAATGGGGGCAGCGGAAGGCCGCCGTCTGGGGCTGGTCGGGCAGCCATTCGATATGCCGCCACTGGATTTCGGTCATGGCCCCACAATCCGGGCACGGGACTTCGAAGACCCTCTGGTCGGATTGAGCGTAGGACCGCAGCACGTTCGAGGTGTCCAGCAGAGTCGGGGTGCTGCCCAGGATGATCTTGCGATTTGCGAAGCTGAGGGTCCGCCGTTCGGCCAAGGTGATCGGGCTGCCTTCGGCGGACGGTTCCATGGCGTCGGCTTCGTCGATCAGCAGAATTCGGACGTTGTGGCGGCGCAGGTTCCGGGGGCTCTTGGCCGCGACGATCTTCAGGGACCCGCCGGGGAAGCGGCGGGACAGAAGCGTGGAGCGCCCAGACTCGTCGGCGTCGCCAGAAATGAGTCCGCGCAAAGCCGGGGTCGCGTCGAAGATCGGCTCCAGATCGGAGACGACATAATCGCGGGCGTCGGCTTCCGTCGGCAGAAGGGCGAGGATCGGAGACGGCTCATTGGCGACGTAGGACGCCAGCGCCCCGGTAAGCAACGTCGTGAACCCGACGCGGACGGGCTTCACCAGCGTCACACGCTCCACCAGCGGGTCGCTGATGGCCTGGGCAATGCCGCGCTGATAGGGCCAGAGGGTGACGCGCCCAGGGAGTGCAGAGACGCCTTCAGGAAGCCGCATGTGGGCTTCCATCCAATCCCCCAGGGACAGGCGCGGCGGCGGCTTCAGAGCGGCCAGAGCACGGACGCGGGTGGCGGTCAGGATGTCATTCGTCATGGCTTGCCTCTTCGAGCGCGTCGCGGACTTCGCGGTCGATCATCTGCACGTCATGGGCAGTCAGATGCCCAAGCCGTTGTTGAACGCGGGCGGGAATGGCGAGCATGGCGGCGCGCACGTCCCGAAGGACCGATGCCCAGGCGGATTCGACTTCGGCCACGGGGACCAGCGCCGCGCGGGTCTTGGCATTTGCCAGTTCGATCTTCTCGGCATTGGCGCGGGCCAGCCGCAGCTTTTCCGCGTTCAGGTCCGGGTCCGTGGATTGCCGCCCCCGCTGCCCCGCCCGCAAGTGCTCCACATAGGCGCGGATGGTGGGTTGCAGCTCGAAGCGTCCGTCCGTCCGGGGAATGACGCCTTCGCGGGCCAGCGCATGAATCCGCGCTGTGGACAGGTTCAGCCATTCCGACAGTTCGGCGGCGGTCACGGTCTCGCCAGCGGGGGTTTCAGGACCGCCGCCCAAGACGGCTTCGATGTCGGCGTCATAGGCGTTCATGCGCTTGCCTCATTTCTAGAAATTCCAGAGTTTCCAGAGCGGGCCAGAACGCCCAAGGTGGATTCCCGATTCCAGAAAATCTGGAAAGCGTGAAAAGCCGGGGCTCCGCGCCCCCCGCGACGCGCCAGAACCTGGAAGGACCCGCGCCGCATGTCCCCGGTCTCTGGGATTTCCAGAGTTTCCAGAGTTTCTAGAGCGGCATTCGTCAGCGGATCATGGTGAGCCGTGCCAAGGGAGTGTGAACCCTGTGAACCCTGAGAACCGTTTTTCCCTATGTTACCTCCTGGGCCTCTCTCCCCCCGTGCCCTGTCCCCCTCTCCGCTCTCTAGCAGTCTTTTCGTCTTACTAGGGTTCACACGGTTCACAGGGGAAATAGGGTATAGAAAACAAGGGGGTTGCATGTGACCCCTACGGGTCACGCCACGGTTCACGCAGGGTTCACGCTCCCCGGTTTCGCGGCTCCCCGCTGGTCCAGAGATTTCCAGAGTTTCTAGAAACCGCTGAAACGAAACGCCAATGCGGCACAAGGGGGCATGGCCGCCCCGGCTACGGTTCACACTGTTCATTGCGAAGGTTCCTTCCAGTCGGGGCTTCGCCACACCATTCCGGTGCGGGTGCGGTGCTTTCGCCAGCCCAGATCACGCATGACAATCGCAGCGCGCTTCTGAATCGCCATGCTCTGTTGTCCAGGGCCTATCATCAGAGCGCCTTCCAGCATGTCCGAAAGTCGGACTTCCGTCTTCGGTTCGCCCGCTTCGTCGAAGTCGTCGTCCGTCAGTTCCAGCCACGCCGCGACCTTCTCCGCCCAGCTATCGGACTCGCGGGCCGCCTCTTGCATCGGGCGGGCGTGTTCCGCTTCGAAGTCGGCGTCCAGGTGCCAGGGTTCACCGGCCCGATAGGCGGCCACGGCTTCGGCGAAGAGTTGATCCCGCTCCGAAGCCAGGGCGTCGATGTCGATCAGCTTCCCGACCGTGACGGGCCAGAAGCGCCGTCCGCCCGTCGCGTCCCGAAGAAACTGGTCTTCATTGGTGGTGCCGACGAAGACGCATTGCCGGGGGAAGGACTTGTCGTGTCTGGCATAGGGCAGCCGCACACGATCCACCGCGCCCGACAGGAACGCCTTCAGGTCTTCGGCTTCGCTCTTCCGCGACGGGGCCAGTTCCGCCAGTTCCACCAGCCATTTCCCTTGCAGGTGGCGAATGGCGTCCGTCTTGTCCCCGGAAATGCTGGGCAGCGTGTCGCTGAAGTATTCAGTCCCCGCCAGCACCCGGCAAAGCGTGGACTTCCCGACACCCTGGGGACCGGACAGGACAAGCGTGTGGTCCACCTTGCAGCCGGGGACCATGACCCGCGCCACCATCTGCAACAGGAATTTGCGCCCGACCGCGCGGACGTAGGGGGAGTCGTCTGCCCCGACATGGCGGACCAACCAAGTGTCCAGCCGCGCCGTGCCGTCCCAGGTGAGCCCGTCCAGGTGGTCCCGGATCGGGTGCCAGGACCGCTTCCGCGCGACGACATGCGCCGCGTCCGCCACGATCTCTTTGCCCACGGTATCCAGGCCGCGCCGCTCCAGGGCCATGCGGGCCAGAGAGACAGCCGCGTCATCCAGCGGCCCGTCGCGCCATTCGTCCCGACCCGACATGAGATTGTGAGCGAGTCCCGGAAGGATGAAGTCCAGGTTGCGCCCCAGCCAAAGCGTCGTGTTGGTCAGGTTGATGACGGGTTTGTCCCCCTTCATCTGAGCTACTCCCGATCCCTTGGACAGTTTCCGGGATGATTTAAGCTACTCTCTGCGCCTGCTGGTCGGTTTCGATCTGGTTGAAGTAGACCACGGCGGGCGGCTTTCCGCCATGGGCGGCGTGGG
>NZ_SAVB01000027.1 GCF_004022265.1 Paenirhodobacter ferrireducens
GTTGATGCAGCGGATCAGCGTCGACTTGCCCGAGCCCGAGGGCCCGGCGATGACGATCCGCTCGCCCCGGTTCACCGTCAGGTTCACGTCGCGCAGCACGTGAAACGCGCCGTACCACTTGTTCATGTTCTCGATCTGGATCGCCACCTCGTCCGAGACCTGCAGCTTGCTGCGGTCGACGGGGCGCTCGATGTGCGGTTCCGACATGGGGGAACTCCTTAGCGATGGTCACGCTTCAGCTTGCGCTCGAGATACATCGAGTAGCGCGACATGCTGAAGTTGAGGATGAAGAAGATGGCGCCGACGAAGATGAAGTGCTCCCAGTAGGTGCCCTTCCACGCGATGTCGGCGCGGATCGAATCGGGGATGGACTTCAGCGGCTCGAACAGGCCCACGAAGGTGACGAGCGTGGTGTCCTTGAACATGCTGATGAAGGTCGAGACGATGCCCGGGATCGAGATCTTCAGCGCCTGCGGCAGGATCACCAGCCGCTGCGCCTTCCAGTAGTCGAGACCAAGCGCATCGGCCGCCTCGTACTGCCCGCGCGGCAGCGCCGCGAGACCGCCGCGGATGACCTCGGCGATATAGGCGGCCGAGAACAGCGTGACGAGGATCATCACCCGCAAGATAATGTCGAAGTTGGTGCCCGGCGGCAGGAAGTAGTTCAGCAGAAGCGAGGCCACGAACAGCAGCGTGATCAGCGGCACGCCGCGGATGAACTCGATGAACATGATCGAGAAGGTCTTGATCAGGAACATGTCCGACTGCCGGCCGAGCGCCAGCAGGATGCCGAGCGGCAGCGACATCGCGATGCCGCCGGCGCCCAGCGTGATGGCGAGCAGGAAGCCGCCGAACTGGCGCGAGGCCACGGGCTCGAGCGCGATCGGCAGCACGCGGCCGAGAACCGCATCGACCGGGCCCGGCACGAAGATCCAGAACAGCACCGCCGCGACGACGGCCCCCAGGATCGCGAGGATCATCCCCCAGCGGGCGAGGATCCGGGCCACCAGATAGCCCACGGCAAAGCCCGCGGCGATCATCACCACCGGCCAGATCGAGCCGCCCCAGAGCAGCCAGATGGCGAGCAGCGGGAACACGGCCGAGACCTTCAGCATCCCCCGCGGCAACTGGGTGAAGAGCACCGGCGCCACCGCGACGAGCATCAGCCCGAAGGTCAGCACCGGGCGCCAGAACAGCTCGGGCGGGTAGAAGCCGAAGATGAACTGCGTCCAGCGGGCATGGATCACGGCCCAGCAGGCGCCGGTCGCGCCCTCGCCCCAGCGCGCGGCGATGATCTGGCGGCATTCGGGCAACGAGGCCGCGTTCCACACGCCATGGCGGAACCAGGGGTAGAAATGGCTGGCGAGGCCCCAGATCAGCGCGATTCCCGCGAGGGTGAGGATCGTGTTCAGCCAGCCCGAGAACAGGTTCTCGCGCACCCATTTCGACACCCCCGTCTGCCGCGCCGGCGCGGGTTCGGGGGGAAGCATCGTCTTGCGGACGAAGACGGCACTGTGCGACGTGTCACTCATCTCAGCGCTCCTTCAGCCGGACCTTGTGGTTGTAGAGGTTCATCACCCCCGAGATCACCAGCGAGATCGCCAGGTAGATCAGCATCATCAGCAAGATCGCCTCGAGCTCGCGGCCGGTCTGGTTCAGCGTGATGCCGCCCAGCGTGCCGCGCAGGTCCATGTAGCCCACCGCGATGGCGAGCGAGGAGTTCTTTGTCAGGTTCAGGAACTGCGAGATCAGCGGCGGCACGATCACCCGCAGCGCCTGCGGCAGGATCACCAGGCGCATCGTCTTGCCCGGCCGCAGGCCAAGGGCGAAGGCGGCCTCGGTCTGGCCCTTGGAGATGGCGAGGATGCCGGCGCGCACGATCTCGGCGATGAAGGCACCGGTATAGAGCGACAGGCCGGCCCAGAGCGCGACGAAGGCGTTCGACACATTGGTGCCGCCGGTGAAGTTGAAGCCCTTGAGCGTGGGCCCGTGCAGCTGGAAGCCAAGCGCGGCCAGCAGCAGGGCGAGCGGCCCCAGAAGGAGCAGCAGGCTCTTCCACCAGGTCACCGGGCGGGCGCCGGTGGCATCCTGCACCGCGCTCGCATGGGCGAGCAGCCTGCGGTTCACCCAGATCGCGCCCGCGAGCACCAGCACGATCGCCAGCACGTTGAGCGAGACCGGCGCCAGCGCGGTGTCGATCACGCCGAGCGAACGCTCGAAACTGACCGCGGGGATGGCGGTGTAGCGGTTGGTGAGGGCGATCGAGTCGAGGATCATCGAGGCATTCGCCTCGCCCGTCGCCGGGTTCACCTTGTAAGCGTTCGGCGCCGGCGTGATCTCGGTCAGCACCGCCATCGCGACCAGGATCCACAGCAGCACCGGGACGTTGCGGAAGGTCTCGACATAGACGGTCATCAGCCGCGCGACGAGCCAGTTCTTCGACAGACGCAGCACGCCGACGAAGATGCCGATCACCGTCGCCGTGGCGCAGCCGAGCAGCGATACCCAGATCGTGTTCAGCAGCCCCACCAGCATCGCCCGGGCATGGGTGTTGTCGTTGGTATAGGGGATCAGGTGCTGCGCGATGTCATAGCCCGCGCGGTTGTCAAGGAACCCGAAGTTGAAATCCTTGCCGAGAACCCTGAGGTTCTGGATCGTGTTGTCGACGAGCCAGCCCGCAGCCCCCATCACCACGATCAGCGTGATGACCTGGATGGTGAGCGAGCGGTATCGGGTGTCGTAGATAAGCTGACTGAGCCGGAACCCTCGGTCCGGCGCGTCGGATGCGCTGGTCATGGTGTATCCCCTGTTCCTGTCCGGTGTCCGGGCTTTTGCCCATGTGAGGTGGGGTCAGGCCCCGCCGGCAGGTTTGCTTTTCATGGCAGAGGGGCGCCGCGGTGCGACGCCCCTTGCAAGTGGTGGCTCAGCGGAACGGCGGGGCGTACATCAGCCCGCCCTGGGTCCACTGCGCGTTCAGACCACGGGCAAGGCCGATCGGGGTCGACTCGCCGATGGTGGCGGCGAAGATCTCGCCATAGTTGCCGCCGGCCTTGATCGCCTTTACGGCCCAGTCCTTCTCGAGACCAGTCATCGGCCCGAGATCGCCGTCGACGCCGAGAATGCGGTTGATCTCCGGGTTCTCGGTGCCCTTGGCGAGCTCGTCGATATTGGCCGAGGTGATGCCATATTCCTCCGCCGCGATCAGCGCGAAGAGGGTCCAGCGCACGATGTCGCCCCACTGGTTGTCGCCATGGCGCACGGCCGGCCCGAGCGGTTCCTTCGAGATGATTTCCGGCAGGATGACGTGGTTTTCCGGATCGGCATAGGCGGCGCGGGTGGCGGCCAAGCCCGAGGCATCGGTGGTATAGGCATCGCAGGCGCCGGCCAGATACTGCTGTTCGCCCTCGGCGTTCGAATCAACCGCGATCGGCTGATAGGTCATGTTGTTCGCCTTGAAATAGTCGGCGAGGTTCATCTCGGTGGTGGTGCCGGTCTGGATGCAGACCGAGGCGCCGTCGAGCTCCTTGGCGGAGGTGATGCCGCTGTCCTTGCGCACCATGAAGCCCTGACCGTCGTAGTAGTTCACGCCGGCGAAATCCATCTTCAGGTCGGTATCGCGCGAGAAGGTCCAGGTGGAGTTGCGCGCGAGCATGTCGACCTCGCCCGAGGTCAGCGCGGTGAAGCGGGTCTGGCCGGTGGTCGGCACATATTTGACCTTCGTCGGATCGCCCAGGACGGCAGCCGCGACAGCCTTGCACAGTGCAACGTCAAAGCCGGACCAGTTGCCGTTGGCATCGGGAGCGGCGAAGCCCACGAGGCCCGTGTTCACGCCGCAGTTCAGCACGCCGCGGGCCTTGACGTCCTCGAGCGTGGTCGCCGAAGCGATGCCCGCGGTCAGACCGGCCGCCATCAGCGTGCCGAAGAATACCGATTTCTTCATGTGTACCTCTTCCTGAGTTTCCGCCAGCGGACGGCGGCAAAAGTGCCCCTGTGGGGTCTGGAACGTTATTTGGGGGTCGCCCCCAGTGACCAAGTTTGGTCCGAAGGATCAAAAAAGGTCAAGGGGAGTTGAACGACGCCGCGGCGTCGCCTGCCCAAAACTCAGGCATATGAGTGAAAGACGGGCGCGAACGGCCCGCCGACGGCGCCGCGTCTTAAAGCGCGTGACGCATCCGCCAGAATCGTTCGGCATCGAGCAGCGCGGCGCGCTTGCGTTCGGCATGCGCGGCGGCCTCGTCGTCGGCGCCCCATTGCTCGGCCTGCCAGGTCTCGTCGATCTGCGCGATCGTCCAGGCCTCGTCCGCCGTCAGCCGCCCCTCGGCCACGGCAAGGCCCAGAACGAGCGAGCCGGTGAGGCCGACAAGATCATGCAGCGCCGCAAGCTGCCACTCGTCCATCGCCGCGACGCGGGCGGAAAGCGCTGCCAGCGCCGCCTCGGGCTGCGCCACCGGCACCACGCCCTGCGTCACCGCAAGCCGCGCGCCAAGCGCCGCCTCGGCCCAGTCGAGCAGCGGATCCCAATGCGCGGATTGCCGCGCCACCAGCTCGCGCGGGGCCTCAGCGCGATAGCACAGAAGGTCGGTGCCGCCATAGTCGGCGATCAGCGCCGCGACTTCGGCATGCTGGCTGCGTACCTTGTCGATCGCGGCATTCGCACCGCGGGTGACCGGCATCGTCGCCGGATCGATCTTCTCGTCCTGCGCCTGCCATTCGCGCGCGATCGCCTCGGCCAGCGCCCGGCTCGGCACGACGAGCGGCGCCTTCGCCGGGGTCTTCACATGCCGCCCGTCGAGGGTAACGGCAAAGCCGCCCGGCACCTCGGCCACATCGGTCGCGGTCCAGAACCGTTTCGGTGCCCAGGCACTCATGCGCATCCTCCCAGAAGCTCGTCCACCGCCGTCTCGAGCGCGGCGAAATCGTCGACCAGCCGGTCGGCACCGGCGGCCACGAGGTCCTCGGCCGGGTGATACCCCCAGCGGACCCCGATGGTGGCGACGCCCGCGGCGCGCCCCATCTCGATGTCATAGGTGGTGTCGCCGATCATCACCGCCTCGGCCGGATCGGCACCGGCATCCGCCAGCGCCGTCAGCACCATCGACGGATGCGGCTTCGAGGGGTGATCGTCCGCCACCTGCCGGGTGAAGAAGGTGCCCGTCAGCCCGTGATGGGCGATCAGCGCGTCAAGCCCGCGTCGCGACTTGCCGGTGGCGACGCCCAGCAGCAGGTCTTCGCGCCCCGACAGCCGATCGAGCGTCTCGGCCGCGCCGGCAAACAGCGGCGCAGGCTGCGCGATGCGGCGGTCCTGATAGCTTTTCTTGTAGAATTCGACGATCTCGGCGCGGGTCGCCGCGGGCAGCTCGGGCACCAGCTGCGCCACCGCCTCGGGCAGCGACAACCCGACGATCGACAGCGTCGCGGCGCGCGAGGGCACCGGCAGGCCAAGCTGCGAGAAGCCCCAGTCCATCGAGGCGCAAATCTGCGCCGCGCTGTCCGAGAGCGTGCCATCGACGTCGAAGATGACGAGCTTCATTCAAGCTCCTCGAACGGATCGGCGGGCACGTCATTCTCGTACCAGCCCAGCGTCTTCCAGGTGCGCTGCATGTGCGACGGCAGGGGGGCGACCACGGTGATGCGCTTCTTGGTGATCGGATGGTCGAAGCTGATCTGGCGCGCATGCAGGTGCAGCTTGCGCGAGATCTCGCCGCCGAGCTGCGCGCCCCAGCCGTCGCCCAGGTTCTCCTGCCCCGAGCCACCATACTTGCCATCGCCGATGATCGGGTGCCCCATCTCGGCCATATGCGCGCGCAGCTGGTGGGTGCGGCCGGTGATCGGCACCAGCGCAACCCAGCTCACCCGCGTGCCGAGCGAATCGAGCACGGCATAATCGGTGGTGGCGCGTTTCGCCCCCTCGGTCGCGTCGACCTTCGAGGGATGGATGCAGATCATCTTCTCGCCCTCGCCGCCGCGGCCATGGCCCGGCGCCTTGACGAGGCCATAGCGCACCGTACCCATCTTCGGGTTCGGCACGCCCGCGACCGCCGCCCAATAGATCTTGCGCGTGGTCTTCAGCCGGAACGCCTCGGACAGATGCCGCGCGATGCGGTCGGTGCGCGCGACCAGCAGCACCCCCGAGGTGTCCTTGTCGAGCCGGTGCACCATCTTCGGCCGGTCCTTGTAGCCGAAGCGCAGCGCGTCGAGCAGGCCGTCGACATGGCGGTCGCCCTGCCCCGAGCCGCCCTGCGAGGGCAGCCCCGGCGGCTTGTTCAGCGCAATGATGTGCTCGTCCTTCCACAGCACGCAGGACTGGATCATCGCCGCATCGGCATCCGAGATCTGCAGCCCCTCGCGGCGCTCGTCCGAGCGGCGCGGCGCGGCGGCGGCATCTGGCAGCGGCGGCACGCGCACCTCCTGCCCCGGCGCGACGCGGCTGTTCGCCTTGACCCGCCCGCCATCGACGCGCAACTCGCCCTTGCGGCACATCTTCTCGATCGCGCCCTGCGTCAGCTGCGGAAAGCGTTTCTTCAGCCAGCGGTCGAGACGGCTGTCGCCCTCGGCCTCGGTCACCCGGATCGTCTGCACAGCGCTCATGCCAATACCCATCTCATCAGATGCACCCCGAAGATCAGCCCGGCCAGCGCCGCGCCCACGGAGGCAAACACGTAAAAGGCCGCATGGCCCACATCGCCCCGCTCGATCAGCGTCCAGGCCTCGAGCGAGAAGGAGGAGAAGGTGGTGAAGCCGCCGAGAATGCCCGTCGCGAGAAAGGCGTTCCAATGCGTCAGTTCCTTCTGCCCCAGAAAGGTCACCAGCGCCCCCATGACGACGGACCCGAGGATGTTCACGAAGATCACCCCGAGCGGAATCGTCTGTGGGCCGAGCGCACGCAGGATCGCCACGCCCGAGAGGTAGCGCGCCGAGGCGCCGAGGGCCCCTCCGAGCGCGACCTGGAAAACGGTGGACAGCATGGGTCTCTCCTTTGCCGCCCTCAAAGCCTCCGGGGGCCGGAATGTCAAGTTTTGCGCTTGTCGCGCAGCTTCGCGAACCAGTCGACGCGCTTCTTCAGCTCGCGCTCGAAACCGCGCTCGACCGGGGCATAGAAGACCGGGCGCTTCATCGTCTCGGGGAAGTAGTTCTGTCCCGAGAAGCCGTCCTCGGCGTCGTGGTCATACTGATAACCCGCACCAAAGCCCTGCTCTTCCATCAGCCGGGTCGGCGCGTTCAGGATGTGGCGCGGCGGCGGTTCCGAACCTGTCTTCTTCGCCGCCGCCCGCGCCGCCTTGTAGGCGACATAGCCCGCGTTCGACTTCGGCGCGAGGGCGAGATAGATCACCGCCTGGGCAAGCGCGAGTTCGCCCTCGGGCGAGCCGAGGCGTTCATAGGTCTCCCAGGCGTGCAGGCACACGGTCTGCGCCTGCGGATCGGCAAGGGCGATATCCTCGACCGCCATCCGCACCAGCCGCCGGGCCAGGAAACGCGGGTCCTCGCCCCCCTCGAGCATCCGCGCATACCAGTAAAGCGCCGCATCCGGGTCCGAGCCGCGCACCGATTTGTGCAGCGCCGAAATCAGGTTGTAATGCTCGTCGCCCGACTTGTCGTATTTCGCCGCCCGCCGCATCAGCCGCGCCGACAGCGCCTCCGTGTCAAGCGGCGCGGCGACCTTCCAGGCCATCACCTGCTCGATCAGGTTCAGCAGCGCCCGCCCGTCGCCATCGGCCATCTCGAGCAGCGCCTCGCGCGCCGGCGCCTTGAGCGGCAGCGCCCGGTCAAGCGCCTTCTCGGCGCGCTGCGCGAGGCGCTCGAGGCTTGCAAGGCTCAGCCGCTCGAGGATCAGCACCTGCGCGCGCGACAGCACGGCGGCGTTCAGCTCAAAGCTCGGGTTCTCGGTCGTCGCACCCACGAGAAGGATGGTGCCATCCTCCATGTAGGGCAGAAAGCTGTCCTGCTGCGCCTTGTTGAAACGGTGGATCTCGTCGACGAAGAGCAGCGTGCCCTTGCCCTGCGAGAAGCGCAGCTTCGCCGCCTCGAACACCTTGCGCAACTCCGGCACGCCGGTGAAGATCGCCGAGATCTGCACGAAGGCGCGGTCGGTTTCGGACGCCAGAAGCCGGGCGATCGTCGTCTTGCCGACGCCGGGCGGGCCCCACAGGATGATCGACGAGAGCGAGCCCGCAGCCAGCATCGCGCCAAGCGGTGCCTCGGGGCCAAGCACATGTTCCTGCCCGATCACCTCGGCAAGGTGTTGCGGGCGGATCCGGTCCGCGAGCGGGCGCGGCGCCTCGTGCGCGGGCTCCCGGGTGGGGCTGTCGAAAAGGTCGGACATGGTGGCCCACAGTATCGCCCCGGCGCCCGGGACGGAAGGGGCAGATCGGAGCGGGCCCGAAGGCCCGCCCCCGCATCGGCAACGTTCAGTGCATCTTGCCGCTCAGGTCGATCGAGACGCACTGGTAATCGCCGTCGTCGATGAACATCGGCCGGCCGATCGCCTCGGCGGCCAGGCCGCAACGCCCGTACCAGCGCGGCCAGTTCGCCGCGGTGAGCGCGATGAGCCGCGTCGCGCCGAGTTCACGCGCCGCGCTGGTCATCGTCTCGGCGAGGCGGAAGTGCACCTTGCGGCGCAGGCTCTGCGGGATGTCGTGCGAGACGAACACCCGCGTGCTCTCCCAGATCTGCGGCGAGACCGGCGCCTCGTCGAAGAGCAGGTCGGAGGGGATGGAGCCGCCAAGCAGCCCCTTCTGCGCGTCGCGGATCATGTAGGAATAGATGCCGCAGCGCGCCGTGGTCGGCGTCAGCCGCATACCGGCCAGCACGTGACCGAAGTCGTGGATCGCGATCCAGCGGCTTTGCGGCGTGTCGTACTGGTCGAACTCCATGCCCATCTCTTCGGGCAGGTCCCAGTTCTTCTGGACGATGAAGCTTTGCCGCCGTGCGCGAAAGAGGTTCGCGAAAAGCTCGCCGTAGTTGTGCATGTTGGCAAAGGACAGGGTAGTGGTCTGCATGGTCTTTCTCCGGGTTGGCAGCTATGCCCGGGGCGGACCGTTGCAAAGGGACCTACAGCAGCCGGTACTCCTTCGCTCTCTGAATGGTTTCGGCAGTGGTGCGCGCCATCAACCGTTCCCGAGCAGACAGGAGCCGGGCCTTGAGCGCGCTTTCCGAGATTCCGAGTTTTGCAGCGGCAGCGGCATGTCGGTCCCCTGCAGCGATACACCGCAGGGCCTCGATCTGAGCCTTCGTCAGGCTCTCCGGCGGCTGTGTAATGTCATGCAGTCGCCGGATCTGGTGCGAGATCGCGACAATCTCGTCATTGGTGAATTCCCGGTCGCGGCGGGTGAAGCTCGCGATCGTGCGCGAGCTGATCGGCCCGCAAGAGACGGTCAGCCCGTAGTTCAGGCCGAATTTTCGCGCCTCTCCGAGAATGTTAAACGGGTCCGGCAGGGTGAACTCGCTCCAGCGCGAGGCGCCCTCGGTCGAGAAGCCCCAGGCGATGGTCGGGTCACGCAGCGCATAGGCCTCGCGCGTGTAATGCTCGCTCCAGGCCTCGGGATAGGTCTGGAACTGCATGATCGGGGCGGCGAAGCGGATATGCAGGCCGACGAAATAGCCGTCCGGCGCGAGACGGCCAAGCTCGGCAAGGCATTTGTTGATGTCGACATGAATGGACATGCCTTTTTAGACAGGCGCGCGGCGAAAGAATCAACTGGGAATTGTATCCGGCCGATCAACTCTGAGGGGCCATCGCGCCGATCGACGTGATTGCCCGGAAACAAAAAATCCCGCCCAGAGGGCGGGATTTCCGGCCTTCCCTTGTGGGAACGGCTCAGTCTTCGGCAGCCTCTTCGGCCTCGAGGCGGGCCTTGTCGGCGGCGCCCTTGGCCGAGTGGTCGCGGTCGACGAATTCGATGATCGCCATCGGCGCCATGTCGCCGTAGCGGAAGCCGGCCTTCAGGACGCGGGTGTAGCCCCCCTGACGGTCCTTGTAGCGGGCGGCGAGAACGTCGAACAGCTTCACGACGTCCTTGTCTTCCTTCAGCATGGCAGCAACCTGGCGGCGGGCGTGCAGGTCACCGCGCTTGGCGAGGGTGATCAGCTTCTCGACGACCGGGCGCAGTTCCTTCGCCTTCGGCAGGGTGGTCTTGATCTGCTCGTGCTCGATCAGCGAGCCGGCCATGTTGGCGAACAGCGCCTTGCGGTGTTCGTGGGTGCGGTTCAGACGGCGATAGCCGCGGGCGTGACGCATGGGTCTTCTCCGAAATTGCGTTTTGCTTTGTGTTGCGCCGCCTGCGTTGGACGGTGCGTCGTTGGGGCATCATGCCCATTCGGGTCGTCGACGCTCCACCGGAGCCTCTCCTTCCCTCATTCCCCGGCATCCCGGGCATTGAATGGGGGGCGTGTACTCCACGCCCCCCGAAAGAGTCAAGCGACAGCGCTCAGAACTGGTCTTCGAAGCGCTTCGCCAGATCCTCGATGTTCTCCGGCGGCCAGTCCTCGACTTCCATGCCGAGGTGCAGCCCCATGCCCGAGAGCACTTCCTTGATCTCGTTCAGCGACTTGCGGCCGAAGTTCGGGGTGCGGAGCATCTCGGCTTCGGTCTTCTGGATCAGGTCGCCGATGTAGACGATGTTGTCGTTCTTCAGGCAGTTGGCCGAACGGACCGACAGTTCCAGCTCGTCGACCTTCTTCAGCAGCAGCGGGTTGAACTCGAGCCCGTCTTCCGCGTCCTGCTTCGAGGCCGATTCCGGTTCCTCGAAGTTGACGAAGATGCTCAGCTGGTCCTGCAGGATGCGCGCGGCATAGGCCACGGCGTCCTCGGGGGTCAGCGCGCCGTTCGTCTCGATCTTCATCGTCAGCTTGTCGTAGTCGAGCACCTGGCCCTCACGGGTCGGCTGGACTTCGTAGGCAACCTTCTTCACCGGCGAGTAGATCGCGTCGATGGCGATCAGGCCGATCGGCGCATCTTCCGGCTTGTTCTTGTCGGCCGCGACATAGCCCTTGCCGGTGTTCACGGTGAGTTCCATGAACAGGTCGGCGCCGTCGTCGAGGTGGCAGATCACGTGATCCTTGTTCAGGACCTCGATGCCGGCCGATTCCGAGATGTCACCGCCGGTGACGACGCCCGGCCCCTTCGCCGAGATCGACAGCCGCTTCGGCCCCTCGACGTCCATCTTGAGCGAAACGCCCTTCAGGTTCAGGATGATGTCGGTGACATCTTCGCGCACGCCGGCGACGGAAGAGAACTCGTGCAGCACGTTGTCGATCTGCACCGAGGTGATCGCCGCGCCCTGCAGCGACGACATCAGCACACGCCGCAGCGCGTTGCCGAGCGTGAGGCCAAAGCCACGCTCCAGCGGCTCGGCGATCACCGTCGCCTGACGCTGCGGGTCGTTGCCCGGCTTGACTTCAAGCTGCGTCGGCTTGATGAGCTCGGCCCAATTCTTGTGGATCATGCGTTCTGCCTCCATACCTGTCCCGTGCCCATGTCCGTAAGCGCGGAACGCCCGAGGTTAAAAACGTAAGCGACCGGGCCGCGCGGGGATCTCCCACACGGCCCGATCGTTGAAAATCAGATCAGACGCGGCGACGCTTCGGCGGGCGGCAGCCGTTGTGCGCGATCGGGGTCACGTCACGGATCGAGGTGATCGTGAGGCCGACGGCGGCCAGCGCGCGCAGCGCCGACTCACGGCCCGAACCGGGCCCCTGCACTTCGACGTCGACGGTCTTCAGGCCGTGGTCCTGCGCCTTCTTGGCGGCGTCTTCGGCGGCCATCTGGGCAGCGTAGGGGGTCGACTTACGCGAGCCCTTGAAGCCCATGGTGCCCGAGGACGACCACGAGATGGCGTTGCCCTGCACGTCCGAGATCAGGATCTTGGTGTTGTTGAACGAGGAGTTCACGTGAACAACGCCAGCGGCGATGTTCTTGCGCTCTTTGCGCTTAACGCGGGTCTTGTCGCGAGCCATTGTCTCAGCCTCCCCTTACTTCTTCTTGCCGGCGATCGGCTTGGCCGGGCCCTTGCGGGTACGAGCGTTGGTGTGGGTGCGCTGGCCGCGAACCGGAAGGTTCTTGCGGTGACGCAGGCCGCGGTAGCAGCCGAGGTCCATCAGACGCTTGATGTTCATCGACACTTCACGGCGCAGGTCGCCCTCGACCGTGAGGTTGGCGTCGATGTATTCGCGAATGGCGAGCACTTCGGCGTCGGTCAGATCATTCACGCGGCGGGTCGGATCGATGCCGACGGCCTCGACGATCTGGGTGGCGAACATCGGGCCGATGCCGTGGATGTACTGAAGAGCGATCGGGACGCGTTTCCCGGTCGGAATGTTGACGCCAGCAATACGTGCCAAAGCGTGGATCCCTTCGTTGCGGTTCCGTAGCGCCAGAACCTTTTTTCACAACAAGGCCCGAAACCTCTTGCTCCGGGCCCCTCACCTGAAGACTCAGGCGATTCTCTTGCGAGACGCCGTGACCTAGAGGCTTTTGCCCACCGGGTCAAGCGTCAAGATGTCACTCTGCCTTGCCGTCGAGGATCGCGGCCACGGCCGAGGCCACCGCGTCGATCTCGGCCAGCCCGTCGACAGTGAAGAGCTTGCGCGCGTGGTAGTAATACCCGATCAGCGGCGAGGTCTTCTTGTAATATTCCATCAGCCGGGTCTTGAGGCTGTCCTCGTTGTCGTCGGCACGCCGCTTCATGTCGTGGCTGCCGCAGACGTCACACACGCCCGCAACCTTCGTCGGCTTGGTCTCGTCGTGATAGACCTCGCCGCAATTGCCGCAGGTGTAGCGGCCGGTGATGCGGGCAACAAGCGCGGCATCGTCGACGCGCATCTCGATCACCGCATCGAGGGTCTGGCCGTTCTTCGCCAGCAGCTCGCCAAGCGCATCGGCCTGGGCCAGCGTGCGCGGGAAGCCGTCGAAGATGAAGCCCGAGGCCTTCACCGTGTTCAGCTTCTCCTCGATCAGGCCGATGACGATCTCGTCCGTCACCAGCTGCCCCCGGTCCATCACCTCGGCGACGCGGCGGCCCATCTCGGTGCCCGAGGTCTTGGCCTCGCGCAGCATGTCGCCGGTCGACAGCTGCACCATGCCGCGCTCCTCCACCAGCTTGCGCGCCTGCGTGCCCTTGCCTGCGCCGGGCGGCCCCAGCAGGATGATGTTGGTCATGTCACTTCCCCCGGTAGATCAGCGGCGTGCGGGCGCCTTGCGGCCCGACTTTTTCTTGCCGCGCAATTGCGAACGTTCGATCAGCCCCTCGTACTGGTGCGCGAGCAGATGCGACTGGACCTGGTTGATCGTGTCCATCGTCACCGAGACCACGATCAGCACCGAGGTGCCGCCGAAGTAGAACGGGATCGACAGCTGCGAGCGCAGGATCTCGGGCAGCAGGCAGACGGCGGCGAGATAGGCCGAGCCGATCACCAGAACGCGCGCCACGACGTAATCGAGATATTCCTCGGTCTTCTTGCCGGGCCGGATGCCCGGGATGAAACCGCCCTGGTTCTTCAGGTTGTCGGCAACCTCGTCCGATTTGAACGCCACGTTCGCGGTGTAGAAATAGGCGAAGAAGACGATCATCGCGGTGAAGAACGCGAGATAGAGCGGCTGGCCGGGGCCGAAATAGGCGAGAATCGTCGACATGATCGGGCCGGTCTGGCTGCCCGAGAAGGTCGAGATCGTGGTCGGCAGCAGCAGCAGCGACGAGGCGAAGATCGCCGGGATCACGCCCGCCGGGTTCACCTTGATCGGCAGGTGCGACGAGCCGCCGTCATAGATCTTCATGCCCACCTGGCGGCGGGGATACTGGATATGGATCTTGCGCAGGGCGCGTTCCATGAACACCACGAAGGCGATCACCGCGACCACCATCACGATCACGCCGAGGATCACCGGCGTCGAGACGGCGCCGGTGCGGCCCTGCTCGAGGAAGCTCGCGAGCGCATGCGGGATGTTCGCGACGATGCCGACGAAGATGATCAGCGAGACGCCGTTGCCGATGCCGCGCGAGGTGATCTGCTCGCCCAGCCACATCAGGAACATCGTGCCGCCAACGAGGGTGATGACCACCGAGGCGAGGAAGAAGATGCCCGGGGTGTGGGCAAGGTCGCCCTTCTCGAGACTGACGGCCAGGCCCCAGGCCTGGAACGTGGCAAGGCCCACGGTCGCATAGCGCGTGATCTGGTTGATCTTCTTGCGGCCCTGCTCGCCTTCCTTCTTCATCTGCTCGAGCGACGGCACGAGGGCGGTCAGCAGCTGCACGATGATCGAGGCCGAGATGTAGGGCATGATGCCGAGCGCGAAGACGCCCATGCGACCAAGCGCGCCGCCGGTGAACATCGACAGCATGCCGCCGATGCCCGAGCCCGCCTTGTCCATGAACTCGCGCAGCGCGTTCGCATCAATGCCGGGCACCGGGATGTAGGTGCCGAGCCGGTAGATGATGAGGAGGCCGATGGTGAAGTAGATGCGCTGCCGCAGCTCGGTGGCCTTGCCGAGGGCCTCCCAGCTGAGGTTCGCCGCCATTTGCTCTGCAGCAGAAGCCATATGCAGTCTCTTTCATACGAGAGGCGCCGCGCGACCGTCTTCCGGTCGGCGGCGCCTGGAAAACTGTTGCCTTATGTAAGCGGGCCGGGGCCCGCTCACAACCGATTATTCGGCAGCGGCAACGGTCAGCTTGCCACCGGCCTTCTCGACGGCTTCGATCGCCGGCTTCGAGGCGCCGGTCACGGTCAGCGTGACCTTCGAGGTGATCTCGCCCTTGGCCAGAACACGGATGCCGTCGAGCTTGCGGCGCACGAGGCCCGACGCGACCAGCACGTCCTCGGTGATCTCGACCGAGGCGTCGATCTTGCCTTCCGCGATGAACTTCTCGATCAGGCCGAGGTTGACGACGGCGAAGTCGAGGCGGTTCGGCTTGGTGAAGCCGCGCTTCGGCAGACGCCGGTAGAGCGGCATCTGGCCGCCTTCGTAGCCGCCGATGGCGACGCCCGAACGCGATTTCTGGCCCTTGATACCACGGCCGGCGGTCTTGCCCTTGCCCGAGCCCGGGCCGCGCGCAACGCGCTTGGATTTCTTGGCGGCGCCCGCGTTGTCGCGGAGTTCGTTGAGTTTCATGTCGCTTCTCCTTTGCCGGAAACCCCCTCGCAAGCGACAGAAGAGGGCACACGGCGTTTCTTGTTGAGTCCGGGTCCGAAGACCACCGGGGGCGTATAGCGGGAATGGGGCGCGCCGGTCAAGCCGGTTGATCGGCCCTCACCAGACCCCCCAACGCTTCGGGACGTCCTTGCACTGCCGCAGCACGTTATGAAGCACGATCGCGGTAAAGCCGAGGATGAAGACCACCAGGGCAACGCGCTCATAGACCGCCATCAGCTCGTAGCCGGACTGCGACACCGGCCTGTAGCGCCCGTGATCCCCCAGAAAATGCTGGCCATCGACGACTTTGCCGAGGCTCGTCGTGCCCCCGAGCGAAACGCTTACGGCCGCGAATGTCGCAGAGTGGAGCCAGGCCAGCAGGAAGAATCTCCGCGCAAACCTGCACAGCTTGCAGATGCGCTCGTCAACCGGCGCACAGTCCATGCCCTCACTCATCGCGCAAACTCATCTTCGCGGGCGCCCGTCAGGCGCCGACGAATCCCCAGCCGTCGGGGATGAAGCCGTAGACCGCGGCGAGCAGGGTGAGCTTCTCTTCCTCGGCCCACAGCCCCTCGGCCGTCAGCGCCATCTCGGGCGTGATGATCTCGAGGCAGTCCTCCTCGTCGTCCTCCACCGCCTCGAAGCCCTCGGCCTCATAGCCCAGATCCTCGACCGCCTCGCCGAAGCCGTCCCAGTCAGCGCGCGGATCCTCGGCGACGAACTGGAAGGCCACACGACCACGTTCGGGCAGCGGTTCCATCGCGGCGATCTCGCGGAAGGTCCGCAGCGTCTCCGCCTTCTGCTGTTTCATGTCCATCGCCGTCTCCTTCATCGCGCGGTCAGGTTCCAATGAAAAACGCCCCGGCCAGGCCGGGGCGTTTTCAATCGTTTCGAACGAGGCTCAGCCGCGCTCTTCGATGATCTTCACAAGATGCGAGATCTTGTTGACCATGCCGCGGACGGCCGGGGTGTCTTCCAGCTCGCGGGTGCGGCGGACCTTGTTCAGGCCGAGGCCCTTCAGGGTCGCGGTCTGGATCGCGGGACGGCGGGCGGCCGAGGCCACCTGCTGCACGACGATGGTTTTCTTCGTCATCGGTCAGTCTCCTCAGGCTTCGGCCGAAGCGTCGGCTTCGGGCTTGGCGAGGATGTCCGCCACCTTCTTGCCGCGGCGGGCCGCGACGTGACGGGGCGAGGCTTCCTTCTTCAGGCCGTCGAGCGTGGCCCGGATCATGTTGTACGGGTTCTGCGAGCCGATCGACTTCGCAACCACGTCCTGCACGCCCAGCATCTCGAAGACGGCACGCATCGGGCCGCCGGCGATGATCCCGGTACCGGCAACGGCGGTGCGCATCACCACCTTGCCGGCGCCGTGACGGCCCTCGACGTCGTGGTGCAGCGTGCGGCCGTCGCGCAGCGGAACGCGGACGAGCGAACGCTTCGCCTGTTCGGTCGCCTTGCGGATCGCTTCCGGAACTTCCTTGGCCTTGCCCTTGCCGAAGCCGACGCGGCCGCGCTGGTCACCGACCACCACGAGCGCGGCGAAACCGAAGCGCTTGCCGCCCTTCACGGTCTTCGACACGCGGTTGATCGCAACCAGACGATCGGCGAATTCCGGGGTTTCCTCGCGCTCGGCGCGGCGGTCCCGGCGATGTTCACGTTCTGCCATGAGGCATTCCTTTTCGTGATGGCGTGCGCACACGCCGTTTTGTCCAATCCTGGTGAACGACCCGAAGCGGCGAACCGCCGGGCCATTCCCGGATCATCGGGGGGACGCGAACGTCCCCCACCGGATCAGAACTTCAGGCCGCCCTCGCGGGCCGCATCGGCAAGCGCCTTGATCTTCCCGTGGAAGAGGAAGCCGCCACGGTCGAAGTAGCATTCTTCGACACCCGCCGCCTTCGCGCGCTCGGCAATCGCCGCACCGATCTTCGCCGCCGCTTCGACGTTGTTCTTGCCGACGACACCGAGCTCTTTTTCGAGAGTCGAGGCCGAGGCAAGGGTCACGCCCTTGACGTCGTCGATCAGCTGGACGCTGATGTTCTTCGAGGAGCGATGGACCGAGAGGCGCAGACGCCCGTTGGCCATCGCACGAAGCTTGTTCCGCACGCGCAGGCGGCGCTTGAGGAACAGATCGCGTTTGTTGTTCGCCATTTTCGCCACCCTTACTTCTTCTTGCCTTCCTTGCGGAAGATGTACTCGCCCTTGTAGCGAATGCCCTTGCCCTTGTAGGGCTCCGGCTGCCGCCACTCGCGGATGTTCGCCGCGACCTGACCGACCAGCTGCTGGTCGATGCCTTCGACGGTGATTTCGGTGGGCTTCGCCGACGTGACGGTCACGCCTTCGGGCACTTCGAAGTTCACTTCGTGCGAATAGCCGAGCGAGAGCTTCAGAACCTTGCCCTGCATCGCGGCGCGGTAACCCACGCCCTGGATCTCGAGCTCTTTCTTGAAGCCGGTGGTGACGCCGATGCCGAGGTTCTCGATCATCGAGCGGGCCATGCCCCACTGCTGACGCGCCCGTTTGGACGTGCCACGCGGAGTGACCTTGACGGTGTTGCCCTCGAGCGTGAGGGTCACGTCGTCGGTGGCGGTGAAGCTGCGGGTCCCTTTCGGGCCCTTCACTTCGATGGTCTGACCGTCCAGCTTGGCAGTGGTGCCAGCGGGCAGCTCGACCGGTTTTTTACCAATACGAGACATGCTTCCCTCCTTAGAACACGGTGCAGAGCACTTCACCGCCAACGTTGGCAGTGCGCGCGGCCGCGTCCGTCATGACGCCCTTGGGCGTGGAGACGATCGAGATGCCCAGGCCCTGACGGACCGTCGGGATCTCCTTGACCGAAGCGTACACGCGACGGCCGGGGGTCGAGACGCGCTTCAGTTCGCGGATCACCGGGGTGCCCTCGAAATACTTGAGCGAGATCTCGAGTTCCGGCAGGCCCTGCGTGCCGTCCTTCTTCTCGTAGCCACGGATGTAGCCTTCCGCCGCCAGCACGTCGAGCACCCAAGCACGCAGCTTGGACGCGGGGGTGCGCACGGTGGACTTGCCGCGCATTTGCGCGTTGCGGATGCGGGTCAGCATATCGCCGAGAGGATCGTTCACAGACATTCCCGTCTCTCCCTTACCAGCTCGACTTCACCATGCCCGGGATCTGGCCGAACGAGGCCAGGTCACGGAGCATGATCCGCGAGAGTTTGAGCTTACGGTAGTAAGCATGCGGACGACCGGTCAGCTGGCAACGGTTGTGCAGCCGGGTCGCCGACGAGTTGCGCGGCAGTTCCGCGAGCTTCAGGGTCGCCTTGAAGCGCTCTTCCATCGGCTTGGACTGGTCTTCGATGATCGCTTTCAGCGAGGCGCGCTTGGTGGCGTACTGTTTCACCAGCTTCGCGCGCTTCACTTCGCGTTCAACCATGGATTTCTTGGCCATAAATTCTCTCCGGCGATCAGCTGTTGAACGGCATGTTGAAATGCTTCAACAGCGCCTTCGCTTCCGCATCCACGCTCGAGGTGGTGCAGATGATGATGTCCATGCCGAGCACCTCGTCGACCTTGTCGAAGTCGATTTCGGGGAACACGATCTGCTCTTTGAGCCCCATCGCGTAGTTGCCACGGCCATCGAACGAAGAGCCCTTCACGCCGCGGAAGTCGCGGACGCGCGGCAGGGCCACGTTGATCAGACGATCGAGGAATTCATACATGCGGTCACCGCGCAGGGTCACCTTGCAGCCGAGCGGCATTTCTTCACGAACGCGGAAGCCGGCGACCGACTTCTTGGCGTGGGTGATGACAGCCTTCTGACCGGCGATGAGCGTCAGCTCTTCGGCGGCCTGCTTGACCTTCTTGGTGTCCTTGACGGCTTCGCCGACGCCCATGTTCAGGACGATCTTGTCCAGACGCGGGATCTGCATGTCGTTCTTGAAGCCAAACTCTTCCTTCAGCGCCGGACGGATGGTTTCCCGGTACAGCGTCTTCAGGCGGGGCGTGTAGGTTGCCTGGTCGAGCATCAGATCGCCTCCCCGGTGGTCTTGGCGTAACGGACCTTGTTCTCGCCTTCCACGCGGAAGCCGACACGGGTCGCCTTGCCGTTGGCATCGACGAGCGCGAGGTTCGACAGGTCGATCGGCATCGCCTTGGAGATGCGGCCCCCCTGCGAGGTCTGGGTCTGGCGGGTATGGCGGATCGCCATGTTCACGCCTTCGACGACGGCCTTGTTGTCCTTCGGCATGACAGAGGTGATTTCACCCTGCTTGCCTTTGTCCTTGCCGGCGAGAACGACGACCTTGTCGCCTTTGCGGAGCTTCGCAGCCATTACAGCACCTCCGGAGCGAGCGAGATGATCTTCATGAAGTTCTTCGCGCGCAGTTCACGAACGACCGGCCCGAAGATACGGGTGCCGACCGGTTCGCCCTGGTTGTTCAGGATGACGGCGGCGTTGCGGTCGAAGCGGATGGCGGTGCCATCTTCGCGACGGACTTCCTTGGCGGTGCGAACGACAACGGCCTTGCGGACGTCACCCTTCTTCACGCGGCCCTTCGGAATCGCCTCCTTGACCGACACCACGATGATGTCGCCCACGGATGCGTAGCGGCGATGCGAGCCGCCCAGGACCTTGATGCACTGAACTCGGCGTGCGCCGGAGTTGTCAGCGACATCCAGATTGGTCTGCATCTGGATCATTTGGTTACTCCCGACCTTTGGGGACGAGCCCCAGGGTTTCGATAAACTGAACGTTTATCGCCGGGACCTGACGGAAGTCAGGCCTCGACGACAACCTTCCAGCGTTTCGTTTTCGAGATCGGCGCGCACTCTTCGATGCGAACGGTGTCACCGGTCTTGAAAGTGTTCTCCGCGTCATGGGCGCGGTATTTCTTCGACTTCCGCACCGTCTTCTGGAGAAGCGGGTGCTTGAAGCGGCGTTCCACGAGGACGGTGACCGTCTGGTCGTTCTTGTCCGAGGTGACGACGCCTTGCAGGATACGTTTGGGCATCGGAAGACTCCTTACTTCGCGGCTTCAGCGGCTTTGGCGGTCAGCACCGTCTGGATGCGGGCGACGTCGCGACGGACGTTGCGCATGCGGGCGGTGTTCTCGAGCTGGCCGGTGGCCTGCTGGAAGCGGAGGTTGAAGGCTTCCTTCTTCAGCGCGATCAGCGCGTCGCGGAGCTCATCAGGCGTCTTCGCCTTGAGTTCTTGGGCTTTCATGCCACGGTCCTTTTTTGGCACCAGAGGGCCCCTTGGGGTGACCCTGATCCTGGTGGGTTATGTCTGCCCGGCGTGCCGGACCCGCGGCCTATAGCACCAGAGCCCCAGTCTGGCAATGACAAATGCCGCTTCTTCACGGAAGCGCGACAAAATGCAATTTCCCGGTTGACGCCGGCCGCACAACCCCTTACTTGGGCCACGCAAGAAGGCAGAAGCCGTTCGCGGCGAAGCGCTTTCTCCCTGTTGCCCTCTCGTCTAGCGGCAGGACGCCTGATTCTGACTCAGGTAAGCGTGGTTCGAATCCACGGAGGGCAGCCAACCTCCCCCGGCAAAAAAATGATCCGCTCGGCACCAGATGGTGCTCCCCCGCGATTCGTCGCGGGCTTTTCGCGTTTCTGCCCCCGCTCCGGTGCCGGGCCCCTGCCCCGCCGCCAGAACCGCCAAAAGAAAAGGCCCCCCGATTCGCTCGGGGGGCCTGATCTCTTGACGGAAGGACCGGATTACCAGTCTTCGCGCGCCACGATGCGGGTCAGCACCGGCAGCTTGTTGGCGCCAAGGCGCAGAGCCTCGCGCGCAACCACTTCCGACACACCGTCGATCTCGAACATGATCCGGCCCGGCTTCACCTTGGCCGCCCAGTAATCGACCGAGCCCTTACCTTTACCCATACGGACTTCGGTGGGCTTCGACGACACCGGCACATCCGGGAAGACGCGGATCCAGACCCGGCCCTGACGCTTCATGTGACGGGTGATCGCACGACGCGCAGCTTCGATCTGGCGCGCGGTCACACGCTCCGGCTCGGTGGCTTTCAGCGCGAAGGACCCGAAGTTCAGGTTGAAGCCGCCCTTGGCCTCACCGTGAATACGGCCCTTGTGCTGTTTGCGGAACTTCGTCCGTTTCGGTTGCAGCATCTCTCATACCCCTCAACGAGCGTCGCGACGCGGGCCACGCGGCGCCGGGCCCTCCTGGGCCTCGGCGGACTTGCGGTCGCGTGCTTGCGGATCATGTTCCATGATCTCGCCTTTGAAGATCCAGACCTTCACGCCGATGATCCCGTAGGGGGTCGACGCTTCGGACAGTGCATAGTCGATGTCGGCACGCAGGGTGTGCAGCGGCACGCGACCTTCACGGTACCATTCGGTGCGGGCGATTTCCGCGCCGCCGAGACGGCCGGCAACGTTCACCCGGATGCCGAGGGCACCCATGCGCATCGCGTTCTGCACGGCACGCTTCATCGCGCGACGGAAGGACACGCGGCGCTCGAGCTGCTGCGCGATCGATTCGGCCACCAGCTGGGCGTCGAGCTCGGGCTTGCGGACCTCGACGATGTTGAGGTGCAGTTCCGACTTCGTGAAGTTCGCCAGCTTCTTGCGCAGGACCTCGATGTCCGCGCCCTTCTTGCCGATGATGACGCCCGGACGCGCAGCGTGAATGGTCACGCGGCACTTCTTGTGCGGACGCTCGATGATCACGCGGCTGATGCCGGCCTGCTTGGCTTCTTCGTGGATGAAGTCGCGCATCTTCAGGTCTTCGAGCAGCATGTCACCATAGTCTTTCGACTCGGCGAACCAGCGGCTGTCCCAGGTGCGGTTGACCTGGAGGCGCATCCCGATCGGGTTGACCTTCTGTCCCATTACGCACGCTCCTCGATCTGACGCACCTTGATGGTGATTTCCGAAAACGGCTTCATGATCTTGCCGAAACGACCACGGGCGCGCGGACGGCCGCGTTTCATGACCAGGTTCTTGCCGACCCAGGCTTCCGCGACGACCAGGTTGTCGACGTCGAGGCCATGGTTGTTCTCGGCATTGGCGATGGCCGACTGCAGGCACTTCTTCACGTCACCGGCGATGCGGCGCTTCGAGAAGGTGAGATCGGCGAGAGCCTTGTCGACCTTCTTGCCGCGGATCATCGCAGCGACGAGGTTCAGCTTCTGCGGCGAGGTGCGAAGCATCTTCGTCTTGGCGAAAGCTTCGTTGTCCGCCACGCGGCGCGGATTGTTTTCCTTACCCATGGCTCTTACTTCCTCTTGGCTTTCTTGTCGGCGGCGTGACCGTAATAGGTCCGGGTCGGCGAATATTCACCGAACTTCTGGCCGATCATTTCCTCGGTCACGTTGACCGGGATGTGCTTCTGGCCGTTGTAGACGCCGAAGGTCAGACCGACGAACTGCGGCAGGATGGTGGAGCGGCGCGACCAGATCTTGATCACGTCCGATTTGCCCGAAGCTTTCGCCTTCTCCGCCTTCTTCAGCAGATAGGCGTCGACGAAGGGGCCTTTCCAGATAGAACGTGCCATGTGTTAGCGACCCTTCTTGGCGTTGCGCGAACGGAGAATGTACTTGTCCGTCTTCTTGTTCGAGCGAGTCTTCTTGCCCTTGGTGTCCTTGCCCCACGGGGTCACCGGGGTACGGCCACCCGAGGTCCGGCCTTCACCACCGCCATGCGGGTGGTCGATCGGGTTCATCGCGACGCCGCGGACGGTCGGACGGATGCCCTTGTGGCGCATACGGCCGGCTTTACCGAAGTTCTGGTTCGAGTGGTCGGCGTTCGACACGGCACCGATGGTGGCCATGCATTCCTGACGCACGATGCGCAGCTCGCCCGACGAGAGGCGGATCTGGGCATAGCCGCCGTCACGGCCGACGAACTGGGCGTAGGTGCCCGCGGCACGGGCCAGCTGACCGCCCTTGCCCGGCTTCAGCTCGACGTTGTGCACGATCGTACCGATCGGCATGCCCGAGAACGGCATCGCGTTGCCCGGCTTGATGTCGTGCTTCGGACCCGAGAAAACGGTGTCGCCGACGGCGAGACGCTGCGGCGCCAGGATGTAGGCGAGCTCGCCGTCCTGGTACTTGATCAGCGCGATGAAGGCGGTACGGTTCGGATCGTATTCGATCCGCTCGACGACCGCCGGGACGTCGAACTTGCGACGCTTGAAATCGACGACGCGGTAGAGACGCTTGGCGCCACCACCCTTGTGCCACATCGTGACGCGCCCGGTATTGTTCCGGCCACCGGTCTTGATCAGGCCCTCAGTGAGGGCTTTGACCGGACGGCCTTTCCAAAGCTCCGAACGGTCGATCAGAACCAGCCCACGCTGGCCCGGCGTCGTCGGCTTATACGACTTGAGTGCCATGCTTTCTGTCTTCCGTTAGCTTGCGGCGGGTTGCCCCGCCTGTCTGTGTGTAAAGGGCCCCGAAGGTCCCCGAGTTCAATAGTCAAGCGCCCCGGAACGAATCCGGGGCTGCGGGACTGGCGCGATGTAGCAGGGTTGGGGTGGGGAGTCTAGGGGGAACCCACCCCACCAATGCGCCTTATGCCCTCACAAGAATCTCGATCTGCTCCACCGAGACCCCGAGGCTGTCAGCCAGCAAGTTTTTTGCCTCGCGAATAGTCAGCGGCCGAACACCTGACGCCCCCTCTTCGTCCTCATCGACAGGGTCGATGACCCCCTCGAGTTCCTCGACTTCCCCCGCAGCGATTTGCCCAATACTAATCCGGCTGTACGCCCACACGAACCTCGACGTAGCGCCACGGCGGCCGACCAGGAACTCACCGCAGCCGGCAGCCTCAAGAGCCCGAGCCAACGCAACGGCAGCCGATCGAGAAATATCGATCACCTGCATCATCCGTTCGATTGTGGTTTCCCGAACATCCCTCTGCTTCTCGGCACACCAGTCCAAGAAAAGCTTCGCATTCTCGTCCGAAGCATAAAGTGCACGAACTGCAGCGACGACGTTGGTATCAATGTTATCCATCATAATGGTTCTCCTTTTTTAATCCAGGGCACCCTTGCCCATAACACAAAACATACACCACAAAGGCACGCGAGTCAACCCTTAAACTCGCATATGACTTCCTTATTTGTGATTAAAGATCTTTTATTATAAATATATCTTCCATTTTACGATTAGACCGCCTCCTCGCCCCGACAAAAACACCCGACGTTATGCTACCCCAAAGCAAAAGGCCCCCGCTTGCGCGAGGGCCTTTCCAGGTTCTGACAGATCGGCTCAGAGGCCGGTCGAGACGTCGATCGTCTGACCGTCTTCCAGCGTCACATAGGCCTTCTTCACGTCCGAGCGCACGCCGGCCATGCCGCGGAAACGCTTGGTCTTGCCCTTGGTGATGGTGGTGTTGACCGCCTTCACCTTGACACCGAAGAGGGTCTCGACGGCTTCCTTGATCGCCGGCTTGGTAGCCGTTTTCGCGACCTGGAAGACCACCGCGCCGTTCTCCGAGGCCATGGTGGCCTTTTCGGTGATGATCGGCTTCACGATCACGTCGTAGTGTTCGGGTTTCGCGCTCATTTCAGGCGAGCCTCCAGAGCTTCGACACCCGCCTTCGTGAGGACCAGGGTCTCACGCTTGAGGATGTCATAGACGTTGGCGCCCATCGAGGGCAGCACGTCGATGCCTTCGATGTTGCGCGCGGCTTTGGCGAAGTTCTCGTTCACGGCGGAGCCGTCGATCACCAGAACCTTCTTCCAGCCCAGCTCCTTCGCGGCCTTGGCAAGCAGCTTGGTCTTGGCTTCGGCCATGTCGGCCGCATCCAGAACCACGAGGTTGCCGGCTTTCGCCTTGGCCGAGAGCGCGTGGCGCAGGCCGAGCGCGCGGAACTTCTTCGTCAGGTCATGGGCGTGCGACCGCGGGGTCGGGCCCTTGTAGACGCCACCGTGACGGAAGATCGGAGCCTTCTTGGAACCGTGACGCGCGCCACCGGTGCCCTTCTGGCGGTAGATCTTCTTGGTCGAGTACGACACGTCCGACTTGCCGAGCACCGAGTGGGTGCCAGCCTGGGCCTTCGCGCGCTGCCAGCGCACGACGCGGTGCAGGATGTCGGCGCGCGGCTCGAGGCCGAACAGCGCATCGTCCAGATCGATCGAGCCGGCCTTGCCGCCGTCAAGCGTGATCACATCGAGTTTCATGCTTCACCCCCTTCGACCGAGACTTCTTCGGCCGGAGCAGCGGCAGCCGTCTTCAGACCGGCCGGCATCGGAACGTCCGACGGCAGCGGCTTCTTGACGGCGTCCTTGATGGTGACCCAGCCACCCTTGGCGCCGGGCACGGAGCCCTTCACCAGGATCAGGCCGCGGTCGGCATCGGTCTTGACGACCTGGATGTTCTGCGTGGTGACACGCACGGCACCCAGATGGCCAGCCATCTTCTTGCCCTTGAACACCTTGCCCGGGTCCTGGCACTGGCCGGTCGAACCGTGCGAACGGTGCGAGATCGACACGCCGTGCGAGGCGCGCAGACCGCCGAAGTTGTGGCGCTTCATGACGCCCGCAAAGCCCTTACCGATCGAGGTGCCGGCGATGTCGACGAACTGGCCGGCATTGTAGTGCTCAGCCGAGATCTCGGCACCGACTTCGATCAGGTTTTCCGGGTCCACGCGGAACTCGGCCAGCTTGCGCTTCGGAGCGACGTTCGCCTTCGCGAAGTGACCACGCATCGCAGCCGACACGCGCTTCGCCTTGGCTTCGCCGGCGCCGAGCTGAACGGCCGAATAGCCGTCGGTCTCGACGGTGCGCTGCGCGACGACCTGGAGGTTGTCGAGCTGCAGCACGGTCACCGGGACCTGCTTGCCGTCTTCGAGGAACAGCCGGGTCATGCCCAGCTTCTTGGCGATAACACCAGAACGTTGAGTCATGGCGTGCCTCCTCAGACCTTGATCTCGACGTCGACGCCAGCGGCGAGGTCGAGCTTCATCAGCGCGTCCACGGTCTGGGGGGTCGGGTCGACGATGTCGAGCAGACGCTTGTGCGTGCGGATTTCCCACTGGTCGCGCGACTTCTTGTCGATGTGCGGACCACGGAGAACCGTGAATTTCTCGATCTTGTTGGGCAGCGGGATCGGCCCGCGGACCTGTGCACCGGTACGCTTGGCGGTGTTCACGATTTCCTGGGTGCTGGCGTCCAGCACGCGGTAATCGAACGCCTTGAGCCGGATGCGGATGTTCTGACCACTCATTTAGTCTTGCCTCTCGCAGGGGCTATCAGGTTGAGAGGCAGACACCGCCGAATGCGACGCCTGCATCGAACCACAATCTCTTGGAGATCCGGGGCGCTCTACGGGAGGCACCTGAGTCTGTCAAGAGCAAATGGTGCGCCCGAAGGCGCACCATTCATTCGCATCTCGATGTCGGTGGCGGGTCGCCCCGCCGCCCGATCACTTGAGGATCTTGGAGACGACGCCGGCGCCGACGGTGCGGCCGCCTTCACGGATGGCGAAGCGGAGCTTCTCTTCCATCGCGATCGGGGCGATCAGCTCGACGGTGAACTTCAGGTTGTCGCCCGGCATCACCATCTCGGTGCCTTCCGGCAGCTTCACGGTGCCGGTGACGTCCGTGGTGCGGAAGTAGAACTGCGGACGGTAGTTCGCGAAGAACGGCGTGTGACGGCCGCCTTCTTCCTTCGTCAGGATGTAGGCCTCGGCCTCGAACTCCGTGTGCGGCTTCACCGAACCCGGCTTGCACAGAACCTGACCACGCTCCACGCCGTCACGGTCGATGCCGCGCAGCAGCGCGCCGATGTTGTCGCCAGCCTCGCCGCGATCCAGCAGCTTGCGGAACATCTCGACGCCCGTGCAGGTCGTCTTCTTGGTGTCGCGGATGCCGACGATCTCGAGTTCGTCGCCCACGTTCACGGCGCCACGCTCGACACGGCCGGTCACAACCGTGCCGCGGCCCGAGATCGAGAACACGTCTTCGATCGGCATCAGGAACGGCTGGTCGACAGCGCGCACCGGGGTCGGGATGTACTCGTCGACCGCCGCCAGCAGCGAGCGGATCGAGTTCTCGCCGATTTCCGGATCACGGCCTTCGAGCGCGGCCAGAGCCGAACCCTTGACGATCGGGGTCTCGTCGCCCGGGTAGCCGTAGGCCGACAGAAGTTCGCGGATTTCCATTTCCACGAGCTCCAGCAGCTCTTCGTCGTCCACCTGGTCGACCTTGTTCATGTACACCACGATGTACGGGATGCCGACCTGACGGCCGAGCAGGATGTGCTCGCGCGTCTGCGGCATCGGGCCGTCGGCCGCCGAAACCACCAGGATCGCGCCGTCCATCTGCGCAGCACCCGTGATCATGTTCTTCACGTAGTCCGCGTGGCCGGGGCAGTCGACGTGCGCATAGTGACGCGCGGCCGTCTCGTATTCCACGTGCGCCGTCGAGATCGTGATCCCGCGGGCTTTCTCTTCCGGCGCGCCGTCGATCTGGTCGTAGGCCTTGAATTCACCGAAGTACTTGGTGATCGCAGCCGTCAGCGTCGTCTTGCCGTGGTCAACGTGGCCGATCGTGCCGATGTTGACGTGCGGTTTCGTCCGTTCAAACTTTGCCTTTGCCATACTGGCCTCCTGTAGTCCGTGAACCTGGGAAGAGGCGCCCGGGGTCGCCCCCGGACGCCGTCAACCTCAGGCGTATTTCTTCTGGATCTCGTCCGAGATGTTCTGCGGCACGGCTTCGTAGTGATCGAAGATCATGGTGAAGACCGCGCGGCCCGAGGACATCGACCGCAGGTTGTTGATGTAGCCGAACATGTTCGCGAGCGGCACGAAGGCGTTGATCACGTTCGCGTTGCCGCGGGTGTCCTGGCCCTGCACCATGCCGCGACGGCTGGTGAGGTCACCGATGATGCCGCCGGTGTATTCTTCCGGGGTCACCACTTCGACTTTCATGATCGGCTCGAGCAGCTTGGCGCCGGCCTTCTTCAGGCCTTCACGCATCGCCGCGCGGGTCGCGATTTCGAAGGCGAGCACCGAGGAGTCGACGTCGTGGAACGCACCGTCGATCAGCGCCACCTTGAAGTCGATCACCGGGAAGCCCGCGAGCGGACCCGAGTCCATCACCGACTTGATGCCCTTTTCGACGCCGGGGATGTATTCCTTCGGCACCGCACCGCCCACGATCTTCGACTCGAACGAATAACCTTCGCCCGGTTCGGTCGGGGTGATGACGAGCTTGACGCGCGCGAACTGGCCGGTACCACCGGTCTGCTTCTTGTGCGTGTAGTCGATTTCGGCTTCGCGCGAGATCGTCTCGCGATAGGCCACCTGCGGCGCACCGATGTTCGCCTCGACCTTGAATTCGCGCCGCATGCGGTCGACGAGAATGTCGAGGTGAAGCTCGCCCATCCCCTTCATGATCGTCTGGCCCGATTCGAAGTTGGTCTCGACGCGGAAGGACGGATCCTCGGCCGCGAGACGCGCCAGAGCGATGCCCATCTTTTCCTGGTCAGCCTTCGACTTCGGCTCGACGGCGATCTCGATCACCGGCTCGGGGAAGGTCATGGTTTCCAGGACGACCGGCTTGGCGGTGTCGCACAGGGTGTCGCCCGTGGTGGTTTCCTTCAGGCCGGCCAGCGCGATGATGTCGCCCGCGAAGGCTTCTTCGATTTCCTCGCGGTTGATGGCGTGCATCATCATCATACGACCGATGCGCTCTTTCTTGCCCTTCGTCGCGTTCAGGATCGAGTCGCCCTTCTTGAGGACGCCCGAGTAGATGCGGGTGAAGGTCAGCGAGCCGACGAAGGGGTCGTTCATGATCTTGAACGCCAGAGCCGAGAAGGGCTCTTCGTCCGCCGGATGACGCTCGATGTTGCGGGTTTCCGTTTCGTCGCCCGGGGCGAAGCCCACGTAGGCCGGAACGTCCACCGGGCTCGGCAGGTAGTCGACCACGGCGTTCAGCATCGGCTGCACGCCCTTGTTCTTGAACGACGAACCGGCGAGGACCGGAACGAAGGCCATGGCAAGGGTGCCCTTGCGGATCAGCTTGCGCAGTTCCGCCTCTTCGGGCTCGGTGCCCTCGAGGTAGGCTTCCATCGCGGCGTCGTCCTGTTCGACGGCCAGCTCGACGAGCTTGCCGCGCCATTCGTCGGCGACGTCCTTCAGCTCGTCACGGATCGGCTGACGGACCCAGCTCGCGCCGAGGTCTTCGCCCTTCCAGACCCATTCGTCCATGGTGACGAGGTCGACAATGCCTTCCAGCTTGTCTTCGGCGCCGATCGGCAGGGCGACCGGGGCCGGGGTGGCGCCGGTGCGGTCCTTGATCATCCTCACGCAGTTGAAGAAGTCAGCGCCGATCTTGTCCATCTTGTTGACGTAGACGATACGCGGAACCTTGTAGCGGTCAGCCTGACGCCACACGGTTTCGGTCTGCGGCTCGACGCCAGCGTTGGCGTCGAGCAGACACACAGCACCGTCGAGCACCGCCAGCGAGCGTTCGACTTCGATGGTGAAATCGACGTGGCCGGGGGTGTCGATGATGTTGAAGCGGTATTTCGGCCCCTCATGGGTGCCGGTCTCGGTGCGCTGCCAGAAGGTGGTCGTCGCAGCCGAGGTGATGGTGATACCGCGTTCCTGCTCCTGCTCCATCCAGTCCATCGTCGCGGCGCCGTCGTGGACTTCGCCGATCTTATGGGACTTGCCGGTGTAGTAGAGGATGCGCTCCGTCGTCGTGGTCTTGCCCGCATCGATGTGGGCCATGATCCCGAAGTTGCGATAGAGCTCCAGCGGATATTCGCGTGCCATGAGGGGTTCCTCTCTTACCAGCGGTAGTGGCTGAACGCCTTGTTGGCGTCGGCCATCTTGTGGGTGTCTTCCCGCTTCTTCACGGCAGAGCCGCGCGAGTTCACCGCATCGAGAAGTTCGCCCGCAAGGCGTTCTTCCATGGTGTGCTCGTTGCGGTTCTTCGCCGCGGTGATGAGCCAGCGAATCGCCAGCGCCTCACGACGGGTCGGACGCACTTCGACCGGAACCTGGTAGGTGGCACCGCCGACGCGACGCGAACGCACTTCGACCGAAGGCTTCACGTTGTCGAGCGCCTCGTGGAAGACTTCCACGGGCTCGCGCTTGAGCTTGCCTTCGATCCGTTCGAGGGCATTGTAGACGATCCGCTCGGCAGTGGACTTCTTGCCGTCGATCATCAGGTTGTTCATGAATTTGGTCAGCACGCGATCGCCATATTTGGCGTCGGGCAGAACTTCGCGCTTCTCAGCGGCGTGACGACGAGACATGCTTCACACTCCTCACTTCGGCCGCTTCGCGCCGTATTTCGAACGACGCTGACGACGATCCTTGACGCCCTGGGTATCCAGAACACCGCGCAGGATGTGATAGCGCACACCCGGAAGGTCCTTCACACGACCGCCGCGGATGAGCACAACGGAGTGCTCCTGCAGGTTGTGCTTTTCGCCCGGGATGTAGGAGATGACTTCGAAGCCGTTCGTCAGGCGCACCTTGGCGACCTTACGCATAGCCGAGTTCGGTTTCTTCGGCGTCGTGGTGTAGACGCGCGTGCAGACGCCGCGCTTCTGCGGGCACTGCTGAAGGTGCTGCGATTTCGATCGCTGCACCTTGGGCTGCCGCGGCTTGCGGATCAGCTGCTGGATGGTAGGCATTCCGGTTCCCCGTGTTTGCTCTGTCAATACTCTCAACCCGGCCCGGTGGGATCCCCGCGCGAGGCTGAGCCGCTTCTCGACGGCGCTTCACGCAGATCGTGAAACGCCAAACCGCACCCTTCCCGTCTTGCGGCGGGGCGAATGCGTCGTCGTCTTCAGGGAAAGAGGCCGGTTGGCCGGTCCTGACCGCTGAAATCCACCTTCAGGACACACTGCGCCCATCAGGTAGCGGCGGCTATAGGAGGAGTCGGACCCCTTGTCAACAGCGCCCTCAGGGCGCCCCGGCGGCATTGCGCCGCGTCCCGAGCTGGCCGGCGAAGAGGGCGTAGAGCCCCCAGGCGAGCGTCAGGGTGATCAGCGCGGCAAAGACCGCGTCCGAGGCGAAGTGCCGCCCCGTCGCCACCCGCTGCACGATGACGAAGGCGGGGATGAACAGTGCGACAGCGCGCAGATACAGCCGCTGCCAGCCCTCGATCCGGGTCCAGAGCACCGAGGCAAGCCACAGCGCCACGGCGAGCGCCACCGCCGCCGAGACCTCGCCCGAGACAAAGGAGCAATTGCGCGCACACTGGTCGGTAAAGGTGCCTGCCGGGGTGAACAGCTTGGTGCCACCGAACTCGGTCACGAAGGCCGGGCGGGCGCGACCGGAATAGGCCTTGAGAAAGCCGTTCACGATCAGCCCCGGCCCGAGGACATAAAGCGCCACGACGAATCCCCAGGCCCGCGCCGGCAGGCCCCAGACGCTGCGCCCCTTGGCAAAGGCGCGCAGCCCGGCGACGATCGCCACCGCAAGCACGATCAACGCCAGATCCCACAGCCGCTGCCGCAGCCATTCCCACAACGGGTTGGTGATCACGTCGAACCCAGATCCCGCATGCCAGAACAGCCCAGAGACCGCCAGATCGACCGAGGGCGCGCCACGGAACAGCATCACCGCGGCGAACCAGCCGGCCAGCAGCCAGCGTCCGGTCAGGCTCAGGTCAAGACGCGGCATTCAGGCACTCTCCCGGCACGATGTAGGGGGTGACCCCCTTCCCCTCCCAGGTGCCCGAGCCGTTCAGCATTCCTGCCGGCGGCACGGGCCCCGCGCCGCAGTCGATCGGGCTGCGGCGAATGACCAGAATGCGGCCGGCAAAACCCGCGGGCAATGGGAAATTCTGCTCGTAATAGTTCATCGGCCGGCCCGTCGGGCGCGGCGCATAGATCGTCACCCCGGCATCGCGGCCGGTGTAGAAGAGATCAGCAAGGATGTCGCGGTCGTCGCTGTAGACCGGCACGCCCTCGGCGGTGGCAAGGGCGAGGATGCGCCGGCTCAGCTCGGTGCGGCCGAGATAGCGGTTCAGGAGCGGCTTGCCGCCCGGCGCGGGCCACGGGGCCAGCACCGTCAGCGCCGCGACCGCCGTCACCGCGGCAAGATTCGTCACCAGCGCCAGCCACCGGCCCCACCGCGGCAGCACCAGAACGGCCAGAATCACCCCCGCGAGATAGGCCGAGACTGCCCAGTTCGCATAGGCCTTCTCGAGCAGCGCCTGCAGCGTCACCACGAGCAGCGGCGGAAGCGTCAGCACGGCCAGAACGCGCCGTTCCGCCGTGCGCGCGCGCAACACGCCGAAGACCAGCCCGCCCATCGTCACCGGGCCGAAGACCGCGATCTGCGCCACAAGCCAGCCGCCCATCGAGCCCCAGTTCAGCCCCGCGCTCTCGCCCTCGCGCAGCCAGCCGACATTGTCCATCGTGTGCTCGAGCGTGGCGAACTGATGCGTCATGTTCCAGGCGACATTCGGCGCGATCACCAGCGCGAAGGCCAGCGTCGCGAGCAGCGCATTGCCCCAGCTGATCCGCCGCGTGGGCGCGACCAGCACCGCCAGCACGATCCCCGCCGGCAGGAACAGCGCCACGTATTTCGCCATGAAGGCAAAGCCCGCGCACAGGCCAAGCGCCAGCGCATCGCCCGCCCGCCGGCTCTCGCCAAGGCGCCAGAAGAACAGCATGCCGCCCGCGAAGAAGGGCGCCATCACCGTGTCGGTGGAGATCATCGCCGAGCCGACGGCGGTGAAGGGCAGCGTGACGTAAAGCGCCGCGGTCCAGATCGCCGCGCCGCGCCCGGCGATGCGGGCGGCAAGCGCCGCAAGGATCACACCGGTCAGCCCGTGCAGCAGCGGCGCCGGCAGCCGCACCCAGAACGGCGCGCTCGATCCCGCCAGATCGGTCACAGCGCGGATCAGCCAGCCGATCAGCGGCGGCTTCGAGTAATAGCCGAAATCGAAGCGCTGGCCCCAGAGCCAGTATTGCGCCTCGTCGACGAAGAGGTCGGTGCGGTCGAAGGCCAGTGCCAGCACCCGCGCGACCGTCACTGCGGCGACGATCGCCAGCGCCGGGCCGAGCCAGCCGCGCGCCTCAGGCTTCACGTCGACGCTTGGCATAGATCAGCCACAGGTTACGGGCGTAGATCACCACGCCAAGCGCCTGCCCCAGGATGAACACCGGATCGGCGCGGTAAAGCGCATAGGCGAGCAGCATCACCCCGCCCGCAAGCGAGAAATACCAAAACGCCACCGGCATCACCGAGTCCCTGGCGCGCTCCGACGCGATCCACTGCAGCAGGAAGCGCGCGGTGAACATCAGCTGCGCGGCAAGGCCGAAGATCACCCATGCGAGCTCGGTCATCGAGCCGACATGGAGCAGCTTTTCCAGCCATTCGGTCATTTCGTCACCTCGGTCGGGCGCGCCGTCTTGCGGCGCCGGATCAGCCAGGCAACGCCCGCCAGATCGACGATGCCGACAAGTCCGCGCTGCAGGTTCGAATAATGCGAGCGCCCGCCGCCGCGCGGCCGATGGCTCACGTCGACATGCGCCACGCCCCAGCCGTCACGCGCGAAGAGCGCCGGCAGATAGCGGTGCATGTGATTGAAATAAGGCAGCTCCAGATAGGCCGCGCGACGGAAGGCCTTGAGCCCGCAGCCGGTGTCGCGGGTGTGGTCATTGAGCACCCGCGCCCGCAGCCCGTTCGCGAATTTCGACGCCAGCCGCTTCGACAGCGTGTCCTGACGCGCCACGCGCTGCCCGGCGACCAGCCCGATCGCCTCGGACCCGGGTGCCTCGAGCGGCGCGATCAGCTTCGGCAGTTCCTCGGGCGGGTTCTGTCCGTCGCCGTCGAGCGTCGCACAAATCGCCCCCTGCGCCACGCGCACACCCGAGTTCACGGCGGCCGACTGCCCGCCCGACAGGTCGTGGCGCAGCACCCGCAGCCGCGGCGCCCGCGCCAGCCTCGCGCGCAGAATCTCGGCCATGCCGTCGTCCGAGGCATCGTCGACCACGATCACCTCGTAGTCGCGGCCCGCAAGCGCCGCGTCGATCCCGTCGAGCAGCGTCTCGATGTTTTCCGCCTCGTTCTTGGCGGGGATCACGATGGAAACTTCGGTCATCTGTCGCGGCCCTTTCCGCCCGGCACGGGCCGCCACCTCTTACCCGCAGGCCCCGAAGTTGTAAACGGAGCACGCGCCGGGGGCCGCCCCCGGCGCGGCGCTCGGCACGGTTCAGCCGAACTGGGCGAAGAGCTTGGAATAGGGCACCTTCAGCGCGCCACGGGCCGCAAGGGCCCCGGCCACGTCCCCGCTGTCGGCCGCGGCCCGGAACGCCCTGGCCGAGGCTGCGAAAGCATCGACCAGCGGCGCATAGGCGGGATTTTCCGCCTCGGGCGCCGGGTTCGCGACGATCTGTGCCGCGAGATAATCGAGCACCGCCGCATCCCCCGCCAACGCCGCCGCGGCCCCCGGCCCCATCGCCGCATAGTCGCGCCCCAGAACCTCTTCCATCGCGGCGTGATAGGCGTTCATCCGGTCGGAAAAGCCGATCAGCCCGGCGCGCTCATGCAGCCCTGCAATCTCGGCCCGCACGCCCTCGAGCGTCTCATGCGCCGCCGGCAGCTTGCCCGCCGCGACCTCGTCGCGGGCCTTGCCGATCAGCGCCGAGACCGCGTCGAAGGTCTGCGGCAGCGCGGCATCGGCGGCGTATTGCGGCGGCGGGGTGGTGCCCCATTGCGCCGACATCTCGCTCCAGGCGGTGTCGAACCCCGCCAACGCCTTCGCCGTCTCGGGCGCCTTTCCGGCATTCGACAGAAACAGTGCCGCGCGATAGTCGCCATAGACCGCGCGCAGCTGCGCCTCGGCATCGGTGAAAGGGCTCGCCAGCGCCGGCAGCGCCAGCGTCCCAAGGACGGCCGCAAGCGCAGCCTGGGTGATCCTGTTCATTCTGTCCTCCGTGTTCCGCACGGCACCTGCGCGCCGTTCTCCCGTGGAACGGGTCAGTCCTGCGCCTCTGTCGGGGCTGCGTCAACCCGTCGCGGAAACGGAAAACCCCCGCGCGAGCGATCGCGCGGGGGCTGATTTTCAGGCCTTGGCCGCGATCACTCGCGGCTTTCGGGCGTGTCCACCGGACCGAAGTCCTCTTCGCCATAGGAGGTGTCAATCGGCGCCGCGAGGGCCGCCGCCGCTTCCGCCTCGGCGCGACGCGCCTCGATCACCTTGCTGTCGCGCTCGGTCGCGATCTTGCGCACGCGGGTGGTGGCGCCACCCGTGCCCGCCGGGATCAGACGGCCGACGATCACGTTCTCCTTCAGGCCGACCAGCTTGTCGCGCTTGCCCTGCACCGAAGCCTCGGTGAGCACGCGGGTGGTCTCCTGGAAGGAGGCCGCCGAGATGAACGAGCGCGTCTGCAGCGAAGCCTTGGTGATGCCCAGAAGCACCGGCTCGCCCGAGGCCGGACGGCCGCCACGGGCCTCGACCTTGGCGTTCTCTTCCTCGAACTCCTGCCGGTCGATGTTCTCGCCCTTCAGCAGCGTGGTGTCGCCCGAGTCGCGGATCTCGATCTTCTGCAGCATCTGGCGAACGATCACCTCGATGTGCTTGTCGTTGATCTTCACGCCCTGCAGACGATAGACGTCCTGCACCTCGTCGATGAGGTAGTCGGCCAGAGCCTCGACCCCCATGATGCGCAGAATGTCGTGCGGCGCCGGATTGCCGTCCATGATGTAGTCACCCTTCTGCACGAAGTCGCCTTCCTGCACCGGGATGTGCTTGCCTTTCGGCACCATGTATTCGACCGGCTCCAGACCTTCCTTCGTCGGCTCGATCGCGATCCGGCGCTTGTTCTTGTAGTCCTTGCCGAAGCGCACATAGCCATCGATCTCGGCGATGATCGCGTGGTCCTTCGGACGACGCGCCTCGAAGAGTTCGGCCACACGCGGCAGACCGCCGGTGATGTCCTTCGTCTTCGCACCTTCGCGCGGGATACGCGCGACGGTGTCGCCGGCTTTCACCTCATGCCCGTCCTCGACCGACAGAATCGCGTCGACCGACATCGGGTAGGTGACCGGGTGACCGGCATCGTTGCGCACCGGCTCGCCGTCGGCGTCGACGATCAGGATCTCCGGCTTCAGGTCGTTGCCCTTCGGCGCCGAACGCCAGTCGGTGACGATCTTCTGCGTCATGCCGGTCGCTTCGTCGGTCTCTTCGCGCACCGAGATGCCCGAGACGAGGTCGACGAACCGCACCATACCGGCCTTTTCGGCGATGATCGGCAGGGTGTACGGGTCCCATTCGAACAGCTTGGCGCCACGCTTGACCGCATCGCCTTCCTTGACGTGCAGCTTCGAGCCGTAGCTGAGCTTGTAGGACACGCGCTCGGTGCCGTGCTCATCGACAATGGCGATCTGCATGTTCCGGCCCATGACGATCTGGTCGCCGTTCTCGGCCACCAGCAGGTTCGGGTTGCGGAACTCGATCTTGCCTTCCTGCGACGCTTCCTGGAACGACTGCTGGCCGCCCTGGGCGATGCCGCCGATGTGGAAGGTACGCATGGTCAGCTGCGTGCCCGGTTCGCCGATCGACTGGGCGGCGATGATGCCGACCGCCTCGCCGATGTTGACGAGCGTGCCGCGCGCCAGGTCGCGACCGTAGCAGAGCGCGCAGACGCCCTCCTCGGCCTCGCAGGTAAGCGCCGAGCGGATCCGCACCGACTGCACGCCGTTCGCCTCGATCAGGTCGGCCTTGCGTTCGTCGATCAGCTCGTTCTTGCGCACGATCACGTCGTCAGTGCCCGGAACCAGCACGTCATCGGCCGCGACACGGCCGAGGACGCGCTCGGAGAGCGGCGCCACCACTTCGCCGTCGTTGACGGCCGCGGTCGCGGTGATCGCGTGCTCGGTGCCGCAGTCATGCGAGCGCACGATGCAGTCCTGGGCGACGTCGACCAGACGACGGGTCAGATAGCCCGAGTTCGCGGTCTTCAGCGCGGTGTCGGCCAGACCCTTGCGGGCGCCGTGGGTCGAGTTGAAGTACTCGAGCACGGTCAGGCCTTCCTTGAAGTTCGAGATGATCGGCGTCTCGATGATCTCGCCCGAGGGCTTGGCCATCAGGCCGCGCATCCCGCCGAGCTGCTTCATCTGCGCCGGCGAACCACGCGCACCGGAGTGCGACATCATGTAGACCGAGTTCGGTTCCTTCTCCATGCCCGCGTCATCGACGCGAACGGCGGAGATTTCCTTCATCATCTCGCCGGCGACTTCGTCCGAGCACTTCGACCAGGCGTCGACCACCTTGTTGTACTTTTCGCCCTGAGTGATCAGGCCGTCCATGTACTGCTGCTCGAATTCCTTCACCTGATCGCGGACACGGTTGACGATCGTCCACTTGGTGTCGGGAACGACCATGTCGTCCTTGCCGAAGGACACGCCGGCCTTGAAGGCCTCGCGGAAGCCCATCGACATGATCTGGTCACAGAAGATCACCGATTCCTTCTGGCCGCAGTAGCGGTAGACGGTGTCGATGACGTTCTGCACGTCCTTCTTGCGCAGCAGGCGGTTCACCAGGTCGAAGGGCGCCTTGGCGTTCAGCGGCAGGAGCGCGCCAAGCCGCAGACGGCCGGGCGTGGTCTCGAAACGCTTGAAGACCTCGTTGCCTTCCTCGTCGATCTGCTTCACCCGCGCCGAGATCTTCGAGTGCAGGTGCACCGCGCCCGAGAACAGGGCGTGCTCGACTTCCTCGATGGTGCTGAAGACCATGCCTTCGCCCGGCAGGCCCTTGCGCTCCATCGTGGTGTAGTAGAGGCCGAGAATCATATCCTGCGACGGAACGATGATCGGCGAGCCGTTAGCCGGCGACAGAACGTTGTTCGTCGACATCATCAGCACGCGCGCTTCGAGCTGCGCTTCGAGCGACAGCGGAACGTGCACAGCCATCTGGTCACCGTCGAAGTCGGCGTTGAAAGCCGAGCAGACGAGCGGGTGCAGCTGGATCGCCTTGCCTTCGATCAGCGTCGGCTCGAACGCCTGGAAGCCCAGACGGTGCAGCGTCGGCGCGCGGTTCAGGAAGACCGGATGTTCGCGGATGACCTCGTCGAGGATATCCCAGACCTCGGGACGCTCTTTCTCGACCAGCTTCTTCGCCTGCTTCACGGTGCTCGACAGGCCCTTGGCCTCGAGGCGCGAATAGATGAAGGGCTTGAACAGCTCGAGCGCCATCTTCTTCGGCAGGCCGCACTGATGCAGCTTGAGTTCCGGCCCGGTCACGATGACCGAACGGCCCGAGAAGTCGACGCGCTTGCCGAGCAGGTTCTGACGGAACCGGCCCTGCTTGCCCTTGAGCATGTCGGAAAGCGACTTCAGCGGACGCTTGTTGGTGCCGGTGATGACGCGGCCGCGACGGCCGTTGTCAAAGAGCGCATCGACCGATTCCTGCAGCATGCGCTTTTCGTTGCGCACGATGATGTCGGGCGCACGCAGCTCGATCAGCCGCTTCAGACGGTTGTTGCGGTTGATGACGCGACGATAGAGGTCGTTCAGGTCCGAGGTCGCGAAGCGGCCGCCATCAAGCGGCACCAGCGGGCGCAGTTCCGGCGGGATCACCGGCAGCACCGTGAGGATCATCCATTCGGGACGGTTGCCCGACTCGATGAAGCTCTCGACGATCTTCAGACGCTTGATGATCTTCTTCGGCTTCAGCTCGCCCGTGGCTTCCTTCAGCTCCTCGCGGAGCTGTTCGGCGGTCGCCTCGAGGTCGATCGCGGCCAGCATCTCGCGGATCGCCTCGGCGCCGATATTGGCGGTGAAGGCGTCCGAACCGTACTGGTCCTGCGCGTCCATGTACTCGTCTTCGGTCATCAGCTGGCCGTAGGACAGATCCGTCAGGCCCGGCTCGATGACGACGTAGTTTTCGAAGTAGAGGATGCGCTCGAGGTCACGCAGCGTCATGTCCAGCATCAGGCCGATGCGCGAGGGCAGCGACTTGAGGAACCAGATATGGGCGACGGGCGAGGCCAGCTCGATATGGCCCATGCGCTCGCGACGGACCTTCTGCAGCGTCACTTCGACGCCGCATTTCTCGCAGACGACGCCGCGATACTTCATCCGCTTGTACTTACCGCACAGGCACTCGTAGTCCTTGATCGGCCCGAAGATGCGGGCGCAGAACAGGCCGTCGCGCTCGGGCTTGAAGGTCCGGTAGTTGATGGTCTCGGGCTTCTTGATCTCGCCATAGGACCACGACAGGATCCGCTCGGGCGAGGCCAGCGAGATCTTGATCTCGTCAAAGGCCTTCGGCGACACGAGCGGGTTGAACGGATTCTGGGTCAGTTCCTGGTTCATCTGCTATTCCTTGAGTGAGAGGTCAGAGGGTGGTGAGCGCCGCGGCGCTCACTCCTCTTCCTCCGAGTCCAGGAGTTCCATGTTGAGGCCGAGGCCCCGGACCTCTTTCACGAGAACGTTGAACGATTCGGGCACGCCCGCCTCGAAGTTGTCCTCACCCTTGACGATCGACTCATAGACCTTGGTCCGGCCTGCCACGTCGTCCGACTTCACCGTCAGCATTTCCTGCAGGGTGTAGGCGGCGCCGTAGGCTTCGAGGGCCCAGACTTCCATCTCGCCGAGACGTTGGCCGCCGAACTGCGCCTTACCACCCAGCGGCTGCTGGGTGACGAGCGAGTACGGACCGGTCGAGCGTGCGTGCATCTTGTCGTCGACAAGGTGGTGCAGCTTGAGGAAGTACTTCACGCCGACGGTGACCTTGCGGGCGAACTTCTCGCCGGTGCGGCCGTCATAGACGTCCGACTGACCCGAGGTATCGAAGCCCGCGCGCGTCAGCGCATCGTTGACGTCCGCTTCCTTGGCGCCGTCGAAGACCGGGGTCGCGATCGGCACGCCACCACGCACGTTCTCGGCGCATTCGACGAAGCGGTCGCTGTCCATGTCCGAGAAGACCTCTTCATAGGTCTCGTCGCCATAGCCGTACCGCATCGCATCACGCACCGGGGTCATGTCGCCCGAACGCCGGTATTCGCGCAGCGCCTCGTCGATCTTCAACCCGAGGCCGCGGGCCGCCCAGCCCATGTGCGTCTCGAGGATCTGACCGACGTTCATGCGCGACGGCACGCCCAGCGGGTTCAGCACGAGGTCGACCGGAGTGCCGTCGGCGAGGAAGGGCATGTCTTCCTTCGGAACGACCTTCGAGACGACACCCTTGTTGCCGTGGCGGCCTGCCATCTTGTCGCCGGCCTGCAGCTTGCGCTTCACCGCGACGAAGACCTTGACCATCTTCATCACGCCCGGAGGCAGGTCGTCGCCCTGACGGACCTTCTCGACCTTGTCCTCGAACCGCAGATCGAGGGCACGCTTCTGCGCGTCGAACTGGTCGTTCAGCGCCTCGACTTCCTTGGCATCGGCCTCGTTTTCAAGCGCGAGCTGCCACCACTGGCCCTTCGAGAGGGTGCCCAGCAGTTCCGGCGTCACTTCCGACCCCGGCTTCACGCCCTTCGGCCCCTTCACCGCGACCTTGCCGAGGATCAGCGAGCGCAGACGCGCGTAGATGTTGCGCTCGAGAATGGCGAGCTCGTCGTCCCGGTCACGGGCCAGACGTTCGACTTCCTCACGCTCGATCTGCAGCGCACGCTCGTCCTTGTCGACGCCGTGACGGTTGAAGACACGCACTTCGACGATCGTGCCATAGGCTCCCGGCGGCAGGCGCAGCGAGGTATCGCGCACGTCCGACGCCTTTTCGCCGAAGATGGCGCGCAGAAGTTTCTCTTCCGGCGTCATCGGGCTTTCGCCCTTCGGCGTGATCTTGCCCACGAGGATGTCGCCCGGCCCCACTTCGGCGCCGATGTAGACGATGCCCGCCTCGTCGAGGTTGCGCAGCGCTTCCTCGCCGACGTTCGGGATGTCGCGGGTGATCTCTTCCGGCCCGAGCTTGGTGTCACGCGCCGCGACTTCGTATTCCTCGATGTGGATCGAGGTGAACACGTCGTCGTGGTGGATGCGCTCCGACACGAGGATCGAGTCTTCGTAGTTGTAGCCCTGCCAGGGCATGAAGGCGACGACCACGTTGCGGCCGAGCGCCAGTTCACCGAGCTCGGTCGACGGACCGTCGGCGATCACCTGGCCCTTCGCCACCTGGTCGCCCACCTTCACGATCGGGCGCTGGTTGATGGTCGAGGACTGGTTCGAGCGCTTGAACTTGCGCAGACGGTAGATGTCGACGCCGGCGTCGCCGATGCCCAGATCTTCCGTCGCCCGGATCACGATACGCTGCGCGTCGACCTGGTCGACGATGCCGCCGCGGTTCGCCATGATCGCGGCGCCCGAGTCGCGCGCCACGGTCGCTTCCATGCCGGTGCCGACGAAGGGCGCCTCGGCACGCAGCAGCGGAACCGCCTGACGCTGCATGTTCGCGCCCATCAGGGCGCGGTTGGCGTCGTCGTTTTCAAGGAAGGGAATGAGCGCCGCACCGACCGAAACCAGCTGTTTCGGCGACACGTCGATCAGGTCCACCGCCTCGGCCGGGTTCAGCATGAACTCGCCCGACTGACGGGTCGAGATCAGCTCGTCGACGAAACGGCCCTCGGCATCGAGCTTGGCGTTCGCCTGCGCGATGGTGTGGCGCATTTCCTCGGTGGCCGACATGTAGACGACCTCGTCGGTCACCTTGCCGTCCACGACCTTGCGGTAGGGGGTTTCGATGAAGCCATACTTGTTCACCCGCGCGAAAGTGGCGAGCGAGTTGATCAGACCGATGTTCTGACCTTCCGGCGTCTCGATCGGGCACATGCGGCCGTAGTGCGTGGGGTGCACGTCGCGTACCTCGAAGCCGGCGCGCTCGCGGGTCAGACCGCCCGGCCCGAGGGCCGACAGGCGCCGCTTGTGCGTCACTTCCGACAGCGGGTTGGTCTGGTCCATGAACTGGCTGAGCTGCGACGAGCCGAAGAACTCGCGCACCGCAGCCGCCGCGGGCTTCGCGTTGATCAGGTCCTGCGGCATCACCGTGTCGATCTCGACCGAGGACATGCGTTCCTTGATCGCGCGCTCCATGCGCAGCAGGCCGACGCGATACTGATTTTCCATCAGCTCGCCGACCGAGCGCACGCGGCGGTTGCCGAGGTGGTCGATGTCGTCGATCTCGCCCTTGCCGTCACGCAGTTCCACCAGGCCCTTGATGCAGGCGATGATGTCGTCCTTGCGCAGCGTGCGCTGCGTGTCGGGCGCATCGAGGTCGAGGCGCATGTTCATCTTCACGCGGCCGACGGCCGAGAGGTCATAGCGTTCGGAGTCGAAGAACAGCCCGTCGAACATCGTCGAGGCGGCTTCCACGGTCGGCGGCTCGCCCGGACGCATGACGCGATAGATATCCATCAGCGCCGTGTCGCGGTTCCAGTTCTTGTCCGCAGCCATGGTGTTGCGGATGTAGGGGCCGACGGTGACGTTGTCGATGTCGAGCACCGGCACCTCGGTGATGCCGTTGTCGATCAGCGTCTTGATCGAGCCACCCGAGAGCTGGCCTTCCTTGTCATATTCCGCGGTCAGCTCCTCGCCGGCCTCGATATAGATGAAGCCGGTGCGGTCGTTCACCAGATCCTTGGCGCAATAGCGGCCGAGGATGTGCTCGAAGGGAACGAGCAGCTCGGTGACCTTGCCCTCGTCGCTCCACTTCTTGACCATGCGCGGCGTGGCCTTCTCGCCGGCATTCAGGATCACCTCGCCGGTGGCGGCGTCGATCAGGTCATAGGTCGGACGGGTGCCGCGCACGCGCTCGGGGAAGAACTTCGTGACCCAGCCACGCTTGCCCTCGGCGCGGAAGGTGACGGTGTTGTAATAGGCATCCATGATGCCTTCCTGGTCGAGACCAAGCGCGTACAGCAGCGTCGTCACCGGGAGTTTCCGGCGACGGTCGATGCGCGCGAACACCAGGTCCTTCGCGTCGAACTCGAAATCGAGCCACGAGCCGCGATAGGGAATGATGCGGCAGGCGAACAGCAGCTTGCCCGAGGAATGGGTCTTGCCGCGGTCATGGTCGAAGAACACGCCCGGGGAGCGGTGCATCTGCGACACGATGACACGCTCGGTGCCGTTCACGATGAAGGTGCCGTTCGAGGTCATGAGCGGCATGTCGCCCATGTACACGTCCTGCTCCTTGATGTCCTTGACCGAACGCGCGCCCGTCGTCTCGTCGACATCGAACACGATCAGCCGGAGCGTGACCTTCAGCGGCGCGGAATAGGTCAGGTCCCGCTGCATGCATTCTTCGACGTCGAACTTCGGCTTCTCGAGTTCGTATTTCACGAATTCGAGGATCGCGTTGTCGTTGAAATCCTTGATCGGGAAGACCGACTGGAACACGCCCTGGAGGCCCTCGCCATCCAGCGGCTTGTCGGCATCGCCCGAGCGCAGGAACAGATCGTAGGACGCTTTCTGAACCTCGATGAGGTTCGGCATTTCAAGGACTTCGCGGATTTTACCGTAGTAACGGCGGATGCGCTTCTGACCAACGTAAGCTTGAGCCATGCTCGTCGTGACCTTTCGTCGTTTCGCGGGCGCACGCACCGTCGGGGCCCGGTGCGCGGCGCGTGGCGATCAAGGGGGGCGGTTCCATACCTGCCTTCCGTCCCACCGGAAGGCTCCCGAACCGCGAACGCCGCCTTGGACAAGGCTTCGGGCCGAAGCCCTCGCCAAGACAGGTTCGGCTGGGCCCGGGAAGACCCCGGACCCAGCCCATTTTCACAGAAGCGGATGCAGACGCATCCGGCCCGATTACTTGAGCTCGACCTTGGCGCCGGCTTCTTCGAGCTTCTTCTTGATCTCTTCGGCTTCGGCCTTCGCCGCGCCTTCCTTGACCTTGCCGCCAGCTTCGACCAGGTCCTTGGCTTCCTTGAGGCCAAGGCCGGTGATCGCGCGGACTTCCTTGATCACGTTGATCTTGTTCGCGCCGGCGTCGGTCAGGACGACGTCGAACTCGGTCTTTTCTTCGGCGGCTTCAGCCGGGCCAGCAGCCGGGCCAGCCATCATGACGGCGCCACCGGCAGCCGGCTCGATGCCGTATTCATCCTTGAGGATGGTTTTCAGTTCCTGGGCTTCGAGCAGGGTCAGGTTAACAATCTGCTCGGCAAGGGCTTTAAGATCGGCCATTTTTCCGTTCCATTCTGATATAGGGTTATCCAACGTCGGTTCCGACGAAGGCAATTGGTTGCGTCAGGCGGCTTCCCGCTCCTCAAGAGTCTTGAGGATACCCGCGATGTTCGAAGCAGGCGCGCCAATGGCGCCGGCGATGTTCGAAGCCGGAGCACCGATGCACGAGGCGATCTGAGCGATGAGCTCTTCGCGCGACGGCATGGCAGCCACGGTTTTGACACCGGCCGGATCCAGAGCCTCCGTGCCCATGGCCCCGCCAAGGATGGCGAACTTGTCGTTCGCCTTGGCGTAGTCCACCGAGACCTTGGCCGCAGCCACCGGGTCTTCGGAGAAGGCAAGGACGGTCATCCCCGTCAGAAGTTTCCCCATGCTTTCGCAGGGTTTTCCTTCAAGGGCGATCTTGGCGAGCGTGTTCTTGGCAACGCGGACCGAACCACCGGCTTCGCGCATGCGCGCCCGGAGGTCCTGCATCTGAGCAACCGTCATGCCTTCGTAGTGGGCAACCACCACGACGCCAGAGCTTGCGAAGATCTGGCCGAGTTCCTCGACCACTTTCTCTTTCTGGGCTCTATCCACGGTTACACTCCAAGTTCGGGGGTTTCCCCCCTGCTCTCATTTCCTTCGGGCGATTGCCCGGAGGTCGGGTCCGATCGGTTCCCGAGAAGATCGCCCGAGGTCACCCCCGGAATTTCTCGTTCCCCATCTCAGGAAGGATATTAAGCCGGGAACCGGCTCCCTCCGTCTCGGACAGGACGGGGCGTCACCGCCCCGCCATTCGCCGGTTTCCCGGCAAATTCTCAGTTGGCGGTCGCCGACGACAGGTCGACGGTCACGCCCGGGCCCATGGTCGAGCTCAGCGACACCTTCTTCAGGTAGGTGCCCTTCGCGCCGGCGGGCTTCGCCTTCGACACGGCCTCGACGAAGGCGCGCACGTTCTGGGCGAGGGCTTCCTCGGTGAACGAGACCTTGCCGATGCCGCCGTGGATCACGCCGGCCTTCTCGACCTTGAACTGGACCTCACCGCCCTTCGCGGCCTTGACCGCGTTGGCGACGTCCATGGTCACGGTGCCGACCTTCGGGTTCGGCATCAGGTTGCGCGGCCCGAGGATCTTGCCCAGACGGCCGACCAGCGGCATCATGTCCGGCGTCGCGATGCAGCGATCGAACTCGATCTTGCCCGACTGGATGGTTTCCATCAGGTCCTCGGCGCCGACGATATCGGCACCGGCAGCCTTGGCCTCGTCAGCCTTGGCCGCGCGGGCGAACACCGCCACGCGCACGGTCTTGCCCGTGCCGTTCGGCAGCTGGACCACGCCGCGGACCATCTGGTCAGCGTGACGCGGGTCCACACCCAGGTTCATGGCGATTTCAAGCGTCTCGTCGAACTTCGCCGCAGCGGCCGACTTGATCAGCTTGACGGCGTCCTCGACCGAGAGGTTCGCCTTGCCTTCGAAAGCGGCGCGCGCGGCGGCCGTGCGTTTACCCAGCTTCGCCATGGCTTACCCCTTAACCTCGATACCGATCGACTTCGCCGAGCCCAGGATGATGTGCATCGCGGCTTCGACGTCGTTCGCGTTCAGGTCCTTCATCTTGGCTTCGGCGATCGCACGCACCTGGGCGGCGGTCACGGTGCCGGCAACCTCGCGGCCCGGCTTCGCCGAGCCCTTCGGACGGTTGCGCTTGCCGACAGGCTTCAGACCGGCGGCCTTCTTCAGCAGGAAGGAGGCGGGCGAGGTCTTGGTCTCGAAGGTGAACGACTTGTCGGCGTAGTAGGTAATCACCACCGGAACGGGCGAACCCTGTTCCATTTCCTGCGTGCGAGCGTTGAACGCCTTGCAGAATTCCATGATGTTGATCCCGCGCTGACCGAGCGCGGGGCCGACCGGCGGGGAGGGGTTGGCCTGCCCGGCCTTGATTTGCAGCTTCAGCTGCCCGATAACTTTCTTGGCCATCTGGCCTGCTCCTTTTCACTGTCACGCCATCAGGCGCGAAGTTTAGCGGTGCGGTCCGGGGCGTCGCCCTCGCCTCCCGCAGCTCCCACTCAGGCGACCTTGGACACCTGGGTGAATTCCAGCTCGACCGGCGTCGGCCGGCCGAAGATCGACACGGTGACCTTCAGGCGGCCTGCCGCATCGTCGACCTCCTCGACCATGCCCGAGAAGCCCTCGAAGGGCCCGTCGGTCACGTTCACATTCTCGCCGACCTCGAAGCGGATCAGGTTGCGCGGCGCGACCGCCTCACCCGATTCGCTGGTGCGGTTCAGCATCGCGTTCACCTCGGCGTCGCGCATCGGCGTCGGCCGCCCCTGCGGGCCGAGGAAGCCGGTGACCCGGTTGATCGAGGTGATCAGGTGATAGCCCCGGTCGCTCATCTCCATCCGCACCAGCACATAGCCGGGCATGAAGCGGCGCTCCGAGGTGACCTTCTTGCCACGACGAATCTCGATCACCTCTTCGGTGGGAACGAGAACCTCTTCGATCTCATCCTCGAGGCCCTTCTCGACCACGGCCTGCTTGATCTGCTCGGCGACCTTCTTCTCGAAGTTCGAGAGAACGCTCACCGAATACCACCGCTTCGCCATGCCCACTGCCTCTTCCACCGGCGGTGACCGCCGAAAATTCCATTTCCCCAACGGGTTCCCCCGAATTCCGGAACAAAAAAGCGCGCACGACCCGAATCGTTGCACGCCGGTTCCGGAAAGGTCCCGCCCCTTTAGCGCCCCAGCCCCATGATTTCAAGCAAATTGCGCGGGGCCGCAGCCTTGCCGCCTCAGCCGATCACCGCGGTGACGCCGAGGCGGATCGCCCAGTCGACGAGCGAGAAGAACAGCGCCGTCAGCGCCGCCATCACGAAGACCATGACCGTCGTCAGGAAAACTTCCCGGCGGGTCGGCCAGGCAATCTTGCCCACTTCCGAGCGCACCTGCTGCAGGAACTGAACGGGGTTTGCCATGCACGTGATCCTCTTGTTCGCGACCGGCTCCAGATACGCGCTCGGCCACAGGATTACAAGCGGCTTGCCGCCCGTCTGATGTGTCGCGATGTCCGGAAAGCGGCCTGGCAGGGGTTGGGGGACTCGAACCCACGACCCTCGGTTTTGGAGACCGAAAGCCTTGCATTTCAGCAGCTTTCAGTTCCGTTCTCTGGGTGTCTGAAACATTCGTAATATTTTACTAAGGCATTGATATTACGTCGCTTGATACGTTCTATTGCATTCCCAAGCGTTCACGAGCATTCTCTTGCAGCCACCCGAAAGTGTTACCCCAGCGTTACCCCGGAGCGCATGAGATGCCCAAATCCCTGACTGCGAAGACCGTCGAAAACCTCAAGCCGAACCCTTCGAGACGAATTGAGATACCGGACCCGGCGTTGGCGGGGCTGTATCTGGTCGTTCAGCCTTCGGGGGTGAAATCATGGGCGCTGCGGTATCGGTTCGGCGGGAAGCCTGCCAAGCTGACGCTCGGGCGCTGGCCTCTGATGGGGCTGGCGGATGCGCGCAAGGCGGCGGCTGATACGCAAGGCCGGATAGAGGAAGGCGTGAACCCTGCCGCTGAGAGAAAGCGCGCAAAGGCGGACCGGGCAGAGGCGGAACTCACGGAGCGCGACAAGGTCAAGACGCTGATCGAACAGTTCGATAGACGCCACCTTTCGAAGCTGCGTGATGGGCGCGGCACCCGTCAGCGGCTCAACATTCATGTCTTGCCTGTCTGGGGAGAGCGGGAAATCCAGTCCATCACCCGGCGCGACGTGATCGACCTTCTCGATGGGATCGTTGACGCGGGCACGGCGGTGACGGCGAACCGGATCAGGACAATCCTGTCCAAGTTCTTCAACTGGTGTGCCAGCCGCGACATCATTGAAGTGCCTCCAACTTTGGGGGTCAAAGCCCCGGTGAAGGAATACAAGCGTGACCGGGTGCTGACCGACGATGAAATCCGGTGGCTCTGGCAGGCGACAGGAGAGGCCGCATATCCGTTCGGTCCTATGGCGCGCTTGCTTCTGCTCACAGGGCAGCGTCTCCGCGAGGTTTCTCAGATGACCGATGCTGAGATCGACGGCGATGTGTGGCACCTCGCGGCGGAGCGAACGAAGAACGGGCACCCGCATGATGTGCCGCTGACCGACCCCGTGCGCACCACCATAGCAGGCCTGCGCAGGCTCGACTCTCCCGCCGGGTATATCTTCACCACGACGGGCAAGACGCCTGTCAGTGGCTTCAGCAGGGCCATGAAAATACTCAACGCCCGCATGAACGCCATCGCCTCAAAGGAGCGGGGCGAGCCGGTCGAAATCCCTCACTGGATATTCCATGACCTGCGCAGGACAGCCGCGACCGGCATGGCCCGGATCGGTATCCCTGTGCGCGTGACCGAGGCGGTGCTGAACCATGTCTCGGGCACAGGCGGCGGGATTGTTGCGGTCTATCAGCGCCACGACTATGCCGACGAAAAGCGCAAGGCGCTCGATGCTTGGGCGGGTCTGGTGGAGCAGATCGTCAACGGCAAGGCCGATAATGTGGTGCGGATCAGGGGTTAGGCCGCGACGAGGACGGGGATCTTCGACACGTCGACGCTGCGCGCGGCAAGAGGGGCGTATCGTGAACGGGCGCTGCCTTCGGATGGCAGAGGGCTATCCGCACGCTTGACAAAAAGAGCCCCCCTTGCAACGATGCCAACAGACGTATTGCGCCCGGAGGTGAGAGCCTGCCGGGCGTTGTCATTTCTGGTCATCAGATTCGTCTGCCAGAAACTTAGCGGAAAGGTCTGTCCACTTATCCTTCGTTGTGAAAAAGGCTGCGGAGTTCCCATCTTTCATGTCGACGAGTTTTATCTGAAGAAAGCCATACTTAGGGCTCTTTGAAAGCCTATCATTGATTTGCTCAATGCGGTCTATCCTGTCGTGGGAGCTGGTCGCATTGTCGACATAGTCCATCCATTCGGTCATTGTCGCGCTATCCAGGTCGTCATCGGGAGCAGGATACTTCTCCTCCAGCGTGGCCACGATCTCGGCGTTCATGGAGCGATTGTTCGCTTCGGCGGCGGCTTTGATCCGGGCCCGCATCCCCGCAGGCGGACGGATAACGATCTGGCCCGTCTCTTCATTCTTGCTTCGTGCCATTTGGATCTGCCCCTATCCGTATTCCGATAGAAAATCACAATATGTGACTATAGCCCCTTGACGCAATGCTCACTCAGTGTGACTATACTCACACGTTGTGACCATAAGGAGGGAATATGCAGACCATTCAGGTCGGTATCCGCTTCCCCGTCGAGATGAAGAAATGGCTTGAGCAACAAGCAGCGCTCAACCGTTCAAGTCAAAACTCGGAAGTGGTTCGCGCGGTTCGCGCAATGATGAAGGCAGCGGGGGTCCAGTTTGGCGACCACGCCCCCGCTGCCCCGGTGACCAAGGAAACCCTCAATCAGGAGGCAACATCCCATGACGGTGATGATTCCGCAATCCGTGTCTGAGACAGGCATGGAGCACCCGTCGCGCCTCATGGCACCTGCGGCCATGCGCAAGGAACTTCTCGGCGGCATCAGCGAAGCAACGCTGTATCGCCTGACACATAACCCGGAAGCTGGCTTCCCGAAGGCCGTGAAGATTGGGCGCAAGTCGTTCTGGCGCGTCTGCGATGTGGTCGAGTGGATCGGTTCCCGCGCGGAGGTGCAGGCATGAGAAAGGAACTTGCGACCTACCTCAGCGATATGCAGACGAAGGCGTTGCAGCTGGAATGCCTGGCCGAGGCCCTGAATGCCGTGATCGACTACAAGGAGCATCACGATATTGCGGTGGCCTTGCTTGCGAAGATCCAATCCATGGCCGACGAACTGAACAACGGCCTCGACAGCGTGTCTCTGCGCAAGATCGGGGGTGCGGAATGAGCGATATGTTCAAGTTCACCCCCGTGAAGATGGGCACGCCCGAAGACAACCTGCGGTTCGCGATCAGCATCCTTCAGACCCACATCCTCGCCACCGACACGGGACTGAACGCCGACGTGATGTTTGGGGGTTACCGCAGCGACCGGCTTGATCTGGAAGCGGTTGTCTCGATGCTCGCGGCGCTGATCGACGTGATTGACAGCGTGAATTGGGAGGTGGACTGATGCGCGCCTTCCGTTCCAAGATGTTCACCCCTGAACATAGCGCCGAAGAGTGCATCCGTCTCTGGCCCACCGTGATGATTCGTGTGCCGATGAGCTCGCAAGACTGGGCGTTCGCGGAAAAGATCGAGTTGCAGGCAATGCGTCCCGGATGGGATCCGAGTGCCTCGCAACTCACCTACATGCGCAAGCTGGTCCGCTCCTACGTGTCGGATGGTGTTCGCCTCGACCCGGACTTCGACTTCTCGGAGCGGGACGGTCTCTAGGATGGAGGTAACACGTCAAAAGGCGTGGCGGCTGGCTCACCCCAGCCGTTACCACGCGCACCTTGCCGTTGATCGCGCCAAGCGGCGCGGCGAGATCGAGTCACAGCCCTGCGCGGTTTGTGGCAATCCGAAATCCGAAGCCCATCACCCAGACTATCGCTTCCCGCTCAAGGTGATCTGGCTGTGCCGCAAGCATCACGTGCGGCTGCACAAGAAGGAGGGGCGGGCTTGAACGCAAGAACCGAAACCCTCTCAGAAAAAGGACAGGCCGCGCTCGCATACGCCGGGCGCGGCTGGAAGGTGTGCCCGCTCCGGGACGGCACCAAGTCCGATCACCTGACCGGACACGGCGGCTATCACAACGCCACGTCTGACCCAGATCAGGTGCGCAAATGGTGGATGCAATGGCCGGATGCGAACATCGGATTGAACCTCGAAGCCTCTGGCCTCGTGGTGCTGGATGCGGACACATACAAGCCCGATTGCGGCTGGCAGAACTATATCGAAGGCCGTGAAGCCCCGTGGACACTGATCCAGAAATCGGCGCGCGGCGGAACCCACTACATCTATCAGGCAGAGCAAGGCGTCGAGTATCTGGGAAAGCTGTGCCAAGGCGTCGATATCAAGCACAAGGGCTATATCCTCCTCGAACCATCGACCTTTGAGGGCGGGCAATATCGCTTCGAGACTGACGACGAGCCGGAACCGTGCCCCGATTGGGTGCCTCGCAAGGCTGGTGCGCCGGAAGGGGCAAAGCAGACCGTCACGGAAGACGACCGGCTGTTGATCCTGCATCGGCTTGCTGACGCCCCGAATGACCTGTCGCGCGAAGATTGGGTGCGGCTCTGCTTCGCCCTCAAGCACGCTCTCGGAGATGACGGGCGAGAGGCGTGGCTGGACTTCTGCAATCGCTTCCCCGGCGAAAAGAAGCAAGGCGAGGCCGAACGGGTCTGGGATACGGCCAAGCCGGACGGGACTTCGAACGCGGGCACGATCTTCTATCTGTTGCAGACCCCTGCGCAGAAGGCGGTTGCTCCAAAGACCTTCAACCTCGTTGCGGTCGGAGATCTGGAATATCGCCCGCCTGTATTCCTTGCCGAAGGGTTGATCGAGACAGAGACGCTTGGCCTTCTCTTTGGGGATCCGGGTTGCGGCAAGTCATTCCTCGCGGCGGACCTGTCTTTGTCCGTAGCCACTGGGGAGCCGTTTCACGGGCGTGCGGTAAAACAGGGGACCGTGATCTATATTGCGGGCGAAGGTCATAACGGTCTGGCGCGTCGCTTCAACGCCTGGGCGCAGCATCACGGGCGCAGCCTGAAAGGCGTGCCGATGTTCAAGAGCGAACGGGCGGCACAGTTCCTCGACGGCGCATCAGCGCAATCGGTCACAAATGCTGTGCGCTCACTGGCTGCCAAGGTCGGGGAACCGGCGCTGATCGTCGTCGATACTCTGGCCCGAAACTTCGGTGGAGGCGACGAGAACAGCACCCAAGAGATGGGGCAGTTCATCGCAGCGATGGACGATCTGCGGTCAAACTGGCCCGAGTGCGTGCTACTGATCGTTCACCATTCCGGCCATGCAGAGAAGCAACGGGCACGCGGTGCTATGGCACTCAAGGGTGCCCTCGACTTCGAATACCGGCTCGAAAAGGAAGGGGATGCGCTGACCCTGACCAACACAAAGATGAAGGACGCAGAGCCGCCCGTCGATCAGGTCTTTGCGCTGGAAACGGTTGATCTCGAAAGAGGCGGATCGTCTGCGGTGCTGGTCGAAGGAGAGGCAGTTGTCAGGCGCGTGCGCCTCACGGCAACGCAGATGCTTGGCCTCACGACATACAAGACAGCGGCCCTTGCTCATGGCGTCTGGGATGATGGGGCGTTCAAGGGCGTGCAGTTGGAGGACTGGCGGGCGGAGTTCTATCGAAAGCATACGGGAGACACCTCGGAAGCCAAAAAGAAGGCCTTCCAGAGAGTGCGCAAGGACCTTGTCGATTACGGAAAGATGACCGCGACCGATGATGTCTATCTCGCCTGCGATCCTGCCGTTTCTCTGGAAATACTCATGAGCGGGACAGACGGGACAATACCGGGACATGTCCCGTCATGACCCGGGACAGACGGGACACACATCTATAGGTGTGTCCCGCAGGAGGCATGGAAGAGGCAAACTATCGGGACAAGAGCAATGAACCACGACAGACGACTGACAGCCCAACCTCTCACGGCAGAGGCCTTCGACCTGGCATTCGTGCCGCGCAAGCGTCCGACGCTGTGGGGCATCGGTGCGATTGCCCGTTACCTCGGCGTGTCGCATGACAAGGTGCGCAAGCTGGCACGTCACCCACAAGTGCCGATCAACAAGCCGGAGGGCAGCGGCACCTGGTGTGCGGAGCCGGATGACCTTGACGCGTGGAAGCGAGGGCGGACGGGGTGAGTGACGCGTGAGGCACGCGTGGGTGCGGTCCAACCTCAGATTGAGGACGAAGGCGGCAGATCGGACCGGATCGGACCCATTACATCACAACAAGGGGGGGGTGGTCTCCGACTTTGCCCCCCTTGAGGGGACCGGCGCGGGGAGCCTCGCGCGTGATTTTTTCTAAATGGGATTTTTTATAGGCCCAAAGAACCACTGAAAACCTGCGTTTTGCACAGTTTTGCTAGCTGCCTAAGCTGATGAATAAGCCCGATATTCAGGGCATGTTCAAGATACTCTCGAAGTTCACCCGCAAGTCTCTGTCCGAACCTGACGACGCATTGCTGTCGCTGTTCGGTGCTGTGCCGACTGTCTCGGGCGTGACAGTCACGGCAGCCTCGGCGCTGCGGGTTCCGGCTGTGGCCTCGGCGGTGCGGCTGATCTCGGAAGCGGTGGCCGATCTCGACGTGCTGGTGAAGCGCGTGGGGACGGATGGGGCCGAGACCGAGGAGAAATCGCATCCGCTTCTGGGCATCCTGCGCGGCGAGGCGAACGACTGGACGGACGGCTTTACCTTCATCCGCGATCTGATGATCGACGCGCTGACCCGCGATGAGGGGGGCCTTGCCTATGTGAACCGGGTGAACGGGCGCGTGGTCGAGGTGATCCGCTATGCGCCGGGGGCGATCTCGGTTGATTACGATCCGCTGACGCTCGAACCGACCTACCGCTTGCAGGGCGCTCCGATCCCCTCGCAGAACGTGGTTCACTTGCGCAGCCCGTTCGGCAGGGCCCCCTTGTCTCTGGCACGCGAGGCGATTGCGCTGGCGACGGTGCTGGAACGTCACGGCTCGAAACTCTTTGGCAACGGTGCGCGGCCTTCTGGCCTTCTCAAGTTCCCGAAGGGGATGGGTGAAGAGGCGGTGAAGCGGGCGCGTGAGGGCTGGCGTCAGACCCATGAGAACGGCGACACGGGCCGAACGGCGATCCTTTACGACGATGCCGACTTCGTTCCGCTGACCTTCAACAGCGTCGATGCGCAGTATCTCGAACTGCGGACCTTCCAGATTGTCGAGATCGCGCGGGCGTTCCGGGTTCCGCCGTCGATGATTTACGAACTGAGCCGCGCCACGTGGTCGAACGCGGAACAGATGAACCTGGAGTTCCTGACCTACTGCCTCGATCCGTGGATCAAGGCGATGGAAGGGGCGCTGCGTCGGGCGCTGTTCATGGCAGACGAGCGGGCGAAATACGCGATCCGCTTCGACCGTGATGACCTGACGCGGGCCGATCTGGCGACCCGTTCGATGGCGATCAACAGCCTGATCGCAAGCCGGGTGCTGAACCCGAACGAGGGCCGCGAATGGCTTGGCCTCGATCCTTACGAGGGCGGCGACGAATACGCCAACCCGAACACCGGATCGTCGCAGCCCAATGAGGCTAGCCCGATAAAATCAGACGAGGGTGAAGATGGAACTGAATGACCTGATCTCTGCATCCGCCGATCATGAGCGCGGCGCGTGGCTCGAACTGGCGCACCCGGTGACCGGGATGCTGACGGGGATGCGGGTCAAACTCGCTGGCCCTGACAGCGACACGCAGGCCAAGGCGCGGCTGCGCATGGCGGATGACCTCGGGGAATATGCAGAACTCGACGGCACGCTGACGGCAGAGAAGCGCGAGAAGGCGCGGCTCGACTGCCTCGCCCGCTGTTTCCTTGACTGGGACATGACCGAGGACGGGCAGCTTCTGCCCTTCACGCACAAGAACGTGGTGCGCTTCCTGCGCGCGGGCACCTGGGTTCAGGCGCAGGTCGATGCTTTCGCGGGCGACCGTCGCAATTTCGGGGGGCTGTGAGATGGACCGGATCGAGATCAAAGCGGATCTGTCGATTGACGACGCGGGCGCTATCACCGGCTTGGCGTGGCCGTTCGGTTCGCCGGATCGGGTGGGGGACGTGATCGAGGCCGGGGCGTTTGCCAAGGCGGCGGCTCCTTTGCCCATGCTCGACAGCCACGATCAGAAGACGGTGGTCGGCGTCTGGGACGAAATCAGTGAGACGCCCGAGGGTCTGACGGTCAAGGGGCGGCTGTTGATCGAAGATGTGCAGCGTGCCCGAGAGGTCCGGGCGCTGGTGCAGGCAGGGGCGATGCGCGGCCTGTCGATTGGCTTTCGGGCCGCCAAGGCGCTGCCCCGTCAAAAGGGCGGGCGCACGATTGAAGACCTCGAACTTCTGGAAATCAGCATCGTCGCGGTCCCGGCACATCCGGGCGCGCAAATCACCTCTGCAAAGGACATGACTATGGCAGGCGAAAATGAAGACGGCATTGCGGCGCTCGAAGCCAAGATGACCGAGATTGAAAAGAAGGCCGATACTTCGGCCCTCACGGCGCGCCTCGACAAGATCGAAGCGAAGATGAACCGCCCGGGCACCGAGACCAAGCCCGAGGCGACGGACGAGGTGAAAGCCTTTGCGGCCTATCTCTCGACCGGCACGACCGAAGGAAAGGCGCTGACCACGGCGGCGGATACGGCGAACCACATCCTTGCCCCCGAACAGGTCGAGAGCGAGTTCATCCGCAATCTGGTCGAGTTCAGCCCGATCCGCACCATTGCGGACGTTCGCAGCACGACTTCGGCCAAGGTGATCTTGCCGAAGCGCACCGGCATCACGAACGCTGTCTGGGTGGGAGAAACCACGGCCCGCACCGGCTCGGAGCCGACCTTCGATCAGGCCGATATCGAGGTGAAGGAGATCGCGACCTATGTCGATATCTCGCTCCAGATGTCGGAAGACAGTTCGAACGTGCTGACCGAGGTCAACCTCGCACTGGCCGAGGACTTCGGGCAGAAGGAAAGCCTTGCCTTCGTCAACGGCTCGACGACGCTCGAACCCAAGGGCTTCATGCAGGATGCGACGATTGCCACGACCGACAACGGCAGCGTGAGCGCGCTCGATCCTGATGCCCTGATCGCGCTGATGTATGCGCTGCCTGCGACCTATCGCAATGCGGGCACTTGGGTGATGAACGGCAACACGCTGGCCGTGATCCGCACCCTGAAAGACGGCGACGGACGTTACCTGTGGCAGCCATCCTATCAGGCGGGTCAGCCTGAGACGATCCTCGGGCGTCCGGTGGTTGAGGCGGTCGATATGCCTGATATCGCAGAAGATGCGCAGCCGATCATCTACGGCGACTTCATGCGGGGCTATCGGATCTATGACCGGCTGTCGCTGGCGATCCTCGCTGACCCCTATTCGGTGCGGGTGAACGGGCTGGTCCGGTATCACGCGCGCCGTCGCGTTGGCGCTGACGTGGTGCGGCCTGCGGCCTTCCGCAAGCTGGTCATGGCGGTCTGATGCCATCCCGCGCCCCTCATATCTGCGGCTGCGGGCATGTCGTTCCTTCGGGGGTGAAATGTCCGTGCCAGATCAAGAGGGACGCGGAGCGCAAGGCCCGGTTCGACAAGGACCGGCCAAGCGCATCGGAGCGGGGCCTCGGGGCGGACTGGCGCAAGCTGCGCGCCCGTCACATCAGGAAGCACCCGTTCTGCGTGATCTGCGGCGCGCCTGCTACGGATGTTGATCACATCATCCCAAGGCGCGTTGCCCCTGAGCGCAGGCTCGATCCGACGAACCTGCAATCGCTTTGCAAGAAGCATCACTCTGGCGCGAAGCAACGAGAAGAGCGCCGCAAATACGGGATGAACTGACATGACAGTTTTCACCACGAACGGCGCAAAGATCTATATCGGGGCGTCGATGGATATCACCTCGGGCACGGTGGCCGCGGCTGACTTCACCTCGCAGACCTTCACCCAGATCAAAGAGGTCCAGTCGATCGGCACGCTCGGCGATGCGGCCAACGAGGTCACCTTCGCCTCTCTGGAAGACGGGCGGACGCGGCGGTTCAAAGGCACGAGAGATGCGGGCACGATGGAACTGACCTGCGGCCTCGATGAGACAGATGCCGGGCAGATCGCGCTCAAGGCGGCAGAGGCGACGAGCGACAACTACGCCTTCAAGGTCGAACTGCCGGACGGATCTTCGCGGCTCTTTGCGGCGATGGTCGGCACGGCGCAGGAAGCGGTTTCCGAGGCGGATAACATCATCACGTTGACGGCGACGCTCTGGATCAACTCGAACGTGGTCAGGGTGGCGGCGGAGTAATCCATGAAGTTCGCCGCATCAGGATCGAAGCTGTTCATCGACAGCAGCGGGTGGGTGCAGATCACCGGCGTCGAGACCCTGAGCGGTCTCGGCGGCGAGTGGGGCATGCTCGATCAACAGGTGATTTGCGAAACGAACGAAGTGCCCATGGTCGAGTTCATGAAGCAGAGCCTTCGCCCTTCGGCCATGAGCCTCACCCTTGCGCTCGATCCCACGGATGCGGGGCAGATCGCCCTTCATGCGGCCTTTGCCGCGTTCGATGCGACCCCGGCGTTCAAGATCACCTTTCCGGGCGGAACGTCACGCGAATGGACGGCCTATGTCACGGCCTTCACCGACGATCTGAACAGCGCCGATGACATGGCGCGGGTCAACGTCACCTTGCAACTCACGGGCCTGATCACAAGGAGCGAAGACACATGATCGTCACCGCCGCACAGGTCAAGGCGCAACTGAACCTCGATGACGCCATCGACGACGATCTTGTCGAGGTGAAGGCGAAGGCCGCGCAAAACCACATCGAGCGTCTTCTCGGGTTCAAGATCGAGGAAGAGTTCGGCGCGGTCGATCAGGACGAAGTGCCGCCCGCGCTGATCGAGGCCGTGCTTCAGCTTGCCGCGCATTGGTATGAGAACCGCGAAGCCGCGGGTGATGCCACCGATCCCATCCTGTTCGGGGTGGGTGAGATCGTGCGCGAATATCGGGGGTTCACCTTCTGATGGCCGATGACCTCGCCAGCTTTCAGGCAAAGCTGCAGGCGCTCGGGCGCTCTGCCTCGAAGTGTGTGGGCAAGGCGATGGAGACCTCGGCGGAAGAGATCTGCGACCTCGCCAGGGCGGCTTGTCCGGTCGATGATGGCGACCTGAAAAAGTCCATCGGCTGGACATGGGGCGACGCGCCAAAGGGCAGCGTGAGCATCGGCACGGTGGGCGACAATGCGGCGATGCGGATCACGATCTATGCGGGCGATGCCAAAGCCTATTACGCCCGATGGGTGGAGTTCGGCACGAAAGCCCATGCGATCGGCAAAGGCTCGAACAGCAAGCTCAAGGGCAAAAGCAACCAGACCGGCGCACAGCACAATGGTGCAAGGGCGCGTCCGTTCTTCTTCCCGGCCTACAGGCTCGGGCGCAAGCGGGCGATCAACCGGATCAAGCGGGCAATCTCGAAGGCCGTGAAGGAGGCCGCGACATGAGTGCAGACCTCGAACTTCAAAAGGCGATCCGCGCGGCTTTGGTGGCTGACGGCGGTGTCACGGCACTGGTGCCTGCATCGAAGATCCTCGACATGAACGCGGCCCCGGCTCCGAACCCGTCGATCATTCTGGGCGAAAGTCAGGTGATCGACAACGGCTCAAGCCTCGCGGGCGATCATGAGCAGATCGTCCACACGCTCCACATCTGGAAAGAGGAAGCCTCGCTTGTGGGGGTCAAGGGCATTGCTTCGGCAATCCGGGGCGCGCTGGCTGGCAGGTTGAGCCTTCCGGCCCCTTACCACGTCGCGGGGCAGAAGGTGGCCTCTGCGCGCTTCCTGCGCGATCCTGACGGGGTGACCTCGCACGGGGTGGTGACGCTCGAAGTGCTGATCTCGGGGGACGCGCCATGAAGTCGGGAAAGCTGCGGCATCATATCCAGATCGAAGACCCCTCGGTGGCGGTCGATGATTACGGCACGCCCGTCGAGACGGGGGCGGTGGTCTATACCCTGCGGGCCGAGGTGATCCAGCAGACGGCGCAGGAATACGTGCGCGACCGGGGCGACGTGACCGAGGTGACGGTGGCCTTTCGCGTGCGCAATCCGGGCGGGGTGACGACCTCGCACCGCGTCCGGTTCGACGGTGCGGCCTACGATATCCGGCAGGTCGTGCCGATCGAGAACGGGCGCGGGCTGGAGCTGCAAACGGTGAAGATCGGGGGTGACGCATGAAAGGCGTTAAACCCGAACTGCGTGAAGACCCCGAGGCGGTGACGGTTCTCGATCCGCCCGAGTGGATGGGGGCCGATGCGCGCGAGGAATGGGAGCGGGTGATGCCGATCCTTGCGGCACGGCGCATCCTGTCGGCGGCGGACCTCGGGGGCTTGGAAAACTACTGCATCGCCATTGGCACGGCGCGCGAGGCCGAACGGCTGATCCAGAAATTCGGGCTGGTGACGGAAACCGAGACGGGCCTCAAACGCAACCCGGCTGTCGGCATCCAGTCGGAGGCAATCAAGACGGCGCGGCTGATCGGGGCGGAGATGGGGTTGACGCCCGTGTCCCGCTCGCGGCCCGCGATCCGAGACGATGAGGACGATGATGACCCGTTCGACCTTTCCTGAATGGATCTACGACGGTTCTGAAATCCCCGACCCTCTGGGCTTCGGGGAACGGGCGGTGACATTTCTCAAGAGGCTGCGGCACCCCAAGAGCCGCCAGCCGGTGCAACTCGATCTGTGGCAAGAGCGGATCGTGCGGCGCATCTATGGCCCGCGCCATGAGGATGGCACGCGGATCGTCAAGACGGCGGTGCTTCTGGTGCCGCGTGGCAATCGCAAGACCTCGCTCGCGGCCTTGCTCATGGCGCTGCATACCATTGGCCCGGAAGCCATGCCGAGGGGCGAGGCGATCTGTGCGGCTGCGGCGCGCGATCAGGCCCGCATTGCCTATGAGGAATTGAAAGGGCTGATGCTGGCGCATCCTAAGGTGGCGTCCAAGGTGGCGATCCGCGACAGCAAGAACACCATTAGCTTCCCGAAACTTGGGAGTTTCTGCAAGGCGATCTCGGCGGATGCGGGCGTTCAGCATGGGCGCACGCCTGTCTTTGTGCTGGCCGATGAATTGCACGCATGGCCGAAGCGCGACCTTTGGGATGTGCTGCGCTCTGGTCTGCCCAAGACGCGCGGTTCGCTTCTGGTGGTGGCGACCACGGCGGGGCGCGGGCAAGAGAACGTGGCTTGGGATATCGTCGAGGACGCCCGCAAGGTGGCGCGCGGCGAGATCGAAGATCCGTCGATCCTGCCCATTCTGTTCGAGGCAGAGCGCGATTGCGACTGGACCGACGAAGATATCTGGTATCGGGTGAACCCCGGTCTGCGTCATGGCTATCCCGATATTGAGGGCCTTCGCCAGCTCGCCCGGGAGGGGCAGCGTCGGATCGGCGACCGGGAAGCCTTCCGACAGCTTCACCTGAACATCTGGCTCGATCACGCAACGCAGCCCTTCGTCGACATGGCGATCTATGACGAAGGCAGGGGCCCGGTCGATCTGGCTGACCTCGAAGCCAGGCAAGCGCCGTGCTGGATCGGTGTTGACCTGTCGTCGAACTCTGACCTGACGGTTGCGGTGGCGTGCTGGAAGGACGGGGATGACGGCTATCAGGTCTGGCCGTGGTTCTTCTGCCCCGAAGAGAACCTGCGCGACCGGGAGGACCGCTCCGGCGTGCCCTATACCACATGGGCGGAACAGGGCTTCATCATCCCGACGCCGGGGAATGTGGTCGATTATCGCCGGGTGGAAGACGAACTGAGGGAACTCTGTGCGCGGTTCAACGTGCGCGAGATCGCCTTCGACCCGCATCTTGCGCGCAACATGCTGAACAATCTTCTCGAAGACGGACTGCCTGCGGTCGAGATGCGGCAAGGCTGGATCACTATGGCCCCGGCGGTGAAGGAGCTGGAACGGGCCATAATCGGGCACGGGTTCCGCCACGGTGGGCACCCGATCCTGCGCTGGAACTTCGACAATATCGAGGTGGTGACGGACAAGGCCGGGAACATGGCGTTCCACAAGGGCAAGTCGAAAGACAAGATCGACGGCGCGGTTGCATCGGCGATGGCCGTGGCGCGGGCTGCGGCGGGCGAGGGCGGGTTCGCGCTCGAAGCCGACTGGATGAATGACGAAATGCTTTGGGCATAGGAGGCCAGCATGGCGACGGAAGAGGATATCGCGCGGCTTGTGGTCGCTCTGGAAGCCAAGGTCTCGGACTTTCAGAAGAAGATGGACGCCGCCGAAAAACGCGGCTCGAAGACGTATCAGACCCTGCAACGCGGCTCGAAGCGGGCCACGGATCAGATGGCGTCTGACATGTCGAAAGGTGCGGGCCGGATCAATCAGGTGCTGGCGGCGGTCTCGGGGAATATCGGGTCGTTCGGCAAGGCCTTTGCGGGCGGCCTGATCGGCGGGGCGGTGACAGGGGCCTTTGCTGCCATCACTGACAATCTGCGCGAGACGGTCAAGGGCGTGGCCGAGGTGGGCGACGAGGCGAAGAAGTCGGGCCTCGGTGTGCAGGCGTTTCAGGAATGGTCCTATGTCGCGGAACAGAACCGCGTCAGCATCGACGCGCTGACGGACGGCTTCAAGGAACTGTCGCTGCGGGCCGATGAATGGATCAAGACCGGCTCGGGATCGGGCGCGGAGAGTTTCCAACGTCTGGGATTCACGGCGGACGATCTGGCGAAGCGGCTCAAGAACCCTTCGGACCTCATGCTTGAGATCGTGAGGCGGTTGCAGCGGTTCGATCAGGCGGCACGTATCCGCATCATGGATGAACTTTTCGGCGGCACGGGCGGGGAGCAGTTCGTTCAGTTGATCGACCAAGGGGCCGATGGATTGCAAAAGACGATCCGGAGGGCGCATGATGTCGGCGCGGTTCTCGACAGCGAGATGATCGACAAGGCGCAGGAGATCGATCGGCAATGGTCGGACCTGACGGCGCGGGTGTCGAACTTCGCGAAGACTGTGGCCGTGGAGCTCGCGAACATCCCCTGGAACGTGGTGAATACAAAGCTCTCCGAGCTGTTCTCGAACGAGCAGGTCGGCCGTTCGATCCTCGGGGATAAGGTCTATGAAGCCCTCAAGGAGATGGGGGCACTGACTGACGAACAGGTGACAAAGGTCGAGACCCTGCGCGACCGATATTCGGGCCTTTCGGATGCGGCGCAGGACGTGGGCTTGCAGCTTGCGAGTGCGGCCTCGACGGCTGACATGCTCGGCAACGATGCGCTTTGGCAGGTGCTGGCGACGGCTTCGGCCGACATGCGCGCGCTGTCCGATCAGTTTGCCCAGGGGAAAATTACCGGCGAGCAATTTGCCGAGGGGATGGACGGTATCCGCAAGAAGGCGGCGGATGCGCTCGAACAGCTGGACAGCATCGACAAGGCACAGTTCTCGGGGGTGATCTCGGCGCTCGGTGGGCTTGGCCGGAAGCTTCTCGACCTGATCGACAATGCCAAGACGCTCAAGGCGGCGCTGCCGGGCGGGTCCGCAGCAATCGAGGACACGCGGGGAGAGGCGATCTCTGAGGCTCGCTCTGGCAGCTACGATCAATCTTCGCCCTACGCGCCCACAACAAGCCCAACGCCGAAGGCCGCGCCACCGATGATCAGCGAGGGAACCGGATCGACGGGCGGCAGTTCGAAGAAGTCCGGCTCCTCGAAAAAAACGGTGCAGGATCAGATCGACGAGATCGCACAGGACACGGCGGCATTGCAGGCGCAGACGGCAGCCTTCAACGAAGCCATCGGCAAGGGCACCGAATACGGCGACATGGCAACCTATGCCGCGACGAAGGCGAAGTTGCTGACGGCAGCACAGCAAGAGGGCAAGACCGTCACCCCGGAACTTGCGGCAGAGATCGAGAAGGTGGCGCAGGCTTACGGCAAGGCGGCGCAGGGTTCGGACGAGGCGCGGGACAATCTGGCGCGGATGAAGGCTGAGGCAACCGCCGGGGCCAATGCCCTGAGCAACGTGTTCCTGTCCGTCACGGATGGAGTGGACGGTCTCAAGTCGGCGCTGGCAAGCCTGTTGCAGCAGATCGCCTCGGCGCAGATGAACAAGGCCTTTGCCTCGCTCGCGACCTCGGGCGGCACGACTGGCAGCATCTTTTCTGCGATTGGATCTCTGATCGGTGGCTATGCCTCGGGCGGTTATACGGGCGACGGCGGACGTAACGAACCTGCGGGCGTGGTTCACCGGGGCGAATATGTGTTCTCGAAAGCTGCGACGGCGCGGATTGGTGCGGGCAACCTCGAAGCCATGCACCGGGGAGCGATCAAGGGCTATGCCTCGGGCGGATATGTCGGCGGTTCGACCGGATCGGCCTCGGGCGGGGCGTCGAACGTCAAGGTCGATGTGGGCGTGAGCGTCGATCAGAACGGCAACCTTCAGGCCTATGTGAAGAACGTCTCGCAGCAGACGGTTTCCAGTGCTGCCCCGTCGATTGTCTCACAGTCGGTTAAGGCCACGCAGAACCACCTCGTTAAATCCCGCATGATCAATTCGAGGAAGACCCTATGACCCCGGCACAGGACCGACTCAAGGATCAACTCTGCGCGGCGCTGGCGGGCATCCTGCGGCGCAAGAAGGTGCATATCCCAGAGGCAGGCTTGCCCGTCTGGGAATCCTTCCTGACGCTGACCCAGACCCGGCGGCACCACGCCAATGGGCCGGAACCGATCAGCCTGTTGGAGATCGAGGCTTACAACCGGATGTTCGGGCCGATCTCTCGCCAGCATGTCGAGATGCTTCTGGCGATGGATCTGGTCTGGCTCGAATGGGCTGTGAAGCCGAGTGGCAAATCAGCGAAGAAGAAAGAGCCGGTCATTCCCCTCACGGCGGAGATGTTCGATTTCGCGTTCGGGAGATAGGCATGGCCTTTCAGCCGAAATCCATATCCGCGAAGCGCAACCGAAAGGAACGGGATGCGCGGCGCGGGCGCTTGGGCGAAGGCCGATACAATGGTCTGGTGAAGGAGCTGGCGCGGGTGATCCGGTTGGCGTTCGAAGCGGGTGCGACCGGCTCCCTGTGGGGGTTGGAAGGGCCTTTGCGGGCGGGCATCCGCTCGGACCTCTGCCTTCAAGGCTGGACGTGGGAAACGGCGGATCTGGTGACGCGTGACGTGCTGGCCGATGCCTTCCGTTTGGCCGGGGCAAGGATGCGACCAACTTGGAATGAAGGACAACCGGAATGGGTGATTCACGAAGGACTTCTGATCGAACGGACCCGATGCGCGCGCTGTCACAAGCCATTGCCCGAGGGCAGGCCGAAGTTTTGCAGCGATCTGTGCAGCAACAACTACCACAGCCGGATCGCGGACTTCAAGGAAGCGGACGAGGACCGAGCAATCAAGATGGCGACACGCTTGATCTGACCCCTACTTGTGAATGGTGCGGCAAGCCTATGCCGGGAGTTCATGAGAAGCAGAAGTTTTGCAGCACCAAATGCCGAAACGATGAAGGGCACGCGCTTTTATCTCAAGCGAGGCGTGAGGCCCGTTCGGGGCGCTGGTGTGCGTGGTGTGGTGGCGCGATCTCGGATGATAAACGCAAAGACGCGCAATACTGTTGCCGATCCTGCGTGTCTGCGGCGCAAGAAGATCGGCGAAAAGTAACTCTGAGATGCGAGTGCTGCGGCGAAAGGTTTCGAGGGCAACCGTGGCAGCGGTTCTGCGGCCATTCTTGCGCGACGCAATCCAGATGGAACGATGGGGCGATGATCGTCGTGCCGCTGTTCTATCCGCGCCTCACCACCGCCCGCTTCGATGCCACTTGGCGGTGATTCCGTTACCCTGAGCGTTACCCCAGACGCGAAACCCCGCCTTTGGGGCGGGGTCTCTTTTCGCGTAACGTATTGATTTATATGGCAGGGGTTGGGGGACTCGAACCCACGACCCTCGGTTTTGGAGACCGATGCTCTACCAACTGAGCTAAACCCCTAGGCCGTGTGCGGGTGCTAAAGGAGGCGCCGCGGGAAATCAAGGGGCTTTTTGCACGCCCCGCATTTCCCCGCGCAACACGCTCGTCCGAAACGAAAAAGGGCCGCCCGAAGGCGGCCCTTTCCCGAACGGTCAGTCCGAGATCACTTGAGGATCTTGGAGACGACGCCGGCGCCGACGGTGCGGCCGCCTTCACGGATGGCGAAGCGGAGCTTCTCTTCCATCGCGATCGGGGCGATCAGCTCGACGGTGAACTTCAGGTTGTCGCCCGGCATCACCATCTCGGTGCCTTCCGGCAGCTTCACGGTGCCGGTGACGTCCGTGGTGCGGAAGTAGAACTGCGGACGGTAGTTCGCGAAGAACGGCGTGTGACGGCCGCCTTCTTCCTTCGTCAGGATGTAGGCCTCGGCCTCGAACTCCGTGTGCGGCTTCACCGAACCCGGCTTGCACAGAACCTGACCACGCTCCACGCCGTCACGGTCGATGCCGCGCAGCAGCGCGCCGATGTTGTCGCCAGCCTCGCCGCGATCCAGCAGCTTGCGGAACATCTCGACGCCCGTGCAGGTCGTCTTCTTGGTGTCGCGGATGCCGACGATCTCGAGTTCGTCGCCCACGTTCACGGCGCCACGCTCGACACGGCCGGTCACAACCGTGCCGCGGCCCGAGATCGAGAACACGTCTTCGATCGGCATCAGGAACGGCTGGTCGACAGCGCGCACCGGGGTCGGGATGTACTCGTCGACCGCCGCCAGCAGCGAGCGGATCGAGTTCTCGCCGATTTCCGGATCACGGCCTTCGAGCGCGGCCAGAGCCGAACCCTTGACGATCGGGGTCTCGTCGCCCGGGTAGCCGTAGGCCGACAGAAGTTCGCGGATTTCCATTTCCACGAGCTCCAGCAGCTCTTCGTCGTCCACCTGGTCGACCTTGTTCATGTACACCACGATGTACGGGATGCCGACCTGACGGCCGAGCAGGATGTGCTCGCGCGTCTGCGGCATCGGGCCGTCGGCCGCCGAAACCACCAGGATCGCGCCGTCCATCTGCGCAGCACCCGTGATCATGTTCTTCACGTAGTCCGCGTGGCCGGGGCAGTCGACGTGCGCATAGTGACGCGCGGCCGTCTCGTATTCCACGTGCGCCGTCGAGATCGTGATCCCGCGGGCTTTCTCTTCCGGCGCGCCGTCGATCTGGTCGTAGGCCTTGAATTCACCGAAGTACTTGGTGATCGCAGCCGTCAGCGTCGTCTTGCCGTGGTCAACGTGGCCGATCGTGCCGATGTTGACGTGCGGTTTCGTCCGTTCAAACTTTGCCTTTGCCATTCGCGGGCGCCTCTGGGTTCGGGGGCCGGCACCGGCCCGTGTCAATATCGCGCGCTTCGTATTGCTCCGAGGCGGAAAAATCAAGACCGCTTCGTGCGCAGCCGTGCCGCGCAAAGGCTTACGCGACAAGAAGTGCCGCGATGCCACACCCCGCTCCGGCGCCGGGCGGCGCAGGGGGCGCTGCCCCTCACCCGTTCCGGGCTCACCCCCCGGGGGATTTGAAGCAAGTGGAAGCCCGCGCCCCGGGTTTTCTCCTTGCCCGAAATACCTCGGGGGTGAATTTTCCGAAGGAAAAGAGGGGGCCGCGCCCCCCTCTTTGTTGCGCCTCAGAGGAAGCGGTTGTCGCGCGGGAAACCGCGCGGCGCCATCCGGCCCGCCGAGGCGCGCTTGCCCAGCCATTCGGTCAGATCGCCTTCGGTGCGGGTGCGGCCGGCCGGATCCTTCCAGCTCAGCCCGTCGGCCAGCGTGAAGGTGATCGCGTCGCTCAGCCCGCCGTCCTTGAACTTCTGCAGACGCACGCCCTTGCCGCGCGCCATCTCCGGCAGCTCGTCGAGCGCGAAGACCAGCATCTTGCGATTCTCGCCGACGCAGGCCACTGCATCGCCCGAAACCGGACGACAGACTGCGGTCTTCGCCCCCTCGCGCATGTTCAGCACCTGCTTGCCCGAGCGGGTCTGCGCGATCAGCTCTTCCGAGGGCGCGATGAAGCCGTCGCCGTCCGAAGAGACGAGCAGATATTTCTCGCCCGGCTTCGGCAAGATCACATGACCGATCTCGACCTCGTTCGGCAGGTCGACCATCAGCCGCACCGGCTCGCCCATGCCGCGTCCGCCGGGCAGGTTGGCGCCAAGCAGCGTCCAGGCACGGCCGTTCGTGCCGATCAGCACGATCCGGTCGGTGGTTTCGGCATGCAGCGCGAAGGCCGGGCCGTCGCCGTCCTTGAACTTGACCTCGGCGTCGAGCGGCTGATGCCCCTTCATCGCCCGGATCCAGCCCATCTTCGACAGGATCACGGTGATCGGCTCGCGCTCGATCATCGCCTCGATCGGCACCTCGACGACCTCGCCGGCCTCGTCGAAATCGGTGCGGCGACGGCCGACCGCCGTGCCCTTGCCGAAAGCCTTGCGGACCTCGCCCAGCTCGGTACCGATCTGTTTCCACTGCGCCGCCTCGGAGGCGAGCAGCGCCTCGAGCCCGGCGCGTTCGGCCAGCAGCCCGTCGCGCTCGGCGCGCAGCTCCATCTCCTCGAGCCGGCGCAAGCTGCGCAGGCGCATGTTCAGGATCGCCTCGGCCTGGGCCTCGGTCAGATGCGCGATCGCGCCGCCCTCGGCCTTCCAGGGCTCGGCCATCAGCGCCGGCTTCGGCTCGTCCTCGAAGCGGATGATCTCGATCACCCGGTCGAGGTTGAGATAGGCGATGATGTAGCCCTCGAGGATCTCGAGCCGGCTTGCGATCTTTTCCAGCCGGTGCTGCGAGCGGCGGCACAGCACGTCACGGCGGTGATCGAGGAAGGCGCGCAGCACCTCCTTGAGCGAACAGACCTTGGGCACGCGGCCGTCGATCAGCACGTTCATGTTCAGCGAGAAGCGCACCTCGAGTTCCGAGTTGCGGAACAGCATGCCCATCAGCTGCGCCGGATCGACGGTGCGGGCGCGCGGTTCGAGCACGATGCGGATGTCATCGGCGCTCTCGTCGCGCACATCGGCCAGCGCCGGCACCTTCTTCGTCTCGATCAGCTCGGCGAGGCGCTCGATCAGCTTCGCCTTCTGCACCTGATACGGGATCTCGGTGACGACGATCTGCCACGCACCGCGGCCGAGATCCTCGGTCGACCAGCGCGCACGCAGCCGGAAGGCGCCGCGGCCGGTGCGATAGGCCTCGCGGATGCTGTCCTTCGGTTCGACGATCACGCCGCCGGTCGGGAAGTCGGGACCGGGGATCAGATCGACCAGTGCATCGTCGGCAATCTCGGGGTCGCGGATCATCGCGAGGCAGCCGTCGACCAGCTCTTCCATGTTGTGCGGCGGAATGTTCGTCGCCATGCCGACGGCGATCCCCGAAGCACCGTTCGCGAGCAGGTTCGGGAAGGCCGCGGGCAGCACCACGGGTTCGGTCAGCGTGCCGTCGTAATTCGGGCGGAAATCGACCGCATCCTCGGCCAGCCCCTCGAGCAGCGCCTCGGCCGGCGCCGCCATCCGCGCTTCGGTGTAGCGCGAGGCCGCCGGGTTGTCGCCGTCGATATTGCCGAAGTTGCCCTGCCCGTTGACGAGCGGATAGCGCATGGCGAAATCCTGCGCGAGACGCGCCATCGCGTCATAGATCGCGGCGTCGCCATGCGGGTGATAGTTGCCCATCACGTCGCCCGAGATCTTCGCCGATTTGCGGAAGCCGCCGGTCGAGCTGAGCTTGAGCTCGCGCATCGCGTAGAGGATGCGGCGGTGCACCGGCTTCAGCCCGTCGCGGGCGTCGGGCAGCGCGCGGTGCATGATCGTCGACAGCGCATAGGTCAGATAGCGCTCGCCGATCGCGCGGCTCAGCGGTTCCGAAGAGGTGGACGGGTGCGGGGTATCGTCATGCTCGCTCATGGCACCGGGTGTAAAGCGGCGTCGCGGCCGGGTCCAGACGGAAAGCTCGGGCGGAAAGCTCGGGCGGAAATCGACGGAGAATTTCCCCCTGCACGGAACCGGCAGCGAGCGGGCACATTGGGGTCAGGAAAGCCCGGCACAAGACCGCGCACAGCCCGGGGAACCGGGCACCGTTTTGGGGAGGGTCCGATGTTCCGACTGACAGCCATCACGCTGGCCGCATTCTATGTGGTCCTTGCGGTCTTCGGCCACGATCCGGAGGAAACAGGCGAAGCCGTCGCGGCGCCCCCCGAAGCCCCCGCCCCCGCCCCCACAACCGAGGCAAACGCTCCGGACGCCCTGACCACGCCGGGCCTCCCGGCCGCCACCGTTACCCCCGCGCGCTTCCCGCCGATGCCGGGCCCGGCGCTGAAACCCGGTCCCGAATACCGCCCCGCCCCTGCGCCCCTCTCCGGCCGTCTCTTCCGGGTCGCGACGAACCGGCTCAACGTCCGCGCCGCCCCCTCCGCCTCGGCCCCGGTGACGGGTCAGCTCGGGCGCGGCGCCGAGATCCGCGTCGTGACCGAGCGCGATGGCTGGGCGCAGATCCGGATCGAGGGCGACAGCATCGAGGGCTGGGTCTCGCGCCGGTTGCTGCGGCCCGCGGACTGAGCCACGGCTCGGCGCTTGCCACGACGCGTCCCCGCCCCTATCCCGGGTGCCGGCACCCACGGGCGGAGAGACACCATGGCGAAGACGATCCTGATCACCGGCTGCTCCTCGGGCATCGGCTATGACGCCGCGCATGGGCTGAAAGCCGCGGGCTGGATGGTGCTGGCCACCTGCCGGCGCGAGGAAGACTGCGCCCGGCTGCGCGCCGAGGGGCTGATCTCCTTCCCGCTCGACGTGGCCGACCCCGCCTCGATCGAGGCCGGCTTCAACGAGGCGCTCGCCCGCGCGGATGGCCAGCTCGACGCGCTCTACAACAACGCGGCCTTCGCCACCCCGGGCGCGGTCGAGGACCTGCCGGTCGGTGCGCTGCGCGAGAATTTCGAGACGAACCTCTTCGGTCTCCATGACCTGACGCTACGCGCGATCAAGGTGATGCGGGCGCAGGGCGATGGCCGGATCGTGCAATGCTCCTCGGTGCTCGGCATCGTCGGCATCCGCTGGCGCGGCGCCTATGTGGCGACGAAATTCGCGCTCGAGGGGCTGACCGACGTGCTGCGCCTCGAGATGCGCGACACGCCGGTCAAGATCATCACCCTCAACCCCGGCCCGATCCCGACCCGCTTCCGGCTGAACGCGATCCCGCATTTCGAGAAATGGGTGGACTGGAAGAATTCGGCCCGCCGCGCACAATACGAAACCTCGCTGCTGAAGCGGCTTTACGAACCCTCGGGCAAGCCCGATGCCTTCGAACTGCCGCCCTCGGCGGTGACCAGGGCGTTGCGCGCGGCCCTCGAATCGGCGAACCCGAAGCCCGCCTATTACATCACCGGGGCCACCCATATCGCCGCCGCCCTGCGCCGGCTGCTGCCACTGCGGCTGCGCGACTGGCTGCTCGCCCGCGCCTGAGTTTTCCCTCGCCTTTCGGCGCGGCGCGGTTACTCTGGGCGCGCGCCGGGGAGGGCGCGAGGGGGAAAGACGATGCGCAGCGATCCGGTCTTTTATGCCGTGGTGGGGGCCTGCCTGGCGGTTCTGGTGATCCTGCTCATCGGCATCGGCGGCTTTGCCCGCGGCGGCGAGTTCAACCGGCGCCACGCCAATCGCCTGATGCGGCTGCGCATCGCGGCGCAGGCGGTTGCGATCGGCCTCGTTCTGCTGTTTGTCTGGCTCAGGCGCGGCTGACAGCAGGAGACGACGATGGTTGTTCTGAACAGGATCTACACGAAGACCGGCGACACGGGCGAAACCGCGCTCGGCGACGGCACGCGGGTGCCCAAGCACGCGCTGCGGGTCACCGCCTATGGCACGGTCGACGAGCTGAACGCGACGCTCGGCCTGGCGCGGCTCCATGCCGAGGGCGAGACCGACGCCGCCCTTGCCCGGATCCAGAATGACCTTTTCGACCTCGGCGCCGATCTCGCCCGCCCGGCGATGGAGAAGGACTCCGAGGCGCCCTATCCGGTGCTGCGCACCACCGAATCGCAGGTCGCGCGGCTCGAGACCGAGATCGACGCGATGATCGCCCGGCTCGAACCGCTGCGCAGCTTCATCCTGCCCGGCGGCTCGGCGCTTTCCGCCTATCTGCACCTCGCCCGCACCGTCGCGCGCCGCGCCGAACGCGAGGCGACCGCACTCGCCGCCGTCGAATCGACGAATGCGCAGGCGGTGAAATACCTCAACCGGCTTTCCGACTGGTTCTTCTGCGCAGCCCGTATCGCCAATGACGACGGCCGCACCGACGTGCTCTGGCTTCCGGGCGCGAACCGTTGACACCGGGGAACCGGAAGACATGACGATGTGTTATGATGTCAGAACAATTCATCTCGGAGACTCAGCCATGAAAACCAAAGTCGCCTTCCTTCTGCTGCCGGCGATGCTCGCGCTCGGCGCCTGCATGGACACCACCGAGGACCGCACGCTCCTCGGCACCACCGCCGCCGGCGCCACCGCCGGCGCGCTTCTGAACAAGAAGAACCCCGGTACCGGCGCCATCGTCGGCGGTGCCGTCGGCGCCGTAGCCGGCTCTGTGATCAACGAAAATCGCCGCGGCAACAACGGCCAGTGCCTGTACCGCGACCGCTACGGCCGCGAGTATTACGCACCCTGCTGACAGGCCCCTGCAAAGCGGCCCGGAAAGGCCCGCCCTCCCGGCGGGCCTTTTCCGTTGCGCCCCGGTCCGGGTCATGACCGCGGATACCGACACGACGTGACGTAGCGACAGCGGAAGGGGTCGATTTTGCACTGTCCCTTCGAGGCCGGCTCTTGTAACAAAATTGCCGAAAGCCGGAGTCCGCCCCTGCCGGGGGCGGCGAATGCAACCAAGGAGACACCGCCGATGAAGGTCCTGGTACCTGTGAAGCGCGTGATCGACTACAACGTGAAGGTTCGCGTCAAGGCGGACGGCACGGGGGTCGATCTTGCGAACGTGAAGATGTCGATGAACCCCTTCGACGAGATCGCGGTCGAAGAAGCGATCCGCCTGAAGGAAAAGGGCGTCGCCTCGGAAATCGTGGTGGTCTCGGTGGGCGTGAAGCAGGCTCAGGAAACCCTGCGCACGGCGCTCGCCATGGGCGCCGATCGCGCGATCCTGGTGGTGGCCGCCGAGGACGTGCACAGCGACATCGAGCCGCTGGCGGTGGCGAAGATCCTCGCCAAGATCGCGGCGGACGAACAGCCCGGCCTGATCATCGCCGGCAAGCAGGCGA
>NZ_SAVB01000028.1 GCF_004022265.1 Paenirhodobacter ferrireducens
CTTCCCGATCCAGCTGACGCCAGACCTTGCGCACGCCGTAGACGCGCCAGTTCTCTTCGAAGACACGCTCGATCTCGGGCCGCAGGGCTGCGTCGCGCCGGGTGCGATCCGACAATCGGGCCGGATCGGCCCGCTTCGCCAGGTGATCGTAGTAGGTGGACGGGGCGATCGGCGTTCGCCGCCGGGCTTGAACCAATGGCGCCTTCGGCGGCTCACCCTGCAGATCGGCTCGACCCCGTGCTCCGCACGATGAGCATCGATGAAACCCACCATCACTTCGACCGGCGGTCGAGCTCCGCCATCGCAAAATATGCGCTCGCCTTGCGCAGGATCTCGTTCGCCTGGCGCAGTTCCCGGTTCTCCCGCTCCAGCGCCTTCATCTTCTCGGCCATGTCGCTTGAAATGCCAGCGCGCTGCCCGCTGTCCACCTCGGCCTTCTTGACCCACTCGTTCAGGGGCTGCGGCGCACAGCCGATCTTCGCGGAAATCGACATGACTGCCAGCCAGCGCGATCCATGCTGACCCTCATTGCCGAGAACCAGGCGCACCGCGCACTCGCGCACTTCGGGGGGGAAACTTGTTCGTCGTCTTGCCCATGATGCTCCATCCTGCTCAGGAGTTGGAGCCTCCGGCAAACCCGGAGCGGTTCAAGGCTCGATCGGGCAAGCGGTGGATCGACCGCATCGACTTGGCCTGAAAGGCACCGCAAGATCGCCAGGAATGATCCGAAAACCTCCTTGCCGCGTAAGGCTTCCAAGGGCGCCGCGGCAATCGGCCTGACCGTCACAGCGAGCTTCCTGCCGCCGGCCCTGACGGAAACGAAACATTCACCGGGTGCAGCCCGCTTCACGGAGGAAAGAAGAGATGCTGGATCGTTCCATGGTTGACGCGAAAACCCGCCCGGAGGCAGGCCCGGCGATGCCGGTCTCCGAGAGCATCCGCGCGCGCCTGGTCGAAAGCGGGCAGCGTTTCCACGCCAACGACAATATCTCGGCGGTCCTGCGCGAGGGCGAGCTCGAGGCGCTGCGCCGCGAGGTGGCCGAGCGGATGCAGGGCGTGCTGAGCGCGCTGGTGATCGACACCGCCGCCGACCACAACACCGCCGAGACCGCCAAGCGGGTCGCGAAGATGTTCGTCGACGAGGTCTTCGCCGGTCGCTATCGCCCCGCGCCCGAGCTGACCACCTTTCCCAATGTGTCCCACCTGAACGAGCTGATGATCGTCGGGCCGATTACCGTGCGCAGCGCCTGTTCGCACCATCTGTGCCCGATCATGGGTCGGGTCTGGATCGGCGTTCTGCCCAATGCCTCATCCGAACTGATCGGGCTGTCGAAATATGCGCGCCTGACCGACTGGATCATGTCGCGCCCGCAGATCCAGGAAGAGGCCGTCGTCATGCTCGCCGACGAGCTCGAGGCGCGGATCCGTCCCGACGGGCTGGCCGTGGTGATGGAGGCCGATCACTTCTGCATGCATTGGCGCGGGATCAAGGACGATCAGTCGGTGATGACCAATTCGGTGATGCGCGGCGCATTCCAGACCAAATCGGATCTGCGGCGCGAATTCCTGAGCCTGCGCCGCACCGCGCGCGACTGACCCGAGTGCCGCCACGGAGCCCCAGATGCCGACCTATGCCCTGCTGTACCTGATCACCACGGCCGCGTTCCTCGGGGCCGATATCGTCGGCATCCGACTGCTGATCCGCCCGGTTTTCGAGCGTCATGTCGGGCATCTGCTGGCCGATCCGCTGCGGCTCGGCCCGGCGGCGCTGTTCTATCTGGCCTATGTCGCGGGGGTGCTGTGGTTCGTCTCGATCCCCGCGCTCCGGGCCGGGGCGCCGGTACAGGCGCTGGCGGGCGGGATGGTGTTGGGGCTGCTGTGCTACGGCACTTACGAGATGACGAACTATGCTACCCTGCGCGACTGGTCGGTGCAGCAAGTGGTGATCGACGGGCTTTGGGGGATTGCGCTGACCGGCTTCGCGGCCTGGGCGGGGGTCGCGGCCCTCAGCGGCAAGCTGGCCTGACCGGAGCCTCAGCCCAACCGGCGCAGCAGGGGCAGGGTTAGTGCGTAGGGCATGAGGCGCAGCGCCTTGAGGACAAGGGTGAAGCGGCGCGGGAAGTGGATCTCGAAGCCGCGTCCAGCCATCCCGCGCAGCACTGCCTTGGCCGCCTCTTCCGGGGTGATGATCGCAGGCATCGCGAAACTGTTCTTCTCGGTCAGGCGGGTCGCCACGAAGCCCGGACAGACCAGCCGCACATCGACCCGAGGTGCGAGTTCGACGGCGAGGCTCTCGGCCAGATTGTTGATCGCCGCCTTGGTCGCGGAATAGGGCTGGCCGCCGGGCAGACCCAGATAGCCCGCGACCGAGCCGAAGAGCACCATCTGTCCTCCGTCGCGGATCAGCGGCGGGCACAGCCGCGCAACGTCGAGCGTGCCCAGCAGGTTGACGCGCACCATCGCCTCGACCCGTTCGGGGGCCAGATCGGCGACCCGCCCCGGATCGTAGAGCGCGGCGGTGCAGATGATCGCGTCAAAGGGGGCCTCCGCCCGCAGCCGGTCGCAGGCCGCCGCCAGCTGACCCGCCTGCCCAAGATCGAGCGCGACGATCTCGGCCCCGCCGCAGTCTGCGGCAAGCCGGCTCAGCGCCGCTTCGTCGCGCGCCGACAGGACGAGCTGCGCCCCGCGCGCCACCAGTGCGCGCGAGAGCGCTGCACCGATCCCCGCACTCGCGCCGATGATCCAGACACGCTGGGGGCGCGCGCCGCTCATATCCGGAAGATCGGCTGCAACAGGCTCGGCAGCATCGCGTGGAAGCGCAATGGTGCGTCGGTCGCGGCCAGACAGATGCAGGGCTCGCCGGGGCCGGCGATGGGCTGGTGGTCGATATCGTCATGCGCCGTCTCGACATCGCCGCGCCGGAAGGCGCCTTCGCTGTCGGCGAAGCTGCCCTGCAGCACCAGCGTCAGTTCGAGCCCGCGGTGCCCATGTTCGGGCACCGCCTTGCCCGGCGGAATGTAGAGGAGCCGCAGCGACCCTTCGCGATCGGCCGACAGGATCTGCTGGCGGATGCCGCCGCCCAGCATGCGCCAGCGCGGCGGGCGTCCGCCCAGTTCGGCCATCACCGGCGCGGGAAACACGCCCGAGCCGCGGGGCGCGGGTGCGGGCGCGGGAGTGTCGAGCGCGGCCATGATCCGCGCACGTGCGTCGGTTCCGAGCTGCGCCGTCTCGGCGCCCGCGAGCAGCGCGCCCCCGATCATGTCGCGCGCCTCCTGCCGGGCGCGGCAGTCGTCGCAGAGCGACAGATGCGCGGCCACCACGACCGAGAAGGCATGCGGCAAGGCCCCGGCGCGATAGTCGTCGAGAAGCTCGTCAGAGATATGATGCTGGATGTCCGTCATGGGGCTATGCTCCTCAGTTCGTGTCTGAGGCGGTCGAGGCCGAGGCGGATGCGGGACTTGATCGTGCCGAGCGGCAGTCCGGTGATCTCGCTGATGCGGCTGTGGGGGATGTCGTCGAAATAGGCCGCGCGCAAGGCGTCGGCCTGTTCGGGGGCGAGGCGGGCGAGCGCCGCGGCGAGGTGGCTCGCCTCCTGTTGCAGGGCCAGAACCTGACCGGCGTCGGGATCGAGGCTCGGCAGATCGGGCATCTCCTCGGGCTGCGACAGCGGCTTGCGGCGCGCCATGTCGATGCGGCGGTTGCGGGCGATGCCATAGATCCAGCCGGCTGCGTCGGCGCGATGCGGGTCGAACTGCGCGGCCTTGTGCCAGACCGCCAGCATGACGTCCTGCACCACGTCCTCGGCGCTACCATCGGTCAACCCGCCCCGCAGCAGCATGGATTTCAGCCGGGGCGCAAAATGGTCGAAGAGCCGCCCGAAGGCCGCGCGATCGCGTTGGTCCCGCACGGCGATCAAGTCACGGCTGAGGTCGGACAGCTCTGTCGTCACCGGAGTCTCCACCTTGACCGACACCTCTGGCTCGCCCTTTCGCCCGGTCGGGGGCGAAGGCGTCACAAAGGTATGGGCTTTCGGCCGGACGGGCGCAACGACGGTTTCCATGAGGCTGTTACGCGCCGTCCCCGGCCGTGGATCACTCGTCGATGAAAAATCGTCGGCGCAGTGATCCGGGAGCGGCCCTGTCCCGTATCGAAGAGGCACAGCAAGCAAAGAAGTTCCATGGCATTCGATCTGACCCAAGGCGCCCCGCAACGCATCGCGATCGTCGGCGGCGGCATTTCCGGCCTCTCGGCGGCCTGGCTGCTCGCACGGGACCACAGCGTCACCCTGTTCGAGGCCGAGCCGCGGCTGGGGGGGCATGCGCGCACCGTCGTGGCCGGGCGGCGCGGCGATCAGCCGGTCGATACCGGGTTCATCGTCTTCAACTACACCAACTATCCGCATCTGACCGGGCTCTTCCGAGATCTCGACGTGCCGGTGATCCGCTCCGACATGAGCTTCGGGGTGTCGCTGAACGGCGGGCGGATCGAATATGCGCTGCGCTCTCTCGATACGCTGTTCGCGCAGCGTCGCAACCTCCTCGATCCCCGGTTTTACGGGATGATCCGCGATATCCTGCGCTTCAACGCGGGGGCCGAGGCGGCGGTCGCGGCCACGCCGGATGTGACCATCGCCGAGCTGGTCGCGCGCATGGGCCTCGGGGGGCAGTTTCGCGATGCCTATCTTTACCCGTTCTGCGGCGCGATCTGGTCGACGCCGGATCGCGGGATCGGCGCCTTCCCGGCGCAGGCGCTGGTGCGGTTCATGCGCAACCACGGGCTGATGTCCAAGGGCCAGCATCACCAATGGTGGACGGTCGAGGGCGGCTCGATTTCCTATGTGAGACGGCTTGCCGACGCGTTGACGTGCGCCGGGGTCAGCTTGCGCACGGGCGCGCCGGTGCGCGCGATCCACCGCGACGGCAAGGGGGTGCAGGTCCGCGCCGAGGGAGCCGGGCCCGAGGACTTCGACCATGTGATCCTTGCTACCCACCCCGATCAGTCGCTGAGGATGCTGGCAGACGCCGATGAGGGCGAACGCGCCGCGCTTTCCGCGATCCGCTTCCAGCCCAACCGCACCGTCCTGCATGCCGATCCGCGGGTGATGCCGCGGCGGCGCAAATGCTGGAGTTCCTGGGTCAGCCGGGGCGATACCGGATCGGGCGCGGTCGATGTCAGCTATTGGATGAACCGTCTGCAAGGCATCCCCGAGAACGATCCGCTCTTCGTCAGCCTGAACCCGGCGCAGGAGATCGACGCGCGCCTGATCTACGACGAGGTGTCGTTCAGCCACCCGGTCTTCGATCTGCCGGCACTGGCGGCACAACGGCAGATCGCCACGATGCAGGGGGCGCGCAACACCTGGTTCGCCGGGGCCTGGCTGCGCAACGGCTTCCACGAGGACGGCTTTGCCAGCGCCTGGCGCGTCGCGCGCGCGCGTCCCTTCGCCCGGGTGCGGACATGACGCTGGCGGCGCGACTGGCGGCGGGCGAGGTTCTGGCGCTCGATGCCGTGATCACCCATGCCCGCCGCGGCGCGCTGCGCCACAGTTTTCGCACGCGCGCCGATCACGTGATGCTGGCGCCGGCAACCGCGCGACCGCCGCGGGGGCTGTCGCTTGACCGGTTCAACCTGCTCGCGCTCTACCGGCGCGATCACGGGGGCGCACGCGGGGCGGGCACCGGCACAGATTGGCCCTGGGATCAGTTTGCTCAGGCGGGGCTTGACCGCGCCCCCGGCCGGGTGCTCGCGCTGCTCACCCAGCCGCGGTTCCTCGGCTATTGGTTCAACCCTGTCAGCTTCTGGATGCTGCTCGAAGGCGATGCGCTCTGCGCCGTCATCGCCGAGGTCAACAATACCTTCGGTCAGCGCCACAGCTATCTTCTTGCGCCGCCCGACGGTGCCCCGATCACCGCCGCCACGCGGCTGAGCGCGCGCAAGGTCTTCCACGTTTCGCCGTTTCAGGACGTGGCGGGCGAGTATCGCTTTCGCTTTGCGCTGCGCCCCGACAGCCTCTCGATCCTGATCGCGCAGATCGACGGCGAGGCCGGGGTCGAGACCGCGATGACCGGCGCGCTGCGCCCGCTGACCACCAAGGCGATCGTCGCAGGCGCGCTGCGCCGTCCGGGCGGGGCGCTGCGGGTCATTGCCCAGATCTACTGGCACGCGCTTCGCCTGAAACTGAAAGGCGCCGCCTATCGCCCGCTTCCGCCCGCCCCACACGAGGAGATCAGCCGATGACCATCGCGACCCGCGCGCTCCAGACCCGCTTCTTCTCGGCCCTCGAAGGGATCGGCGAGGGGCGATTGATCGTCACCACCCCGGACGGGGCGCGGCTGAATTTCGGCTCGCAGGGGCCGGAGGCCGAGGTGCGCATCCGCGACTGGCGCCTGCTGCGGCGGCTCGCGATGCGCGGGGATGTGGGGTTGGCCGAGGGCTGGATCTCGGGCGAGTGGCACAGCGACACGCTCGAGGGGGCGCTGGCGATCGCGATGCGCAATCAGGCGGGCCTTGCGCAGTGGTCCGAGCCCACGCGGCTGCAAAGCTGGCGGATGCGGTTGATCGACCGGCTGATGCGCGCCAACAGCCTGCGCGGCGCGTCGCGCAATATCCGCGCGCATTACGACGTGGGCAACGAATTCTATCAGCTCTGGCTCGACCGCGGCATGACCTATTCCTCGGCGCTCTTCGCCGGCACCGACGATCTCGAGGACGCGCAGGCGCGCAAGAACGACCGCATCCTGTCGCAGCTCGCCCCCGGCGAGAGCCTGCTCGAGATCGGCTGCGGCTGGGGCGGGTTTGCCGAAGCCGCAAGCGAGCACGGCCACCGCGTGACGGGCATCACGCTTTCGCCCTCGCAGAAGGGCTATGCCGATGCGCGCCTCGACGGACGCGCCGAGATCCGGCTTCAGGATTACCGCGCGGTCACGGGCCAGTTCGACAATCTGGTCTCGATCGAGATGGTCGAGGCCGTGGGCGAGAGGTATTGGCCGACCTATTTCGCCACCCTCAAGGCCCGGCTGGCGATGGGCGGGCGCGCCGTGCTCCAGGCGATCACCGTGCCCGATGCCGAGTTCTGGGTCTATCGGCAGCGCTCGGATTTCATCCGCCAGCATGTCTTCCCGGGCGGCATGCTGCCCTGTTCGGCCAGCATCGCGCATGCCGCCGGGCAGGCGGGGCTCCGGGTGCAGGAGAGCTTCGCCTTCGGTCAGGATTACGCCCGCACCTGCCGGATCTGGGCAGAGCGGATGATGGAGCAACGCGCACGGATCCATCGGCTTGGCTATGGCGAGGCCTTCCTGCGCAGCTGGCAATTCTATCTCGAGGGCTGTGCCGCGGCCTTCGCCACCGGGCGCTGCGACGTGGTTCAGGTCACGCTGCGCCACGGCGGCGCGTGACGCCCGGTCGGGAGCCCCCCGCCACGTGCGTTTCGCGTCTGATTTTCGGAGACAGAACATGACTGACCGCATCACGCGGCTTGCGATCCTGATCCTTGCGGTGGGATTTGCCGCCGCGCCGATCTTCTCGAACGGATTTGGCGGCTTCTCCCGCGAGAGCTTTCCCGTGCAGGTGGAGCGTTGGCCCGCGCAGCCGGTGGGCTGGGCCTTCTCGGTCTGGGGGCTGATCTATCTGGCCCTGATCGCGACCTCCGCCTGGGCGGTCGCACGCCCGGCCGAGACGCCGGGTTGGAGCCGCGCCGCGTGGCCCATGGGGGCGAGCCTCTTCATCGGCCTCTTCTGGATCGAGGCGGCGATGCGCTCGCCGGCGCTGGCGACGGCGATGATCCTGCCGATGGCCGTGGGCGCGATCATCGCGATGCGCCGGTTGGGGCCGACCTGGCGCGAGACGGCGGCAGTCGGGCTCTATGCGGGCTGGCTGACGGCGGCCTCGGGGGCGGCGGTGTCAGTGGTGCTGACGGGCTATGGCGTTCTGCCGCCCCGGATCGCGGCGATCGCGCTTATCGGCGTCGTGCTGGCCGTTGCGGTCGGGGTCGCGGCCAGCCGTCCGATGGTCTGGAGCTACCGCGCCGGGGTGATCTGGGCGCTCCTCGGTGTGATCGTCGCCAATGTCTCGGCGGGGGATTGGCTGATCGCGGGGCTCTGTGCGGTGGGGGTGGCGCTCATGGGGGGTGTCGCAAAGTTTCAAACAGGTTGAGAGGGGCCGGCCGCCAGACACAATTATGCTGTCAGCGCGGCAAACACCTTAAAGGCGCTGGCGCCGTTGGCCGGGATCTGCCCCTCGCGGATCATGTGCGCGGTCTCGATGCCGGCGATGGTTGCCGCAGCCGAGTGGGAGGCCTTGAAGCCCATCATCGGCCCGGTGATCCGCTTGATGAAGCGATGGTCCTGTTCAAGGATATTGTTCAGATATTTGGCCTGTCGGATCGCGACTGTGCGGCCCCCGCCGGTAAATTGCAGGATCGTGTTCACCGCCTGCAAATCGGCCAGGTTGGCACTACTCTTGTCTATGACGACCCGGTCGGGCACGCCGTTCGAACCAATCGCCCGCTTGAAGAAGCACCGGGCGACGGCAAAGTCTCGGCGCTCGGACAGCATGAAATCAAGGGTTTGTCCGTCGCGATCCACCGCCCGGTAAAGGTAAGTCCAGCGCCCCTTCACCTTGATGTATGTTTCGTCCATCCGCCAGGAGTTCGTGGTCGGTCGCTTACGGGACTGCGCCCTGACGGCGATGAGCGGCGCGAACTTCACCACCCAGCGGTTTAGGGGGGCGTGGTCAACCATGATGCCGCGCTCGGCCAGAATTTCTTCAAGATCACGATAGGACACGGCGTAGCGGAGGTAGAAGAAAACTGCGTGCAGGATCACAGACTTCGGATAGTGCACGCCCTTAAACTCGATCACGTCAACCGCCTTTCGCCAACTCACTGACAATGCTTGCATATTCTGGGACACCAAAGGAACCGGAAACTTTGCGACACTACCGGCCGCAATGGCCTGGACCGACACCCTGCGGGCGACCCGACACTATGGCCGGGCGTTCTGGAAGCGCTGGACCGGAGACCACGTCCGAAGCCGGATCGAGGCGAAGAGGCGCTGCCTCAAGTCCTTCGGTGAGCGGATCGCTGCAAGAGACCCCGACCGCCAAACCGCCGAAATCCAAATCCGCATCCTTCGCGGCTGCGCTCGGACCAATGGCGCTTGCCGCTCAGTCACCAATCGCTTCAACTCCCTCGGAGCCGCCGAGATCGTTCGCGTGGCATGACGCCACTGGAGTAAGGGGCAGCCGCGCCACAAGCCGCAGTTCTGCATCAATGCCCATGGATCGTCGACTTGTCCCATTTGCCGGCGCGTGGGCCGGGGATGCCTTCGCGGTTCAGCTGGTCGGCGATCCGGTTCGGCGACATCCCATCGGCATAGGCTGCGAAAATCCGCTGCACGACGGCGGCTTCATCCGCATTGATCGCGCGGTCACCGCGTGTGATCTCGCCGTCGTCGCCGATGTGGCGCACTCAGTCTTCCCCGAGCCCGTTCACGGCTGCGTGCGTGGCGGGATAAGGTTTCGTTGCAAAACGTCAGTCTTCCCAGATCACCGCATTCGCGGGATCGATGACCGGCCGGTTCGGCCGAAGGGGGAGAGACTCACATGCCGATGACACGCAAATCCATTGCCATACCTCTTGCGCTGGCGGCGGTGCTCGCCGCCGCAGCGGCCCATGCGGAGGTGCCGATCGGGCAGCAGAACAGCGCCAAGGGCAAGGTGCTGAGCGACACGAGGGGGATGACGCTCTACACCTTCGACAACGATCAGGGCGGGATCCCCAGCTGCTACGCCGGCTGTGCCAGGAACTGGCCGCCGCTGCTTGCCGCGACCGGCGCCATGGCCGAGGGCGATTTCGGCCTGGCCCGGCGCAGCGATGGCGCGGCGCAATGGACCTATCACGGCCGGCCGCTCTACACTTGGATCAACGATCACAAGGCCGGCGACATCACCGGCGACGGGATCAAGGGGCTGTGGCACATTGCCCAACCGAAGTGAGGCGCGGCGCCGATGACGCTTCTGGACGAAATCGAGACCGCCATCCCGGCCCTGCGGCGCTATGCCCATGCGCTGACGCGCAACCGGGACGAGGCGGACGATCTTGTCCAGGATTGTCTGGAGCGCGCGGTGGCGCGGCGCCATCTGTGGCGCGGCGAGGGCGAGGTGCGGGGCTGGCTGTTCCGCATCCTGCTCAACCGGTTTCGCGACCGGCTGCGCAGCCTGCGCCTGCGCCCGCAGCTTCTGCCGCTGGAAAGCGCGGGCGGCATCGGGCAGGCGGGGGCGCAGGAAGGCCATCTGGCGCTGAGCGAGGTGCACGCGGCGATGGGGCGTCTGCCCGAAGATCAGCGTGCCGCGCTGCTGCTGATTGCGGTCGAGGGGCTGAGCCTTGCCGAGGCCGCGCAGGTGCTGGGGCAGCCGCCGGGCACCGTCGCCTCGCGGGTCGCCCGGGCGCGCGAGAGCCTGCGCCGGATGACCGACCGGGGCGAGACGATTTCCATTCAGACACAGGACAGGCAGCGGTGACGGAGCGGGATCACATCGAGAGCGCGGCGCAGATGCGGTTGCGCCACGGCAGCCCGGCCGAGCAGGCGGAGCTGGCCGCGCGGGCGGCGCAGGATCCGGCGTTGCGCAACGATCTTGCGGCCTGGGACCGGCAGGATGCGGCGCTGCGTGCCCTTTACGATCCGGTTGCCCAGGAGCCGGTGCCGGCGGCGCTGCAAGCTGTTCTGCGTCGCGCCGAACGCCGGGCCGAGCGCCGATCCGGTCTGCCGGTCTGGTCGCAGCTGGTCGCCGCCTGTCTGCTGCTCGCGGTCGGGGCGACCGGCGGTGCGCTCGGCGCGCGTTGGGCGGAGCGGGCGGAGACCCCGCTTGCGATGGCGGCGTTTCGCGCCTTTGCGACCTATTCGGTGGAAACCGTTCACCCGGTCGAGGTCGCGGCCACGCAGGAGCCGCATCTGAGCACCTGGCTGTCGAACCGGCTGGGGCGGCAGATCGCGCCGCCCGATCTCAGCCGCAGCGGCTTCAGCCTGATGGGGGGGCGGGTCCTGCCCGGCGTCAACGGTCCCGCGGTTCTGATGATGTATCGCGATGCGCAGGGGCGACGGCTGACGCTCTATGTCGCGCCGGAGCCCGGCCGGGCAGAGCAGCCGCCAGAATTCGCGCAGCGCGATACCGCCCGCAGTTACTGGTGGTTCGACGACAGCCTTGGTTGCGCCGTGGTCGGCGATCTCACGCGCGAGGTGCTGCACGGCGTGGCGATGGAGGCCTATCGGCAGATCACCGGCGCGTGACGTGAACCGCCTGCCGGGGCGAGACGCGCCGTGGTCCTGCCGGCGCTGAGGGGGGGCAGGGACAGATCATCGGCCCCGGGCTCTGGCAATTCGCCGGCCGGCTCCCCATCTTGGGCCGGGAACGGAAAAAGGAAATGACGTGGAAATCCGCCATCTGCAACCTCGCGCGACCTGGCGCGAGATCGCCGAAGAGGCGGGGTTCGACTTCCATACGATGTATGGCGAACCCTATTGGAACGAGGCCCGGGCCTATCGCTTCTCGCTGCGCGAGATCGAGGCGGAGATCGAGGATCCGGTGACCGAGCTGCATGCGCTGTGCCTCGACGCGGTCGGGCGCATCCTCGGTTCCGAGGAGCTGATGGCGCGGATGGGCCTGCCGCGCGAGCATTGGGACTATGTCGCGCAAAGCTGGCGCGACGGCGATCCGACGCTCTATGGCCGGATGGACCTTGCCTATGACAGCACGGGCCCGGCGAAGCTTCTGGAATACAACGCCGACACGCCGACCTCGCTGTTCGAGAGCACCTCGTTCCAGTGGCGCTGGCTCGAGGACCAGATCGGCGCCGGCGTGCTGCCGGACGGGGCCGACCAGTTCAACGGCACCTGGGAGGCGCTGGTCGCCCGCTTTGCCGAGATCTTCCCGGACGACCAGACCGTGTGGTTCACCTCGGTCGCCGACAACAGCGAGGATTACGGCACCACCGAGACGCTCGCCTGGGCGGCGAAGGAGGCGGGGATCAACCCGGTCTATCTGACCCTCGACAAGCTCGGGATCACCCCCGAGGGTCGTTTCGCCGATGCCGAGGGCTGGCCGGTGCGGTACCTCTTCAAGCTCTACCCCTGGGAGAACCTGTTGCGCGAGCCCTTTGCCGAATACCTCGCGGGCAGCGGCTGCACCTTCCTCGAACCGCCGTGGAAGGCACTTGTGTCGAACAAGGCGATCCTGCCGATGCTGTGGCGCTTCAACCCCGGCCACCCGAACCTGCTGCCCGCCGTGTTCGAGGACGAGCCGGGCGATTTCCCGGACGGCGTGGTGATCAAGCCGCTCTTCTCGCGCGAGGGGGCATCGCTGCGCATCCTCGATGGCTTCGGGCAGGAGATCGCGGCCTCTGACGATCGCGATTATGACGCCTGGCCGAAGATCCGTCAGGCCTATCACCCGTTGCCGGTCTTCGACGGCAGGCGCCCGGTGATCGGCGCCTGGGTGGTGGGCGAGCGCTGCACCGGCATGGGGTTGCGCGAGGATGCCGGGCTGATTACCCAGAACCTGAGCCAGTTCGTGCCGCATTACATCGAGGGGTGACAGATGAAACGATCCCGGGCGATGCGCCCCCTGACCATCGGGCTGATCGGGGCCTCGGCCTTCGCGCTGGCGGCCTGCAAGCCGCAGACGGAAGAGGCGACGGCCTTCCCGGACCTGAAATCCTGCCTTGCGGAAACGGCGAAGCCCGGCGCGACGATGACCGAGGACGACTGCACCACCGCCTATGCGCAGGCGGTGCAGACCAACATGGAATCGGCGCCGCGCTATGACGCGATGACCGCCTGCGAGGAACAGCACGGCGTCGGCAATTGTGAGGCACAGGTGAACCCGAACGGTGGCGGCGGCAGCATCTTCATGCCGCTGCTCACCGGTTTCCTGCTCGGCAAGATGCTGTCGGGCGGCGGCGGGCTGATGTCGCAGCCGCTCTATCCGCAGCGCGGCGGCGGCTTTGCCACCCCGGGCGGGCAGGTCTTCGGCAACAACCGCGGCTCGGCCACGGTGCCGGCCGCGACCTTCAACAAGCCCGCGACGACCTTCGACAAGGCGCCGCTGTCGTCGAAGCCCGCAAGCGGGTGGAGCAACAAGTCGACGGTGAAGTCGACCGGCGGCTTCGGCTCGTCGCTGCGCAGCTCGGGCGGCTAAAGCGCGCAGGAGCCGGGCGGGGTGTCTGGACCTGCGCAAGCCGATTGATGGCAGCTGCCCCTAGGCGATGCTCGCGCTCAGCTGTGCGATCAGTTCCTGAGCTGCGCCGCGCAGGGTCTGACCGCGGCGATAGAACAGGATCAGCGGCACCCCGGGCAGATGCGCGACGGGGCGCACCGCCAGGCTGTCGGACCGGATATTGTCCGCGGTGAGCTGGTCGATGACGCCGACGCCGCCACAGGCCTCAACCAGCTGGCAGACGGTCGAGCAGAACGGCACCTCGCAGGAGGGATCGTAGGCGAGGTGGAATTTCTGCAGGGTCGAGCGGATCGTGTCGCCCATCGGCGACCAGGCCGGGTCGTAGGCGATCAGGCGGCTTGCGGCCAGCGTCGGCAAGGGGATTTCCGCGCTGCGCGCCAGAGGGTCCTTGCGCTGCATCACCGCCACCAGCGGAATCGTGGCAAGCGTCTGAGCCTGGAAATCGGCCTTGGCGGGGAAGGCCATCTGCATGCCGAAATCGGCACGGCCGCTGCGCACGTCCTCCTCTGGGTCGGTCACCCACAGGCGCAGCCGCCGTTTCCAGTCGCGAAATCCCGCCTGCGCCAGCCGGGTGCTGAGAAACCCTTCGACGATCGCCGGGGTGGCCGAGATCGTGACACTGGTGGTGTCGCGCTGCTGGAGCGCGCGCACCCGGGCATTCACCCGCGCCTGGGTCGCAAAGATCGCGGCGGCGTCGGAAAACAGCGCCTGCGCCTCGGCCGTGGGCATCAGCCGGTTGCCGGTGCGCTCGAACAGCCGCAGCCCGAGCCGGCTTTCCAGCCGCTTGAGCTGGGCGCTGACCGCAGGTTGCGACAGGCCCAGCACGCGGGCCGTCTCGATCGTCGTGCCGACCCGCATCAGCGTGCCGAACAGCTCCATCTCGCGCAGGTTCACTATCTGAAATCCGATACTAGATGCATTCTTAATAATTTTACTGATCGGTGGGGCGGATGCTATCGAAAAGCGACACGTTTCAGTCAGTCGGAAAGCCTCGCTCATGTTTCTTACCCAGACCCCGGAATGGACCCGCCGCGGCACCGCGCTTGTCGCACGGATCGAGGCCGCGTTCGGCGCCCGGGGGGTGCATGGCGAGACCATGGGGCTGGTGCTGGTCGAACGCGGTGCCGATGGCCGGCCGCAGGGGTTTTCCTGGCGCGGTGACTGGCGCTGCTATCCGTGCAGTCTGGTCAAGAGCTTCCATCTGCTGCATGCGCTCGATCAGCTGGCGCAGGGGCGGCTGAAGATGCACACCGATCTGGATCGCGCCCTGCGCGACATGATCCTGTGGTCGTCGAACACGGCGACGAACTACGTGATCGACCTGCTCAGCGGCACCACCGGCGACACGCTGCTCGAGGGGGCGGCCCTCGAGGCCTGGCGCGACGCGCGCGAGGGGCTGAACCGGTATTTCGCCGCGCGGGACTGGCCCGAATTCGCGGGCTGCAACATCACCCAGAAGCTGATGGACGACATGCGCTACGGGCGCGAGGCGCAATATGCCGGGGCCGCGGGGGAATACCTCAACGTGCTGACGCCGCTCGCCTGCGCCCGGCTGATGTGGGAGCTGTACGAGGGCACCGACCTTGGCCTGCCGCCGGCGGAAACGGCGCGCGCCCGGGATGAGATGGCGCGCGACCGGCGCGATCCGCGGGCCTCGATGTCCGCCTATCAGCTGTCGGAATATCTGGGCGGCGGCATGTCCGAGGGCACGCGGCTGTGGTCGAAGGCCGGGCACAACACCTGGACCGGCGATGCGGCCAGCTCGTATTTCAAGCATGACATGATGCGCTGGATCCGCCCCGACGGGCGCGCGCTGATCGTGGTGCTGATGACCCAGGGCGAGGAGACCAGCGTCGACGACCCGATGATCTTCCCCGAGATCGGCGCCCTGCTCGAGGCCGAATTCGCGGCCCCCGTCCCGCAGACCGCCGAGGCGCTGGCATGACCGCGCGGCGCCCGCTGTTCCCCCCCTGCGAGCCCTATCACGAGGGCCATCTGCAGGTCTCGGCGCTGCACCGGATCTATTATCAGGAGGCCGGAAACCCCCGCGGCAAGCCGGCACTGGTGCTGCATGGCGGCCCGGGCGGGTCGATCGGCGAGGCGATGCGCCGGATGCACGACCCCGAGGCCTACCGGATCATCCTCTTCGATCAGCGCGGCTGCGGCCGCTCGACGCCCTATGCCGAGATCGCCGAGAACACGACCTGGGATCTTCTGGCCGACATCGAGGCGCTGCGGGTGCATCTGGGCATCGGTCGCTGGCAGGTGGTGGGCGGTTCCTGGGGGTCGACGCTGGGTCTGGCCTATGCGGTGCGCCACCCGGAGGCAGTGACTGAGCTGATCCTGCGCGGCATCTTCCTGATGAGCGATGCGGAGCTGGGCTGGTTCTACCAATCGGGCGCCTCGCTGATCCATCCCGAGGCCTTCGAGGCCTTCGTGGCGCCGATCCCGCCGGCCGAACGTGGCGATCTGCTGGGCGCCTATCACCGGCGGCTGTTCGGCGGCACGCCCGAGGAACAGCTGATCTGCGCCCGGGCCTGGGCGCGCTGGGAGGGGGCGACGCTGTCGCTGCTGCCCGATCCGGCGCGGGCCGAGGCCTTCGAGGAACCCGAGACCGCGGTCGCGCTGGCCCGGCTCGAGGCGCATTACTTCGTCAACCGCGGCTTCTTCCCGAAGCCCGACTGGCTGCTTGGCCAGGTCGCGCGGCTTGCCGGCTTGCCGGTCACGCTGGTGCAGGGACGCTATGACATGGTGACGCCGATGATCGGCGCGCATCGGCTGGCGCGGGCCCTGCCGCAGGCCGAGCTGATCGTGGTGCCCGATGCGGGGCACGCCGGCTCCGAGCCCGGGATCATCGACGCCATGGTCGCCACCACCGAACGCCATTCGCCGCGCGCGCCGGTGCCGGGCGGCTGACCCCTTTTCCACCACAGACCCCCGGCCAAACGGGGGCACCCTTCCCAACCGAGAGGATCTTCCATGCAATACCGCTTCCTGCGCTCCACCCCCTCGATGCTGGCGCTGCTGGCCACGCTGGCCCTGCCCTCGGCGGGCCTTGCCGAAACCGTGCTGAACCGCGGCAACCTTGACGATCCGGAATCGCTCGATCCGCATCGCACCTCGACGCTGGCCGAGGCGAACCTGATGCGCGACCTGTTCAGCGGTCTGATCGGCCTCGATGCCGATGCGCGCCTCGTGCCGGACGCGGCCGAAAGCTGGACCGTTTCCGATGACGGGCTGGTCTATACCTTCACGCTGCGCGCCGACGGCAAGTGGTCGGACGGCAGCCCGGTCACGGCGCAGGATTTCGTGTTCTCCTGGCAGCGCGTGGTCAGCCCCGAGACCGCGGCCGAATATGCCTACATGCTGGCGCCGGTGAAGAACGCGACCGAGATCACCGCGGGCACGCTGCCGCCCGAGGCGCTGGGCATCCGTGCGCTCGACGATCGCCGGCTCGAGGTGACGCTGAACGCGCCGACGCCCTATTTCCTGAAGATGCTGACGCATCAGTCGACCTATCCGGTGCAGCCCGCCAATGTCGCCAAGTTCGGCGCGGCTTTCACCAAGCCCGGCAATCTGGTCAGCAACGGCGCCTATACGCTGACCGATTTCGTGCCCAACGATCACATCACTCTGACCAAGAATCCCGATTTCTGGGATGCGGCAGAGGTGGCGATCGACCGGGTCGACTATTACCCCACCGCCGACACCGCCGCTGCGGTCAAGCGCTTCGAGGCGGGCGAGCTCGACACCAACCGCGATTTCCCGACCAGCCAGACCGAGGACCTGCGCGCGAAATTCGGCGATCAGGTGCGGGTGGGGCCGACGCTCGGCACCTATTACTACGGCTTCAAGACCGACAAGGCGCCGTGGAACGATCCGGCGTTGCGCCAGGCGATCTCGATGCTGATCGACCGGGACTTCCTGTCGCAGAAGGTCTGGCAGGATACGATGCTGCCCGCCTATTCCTTCGTGCCGCCGGGGATCGAGGGCTATCAGAGCGCGCTTCTCGATTATGCGGCTCAAGGCCAGATCGACCGCGAGGATGCCGCGACCGAGATCCTGACCAAGCTCGGCATCACGCCCGAGACCCCGATCAAGCTGGAGCTGCGCTACAACACCTCCGACAACAACACCAACACGGCCGTGGCGGTGCAGGAGATGCTGGCCCCCTTCGGCATCGAGGTGAGCCTCGTCAATCTGGATACCAAATCGCACTACGGCTATCTCGAGCAGAAGGGCGATTACGATCTGGCGCGGGCCGCATGGTTTGCCGATTATGCCGACCCCGAGAACTTCCTGTCGCTGTGCAGCAGCGGCACCGGGAACAACATGACCAATTATGCCAACCCCGAGTTCGACGCGCTGATGGCCAAGGCCGCGGCCGCGGCCGAGACCGACCCGCAGGTGCGGATGCAGACCCTGCATCAGGCCGAGGCGGTCGGGGTGGCGCGCGATCTGTGTGTCATGCCGCTGATGTTCTACAGCTATCACAACCTGGTTTCGGACCGGGTCGGGGGCTGGAACGACAATGTGCTCGACGTGCATCCGAGCCGCTTCCTGAGCGTGAAATGATCGCCCGGTGCCCGGCCCTCGCGGTCGGGCGCCCCCTCTGACCGTCGCGAGGGACACTCGATGACACGCTATATCTTCTGGCGATTGCTGACCGCGGTGCCGACGCTGGTCGTCGTGGTCACGCTGACCTTCTTCATGATGCGCGTGGCGCCCGGCGGCCCGTTCGATCAGGAGCGTGCGCTGGATCCGGTGATCCGCGCCAATCTCGAACGCGCCTATCATCTCGATCTGCCGCTGGTGCAGCAATACGCGATCTATCTGGGCAATCTGGCCCGGGGCGATCTGGGGCCCAGCTTCACCATGCCCGAGTTCAGCGTGGCCGAACTCCTGGCTGCGGGGCTGCCGGTGTCGGTGCGGCTGGGCGGCTGGGCGCTCGTGATGGCGCTGGTGCTGGGCGGCGGACTGGGCGTCTGGGCGGCGCTGCGTCGCAATGGCTGGGTCGACCGGCTGGTGGTGGCGCTGGCCACCGCGGGCAGCACGATCCCGACCTTCGTCGTCGCCCCGGTGTTCCAGCTCGTCTTCGCTCTCAGCCTGCGCTGGCTGCCGGTGGGCGGCTGGGAGGGCGGGGCGTTCCGCAACCTGATCGGGCCGGTGATCTGCCTGATGCTGCCACAGCTTGCGGTCGTCGCGCGGCTGATGCGCTCCTCGATGATCGAGGCGCTGCACAGCCATCACATCCGCACCGCCCGCGCATTGGGGCTGAGCGAGCTCGCTGTGGTGCTGCGCCATGCGCTGCGCTCGGCGCTGCTGCCGGTGGTGTCCTATGCCGGGCCCGCGGCGGCGGCGCTGATGACCGGCTCGGTCGTGGTCGAGACGATCTTCTCGATCCCCGGAGTCGGGCGCTACTTCGTCGATGCCGCGCTGAACCGCGACTACACCGTGGTGATGGGCGCGGTCGTGGTGCTGGCGGTCTTCACCATCCTGTTCAACCTGATCGTGGACATCGTCTACACGATCATCGACCCGAGGGTGCGCTATGACTGATGCCGCGATCGTGCCGGAACCGGCCCCCGAGGGGCGCGGGCTGTCGTTCTGGGGCAATGCCTGGGCGCGGCTCAGCCGCAACCGGCTGGCGATGGCAAGCCTCGTCTATCTGGTGCTGATGGTGCTGGCCTGCGTCTTCGGGCCGATGCTGGTGCCCAACAGCTATGACCGGATCTTTCAGAACTACACCAGCCTGCCCGCAAGTCTGGCAAGCCACCCCCGCGCCGAGGCGGTGGGCCCCGCCTTCGAGGCGGCAGCGCGGCGAGCCCGGCTCGAGGTGACCGACTGGCGCCGCGAGGGCGACGTGATCCGGGCCACCATCGCCACCGCAGGCCGCACGGTCGACCCGCGCGCGGCGCGCTATTTCGACCGCTCGGACCTGTTCGAGGGCACCGAGATCGGGGCCCCGGGCCCAAGCGGCACCGAGCTGACCACGCGGATCGAGCGGCACCATTTCCTCTTCGGCACCGATACGACGGGGCGCGATCTGATGGCGCGCACGCTGATCGCGGGGCGGGTGTCGCTGTCGATCGGGCTGCTGTCGGGGCTGGTCGCGATGGTGATCGGGGTGCTTTACGGCGCGATCTCTGGCTTTGCCGGCCGGATCGTCGATCAGGTGATGATGCGGATCGTCGACGTGCTCTATTCGCTGCCCTTCATCTTCTTCGTGATCATGCTGGTGGTGTTCTTCGGCCGCAATTTCCTGCTGATGTTCGTGGCGGTCGGCGCGGTGCTGTGGCTCGACATGGCGCGGATCGTGCGTGGGCAGACGCTGTCTTTGCGGCGGCGCGAATTCGTCGAGGCGGCCGAGGCGCTGGGCGTCAGCCGGTCGCGCATCCTGCTGCGGCACATCGTGCCGAACCTTCTGGGCCCGGTGATCGTGTTCATGACGCTGCTGGTGCCCAATGTGATCATTCTGGAAAGCTTCCTGTCCTATCTCGGCTTCGGGGTGCAGGAACCGATGTCGAGCTGGGGCGTGCTGATCGCGCAGGGCGCCCGTGCGATGCCCTCGGCGAACTGGATGCTGCTGTTTCCCTCGCTGTTCCTGATCTCGACGCTGTTTGCACTGAATTTCCTCGGCGACGGGCTGCGCGATGCGCTCGACCCGCGCGACCATTGAAGGGAGAGGCCGGATGACCGAGCTGGACGAGATGGGGACCATGCCGCCGCTTCTGTCGGTCGAGGGGCTGTCGATCCGCTATCGCGGTGCGGGGGCGCCGGTGCTGGCGGTGCGCGACGTGTCCTTTCACGTGAACCCCGGCGAGATCGTGGCGATCGTCGGCGAGAGCGGATCGGGCAAGAGCCAGTCGATGCTCGCCGCGATGGGCCTTTTGCCGCACAATGCCACCGCCGAGGGGCGCATCGCCTTTCAGGGGCGCGACCTTCTGGGGATGTCGCGCAGCGACCTGCGGGCCCTGCGCGGGTCGCAGATGTCGATGATCTTCCAGGAGCCGATGACCTCGCTCGATCCGCTGTACCGGATCGGCGATCAGATCATGGAACCGATCCTGCGCCATCAGCGGATCGGACGCCGGGCGGCGCGGGCGCGGGCGCTCGAGATGCTCGAGCTGGTGCAGATGCCCGAGCCCGAGCGCAAGATGCGCGCCTATCCGCATGAGCTTTCGGGCGGACAGCGGCAGCGGGTGATGATCGCGATGGCGCTGGCCAATCGTCCGTCGCTGCTGATCGCGGACGAGCCGACGACGGCGCTGGACGTGACGATCCAGGCCGAGATCATCGCCTTGATGCGCGATCTGCAGCGGCAAAACGGCATGGGGGTGGTGTTCATCACCCATGATCTGGGGCTGGTGCGCCATATCGCCGACCGGGTCTATGTGATGCGCGCGGGCGAGGTGGTCGAGCAGGGCGCGACCGGCGCGCTGTTCTCCGCCCCGACCCATCCCTACACGCGCGCGCTCCTTGATGCCGAGCCGAACGGGCACAAGGCCCCGCCCGCCGCCGGAGCCCCCGAGATCCTGCGCACCCGGGCGTTGCGTGTCAGCTTCGGCAGCGGACGCTCGCGGCTGGAGATCCTGCACGGCATCGACCTCGATCTGAAGGCGGGCGAGACGCTGGGCATCGTTGGCGAGAGCGGCTCGGGCAAATCGACGCTGGCGCGGGCCATCCTTCGGCTGATCGACGCGCGTGGCGAGATCCGCTTCGACGGGCAGGATCTGACGGCGCTGAGCGCGCGCGCATTGCGGCCCTGGCGGGCGCAGATCCAGGTCGTGTTCCAGGACCCGTTCGGCGCGCTCAGCCCGCATCTGAGCGCGGGGCAGATCGTGACCGAAGGCCTGCTCGTGCATCGCCCCGATCTGGATGCGGCCGCCCGCGACCGCGCCGCCATCGCGGCGCTGGAAGAGGTCGGGCTGCCCGGCGCGGCGCGGCACCGCTATATCCACGAATTCTCGGGCGGACAGCGCCAGCGCATCGCGATCGCCCGTGCGCTGATCCTCAAGCCGCGGCTTCTGGTGCTGGATGAGCCGACCTCGGCGCTCGACCGGATGGTGCAGCGTCAGGTGATCGACCTGCTGCGCGATCTGCAGGCACGGCATGGGCTGGCCTATGTCTTCGTCAGCCACGATCTGGCGGTGGTGCGGGCGCTGGCGGATCGGGTGATCGTGATGAAGCAGGGCGAGGTGGTCGAGCAAGGACCTGTCGAACAGGTTCTGACCGCGCCGCGGACGCCCTATGCGCGCAGGCTGATGGCGGCGGCGGGGCTCGAAGACCCGGGGCGCGTCGGCAGCCGCCAGGGGCATCGGTCCTGAGCCTGCGCGGCAATTCCGCCCGGGCCAGCCCGCGGTTCGGTCCGGCCCCGTGGACGCCGCGGGGCTGGCTCCGGGATTCGTCGGGTATGCTGCGGCGACCTGCGTGCCACCCCATGTCGGGATCGAAGTGGCTCGGCAGAGCCCCCCGACACCTCAGCGAGGCATTGTCGTCGGACCAGGTCGTTCCACGGCCGCGGGGGGCGGGAAGTTTCGCCATGCAACCGATCTGACCTGCTGTGCCCCCCGATAACTCGTCCCTCTGATGATTTCCGCCGGGCCGCGACATCGCGCTTCCGGTGACGGCCGATGCCGCGGCCTTTCTGGCCGCGGCGAAGTGTCATGCGTTGCGCACGGCTGTCCGCATTCTGATGAGGGGATGAAGGATGATATAGGCCACGGCAGCGACCATGAACGTCGCCGGTGCTGAGGCTGCGGCCCAGGCCCCACCCAGAACGTGCAAGACAAGACCGGCCCCCGCGCTCAAGAGCCATGCCGTCATCCCTGCGCGATTGACGCTCGGCGTTTCGGCGAGGCTCGAATGCAGCCTGTCCTCGTTGGCGCCGCCGCGGCCCTCGGTCAGGATATGGGTCATCGCCACCGCGACCCAGGCCACGACGAAGATCCCCTGCCAGGCCAGCGCCTGCAGGATGTAGGCAAAGACATCCGCCATCATCAGCACATAGACCACGACCCCGGTCACGCAGGCCCAGACCACGCGCGGCAGGTGCAGCCGGAAGGCGGTCTCGGCGAAGCTCTCCATGTTCACCGCAGCGAGGTAATAGTTCGCGGTGTTGATCCGGGTCTGCGAGATCCAGACGAAGCCAAGCCCGGCAAAGCCCATCAGCTTGATCAGCGCGAGCACCACCGAGACCTCGCTCACCGCGCCGCCGGTGGGCAGACTGGCGGCGAGGAAGATGCCGGCCAGGCCGTTGAGCAGGAAGGCCACGGTGTAGAAGGGCGCGCCGAAGGTGAAGCCCGCGTGAAAGCCCGCGTCCTCGGTCTTGCCGAAGCGGGCATAGTCGTAGGTGTACATCATCAGCACCCACACGCCCATGTAGGCGACGAAGCAGTCCCACCAGCCGCCGGCAGGCGCACCGCCCTCGGGGCCAAGCGCCAGCCAGGCGTCGGAATAGCCGTATTCGGCAATCGCCAGCCCGATCGCGGCCAGGAGCCCCAGCACGTAGAAGGGCAGCAGCACGCCATTGAGCTTGTCGAGCCAGTTCTGGATCGAACCGAAGATCAGGGCGACCGAATAGACGACGACGATGCCCGCGGCGAGCGGATAGGCCAGCCCGGCATAATCCTGCAGCGCGAGCGCCATCACCGAGCCCTCGAAGACCGCATAATAGATCGCCGTGGCAAAGAAGATCAGCGTCGCCACCGCGGCGCCGGTGCGCCCGAGCAGGATGCGCGAGAACAGCGACACGCTCAGCCCGGTGCGGATCGCGTGGCGGGCAAGCACCGCGTTCACCACCGCATAGGCGATCACCGACAGCACCAGCCCGATGATCGCGTTGCGCGCGCCATAGGCAAGCGCGAGCGAGGCGGCCACCACGAGATAGAACATCGCCGAGCAGACCGACCACCAGGCCATCGTCAGCGGCAGCCGCCCCATCCGCGCGTCGCGCGGCACCGGGCGGTCGGAGAATTCGAGCTCTTCCGAGCCCTCCAGTTTTCCGGCCATTGCGGAAACTCCCTGTTGTTGTGTGTTTTGTCGTTCGGGGGCGGGGGGCCGGCGTGCGGCCCCGCCGCAAGGCGCGCTTACGCGTCTTCGGTCTGCGCCGCAGCGGCCTCGGCCGCGGCCGGCTCCGCCTCGCTGAGCGTCAGGACATAGACGCCCGTCGGGTCGAGCTCGGCCGTCCAGCCCGGTTCGATCACGATCGTCGTCGTCACCTCCTGGATCACCGCCGGCCCGAGGATGCGGTCGCCCGCACCGAGCTTCGCGCCCTCGTAAACGGGGGTGTCCTGATGCGTGCCGTCGGCCGCGAAGATCATTTCGCGGGTGCCGGCGAGGGCCGCATGCGCCCCCTGTCCCGGTGCGATCGTCATCCGCGCGGGCTTGTCAACGGCGCCGGTCAGCGCGCTTTCGACGTTCACCACCTCGACCACGCTGCCCGGTTCCGAATAGGTGTAAAGCTCTTCGTGGCGGGCGTGGAAGGCGGCCTTGAGACGCGCAAGCGCGGCCTCGGTCACCTCGAAAGGCTCGACCGAGACGGTGCATTCATGCACCTGTCCGACATAGCGCATGTCGAGCGAGCGCAGCACCGAGACGCGCTCGGCGCCGAAGCCGTCGCCGGCCAGATCGGCGCGGCCCTTCGCTTCGAGCTCCTTGAAGAGCGCATCGAGCTTCGCCGCGGCATCTGCCCCTTCAAGCCGCACCGGCGCCGGTGCCATGTAGTTGTATTTCACGTCCGAGATGATCTGGCCGAAGGCGCACAGCCCCGAGGCAAGCTTCGAGATCAGCACCTTGCGGATCCCCATCTCGCGGGCAAGCGCGGTGATATGGGCGGCCGTCGCCCCGCCGGCGCAGTTCAGCACGAAGTCGCGCGGGTCATAGCCGCGCTCGACCGAGACGCGCCGGATCGCGTTCACCATGTTGTTGTTGACGATGGTGAACATGCCATGCGCCGCCTTCTCGACGCTGATGCCGAGCGGCTTGGCCAGATGCGTCTCGATCGCGCGGCGGGCTTTTTCGACGTTCAGCGGCAGCCGCCCGCCGACGAGCCCGTCGGGGTTCAGATAGCCCAGAACCAGGTTCGCGTCGGTGGTGGTCGGCTGTTCGCCGCCCTGGTCATAGCAGGCCGGCCCGGGCTCGGACCCGGCCGATTGCGGCCCCATCTGCAACAGCCCGATCTCGTCGATCCAGCCGATCGAGCCGCCGCCCGCGCCCAGGGTCTCGACCTGGATCATCGGGATGCCGATGCGGTAGCGCAGGAAGTCGATGTCCTTCGAGACATTGGCGCGGCCGTTGCGGGTCAGGGTGATGTCGAAGGAGGTGCCGCCCATGTCGACGGTGATGATGTCCTCCATCCCCCAGGGCTCGCCGAGATAGAGCGCCGCCTGCGGTGCCGAAGCCGGGCCCGAGTTGATCGCATAGACCGACTGGTCCGACACCACCCGGCCAAGCGCCAGCCCGCCGTTCGACTGGAAGTAGCGCACCGGGGCGCGCGCGCCGAGCGACTGGAAATAGCCGTCGACCTTCTCGACATAGCCCGCGAGAATCGGCGCCAGATAGGCGTTCACGATCGCGGTCGAGGTGCGGGTATATTCGCGCACCTGCGGATAGAGCGCACTGCCCAGCGTGAGGCGCACGCCCGGCATCATCTCGCGCACGATCTCGCCGGCGCGGCGCTCGTGGGCGGGGTGCAGCACCGACCAGACGAAGGAGATCGCGACCGACTCGACGCCCTCGGCGAGGAAATGGCGGCAGGCCTCGCGCACGTCCTCCTCGTTCAGCGCGCTGTGCACGGTGCCGGTCGACAGCACCCGTTCGCGCACGCCGCGGCGCAGATAGCGCGGCACCAGCATCCGCGCCGGCGGATAGTCGGGGTCGTAACGATAGCCGTCTTCCTTGTGGCCGAGGCGGATCTCGATGCTGTCCTGATGGCCGGCCGTGGCGATCAGCCCGGTGCGCGCGCCCTTGTGCTGGATCAGCGCGTTCAGCCCGACGGTGGTGCCGTTGATGCACAGATCGGCGTTCGAGACGATCTCGCGCGGGGTGATGCCGGTCTCTTCCTCGATCAGCGCGAGGCCGTTCTCGATCGCGCGGGTCGGGTCCTGCGGCGTCGAGAGCGCCTTGAAGATCCGCACGCCGCCGCTGCGGTCGGCCAGGATGAAGTCGGTGAAGGTGCCGCCGGCGTCGATGCCGAGGCGGTATTGGTTCTGCATGGGATGGGTCCTTGACTGTGGCCGGGGTCGCGCGGGGGGCTGCCTGCCCCCCGGTCCCCCCGGAGGTATTTCGGGCAAGATGAAGGGATCAGGCCGAGCGCAGCGCGCGCGTCGCCTCGGCATCGACGGCAAGCGTCGCGCGGTCGGTGATGACGACGCCGTAATCGAGTCGCGCACCCTCGAGGCTGACGAGGCCGTTCTTCACGTCCTCGACCACGCGGGCGATGTCGCGCTCGAACGGGTTGCCATAGCCGCCGCCGCCGGGGTTCATGTTGGCGGCACGCTCGCCCGGGCGGATCGTCTCGATCACGTTCTCGGTGATCACGGTGGTCTCGCCGCCGCGCGTCACCTCGAGCCGGCCGACCTTCGGCGGCACCAGTGCCGAGCGTGCCCCCGAGGCGCCCATGGCCGGGATCCGCCGGCCCTCGCCGAAGGTGACGAGGGTCATCGGCGCGTCGAGCGGCTCGACCTCCCAGCGGGTGCCGGAGCCGCCGCGGTTGCGCCCGGCCCCGCCCGAATCCTCCATCAGCCCGTATTCGTGGATGATGATCGGATAGGAATGTTCGAGCATCTCGATATCGCCCGAATGCAGCGCGCCGAAGCAGCATTCCGGCCCGCAGGCGTGCCAGCCGTCCTGCGTCGCGGTGGCGCCCGCGCCCGAGATGATCGAGGCCAGCACCATCGTCACGTATTCCTCGTCGTGGCGCTTGTCCCAGCCGGCGATGTTGCAGCCGTTGGCATGGCCCCAGCTTGCCGCGACCTTGGCCGGCGCCGCCTGCTCGAAGGCCAGACGCACGGCGTCGGTCAGGGTCTCCATCGGCGTCGTGGTGCAGTTCATGTGCGGCGCCGGGGATTGCGCGTTGCACAGCGTGCCCTTCGGCCCCATGTCGGTCGAGACGCAGCGATAGAGCCCCTCGTTGTAGGGCGGCGGCAGCTGCGCGAACATCATCAGCCCGAGATAGACGCCCGAGTGGCTGTTGCCCTCGTAGGAGTTGATGAAATAGGGCACCTGCGGCGGCGAGCTGACGGCGATGTGGCAATTGTCGCCGGTGATGGTGACGGTCGCGGTGATCTCGAAATCGCCCAGACCGTGGCCCGCATCCTCGAGGATCGCGGTGCCCGAATAGGTGCCGTCGGGCACCGCCGCGATCAGCTTGCGCATATGCGCCTCGGCCATGTCGAGCAGCTCGGCGATGCAGTCCTGCACCACCTGCTTGCCGTATTTGTCCATCATCCCCTTGAGGTTGCGCGCCCCCACCTGACAGGCGCCGATCAGCGCGTTGAAATCGCCCTCCTGATCGCGGCGGGCGCGCATGTTGGTCAGGATCATGTTCATCACGTCATGGCGCGGCACGCCGCGGTCCCAGATCTTCACCGGCGGAATCCGCAGCCCCTCGGCGAAGATCTCGGTGGCGTTCGGGTTGTAGCCCGCCGGCACCGGCCCGCCGACATCGGTCAGATGGCCCTTGCACACCGTCCAGAACACCAGCTCGCCCTCGTAGAACACCGGCATATACATGCAGGTGTCGATGATGTGGCTGCCGCCATAGGCGGGGTCGTTGTGCAAGATCAGGTCGCCCTCGTGGATCTCGCCCTTGAAGAAATGCGCCACCGATTTCATCGCCGGGATCAGCGAGCCGAGGTGGATCGGGATGTCCTGGCCCTGCAAGATCATCTCGGGCGCGCCGTTGAAGAGCGCGGTCGAATAGTCATGCGCCAGGTTGAAGACGGAGCTGCGCGCCGTCTGCTCGAGCGCGAGCGTCATCTCGCGCTGTGTCGTTTCCAGAACGCCCCGCACCACGGAAAGCGTGATCGGGTCCACCTTGCGTCTTGTCATGCCCTGTCGGTCCTTGTGTTCAGGGACAGCGGGCATGCGAAAACCGGGCCGCCGGGGCGGATCATGTCAGTTCTCCCTGTTCGCACGGGCCGCTGTCCGGCCTCGCATTGTCCCTTCAGGCTGCGCGACTCGGGGGGGTGCGATCTTGCACGGGGATGCGCAAAAACTTGTCACTCAGCGCGCCGGGCGGCCGGTTTTGTTCCTCCGCGCACCGGGATTTGTCGCCGGGTGCACCCGCCGGCCGGTTGTCGCGAAAACGTCTTGATCGACAGGGCGCGGCGCGGTTACCGATTCGAAAAGCGCAACGGGAGACTGCGCATGGAGGTCGTTGCCCGCCACACCGACGAGGTTGCCCCGCCGCTGCGCGCGCGGTTCTGGTCCGGCACCATCGCCGAGGCCTATTTCCCGCTCGACCTCACCTTCCGCGACGCCGCCCGCTTCTCGGGCCGGATCGAGCGGCGCGCGATGGGGCCGGTGTCGCTGTCGCGGCTGATGACCGAGCCCGCGCAATACGAACGCCTGCCCAGCCACATCCGCGCCGGCGCCGAGGAGGAGTTCCTGATCACCATCCCGCGGCTGAGCCCGGTAGCCTTCCGCCAGCTCGGCCGCGAGGTGGTCTGCGACCCGGGCGGCTTCCTGATCGAGCGCGGCGACGCGCCCTATCGCTTTTCCTATGGCGCGACGAACGAGCTGTGTGTGCTGAAGATCTCGAAACGCGGCTTGTCAGAGAAACTGCGCGGCCCCGACCGCTTCTGCGCCCGGGTCTTCGACGGGCGCGACGGGGTGGCGGGGCTCTTCACCCAGACGGTGCGGGCGCTGCAGATGCTGCCGCGGGCCGACGAATACGCGGCCGAGGTGCTGGGCCGGCAGGTGGTTGAGCTGCTGGCGCTGGCGCTCGACGGTCAATCCGAAGCGGTCGAGGGGGCGACGAGCGCCGTTCGCGCTGCGCATCTGCGCCGGGCCGAGCAGGTGATCCGCGCCCGCCTCTCCGACCCCGATCTGACGCCCGAGACCGTGGCGCAGGCCTGCGCGATCTCGAAACGCTACCTGCACGAGCTCTTTGGCGAGACCAATGCGACGGTGGCGCAGTTCATCCGCGAAAGCCGGCTGATTGCCGCGCGCGACGCGCTGCGCACCACCCCCGGCGCCTCGATCGCCGACATCGCCTATCGCTTCGGCTTTTCCGATCAGGCGCAGTTCTCGCGCCTGTTCCGCGCGATGTTCGGGCTGACCCCTTCGGCCTGTCGCCGCGGCGAGGACTAGACCGCGACGCGCCCGGGCGCGGGCCGATGCGCAACCTGTGGCTCAAAGAGGGGGGCCGCCCCGATGGCGTCTGTGTGCCACGGTGGAGCTGCCGCGATCCAGCAAGGAGCGCAGTCCTGCCGGAGACGACCACGATCGTCTTGGTTGCGGCGTTCGCGGCGCCTGAAATCAAGGGGTCCTGAGCCTGGCGAGATGCCCGGCTTTCGGCGCGCCAGATCAGACCGTTGCGCGACACCGCCGATGCGGGTGGGGAATAACCCTCGCTGCTGCAGCGGTGTCTGCGGTTGACGGAAAAATATTTTTCGATAATTAATCGATTCTAGGCGCTCGATTCGCTTTTTCGGTGCCGTGTGGCGCTGGACCTGGATGGGAGGGGGCCGGGGACGGCAGCGCGCAGCCATTCAGCTTTGTTTACGGGAGGAGACAGCAATGAAGATCACGATGACGGGGGTCGCGCTGACGGCGGCGCTCTTTGCCCCCCTGGCCGTTTCGGCCGAAACTCTGGCGGATATGAAGCCGATGACGTTGCGCGTGGCCTCGCTTTACGGACCCGACAACTGGTTCACGGCGCCGATGGAGGCCTATACCGCGCGGCTGGAAAAGCGCAGCGGAGGCAAGCTGAAATTCGAGTATTACTACGCCGGCAGTCTTGTGCCGGCGCAGGAGCTGACCTCGGGGCTCGGGGCAGGGCTGTTCGATTTCGGCTTCGTTCTGCCGGCCTATGAGCCGGCGAAATTCTCGGTGGACGAGTGGCAGGGCAGTCTGGCGATTCCGAGCGAACAGAACCCGATCCTCGAAGTGGCGACCGCCGCATTGGCCGGGTATGAATGGAACGCCGGCCTGACCGCGCACACTCAGCAGCTGCTGGATGCCGGGATCATGCCGGTGATGCCGTCTTTCTCGATCACCGGCCCCTATGGTCTGCTGTGCAAGGAAGACAATTCAAGCCTTTCTGAGCTCGCGGGCAAACGCAGCCGGGTCGCGGGGGAGACCTGGACCAAAGAGGCGCAGAACCTGGGGCTGACTCCGGTCGCGCTGCCGATCACCGAGGTCTATCAGGCCTTCCAGTCCGGCGTGATCGACTGCTGGATGGGGGGGCTTGCCGATGCGGGGGCCAACGGGTTCTTCGATCACGGCAAGTACTTCAACCTGGGGATGGGGCTGACGGCCTATGCGCAGGCGGTCTATGGATTCAATCTCGAGACGTGGAATGCCTTCCCGCAGGATCTGAAGGAGATCATCTGGGACGAGACCGCGCAATATGCCTCGGAGCTGCTGGAAGCCGCACTGCGGCAGCAGTTGCGCGCGGCGAAGTCCAGCATCGAAAGCGGGGTCGTCTATACGACGCCGGATGCCGGCATGCGTCAGAAGGTCGATGCCCATCACGATGCCGTCCGCGCCGATGCCGTCGCCACCAGCCCGGCAGAGGTTGCCGATCCCGGCCGCGAGGTTGCGCGCCTGACGGAGCTGCGGGCGAAATGGCGTGCCTTGCTCAGCGACAACCTCGGGTTCGGGGGGGATTACACCTCCTGGGGCGATTTCGTGGCCAAGGGCGGAGAGCTGCCGGATTTCGCCCCGCTTAAGGCGCAGATCCTGGCCGAGATCGTCACTCCGTACAGCGCAACGCAGCCCTGACGCACCGCTGCGGGCGGGCTGGGCACGGCCCATGTCGCCCGCGCTGCCGCGCTGCATGCCCCCCATCCGCCATTGCCTGCCCGCCCGAGGCTGCGCAATCGCCATTTGCGAGAACTTCCATGATATCGATCCCAGGCAAACGAAAGCTGCCAATCTGGCGCGTGGGGAAGGCCGCGCTCACCGGACTGGGGAGCGTCTGTCTTTACGTGCTGATCTTGCTGACCTTCGCCGACGTCGTGTCGCGCAACATGTTCAATACGCCCATTCCCGGGGCGCTCGAGGTCACGGAATACTGGCTGATGGTGCCGATGGTCTTTGTCGGCATCTGGTGGGCCGGCGTCAGCCATGAACACGTGCGGGTCTCGATGCTGACCGAAGTTCTGGGCCGCAATGCGCTGAAACTGGCGGACGGTATCGTGGCGGTGCTGTCGATCCTGATCTTGCTGAAGATGGCGTGGCTTGGCTTTCACGTCGCGTTCGAGAGCATGACCGACGGCGAGTATGCCGGTGCCTACAAGATCGCCATCTGGCCCGTGCGCTTTGTGACGGCCGTGGGCTTTCTGAGCTTCGCGCTGGTCATTGCACAGTATCTCTACGTCGTTCTGTCCGGGGCGAGCCCCGATGCGGATGAGCCCATGGAAAGCCCGGAGGCCCTGTGATGACCCAGCAGATGACACCGATTTCTGACCTTGCCACCCCTGTCCCGGCCGATGTGCAGCCGTGGAAGGGCGTGTCCTGGGTGATCTTGCTGACCGTGCTCGGCGCGGTCTGTGGCGCGCTGTTCTTCGTCGATATGGCGCGGGAGCTGCGTGCGATCGTGGCACTGGGCATGATGTTCGCGCTGATGGGGCTGGGCATGAGTGTCGGGCTCGCGATGGGGGTCTCGGGCGCGCTCGGCCTTTATGCCGTGATGGGCCCGCGTGCGCTTGACACGACGCTGTCGCAGGTGCCCTTCACCACCGCCTCCGGTTCGACCTTCGTCGTGCTGCCGATGTTCGTCTTCATGGGGCTGATGCTCTGGTATTCGGGGATCACCACCAAGCTTTACGCCGCCGCGCGCATCCTGTTCTTCTGGCTGCCCGGCAATCTGGCCGCGACGACCAATATCGCCGGGGCGGGCCTCGGCGCGATCAGCGGCTCGACCGTGGGCAGCACCTATGCGCTTGGCCGGATCGCGATCGCCGAGATGCTGCGCGTTGGCTATGACAAGCGCCTTGCGGTTGGTGCGGTGCTCAGCGCCGGCACCATCGGCCAGTTGATCCCGCCGAGCATCATGATGGTGATCTTCGCGGGCTTCGCCGAGGTGCCGGTCGGGCCGCAGCTGCTCGCGGGCACGATCCCGGGGATCCTGCTGACCCTCGCCTATGTGCTGACCGTGGTGGCAATCGCCGTGCTCCGCCCCGACTGGGTCGGCGCCACGGGGCGCGGCGCGAAGGCCGCGACGGTCGCGGCGGCCCCGGCCCTGAGCCCGCGCGAGAAGCTGCGCATCGTCGCCGCCGCCTGGCCGGTGCCGCTGCTGATCGCGGTGATCTTCGGCGGCCTCGGCGGCGGGTTCCTGACGGTGACCGAATGCGCATCGGTGGGGGCGGTGGGCGCGGCGCTCTATTGCCTTGCCGTGCAGGACGCCCGCAGCTTCCTGCGCTCGCTGTTCGGGGCGGCGCGTGGCACGCTGTCGGCGGTGGGCTCGGTGCTGATCCTGGTCATCGGCGCGGCCATCCTCAGCCGCCTGCTGGCCGTCACCGGCGCCGCGCAATGGCTGTCGCAGAGCATGCGGGAGGTCTCGGGCAATGTCGTCGTGTTCTTCGGCCTGCTGATCCTGCTCTATCTCGTGCTCGGGATGTTCATGGATGCGATCGCGATGATGCTGCTGACGGTTCCGCTGATCATGCCGATCGTGGTCGCAGCGGGCTATGATCCGATGTGGTTCGGCGTCTTTCTGGTGCTGATGGCGGAAATCAGCATCCTGACGCCGCCTGTTGGCTTGCTGGTGTTCATCGGTCATCGCATGGCGCAGGATCCCGAGATCAACATTGGCCATCGGATCTCTCTCAAGGACGTTTTTTCCGGCGTCTTGCTGTTCGTGCCGCTGGCTCTGGCCGTGGTGATCGTCATCACGGTTTTCCCGGGGCTCGTCACCTGGCTGCCGTCGCAGATGATCCGCTGAGCTGCATGCACAAATGTCATTTTTTCCAAGATACAGATAGGAGCGCTGGGCGATGTCGAAACGGGGAGAAGCAAAGTCACTGGCGCTGGATGTCTATCAGCGGATACGTCAGGGCATTTTTGACGGTCAGATCACGCCGGGCACCCGGCTGCAGCCTGCGGTTCTGAGCAAGGAATACAACGCCAGCACGACCGTCGTGCGCGAGGCGCTGATCTTGCTGAGCGGAGACCGTCTGGTCAGCTCGACGACGGGGCAGGGGTTTTCCGTGCCCGAACTCGACCGCAAGGAACTGCTCGATCTGACGTTGTTGCGCTGCCATAACGAAAAGCTGGCGCTGACGCTGGCCATCGAGCGCGGGGACATGGACTGGGAGACCGAGGTGCTGGCGGCCCATCACAGGCTGTCGCGCACGCAGCGCCGTCTGCCCGGCGACCAGCTGCACGGCAACCCCGAATGGTTCAACGCGCACCGCGCATTTCACGCAAAGCTGGTCGAGGCCTGTGGCATCCCGGCGCTGATCGACATTTGCGAAAAACTCGCGGCGGCGACCGAGATCTACCGTGTCACCTCGGGGCCGGTCACGACCACGAGTGCGCGCAACGTGGAGCAGGAACATGCCGACATTCTGGAGGCAGTGCTGCACCGCGATGCGGCGCGGGCCACGGCGCTGCTGCTGGAACACTATCAGGCGACGGCGGACAAGCTGCTTGCCCGTTGGCCCGGCGCGGCCGCGGACGGAGAGCGCGTCGCGCCCCCGTCCGATCGGTGACCGTGTCCACGCGCGGCAATCATCATCAGATTTCCCTTATCCCAGACTCTGCAGGAGCGACGAATGCGTCTTGTTTCTTTCATCACCCCCTCGGGGACGGCCAGCTATGGCACCGTTGCCGGGTCCGACGTTCTGGATGCCGGGGCCGTTCTGGGGGCGCAATATGCCGACCTGCGTCAGGTGATCGCTGCCGACGCAGTGCCCGGGCTGGCCGGGGTCGGCACGGCCCTTCCGCTGGCCGATGTCACGCTGCTGCCGCCGGTTCCGACCCCGGAAAAGATCCTCTGTGTCGGGCTGAACTACCTGTCACACATCGCTGAGACCGGCCGCGACCGGCCCCGCCATCCCTCGATCTTCACCCGCTACCCGTCCTCGCTGGTCGGGCACGGCACGCCGCTGGTGCGTCCGAAGGTCAGCAAGGACTTCGATTATGAGGGCGAGCTGGCGGTAATCATCGGCAAGGCGGGGCGTCACATTCCGGCCGAGGCGGCTTTCGATCATGTGGCGGGCTATACCTGCGTGAACGAAGGGTCGATCCGCGACTATCAGATCCACACGACCCAGTTCTGGCCGGGCAAGAGCTTCGAGGCCTCGGGCTCCATCGGGCCGTGGATCGTGACCGCCGATGAATTGGAGGATATCACCGCGCAGACCCTGACCACCCGGGTTGACGGCGTGGTGGTGCAGCAGGCCGGGCTCGACGATCTGGCGATCTCGATCCCCGAGATGATCGCCTATATCTCGAGCGTGCTCACCTTGCAGCCGGGCGATGTGATCGCGACGGGCACGCCGGGCGGGGTCGGCAAATTCCGCAAGCCGCAGCTTTACCTCGCCCCGGGGATGCAGGTCGAGGTGGAGATCACCGGCATCGGCACGCTGGGCAATGGTGTCGTCGACGAATGACTGCCACGGCCCGTGCCCCGCACCGGGCCCGGGCGGATTTCAAAGAAGGATACAGACCGAATGGACAAAAGGTTTGCAGGCAAGACCGCCTTCATCACCGGCGGCACCGGGGCGCTTGGCACCGCGATCGGCAAGCGCATCGCGCAGGAGGGCGGCAAGGTCTATCTTGCCGATCTGAAGCCGGAACCGACCGACAGCATCGCGGCGGCCTTCGAGGGGCTTGTCGCGCCGGTCATCGTGCCGCTCGACGTCACATCGGATGCGGATTGGCGCCAGACCCTCGATGCGGTTGTGGCCGAGGCCGGCAAGCTTGACGTTCTGGTCAATGCCGCCGGGGTCGTGGGCAATGGCAGCTTCCTGATCGACGCGCTGCCGACCGCCGACTGGCAGCGGATCATGTCGGTGAACGTGGACGGCACCTTTCTGGGCACCCGCGAAGCGATCCGGGTGATGAAGGACAGCGGCGGTGGTGCCGTCGTCAATATCGGCTCGACCACGGCCTTCGTCAGCAGTCTGGATGCGATCCCCTACAATGTCAGCAAGGCAAGCGTGCGGGCACTGACGCGCAACGCTGCCTTCAGCGCGGGCAAGAGTGGCTATCGCGTGCGGGTCAATGCGGTGCATCCGACCTGGGTCTGGACGCCGCTGGTCGAGGCGATGCTGGTCAAGCGCTTCGGATCGAAAGAAAAGGCGCTTGAGGTTCTGCTGGCCCAGCATTGCGTCGACCGCCTGCCCGAACCTGCCGATATCGCCAATGCCGTGGCCTTCCTCGCATCGGACGAGGCGGCGATCATCACCGGCGCGGATCTGGTGGTGGACGGCGGCCGCACCTTGGGGTGAAAGCCTGCGTCTCCTGTTTCCGCGCGCGGGTGGCGCCCCCCCGTTGCGCGGAAACGGCGAGGCCTGCCGGCCTGATCTGATGCCCGGAGAACCGGACAGTTTGACGCCGGAGTTTCCCGCTCTGCCTTTTCGGGTCGGGAAGGGGCCCGTTGCGGCCCTGACCGCCATGCTCGGGTGCGGGGCTGCGGAGTGTTGTGGCGATCGGCTCCGCGCCGCCCTCAACGATCCTGCGGCCGCAGAAACTCAGACAGCGCCTGAAGAAGAGCCTCGTCCTGATAGTGCCCGGCGGCGAAGGACAGCCCGACCGGGCATCCCTCGACCGTCAGCAGCGGCGCCGAGATCTCGGGAAGGCGGGCAACACCGGAAAACGCGGTGAGGGTCATCGTGGGATCGTAGAAGGCCGTTACCGCCTCGAGCGTCCTGAGCGAGCCTTTTGGCGGCGCGATGCAGGGGGTGGTGGGGAAGCAGATGATCGTGCCCGCGGGAAGCGCCGCGTTGATCTGTTCGAACAGCCGCTCACAGCGCTTCAGGCTTTCCAATGCGGCGATCCGGTCGAACCGGAGCACATTGCCATAAGCCAGCGAGAAGGTGGTGCCGAGCTCGGGTCGGGCGGTCTCGATCCAGTTGCCGATCGTGCTTTGGACTTCCGCCGTCTGCAGGTCGCGCAGCGCCTTCAGATTGCAGTCGCTCAGAGGCCGGTCCTCGCCGATGAGCTGCGCGAAACGGATCGGCTCGGCGACAAGGCCGGTGCGCCGCGCGATGTCATCCAGAGCCGCGCGCACCTGTGTCTGCACGGCGGGGGCGGCAAGCTCGACCGCGTCGCTCAGCACCAGCAGGCGGCGTCTGGAGGGCGCCGGCCTTGTCCCGCTGCGCAGCAGAACACGCGCCACGGATTCGAGCAGCGGCAGGCCCGCGGCGAGGATCCCCACCGTGCTGACGCTCGGCATGAAGGGCAGCACCCCGGCCTCGGAGATGCGATGCAGCGAGGGGCGCATGCCCCAGATCCCGCACAGGCTTGCCGGAACCCGCACCGAGCCCCCCGAATCCGTGCCGATCGAGAAATCGGCCAGCCCGTTGGCGACGGAGGCGGCCGAACCGCTCGACGATCCGCCGGGGATCCGGTCCGGAGCCCGTGCATTGCGCGGCGTGCCGAAGAACTGGCTCTCGCCATCGAGGCTGTAGGTGAATTCATCCGCGATGGCCTTGCCCACGCAGCGCGCCCCGGCGGCCAGCAGCTGATCGACGCAAAGGGCGTTGTGGACCGGCGCGGGATGGGCATCGCGCCAGGCGGGGCTGCCGTAAGAAGTGCGATGTCCGGCGAGGTCGATATTGTCCTTCACCGTGAAGCGCGCGCCGCTCAGCGGGCCGTCTCCCCGCGGCGGAAGGTCGAGCGCCTCCACAAGAGCGTTGAACGGGTCGGGAGGGGGGAGCGGAGACATACCCGCCCGGGTAGCACGTCGCGGCCGAAGAACCAAGCGGCAACACTCCGTTCCGGCCCCGAACTGGCGCTCGTCAGTGGCTCGGACGGCAGGGCCGAAGCCCTGGAGGCGCGCGGTCGCAAGCCACTGCAGCCGCGCTCTGCGCTCCCGACCTTGCGCGCTCGCGGCGCCCCTTTACGCGATCTTTATGCGCCTGCGCTGCCTTTCATATATCCCCTTCACGCCTGTCCGAGCGATCCCCCTACCATGACAACAGCGGGAGACTGCCATGGCAGACCTCATCTATCTCGCGCTCGGGCTGGCGGGCTTTTGCCTTTTCGCCGGTGCCCTGCGCCTCATCGACAGGATGTGAGGACGACATGTTCGACATCCTCCTGGGCCTCGCCGTCGCGGCGGGAGTTTTCGGTTTCCTGATCCTCGCGCTGTTGCGCCCCGACCGGTTCTGAGGCGCGACGATGCACGATCTTCTGGGATATCTCCTCTTTTGCGCGGTGCTGACGGCGGGTGGATGGGCGCTGGCCGGCCTGATGACGCGCGTCTACGCGGCCGAACGAACGCCACTTTCGCCCGTTTTCGACCCGCTCGAGCGGGGGTTCTATCGCCTTGCCGGCATCCGCGCCGATGTCTCGCAGGGCTGGAAGGCCTATGCACTCGCCGTACTGGTCTTCAACCTGACGGGGTTCGTTGCTCTCTATGCGATCTTGCGCCTGCAAGGCGCCTTGCCGCTGAATCCCGATGGCATTGCCGGCATGCCGGCGGATCTCGCCTTCAACACGGCAATCAGCTTCGTCACCAACACCAACTGGCAGGCCTATTCCGGCGAGGCACAGCTCAGCTATCTCGCGCAGATGGCCGGCCTGACGGTGCAGAACTTCGTCTCGGCGGCGACCGGCATGGCGGTCGGCATCGCGGTGATCCGCGGCTTCACCGGCGAAAGGGGAGCGGGGCTTGGCAATTTCTGGGCCGACATGACGCGTTCGGTCCTCTATGTGCTGATGCCGCTGTCGGTGGTGGTGGCGCTGGTGCTGGCCGTGCAGGGCGTGCCGCAGACGCTGCTGGGCGCGGTGCACGCGACAACGGTCGAAGGCGCCGATCAGGTGATCGCGCGCGGCCCCGCCGCCGCACAGATCGCCATCAAGCAGCTTGGCACCAATGGCGGCGGCTTCTTCGGCGTGAACTCGGCCCATCCGTTCGAGAACCCGACGGTGCTGTCGAACATGGTCCAGTGCCTGTCGATCCTGCTCATTCCCGTCGCCTTCTGCTTCGTCTTCGGCCGGATGGCGCAAGACCGCCGGCAGGGATGGGCGATCTTTGCCGCCATGGGCGTGATGTTCGTCCTTGGCCTCGTGGTGATCTGGTGGGGCGAAACGGGCGGCACCGCGGTCCTTGGTCTCGGCACCAACATGGAGGGCAAGGAACAGCGCTTCGGTGCCGGTCTCTCGGCCCTTTGGGCCGCGGCGACCACGGCGGCCTCGAATGGCTCGGTCAATGCGATGCACGACAGTTTCATGCCGCTCTCGGGCCTTGTCGAGATGGTCAACATGATGATCGGCGAGGTGGTCTTCGGCGGCGTCGGCGCCGGGCTTTACGGGATGCTGCTCTATGTCGTTCTGGCGGTTTTCCTGGCCGGGCTGATGGTCGGGCGCACGCCGGAATACCTCGGCCGCAAGATCGAGGCGCGCGAGGTGACGCTCGCGATGCTGGCCTTCCTGTCGATGCCCTTCGGCATTCTGGCGGGCGGGGCGATCTCGGCCTCGGTGCCGGCGGCGCTGGCCTCGGTGCAGGAGGCGGGGCCGCATGGGCTGAGCGAGATCCTCTATGCCTATTCCTCGGCGATCGGCAACAACGGCTCGGCCTTCGGGGGCTTCGGCGCCGCGACGCAGTGGCAGACGACGACCCTTGGCCTGCTGATGCTCCTCGGCCGCTATGCCATCATCGTGCCGATGCTGTCGATTGCCGGCTCGCTCGGCGCGAAGCAGCGCGCCGCCGTCACCTCGGGGACTTTCCCGACGCACGGGCCGCTGTTCGTGACGCTGCTGATCTTGACCGTCGCGATCCTGGGCGCGCTGACGTTCTTCCCCGTTCTGGCACTTGGCCCGATCGCGGAACAGACCGCCCTGGCGGCGGGACACAGCTTCTGATCCCGCGCGGCCCCGCCGGGCCGCGCCTTCCCCCTTCAGTTCAGGGACACCCCATGTCCATCTCCCCGAGCGCCCATCCGGGCCTTTATGCGGCGGCGCTGAAAGCCGCCTTCGCCAAGCTTCACCCCCGCGCCCTGATCGGCAATGCGGTGATCTTCGTCACCGCCGTCACCGCCGGGCTGACCACCGTTCTCGCCCTGCGTGACCTTGCCATCGGCGCGCCGGGCTGGGGCGTGACCCTTCAGCTGGCCTTCTGGCTCTGGGTCTGCGTCCTTTTCGCCAATTTCGCCGAGGCGCTCGCCGAAGGCCGCGGCAAGGCCCGCGCCGACAGCCTGCGCGCGACCAAGGCCGAAACCATGGTCCGGTTGCTCGCCCGCGAGGACGACCCCGCGCCGAAACCGGTGCCGTCCTCGGCGCTGCGGGCCGGGCAGCTTGTGCGCGTCGAGGCCGGGGACCTGATCCCGACCGACGCCGAGGTGATCCGCGGCGTCGCCTCGGTCGACGAAAGCGCGATCACCGGCGAAAGCGCGCCCGTCATCCGCGACTCCGGCGGCGACCGCTGCTCGGTCACCGGCGGCACCCGGATTGTTTCCGACAGCCTGATCCTGAGGATCACCGCCGAACCGGGCAAAAGCTTCCTCGACCGGATGATCGCGCTGGTCGAGGGCGCGGAGCGGCAGAAGACCCCGAACGAGATCGCGCTGAACATCCTGCTTGCCGGGCTGACGCTGATCTTCCTCTTCGTCGTGGTCACGCTCGCCCCCTTCGCCCGCTATTCGGGCATCGCGATCCCGGTCGTGACGCTTGCGGCGCTGTTCGTGACGCTGATCCCCACCACCATCGGCGGGCTGCTGTCCGCGATCGGCATCGCCGGCATGGACCGGCTGGTGCGCGCCAATGTCATCGCCAAATCCGGGCGCGCGGTCGAGGCTGCGGGGGATGTCGATACGCTGCTGCTCGACAAGACCGGCACCATCACCTTCGGCAACCGGATGGCCGATGCTTTCTATCCGGCCCGGGGCGTGAGCGAGACACAACTGGTCCGTGCCGCCTGGCTTGCCTCGCTCAGCGACGCCACGCCGGAAGGCAAGTCGATCGTCGATCTGGCGCGCCGGCTGCTCCCTGCCCTGACCGGCGAGACCCCGGACATGGGCGAGTCCGTCGCCTTCTCCGCCCAGACCCGGCTTTCCGGCGTCGATCTGCCGGGCCGGCAGCTGCGCAAGGGCGCGGTGGATGCCGTGGAGCGGTTCGTGGGGCGCTCCGCCGATCCGGCGTTGCGCGCGAAGATCGACGAGATTGCCCGTTCGGGCGGCACGCCGCTGCTGGTGGCGCAAGACGACGTGATCCTCGGCGCGATCCATCTGAAGGACGTCATCAAACCTGGCGTGCGCGAGCGCTTCGCGGAACTGCGCGCGATGGGCATCCGCACGGTGATGATCACCGGCGACAATCCCCTGACCGCTGCCGCGATTGCCGCCGAGGCGGGGGTGGATGATTTCCTGGCCGAAGCGACGCCCGAGATGAAGCTCGACTACATCCGCCGCGAACAGGCGGGCGGGCGGCTGGTCGCGATGTGCGGCGACGGCTCGAACGACGCGCCCGCCCTGGCGCAGGCGGATGTGGGGGTGGCGATGAACTCGGGCACGCCCGCCGCGAAGGAGGCGGCGAACCTGATCGACCTCGACAGCGATCCGACCAAGCTGATCGAGGTGGTGTTGGTGGGCAAGCAGCTGCTGATCTCGCGCGGCGCGCTGACCACCTTCTCGATCGCCAATGACGTGGCGAAATACTTCGCCATCCTGCCCGCGATCTTCGTCGCCGCCTTTCCGGGGCTCGGCGTTCTGAACGTCATGGGGCTCGCCTCGCCGCAAAGCGCGCTTCTGTCGGCGGTGATCTTCAACGCGCTGATCATCGTCGCGCTGATCCCGCTGGCGCTGCGCGGGGTGAAATACCAGCCCTCGAGCGCCGCGGCGCTCTTGCGGCGCAACCTGTCGATCTACGGGCTGGGCGGGCTGATCGTGCCCTTCATCGGGATCAAGGCCATCGACATCGCCGTCACCGCCCTTGGCCTTGTGTAAGGAGACATCCATGCTGACCCTGTTCCGCCCCGCCCTCGTCCTGCTTGCGGGCATGACCCTTCTCACCGGCCTCGCCTATCCGCTGGCGATCACCGCCATCGCGCAGGCGCTGGTGCCCGCCGCCGCCAACGGCAGCCTGATCGTGCAGGACGGCAGCGTGATCGGCTCGCGGCTGATCGCGCAGGACTTCGCGGGCGCGCGCTATCTGCATCCGCGCCCCTCGGCCGCGGCGTTCAGCGCCATGCCCTCGGGCGCCTCGAACCTCGGCCCGAGCTCGGCGACGCTGCGCCGCGAGGTGGCCGCCCGGCGCAGCGCCTGGGAGGCCGCGAATGGCGGCACGGCCCCCGTGGACGCGGTCACCGCGTCGGGGTCCGGCCTCGATCCGCAGATCTCGCCCGCCAACGCCCATGGGCAAGCGGCCCGCATCGCTGCGGCCCGCGGCCTTCCCCTTGCCGAGGTGAGCCGGATCATCGCCGCCCATACCGAAAGCCGATGGCTCGGCCTTTATGGCGAGCCGCGCGTCAACGTCCTGCTGACCAACCTTGCCCTTGACGCGGCGACGCCGGTGGCGCCTGCTGCGGCGAACTGAGAGGTCAGATGTCCGAACCCTCCCGCCCCGAACCCGAGGCCCTTCTGCCCGAAGCCCGCCGCGAAGGCCGGGGCCGGCTGAAGGTCTTTCTCGGCGCCGCGCCCGGTGTGGGCAAGACCTTCGCCATGCTGCAGGCCGCGCGCGATCGCGCGGCCGAAGGCGTCAGCGTGCTGGCCGCCGTGGTGGAAACCCATGGCCGCGCCGAGACCGAGGCGATGCTGCGCGGCGTCGAGGTCCTGCCGCGCCGGACGGTCTATCATCAGGGCCATATCCTGCAGGAGATGGATGTCGACGCCCTGATCGCCCGCCTTCCCGGCCTCGCGCTGATCGACGAGCTGGCGCATTCGAACCTGTCGGGGGGCCGGCACGAGAAGCGCTGGCAGGATGTCGAGGATGTGCTCGCCGCCGGGATCGACGTCTACACGACGATGAATGTCCAGCATGTCGAGACGCTGAACGACACCGTCGCGCGGATCACCGGGATCCGGGTGCGCGAGACGGTGCCCGATCAGGTGCTTGAACTCGCCGACGAGATCGAGCTGATCGACCTGCCGCCGGACGAGCTGATCGCGCGGCTGCGTGCGGGCAAGGTCTATGTGCAGGACCAGGCGGCGCGGGCGGTGGCGAACTTCTTCGCCAAGGGCAACCTGACGGCGCTGCGCGAGCTTGCCATGCGCACCGCCGCCGACCGCGTCGATGCGCAGCTCAAGGAACACATGGCGGCAAACGCGATCGAGGGCCCCTGGCCGACGCAGGAGCGGATCCTCGTCGTCCTGCCCGAAGGCGCCGTCGGCCGCGACGCGGTGCGGATCGCCCGGCGCTCGGCCGACCGGGCGCGGGTCGAGTGGCTGGCGGTGGCGCTGACCAGCCTGCGCGCCGAGACGCGGCGCGATCTTGCGGGCGATCCGGGCACGTCCTCGCTGCGTCTGGCCGAACGGCTGGGGGCCGAGGTGACGGTGCTGCAGACCGAACGCGACGCCGCCCAGGACGTGCTGGACTTCGCGCAAAGGTACAATGTCCGCCGTATCGTTGTGCCGCGGCCCGCCCCCAGGGCGCGGCTTGCGCGCTGGCTGTCGCCCTCGCCGCATGAGGCCGTGGTCGCCGGCCTGTTGCGCGGCGCGACGCAGTTCGAGCTGACCCTCGTCACCGACGAGGAAAGCCCGGCGCGCCAGCGTCAGCGCCGTCGGCCGGCCCGGGCCGATCTGCGTGCCCAGCTGCGCCCGCTCGGCCTTGTCGCGCTGGCGGTTGGCGCGACGACGCTGCTCGCCCTTGGCGCCGAGCGGCTGATCCCGGTGCTGAGCCTGTCGCTGCTCTACATGACGGTGGTGGTGGCGGTTGCGGCGACGCTCGGGCGCCGGCCGTCGGTTGCGGCTGCGGTGCTCAGCTTCCTGGCCTACAATCTGTTTTTCACCGACCCGCGGATGACGCTGCAGATCTGGAACCGGGGCCAGTTCGTGACGCTGCTGCTGTTCCTTGCGGTCTCGATCCTGACCGGCAATCTCGCCGCACGGCTGCGCGACCGGGCCGTTGCGCAGCGGGCGATCTCGGACCGGACGCGCAAGCTTTATGACTTTTCGCGCCGGGCGGCGGCGGCGGCCTCCGTCGACGATGTGGTCTGGGCGGCGGTCAGCCATGTCGCCGCGGTGCTCGAATGCCACTCGATCCTGCTGTTGCCCGACGAAAACGGGCAGCTTGCGATTGTCGGGGCCTTTCCGCCCGAGGACCGGATGGAGCCGCGCGAACTGTCTGCGGCGACCTACGCCCATGCGCATGGCGAACCCGCGGGCAAGGGCTCGGAGACCTTGCCCGCCTCGCGCTGGCTGTTCCTGCCGCTGCTGGCCGCCGAGCGGCGGATCGGCGTCCTGGGCCTTGCCTACGAGGACGGGCGCGAGCCGCCCCCCGGCGACCGGCGGCTGGTCGAAGCGCTGGCCGATCAGGTGGCGCTGGCGCTGGAGCGGGTGCGGCTTGCCGATGATCTGGCGCAGATCCGCGTGGCAAGCGAGACCGAACGGCTGCGCACCGCGCTGCTGTCCTCGGTCAGTCACGATCTGCGCACGCCGCTGGTGTCGATCCTCGGTGCGGCGGAGGGGCTGACGCAACCCGGCCTGACCGCCGAGGCGCGCGGCACCCTTGCCGAGACCATCCGCGACGAGGGCGACCGGCTCGACCGCTATATCCAGAACCTGCTCGACATGACCCGTCTCGGCCATGGCGCGCTGACGCTGAAGACCCATGCCACCGACCTGCGGGAGCTGGTGGGATCGGCCCGCAACCGGCTGCGCGGCCCGCTGCGGGGCCATCCGATGGAGGTGGCGATCCCCGTCGACATGGCGCCGGCGCAGGTCGATCCGGTGCTGATCGAACAGGTTCTGGTCAATATCTTCGAGAATGCCTGCAAATATGCCGGGCCGGGCCGCGCGATCCGGATCGCTGCGCGTCCGTCGCGCGGGCGAGCGGTGCTGTCGGTCGAGGACGAGGGGCCGGGCCTGCCACCGGGCGCGGCCGCCCATGTCTTCGACATGTTCTGGCGCGCCGAGCAGGGCGACGGCGGACAGGCGGGAACCGGCCTCGGCCTTGCCATCTGCAAGGGGATCGTGGAAGCCCATGGCGGCACGATCCGCGCCGGGGCCGTGCATCCCGACGGGCGCGGCACGCGGATCGTGATGGAACTGCCGCTCTGGAACCCGGAGGTATCCGCTTGACCGCCGCTGCCCGCATCCTGATCGTCGAGGACGAGGCGCCGATCCGGCGCTTTCTGCGCGTCGCGCTGGAGACCGAAGGCCATGTCGTCTCCGAGGCGGCGACGGCGCGGGACGGCATTGCACTGGCCGCGCGCGAGGCGCCGGCGGCGATCATTCTCGATCTCGGCCTGCCGGATGCGGACGGGATCTCGGTGCTGAAGACGGTTCGCGAATGGTCACAGGTGCCGGTTCTGGTGCTGTCGGTGCGCAGCGACGAGGCCGGCAAGATCGCTGCGCTGGATGCCGGAGCGCAAGACTATGTCACCAAGCCGTTCTCGACCGGAGAGCTGCTGGCACGCCTGCGCGGACTGCTGCGCGACCGGGCGCGGGACGCGGCTCCCGCCATCCTGACTCTGGGGCCGCTGGTCATTGATGCGGCCGAGCACCGCGCCAGCCTGTCGGGCGAGGACCTGAAGCTGACGCGCAAGGAATTCGATCTCTTGTGGCTTCTGGCCGGCCACGCCGGGCGGCTGGTCACGCGGGACATGATCCTGAAGGCGATCTGGGGGCCGGCCCATGCCGAGGACAGCCAGTATCTGCGCGTCTATATCCGCCAGCTGCGCGCCAAGCTCGGCGATGATGCCGCCGACCCGCGCTGGATCTTCACCGAGCCGGGGGCCGGCTATCGCCTGGCCGACAGATAGGCCAGGCGCGGACCACGCTTCGCCAAAGCATACAGAGGCGGGTGGGGGGAGGGGCGTATGAGCGGATGAAAGACCCGCCCATTTGCGAGAGCCCGGATCCCGCCCTTGCCGCGGTGCGACTTTCCCCCGCCGGCCGTTCATCTGCTGCGCCGCGCCCGGCCAGGATTATGGCCGCGATGACGTCACCATGGCCCAGCCGAGAGCGAAGCGCTGGAGGTGTTTCCGCAAGCGGTCGGCATCATTCGTGCTCGTTCTGTGGCCGCGCGACATCGCGAACAGACGCGCGGCCCGGCATCGCTCAGACTGGTCGAGCCGCGCCAGCCCCGGATAGTGTCCCCGCCGGTGGTGTCACTTTCGGTGGGCCTCGCGCTCTGATGCGGGCCGGGTTGGTCAGTTGCGCTGCGCAGCAGGCAGGCTGACCATGACACCCTCACAGACCGGCGCGAGCGTTTCGGGCGTCATGTAACGGCCTCTCTGGTCGGTCCATTCCTCGGTCTGCCCAACACGTCGCGGCGGCCATCGGTGTTCACGCCCGCCGCGATCGTCACGGCGACGGAGACGATCCGGCCAGCTGGATGACGGCCGTCAGCGCCCGCTCCACCGAGCGCCGGGGCTCGAGAGCGGATGGAGAACAGGTGCCGGTGCGCAGCTCGACGCTGCCGGCCCGCGTCTGCCGGTCTCGCCCGCGCTGGCCGTTATACTGCGCCAGCCGCTCGGGGTCTTCTCGCCGTAGTCGGTGCAGGTCTTGGCGCCGACCTCCAACTCCCTCAGACGTTCGGCCGCAAAGCCGATCCTCTCACGCGGCAGACCGGCATCTCCGTTCCTCTTCAGGAGCGCGCGGAGATCCATCATGGGGTTGGTCATCGGGGCTGTCCTTCGGGGCAGGCTGGTTGTCGCAACCCGACCCTGCCGGGAACCCCGATGGCCACCGACACCTATAACCACGACAACGGACGTCCCCCCGGCGGCAAACCTGCGGCGGTTCACCGGCCCGGTCTGCCGCAGCAAGAAGAAAAATATTCGTCTGCGCGATGCAACGTCGCGCGTCCTTTTTCTTGCAACCATCGTCCGGCAGAACAGATTCAGCGAATTCGCCCACATCATTCATCTATAATTGCGATCGTTATTATCGTCTTTAATCTGGCGTCAGATCCAACCAGCCGGAGATGACGATGTTCAGGAAATTTACAGTGCTGTCGGCCCTTGCGGCTGCGTTGATGTCGGGTGCCGCCGCGATTGCCGGCGGGCTTCCGCAGGAGATCCGCTTCGGCGATGTCGGCTTCGGGTTCGGCAAGCCGTTCGGCGTCGGGCTGCTGGCGATCGCCGATGCCAAGGGCTTCATCGCCGAGGAGTTCAAGGGCACCGGGGTCAAGCTCGACTGGACCTATTTCACCGGCACCGGCCCGGCGATCAACGAGGCCTTCGCCAACGGGCAGGTGGACTTTGCCTCCTATGGTGCGGTGCCGAACATCGTCGGCGCGGCGAACGGGCTCGACACCGTGATCGTCGCCTCGACGCAGGGCACCAACATCTTCGCCGTCGCGCGCACCGGCAGCGGCATCGAGAGCCTCGCCGACCTGAAAGGCAAGCGCGTCGCGCTGCAGAAGGCGACGATCATCCACTGGGCGGCGCTCGAGGCGCTGCGGCACGCCGGGCTGAGCGAAAAGGATATCACGCTGATCGACCTCAAGAACGCCGATCAGCTCGCCGCGATCAGTGCGGGCAGTGTCGACGCGGTGTTCGGCGCCGATTTCCTGCTGCCGCTCGAGCAGAAGGGGGTGGCGAAGGTGGTCTTCTCTTCGGCCCGCGACGACCGCGAGGTCTCGGGTTTCGGCGGCTTCCTCGTGTCGCGGCAGTTCCGCGACGCCTATCCCGAGGCCACGCAGAAGGTCGTCGACGGCTATGTCAGGGCGGCTGCCTGGCTGGCCGATCCGGCGAACCGCGAAGAGGCCTTCCGGATCTGGAACCGGGCGGGCACACCGGTCGATCTCATTCGCCGGTCGAACGCCGATACCGACTTCCGGCAGGCCTATGATCCGCGCCTCGATGCGGTGTTCGAGCAGCGCTTCGCAAGTGCGCTCGCGTTCACCAGAGCGCAGAAACTGACCCGCAAGACCCTGGATCTTGCCGCCTGGGCGGATGGCCGTTTCCTTGCGAAGTCGCTCGAGGACGAGGGGCTCGCGGCGGTCTGGCCCGACCGGCCTGCCACCGGTACGAACTGAGGCGGGACGATGAGCGATCTTTCCGTCAGCACCGTTCCCGGGCAGGGCGCGGCGCCCCTCGCGCGGCGCGCGCGGCCTGCGCGGCAACCGGCCCTGCGGCGCGCGCGGACCCTGCAGCGCGCGGCCTTCCGGGCGCTGCCCTGGCTCTCGCCGCTCGCCGGCCTGCTGCTGTGGCAGCTCGCGGCGGAATGCGCTCTGGTCTCCGAGCATATCCTGCCGGCACCCGGCCGCGTTCTCGCGACACTCGGCGAGCTGTCGCACAGCGGCGAGCTGTGGTCGGCCGCCCGCATCAGCCTGTGGCGGCTGACGGTGGGGTTGCTGATCGGCGCGCCGCTCGGATTTCTCTTCGGCCTGCTGCTCGGCGCCTCGCCGCGCGCCGAAGACTGGCTTGGCCCCAGTTTCCGCGCCATCGCCGCGGTGCCGGCCCTGGGCTGGATTCCGGTGCTGATCCTGCTTGTCGGCATTGACGAGGTGCTGAAGGTCATCATCCTGATCAAGGCCTGCTTCGTGCCGGTGGCGATTGCCAGCCGCGACGCCTGGCGCGCGGTGCCGGCGCGCTACGCCGAGCTTGGGCGCGTGCTCGGGCTCTCGCCGCTGCGGCAGCTCTGGAGGATCCGCCTGCCGGCGATGGTGCCGACGCTGTTTTCGGGCCTGCGCCTCGCCTCCGGTCAGGCCTTCGTGTCGCTCGTCACCTGCGAGATGCTCGCCGCCACCGATGGCCTTGGTTATCTCATGGTCTGGGGCCGGACGCTCTTCCAGATGGACCTGGTCATCGTCGGGATGATCGCCGTCGGTTCCGCCGGCATCGCGCTCGACCGGCTGCTGCGCGGAGGCGAGCGGGCCTTGCGCGCAAGGATGGGCGACGATGGCTGAGCTGTCCTGGAAGGGGCTGGTGCTCCCCGCGGCCGCGCTGGCCGCCTGGTCGCTTGCCGTCGAAAACCACCTGCTGGGCGGTCCGATGGCGGTGTCTCCCGTCGCGCTTCTGCAGGTGCCCGTCACCGACCCGGACGGGCGCGAGATCTGGGCCGCCCTTGGCGCCAGCCTGGTGCGGCTTGCCCTTGGCGGCAGTCTCGGCGCCGTCGCCGGGATCGGCCTTGGCCTCGCCCTCGGCCTGTCGCGGCCCCTCGGCCGGGCGCTGTCGCCAAGCATCGACACCCTGCGCCAGATCGCGCTTTTCGCCTGGATCCCACTGCTGACGGCGTGGTTCGGCACCAGCGAGACGGCGAAGATCGTCTTCATCGCCCTCGGCACGTTCTTCCCGCTGGTGCTGGCGACGCAGCAGGGGGTGCGCGCGACCCCGGCCGGGCTCGTCGAGCTGGTGCAGGTGCTCGGCCTGTCGCCGCGGCGGCGGATCACCGCGCTCTATCTGCCCGCGGCCTTGCCCTCGATCGCCGTGGGCGTGCAGATCGCGCTGATCTCCGCCTGGATCGGAACCGTGGGCGCGGAATACGCGATCGGCAACGGCCGCGGCCTTGGCGCCTATATCGCGAGCGGGCGCGAGCAGTTCCGCATGGATATCACCCTCGTGGGCGTGCTCGCGCTCGCCCTGATCGGTGTCGCGCTCCACGCGCTCGGCGCCCGTCTGATCCGTCACCTCGACAAGGCAACCTGACATGAAAACCTCCCCACTTCTGTCCGTTTCCGGCGTCTCTAAATCCTTCCCCGTGAACGGCGTGCCCTTCCGCGCACTCGCGGATGTCGGACTGGAGCTCCGGCGCAACGAGATCATCGCCGTGATCGGCGCATCCGGCTGCGGCAAGTCGACCTTGCTGCGCTGCATCGCCGGGCTTGAAACCCCGGACAGCGGCACGCTTGCGATTGCGGGCGTGCCGGTGACCACGGCCGGGCAGGGCAGCGCGGTGGTGTTTCAGGACCATCGTCTGCTGCCCTGGCTCACGGTGCGCGGCAATGTCGAGCTTGCGCTCGAGCCGCTCGCCATGACCGCGGCCGAGCGGCAGGCGCGGGCGGCGCGCTATATCGCCCTCGTCGGGCTCGACGCCTTTGCAGAAAGCTATCCGCGGCAGCTTTCGGGCGGCATGGCGCAGCGCGCCGCGATCGCCCGGGCGCTGGCGGTGGAAACCGATCTCGTGCTGATGGACGAGCCGTTCGGGGCGCTCGATTCGATCCTGCGCACCCGGATGCAGGAAGAGCTGCTGAAGATCTGGCGGGCCCATCAGGTCTCGATCCTGATCGTCACCCATGACATCGAGGAGGCGCTCTATCTGGCGGATCGGGTGGTCGTCATGCGGCCCGGCCCCGGCCATGTGCACGAGGTGGTCGAACTCGCCCTGCCGCGGCCGCGCAGTCGCGACACCGAGGCGTTCTCGCAGCTGCGCGGCCATCTTCTGGCGGCGCTGGCCCAAACGCCTGCGGAGGTCGTGGCATGATCGAGCTTGTGTCCCTCAGCCGCTGCGTGCGCTGCGATCTGTGCTTCGGGGTCTGCCCGATGGATGTGTTCGACCGGGCCGAGGACGGGCTTCCGGTGATCGCCCGCAAGGAGGATTGCCAGACCTGCTTCCTGTGCGAGGCGCATTGCCCGACCGATGCGCTCTATGTGGCGGCCGAACGGCGGCCGGCCCTGACGCCGACCGAGGCGGAGCTGGCGGAGCGTCAGCTTCTCGGCAGCTATCGGGCGCGGCTTGGCTGGGGCAAGGGCCGCCGTCCGCCCCGAAGTTTCGACGAGGCGCTCGCGCTCTCACAACGGCCGGAGGCCGCCCCCGGGGTTTCGCCCATGGCGCTGCAACCGGGCGCACAGCCCGGGAAGGAGGCATATCATGGCTGACGGAGCCGGGCATTTCGGCGCGGAGCTGCATCTTGCGACAGATGTCCTCGTGATCGGCGGCGGCCCGGCCGGCACCTGGGCCGCCCTCGCGGCCCGCGCGGCCGGGGCCGAGGTGATCTTGGTGGACAAAGGCTGGTGCGGGGCTTCCGGCGTTGGCGCCGCGGCGACCATCGGCCATTGGTGGGTGGCGCCGGAAGGGCGCGCCGCGGCGATGGCGGCAAAGGCCGTCGATGCCTGCGGGCTTGCCGACGAGGCCTGGATGGAGCGCGTTCTTGCGGAGACATGGGCCAGCTGGCCGCGCTTTGCCGAGAGCCGCGGCTATGTCGGCGATCCGACCTATCGCAGCGGGCGCGGCGGGCAGGTGGTGGTGCAGGGGCCAGTCTATCTGCGCGAGATGCGCCGGCTCGTGCTGCGGGCGGGGGTCACCATCCTCGATCATGCGCCGGCGGTCTCGCTGCTGATGGATGCCGCCTGGCGCTGCGCCGGTGCCGAGGGGGTGCTGCGGCAGAAGGACCAGCGCTGGCGGGTCGACGCCCGTGCCGTGGTGATGGCGGCCGGCGGGTCGGCGCTGCGCAGCGGCTGCATCGGCTCGAGCGTCAATACCGGCGATGCGCTGCTGATGGCGGCCGAGCTTGGTGCCGAGTGGTCGGGGATGGAATTCTCGAACTATTACGGCATCGTGCCGAAAGGCGGGTCGGTCGACAAGAACGGCTATCTGCTGCAGGCGGCGTTCTTCGATGCGGCCGGGCATCAGGTGCATCTCGGCTGGTCCTCGCCCTATGGCGTCATGGGCACCGCGGCCGCCCCGCTCTTCGGGCACGAACCGGTCTTTTGCCAGTTCACCCAGGTGCCCGAGGCGAACCGCCCGTTCCTGCGGGCCGGGCAGCCCAATCTCTTCACCCAGTTCGACCGGCTTGGCGTGGACCCGTTCACCCAGAAATTCGAGGTCGAGCCGATGTTCGAAGGCTCGGTGCGCGGTTCGGGCGGGATCGTCGTCAAAGGACCGGACTGCGCCTCGTCGGTGCCGGGGCTTTGGGTGGCGGGCGATGCCGCCTCGCGCGAGATGCTGGTCGGGGCCTCGTCGGGGGCGGGCGCGATCAACGCGGCCTGGACGCTTGCCTCCGGCAGATGGGCGGGGCTGGCAGCTGCGCGCTCGGCCCGCGAGGGCGCGCCGGGGCGCGGGGAGCGGGCAAGGGAGCCCGTGTCCGGGCGCCGGATCGCGGCGGTGCGGCCGCTGCTGCAGGCGCTTCAGGCTGAGGTCCTGCCGATCCGCCGCAATGGCTTTCGCTGCGACCGGACACTCAACGAGACTCTGGCGCTCACCGCCGAACTTGAAGATGAGCTGCAGACCGCCCCGCGCGCCGCGGATGCGCGCAGCGCGCTTTTTGCGCGGGAACTGTCGGGCATGCTGTTCCACGCCCGGACAGGCGCCAGCGCCGCCCTTGCCAGGACGGAAAGCCGGGGCGTGCATCAGCGCACGGATTTTCCCGCGACATCTCCTTGCACATGGCAGAGGCGGCTTGCGGGGCGGGGGCTCGACATGACGCTTCGGTGAAGGGGACGTCTCGCTTATCGCAGCGATAGCTCAGGCCTATTTGCGCCGCTGACGGCGATGGCCGAATGATTTCTCCATCCTCGGGCGCGGAGGCGACTTCGCGCCGTGAAGGCACAAGAATATGTCCAAACGACAAGGGAGAATTTTCATGAAGCGCATTCTGGCGGCCGTCGTCGCGAGTTTCCTGGCCGTGGCGCCATCGCTGGCTGATCCGGTCGCCGGCGGGCGGGCGAATGTCGTCATCCAGCCCGAACCGCCGAGCCTGATGCTCGGCCTCGTGCAGAACGCTCCGGCCCAGCAGGTCGCGGGCAACATCTACGAAGGGCTGCTGCGCTACGACACCAAGCTGAACCCGATGCCCTCGCTGGCGAAAAGCTGGGAGGTCTCGGACGACGGTCTGACCTATACCTTCCACCTCCAGAGCGGGGTGACGTGGCATGACGGACAGCCGTTCTCGGCCGATGACGTGGTGTTCAGCGCCGACGTGTTCCTGCGCAAGACCCATCCGCGGTTCCGCGCCGTGCTCGATCATGTCGAAAGCATCACCGCGCCCGACGCGGGTACCGTGGTGTTCCGCCTGAAATCGCCCTTCGGCCCGTTCCTGAACAGCTTCGAGGTCGGTTCGATGCCGATCGTGCCGAAGCACATCTACGAAGGCACCGATTTCGCCACCAACCCGGCCAACAACACCCCCATCGGCACCGGCCCGTTCAAGTTCGCCGAATGGGTGAAGGGGTCGTATATCAAGCTGGTGAAGAACCCCGATTACTGGGATCAGGGCAAGCCTTACCTCGACGAGGTTTACTGGCACGTGATCCCCGATGCCGCCTCGCGCGCGGTGGCCTACGAGACCGGACAGGTCGACATCCTGCCCGCCGGCTCGATCGAGAATTTCGACATCGACCGGGTGAAGGCGCTGCCCAATACCTGCATCACCCAATCCGGCTGGGAGTTCTTCGGCCCGCAGTCCTGGGTGTGGCTGAACAACCGTCAGGGCCCGACCGCGAGCAAGGAATTCCGTCAGGCGATCCTGTATGCGCTCGACCGCGAGTTCATCCGCGATTCGCTGTTCAACGGCCTCGGGCAGATCCCGAACGGCCCCTTCGCCGGCTCCACCCGCTACAACGACACCGACCTGAAGCCCTGGCCCTACGATCCGGAGAAGGCGAAGGCACTGGTCAAGGCCTCGGGCTACAAGGGCGAGGTGCTGAAGCTGGTGCCGATGCCCTATGGCGAGACCTGGATGCGCCTCGCCGAGGTCATCAAGCAGAACCTCGCCGATGTGGGCATCAAGGTCGAGATCGTCTCGACCGACGTGGCGGGCTGGAACCAGCATCTGTCGGACTGGGATTACGACCTGTCGACGACCTATCTGTATCAGTATGGCGATCCGGCGCTTGGGGTGTCGCGCAGCTACGTGTCGGGCAACATCAAGAAGGGCTCGCCCTGGAACAACGTCGAGGGCTATTCGAACCCGAAGGTCGATGCGCTGTTCGACACGGGTGCGGGCACCGTCGATCCGGCTGAACGCAAGGCCGCTTATGACGCGGTGCAGAAGATCCTCGTCGACGAGGTGCCGAACGCCTGGCTGCTCGACATGGGGATGCCGACGATCAGCCGCTGCTCGGTCAAGGATCTCGTCACCACGGGCATCGGCCTGAACGACGGGTTCAAGAACGCCTGGATCCAGAAGTGACCCCGTTCCCCGGTGCGTGGCAAGCGCGCCGGGGACTTTCATGCGCGGAACGACATTCATGAAGATCGCTACCCGTATCGCCGCCCGGCTGGCCAAGGCAGCCGTGGTGCTGCTGGCCATTCTGGTGCTGAATTTCCTGCTGATCCATGCCGCACCGGGAGATCCGGCGGTGGTAATGGCCGGCGAGGCCGGGGCCACGGATGACGTGTTCCTCGCGCAGCTGCGCGAGAAGTTCGGCCTCGACCAGCCGCTTTACATGCAGCTCGGCAAATATGTCTGGGATGTGCTGCATCTCGATCTCGGCTTCTCCTATCGCCAGCAGATGCCGGTGTTCGATCTGCTGATGGACCGGCTTCCGGCGACGCTGTTGCTGACCGGCTCGGCCTTTGCGGTGTCGCTGATCCTCGGCGTCGCGGCGGGGGTGCTGGCGGCGTCGCGGGTGGGGAAATGGTCCGACACGCTGATCTCGACCGTGGCGCTGCTGTTTTACGCCACGCCGCTGTTCTGGGCGGCGCTGATGGGGGTGCTGCTGTTTTCGGTGGTGCTCGGCTGGCTGCCGCCCTTCGGTTACGAGACGGTGGGATCGGGCTTCACCGGGATTCGCCGCGCGCTCGACATTGCGCAGCATCTGGCGCTGCCGGCGCTGTCGCTCGGTCTGTTCTTCATGGCGGTCTATTCGCGCATGACCCGGGCCTCGATGCTCGAGGTGGCGCAGCTCGATTTCGTCAAGACCGCGCGCGCCAAGGGCCTGTCCCGCGCCGTGATCGAACGGCGCCACATCCTGCGCAACGCGCTGTTGCCGATCGTGACGCTGGCGGGGCTGCAGGCCGGCCAGCTGGTCGGCGGCGCGGTGCTGACCGAGACCGTCTTCGCCTGGCCCGGCATCGGCCGGCTGATGTTCGAGGCGCTGACACAGCGCGATTACAACGTTCTGCTCGGGGTGTTCTTCGTCTCGGCGGCGATGGTGATCGTGTTCAACCTGATCACCGATCTGATCTACGGGATCGTCGATCCCCGCATCCGCGCGCAGTGACAGGGACAGGAGACTTGTGATGAAAGATTTCTGGCACCGTTTCCGCGCCAACAAGGGCGGGATCATCGGGCTGGCGCTGCTGGCGGCGATCGTGGCGGTCGCGCTGCTGGCGCCGCTGCTGTTTCCGGGCAACCCGTGGAAGATGGTGGCGCGTCCCTTCGTGCCGCCGTTCGAGGGGATGAAATTCCCGCTCGGCACCGATACGGTCGGGCGCAACGTGGCGGCGGGGCTGGCCTATGGCGGGCGGGTGTCGCTGCTGGTGGGGCTGGTCTCGACGCTTGCCGCGTTGCTGATCGGCATCCCGGTCGGCGCGCTCGCGGGCTATTTCGGCGGCCGCATCGACGATCTGCTGATGCGCGTGACCGAGTTCTTCCAGACCGTGCCGAGCTTCGCCCTCGCCATCGTGATCGTGGCGATCTTCCAGCCCTCGGTGGTGTCGATCACGCTTGCCATCGGCATCGTGTCCTGGCCGCCGGTGGCGCGGCTGGTGCGCGGCGAGGTGATGTCGCTGCGCCAGCGCGAATATATCGAGGCGGCGATCTTGCAGGGCCTGTCGACGCCGGCGATCATCTTGCGCCAGATCCTGCCCAACGCGGTTTCGCCGATCATCGTGATGGCCTCGCTGATGGTGGCCTCGGCGATCCTGCTGGAAAGCTCGCTGTCGTTTCTCGGCCTCGGCGATCCCAACCTGATGAGCTGGGGCTACATGATCGGCGCGGCGCGCACGGTGATCCGTCAGGCGTGGTGGCTGTCGCTGTTTCCGGGCGTGGCGATCGTGCTGACGGTGCTGGCGCTGAACCTGATCGGCGAAAGCCTGAATGACGCGCTGAACCCGCGCCTGTCGCGCCGGAGGAGCTGAGATGGACATCGAACCCACCCTGAGCATCGAACATCTGACCGTCGATCTGCCCGAGGGCGCCGACCGTCCGCACGCGATCCGCGACGTCTCGCTGCAGTTGTGGCCCGGGCGCACGCTGTGCATCGTGGGCGAATCCGGTTCCGGCAAGTCGATGTCGGCGAATGCGGTGATGGGGCTGTTGCCGAAGGGCGTCAGCGTCGGCGCCGGCCGCATCCTGTTCGGCGGCCGCGACATCACCCACCTGAGCGAGGCGCAGTATCAGGAGCTGCGCGGTCAGGGCATCGCGATGATCTTCCAGGAGCCGATGACCGCGCTCAACCCGCTGATGCGGATCGGTGCGCAGATCGCTGAGGTGTTCGAGGCCCATGGTCGCCTCGCCCCCGCCGAGCGCGCGGCCCGGGCGCTGCAGCTGCTGCGCGAGGTCGGCATCCCCGACCCAGAGCGCGCTCAGTTCGCCTATCCGTTCCAGCTCTCGGGCGGGCAGCGCCAGCGCGTGGTGATCGCGATGGCGCTGGCGCTGGAGCCGCGGGTGCTGATCGCGGACGAGCCGACGACCGCCCTCGATGTCACCACGCAGGCGCAGATCCTGCGCCTCATCAAGGACTTGCAGACCCGGCACGGGATGGCGGTGATGTTCGTCACCCACGATTTCGGCGTCGTGTCCGAGATCGCCGATGACGTCGCGGTGATCGAGCTGGGCGAGCTGGTCGAGCAGGGCCCGGCCGAAAAGGTGCTGAAGGCGCCCGATCACCCCTATACCCGCCGGCTGATCGCCGCGATCCCGACGGTCGAGTTCCGCGACGAACCGGCGCGCGAGGAACCGCTGCTGCGGGTGCGCGATCTGGTCAAGGAATTCCGCACCGGGGCGCGGGTGGTGAAGGCCTCGGATCACGTCACGCTCGATCTGATGCGGGGCGAGACGCTGGGGATCGTGGGCGAATCCGGCTCAGGCAAGTCGACGCTCGGGCGCGCCATCGTGCAGCTGGTCACACCCGATTCCGGCACGATCGAGATGGACGGCAAGGATATCTCGCATCTCAGGGGCGCAGCGCTGCGCGCGCATCGCAAGCGGATCCAGATGATCTTTCAGGATCCCTATGCCTCGCTCAATCCGCGCGCGCGCATCGGCCGCATTCTGACCGAAGGCCCCATCGCCCACGGCCGCCCCCGCGCCGAGGCCGAGGCACGGGCCCGCGAACTGCTGAGCCTCGTCGGGCTGAAGGCCTCGGCGATGGAGCGTTTCCCGCACGAATTCTCGGGCGGTCAGCGCCAGCGCATCGGCATCGCCCGGGCGCTCGCCCTCGAACCCGAGATCATCGTCGCCGACGAGGCGGTTTCGGCGCTTGATGTCTCGGTGCAGGCGCAGGTGCTCGATCTGCTCGAGGATCTGAAGCAGCGGCTCGGTCTGACCTTGCTGTTCGTCACCCATGACCTGCGTGTCGCGGGCAAGATCTGCGACCGGATCGCGGTGATGCAGAAGGGGCGCGTGGTCGAACTCGGCTCCGTCGAACAGGTCTTCCGCGCCCCGCGCGAGGCCTATACGCGCAGCCTGCTCGATGCCGCGCCGGGGCTGGAGGTGCAGCCATGAGCGAGCTTCTGGCCGCTCTGGCGGCGATCGTCGGGCCGGTGCATGTGCTGACGGGGGCCGACACCGCCCCCTGGGACAGCGACTGGACCGGGCATTACCGCGGTGCGCCTCTGGCCGTGGTGCGCCCGGCCGACCGCGACGAGGTGGCGGCGGTGCTGCGTCTGGCCAGTGCGCAGGGCGTGGCGGTGGTGCCGGTCTCGGGCAACACCGGGCTGAACGGCGGCGCGCTCGGCGAGGGCGCGATTGCGCTGTCGCTCGGGCGGCTGAACCGGCTGCGCGAGATCCGCGCGGACGCGCGCGTCGCGGTGGTCGAGGCCGGGGTGATCGTCGATGCGCTGAACGCGGCGGCGGCGGAACAGGGGCTGATGTTCCCGCTGTCCTTCGGCGCCTCGGGTTCGGCGATGATCGGCGGCGTGCTGTCGACCAACGCGGGCGGGGCGAATGTGCTGCGCTACGGCAATACCCGCGATCTGTGTCTGGGCGTCGAGGTGGTTCTGGCCGACGGCCGGGTGATGGATCTGATGACGGCGCTGCACAAGAACAACTCGGGCTTCGATCTGCGCGATCTGGTGATCGGCGCCGAGGGGCAGCTTGGCATCATCACCGCGGCGGTGCTGAAACTGCATCCGCTGCCGGCGACGGTGGTCACCGCGATGGTGGCGATGGAGACGCTTGATCCCGCACCGGGGCTGCTGAACGCGTTGCAGGATGCCTCGGGCAATGCCGTCGTCGCCTTCGAGTTCATGCCGCGCAGCTTCGTCGAGGGCTATCTGGAGATCGTCCCCGACAGCCGCGAGCCGTTCGACGCCCCCCATCCCGTCAACCTGCTGGTCGAGCTTGCCGCGCCGCAGCCGGGCGAGGGGCCGGGCATGGCGCTCGAATCCGTTCTCGCCGCGGCGATGGAAGAGGGCACTGTCACCGATGCGGTCATCGCCCAGAACGAGGCGCAGCGGCGCCAGATGTGGGCCCGGCGCGAGGCGGCGGCGGAAATCTCGTTCCGCCGGAACCCGGTGATCGACACCGACATCGCCGTGCCGCGCGACCGGGTGGCGGATTACCTGCGCCGGATCGAACCGCGCCTTCAGGCCCGCGATCCGGGCTGCGGGCTGATGTCGGTCGCGCATCTGGGCGACGGAAACATCCATTACACCTGCTATCCGACGCGCGACGAGCCCGCCCTGATGGCCGCTCTGCGCGCCGAGATCGACGCGCTGGCGATGGAGCTGAACGGCACCTTCTCGGCCGAGCACGGGGTGGGGCTGTCGAAGCTCGCCCCGATGGCGCGCTACAAGGATCCGGTGGCGCTCGACGCGATGCGGGCGATCAAGGCGGCGCTCGATCCGCGCGGAATTCTCAATCCCGGCAAGACGCTTCCCCCGGCCGGGGCCAACAGGACAGGAGACTGACATGAAGGTCTTTTTCGACGAACGCCAGCGGCTGCACGATCCGCGCTTCCGGTTGCAGGACGGCAAGGTGGTGCTGAACCCCGACCGCCCCGACCGCGTGGCGGAGCTGTTGCGCGGTGCGCTGGCGGCAGGGCTGACGGCTGCGCCGAGCACCGATCACGGGATGGCGCCGCTCGCCGCGCTGCACACGCCGCGCTATCTGTCGTTCCTGCGTACGATCTACGACCGGCGTCGTGCCGAGGTGACCGACCTTGTCGAGGTCGTCCCCGGCCGCATCGTCCCTGAGCGCGAGCGGATCTATGCCTGGACCACCGAGGCGCAGATCGGCTACCACAACACCGATACCTCCTGCCCGATCTCGGCAAAAAGCTGGGAGGCGATCTACTGGTCGGCGCAGACCGCGCTGAGTGGCGCGGACGAGATCCTGTCGGGCGCACGCCGGGCCTATGCGCTGTCGCGCCCCTCGGGCCATCATGCCTATCGCGAGGTCGCGGGCGGGTTCTGCTTCCTCAACAACAGCGGCATCGCGGCCGAGTATCTGCGCGCGCGCGGCCACCGCCCGGCGATCCTCGATATCGACGTGCATCACGGCAACGGCACGCAGGGCATCTTCTACGAGCGTGACGACGTGCTGACGGTCTCGCTGCATGTCGATCCGGAACAGTTCTACCCGTTCTATGCCGGCGGCGCGCAGGAGTGCGGCGCCTGCGCGGGGATCGGCTACAATCTGAACCTGCCGCTCGCCCGCGGCACCGATACCGAGGGCTATCTCGCCGCGCTCGACCGTGCGCTCGATCAGATCGCCTGTTTCGGGGCCTCGGTCGTGGTGGTGGCGCAGGGGCTTGATGCGCATGAGGACGATCCGTTCCACGGCCTTGGCGTGACCACGGCGGGCTTCGCGCGCATCGGTCGGGCGATCGCTGGCCTCGGCCTGCCGGTGCTGAGCGTGCAGGAAGGCGGGTACATGCAGCCGAGCCTGCACGCCAACCTCACCAGCCTTCTCGCAGGGCTGCAATCGGCCTGACGAACCGCCCGGCACCAGCCGGTAGCCGCGTCCGGGAAGGCCCCGGGCGCGGTTTCGGCATGCCAGATTCCCGGGATAACCTTTCCAGATCATAGGCATAGCCTGCACCTATTTGAGTTCCGGCGGCCGCGGTGCTTGTCTGGCGGCGACGGGGAGCCCGCCTCCCGCCCGCTGCCGCGCCCGGTGGCGACATCCGACACTCCAGGAGGTTCCCATGAGCTTTACCCCCGATGCCCGCATCGACCTCGACCGCTACTGGTCGACCATCCAGCGCTCGGCCGAGATCGGGCAGGGCCGCGAAGGGGGCCTTGCCCGCCTGACCCTGACCGACAGCGACCGCGAGATGCGCGATCAGTTCGTCGCCTGGTGCGAGGCCGCGGGCCTTGCCGTCCGCGTCGACGAGATGGGCACGATCTACGGCCGGCGCGAGGGCACCGAGCCCGGCCTGCCGCCGATCCTGATCGGCAGCCACCTTGACACGCAGATCAACGGAGGCCGCTTTGACGGCATCGCAGGGGTGCTGGCCGGGCTCGAGGTGGTCCGGACGCTGAACGATCTCGGCCATGTGACGAAGCGGCCGATCGTCGTCGTCGACTGGACGAACGAGGAGGGCGCGCGCTTCTCCCCGCCGATGATTGCCTCAGGCGTCTTCGTCGGGCGCTACACGGCGGACTGGGCGCATGCACTGATCTCGGACGACGGGGCGCGCTTTGGCGACGAGCTTGAACGCATCGGCTACAAGGGGGAGATGCCCTGCGGTGCGGCGCCCGGGGACGTCGACGCCTATTTCGAGCTGCACATCGAGCAGGGGCCGATCCTCGATGCCGAGAAACGCCAGGTGGGCGTGGTCACCGGCGGCTATCCGAGCTACGGCATCCGCGTGCGGTTCGACGGCGAGACCGCACACACCGGCCCGACGCCGATGGACCTGCGCCACAATGCGCTGATCGCCGGCGCGCGATTCCTGACTGCGGTCGACGATATCGGCTGGGATTTCGCGGTGATGGACGGCAAGGCCACCGGCTCGCGCCTCGCCGCCTGGCCGAACAAGCCCGGCATCCTGTCCGAGACCGCGCAATGCGTCGCCGATGTGCGCCACCCGGACCCGATCACCGCCAAGGTGATGGCCGAGAAGATGCGCCGCGCCGCGCATGAGGCCGGTGCGCGTGCGGGCTGCTCCGTTACCATCGAGGACGAATGGGCCTGGGGCGGTGATATCTTTGACCATGGCATGGTCGACGCGATCCGCGCCGAGGCGGTGCGCCAGGGCTGGAACTGGCGCGACATCGAGGCCCAGGCCGGCCACGACGCCTATCACATGGCGATGCGCTTTCCGAGTGCGATGATCTTCACCCCCTGCAAGGGCGGCATCACCCACAACAACAACGAAAGCTGCACCCCCGGCGATCTTGTTGCCGGGGTGAACATGCTGCTGCATGTGGCCGTGGCGCGGGCGGATCGCTGATGCAGGTCTTCGATCATGCGGCGGTTGAGGCCGCCCTCGACTGGCCGGGCCTGATCGCCGCTTTGCGTGACGGGTTCGCAAGCGGTGCGGCGATCGCGCCGGCGCGGCAATCCCTGGCCATCGAGCTGCCGGGGGGCGAGACCGCGACGCTGCTGGTGATGCCGGCGTGGGAAGGCGGGCGCGCGATCGGCGTCAAGGTGGTGACCTTCTTTCCCGGCAATGCCGCGAAGGGGCAGGCGACGATCAACGCGGGCTATCTGCTGTTTGATGGCGCCGACGGCCACTGCGTTGCCGCAATCGAGGGCGACGCACTGACCGCACGGCGTACTGCGGCGGCCTCGGCGCTGGCGGCGGAATACCTTGTGCGGCGCGATGCGCGCGTGCTGACCGTCGTCGGGACCGGGCAACTGGCGATGGCGGTGGCCGAGGCCCATGCGGCGGTGCGCAGCTACGACCGCGTTCTGGTCTGGGGGCGCAGCCCGGAGAAGGCGCAGCGCGTGGCCCGGGCGCTGGCGGCGAAGGGGCTTGCGGCCGAGGCCGCGGCGGATCTTGAAAGCGCCTGTCGCGCGGCGGATGTGGTGTCCTGCGTCACCGCATCGACGCAACCGATGATCCGCGGCGCGTGGCTGCGCCCGGGCAGTCACCTTGATCTGATCGGCGCCTTCAAGGCGGACATGCGCGAAAGCGATACGCTTGCGGTGACGCAGGCGCGGGTCTTCGTCGATGGCCGGCCGGGCGCGCTGCTTGCGGGCGATCTTGCCCAGCCGGCGGCGGAAGGGGCCTTCGATCCGGCGGCGATCGTCGCGGATCTGGCCGAACTGACGCGCGGCGCTCCGGGGCGCCGCGACGCGACCGAGCGCACGCTCTTCAAGTCGGTCGGGCTGTCGCAGGAAGACCTGCTGGCCGCGATGCAGGTGGCGGCAGGCTGACGCCTCGGGCGAAGGCGCGGCGGGCAGGGGGGCGATGACGCCCCCCTTTCGGTTTTCTCAGCCCATATCCGGATAGAGCGACAGCAGTTCTTCGAGCAGGTCGATGAATTTCTGCTCGGGCGGGGTGGGCTGCGTCAGCGGGCTGTGGACGAGAAAGACATCCGCGCCGAGCGGCTGATCGGTCAGCCGCAGCGGCCAGAGCCGCCCGGCCTTCTGCTCGTCGAAGGCCGCGGGCAGAGGCAGGATGCCGATGCCAAGGCCGGCAGTGATCATCCGCTGCACCTCCTGCAGGTCGGGGCTCGATCCGCCGATCCGGTTGCCGAGGTTCAGCCCCTCGCGCAGCATGATCATCGGCTCAAGCCCCATGCCTTCGGTGGCGCAGGTGAAGGCGACGAAGGATTCCTGCTGCAGATCCCGCGAGGTCACCTCGGTGCGGCCGTAAAGCGAATGTTCCGCGCCGCAGAAGATGCCGAACTCCTCGCGGAAGAGGTGGCGGCAGGTCAGCGTGATCAGCGGCTTGGTCAGCAGGCAGATGCCGATGCCGGCCTTCTCGTTGGTGATCCGGCGCACCGTCTCGGCAGAGTTCTGCACGTCGATCCGCCAGCTGATCGAGGGATGGCGCTGATGATAGAGCCGGATCGCCTCGTCGATCAGTGGCGAGTGCAGCTGGCTGATGATGCTGAGCCGCAGCTCGCCGAATTCCTCGTCGTTGCGGTCCTCGGTCAGAACCCCGATGCGGTCGACGGCGCGGAACATCTCGGCGCATTCCTGATAGATCTTCTCGCCGCGCAGGGTGAGGGCAAAGTGCCGGCTGCCGCGGAAGATCAGCTGGCAGCCGAGCTGGTCTTCCAGCTTCTGCAGCGCGAGGCTGACCGAGGGCTGGCTCATGTTCAGCCGCTTTGCCGCGCGGGTGAGCCCCTTTTCCTCTGCGATGACGCAGAAGCTGCGCAGCAGGTTCCAGTTCAGATCGGACAGATCGGGACGCTGAGGCATGGGCGAGTCTCCGGTAGGCTGCATGCTTCTAGCACGGTCTGGCGGGGCCAAAGCATAGGCAAAGACTATTCTTCGGATCAAGACCGGAGGCAATTGCCATCTAGGTTCGACGCCGCCCGGTGCGTAGCGTCTGGGGGTCCCCGTGAACATGGAGCCCAGAGCAATGACCCTCTCCCGCCTGCACCCCGGCCCGCGTATGAGCCAGGCCGTCATCCATGGCGACACAATCTGGCTTGCCGGGCAGGTCGGCGATCCGGCGGCCGACGTGACCACCCAGGTAAAACAGGCTCTTTCTGCCGTGGATGCGCTGCTGGCCGAGGCCGGAAGCGATCGCGCACATCTTTTGCAGGTGATCGTCTGGCTGGCCGACATGGCGGATTTCGATGCCATGAACGCGGTCTATGACGCCTGGGTCGACCCGGCGAACCCGCCGGTGCGGGCCTGTGGCGAGGCGCGCCTTGCCGGGCCCGGATATCGGGTGGAATTCATCGTCACTGCCGCCTGCCATCAATAAGCACAGCCTATGGCTGCCCCCCTTTCCGCCGGGGCAGCCGGAACCGGAGATGCCATGCCCCCCGCCCTTTGCCCCGATCTGAGTGCGATCGAGACCGCCACGCTTGGCCATTTCCTCACCGAAGGCTTCATGGCCCCGGCGATCCAGGCGCTGATCCCCGACCGGCGCATCTGGGGCCCGGCGCTGACCGTGCGGCTGCCGGGGGTCGACGGTTCGGCCCTGGTCGAGGCGCTGTCGATCGCCGCGCCCGGCGAGGTGATCGTCATCGATCGCTGCGGCGATCTGCGCCACGCCTGTTTCGGTGCGGTGACCGCTCAGGCCGCGGCGTCGCGCGGCGTCGCGGGGGTGGTGATCGACGGGTTCGTGACCGATCTTTCGGCGCTTCTCGCGCTTGGCCTTCCGATCTGGTGCCGGGGACGCTCGCCGGTCACCACGCGCAACCGGCAGATGGCCGGCCATGTCGGGGGAACGGTGACCTGTGGCGGCTCGATGGTGAGCCGTGGCGACATCATCCTTGCCGATGAAAGCGGTGTGGTGGTTCTCGATCCCGCCACGGTGGCCGAGAACGCCGCCATCGCGCGCCAGATGCAGCATGCCGAAATCGACATCCTCCGCCGGCTGAAGGCGGGAGAAACCCTGAAGGCGATCCAGGCCGAAACGAAGCCCGACGACGACGGGACGCGGCGCAGCCTTCTGAACCTGAGCTTCCGTCAACAGAGAGGACAACCATGACCCCATCCCTGACGCAGATCCTGCTTTCGGGCGCCGCAGTCGCGATGCTGGCAACGCCGGTGCTTGCCGACAAGGCGAGCGACACGCTGAACGTCGCCTTTTCGCTCGAGCCCGAACCGCTCGACACCTACAAGATCGCCGGTCGCGAGGGGCTGATCCTCGCCCGCCACGTCTATGACGGCCTGCTCTACAAAGACATGGACAGCGGCACCTTCAAGGGCCTTCTGGCCGAAAGCTGGAGCCAGCCCGACCCGCTCACGCTCGAGTTCAAGCTGCGCCGTGACGTCACCTTCCACAATGGTGCGGCCTTCACCGCCGATGACGTGGTCGACACGCTGAACACCGTCATCAAACCCGATTACGGCACGCGCTACGCGATTTCCGTCGACTGGATCGCGCGCGTCGAAAAGGTTGATGACTACACTGTCCGCATCCACATGGCGAAACCCTTCGCCGGCGCCTTCGAGATGCTGGCGGGCTCGCTGCCGATCTATCCGCATGCCTATTTCGACGCGGTCGGCTCTGCCGGCATGGCCAAGGCGCCGGTCGGCACCGGCCCCTATCGGCTGGTCTCGCAGGAACCCGGGGTGAAATACGTCCTCGAACGCTGGGACGGCATCTCCCCCGAAAGCCCGAAGGCCGGGGCGCAGATCAAGACGATCGTCGTGCGCACCATGCCCGAGCTGAACACCCAATATGCCGAGCTGATGTCGGGCAAGCTCGACTGGATGTGGCGGATCCCGCCCGATCAGGCCGACCGGCTGGCGTCGCGTGTCCAGATCGTTTCCGCGCCGATCATGCGGATCTCCTTCCTCAACCTCGCGCCGGTCGCGGCCAGCGGCGACACGCCGCTGAAGGACCTGCGGGTGCGTCAGGCGGTGGCCCATGCGATCGACCGCGACGCGATCACCCGCGCCTTTGCCGGCGGGGCCTCGGAGGTGCTGAAGGCGTTTTGCAACCCGGCGCAGTTCGGCTGCACCGATGCGGTGACGCAATACGCCTATGATCCGGACAAGGCGAAGGCGCTGCTGGCCGAAGCGGGCTACAAGGACGGGCTGAGCCTGCCGATGACCTTTGCCGCCATGCCGCGCCCGGTTGCCGAGGCGATCGCTGCCGATCTGGCGAAGGTGGGCATCACCGTCCAGCTCGACGAGCTGCAATATGCGGCGGGTGTCTCGAAATGGCGCGAGCGGCAGGCGCCCGCGTTCTTCTCGAACTGGGGCAGCTATGGCGTGGGCGATGTGGCCTTCCTGCTGTCGAACTTCTTCGGCGGCGGCGCCGACGATCTGGTGCAGGATGCCGAGCTGAGCGGCTGGCTGCACGAGGCCGATACTGCGACCGATCCGGAGCTGCGCAAGGCGGATTACGCCAAGGCGCTCTCGCGGATCGCTGACGAGGCCTGGGTCGTGCCGATGTACAGCTTCAACGTGAACTATGGCTTGTCGAAAGACCTGTCCTTCAGGCCCTACCCGGACGAGTTCGCCCGGTTCTGGCAGTCGTCCTGGAAGTGACCCTTCCGACCCAGCACGGGGGGAACTTCCCCCCGTCGCCAGGAGGTTTTCATGCTTGTCTATCTGTTGCGCCGCCTTGCGGTGGCACTGTGCGTCTGCGTGGCCGTCTCGGCGCTCAGCTTCGGGCTGATGTTCGTCGTCGGTGACCCCGCCGTCGCCATCGCGGGTGCGGGCGGCTCGGCCAGGGACGCCGAGGCGATCCGCCACGCCTATGGCTTCGACCGCCCCTATGTGGTGCAATATCTCGGCTGGGTCGGGCATGTGCTGCGCGGCGACTTCGGCCAGAGCATCTATTTCAACATGCCGGTGACCGAGATCGTCCGGGCGCGGCTGCCGGTGACGGCGATCCTGGGGGGGGTGTCCTTCACGCTGGCGCTGGTCGTGGCGGTGCCGCTTGGCATCGTCGCGGCGCGCAAGCCCGGCGGCCTCACCGACCGGCTGGCGCTGCTGCTCGCGGTGACCGGCCAGGCGGTGCCGAGCTTCTGGCTCGGACTGATGGCGATCGTCGTCTTCGGCGTCTGGCATGGCCTCGTTCCGACCTCGGGGGCGGACACCTGGCAAGGCTATATCCTGCCGGTGGTGGTGCTGGCCTATTCGGCGATGCCGGCAATGATGCGGATCACCCGCTCCGGGATGATCGAGGTGCTCGGCACCGATTACATCCGCAGCGCCGAGGCCAAGGGGCTGCCGACGTGGCAGGTGATCGTGGGGCACGCGCTGCGCAACGCCATCCTGCCTCTGGTGTCGCTGGCCGCATTGCAGCTCGGGGTGCTGCTGTCCGGCTCGATCGTGATCGAGAGCGTGTTCGCGCTGAACGGGCTCGGGCGTCTCGCCTGGGAGTCGCTGCTGCGCGCCGACCTGCCTGTGGTGCAGGCCGTCATCCTGATCCTGTCTCTGGTCTATGTGGTGCTGACCACGGCGGCGGATCTTGTCAATGCGTGGCTCGATCCGCGCATCCGGGGAGTGCGCTGATGGCCGAGGAGGTGATCCGACCCGCCTTGTGGCGCAGGGGGCTGCGTAATGTGGCGCTGATGAGCGGCGGCAGCGTTGTCGTGCTGATGGTGCTGGTCGCGGTGCTCGCGCCGCTGCTCGCACCGCATGACCCCTATTCGCAGGACCTGACGCGGCGCCTGCTGCCGCCGTTCTGGATCGAGGGCACGGACCCCACGCATCTGCTCGGCACCGATCATCTCGGTCGCGACTACCTGTCGCGGCTCATTTACGGGGCGCGGATCTCGCTCGGTGTCGGCTTCGGCGTGGTTCTCGTCTCGGGTCTGATCGGGATCTCGCTCGGTCTGGTGGCCGGCTATTTCGGCGGCCTCGCGGACATGGGGATCAGCTTCATCATCACCACCCGCCTGTCGCTGCCGATCGTGCTGGTGGCACTGGCCGCGGTCGCCTTTGCCGGCGCCTCGCTTGCGACGCTGATCACGGTGCTCGGGCTCCTGCTGTGGGACCGTTTCGCCGTCGTCTCGCGTGCGGCGGCGCAGTCGCTGCGCTCGCGCGACTTCATCAAGGGGCTGCGCGCGATCGGGGCAGGCCAGGTGCGGATCCTGTTCCTCGAATTGCTGCCGAACATGCGCGCGGCGCTGATCGTGGTGATGACGCTCGAGGTGGCGAACGTGATCCTGCTCGAGGCGGCGCTGTCCTTCCTCGGGCTCGGGGTGCGCGCGCCGACGCCGTCCTGGGGGCTGATGATCTCGGAGGGGCGCGACAACATCCTGTTCGACCCGTGGCTGACCGCGCTGCCCGGGGCGGCGCTGTGCGTGCTGGTGCTGGCCGTCAACCTGCTGGGCGACGGGCTGCGCGACATCACCGGAGGACGGCTGAAATGACCCTGCTCGATCTGCAAGACCTGCATGTCGCGATCCCGACCGAACGTGGGCTGTTGCGCGCCGTGCGCGGCGTCGACCTGCGGCTCGCGGCGGGCGAGACGCTGTGCCTCGTGGGCGAATCCGGCTGCGGCAAGTCGCTTACCGCGATGACGCTGATGGGGCTTGGCCCGAAGACGGCGCAGACCAGATCCGGGCGCTTCACCCTGCTCGGGCAGGAGATGGCGGGACGTGGGCGCGCGGCGTGGAAGACGTTGCGGGGCAGGGGGCTGTCGATGATCTTCCAGGACCCGATGACCTCGCTCAATCCGACGCTGACGGTCGGGCGGCAGCTGACCGAGGGGGTGATCCACACCGAGGGGCTGACGCGACGGGCGGCCGAGGCGCGGGCGATCGCGCTTCTCGAGCGCGTCGGCATCGCCCGCGCGGGGCAGCGGCTCGGGCAGTATCCGCACCAGTTCTCGGGCGGGCAGCGGCAGCGGCTGATGATTGCCATGGCGCTGATGAGCGAGCCGAAATTCCTGATCGCCGATGAGCCGACAACCGCGCTCGACGTCACCATCCAGGCCCAGATTCTGAGCCTTCTGGCCGGGTTGCAGCGCGATCTTGGGCTGGGTCTGCTGCTGATCACGCATGACCTCGGGGTGGTCGCGGCAATCGCCGATCGGGTGGCGGTGATGTATGCCGGGCGGATCGTCGAGGAAGGCTCGGCCAGCCGGATCTTCCGCCGTCCGGCCCATCCCTACACCGCCGGGCTGATGGCGGCGATCCCGGTGCCGGGGCGCACGCCGCGCGGCACGCCGCTTCCGGCGATCCCGGGACGGGTGCCGGGGCTGATCGAGCCGATCGCCGGCTGTGCCTTTTGCGAGCGCTGCGCCCGGGGGGAGACGCTTTGCGCCGCCCGCCCGCCGTCTGATGTTGCCCTGCCGGACGGCCGGGTGGAATGCCACTTTCCTGCGGTGGAGATCGTGCAATGACCCGGGCAAACCACGTTCCTGCACTGGAACTTGAGCATGTGGGCAAGCACTTTCGCGTCTTGCAGGGGATGTTCCGGCGCCCTGCGACGCTGACCGCGCTGAACGATCTGTCGCTGCAGGTGATGCCCGGCGAGACGCTGGGGCTGGTGGGCGAGTCGGGCTGTGGCAAAAGCACGGCGGTCAACGTCATGCTGGGCCTGCTCGCTCCGGACGAGGGGCGGGTCTTCCTCGATGGGCGCGAGATCGGCGCCTGGCCGCTGGCCGAGCGGGTGCGCCGCATCCAGCCGGTGTTCCAGGATCCCTATTCATCGCTCAACCCGACGCGGCGGGTGGGTGAGCTCGTGGCGCAGCCGCTGCGCCTGCACGAGCGCGGCACCGACCCCGGGCCACGGATGCGCGAGATGCTCGATCGCGTGGGGTTTCCGGTGCGGCTTGCCGATGCCTATCCGGCTGAGCTTTCGGGTGGCCAGCGTCAGCGCGTTGCCATCGCCCGTGCGCTGATCGCGCGGCCGAAGGTGCTGATCTGCGACGAGCCGACCTCGGCGCTCGATGTGTCCGTGCAGGCGCAGGTCATCAACCTGCTTCTGGAGCTGCGGGCGGAACTCGGGCTGACGATGGTGTTTGTCAGTCACAATCTCGCCGTGGTCGAGCATCTCGCCGACCGGGTGGCGGTGATGTATCTGGGCGAGAAGGTCGAGGAGGCGCCCGTCGCGCCGCTCTTTGCCGCACCGCGCCATCCCTACACCCGGGCCCTGCTCGGCGCGACGCTGCGGCCCGAGCCGGGGGCGGCGCTGCCCGAAAGCGGGCTCGGGACGGCGAGCGCCGATCCGCTGCACCGCGGACCGGGTTGTGCCTTCGCACCGCGCTGTCCGATGGCCAACGATGCCTGCCGCAAGGCTCCGGTGCCGATGCACAGGCACGGCCAGCACCTGGCCCGCTGCCTTTGTGCCGGCCCCGCCTGAGGAGAGAGAACGCGGTGGTGACTGGCATGCGCCTGCGCCCGACGCTATGACAGCCATAAATCCGCGACCACCGTCGGGCAGGACGTCCGGGCGCGAAAGCTGCAGACTGATGTTCAATCAAAACAAACCTCACGACAGGGGATATCGATGATCTTCACCTCCCGTTTCCGCGCCCTCGCTCTTGCGGCGACCGCCACGCTCGCAGCCGTCTGCGGTGCAGCCAGTGCTGACGAACTGGCCGATATCAAGGCCGCGGGCGTCATCAACGTCGGCATCTTCCCAGACTTCCCGCCCTTCTCCTCGGTGGCGACCGACATGAGCACGATCGGCTATGATGTCGATGTCGCGACCGGCATCGCCAAGGCCCTGGGGGTCAAGCTGCATCTGGTGCCGGTGAACGGCCAGAACCGCATTGCCTTCCTGAACGACAAGCGCATCGACATGCTGATGAGCGTCGGCTATTCCGACGAGCGCGCCAAGGCCATCGGCTTTGCCGAGGCCTATGCCCCCTATTACATCGCCGTCATCGGTCCGCAGGCCGCGAAGATCGAGGGGCCGGCCGATCTTGCCGGCAAGGCGATCGCGGTCAACCAGGGCACGCTCGAGGACAGCTCGCTGACCAAGGCGGCGCCCGAAAGCGCGACGATCCGCCGGTTCCCGAATTACAGCGCGGTGATTCAGGCCTTCATCACCGGCCAGACCGATCTGATGGCAGTGGGCAACAACGTCGGTGCGCAGGTGCTTGCAAAGCAGACCGCGCTGCAGCCCGAGGAGAAATTCCAGCTGATGTCCTCGCCCTCACATATCGCAGTGCGCAAGGACGAGACGGCGATGATCGGGGCGGTCAATGCCGCGGTGCAGGCGATGATCGACGACGGGTCGCTGAACGCCGCCTCCGAGACCTGGCTGAAGACGCCGCTGAAGGTCGAAAACCTGAAGCCCGCCGAGTAATCGGCCGGATCCGGCGGCGAAAGACGCATGGCCAACGGTCTGGATTTCGGCTGGCTGGAGACCGGTTTCCGCGCCCTGCTCGAGGGCGCGGGGATGACCCTCTGGCTCACCGTCTGCTCTACTCTTCTGGGGCTTCTCATCAGCGTTCTCGGCGCCGCCGCGCGCCGGGGCCGGATCGGCTGGCTGCGTGCGGCGGTCGGGCTCTATGTCGAGTCGATCCGCAATACGCCGTTCATCGTCCAGCTGTTCTTCATCTACTTCGGCCTGCCGAGCGTCGGGATGAACCTCGACCCGATCCTGGCGGCGGTGATCGCAATGACGCTGAACGTCGGCGCCTATGCGACCGAGATCGTCGCGGCAGGCCTTGCGGCGGTGGGGGCCGGGCAGCGCGAGGCGGCACAGGCGCTCGGCCTGCGGCCGCGCATCGTTTTCGTCAAGGTGGTGCTGCCGCAGGCGCTGGCGGTGATCTTCCCGGCGCTGGCAAGCCAGGTGGTGATCACCATGCTCGATTCCGCGGTCGTCTCGCAGATCTCGGTGCGCGAGCTGACGATGCGCGCGAACCTGATCCAGAGCGAGACCTTCCGCCCGTTCGAGACCTTCCTCGTCGCCGCGGCACTCTATCTCGGGCTGTCGGTCCTGCTGCGGCGCGTGCTGAATTTCTGTGCCAGGCGCTATCTGGGGCCGGGGCTGTCATGATCGAATTCACCCTGTGGGACCTGCTGCGCAACCTGCTGTTCGCGGCGCGCTGGACGCTGCTGCTCTCGGCTGCGGCGTTCATCGGCGGGATGATCGTCGGGCTGGCAATCCTGTTCGCGCGGATCTCGTCGCGACGGGGGCTGCGCCGCGTGACCTATCTCTATATCGAGATCTTCCAGGGTACGCCGCTGCTGCTGCTGCTGTTCCTGATCTTCTTCGGCCTGCCGCAATTCGGCCTGCGCATCGAGCCCTGGACGGCGGCGGCGCTCGGGCTGACGATCTACGCCTCGGCCTATCTCGCCGAGATCTGGCGCGGCGGCGTCGAGTCGCTGCCCGAAGGCCAGTGGGATGCCGGCGCAAGCCTTGGCCTGACCCGGTGGCAGGAGCTGCGCCTGGTGATCCTGCCGCAGGCCTTCTGCATCACGCTCGGGCCCACGGTCGGTTTTCTCGTCCAGCTCATCAAGGCGACGGCGCTGGCCTCGATCCTCGGTTTCGAGGAGCTGGTGCGCACCGCCGACGCGCTCAACAATGCAACATTCCAGCCGTTCCGGGTCTATGGCCTCGTCGCGCTCCTCTATTTCGCGATGTGCTTCCCGCTGACCCGCTGTGCGAAATGGCTCGAAACCCGACAGGCGCGCGCCTGATCTCCGAAAGGAAAGCCGATGGCCAACAGGATGCAGATCTCGGACGAGGTGGCGATCCAGATCGAGACCATGAACAAGTGGTACGGCGCGTTTCACGTGCTGCGCGACGTGAACCTGACGGTGAACCGGGGCGAGCGGATCGTCATCGCCGGGCCCTCGGGCTCGGGCAAGTCGACGCTGATCCGCTGCATCAAC
>NZ_SAVB01000029.1 GCF_004022265.1 Paenirhodobacter ferrireducens
AGAAGGTCTCGGGGTGGCCGCGCTTGACGGCTCGCTCGGCCTGCCAAGACATTTCCGGATCGAACCAGACGGACAACGATCCTCGCCGCTTCAGCGAAGCGTTATAGCCGGACCAGTTCGTCGTGCGGTAGCGGGTGTTGGCAGGCTCTGGCATGCCAACGATCTAACCCTCAGGATTCTCAAGATGAATCCCTCTCACTGATATGTGCAACAAGCCCCTGCTCCGCGAGCACGCCTTGCAGCACGATCCCGATGTGGCGCTCGGTCTGGTCGAGCAGCGACTCGATCGGGCGCGCCGGTGCGGCAACGAAATTGCCGAAATACTGCGTGGTCAGGGCGAGGAGGATCTCGGCCAACGCCGGGGCATCGACCGAGGCGCGGATCTTCCCGGTCTCCTGATAGCGCAGCACCAGCCGGATGTAATGGCGCAGGATCAGGGTATTGAGCCGCGCACCGGTGCGGCTTGCCGGGCCTTCGGGCTCGAGGAAGGTCGCCGACAGGATGACCCGCCAGCACTCGCGCGAGAGACGCCGCATCGCCTGGCGCGCCAGCAGCGATTCGAAGGCAATCACCCCCTGCAGCGGCTCCTCGGGCAGGTTGCTCAGGAAGGCGCGCCGTTCGGGCAGCGAGGCGCGGACATGGCGCAGCGCCAGCGCCATCAGCAGGTTCGGCTTGGTGGCAAAGTAGTTGTAGACCGTCGCCGGCGCGACCAGGGCCTGTTCCGCGATCGCCTCGATATGCGTGCCCTCATAGCCACGCTCGCGGAACAGAAGCGCCGCCGCATCCAGAACCTGCTCGGCCCGCAGCCGCTTGTTCCGCTCTCTCAGGCCGCCCCGCGCCATCGCGATTTTTTTCGGAAGTGACATTCTTTTGGGCATGTCGGGTCGCTCCACTCCCTGATATATATTCGACTCTAAATTTAAAGTATGCACAAATAACCGTACCCCATCGAGTTTTAAACGGCCTGCGGACGGCGGCAAAGCAGGAAATGCCCGCGGCGGGGGAAGACCATACGGCATATCCGGACCAACGGGCTGCGCTGCCCCGCCCCGCGCCACCAGACCGGGATGCTGCAACCGCTCAGGAAGGTGCCGCGCCGGCCGAAGAGGGGCGCGGTGAGGTCGGCCCGCGCATGGCGGTGCCGCGGATCATCGAGATCTCGCACCATTGCTTCCCGTGCCAGGCGATGGATGGGCCCGGACGGTGCATCAAAGGCGGTGGACTTGCCGGCAGGTCAGGACTGCAAAAGCGCAAGCGCAACCGCACCGGGGCTTTGGAAGCTGACCTCAGAGATCTGCGCCCTGGCGAAATAGATCCGGTTCAGCTTTTCGAAGGATTCGGCGCCCGAGATCACCGCAAGATCCGACGTCCCGAAAACCTCGAAGGCCTTCTTCTGATAGATCTCCGCCTGCTGGTCGACATTGAGGGCCGCAACCTCGGATGGCAGGCCAAGCGCCGTCTGCAGGAAGGAACTCATCGGCCGCGAGCCGATGACAGCGTACCACCCTGCCCGCTGCGTGCTCTGCTTCGCGGCGATCTCGGGCAATTCGCGCCGGGCCGAAAGCGCCAGCCTGAGGCTGTCATCCGCCTCGCCCACCGCCGCCTCGAACTGACGGCTCTCGTATTTCTGCAAGATCTCGTCGGCGAAATCGGAAAGCTGCGTGCGCGGCACCGAGAAGTCACCGAAGCCAAACGCCTCGGACAGCTTGAGATAGCTTTTGTCGGAAAGCGTGTTCGCGAGAGACTTCGAATCGAGCGTGCCCTCGTTCAGCACCTTCAGAATGAAATACTTGTTGTTGATGTCGCCTTCCAGGCCGAAGGCGCCAAGCGCCACGGACAGCAGACGGCGATCCGAAACGAGGTCTTCCGCGGTCCGGATCGAGCCAATCTTTTCGCGGAAATAGGTCTCGTTGCGCTGGATCTCAGGCGATGCGGTGAAGGCCGCCATCTGTCGCCCCATCGTCCGGTTCAGCAGGCTCCAGCCGGCATAGCCACCGAACGGCAGGACGGGAGTGTAGCTCATGCGCCGGTCGCGGCGAGAAGCCGCTCCTCTCTCGGCAGCAGGCTGCGCAGCGCCTTCAGCGCCTGGTAGGTCTGCCCCTCAATCACCGCCGAGGTCGCAAGCGCCAGCTGCGCGCGGCTGTCATGATCGGTGAGAGCCTGGCTCAGCTGCTCGATCCCGCGCAGCAGCTGCACCTTCGCCTCGTCCCACTCGGCATCACCCGAGAGGACGAGCTGCGCGATGTAGCACACGCGCCGGACCGGTGTGTTGACCTCGTCGGGATGGACCGCGTCGCGCAGGCGCAGGATATGGGCATTGGGCGTCATGATCGCCAGCCGCGAGCGCCGCTCGCCATTCTCGATCACCGCGCCGTTGATCAGGACCCTTTCCTTCGGGGCCAGCTTGAGAACAAGACCCGTCATCCGTGTGCCCCCTCGTTGCGCAATCCCCTCATGATCGCGGTGTTGATGTCGACGAGAACCTCCGCCCGGGCCTGACCGAGCAACACCTTGCGGCTGTGCGCCTGGGTGAATTCCGCCAGATAGAAGAGGCGAGCGCGCAGCGGTGCGGGCAAGGGGTTTTGCGGCAGCGCGACATCCGTCGCCAGAATGGTCCACAGGCGCCGGTTGTCGTGAATGGCGCTGGCGAGTTCGACGAAATCGGCGCGCGCTTCGGCCTGTTTCATCCGTCGCGTCACACGCGCGAAGACCTCGTATTCGGTGGCACGCAGCGTGCGGATCGGCTGAGCGGGGTTCTCGTAGGCCGTCTTGGCCATGGTCGTCGCGGACACGGCAATACCTTTCTGTATTGGGGAAGACATCGCGCAGCTTTGGCGCGGAAGGCGGGGCGCCTCGGGGCGCCCCGCCGGGTGTCATCACTTGAACAGCGAGAGGATGTTCTGCGGCTGCTGGTTCGCGATCGACAGCGACTGGATGCCGAGCTGCTGCTGCGTCTGCAGCGCCTGCAGCCGGGCCGATGCCTCTTCCATATCGGCGTCGACGAGGGCGCCGATGCCGGTCTTCATCGCATCGGTCAGCTTCGAGACGAAATCCGCCTGGATGCCCAGCCGGTTTTCGACCGAACCGAAGTCGGCCGCCGCCGTCGTGGCCTTCTCGATCATGCTTTCGATGTTGACCAGCTGCGCCGAAAGCGTCGAGCCGTCGGTCACGTCGATCGTCGCCAGCAGCGAGAGATCCCCGGAATCGGCGTTCTTGTACTGACCGGTCACCGTCAGCGCGTCAGCGCCGGTGTTGGCAAGCGAGAGCGTCCCCGTCGTGGTCGAATCGTCGTAGGTCACGGTCAACCCCGAGATCCCGAGCCCGTCGATCGCGTTCTTGAGCCCGAAGGCGATCGACTCGGACTGGTCAACCCCCGCCCGCAGGTCGTCTTCGGTCACGGTATAGGTGGCGGCCTGGCCACCGATGTTCACCGAGATCGAATCGCCTGCCGCAAGATCCGCAACCGTGCCGTCAATCACGATGGAACCGGTTCCCGTTGTGGCATCGAGGCTGAAGGCGCTGGTGTCGGCACCCGCTGCGCTGAGCGATCCGGTGGCACCCGACCCCGTCGCAAAGACGCTGCGCGCGGTGTAGCCGCCGGTGGAGAAGTCCACGCCGCTCACCCCGATGTAGGAGGCCGAGACATTGCCCGACAGGTCGCGGTTGAGCGAGGACAGGATGTTGGTGGAGCCCTTGCTGCCGTCGATCAGGTTCAGGCCGTTGAACTGCGCCGAGCTGACCACCGAGGAGATCTGCGCCTTCAGCGCCTCCACGTCGGTCTGGATCTTGTCGCGATCAACGTTCTCGTCCTGCGCCGAAACGATCTTCGACTGCATCTGGGTCAGCAGATCGGTCACCGTCTCCGCCGCCTGGCGGGCCACGGCCACCGTTGATTCACCCAGCGACAGGCTGTCGGAGATCCCCTGGAACCCCTGGACGTCCGCCTCCATCACCTTGGAGATGGCCCAGACCGCCGCATTGTCCTTCGCGCTGCTCACCGTCTTGCCGGTCGAGATCTCGCTTTGCGTCTTCGACAGGCTGGAGTTGATGCCCTTGAGCGTCTGCAGCGCAACCATGGCGCTGGTGTTCGTCAGAATGCTGGACATATCAGGTCCTTCACTTTCCATTCGGCGCTTTGCGCCGGCTTCAGGTGCCGCCCTTTTGGGAAACGGCGCTCGTGGCGTTCTGACCATGCGGCACGCCTGTTGCGTCGCCGCGCCATTCCATCGGAATGCGAGCTGATCCTTGCAAAGAGATGCTAACGGAAAGCTAAGGGCCGGCATTTCTGCGGGCCCCGAATGCCTCAAATTTTCTGTGTCGGGGGAGCGGCTCAGTCGACGCCCATCTGCGCGAGATAGCCCTCGATCAGCGGTACGTCGCTCGGGTTGTTCAGCTCCCAGAACTTCGCGCCGGGGGCAAAGACTTCGACCGTCGAGACCGGGTAGCCGTTTTCGAGGAAGCGCAGCTGTTCGAGCCCTTCGAGCAGCTCGAGCGGGCCGGGCTCCCAGCCGGAATAGGCGGCGAGCGCCGCGCGGCGATAGGCGTAAAGCCCGACGTGGTGGAACACCGGCACGATGCCGTCGACCTCGCCCTGGCCATTGGTGAAGGGGATCACTTCCTTCGAGAAGTAAAGCGCCTGGCCCAGCTTGTTCGACACCACCGTGGTGGCGCCGACACGGCCGTTGCGGCGGTCCTCGATGAAATGGCCGACCGATTCGGCATCGCAGCGCAGCACCGGGGTGGCGATGCCACAGGACGGATTGGCGCGCATCGCGGCAATCAGCGCGGTGACGAAGCCCGGCGGCGTCAGCGGCGCGTCGCCCTGCAGGTTGACGATGATCTCGGCCCCGATCCCGGCGCGGTCGATCGCCTGCGCGACGCGCTCGGTGCCGTTGCGGCAGGCGGCGTCGGTCAGGATCACCTCGGCGCCGATGCGGGCGGCCTCGTCAGCAATGCGGGCGTCATCGGTCGCGACGTAAAGCGAGATTTCGCCGCCCGCCTCCTCGATCGCCTTGCGCCCGGCCATCACCGAGCGCTCGAGCAGGCTGCGCACCGTGCCCTTCGCCCCCTTCAGCGTCGCGAGCGGCTTGCCCGGGTAGCGGGTCGAGGCATAGCGCGCGGGAATGATGATGCAGGCGTCGGCGGTCATTTCGCGATCCGTTCCTTGTAAAGCGCATCGAAGGCACGCAGGTCGGCCACCAGGCCGGCGAGCTGGTCGATCGGGATCATGTTCGGCCCGTCCGAGGGCGCGTTGTCCGGGTCCTGATGGGTTTCGATGAACAGCGCCGAGACCCCCACGGCGCAGGCCGCCCGCGCCAGCACCGGCGCGAATTCGCGCTGCCCGCCCGAGGTGGTGCCCTGCCCGCCCGGCTGCTGCACCGAATGGGTGGCGTCGAACACCACCGGATAGCCGGTCTGCGCCATGATCGGCAGCCCGCGGAAATCGGTCACCAGGGTGTTGTAGCCGAACGAGGTGCCGCGGTCGCACAGCATGATGCGCTCGTTGCCGGTCGAGGCGATCTTGGCGGCGACATTCGCCATGTCCCAGGGCGCGAGGAACTGCCCCTTCTTCACGTTGATTGCCCGGCCGGTCTCGCCCGCAGCCAGCAGCAGGTCGGTCTGGCGGCACAGGAAGGCGGGGATCTGCAGCACGTCGCAGACCTCGGCGGCGATGGCGCAATGCCAGGGCTCGTGCACGTCGGTCAGAACCGGCACGCCGAATTCCTTGCCGATGTCGCCGAGGATCTGCAACCCGACCTCCATCCCGAGCCCGCGCGTGGTCGCGAGCGAGGAGCGGTTCGCCTTGTCATAGCTTGCCTTGAAGATGAAGCGCGTGCCGGTCGGCGCGCAGGCCTCGGCGATGCGTTCGGCCATCATCCGGGCATGGTCGCGGCTTTCAAGCTGGCACGGGCCGAGGATCAGGGCGATCGGGTTCGCCCCGCCGATCGCGATGTCGCCGATGGTCACGATGGAAGTCATGGTTCGTCCTTCACGCAATGCCTGCAGGCAGGTTCAAACGGCATATATGGGATTTCCGCGGCAAAAGGCAGCCCATTTGGCCGACCGGGGCCCCGCCGGCCGCAGGTGCGGTCTTCCGGCCATGAAAATGCCGCAGAATTCGGTTCTGACTGACCGCGGGCACAGTCTTTCCTTACCCAGGCCCGCGACGGATCCGGCCTCAGGACGAATCGACAGATGAGACAACCGACGGCTTTCGAGCAGGAACTCCTGCAATACATCAACCGCGCCCGGATGGACCCGGCCGGGGAATTCGACGCGCTGATCGCCAATGCTGGCAGCCGCACCGCCGTCGCCTCCGACATCACCACCGCGATCCGTTATTTCGGGGTCGATCTCGCACTGTTCCGCGAGCAGCTTGCCGCCTATGACCCGGTCGCGCCGCTCGCCTGGAACGGGCTGCTCGCCGATGCTGCGCTCGGACACAGCCGGCTGATGATCGATCAGGACACGCAGGCGCACCAGCTTTCCGGCGAGGCCGCGCTCGGCCCCCGGATTCTTGCCACGGGCTATCCGGCACTGCGGGTGGGCGAAAACATCTTCGCCTATGCCGAGAATGCGCTTTACGCCCATGCCGGCTTCTTCATCGACTGGGGCTATGGTCCGGGCGGGATGCAGGACCCGGCCGGGCACCGGGTCACGATCCTGAACGGTGCCTATACCGAGGTCGGCATCGGCGCGCTTGCCGACCGGTCTTCCTCGACCACCGTCGGCCCCTGGGTGGTGACCCAGGACTTCGGGGCCCGCGCGGATGCCGTACCACAGCTTCTGGGCGCGGTCTTTGACGATGCCGATGGCGATTCCGTCTACGATGCGGGCGAGGGGATGGGCGGCGTCACCGTCACCATCACCGGCAATGGCCACACGATGACCACCACGACCTGGGATGCGGGCGGCTACCAGCTCGGGCTCGATCCGGGCAGCTATTCGGTGGTTTTCTCGGGCGGCGGGCTCGACGGCGTGGTGCGCGGCACGGTCACCCTCGGCGGCGAGAACGCGGCGCTTGATGCCCGCGCCGCGGATGCCGTTCCGGCGATCACCACGATCAGCGGCGATGCTGCGGCGAACCGGCTGGCCGGCACGGTCTGGGAAGACCAGATCTTCGGCCGCGGCGGCGCCGACACGCTGATCGGCGGGGCCGGCGCCGACACGCTCGATGGCGGTTTCGGCAATGACCTGCTGAACGGCGGCTTCGGCCGAGATGTCCTGTTCGGCGGCAATGGCGCCGACACGCTCAACGGCGGCGCCGGGGCGGACCGGATGACCGGCGGCAACGGCTCCGACCTCTTCCATGTCGACACTGCCGGCGACCGGATCGTCGAATGGCGGAGCTGGGGGGGAACCGACACGGTGATCGCCTCGGTCGATTTCTCGCTGACGATGGCGCATCTCGAGAACCTGGTGCTCACCGGCACGGCCCTGCGCGGCATCGGCAATGCGCTGGCGAACCGGATCACCGGCACTGCCGGCGACAATTTCATCGACGGCGGCCGCAATGCCGATACCATGCTTGGTGGGGCGGGGGATGACGTCTATGTCGTGCGCGACGCCGGCGACCAGGTGATCGAATGGGCGAACCGCGGTCTCGACACCGTGCGCGCCTATGTCTCGACCGTGCTGCCGCAGAACGTCGAGCGGCTGTATCTGCAGCCCGCACGCGATGCCTCGGGTGCGGGGATCGAGGGGCTGAGCGGCACCGGCAATGCGCTCGCGAACACGCTCTTCGGCAATATGTTCGACAACACCCTGACCGGCCGGCAGGGAAATGACACGCTGCGCGGGGGCGCCGGCGCCGATGCCTTCGTCTTCGACCGGCTGCCGGGGGCGGAGAATGTCGACCACATCCTCGATTTCAACCGCAACGCCGCTGCCGAGGGCGATATGCTGCGCATGGCGCATTGGGCCTTCGCGGGGGTCGCCCGCGGCACGCTGTCCGAAACGGCCTTCCACGCCGGGGCAACGGCGCAGGATGCCGCGGACCGCTTCCTTTACGACGCCGCGGCCGGGCAATTGTGGTTCGACGCCGACGGCACAGGGGCGACCGACAGGGTTCTGGTCGCCACCTTCAGCGCCGGCACCGCGCTGAGCGCCGCCGACATCTTCGTGTTCTGAACCGGCTCAGTCGCGCGAGAAACAGGCGGCGCGGCCGTCGACACGGATCGTCTGCGCCCCGTCCGAGATCGCCCGTGCCCGACGCGAGACGAAAGTCGACGGGTGCGAGGCCGAGCGGCCCTTCGGGTCGGGCAGCACCGCGGCAAGCAGCGCCGCCTGCCGCGCCGTCAGCTTGTCGGGCGTGGTGCGGAAATAGTGGAAGGCCGCGGCGTTCACGCCGAACACGCCCTCGCCGAATTCCGCGACGTTGAGATAGACCTCGAGAATGCGCCGCTTGCTCCAGACGAATTCGACCACCGGGGTCAGCGCCGCTTCCATCGCCTTGCGCAGCCAGCTGCGCCCCTGCCACAGGAAGACGTTCTTCACCGTCTGCTGGCTGATCGTCGAGGCGCCACGGTCACCCCCGGCATCAATCGCCTGCCGGATCGCCTTCATGTCGAACCCCCAGTGACGGCAGAAATTCGCGTCCTCCGCGGCAACGACCGATCGCGCCACCACCGGCGCGATCTCGTCCATCGGCGTCCATTGCTGATCGACCGAGCCGAGCCGGCGCATCTCCGACCAGATCGTCAGGGTGATCGGCGGGTTGACGACGGTGTAGGCGACAATGAGCGCGACATAGGCCGCCGCGCCCCCCAGCACGAGGCGCGCAAGCCAACGCAGCGCCCAGCGCAGGGGCGCGCTTGCGCCCTGTGCGGCCGCGCCTGCGGCCTTCTTGCCCGGTGATGCCCTGCGTGCTGCCATGGCGCCATAAGTCATGCCCGGGCCGGTCAGGTCAAGATATCCGCGGCCCTCAATCGGGCCCGGCGCCGATCACCGGCTGCTTCCGTTCGGCGGCGGCCTCGGTCATCTCCTCGGCGCTGACCGCGGTGGTGCCGGCGCGCGCGATCGCCACGCGCAGCCGCGCCTCCATGTCCTCGGGCAGCTCGGTGCTCAGGCTGCGCCCGGTGGCGCCGAGATTGCGCAGCCGTTCCATCACCTCGGCGGCCCGCGCCCGGCGCAGCAACAGGAAGAGCACGGCGCCGCCTTGCGGCAGCGCGGTGGCGGCGCGGCGCATGAAATCATCGTTGATGCCGATGTCGGTATGCGCGCCCGCAAGCGCGCCGATGCCGGCGCCGATCGCGGCCCCCGCCACCGGAGCCAGAAAGACGAGCCCGATCAGCGCCCCCCAGGCGGTGCCACCAAGGGCACCGCTTGCGGTCAGGTTCAGCGGCTGGTGCAGGATCACCGCGCCCTCGGCGTCGCGCGTCGCCACCACCATGTCCTCGGCGTCGAGGAGGCCGGTGCGCTGCAGCTCGGCCAGCGAATCGCGCATGCCGAAAGCCGCCGCTTCGGTGTCGAAGGCCAGGATCAGAAGCTCAGCCATCTCGCTCTCCTTGTGGCTGCAAACGAACAGGGCGGGACCCGAAGGTCCCGCCCGTCAACGCCCGGAAACGGTATCCGGTTCCATCTCACTCGGCCGGCATCGCTGCCGGTTCGTCGCTGAGCGGATACGGCAGATGCACCAGCATCTCCTTCGGGCAGACCTGCAGGAAGTTCGCCCGTTCCGACTCCCAGTTCTGCAAGATCTCCGACGCCTTGCGCGAGCCGGTCTCCTTCGCATGCCGCTCGATCAGGCTGCGCAGCTGCGTCTCCCAATGCGAGTGGCCGATGCCGCAGGTCACGATGCTCTCGAGGTTCATGTAATCCTCGGCGACGCCTTCCGGGTCGTAGAGATAGGCCATGCCCCCGGTCATGCCGGCACCGAAGTTCGCCCCGATCCGGCCAAGGATCACCGCGACGCCGCCGGTCATGTATTCGCAGCCGTTCGAGCCACAGCCCTCGACCACCACCTTGGCGCCCGAGTTGCGCACCGCAAAGCGCTCACCCGCGCGGCCGGCGGCAAAGAGATAGCCGTCCGTCGCGCCATAGAGCACGGTGTTGCCGATGATCGTGTTCTCGGCCGCGACCAGCGGCGAGGACATCGGCGGACGGACCACGATGGTGCCGCCCGACAGACCCTTCGCCACATAGTCGTTGGCGTCGCCCGAAACCTCGATCTTCAGCCCCGGTGCCGCGAAGGCACCGAGCGACTGCCCGCAGGAGCCGGTCAGCTTCACCGTCAGATGGTCGGGCTGCAACGCGTTGCGCATCCCGAAGTTCTTGACGATGTGGCTCGAAGCGCGGGTGCCGATCGTGCGCAGCGTGTTGCGCACCGCATAGGACAGCTGCATCTTCTCGCCGTCTTCGAAGAAGCGGTGGCCGTCCTTGATGATCTCGGCATCGAGCGTATCGGGCACGTAGTTGCGCGGCTTCGAGCGGTCGTAGACGATCTTGTCCCAGCCATCGACGGTGATCAGCAGCGGGTTCAGGTCGAGATCGTCGAGATGCGCAGACCCGCGGCTGACCTGGGTCAGCAGGTCGGCGCGCCCGATCACCTCGTCGAGCGACCGCGCCCCGATCGAGGCGAGGATCTCGCGCACTTCCTGGGCGTAGAAGGTGATCAGGTTGACCACCTTGTCGGCCGTGCCGTGGAACTTGGCGCGCAGCACCGGGTCCTGGGTGCAGACGCCCACCGGGCAGGTGTTCGACTGGCACTGACGGACCATGATGCAGCCCATCGCGATCAGCGCCGCGGTGCCGATGCCGTATTCCTCGGCGCCCATCATCGCCGCCATCACGATGTCACGGCCGGTGCGCAGACCGCCGTCCGTGCGCAGCGTGACGCGCTCGCGCAGCTTGTTCATCGCGAGGACCTGATGCGCCTCGGTCAGCCCCATTTCCCACGGCAGACCCGCGAACTTGATCGAGGTCGCCGGCGAAGCGCCGGTGCCGCCGTTGTGGCCCGAGATCAGGATGATGTCGGCCTTCGCCTTGGCCACGCCGGCCGCGATCGTGCCGACGCCCGAGGACGCCACCAGCTTGACCGTGACCTTGGCACGCGGGTTGATCTGCTTGAGATCGTAGATCAGCTGCGCGAGGTCCTCGATCGAGTAGATGTCGTGGTGCGGCGGCGGCGAGATCAGCGTCACGCCCTTGGTCGAGTGCCGCAGACGCGCGATGAGCTCGGTCACCTTCATGCCCGGAAGCTGACCGCCCTCGCCGGGCTTGGCGCCCTGCGCGACCTTGATCTCCAGCTCCTCGCAGTGGTTCAGGTATTCGGCGGTCACGCCGAACCGGCCCGAGGCCACCTGCTTGATCTTCGCCGACGGGTTGTCGCCGTTCGGTTCGGGCACGAAATGCGCCGGATCCTCGCCGCCCTCGCCACTGTCCGACTTCGCGCCGATGCGGTTCATCGCGACGTTCAGCGTCTTGTGCGCCTCCGGCCCGAGCGCGCCGAGCGACATGCCCGGGGTGACGAAGCGCTTGCGAATCGAGGTGATCGATTCCACCTCCTCGATCGGCACCGCCTTGCCGAGCGGCTTGATGTCGAGCAGGTCGCGGATGTGGATGGGCGGGTTCGCCCGCATCATCGCCGAATACTGCTTCCACAGGTCATAGCTGGCCCGGTCGCAGGCCGATTGCAGCAGGTGCATCGTCTGCGCTTCCCAGGCGTGCTTCTCGCCGGTGCGGCGCGCCTTGTAGAAGCCGCCGATCGGCAGCACGTCCTGACCACCCAGCCAGCCCTTCGCATGCACCTGCTCCAGCTTGTGCTGGATGCCGTGCAGGCCGATGCCGGAGATGCGCGAATGCATGCCCGGGAAGAACTCGGCCACCATGGCGCGCGACAGGCCCACCGCCTCGAAGTTCAGACCACCGCGATAGGAGGAGATGATCGAGATCCCCATCTTTGCCATGATCTTCAGCAGGCCGGCGTCGATCGCATCACGATAGCGGCGCATGTTGTCGACGAGCGAGCCGGTCAGCAGGCCGCGCTCGATGCGGTCGTTGATGCTGTCCTGCGCGAGGTAGGGGTTCACCGTCGTCGCGCCCGCGCCGATCAGCACGGCGAAATAATGGCTGTCGATGCATTCGGCCGAGCGCACGTTCACCGAGGTGAAGGTGCGCAGCCCCTTGCGGGTCAGCCACGAATGCACCGCCGAGGTCGCGAGGATCATCGGCATCGCCACCTTTTCGGCATCCTGATGCTCGTCGGTCAGCACGAGGTGCAGCGCGCCCGAGCGCACCGCGTCCTCCGCCTCGGCGCGGATCCGCTCCAGCCCCTCGCGCAGCGCTTCCTGATCGGCGCCGGCGGGGAAGGTGCAGTCGATCACCGTCACCGACTCGCCGAAGACCTTCATCATCTCGGCATATTCGGCATTGGCGATGAACGGGCTCTCGAGGATCAGGATCTCGGTCTGCGAGCTGTCCTCGTCGAGCACGTTCTTCAGGTTGCCGAAGCGCGTCTTCAGCGACATCACCCGGCTTTCACGCAAAGAGTCGATCGGCGGGTTGGTGACCTGGGAGAAATTCTGCCGGAAGAAGTGGCTCAGCGGGCGATACTGCTTCGACAGCACCGCGGGCGGTGTGTCGTCGCCCATCGAGGCGAGCGCTTCCTTGCCGTCCTCGGCCATCGGCGCGAGGATCTGCTCGAGATCCTCGAGCGAGTAGCCCGCCGCGATCTGCCGCTTGCGCAGATCGGCGCCCGCGTGCAGCGCCTTTTCCGGCACGTCGCGCATGATCGCGTTCAGGTCGATCACCTTCTCGACCCAGTCGCCGAAGGGCTGACTGTTGGCGAGCCGGTCCTTGATCTCCTTGTCGTGGTAGAGCCTGCCCTCGCGCATGTCGACGGCGATCATCTGCCCCGGCCCGAGCGCGCCCTTTTCGCGCACGTTCATCTCGTCGACCGGAACCATGCCGGCCTCGGAGCCCGCGATCAGCATGCCGTCGCCGGTCACGACATAGCGCATCGGGCGCAGCCCGTTGCGGTCAAGCCCGCCGCAGACCCAGCGGCCGTCGGTCATGGCAAGCGCCGCGGGGCCGTCCCAGGGCTCCATCACCGCGTTGCAGTAGGCATACATGTCCTGCCACTTCTTCGGCATGTCGGTCGTCGCCTTCGACCAGGCCTCGGGCACCAGCATCGTCTTCGTCATCGGCGCCGAGCGGCCCGAACGCACCATCACCTCGAACACGGCATCAAGCGCGCCCGAGTCGGAGGTGCCCGACGGGATGATCGGCTTGATATCCTCGGCCGCGTCGCCGAAGGCCGAGGAGGCCATGCGGATCTCGTGGCTCTTCATCCAGTTGACGTTGCCCTTCAGCGTGTTGATCTCGCCGTTGTGGGCGAGCATGCGGAAGGGCTGCGCCAGCCACCACTGCGGGAAGGTGTTGGTGGAATAGCGCTGGTGATAGATCGCGAAGGCCGATTCGAAACGATCGTCCTTCAGGTCCGGGTAGAATTCGGCGACCTGCTCGGCCAGCATCATGCCCTTGTAGATGATCGAGCGCGTCGACAGCGAGCAGATGTAGAGCCCGGAGATCTGCGCCGCGATCGCCGCCTTCTCGATGCGGCGGCGGATGACGTAGAGCTCGCGCTCGAAGGTCTCGTCGTCGATGTCCTTCTCGCAGCGGATCAGGATCTGCTCGATCTCGGGACGCGTCGCATTCGCCTTCTCGCCCAGCACCTCGGTGTTCACCGGCACGTGGCGCCAGCCATAGATGTAGTGCCCCATCCGCAGCACTTCGCTTTCGACGATCGTGCGGCAGCGCTCCTGCGCGCCGAAATCGATGCGCGGCAGGAAGATCTGGCCAACGGCAACCTTCTTCTCCATGTCCGGCTCGTGGCCGGTGCGGCGGATCTGGTCATAGAAGAAGGGCGCCGGGATCTGCACGTGAATGCCCGCGCCGTCGCCGGTCTTGCCATCGGCATCGACCGCGCCGCGGTGCCAGATCGCCTTCAGCGCCTCGATGCCGCTCGCCACGACCCGGCGCGAGGCCTTGCCGTTCAGCGCCACGACGAGACCGACGCCGCAGGACGCCTTCTCGTCGTCCTCGCGGTAGAGCGAGTTCTCCGCCATCCACTTGCGCTTCGCTTCCTCGGCGGCAACCCAGGCTTCATCGTATTTCGTCATCACAGTGCCTCCTCAGAGAGTGGGACGGTCAGGGTTCGGGGACATGTTGGTCATCATCATGTCGCAATCAAATTCGGGCTCGGCCGCGGCAAAGCCCTTGTCGCCCGGAAAGGCGAAGGTCACGGGCGCCTGCGAGATCTCGCTGTGGTCGCCCTGGACGGTTTCATAGGTCTCGGTATCCGAGAAGAAGAGACGCAGCTTGCGCGAGATCAGCTGCATCCCCTTGCGGGTGGCGAGCGCAGTGCCGGCGCCGTCCTCGATCCGCATCTCGAAGCTGCAACGCTCGAGGGGCTGCCCCCCGATCGTCACGCTCTCGCCGGTCAGCTGATCGTGGCCGATGTAGCGCCGCACCTCGCCGCTCGACGAGCGGGTGACAAAGTCGTAATCGTCACGGCCCGTTGACAGCAGCGCGCTGAACGAGGCGTTGTCGGCCGAGGCGGCGGCGTCGAGCGCATCATAGTCGCCGGTCTCGAGGTCGAGGCTGGCGATCCAGCGCGTCTCGCTGTCGATGTGGCTGCGGAAGAACTCGCCCTTGCCATCGGCCAGCGACACCCATTGATCGCCCGCGGGGTCGCCCGCGCAGCGATAGTGGTTGGCGACCTGGCACGAATGCAGCTGCACCGTCATCTCGAGCGTGCAGCCCGGCGGTGGCGCGAAGGTGCCGCCGGCCAGCGCCGGCAGGGCCGCGCACAGCCCTCCGAACAGAGCCAGATATGCCAGAACAGGACGCATTCTCATCCTTCCGAACGGGGTCGGGACCGCCCGTGTCGGCCGGGGCCGGACACGGGAAAGGTCGTTCACTCGGCCGCGACGCGCGAGGCGCCGTCGAGATACTTGACGATCTCGGCGCCGGCCTCGCGGCCGTCACGGATCGCCCAGACCACGAGCGAGGCACCGCGCACGATGTCGCCCACGGCATAGACGCCGGGCAGCGAGGTCGCATGGGTGCCGAAGGCCGCCTTGATCGTGCCCCAGCGGGTGGTCTCGAGCGCGTCGACGCCCCACATCTCGGGCAGGTTCTCGGGCTCGAAGCCGAGCGCCTGGATCACCAGATCGGCCGGTTCCTCGTAGATCCCGCCCTCGATCGGTTCGGGCGACTGCCGGCCCGAGGCGTCGGGCGCGCCCAGCTTCATGCGCTGGATCGTCACCGAACGCACCGGGTTGCCGGAAAACGCCTTGGGCGCGGCGAGCCAGACGAATTCGGCGCCCTCTTCCTCGGCGTTCTTCACCTCGCGCTGCGAGCCCGGCATGTTCGCCCGGTCGCGGCGGTAGACGCATTTGACCGAGGTCGCACCCTGACGGATCGAGGTGCGCACGCAGTCCATCGCGGTGTCGCCGCCGCCGATCACCAGCACGCGCTTGCCCTCGGCGTTCAGCGTGCCGTCGTCGTATTCCGGGACGTCGTCGCCGAAGCCCTTCTTGTTCGAGGCGGTGAGGAAGTCGATCGCGCGCACGATCCCCGCGGCATCGGCGCCCGGATCGCGCAGATCGCGCGTCTTGTAGACGCCCGTGGCGATCAGCACCGCGTCATGCTTGCCGCGGATCGCGTCGAAGGAGATGTCCTCGCCGACGTTGCAGTTCAGCACGAACTCGACGCCGCCTTCCTCGAGCTGCTTGACGCGGCTCATCACCACGTCCTTTTCCAGCTTGAAGCCCGGGATGCCATAGGTCAGCAGCCCGCCGGCGCGGTCGTGGCGTTCATAGACGGTGACCTGGACGCCCGCCCGGCGCAGCGCGTCGGCCGCGGCAAGGCCGCCCGGGCCGCCGCCGATGATCCCCACGCTTTCCGCGCGCTCGACCGCCGGCTTGATCGGCTTGACCCAGCCCATGTCCCAGGCGGTGTCGGTGATGTATTTCTCGATCGCGCCGATCGTCACCGTGCCGTGGCCCGACTGCTCGATCACGCAGTTGCCTTCGCACAGGCGGTCCTGCGGGCAGATCCGGCCGCAGATCTCGGGGAAGGTGTTGGTGGCCTGACTGATCTCGTAGGCCTCCTGCAGCCGGCCCTCGGCGGTCAGGCGCAGCCAGTCGGGGATGTTGTTGTGCAGCGGGCAATGCGAGTGGCAGTAGGGCACGCCGCACTGGCTGCAGCGGCTGGCCTGCTCGGCCGCCTTGGCATCGGCGAACTCGCGGTAGATCTCGTGGAAATCCTGCGAGCGCACGGTCGCGTCACGCTTCTCGGGCATCTCCTTCGCCGTGTGGACGAACTTGAGCATGCGTTGCTGTGCCATGGATGCGCCTCCCATTGGTGCAATTCCGGGTGCGCATGAGTTACACCCCTTCGCGGAGGAATAAAAGTCAGCATACATGACCTAAATGGCCGAAAAATACTGGGATGACCGAGGTGGGGTGAATTTTTTAGGCCAAATAACGTCAGCAATTATGACGTATGCGCAATTCGGCAAGAAAATCAGGGGCGGGAATCACCGATGTGAGGGTGATTCTCTCGTTTCAGTTGACGACACCGGCCTGCGCAAGGGCAAGCAGAACCGCGCCGAAGGCGATGCGATAGATCGCGAAAGAGGTGAAGCGATGCGTCCGGATGAAGCCGAGCAGCCATTTCACCGCGATGAAGGCGGTCACGGTCGACACGGCAAAGGCGATGCCGAGCCCGGTCCAGTCTTCCTGGCCGACGCCGTCCTTCACCTGCTTCAGAAGCTCATAGCCGCTCGCCGCATACATTGTAGGGATGCCGACGAGGAAGGCGAACTCGGTCGCTGCGGCGCGGTTCGAGGTGCCGAGCAGCATCGCGGCAAAGATCGTCGCGCCCGAGCGCGAGGTGCCGGGGAAGATCCCGGCGACGATCTGCGCAAGGCCCACGGCAATCGCGACGCGCAAGGTGATGCGGGTGCTGTCGGGAAGCCGCGCGGCAAGGGCCTCGGCGCCGAGGATCCAGAAACCGCCCAGAACCAGGGCCCAGGCGATGGGGGTGACCGTCTCGGGCAGCTCGAAGCCCAGCTTCTTCACCACCAGGCCAAGCACGGCGGTGATCCCGAAGGCGATGGTCAGCTTGAGCAGGTAATCGCGGTTCTCGGGGTCGCGCCAGTTCAGGAACAACCCGACGATCCGCTGCCAGTAGATCAGCGTGACGGCGAGGATCGCCCCCGCCTGGATCACGATGTTGTAGGTGTCGGACCGGGCGCCAAGCCAGTGTTCGGCCAGCAGCAGGTGCCCGGTGCTCGAGATCGGCAGGAACTCGGTGATGCCCTCGATGATGCCGAGGAGCACGTCATTCAGATAGGACAAGCTGTCCTCCCATGCGGGATGTGCTGCCGCCGCCCCGGATCAGGACGGCTTGCGCAGGTTCTTCGCCGAGGCCTGGATCGCCTCGTACTGCCCATGCGGGCGGAAGCGCCACAGATAGTCGGGCAGGATCGCGCCCATCGGCGTCGGCGTGATGCCGAGCGCGTCGAAACCCCTGGCGCCGGCCGAGACCACGCTGTCGGTATAAAGATTGCGGACCTGGTCGAAGGTCAGGACCTTGTTCGCGACGAGCCCGCCGGTCAGCCCCTGCACCGCATCGCCCGCGACACCGATCGCCGAGGCGACGACGCGCGGCAGGTTCAGCACCAGACGGCGACGGTCGATCACCGCCAGCATGCGCTGCATCAGCTGCTTGAAGGTCTCGACGTCCGGGCCGCCCAGTTCGAAGACACCCTGCGCCTCGCCCAGAACGCCCTTCACCGCGGCCTTCGCCACGTCATCGACATAGACCGGCTGGAAGCGGGTGTTGCCGCCGGCGATCGGCAGGATCGGGCCGAATTTCGTCATCGCGGCGAATTTGTTGAAGAACTGATCTTCGGTGCCGAAGATCACCGAGGGGCGCAGGATCATCGCCATCGGGAAGGCCTTGAGAACCGCGGCCTCGCCCGCCGCCTTGGTGCGGCTGTACTCGCTGTGCGAGCCGGCATCGGCGCCAAGCGCCGAGATGTGCACCAGCCGCGTGACGCCGGTTTCCGCCGCGATCTTGGCGATGCGCTGCGCGCCTTCGGCATGGATCGCACCGAAGCGGTTCTTGCCGCGGCCGAGCAGGATGCCGACGCAGTTCACCACCGCATCCGCGCCGTGCATCGCGGCGCGCACGCTCGCGTCGTCACGGACGTTGCACAGCACCGGCTCGACCTGGCCGACGGCGCCATAGGGCTTGGTGAAGAGAGCCTCGTTCGGGCGCCGCACGGCGATGCGCACGCGCCAGCCTTCCTTCGCCATCCGGCGGGCGATGTACCGCCCGACGAACCCCGAACCGCCATAGATCGTGACCAGCTTCGACATCGGCTTCGGCCCCCTGCTGAGAAAAAGTCGCGTCCTGATTACCGCCAACCCCCCTGCCAAACAAGACCCTGACGAAGGTGTTGCAGCGGCGTGAAGATTTTCTTGTCGAACCCTGTTGACACTCCCCGCGGGGGTCGGTAAATCCCCCCTCACATCACCGGCCCAGGTGGCGGAATTGGTAGACGCGCACGGTTCAGGTCCGTGTGCCGCAAGGCGTGGAGGTTCGAGTCCTCTTCTGGGCACCAATACTTCGAAAGCCGCGCAACCCCTTCAGGTTGCGCGGCTTTCGTGTTTTTCGGCCGCCATCCCCGGTGCCGTCCCCGGTGCGGCCGAAGCGCGGACCGCGCCGCTATTTCAGACGGATCGCCGCAGAATAGCCAAACCCGGGATGTCGCGCCTCGGCACCGGGGCGCAGCAGCGCGGCGGCGCGGCGCTCGGCCATCGTGCCCTCGCCGCCGAGGACATGGAGCGCCTCGAGATATTCAGGCAGGCGGCCCGACAGGATCAGCTTGTCACTCAGCGGCAGATCCGATTTCAGGCCAAGGGCCAGCCCGTAGACCACCGTTGTGCAATTCGCCGTGAGGGTGTTGTAAAAGCGCGGCTGCCGCTCAAGCTGCTGGGCAAGGCCGACGTAGGACAGGAACAGCGTACGGCGTTGTTCGGGGGAGAGAAGCACCGGATACATCCGCACCTCCTCGCGCCGCAGGTCGGTGCGCAGGCGCAGGATGTCGCGCTCGGTCGCGGCAATCAGCACCAGCTCGAACTGACGGAAGAAGCCGCCGACCTCGTTGAACTCCTCGCCTTCTTCGCGACGAATCTCGACCGAGAAGACGACATGCTCGCCGGTGCGGAAGCCGAAACTCACCAGCAGATGGGCGATATCGGGATTGTCCCAGACCGAGGTGATCATATCGACGGTGTCGAGCTGGTTCAGATCGAGGCGGCGGGTGATCCAGCGCGGCGTCGCCTCGTCCGCGCTGGACCAGTCGAAATCGCGCAGGTTGTCGAGCGTGACGGTATCGCCCGAAATCCGGGCGGTCACGCCGCGCGACACATCCACCGCCCAATCCCGATCGGCGCGCGGGGTGATCGTCTGATACCAGCTCGCAACCACAAGCGCGGCGAGGGCAAGCACTGCCCAGCCGGCCCGGCGCCGGCGCTTTCGCGCAAGAAACGCGGCCGCCGCGGCAAGCGCCAGCACGCCAAGGGCGGCAAGCCGCATGACCCCGGTCAGATGCAGCCAGAGCGCCGTGGCGGCCCATGCGGCACCGAAAAGCACGACCAGCGCGAAAAGGACATCGGAGAAAAGGCGCAGGGCGCGGGCCATCGGAACTGTCCTTTGCCGGGACTCAGGAACTTGCGAAAGGATCGGGCGAGTGGCCTTTGCCGCGTCGCCGTGCAGGGGGGGCATTGCGGCGACTGCCGCGGTCGCCTCAGCCCTGCAGATCGGGCACGTAGATCTGCTTGAGCGGAATGATCGAGCGATAGCGCGGCGCGAGTCGCGCATAATGTTCGAGCAGCAGCTCCACGAAATCCTCGCCGTCGATCAGCCGCAGCTTCGGGCGGTTGCGCTCCAACTGGATCGACTGGCTGCTGTACGAGCCGAGCGTGATGAACAGGCCACATTCGCCTTCGCCCAGAGTGCCGAGCAGCTGATCCACCTCTGGGCGCGAGATCTGATCGGTCTTGCGCTTGCACTGCACTTTCAGGATCGGCGGCTCGAACCCGAGCTTGTCCCGATGCGCGATCACGTCGACACCGCCGTCGCCCGAACGCGGCGTCACCCGGGCGGTGTAATCCATGCACTCCAGCAGATGGGCGACGAGCTCCTCGAACTCGTAGCCCGAGAGCTTCGCGATGATCTGCCGGATCACAAAATCGCCTGTCGTCATCTCGGCCTGGCGCGACACGGCCACCGTGGCGGTATCGTCATCGGTCGCAGGCTCGGCTGGCAGGGCTGCGGTGTCGGACGGTTGCGGTGCGGCCAGGCCGATCTTATCCAGAAATTCCGCGGCATGCTCGCGCACGGCGAAGAGCGTGATGAAGGAGCCGATCTCGTTCAGGGCGCTCTGACTGAAGCTGTTGCGCGGGAACCGCCCCAGCCACTCGACGCGGCGGTGATTGGGGTATTCGTCAGGATCGCCCAACACATGCGCGTAATCACCCCGGAAACGCCCGACATTGACCATGCGGTCGTGCTTCGAGGGATAGATGACGATGTCGCCGGCGCGGATTTCGCGGCAAAAGCGGAACAGCGTGCCGGCATCGACAGGCAGGGCACCCGGCTTCTTGTCAGGATAGATGCGGGCGAGCGCGACCTTGAGCGCCTCGCGGTCCGGATACTGGCGAAGATCGCCCATTTCAGGCCAGCCGATGGCCACATAGCCTTGCTCGATCGGGCGCGCGGCGACGTGCTCGCCCATGTGGATGCCCCAAACCGCCATCGGTTGCGCCATGCTGCTGTCCTTGTGAAATCCGCCCCGACGAAGTGGGTTCATTGCTAGGTCGGGAAGAGGGACCGATCAAGGGGGAGCGACCTTGCCTTCATCACGACAGGCACGGCATGCGCCGGGATCGTGCCTGCCTCGCGTCGATGACGGGGCCTAGTTCACGACCATTTCCGCATGCAGCGCACCGGCGGCATGGATGCTGTTGAGGATGTCGATCATGTCCCGCGGCGGCACACCGAGGGCATTCAGACCCGCCACGACATCCGACAGCGAGCTCGTGCTGGCGATCTCGGCGATCTTCGAGTCGCCGCCCTGCTCGATGCTTGCATTGGTCCGTGGCACAACAACGGTTTCGCCGCGGGCGAAGGGGTTGGGCTGCGAGACCATCGGGGTTTCCTCGATCCGGAGCGTCAGGCTGCCCTGGCTGACGGCGACGCGGGAGATCCGGACGTCCTCGCCGATCACGATCGTACCCGAGCGCTGGTCGATCACCACCCGCGCCTTCTGTTCGGGCTCGATCCGGATATTCTCGATCCGGCTGATGACATGGGCGGCATTCGAGGCGCCGGCCTGGCCGATGTCGACCGACACGGTGCCGGAATCCGTCATCTGTGCGACCCGCCGCTTGAACTCGCGGTTGATCGAGGTCTCGATCCGCGCGGCCGTGGTGAAATCGGGGGTTTTCAGCGCGAGGCGAAGCTCGCGCAGGCTGTCGAGTTCGAAGGCGACCTCGCGTTCGACGCGCGCCCCCGAGGGGATGGTGCCCGAGGTCGGCACGCCGCGCGTCACCGACGCGGCCTGGCCCGACGCCGAGACCCCGCCGGCGATGATGGTGCCCTGGGCGACGGCGTAAATCTCGCCGTCTGCCGCCTTCAGCGGTGTCATCACCAGCGTGCCGCCGAGCAGGCTTTTCGCGTCGCCGATCGCCGAGACCGTCACGTCGACCTCGCGGCCCGATCGCGCGAAGGCAGGGAGGGAGGCGGTCACCAGAACGGCTGCGACGTTCTTCGGCCGGAACTGCTCGCCAGTCACGTTGACCCCCAGACGTTCGAGGATGTTCGACATGATCTCTTCGGTGAAGGGGGCGTTGCGGAGCCCGTCGCCGGTGCCGTTGAGCCCGACGACCAGCCCGTAGCCGACGAGATCGTTGCTGCGCACGCCGTCGACTTCGACCAGATCCTTGATCCGGATCGAGGCCGCCTGCACGGAAAGCGGCAGGAGCAGCAGGACGATCAGGGCGAGAAGGCGCATCACAGGTAGTCCGTCAGATGCATGCCGGAGAGGCGCGAAGTGAGCGCGTACAGCGTTTCAAGCTGCGTCTGCACCGCCTTCAGGGCGGTCGATGTGTCATAGGGGTCGGCGGCCACCATACCCAGTCTGGCGGTTTCGAGGCTGGTCCGCTCGGCACTGTTGCGGGTCCGGGCGGCTGAGACCGCCGCCTCCGCCACACCGACCTCTGTGCGGGCGCTGGTCAGCGCGCTGCTCGCGGACATCACCTGACGGCCGGAGGCGTCAAGCAGCTGGGCGCGGAGCGCAGGATCCGAGGGCACCATGCCCTTCGCGACAAGGGCCGAGAGCGCCAGCCCCTGCAGCATGTCACGCAGCCGCTCGTCATTGGCGGTGACCCCGGCCGAGACCGAGACCGCATCGGAAACACGCTGTGCCGCAAGCGGGCTGTCGCTGCCCTGATAGGCAAGATCGCCATAGCCGCCGGCACCGGCCGGCGCGGCGAACCAGCCGTTCACCGCGGTGAGGATCTCCTCCGCCGTCGACAGCCCGGAAGCCGCCGTCGACAGCGCGGTCAGGATCTCGTCCGGGCCGGTCAGCGGGCGGGTCGCGGTGTCCATGCCCGAGAACACGTAGCGTCCGCCGGCTTGCGTGTTCAGCGCGGTCACAACGGCCGAAAACCGCTGGGCGCCATCCTGCGCCGCGGCATCGAGGGCCGCGGTGTCGCCATCCTGGCGCACCGAGATCAGCGTGGCGCCGAACTCCGCCGTCTGGTCCTGGATCGTTCCGAGCGTGGCCTGCATCACGGACAGGAAAGTGCCGGTGACGTTTGCGGATTGCGCATAGGCGTCAAGCCGCGCGATCGAGGCGACAAGGCCGGAGTAGCTGGTGAATTCGCCTTTGAGCGCGGCGCCGATGTCTTGCTGCACGCCGCTTGCCACCTCGTCGGTCAGCTGGGCGAGGGTGGTCTTCAGCTGCTGGTTATGCTGCCGGAAGCGGAAGCTCTGCGCCATGTCACCGATCGATACATACGCCATCTCAAAGCTCCAGAATCCGTTGCATCATGTCGTCGATCGCCCGGATGACCTTGGCATTCGCGGCGTAGCTCTGCTCGATCTGGAGCAGGGTCTTCATCTCGAAATCGGTGTCGACCCCCTCGGAGAGCGCCGCTTCGGACAGGCTGTCGTGCTGGGCCGCCGTGTAGGTGCTGCGCAGTTCGGCCGAGACCCGGGCGGTCGAGGCCCGTGACAGCAGCTCGGCCGCGAGGCCCGAGGCACTGCGTGCCGCCGTCCCAAGCGTAGCGGAGGCAGGCGTCATGTCGCGGGTAAGGGCCTCTGACAGGGCATTCAGCAGCGTCGCGTCGCCGACCGATCCCGGGACCGTGGCGCCCAACCCGTCGCGCAGGCGCCAAACCTCGCCGCCCGCGGCCGGATCGACCAGAGCATTGAGCCGGATACGCCCGGCGAGCCCGGTTTCATTCGCCGCATCGAAGGCCGTGCCGGCATCGGTGAACAGGCCTGCCGCGCCGGTGGCGAGGGTCGGGTCCACGCTCGGGTCGGCGAATCTGTCGATCAGGTTGCGGGCAAGGGCATCGAGCCCCGCCTGTGCCGCGGGGGCAAGCGCGTCGCGCACCGCGAACGCGGCGCCGAGCGTGCCGCCGCCAAGGACGCCCTCATCCGTCGACGAGATCGGCTTGCCGTTGATCGTCAGCCCGGAGAGCGCGCCGCCCGCAAGGGTCATGTCGGCGGTCATCGCCCCGACCGGGCTGAAACCGATCTCCACCGTCGAGGTGCCGTCAAGCAGCAGCGCGCCGCCGGTGGTGTAAAGGGTTACCTGGCCACCCTGATGCGGGGCGCTGCGGACGGGGACGATCTCGCCGATCTTCGCGATCAGCGCCTGACGCTGGTCGATCAGGCCGTTCGCATCGCGCCCGTTCGCGAGCTCGCCGGTGATCGTCCGGTTCAGCTCGGCCACCTGCTGCAGCGCCGCGTTCAGGGTGTCGACCTGCGTCGCGATCGAGCGGTCGGCCTCGAGCCGGCTTTGTTGCAGATCGGCCGAAACCGCATTGAGCTTGTCGGCGAGAGCCCCCGCGGCGGTGGCCACGGCGGTCAGCCGGGCGGTGCTGTCGGGCAGGCTCGAGGCCGAGATCAGCGCGGTCTCGAGGTCCGAGACCGCGCTCGACAGCGCGCCGCTGCCCCCGGGGGTGCCGAGCTGGTCCTCGAAGCGCTGCAGGAAGGTGCTGCGGACCTGGGCATTGCCGGCGTCGGCCGCCGCGAGGCGCAGGCTTTGCTGCAGCGACTCGCTGACCACCCGCGAGACCGTGTCGATCCGCACCCCGCCGCCAGTCCGGGCGGAGAGCGCCACGTCGCGGCGCGCATAGCCTTCGGTCATCGCATTGGCGACGTTCGAAGAGACGACCTCCGTCATCCGGGACGTGGCCGTCAGCCCGGAGGAGGCATTGCTGAAGGCCGTTGAGATGCTCATGAGATCGTCTCCGCGTTACGGGGGTCAGCGCTTGATGTTCGTCGTCTCCTGCAACATCTCGTCGACGGTCTGGATGACCTTGGCGTTGGAGGAATAGGCGCGCTGCGTCTGGATCAGGTTGGTCAGCTCCTGCGCCACGTCGACGGCCGAGCCCTCGCGGGCATAGCCCTCGATCGTGCCGGTCGGGCCGTCGCCGGCATCCCACAGGAAGAACGAGCCCGAGGTCGGCGAGACCTGGAAGGTCTGGTTGTCGAGCGCGCTCAGCCCGTTCGGGTTCGGCACGTCGACCAGCGGGATCTGGTAGACGGTGCGGATGAAACCGGTGTCGTAGGTCGCCTTGATGAAGCCGTCGTTGTCGATCTCGACCGCGGTGAGGTTGCCGACGGGCGAGCCGTCCTTGGTGATCGAGGTCGGCGCGAAATCCGTCGCCAGCTGGGTCAGCCCGTTGGTGTCGCCGATCTTGCCAATCGTCAGGGTGATGTTCTGCAGGCCCTGGGCCACGCTCAGATCGACGGTGCCGGTCGCCGGGTCATAGGTGCCGCCCGACAGCGTGCTGACCGAGGCGAGCGTGCCGCCGTTCACACTGGTGTTGTCGAACACCAGCGCATACTCGCCCAGGATCCGCTCGTCGGCGGCGGTGGCCGGATCGTCGATCGTCGCCGAATCGCGGATCACCATCGTCCAGGCGTTCGAGGAACCGTTCGCCGGCACGGTGGGGGTGAAGGTGATATCGAGCGATTCCGAGTTTCCGAGGTTCCCGAAATATTCGACGGAAAGCGGCAGCGCGTCGCCGCTCGCACCGGCCTCGGTCTCCGAGGAGGGCAGATTCACCCCGAGGTTCATCGTCGTGGTCGGGTCGCCCGCGGTCTGGTTGGCGTTGATCACCACCGGCACGAGGCCGCCCACGGTGTCGCGCGGCATCGTCGGGATCGAGCCGTCGGCATTCGCCGCCCAGCCAAGCAGGACAAGCCCCGAATCGGTGCGCAGCACGCCGTCGCTGTCGGTATGGAAAGACCCTGTGGTGGTCATCATCAGCGGCTGTTCGCCCTGGGTGTTGTCATAGGTGGCGGCGCTGGCGACGGGCAGGAAGCCGCGGCCGGCGACGGCAAGGTCGGTCGCATTCGCGGTCGAGACGATCGAGCCACGCTCGTCGATCAGCCGCCCGGTCGAGGCGCGGACGCCGCCGGCGGAATAGGTGCCGGAGTTGCGCGCCTGGGCGAGCACCATGCTCTCGAAATCGGTCGTGGCGCGCTTGTAGCCATAGGTGCCAGAGTTGGCGATGTTGTCGGAGATCGTTGCAAGACGGGTCGCATTGGCCGCGAGACCGGCCACACCCGCATTGAGCGAAGAAGAAATGGACATGAAAGCGCCTTTCTGCTGCTGCGTCCTTCGATCGCCCGGAACTCTGCCGCGCGCCTCGTTAACAGCCGCCTAACATGCACGGCTTTCTGGATTTTCTAATGCTGCGCGCGCAGCAAGATCAGCTCGAGCCGGTTGTTGCGGGCCGCCATCGGCGGCTCGGTCGCCGGCGCACGGTCGGCGAATCCGGTGACCCGCTGGATCCGCTGGCGGTCGAGGCCCTGCTCCTCAAGCAGCGCACGCATCGCCTGCGCCCGGGCAAGCGACAGCTCCCAGACCGGGTTTTCGCGCAGCATCGCCGGATAGGCGCGGACATGGCCATTGAGCGCGACCTTGTTGCTGACGAGGCCGAAGACCTTCACCAGCACCGCCGCGATCTCGCCGAGGACGGGTTCGGGCATGGCGCTGTCGCGGGCGAAAAGCGGGGCGTCGTCGATATCGAAGAATTCGACGATCAGCCCCTCGTCCGTCACCCGCGTCACGATGTGCCGCGCGAGGGTCTGCGAGGCCATCGATTCGCCGCCAAGCCCCTGCAGTGCCGAGTCCACATCCTTCGCCATCTGCGCGAATTTCTGCTGCTCCTGCGAGGCGTCGGACACCTCCGTCCCGCTCGGCCCCGGGGCCTGCAACAGGGTGGTCGGGCGTTGCTGCGACGCCCCGGTGCCGCTTTGCGCCATCTGCCGGTCGGAGAACACCGAGTCGCCGCCGAAGGCGCCGTCGCCGCCGCCCGAGACCCGGTTGATCGGCACCGTCGGGTTGAAGTAATCCGCGAGCCCCTTGCGCTGTTTTTCCGTCGTCGCGTTCAACAGCCACATCAGCAGGAAGAAGGCCATCATCGCGGTGACGAAATCGGCATAGGCGACCTTCCAGGCCCCGCCGTGATGGCCGCCGCCGCGGACGACCTTCTTGCGCTTGATGATGACCGGAACGGCGTTGTCGCGCATGCTCATCAGGTCACCTCGTCTGCTCTTCCGGCAGACCTAGCAGCGCGGCATTAATGTGCCCTTAACGGGAAAAATCCGCGCCGCGGCGCACGCGACTTGCGGTGCCGCGGGGGGAGGCTATGTTCGGGGCATGTCCGTGCCGCTTCCGCCCATAGACGAGCTGATCGCCTGCCCCCGCTGCGATACGCTGCACCAGTGCCGGGTGTTGGCCGAGACCGAGCGCGCCGCCTGTGCGCGCTGCGGCACGCTGCTGATCACGCCGCGGACCCGCTCTTTCCTGCATGTGGTGGCGCTGTCCTTCACCGCGATGATCCTGATGGTGGCGGCAGTGTTCTTCCCGTTCCTCGGCATCTCCTCGCACGGGCTGTCGCATGAAAGCTCGGTCTTCGAGGCGGCGATGGCCTTCTCGGACGGCTGGCTGGCACCGCTGTCGCTCGCCGTGCTGCTCGCCATCGTGCTGCTGCCCGTCGCGCGATTCATCGCGCTGATCTACACGCTCTGGCCGCTGGCGAACGGCCGACCGGCCCTGCGCCACGCCGCCTTCGCCTTCCGCTTCGCCGAGGAGTTGCAGCCCTGGTCGATGGCCGAGATCTTCGTCATCGGCACCGGAGTTGCGCTGGTGAAGGTGGCAGGGCTTGCGGAAATCTCCTTCGGGCCGGCGTTCTGGGCCTTTTGCGCGCTGATCGTGGTCACCGTGCTGAAAACGGCATTCATGAGCAAGTGGACGATCTGGGAGGCGATCGGCCGATGACCGACGCCGCCCCGTTCCTCACCGCGACCGATGCCGGGCTGACCGGCTGCACCAGCTGCGGCCGGGTCTGGCCGGCGGGCACGGCGCGCTGCGGGCGCTGCGGTGCGCATCTGCACCCGGTCGGCACCGCCAGCCTGCAGCCGGTCTGGGCCTGGTGGGCGGCGGGGCTGATCTTCTACATCCCCGCCAATCTCTTCCCGATGCTGCTCACCGCGACGCTGACCGGGCATCAGCAGAACACCATCCTCGGCGGTGCGGTCGAACTGGCGCAGCATGGCAGCTGGGGCGTCGCCGGGATCATCTTCCTCGCCTCGATCCTGATCCCGATCTCGAAATTCATCGCCATTGCCTATCTCGCCATCGCCGTCGGCACCGAACGGCGCGCCGGCGGTCACCGTCACCTGCTGCTTTACGAGGTGGTGGAGTTCATCGGCCGCTGGTCGATGATCGACGTCTTCGTGGTGGCGGTGCTCTCGGCGCTGGTGCAGCTCGGCTTCGTCGCCTCGATCCATCCCGGACCGGCCGCCGCGGCCTTCGCGCTTTCGGTTGCCTTCACCATGCTCTCGGCGCAAAGCTTCGACCCCCGGCTGATCTGGCGCGGCCCCACGGAGAACGAGTGACCCATGACGACTGACCCGCAGCCCGCCGCGCTGAAGACGGAGACCGCCCCGAACCCGATCTGGACGCGGGTCTCGGTGGTCTGGCTGGTGCCGCTGCTGGCGCTGGCCATCACCCTCGGCATCGCCTGGAAGACCTATGCCGACCGCGGCATGCTGATCGAGATCGACTTTGCCGATGCGACCGGCATCGTGCCCGGCGAGACCCCGCTGAAGTTCCGCGAGGTCGATGTCGGCAAGGTCGAGAGCGTGGGCTTCAGCCCCGACCTCACCTCGGTGCGCGTCGGCGTGCGGGTGAACAAGGATGTCGCGCAATATATCGACGACGAGTCGCGCTTCTGGGTGGTGCGGCCCGAGGTCACCACGCAGGGGATCTCCCGGCTCGACACGGTGCTGTCGGGCGCCTTCATCGAAGGCTGGTGGGATGCGACGCCAAAGGGGCACAAGACCGTGTTCGCCGGGCTCGACCGTCCGCCGGTCGCCCCCGACCCGACGAAGGGCACGGTGGTCGAGCTGCGCGCCGACGATGCGGGCGGCATCGCCGAGGGCGCGCCGGTGCTGTTTCGCGGCGTCACCGTCGGCCGGATCCAGAACCTGCGGCTGAACGAGGGCGACTCGGGCGTCACCGTCGACGCCTATATCGAGGCGCCGCATGACAAGCGGCTGAGCACCACCACCCGGTTCTGGGATACGTCGGGGATCTCGGTCTCGCTCGGCGCCTCCGGCGTCAGTCTGGACATGCGTTCGCTCGCCACGCTGGTGCAGGGCGGGGTCGAGTTCGACACTCTCTCGACCGGCGGCGGCATCGTCGAGAACGGCCATGCCTTCCGCCTCTATCCGAGCGCCGAGGAGGCGAAGGCCTCGATCTTCGGCGCCGAACTCGTCGATCCGCCGCATTACGCGCTGCTCTTCGACGACGCGATCAGCGGGCTTTCGCGCGGCTCGAAGGTGCAGTTCCGCGGCGTCGAGGCGGGCGAGGTCACCGATGTCTCGGTCAAGGTGCAGACCGATTCCACCGGCACCCGCTATGCCCAGCAACAGGTGGTGATCGCGCTCTCGCCCGAACGGCTCGGCCTGGCGCGCGACACCGATACCCAGATCGTCACCGAGTTCCTCGAGACCGAGGTCGAGGCGGGGTTGCGCGCCCGCATCGCCGGCACCGGGCTTCTGGGCACGACGCTGGTGATCGAGCTTGTCGATATTCCCGACCTGCCGGTGGCGAAGATGGGGCTCGATGCGAAACCCTTCCCGACGATCCCGACCGCCCCCGCAGCGCAAAACGATCTGGCCGCTTCGGCCAAGGATGTCTTCGGCCGGATCAACAAGCTGCCGATCGAGGAGCTGATGGCCTCGGCGATCCGCACGCTCGATTCGGTCTCGGCGATTGCCGAAAGCCAGGACACGCGGGCGGTGCCGGGCAATCTGTCGGGCCTCTTGTCGGAAATGCAGACGCTCGTTGGCGATCTGAACAAGCAGGACGCGGCGAACAAGACGATCACCGCGATCGACGGCGTGTCCGAGGCCGCCTCGAGCTTCCTGACCGAGATCGACGGGCTGCATGAGACGCTCGATTCCGCCGACAAGGCGGCGCAGGCGGTGGCGGCGATGCCGCTCGAGGATATCGGCAAGAACGTCGACGGGCTGATCGCCGATCTCCGCGGCATGCTCGGCACCAAGGATGCCGAGCGGCTGCCGAAGGCTCTGTCCGATACGCTCGAACAGACCGCGGCCCTGCTCGAGGAGCTGCGCGCGGGCGGGGCGGCCGAGAAGCTGAACGGCACGCTGGTCGCGACGCAGGATGCCGCCACGGCGATTTCCGACGCCTCGGGCCGGCTGCCCGAGCTGACGGCCAAGCTTGATGCGCTCGTCACCCAGGCCCAGGGGTTGGTGGCCGCCTATGGCGACCGCTCGACCTTCAATTCCGAGATGGTCAGCACGCTGAGCGAGCTGCGCCGCGCCACCGCGGCCTTCGGCTCGCTCGCGCGCATGATCGAACGCAACCCGCGCGCCTTCATCCTTGGCCGCTGACCGGAGAGTGCCATGACCCGTCTCCTCCTTCTTGCCACCGTCGCGGCGCTGGCCGCCTGTTCGAACCCGGAAAAGACGGCGCGCTACACCATCGACCCGCCGGCGGCGACGAAGCGTCTGCCCGACCGGCTCGGCATGGCCGAGCTGCGCGAGGTGTCCTTGCCGCAATATGCCTCGGGGCAGGAGATTTCCTGGCAGGGGGCGGATGGTGCGCTGCACTCGACGCCGAAGACGATCTGGGCCGACGATCCGTCGCGCGCGGTGACGCTGGCGCTGGCGCGGCAGATCTCGGCGCTCTCCGGAGCGCGGGTGATCGCCGAGCCCTGGCCGCTTGCCGACGGGCCGCAACGCCGCATCGAGGTGCGGGTCGAGCAGTTCATGGCGCAGGCGGACGGGGCGGTGCGGCTGTCGGGCAGCTATTACGTCACCCCCGCGATGGCCGAGGGCCGCGACATCGTGCGCCGCTTCGACCTGAGCGTGCCGCTCGCGGGCGAAGGCCCCGCCGCGATCGCCGCGGCGCAGTCGCAGGCGGTAGCACAGCTGGCCGAACAGATCGCCCGGCTCGATTAGGGAAAACGTCGGGCCGTTTCCACCCTGGTCCGCGGTCACCGTTTCGGGCATCGGCCGGTTGAGTTCGGCCGCACGCGCGCGTTCGCCGTGACCCGACGCCTCGACAGGGCAGACAGGAAGACGACCCGGGAGGCCCTGCAGCAGATGCGTGAGGTCGTGCCCTGCCAGATCCATGCGGTTCTCACCGGTAACCGCATCCGGTGCGCAGGGCAGCCTCGGAACCGGATCGCGTCACCCTGAATCAGATCCAGCAGATGGCGGGACCAGACATCTAGAAGGTCAGCCGCACCTGGGCGCTGGCCGAGCGCCCCTCGGCATCCAGCACCGTCAAGGTCACGAACCCGGCCGCGGGCAGGGGAAGCAGGCTTTCCCGCGCCCGCGTCCCCACCATCACCGGTGCGCCATTGGCAAGCCAGGTGAAGGGCGGCACGCCGCCACGCAGCTTCACCGTCAATCCGCCCTCGGGCACCTCGACCTGCGCGCCATCGGGCGGGAAGGTCAGCTCTGGGCCACCGGCCGGCGCTTCGGCGAAGGCCGCATCGCGCGGGCGAAAGCGCTGCAGCGGCTGCGGCAGCCGCGCATTCGGCAAGATCAGCGTCGCAGGCGGGGGCGGTGGCAGCGGCGCGCGCTCGGCCCCGATCCGGTCGAAAAGTTCGAACAGCACCGGCGCCGCGATCTCGCCGCCGAAGGCGCCAGGCACCGGCGTGCCATCGGCGCGACCGAGCCAGACCCCCGCGACATGACGCCCGTCGAACCCCACCGCCAAAGCGTCGCGGTGGCCATAGGAGGTGCCGGTCTTGTAGGCGATGCGGTTCGGCGTGCCGCCCGGCGGCGGTGCGATCCGCGACAGGATGTCGGCCACCTGCCAGGCGGCGACGGCGCCGAAGAGCTGCCCCTCGCGCGGATGGGCCCCGCCCGCGAGCGGCGACAGCGTGACCGGCCGCCCCATCCGGGCAAGCGCCGCATAGGCCTGCACCAGATCCTCGAGGCTGATGCCGAGCCCGCCAAGCGACACGGCAAGCCCCGGCGCCCCCGATCCCGGCAACTCGACCCGCGCCCCGGCGCGGCGCAGCGTGGCCAGCAGCCGCTCGGGGCCGAGTGCCTCGGTCAGGTGCACCACGGGGATATTGAGCGACAGGGTCAGCGCCTGCCGCACGCTCACCGTGCCGCGAAAGGCGTGGTCGAAGTTCTGCGGATGCCAGCTGCCGAAGGCGACGGGGCGGTCCTCGATCAGCGTCTCGGGATGGGCAAGCCCGTCGTCGAAGGCGAGCGCATAGACGAAGGGCTTCAGCGTCGAGCCGGGCGAGCGCGGCGCCTGCGTCAGATCGACGAAGCCCGCCCGCGCCGTGTCGGTCCAGTCGGCACCGCCGACCTCGGCCAGAATCTCGCCGCTGCGGTGATCGGCCAGCACCATCGCCGCCGAGACCTGCCCCGCCATGCCCGCGACCGCGCGCCGGGCAAGCCGCTCGGCCGCGCGCTGCAACCCGGCGTCGATCGTCGTCTCGATCCGTGCGCCGGGGGCCGCCGCGGCGGCAAGCCGCGCCGTCAGGTGGGGCGCAAGCGCGGGAAAGTCGCGCCGGCGCGCGGGCACCGGCTCGCGCATCGCGGCGCGGGCGCTGTCTTCGCTCAGCGCGCCGGCGGCGGCAAGGCGGGTCAGCACCCGGTCACGCGCCGCCTGCGCGGCCTTGGGCGCGCGGTCGGGGCGGCGCGCCTCGGGCGATTGCGGCAGGGCGATCAGCAGCGCCGCCTCGGCCGGCGTCAGCCGCCGCGGCTCCTTGCCGAACCAGGCAAGACTTGCCGCCCGCACCCCTTCGAGGTTGCCGCCATAGGGCGCGAGCCGCAGATAGAGGTCAAGGATCTGCGCCTTGCTCAGCCGGCGCTCGAGCGCAAGCGCCACCCGTGCCTGACGGATCTTGCCCGCCACCGTGCCGGTCGGCCCTTCCTCCAGAAGCCGGGCCACCTGCATCGTCAGTGTCGAGGCGCCCGAGACGACATGGCCCGCCGCCAGTGCCTGCGCACCGGCGCGCAGAACGGCGACCGGGTCGATGCCGGCGTGGTCGTAGAACCGGCCGTCCTCATAGGCCACCAGATCGGCGAGAAAGCCCTCGTCGACCGGCCCGGGCGCCAGCCGCCAGCGGCCATCGGCGACCGGAAAGGCGCGCAAGAGCGTGCCGTCGCGGGCCAGAACCTCGGTCCCGGTGGCGACGGTGAGCGGCGGCAGCGTGGTCGCCGCCACCCATCCGTCGAGCGCATCGCGCCCCCCCGCCGCCAGCGCGAGGCCGAACGCGAGCGCCGCAAGCGCGCCCGCCCTCACTCGATCACCACCTCGCCCGCGTCGCTTTGCGCCCGCATCTCGGGGCGATACATGTCGGCGACCGAGGCCGCCGGCAGGTGGAAGCGACCCGGGCTGACGGCGCGCACGATATAGGCCAGCCGGAACGGCCGGTCGCCATGCGCGTCGATCGCGGCCAGGAAGCGGTCCTGCCGGAACTCGGTCATCCGGGTGTCCTCGGCGACGTCGAGCCAGTCGAGCGCGGCGATGTCGCCGCCGCGGATCAGGTTCGGGTTGTCGATCTCGAAGCCCGCGGGCAACGGGTCGTCGACCATCAGCCGCGCGTCCTGCTGGCCGAGCGGGGCGATCTCCAGCACCGCGACAAGGCGGGTGCCCTGTTTCACCGTGGCGGGATCGGCCGGATCGCCCTCGAGCGTGTACCAGCTGCGCGAGATCGACCAGCCCTTGCCGCCAGCGGGTTCAGGCACCTCGGGCACGCCGAAGGTGGTCAGCGTCAGGGTCTGCGCTTTGTCGCCCGGGTTCGCGATGGCCACCGCGCGGCCGGCGGTCTCGGCGTCGATCACCTCGACGAGCGGGCCTTTGACGGGCGCGCCGTCAACCGTCAGCCCGCCGGCATCGGGCCGGTCGATGAGCGCACTCGCCGCCATCAGCGTCCAGGCCGCCTCCTGCGTCGAGAGCGGCACCGCGGCCAGCCGCGAGGCCAGTGCCTTGCCGGTGCTTTCGAGATTGACGGCGTTCGAGCCCGCCTGGGCTGCCAGCGCCAGCACCGCCGCGGTGTCGCGCAGCCCGGTGCCGTAATCGTCGCGCCAGCCGGTCTCGGCGCCCTTCGCGCTCAGCATCCGCCCGGCGCGCGCGAACATCGCATCGGCCCGGCCCTGATCGCCATAGGAGGCGAGCGCCGCGCCGAGCTGCGCCGCGGCAAGGGGCGTCGCGAAATCGTCGCCCTTGACGTCAGCGTAATAGCGCAGATCACCCACGGCCGCCGCCCCCTCGCGCGCCAGAACCATCAGCGCATAGGCCAGAACCTGCCCGCCGCCGTTCGACCCGCTGTCGAAATCGGCGGCGTAGTTCACCTGATTGCGCAGGTTGTCGAGCGCATTGCGGAAGGCGGTGTCGGGCACCGCATGGCCCGCCGCCTTCGCCCGGCTGAGGAAGTCGGTCACATAGGCATCCAGCCAGCCGTCACCGGATTCGGGCGACCACAGCCCGAAGGCGCCCGAGGCGTCCTGATTGGTCAGCACCTTGCGGATCGCGGTGTCGATCCTGTCGCCGAGATCGGCGGGCGTCACCAGCCGCATCTTCTCGGCCACCGTGCTCAGATACAGAAGCGGCATCGCCTTTGAGGTGATCTGCTCGGTGCAGCCATAGGGATAGGCGTCAAGTGCGGCGAGCAGCGCCGGCGTGTTGAAGCGCGCAATCGGCCCTGCCGCGAGCGTTGCCCGCGCCGTGCCCGGCACCATGCCGGCAAAGACATTCGCGTCGAAGGTGAAGGTCTTGCCCGCCGCCAGCTCGAAGCGCGATTCATGCGCCACCTGCGGGTCGTTGCGCTCGACCGGCACGGTCACGACCTTTTCGAGGAGCTTGCCGTCGGGCGTGGTCAGCGCGATGCGGATCTGCTGCACGCCCTCGGCCGCGGGGGCGGTGAGCGGGATCTCGACCTCGGCCTTGCCGAGATCGCCGAGATCGACGCCCGAGGGCCGCTCGCCCAGCGTCACGCCGGCGGCGCTGACATCAAGCCCCATCCGCCCCGAGGGGCCGGTGGCATGCACGATCTCGAGGAGCAGCCGCGAGTGGTCGCCGGGCGCCAGGAAGCGCGGCAGCGAGGCGGTCACCACCACCGGGTCGCGCACCAGCACATCGGCCGAGGCCTGCCCGACGCCGGTCTTCGACCAGGCGATGGCGCTCAGCCGCACCGTGCCGTTGAAGGCGGGCATGTCGAAGCTGGTGCGGATCATGCCGTCCTCGCCCACCGTCAGCGGGCCGGAGAAATAGGCCACCAGTTCCTCGGTCGGAGGCGGGGCCTGCAGCGACATCTCGCGCCCCGCGTCGCCGCCCGAGCGCAGCACGCCCTCGGTCCCGGCGCGGCCGTCGATCAGCCGGCCATAGACGTCGCGCAGACCGACGCCCAGACGGCGCTGGCCGAAGTAATGCGCCTGCGGATCGGGGGCCTTGAAGCCGGTGAGGTTCAGGATGCCAAGGTCCACAGCGGCGATGGTCGCGTGCACCGTCTCGCCGGGCTGCGCGCCCTCGACCTTCAGCGCGACGGGAAGCGGCGCGCGCGGGTCCGAGGCCGCGGGCACGTCGAAACTTGCCTTCAGCGCGCGCGGGCCGGGATCGACCTGCGCATAGCTCAGCCCCATCGCCCGCATCGGCGCGCGCGCAGGCGCGTCCTCGGCGAGCGGCCGGATCACCGAGGCGGTGACATAGGCGCCCGCCCCCCAGTCGTCGGTCACCGGCAGCTCGATCCGGTTCTCGCCAGCCTTCACCGGCACCGATTTCAGCGCGATGAGCCGGTTCGACAGCACCGAGACCAGCGCCACCCCCGGCGCCGGCGCCACGAGGCGCAGCCGCGCCGTGTCGCCCGTCGCATAGGCCGGCTTGTCGAGCGCAAGCTCGAGCCGGTCGGGGCTCGCCATCACGTCGGCGGGCGCATACCAGCCGGCATCGAAGCGCATCGAGGCCGAGGTGTAGCTGTCGCCATGACCGGCCTCGACCACCAGCTCGTATTCGCCCCAGTCGGTCTTCGCGGCGATCTCGGCGGGCGTGGTGCCGGGGCTCGCGTCGCCCTCGGCCACGCGGGTGCGGTGGGTGATCGGCTCCCAGTTCCATTGCCCGTCCATCGCATACCACTGATAGCGGGTCTCGACGCGGTTCAGCGTCCAGTGCAGCGGCAGCGCGACGGGTTTCGCATCGGGGCCAAGCGCGATCAGGCGGAAGCGCGCCTCAGCCCCTTCGGCCACCGCGCCGTCAAAGCCCGGGCGGATGCCGATCACCGGCAGCGACGGCATCACGAGCCGCGAGATGCTGCGCTCGACCGGCCGGCCCGAGCCCTCGCGCAGCCGCACGGTGAAGCGCGCCTCGAGCGGGCGGGCGGCCTCGGTGCCCAGATCGGGCAGCGCCGCCTGAATCTCGCCCGCGCCCTCGGCGTCGGTCTCGCCCGCCTCGAGGCTGTCATAGCGCGGCTCGAAGGGGGTGTCATAGCGGCCGAAGCGGTAGCCGTCGAAGCCCGGCAGGCTGTCGGCCGCGGCAAGGCGCAGATCGCCCTCGAAGCCGAGCCCGCCGCCCGGTGCGCCGAAGAGATAGCGCGCGGCAATGCCGATCGCCGGCAGATCGCCGCCCGCGAGAATGCCCTCGGGCAGGGTCAGCGCAAAGTCGATGCGCTCGGGCAGGAAATCCTCGACGAGGAATTTCGTGGTGGCAAGCGGCGCGGCCTTCGGGTCGGCGAAGACATCGAGCCGCCAGGTGCCGCGCGGCGCCTGTGCGCCGATCGGCAGCGCCGCGGTGGCGCCGCCATCGCCCGCGTCCTGCGCGAGCGAGCGGGAATATTCGACCCCGTCGGGGCGCATCAGCACCGCGGTCAGCGGCACGCCGGGCAGCGCCGCGGCAGTGGCGTCGCGCGCCAGCATCGTCGCCTGCACCGTCTCGCCCGTGCGATAGGCGCCACGGTCGGTGGCGAGGAACACGTCGATCGGCGGCGCGGGGGGCATGCCCTCGACACCGCGGTCGGACAGGTCGAACTCGGCATCGGTGAGCGAGAGGAACGCCATGTCCTCGCCCTGCGTCACCGAGACAAGGGCGGGGGCGGCGTTGCCCGCACCCGCGGCCAGCGCCGGATCGAAATGTGCGACGCCCTCGGCATCGGTCGTGGCGCTGCCGATCACCGCATTGGCGCGCGACACCAGCGTCACCGTGGCCCCGGCAACCGCCTTCGCATCGGACAGGCCGCGCACCGCCACCGTCAGCCCGTCGGTGCCCGAGAAGCTGGTGAGACCAAGGTCCGAGATCACGAACCATTGCGTTGCCGGCGGGTGCTCATAGGGATCGGCGCCGGGGATCGAGGCGCTCAGCACATAGACCCCGGGGCCAAGCGGGCCCGTCACCTCCTGCACCGGCAGGCGGGTGGTGACGTCGCGGTTCACCTCCATGCCGACATCGGCGGTGCCGGTCCAGACCGTCTGGGCCAGCGAGTCCTCGAGGTTGCCGGCGTCCCACTGGTCGAGCGAACGGGCGAAATAGTCGCGCTGCATCGACGCCACAAGGTTGCGGTCGGAGACCCGCAGTAGCTTCAGGTCGAGATGCTCGGTGTTCACCGTCTGCACCGGCAGGCCCGAATCCTCGCCCTTCGGCAGGATATAGGCGCGGCCCGGGAAGGTGACTGCCGGCCCGCGGTCGCGGACATAGGCGGTGATCGTCACGTCCTTGGACAGCGTTTCCTTCGTTGCCGAGGGCAGCCCCTTGCGGAAGGTGAGTGCATAGCGCTCGCCATGCGCAAGGCCGGCGACGCAGAGCTGGTTCGCCTCGGCCTCGACCGACAGCCCGGCCTTCGGCAGCTGCACGAAACTGGCGTAATCGACGCCCGAACGCGCCAGATCATCCGAGAATACCGCGCAGATCCGCGGCGCGGCGCTGTCGGCCTCGACCTGATGCTCGGTGATGCGGAAGCCGTATTTCGCCACCGCGTCATCGAGCGCGGCGGCAATGTCCTGCCGCGGCGAGAAGCTGGCGGCAAGGCGCAGCGCCGCGACCATCTCGCGGGTGCGGCCATCGGCCTCGAGCGCCTGCGCGAGCGTGCTCAGCGCCTCGGCCTGCTGGGCGGCATTCGCGGCGCGCAGATAGCTGTTCACCGCGGCCGTGACCGCGGCACCGCTGTCCGCACCCTGCGGCCGGCGCAGCTGCAACAGGGCGTAATCGCTCCACAGATCCGAGGCGTCGGTGAGCACGATCAGCGCGCCCTCGATCGCGATTTCGCGGGTCACGTCGCCCTGCGCGCGGGCCGCCGACAGCGCCTGCGTCAGGTCCTCGGGCCGGGCGAAATTCGTCAGATGCGCGCGCGCCATGCCACGCGCCTGATCGAGCGCCGCATCAAGGCTGCCGTCCCACAGGAAGCCGAGATCGGCGGCGCGGGTCTTTGCCCGGGTTTCGGCCGCCGCCGGGCTGGCCACGACGACGCCCGAGAAGGCGCCCTGATAGGGGGTCATGCCGCTGATGCCGGCCTTCGGGAAGCAGGAATTGTTGCGGGCGTTGAAGGTGACCGCCTCGCAGTCAGCGCGCGCAAGGCAGGCCGCCTCGCAGCCCTCGAGCGTGGTGTCGAAGATCTGCGCCAGGTCGCTGCCGCTCAGGTCCATGCCCTCGGCGATGGACAGCCGCCGTTCCGGAATCAGCCCCCGTTCCTGGGCGCCGGCGGGGGGGGCGGCAAGGGTCAGGACGGCGGCAAGAACGGGAATCAGGAAAGACGGCACACGCATGAAAATACTCCTCGGCGATGGCGCGATCGTCTCATGCAGCAGCGGCGGGATCAACCGCTCCGGGGTCGGTTAAGGCTAAATTCACGCGCCGCTGCGAGCCTGTTGCAGAACGCGAATCGGAACGGGACAGGCCGGGCATGACGGCGAGCTTGGCGGACAGACTGGCACAGGAGCGACGGGCGCGGCTGGCAGCGGAACGCTTGCTGGAACAGAAGAAACGCGAGCTGTTCGCGGCGAACGAGACGCTCGCGCTGCATGCGCGCGCGCTGTCCGAGCAAATCGTGCAGCAGCGCCACGGGCTGCAGCGCGCCCTGACCGAGGCGGAATCGCTGAAGGGCGAGAACAGCCGGGTGCGCGGCGATCTGGAACGCGCCACCTCGGTCGCGCTGATCGCGCAGCGCCGGCTGTGGGATGCGATCGAGACGATCGAGGATGGCTTTGCCGTCTTCGACCGCGACCTCCGGCTGGTCGTGGCGAACCGGGCCTATCTGTCGTTCTTCCGTGGCGAGGTCGCGCTGGCCGCGGGGGTTGCCTACGAGGCTGTGGTGAAGATCGTGGCCACGCATCACATGATCGATCTGGAGGGGCGCGATCCGCTCGACTGGCATCACCAGATGGTGGCGCGGGTGCGCTGCGAGCGCATCACGCCGATGACCGTGCGCACCCATCGTGGTCATCACCTGAAGCTGATCGACCGTTGGGGCGAGGGCGGTGATCTGGTCTGCGTGGTGCAGGACATCACCCGCACCATCGCCCGCGAGGCCGAGCTTGAAACCGCGCGGCAGCGGGCCGAAACCGCGAGCCGGGCGAAATCGGCCTTTCTTGCCAACATGGGCCACGAGCTGCGCACCCCGATGAACGGCGTCGTCGGTATGGCCGAACTTCTGGTCGACAGCGAGCTGAGCGACGAACAGCGGCTTTATGCCGAAACCATCCGCTCCTCGGGCGAGGCGCTCCTGACAATCATCAACGATGTGCTCGACTTCTCGAAGATCGAGGCGGAGCGGCTGAAGCTTTTCCCCGAGGTCTTCGATCTCGAGCGCTGCATCCACGAGATCATGATGCTGCTGCAGCCCTCGGCGAAGGAAAAGGGGATCGAGCTCCTCGTCGATTACGACCTGTTCCTGCCGACGCGCTTCCGCGCCGATCCGGGCCGGGTGCGGCAGATCCTGACCAACCTGATCGGCAATGCGGTCAAGTTCACCGCGACCGGCCATGTGCTGATCCGCGTCGTGGGGCTCGAGCGGGCGGATGGCGAGTATGACCTGCATCTCACCGTCGAGGACACCGGCATCGGTATCGCGCCCGAGAACATCGAGCACATCTTCGGCGAGTTCAATCAGGTGGACACCGCCACCAATCGCCGGTTCGAGGGCACCGGGCTCGGCCTTGCCATCACCCGCGAGCTGGTGCGGCTGATGGGCGGCACGGTCTGGGTGGAAAGCGAGCTTGGCCGTGGCTCCTGCTTCGGCGTGCGCTTCACCGTGCCGCGCGCCGAACCCGGCCCCCCGGTCGAGGGGGCAGGGCCGACGCAGCCGATCACGCTGCGCGCGGCACTGGTGATCGACGACAGCCTGGTCAACCGGATGATCCTCGAACGGCAGCTGCAGACCTACGGGCTCGAGGTGACGCTGTGCCGCACCGGCGCCGAGGCATTGCGGGCCTTCGACGAGGGCATTGCTTTCGACATCGTGCTGACCGATCACCGCATGCCCGATATCGACGGGATCGAGCTGATCCGGCGGCTGCGCGAGCGCGGCATCGACACGCCGATCCTGCTGCTGACCTCGGATGCCGAGGCGTTCCGTGCGGCGCAGGCCGATTGTCGCGGCATTGACTGGCTGGAAAAGCCGGTGCTGCGCGCGGAGCTGTTCCACATGCTGCAAAAGCTGTCGGGCCGGGCACCGCCCGAGCCGGCGGCGGCCGTCGTCACGATCGGTGCGGAGGACGCGGGGGCGCGGCCGATGCGCGTGCTGTCTGTCGAGGACAACCGCACCAATCAGCTCGTCTTCGGCAAGATGGTGAAGAATCTCGACATCGAGCTGCGCTTTGCCACGAACGGGCGCGAGGCGGTCGAGGTCTGGCGCCGCTTCCAGCCCGACCTGATCTTCATGGACATCTCGATGCCCGAGATGGACGGGCGCGAGGCGACGCGGCTGATCCGTGCCGAGGAGCCGGAGGGGCGACACGTACCGATCTGCGCCCTCACCGCCCATGCGATGGAGGGCGACAGCGCGTCTATGTTCGCGGCGGGGCTCGACGCCTATCTGACGAAACCGCTGAAGAAAAGCGCGATCCTCGAGCAGATGCAGGCACATCAGCCGCCGGACACCCGGCCGTTCCAGCCCCCCGCGGCAGGGTAATCAGCGAAATTCCTCGACGAGGGCAAGGAAGGTGTCGGCGAAGCGGTCGATCTTCGCCTCGCCAAGGCCGGCGATGCGGGAAAGCTCGTCGCGGCTGCGCGGTTTCGTCTCGGCAATGCGGCGCAGGGTGGAATGGGTGCAGCTGAGATAGCGGTCGTGGCCATCCTCGCCGCGCACAAGGGCAAGCTGCGCCTCGGCCAGCCGGTCGAAAAGCGCGCCCTCGTCGCGCCCGGCAAGTTTCATCCGCGACGGGTGCAGCGGTGCCGCGCCCGCCCCCGCGATCACCTCGAGGAAGGCCGCGCCATAGCTTTCGAGCTTCTTCGCGCCGACGCCGTTCACCCGCGCCATTGCATCAAGCGTGGAGGGCCGGCTTTCGGCCATCTCGATCAGGGTGCGGTCGGGGAAGATCATGTAGGCGGGCAGGCCCGCCGCTTCGGACAGCGCCCGCCGCTTTGCCTTCAGCGCCGAGAGCAATGGCGCGTCCTCGTCCGAGACCAGCGCCTTCGCCACGGGTTTCGACTGGGCCCGGCGGACGAGGTCGTGGCGCAGGGTGATCCGCTCCTCGCCGCGCAGGATCGGGCGGGCGCGTTCGGTCATCACCAGCCCGCCGTGGCGCTCGGCGTCGGGGCGCACGAGGTCGTGGCCCATCATCTGCCGGAACACCGCCTGCCATTGCGGCCGGCTCAGCTCGCGGCCGACGCCGAAGGTGGGCAGCGCGTCATGGCCGCGGGCGCGGATGCGGTCATTGGTATTGCCGAGCAGGATCTCGATCAGGTGGCCCGCGCCATAGCTCTCGCCGGTGCGCAGCGCGGCCGACAGCGCCTTGCGCACCGCGTCGGTGGCATCAAAGAGCTCAGGCGGATGCTCGCACAGGTCGCAATTGCCGCAGGGCTGCGACTCCTCGCCGAAATAGGCGAGCAGCCGCTGACGGCGGCAGCCCGTCGCCTCGGCCAGGCCCAGAAGTGCGTTCAGCCGGGCATGGTCGGCGGCCTTGCGGTCGGGCGGCGCAAGGCCCTCGTCGATCTGAGTGCGGCGCAGGCGGATGTCGTCGGGGCCGTAGAGGGTGAGCGTCTCGGCCGGGGCGCCGTCGCGGCCGGCGCGGCCGATCTCCTGATAATAGCCCTCGATCGACTTCGGCAGGTCGGCATGCGCGACCCAGCGGATGTCGGGCTTGTCGATGCCCATGCCGAAGGCGACCGTCGCCACCACGATCAGCCCGTCCTCGCGCTGGAACCGCGCCTCGACCTCGCGCCGGTCCTCGGCCTCCATGCCGCCGTGATAGTGACAGGCGGGGTGGCCGGCCTCGCGCAGCGCCTGCGCCAGGCTCTCGGTGCGGGCGCGCGAGGCGCAATAGACGATGCCCGACTGGCCGCGCCGGGCGGCGGCGTAATCGAGGATCTGCTTGCGCGGGCTGTCCTTCGGCGCAAAGGCGAGGTGGATGTTCGGCCGGTCGAAACCGCGCAGGAAGGTCTCGGGCGCGCGGCCCTCGAACAGCCGTGCGACGATCTCGGCGCGGGTCTCCTCGTCGGCGGTGGCGGTGAAGGCGGCAAGCGGCACGTTCAGCGCCCGCTTCAGCTCGCCGATGCGCAGGTAATCGGGGCGGAAGTCGTGGCCCCAGGCGCTGACGCAATGCGCCTCGTCGACCGCGATCATCTGCGTGCCGGCGCGGCGCAAAAGCGCCGTGGTGGCGCCTGCGGCAAGCCGCTCGGGCGCCATGTACAGAAGTTTCAGCCGCCCCGCGTCAATCGCCTGGAATACCGCCTCGGTCTCGTCCTCGGTGTTGCCCGAGGTCAGCGCGCCGGCCTCCACCCCCGCCTCGCGCAGCGAGCGCACCTGGTCGCGCATCAGCGCGATCAGCGGCGAGATCACCACCGTCAGCCCGGGCAGACACAGCGCCGGCAGCTGATAGCACAGCGACTTGCCGCCGCCGGTGGGCATGATCGCCAGCGTGTCGCGCCCGGCCAGAACGGCACGCACGATCTCTTCCTGCCCCGGCCGGAAGGCGCGGAAGCCGAAGACGGAGGCAAGCGCCTCTTCCGGCGCGGGCAGGGCCGGTGCGGGCATCTCAGTAGCTGTAGAAGAAGCCCGCATTGTTGAGCAGCGCGCGTTGCAGGATGATCAGCGCGATGAAGGCCACGAGCGGCGCCAGATCGAGCCCCGGGGTCATCGGCAGGAACCGCCGGATCCGGCCATAGACCGGCTCGAGCAGGTTGTTCAGCCCGTACCAGAGCTGGGCCACCAGCGGCTGACGCAGGTTCAGCACCTGGAAGTTGATCAGCCAGCTCATGATGATATGGGCGATCATCACGAACCAGATGACGTTCAGGATCAGGTTGAGTGCCTGAAACAGCGTGACCATGCGAAACCTCCGGGTGGTGCCGGCTCAGAGGTAAGGCAGCACGGGGCCGCTTGCAACCGCAAGGGCGCATCTGCCGCCACGTAGCCGTTGACCGTTGCGCCGCGCTGCGGCACCGATCGGGAAAGGGGAGACGCAGATGTATCCAGTCATTCGCATGGGCAAGGCCCTGCTGGTCGGGCGGGGCGCGCCGCTTGGCATTCTCGATCCGGTGGTCAGCACGCATATCGCCTGGCCCTGGGACATCGACCCGTGGAAGGACCTGAACAACGGCCGGATCCTGACCCTGTTCGACCTTGGCCGGATCCAGCTTGCCAGCCGCTCGGGGCTGAACCGGACGCTGCTGGCGAACCGCTGGGGCATCGTCGTCGCGGGCAACACCACCCGCTATCGCAAGCGCATCACCATGCTGCAGCGCTTCGAGATGCGGACCCGCTGCATCGGCTGGGACCAGCGCTTCGTCTATATGGAGCAGGGGATGTATCGCGACGGCGAGTGCTGCAACCACATCCTGATCCGCGCCGCCGTCACCTCGAAGGCCGGGATCGTACCGCCCGACACGGTGGTCGCGGCGATGGGACAGGCGGCGCCAAGCCCCGAGCTGCCGGCCTGGGTGCAGCACTGGATCGCCGCCGATCACGAACGCCCCTGGCCCCCCGCGCTCTGAGCCCGCCTGGCGCGGCGGCTTGCGCCGCGGCGCGATTTGCGGCTTGATCGCGCCACGGGCGACGCGGGTGCCCGTGGCACACGGGGGACGGGTATGATCACCACGCGCAAGCGGATCTGGGGCTGGTGGTTCTTCGACTGGGCCAGCCAGCCCTACAATACCCTGTTGCTGACCTTCGTCTTTGGCCCCTATTTCGCCGAGGTCGCCCGCGCGCATTTCATGGCGGGCGGGCTCGGCCATGATGCGGCGGCGGCGGCGGCGCAGGCCTATTGGGGCTGGGGGCAGACCGCCTCGGGCGTGATTATCGCGCTTCTTGCGCCAATCCTCGGCGCGATCGCCGATGGCACCGGCCGGCGCATGGTCTGGATCTGGCTGTTTTCGGGCTTCTATGTGATCGGCTCGTGGATGCTATGGTATCTGGCGCCCGATCAGCCCGACCTGATGATGGCGATGCTCTGGTTCGGGATCGGCCTGATCGGAATGGAATTCGCCACGATCTTCACCAATTCGCTGATGCCCGACCTCACCGGGGACGAGGACATGGGCAAGGTCTCGGGGTCGGGCTTTGCCTTCGGCTATGTCGGCGGGATCATCTCGCTCATCATCATGCTTCTGCTTTTCGGCGAGAGCGGCCAGACCGGCAAGACTCTGATCGGCCTCAACCCGCCCTTCGGCCTGAACCCCGCCCTGCGCGAGGGCACCCGCGCAGTGGGGCCGCTGACCGCGATCTGGTACGTGATCTTCATGATCCCGTTCTTCGCCTGGGTGCGCGAGGCAAGGGGCCCGGCGCGCCGCTTCAACCTGACCGGCGCGATGGCCGATCTGTGGGCTCTGATCCGGTCGCTGCGCACCCGCGAAAGCCTGGCCGCGCATCTGCTCAGCTCGATGTTCTATCGCGACGCGCTGAATGCGCTTTACGGGTTCGGCGGGGTCTATGCCTCGGGGGTGCTGGGCTGGACGGTGACCAAGATCGGCGTCTTCGGCATCGTCGGCGCGATCTCGGGCGCGCTGTTCTCGTGGTTGGGTGGCAAGATGGACAGTGCGCGCGGACCGAAACCGGTGATCGAGCTGGCGATGGTGGTGCTGATCGCGGTCTGCCTGGTCATCGCGGGAATGTCGCGGGATGCCTTTTACGGCCTGGCCTTCCCCCCCGGATCGGCACTGCCTGACTATATCTTTTATGTCTGCGGCCTCCTGATCGGTGCGGCGGGGGGCACGCTGCAGGCCTCCAGCCGGACGATGATGGTCTATCACACCACGCAGGAGCGCGCGACCGAGGCCTTCGGTCTCTATGCGCTTTCGGGCAAGGCAACCGCCTTCATCGCGCCGTTCACGATTGCCATAGCCACGACGATTACCGGTTCACAACGGATCGGCATTTCCATACCTTTGATTAGCCTCTTCCTGATCGGCATGGTCCTGTTGAGATGGGTGAAACCCTACGGAGAACGCAAGTGATTTGCCGCGCCGCCGCTCGTGTTGCCGCCCTCGTCGCCACCGTGATCGCCGGTGCGGCCGCGCCCGTCTCGGCCGAGCCGCTGGCGCGACAACTCTTCGGCGCGAAGACGGCGCCGACGGCGGGCGCCCCGGCGCCGATCGGGTTCTATTCGCGCGGCTGTGCGGCAGGGCTGGTCGCGCTGCCCGAAACCGGGCCGACCTGGCAGGCGATGCGGCTCAGCCGCAACCGCTATTACGGCCAGCCCGAGATGATCTCCTATCTTCAGGACCTGTCGCGCTATGCCGCCACGCTGCCGGGCTGGAAGGGGCTCTACATCGGCGACATCAGCCAGCCCCGCGGCGGCCCGATGACCGGCGGCCATGCCAGCCACCAGATCGGCCTTGATGCCGATATCTGGATGCTGCCCGCGAGCCGGCTGACCCTGAGCCGCGCCGACCGCGAGAAGATCTCCTCGATCTCTGTGCGCACCGAGGACCAGACCCGGGTGAACGGGAACTGGACGCCGGCGCATATGGCGCTGCTGCGCGCTGCCGCTTCTGACTCGCGGGTCGACCGGGTGTTCGTCGCCGCTGCCGCGAAGATCGCGATGTGCAATGCCGCACCGCGGAATGACCGCGCCTGGCTGCAGAAGATCCGCCCGATCTATGGCCATAACGAGCATTTCCACGTGCGGCTGAAATGCCCGCCCGGCTCGCCCCTGTGCCAGGTGCAAAGCCCCACGGTCGACGAGCTGTCGAAAGGCGGTGACGGTTGTGACGAGACGCTGAACTGGTGGGTGACCACCTATCTCGACGAGCTGCGCCACCCGCCGAAGCGTCCCGCAAACCCGGGGCCTGCGCCGAAGACGGCGAAGACCTATGTCCTGTCGGATCTGCCTGCCGAATGCCGCACCGTCCTCGCCTCGCGCTGACCGGCGCCCTCGTCGGGCTGGTGCTGGGCCTTGGTGGTGGGGCGGGCAGCGCCGCCGGAACGCAGGCGCCACGCGCGGAATATCTGCAAAGCTGGGTCTGGACGGTGGCGAACCCCGCCTTCGGCGGCTTTTCCGGCATTGAACTCGGCCCCGACGGGCGGGATTTCGTCACCCAGTCGGACCGGGCCACGATCTGGCGCGGGCGGATCAACCGCGATGCCACCGGCCGCATCCTCGGCGTCTCGACCAGCGGCCCGGTGCTGCTGCACGACAGCGCGGGCAAGCCGCTCGACACGGTGACGGGCGATTCCGAGGGGCTGGCCGAGGCCCCCGACGGCAGCGTCTACATCTCCTTCGAGGGGGTGGCACGTGTCGCCCATTATCCCACCGACGACGGCCCGGCAGAGCGCCTGCCGCGCCCCGAGGCGTTCAAGCATTTCCAGCGCAACTCCTCGCTTGAATCGCTGGCGATCGACGCCGAGGGCACGCTCTACACCCTGCCCGAACGCTCGGGCAGTCTCGAGCTGCCCTTCCCGGTCTGGCGCTATCGCAACGGCGCCTGGGACCAGCCCTTCTCGATTCCGCGCGACGGCAGCTGGTTGCCGACCGATGCCGATTTCGGCCCCGACGGGCGGTTCTACCTGCTCGAGCGCGACTTCTGGGGCTTTCTGGGCTTCCTCACCCGGGTGCGGGTCTTCGACATCAAGGGCGACACGATCACCGGCGGCGAGGTGCTGGTGCAGACCCCGGCCGGCACGCATGACAACCTTGAAGGCCTTGCGGTCTGGCGCGACGCGCAGGGGGCGATTCGGCTGACGATGATCTCGGACGACAATTTCCGTTTCTTCCAGCGCACCGAAGTCGTCGAATATCGTCTGCGCCCCTGATCGCGCTTGACCGATGGGGCGCGCGGGCGTATCCGCGCCCCTTGTCCGGCACGGCCGGGCCATGTCTCCGCGACCATGTAAAAACGGTGAACCATGAAACGTTATCTGCCCGGCGTTCTCGCCATGGCCGCCATCGTGGTGGCCTCCAACATCCTGGTGCAATACCTGTTCGGCCAGTGGCTGACCTGGGGCGCCTTCACCTATCCCTTCGCCTTCCTCGTCACCGACGTGACCAACCGCCTGCAGGGCCCGCGTGCGGCGCGCGGCGTGGTCGTCGCGGGCTTCGTCGTCGGCATCGTCTGCTCGCTGATCGGCTCGCAGATCATCGGCGAGTTCGGCCCGCTCGTCAGCTTCCGCGTGGCGCTCGGCTCGGGCGCGGCCTTCCTCGCGGCGCAGCTGACCGACGTGACCGTGTTCAACGCCCTGCGCCGCGACCGCTGGTGGAAGGCGCCGCTCGTCTCCACCCTGATCGGCGCGAGCCTCGACACCGCGATCTTCTTCACCACGGCCTTCTCGCTGCAGCTTGCCTGGCTCGAACCGGGCAACGATGTCTCCTGGGCGAACGAGATGCTGCCGCTGCTCAGCTTCGGGCCGATGGTGCCGCTGTGGATCTCGCTCGCCTGCGCCGACTGGTGTGTAAAAATTGCACTTGCGGTGATCGCTCTGGCGCCTTTTCGGGCATTTACTTGGCGGAAAACGCCAAGACTTGCGTAATTTGACTTGCCATACACCAGATCTGTGCCACCCTTTCCTTATCGGCAACGCATGAAAGGAGGTGGTCCAGTGTCTAGAGTGATATTGGAGAGAGGTGTCGGGACAGTCAGGGGGGCCGAGGCCTGAGGGCAACCCCAAGGGCAAGAACCCTGGCTGGGACGGAGGATCTGATCCAGACCCTAACCGGACCATCTCCGTAGATCTCGGGGGCCGCTGCCGGAGGCATGCGGCCCTTTCTATTTGGCGCGATTTCGCCGCGGTGCGCATGGTTTGGCTGGAAAACCGCCCCCGTCCGTGGCATCCCGTCCGGCAAGCAAGGGAGAATGCGATGACCGCGACCGATGCCGACATTGCGGCGATGAGCTTCGAACAGGCGATGAAGGAACTCGAGACCGTCGTCGGGCAGCTCGAGCGCGGCGAGGTGCCGCTCGATGCCTCGATCCGGCTTTACGAGCGCGGCGCGGCGCTGAAGGCGCGCTGTGCGGCGCTGCTGAAGGAGGCCGAGGAGCGGGTCGAGAAGATCACCCTTGGCGCCGACGGTGCGCCCACGGGCACGGTGCCGGTCGAAGGCCTGTGATGTTCGACACCCGTCTTCACGCGGCGCAGCAGGCCGTTGGCGCGGCGCTGGCGCAGGCGATGACGCGGCTGCCCGAGGGGCCGCTGCGCGATGCCATGGGCTATGCCGCGCAGGGCGGCAAGCGGCTGCGGGCCTTCCTCGTGCTCGAATCGGCGGCGCTGTTCGGCATTCCCGCGGCGCAGGCGATGCCCGCCGCCGCTGCGGTCGAGGCGCTGCACGCCTACAGCCTCGTGCATGACGACCTGCCGGCGATGGATGACGACGACCTGCGCCGCGGCCAGCCCACGGTGCACCGCAAATGGGACGAGGCGACGGCGATCCTTGCGGGCGACGCGCTGCAGACCCTCGCCTTCGAGCTCTGCGCGGATCCGGTGCTTGGCCCGGCCGAGCGGCGCATCGCGCTGGTCGCGGCGCTGGCGCAGGCCTCGGGCGCGGCAGGGATGGTGCATGGCCAGATGCTCGACATCGCGGCCGAGACCGCGCCCGTGCCGCTGACGCTTGCCGAAATCACCCGGCTGCAGGCCGGCAAGACCGGCGCGCTGATCTCCTTTGCCGCCGAGGCGGGAGCGATCCTTGCCGGCACCGACCGCGCGCCGCTGGCGGCCTATGCGCAGGCGCTTGGGCTTGCCTTCCAGATCGCCGACGACATCCTCGATGTCGAGGGCTCGGAAGAGGCGGCGGGCAAGCGACTGCACAAGGATGCCGAGGCGGGCAAGGCGACCTTCGTCTCGCTGCTCGGCCTTGAAGGCGCGAAGGCGCGTGCCGCGGCGCTGGTGGCCGAGGCCGAAGCCGCCCTTGCGCCTTACGGCGAAAGGGCCGAAACCTTGCGGGAAACGGCGCGCTTCGTTATCTCGCGCGACAGATGAAACGGGAGTGCCGATGAGCGAGACCCCGAAGACCCCGATCCTCGACCGTGTGCGGCTGCCCTCCGATCTCAAGGCGCTGAACGACCGCGAGCTGCGAAAGCTGGCCGACGAGCTGCGCGCCGAGACGATCTCGGCAGTGTCGGTCACCGGCGGGCATCTGGGCGCGGGGCTGGGCGTGGTCGAGCTGACCGTGGCGCTGCATGCCGTCTTCGACGCGCCGCGCGACAAGATCATCTGGGACGTCGGCCATCAGTGCTATCCGCACAAGATCCTCACCGGCCGGCGCGACCGCATCCGCACCCTGCGTGCGAAAGGCGGGCTTTCGGGCTTCACCAAGCGCTCGGAAAGCCCCTATGACCCGTTCGGCGCCGGGCACAGCTCGACCTCGATCTCGGCCGCCGTGGGCTTTGCCGCGGCGCGCGAGCTGGGCGCGCCCACGGGCGACGCGATTGCGGTGATCGGCGACGGCGCGATGACCGGCGGCATGGCCTTCGAGGCGATGAACCACGCCGGCCATCTCGGCAAGCGGCTCTTCGTGGTGCTGAACGACAACGAGATGTCGATTGCCCCGCCGGTGGGCGCGCTCTCGGCCTATCTGACCCGGCTTTATGCCGAGGGCCCGATGCAGGACCTGAAGGCGGTGGCGAAGGGCGCGGTCAGCCTGTTGCCCGAGACCCTGCAGGAAGGCGCGCGGCGCGCGAAGGAGATGCTCAAGGGCATGGCCGTCGGCGGCACGCTCTTCGAGGCGCTTGGCTTCACCTATGTCGGCCCGGTCGACGGCCATGACCTCGATGCGCTGCTGCCGCTGCTGCGGATGCTGAAGGCGCGGGCGACGGGGCCGGTGCTGATCCATGTGCTGACGAAGAAGGGCAAGGGCTATGCCCCGGCAGAAAGCCGCCCCGACGGTGGCCATGCGACGAACCGCTTCGACGTGGCGACCGGGGTGCAGGTCAAGGCGCCGTCGAACGCGCCCTCCTACACCCGGGTCTTTGCCGAGAGCCTGGTGAAGGAGGCCGTGCGTGACGAGAAGATCGTCGCGGTGACCGCCGCCATGCCCGAGGGCACCGGGCTGAACCTGTTCACCGAGCGCTTCCCGCGCCGCTGCTTCGATGTCGGCATCGCCGAGCAGCACGCGGTGACCTTCTCGGCCGGGCTGGCCGCGGCGGGGATGAAACCCTTCTGCGCGATCTATTCGACCTTCCTGCAGCGCGGCTATGACCAGATCGTGCATGACGTCGCGGTGCAGCGCCTGCCGGTGCGCTTCGCGATCGACCGCGCCGGGCTGGTGGGCGCCGATGGCGCGACCCATGCCGGCAGCTTCGACATCGGTTTCATGTCCTCGCTGCCCGGGATGGTGGTGATGGCCGCGGCCGACGAGGCCGAGCTTGTCCACATGGTCGCCACCGCAGCCGCGCATGACGAGGGGCCGATCGCCTTCCGCTATCCGCGCGGCGAGGGCATGGGCGTCGAGATGCCCGAGTCGGGCGTGCCGCTCGAGATCGGCAAGGGCCGGATCGTGGCCGAGGGGGCGCGCGTCGCGATCCTCAGCTATGGCACGCGGCTGGCCGAGGTGCTGAAGGCACGCGAAGCGCTGGCGGCGCGCGGGCTGGCCCCGACCGTGGCCGATGCCCGCTTCGTCAAGCCGCTCGACACCGATCTGATCTTGCGGCTTGTGGCCGAGCACGAGGCGATCCTCACCATCGAGGAAGGCGCGATCGGCGGCTTCGGCAGCCATGTCGCGCAATTCCTGGCCGAGAGCGGGGTCTTTGACCGCGGCTTCCGCTTCCGCTCGATGGTGCTGCCCGACACCTTCATCGACCACGCAAGCCCCGAGGACATGTATCGCAGCGCCGGCATGAACGCCCCCGAGATCGAGGCGAAGGTGCTCGACCTGCTGGGCGTCGCGGTGGCGAAACGGGCCTGAGCGGGGGCGCGCGGAAAGGCGCCTTCGGCGGGAGTATTCGGGCCAGAAAAAAGACCGGGCGCCGAAGGGCCCGGGCAGGTGTCAGGCGGCCTCGGTCTCGCTCAGCAGGCCCTCGGCGACAAGGCGCCTTGCCCAGCCCTCGGGCCCCTCGAAGAGATGCGTCTTCCAGCCGCGCATATGGGCGGTGGCGATGTTGTCGGCGCGGTCGTCGGTGAACAGGATCTGCGCACCAGACAGGCCGCTGTCCGCCTCGACCATCTCGTAGATCTTCGGCGCGGGCTTCGTCACCCCCATGTGCCCCGAGACATAGGCGCGGTCGAAATCGCGCAGGAACGGATAGAAGCCGGTGGCATAGTCGAACGAGCCGATGCCGAAATTGGTCAGCGAGAACACCGGCACGCCCTTCGCCTGCAAGGCCTTCATCAGCCGCACCGAGTGCGGGATCTCGGGCGTTGCCATGCGGATCCAGTCGTCGTGCCACAGCCGGATCCAGCGCGACCAGCGCGGATAGCGCTTGGCCCAGTCATAGATCGTCTCGCGGAACGGGCCGCCGCTGTCGATGAGGTCGTTCATCCCGTGCAGGTCGACCTCGGCGAACATCGCCTCGCGCTCCGCCTGCGGCATCAGCGTGTCGTAATGCCGTTCGGGCTGCCATTCGATCAGAACGTTGCCGATGTCGAAGATCACTGCGTCAACCATGGGTTTCCCTCTTTGCCGCCTGCACCGCCCGTTCCAGCGCTTGCAGGAATTCTGCCCGGTCGGCCTTTGAAAACGGCCGCCCGCCGCCTTGCCGGAACGGATCGGCCGAGCGCAGGTCGGACATCAGGTCGCGCATCGCCAGCACCTCGCCGATGTTGCGCTCGGTCAGGGCCGATCCGTCGGGGCGCAGCACCCGCGCCCCCGCCGCCACGCATTTCGCGGCCAGCGGAATGTCGTTGGTGATCACCACGTCACCCGGCCCCGCACGTTCGGCGATATGCTTGTCGGCCTCGTCCGGCCCTTCGGATACATAGACCATGGTGACGAGCGGATTGGCCGAGGGCCGCAGCCCGCCGTTCGAGACGAAGGCAATCGGCACCCCGGCCCGCGTCGCCACGCGCTCGGCCTCGGCCTTCACCGGGCAGGCATCGGCATCGACCCAGATCACCGCGTCAGCGCCGCGGCATGGAAGGCGACGTGATCGGGCATGAAGGTCGCGACGAAGAAATAGCTGTGGTCATAGCCCGCCTGCATGCGGAAGGCGCCGGCCTGGCGGCGTGCGGCCATCGCCTGAGCCAGCACCTCGGGGCGCAGCAGGTCGAGGAACTGGTCCGAACCGCCCTGGTCGATCAGCACCTCGCCGTCGAACCCCGTCTCGCGCATCACGTGCGTCGCGTCATGCGGCAGCCACGCGGTCTCGTCTGCGCCAAGATAGGCGGTCAGCTGCTTGCGGCCCCAGTCGCTGCGCGTGGGCTGGGCGATCGGCGCGAAGGCCGAGACCGAGCGGAAGCGCCCCGGCAGCCCCATGGCGAGGGTCAGCGCCCCGTGTCCGCCCATCGAATGGCCGGTGATGCCCTGGCGTTCCTCGTCGATGTCGAAGGCGGCGGTGACGACGCGGGGCAGCTCCTCGGCGACGTAATCCCACATCCGGTAATGCTCGGCCCAGGGGGCCTCGGTCGCGTTGACGTAGAAGCCCGCGCCCTGCCCCAGGTCATAGGCCTCGTCATTGGCCACACCCGGGCCGCGCGGCGAGGTGTCGGGGAAGACCAGCGCGATGCCCGCCTCGGCCGCGTAACGCTGTGCCCCGGCCTTCACCATCGCGTTCTCATGCGTGCAGGTCAGCCCCGACAGATACCACAGCACCGGCACCGGGCGGGTCTCGGCCTCGGCCGGCAGGAACAGGCCGAAGGTCATCTCCGTGCCGGTGACCTCCGACGTGTGGCTATAGACCCCCTGCACCCCGCCGAAGCACTTGTTTTCCGAAACCGTGCGCATCGGCACCTCCTATCGTGTGATCCAGGCGATGACGCCCGGAATGGTCAGAATGCTGGCCGCCGTCGAGATCAGGATCGCGGTCGAGACCCGCTGCGGCGCGACGGCGTAATGTGCCGCCAGAATGTAGACGTTTCCGGCGACGGGCAAGGCCGCGGCGGCCACCATCACGCCGGCGGCGAAGGGCTCGACATGAAAGAGCAGCGCGGCGCCGCCGACGGCCAGCGGATGCACGAAGAGCTTCGCCGCCGAGAGCCAGAGCGCCGGCCCCGCCCGCTCGGCCGACTTGCCGGCAAGCGAGGCGCCGATGGCAAACAGCGCGCCGGGTGTGGCCGCGGCCCCGAGCAGCGTCAGGAACTCGGCAAGCGGCGCCGGCATCGGGAGATGCAGCCCCGCCCAGGCCAGCCCCGCCGCCATCGAAACCACCATCGGATTTTTCAGGATTCCCAGAAGAATGGGCCGGACCGCAATCCGCCCATGCCGTGCCCCGGTGATGACCGCGGTGATGAGCGTCGAGAACACGATCATGTCGGCCGACAGCACCATCAGCACCGGCCCCGCCGCCTGCGGCCCGAGCAGCACCACGAGCATCGGCACACCCAGAAAACCAGTATTGCCGGTCATTGCGGTATGGGCCTCCATCGCCGCCTCGGCCAGCGGCCGGCGGCGCGCGCGCGCCACGGCAAAGCCAAGCCCCCAGACCAGCGCCGAGCCGCTCAGATAGGCGGCGAAGAAGGCCGGGTCGAACAGCTGCTCAAGCGGCAGCGTCGCGGTGAAGCGGAACAGCATCGCCGAAAGTGCGAAATAGAAGACGAATTTCGTCAGCGCCGCCGTCGCCTCGGCGGGGAACATCCGCGCCCGGCCGGCGGCCCAGCCCAGCCCGATCAGGCCGAAGAACGGAAGCGTCTTGAGAAAAATCGCGAGCATCCGACAGGGCTAGCATGCGCTCCGCCGCCGCACCAGCACCGGGCCTTGCAAGCGCCGGGCTTTTTCTTGGCCCGAATACTCGCCTTGACCCGGACGCGGCCGGCTCAGCCGGCGCCGATCAGCGAGCCTGCGGCAAAGACCAGCGCGCCCCCCAGCACCACCTGCAGCACGGCACGCAGGAAGGGGGTTTCCATGTACTTGTTCTGGATCCAGGCGATCACCCAGAGCTCGATGAACACCACGATCATCGCGACCGTGGTCGCGGTCCAGAAATCGGTGATGAAATAGGGCAGGGCATGGCCGAAGCCGCCCGCTGCGGTCATCAGCCCCGAGGCAAGGCCACGCTTCAGCGGGCTGCCGCGACCGGAGATGACGCCGTCATCATGCGCGGCCTCGGTGAAGCCCATCGAGATCCCGGCGCCAGTCGCCGAGGCAAGCCCCACCAGCAGCGTGGTGTGCGAGTTCTGCGTGGCGAAGGCGGTGGCGAAGATCGGCGCCAGCGTCGAGACCGAGCCGTCCATCAGCCCGGCCAGCCCGGGCTGCACCCAGGTCAGAATGAACTGGCGATAGGCGGCGCGGTCCTCCTCGGCCCGGGCGTCCCCGGTCAGGTGCTCGGCCTCGAGCGCCTCGGCCTTCTTCTCGTGGCCCTGCTCGGCCGCAGCCAGATCGCCCAGGAGCTTGCGGGTGTCGGCATCCGTGCTGCGCTGCGCCGCACGTGTGTAGAAATTGGCCGATTCCCGCTCCATCGACTCGGCCTCGCCGCGCATCGTCTCGAGCGAGAGATTGGTGCTAAGCCAGACCGGCTTGCGCGCGTAGAACCCCGCGACATGTTCGCGCCGGATCAGCGGGATCACCTCGCCGAAGCGGGCGCGGTGACGTTCGATCAGGCGGCGGCGGTGCTCGTCCTCCTCGGCGGCCATGCCGTCGAAGACCGCGGCCGAGGCCGGGTATTGCTTGCGCAGCTTCTCGGCATAGAGGCGATAGATGCGCGCGTCGTCCTCCTCAGAGGAGATCGCGAGGGCGAGAACTTCCTGCTCGGACAATTCCGAGAAACGGCGGCGGGAGGCGAATCCGGGGATCATCGAGACGTCCTTTTTAGAATGGTTCCAAAATATCCGGGGGCGGATGTTTTGCAACTGCGAAATCTGAACTTGTCAGTTCACTATTCGCTTGCGTATCCAGACCGGGCAGTTCAGTTTTGAAAGTGAACCGACAAGTTCAGACCATGGAGAAAGTCATGAACCGCATCGCATCCGGCCTCCTCATGCTTGCCCTGACCGTCCGCGCCGCAGCCGCGGGCGGCTTCGGCGTCGATCTTCCGCGCTTCAGCTTTCCGAGCCAAGAGGCGCCGGTGACGCAGAGCGCGCCGGGGGCCGGTCATTCAGGGCGGTGAACCGCGCCAAGGTGCGCCGTGCCACGCTCTTCGGCCAGCCGGATCTGCTGCGCGCGTTCGCGGAACCGGGCGCGGTCGGCGTCTGAATACTCGTCGAGGCAGTGGTGACAGCTGACGCCGTCCTCGAACTCGGGACGGGCGCGGTCGGCAGGGGCAAGCGGGCGGCGGCAGGCGTGGCAAAGTTCGTAGTCGCCCTGCCGCAGCCCGTGGCGCAGGCTGACGCGGCCGTCGAAGACGAAGCAGTCGCCGCGCCACAGGCTGTCGGTCTCGGGCACCTCCTCGAGGTATTTCAGGATCCCGCCCTTCAGGTGAAAGACCTCCTCGACGCCTTGCGCCAGCAGGTAGTTCGTGGATTTTTCGCAGCGGATGCCGCCGGTGCAGAACATCGCCACACGCTTGTTGTGAAAGCGGGCGGCGTTTTCCTTCCACCATTTCGGGAAATCGCGAAACGACTTCGTCTGCGGGTCGATCGCGCCCTCGAAGCTGCCGATGGCGACTTCGTAATCGTTGCGGGTGTCGATCACCACGACATCGGGGGCGGAAATCAGCGCGTTCCACTCGGCGGGCTCGACATAATGGCCGACGGCCGCGCGCGGATCGACGTCGGGCTCGCCCATCGTCACGATCTCGCGCTTCAGCCGTACCTTCATCCGGCCGAAGGGCATTTCGGCCGCGCCGCTTTCCTTCCACTCGAGCCCCTCGCAGCCGGGCAGGGCACGGATGTGGGCAAGGAGCGTGTCGACGCCGGCGCGGGGGCCGGCGATGGTGCCATTGATCCCCTCGCGGGCCAGCAGCAGCGAGCCGCGCACCCCGCCCGCCTCGGCGCAGGCCAGCAGCGGGCCGCGCAGCGCGGCGGGATCGTCGAAGCGGGTGAAGTGATAAAGGGCAGCAACAGTGAACATGGCTTCCCTTACGCCGCCGCCCCGCCCTCCCGCAAGCGTGATTGACCCCGCCGCCCATGGGCCTTACCCATTGCAAAACCAAGGGAGAGCGCCATGGCCGATGTGACCGAAGCCCTGATCGTGATCGATATCCAGAACGACTTCTGCCCCGGCGGTGCGCTGGCGGTGGCGGGCGGCGATGAGATCATCCCGCGCGTCAACGCGCTGATGCAGGAATTGCCGGTCACCGTGCTGACCCAGGACTGGCACCCCGAGGAGCACAGCTCCTTCGCCGCGATCCATGCGGGCTGTGCGCCGTTCCAGACGATCGAGATGCCCTATGGGCCGCAGACGCTCTGGCCGGTGCATTGCGTGCAGGGCAGCGCGGGCGCGGCCTTCCATCCGGGGCTGTCGATCGACCCGGCGGATCTGATCCTCCGCAAGGGCTTCCGCGCCGAGGTCGACAGCTATTCCGCCTTCTTCGAGAACGACCACACCACCCCCACCGGGCTGGCCGGCTACCTGCGCGAGCGCGGCATCACCGATCTGACCTTCGTCGGACTGGCGCTTGACTATTGTGTCGCCTGGTCGGCGATCGACGCGGCGAGGCTCGGTTTCCGTGCCCGCGTGCTGGAAGGCGCGTGCCGGGCGATCGACCTGGCGGGCTCGCTTGCCGCGGCCCGGGACGCGATGCGCGCCGCTGGCGTCGTGCTCGACAAGTGAAAGGACCCCGCACCATGGTCGACATCGCCACCCGCGTCTATAACCACAAGTGGAAGATCGACCCGATCGTGCGCTCGCTGATCGACACCGACTTCTACAAGCTGTTGATGTGTCAGTCGATCTTCCGCAACAAGCCGGACACGATCGTCACCTTCAGCCTGATCAACCGCGCCAAGGACGTGCGCCTGGCCGAGCTGATCGACGAGGGCGAGCTGCGTGAACAGCTGGATTACGCGCGCGGGCTGCGGCTGACGCGGGGCGAAAGCACCTGGCTGCGCGGCAACACCTTCTACGGCAAGCGGCAGATGTTCCGCCCCGACTTCATGGAGTGGTTCGAGAACTTCCAACTGCCGCCCTATCACCTCGAGAAACGCGACGGGCAGTATGAGCTGACCTTCGAGGGCAAATGGCCCGAGGTGATGATGTGGGAGATCCCGGCGCTCGCCATCCTGATGGAGCTGCGCGGCCGGGCGGTGCTGAACCAGATGCGCCGCTTCGAGCTGCAGGTGCTCTATGCCCGCGCCATGGCACGGGTGTGGGAAAAGATCGAGGAGCTGCGCACCATCCCCGGGCTGAAGATCGCCGATTTCGGCACCCGGCGCCGGCATGGCTTCCTGTGGCAGGACTGGTGCGTTCAGGCGATGATCGAGGGGCTGGGCGATGCCGCGAAGGGCGGTGCCTTCACCGGCACCTCGAACTGCCTGATCGCGATGCGGCGCGACCTCGAGGCGGTGGGGACGAATGCGCACGAGCTGCCGATGGTCTATGCCGCCCTTGCCCGGAGCGACGAGGAACTCCGGCAGGCGCCCTACAAGGTGCTGGCCGACTGGCACGAGGAGCATGACGGCAACCTGCGCATCATCCTGCCCGATACCTTCGGCACCAAGGGGTTCCTCGAACGCGCGCCGGACTGGCTGGCGGGCTGGACCGGCATCCGCATCGACTCGGGCGACCCGGTCGAAAGCGCAGAGGCGGCGATCGCCTGGTGGAAGGCGCGCGGCGAGGACCCGCGGCAGAAGCTGGTGATCTTCTCGGACGGGCTCGACGTGGCCGAGATGAAGCGGCTGCACGGCCTCTTTTCGGGGCGGGTCAAGGTCAGCTTCGGCTGGGGCACGCTGCTGACGAACGACTTCCGCGGTCTGGTGCCGAACGATGCGCTCGCCCCCTTCAGCCTGGTGTGCAAGGCGGTCTCTGCCGACGGCCGCCCGACGGTGAAGCTGTCGGACAACCCGAGCAAGGCCACCGGCCCCGTCGAGGAGATCGCGCGTTACAAGCGGGTCTTCGGCGTCGGCGAACAGCAGGCGACGGAAGTCGTGGTCTAGCGCGCAAGCGCGGTCATCAGCAGGAAGAGCAGCGCCGAGAGCCCGGCCGAGGCCGGCACGGTGATGATCCAGGCGGCCGCGACGGTGAGCATGTGCGAACGCCGCACCAGCCGGCGACGCGAGCGTTCCTCGGGCGGCACCGGCTTGCCCTTTTGCAGGCCGAGCATCCGTGCCCGCCGCTCGGCATGCCATTCGCGGTAGAAGCCCACGCCGAAGATTGCGCCCACGGCGATATGGGTCGAGCTGACCGGCAGGCCGAGCCAGCTTGCCACGATCACCGTCACCGCCGCCGAGAGCGCCACGCAATAGGCGCGCATCGGGTTCAGCTTGGTGATCTCGGACCCGACAAGGCGGATCAGCTTCGGCCCGAACAGCATCAGCCCGACCGAGATGCCAAGCGCGCCGACGACCATCACCCAGACCGGGATGCCCACGGTCGAGGCGATGTCTCCGACCTCGACCGAATGCACGATGGCGGCGAGCGGGCCGACCGCATTGGCCACGTCATTCGCGCCATGGGCAAAGGAGAGCAGCGCCGCCGAGGCGACGAGCGGCAGCGAGAACAGCTTGCGCAGCGAGCGCTTGCGGTTCTCGAGCCCCTCCGACTGGTGCCGGATCAGCGGCACCGAGGCAGCCCAGCACAGGACCCCGGTCGCCAGCCCGATCAGCGTCGCAAGGCCGAGCGAGACGTGGAACAGCTTGTTCAGCCCCTTGATGGCAAGGTAGGCTGCAAAGGCGCCGGCCATGATCCCGATCAGCACCGGCACCCACAGCCGCGCCGCCGCGATCTTGTCCTCGACATACATGATCCGGGCCTTGATGAAGGCAAGGAAGGCCGCCGCGACCACCCCGCCCAGCACCGGCGAGATCACCCAGCTCAGCGCGATCGAGCCGAGCGCGCCCCAGTTCACCGCGCCGAACCCCGCCGCGACGACGCCCGCGCCGACGACGCCGCCGACGATCGAATGGGTGGTCGAGACCGGCGCGCCCAGCCAGGTGGCCAGATGCAGCCACAGCGCCGCGGCCAGCAGCGCCGCCATCATCGCCCAGATGAAATGCGCGGAATCGCTGACCGCGCCCTGGGCAAGGATGCCGGTCGAGACAGTCTTGACCACGTCACCGCCCGCGATCAGCGCGCCGGCGGTCTCGAACACCGCTGCGATGATGAGGGCGCCGCCCAGTGTCAGGGCATTCGCGCCGACCGCCGGGCCCATGTTGTTGGCGACGTCGTTCGCACCGATGTTCAGCGCCATATAGGCGCCGATCACCGCCGCCGCGACCACAATCAGATGCCCGGGCTGCGCCCCGATGACGAGGCCGGCAGCGACCCCCGCCAGCACGATGAAGGCAAGGGCGATGCCCGGCGCCACCAGCGGCCGTGCGACGAATTGCGTTGCTTCCTCCAGCCGGCCGATCCGCTTCAGGTCCTTGTCGAGCGTCTTCCACTGGTTCACCGGCGGCGTGGCCACGTCTTCCCCCTGCCTCTGCGCATCGTCACGAAACGGCAATCAAACCGTCACAGTCGTGGCGCGAGTAGCCGGTTTGGCCGTGTAAGACAACGCTCGAATGGTCACAGGGTGCGCAGAATTGCCTGCAGTTCCGGCTCGGACACGCGCGCGGCGGCCTCTGCCGGGGGCAGCCATTCGCGCCGGCGCCGGCCCATCTCGGGGAAGCGCTCGGCCATGGCCTCGGTCTCGATCACGAAGACCCGGACCTCGCAGCGCTGCGCCAGCCCGCCCGAGCGGACCTTGTCATAGCTGAAGCTGCCAAGCGCCTCGTGCCGCACCCGGCCACGGATACCGGCCTCCTCCCAGGCCTCTTGCAGCGCCGCGCCGGCGAGGCTGCGGCCGCGCATCGGCCAGCCCTTCGGGATGATCCACCGCCCGGTGTCGAGCGAAGAGATCAGCAGCACCTCGGGCGCGCCGTTGCGGTGGCGCAGGCACAGCGCCCCCACCTGCAGCGGGCTCGGCCGCCGCCCCATCAGCCCCGAGACGATCTCGCGAAACCGGATCATTGCGTCTTACTCATACTCATACAGGCTCACTCGTCCTCGTCTCCCACCCGGCCACGCAGCGCCTTGACCGTGCCACGCACCGTTTTCGCCTTCAGCCGCCGGCGCTGACTGCCGAGCGTGGGCTTCGTCGCCACCCGCCGCTTAGGCGCAATGAGGGCCTGCCGGATCATCTCGGCCAGCCGCTCGCGCACGATCTCGCGGTTGCGCAGCTGGCTGCGGGTCTCCTCGGCGCGGATCACGATCGCCCCGTCGAGCGTCCATTTCCGCCCGGCCAGCCGCTTCAGCCGCGCCTTCACCGCCGCGGTCAGATTGGGCGAGCGCTCCGCCTCGAAGCGCAGCTCGACCGCCGTCGACACCTTGTTGACGTTCTGCCCGCCCGGCCCCTGCGCGCGGCTGAAGCTCTCGCTCAGCTCCCAGTCGGCAATCGCCACGCTGTCATTGATCCACAACATGCGGAAAACCCTAACCACCTCGGGCGAAAACGAAAGAGGCCCTGCTTCATCTTGCCGCAAATACCTCGGGGTGCGGGGCAGAGCCCCGCTCAGGCGCGCAATTTTTCGCCGTCGTGACCGGTGATGTGCAGGGTCAGGATCGTGCCCTCGGGCATCTCGCGGTCGAACCGGACCTCGGTGAAATACTCGGTCCGCCCGGCCCGCCCGCCCTCAACCAGAACCGCGCGCTCCTGCCCGACCTCGGCCTCGAGGTGACGCAAGAGCGCCTCGTGCCCTTTCGCGCGCAGCCGCGCGGCGCGTTCCTTGATCGCCGGCCCCGGCACGCGCGGCATCCGCGCCGCCGGTGTGCCCTTGCGCGCCGAATAGGGGAAGACGTGCAGGAAGGTCAGCCCGCAATCGTCGACGAGCTTCAGCGAGTTCTCGAACATCGCCTCGGTCTCGGTCGGGAAGCCCGCGATGATGTCGGCGCCGAAGACGATGCCGGGGCGCAGCTTGCGCGCCTCCTCGCAAAAGCGGATCGCGTCGTCGCGCAGGTGGCGCCGCTTCATCCGCTTCAGGATCATGTCGTCGCCGGCCTGCAGGCTGAGGTGCAGATGCGGCATCAGCCGCGGCTCGGTGGCGATCGCCTGCATCAGCATCTCATCCGCCTCGATGCTGTCGATCGAGGAGATCCGCAGCCGCGGCAGGTCGGGCACCAGCTTCAGGATCCGCATCACCAGATCGCCAAGCTGCGGTTCACCGGGCAGATCGGCCCCCCAGGAGGTCAGGTCGACCCCGGTCAGCACCACCTCGTTGAAGCCGCGGTCGACAAGGCGGCGGATCTGCTCGACCACCACGCCCGCGGGCACCGAGCGGGAATTGCCGCGGCCGAAGGGGATGATGCAGAAGGTGCAGCGGTGGTCGCAGCCGTTTTGCACCTGCACATAGGCACGGTGCCGGCCGAAACCGTCGATCAGATGGCCCGCGGTTTCCTTCACCGACATGATGTCGTCGACGCTGACCTTCTCGGTCTCGCCGATGAAATCGGGGCCCTGCGGGACCAGCCCGGCCCAGGTGTCGGCCTGCATCTTCTCGTGATTGCCGATGACCTTCGTTACCTCGGCCATCGCGGCGAAGGTCTCGGGCTCGGTCTGCGCGGCGCAGCCGGTGACAATCACCGGCGCGCCGGGATTCTCGCGGGCAAGGCGGCGGATTTCCTGCTTCGCCTTGCGCACCGCTTCGGCAGTGACGGCGCAGGTGTTGACGACGACCGCGCCCTCGACGCCCGCCGCCGCGGCAAGCTCCTTCATCGCCTCGGTCTCATAGGCGTTCAGCCGACAGCCGAGCGTGGCGAAGACCGGCGGTTTCATGCCCCGACCGCTGCCAGAAACGCGGGCGTCAGCCGCCCCTCGAAGACCAGCGCCGTCGGGCCGGTCATCCACACCCCGTCCTCGCGCCAGTCGATCTCCAGCCGGCCGCCGTCGACATCGACGATCACCTGCCGCCCGGTCAGCCCCTTCAGATGCGCCGCGACCGCCGTCGCGCAGGTGCCCGAGCCACAGGCAAGGGTGATCCCCGCGCCACGCTCCCACACCCGCATCCGCAGATGATCGGGGCCGAGACGCGAGGCAAATTCGACATTCGTGCGCTCGGGGAACAGCGGGTCGTGCTCGATCACGGGACCGAGCCCCGCGACATCCACCGCCTCGGCGTCCTCGACGAAATAGATGCAATGCGGGTTGCCCATGCCCACGGCGACCGGATCGCCCGCAAGCGGCAGCGCCATCGGGTCGCCCGCAACCGGGATCGCCGCGGCGTCGAGAATGGGTGCGCCCATGTTCACCGATACCAGCCCGTCGTCGCGGCGGCGGGCGTAAAGCGTGCCGCGCGCGGTGGTCAGGCTGACCGCGTCACGGCCAAGCTCGCGCATCATCCAGTCGCTGACGCAGCGCGTGGCATTGCCGCAGGCGCCGGCGATCGAGCCATCCGAGTTCCAGAACTCGAGGGTGAAATCGGTCTCCGCCGCCGGCCGGATCACCGCGAGCTGGTCAAAGCCCACGCCGCGATGCCGGTCGCCAAGCGCCCGGGCGAGCGCCGGCGTCACCGGGTCGTCGCCCGTGCGGGCGTCGATCACCACGAAATCATTGCCAAGGCCGTGCATCTTCAGGAAGGGCAGGCCGGCGGAGGGAGTGCGCATGTCGGTCATGGCCGCGCATATAGACCTGTGCCGCCGTTTTTTCCAGTGCCGTGATTTTTTTGGCGGGCCGCGTCTTGACCCGTGGGGGGGCTGCCTGTAGAGAGCGCCCCAGCGTGTGGGCCGTTAGCTCAGTTGGTAGAGCAACTGACTTTTAATCAGTGGGTCGCAGGTTCGAATCCTGCACGGCTCACCACTGACAACCTGTGTCAGGTGACACATGACTTGTCCATTCGTGACAGATCTTGTGTTCATTGGTCTATGCCTTGGCGAACAATTTCACCAAGGATCGTTCTCCGGCGGGCGACCTTGTTGCGCTAATCGGAGGAGGGGCCGATCTGGGCCTTATCCCGTCTGTCTCATGTCACGGCTTCGATCTCGGCCCGCCCAAGGGCCGAGCAGCGGTTCATGAATGAGCCATGTCGCGCCATTGGTCCGAGCGACAATGGCGAATGATGCGGATCTGGATTTCGGCGGTCTGCCGGTCAGGGTCTCGTGCCATTATCCGTTCGCCGAAGAGCTTGAGGCGGTTCACCTGGGCCTCGACGCGACTTCGGGCGTGGTAGCCGGTCCATTTCTTCCAGATCGATCGCCCCAGAAATCGCGTCGCTCGCAGCGTCTCATTGCGCGATGTCACGGCGGGGCAGTCCGGCTTCCACGCTCGACCATTTCGGCGGATCGGGATGATCGGTTCTGCGCCATGCTCGAGGATCGCCGCATGGCACCGGCGCGTGTTGAGCACCTCCCCGAAAATTGGACAGTGACGGAAGCTACGATCTGACGTCTGCTGGTCTCCAAGAACGAGGAGATCAGAACATGTCGAAACGCAGAAATCACGACGCGGGCTTCAAGGCTCGCGTGG
>NZ_SAVB01000030.1 GCF_004022265.1 Paenirhodobacter ferrireducens
CATGGTCTTCTCCGTTCAGCTTCGGCTTGAGCCGTCACGGATTGACTAGCAGGCAATTTATTTTCTTCACAATCCATTTTACTTCCGGAGAAGAAGAATTTCTCGCGATGCAAATCGTGCCGCTTTTTCGGGCAACTTTTGCCCCGCACAAAATCCACAAGCCGCAATTCCGGGCAAAAACCGCCCGGAACACACACTCACGCAACCTGAGGATACGTGATGATCGACAGGGGACGGCTCAGAACTCGACCTCGAGTTCGACGATCTCGTCGGGTTCGGCAAGTGCGCCGGCCGTCCATTCCTGCATCGGCGCCCAGCCGAGGATGGTCTCGACATAGGCCGCGAGCCGGGTCTCGAGCGGCACCGAATAGGTGCGGAAGCGGGTGCAGACCGGGGCATACATCGCATCGGCAACCGAGGGTGCGGCACCGAAGAGGAACGGCCCGCCATGGGTCGCGAGGCACTCGAGCCAGATCGCCTTGACCCGCTCGACATCCGGCCGCGCCCCCGAGAAGATCTTGAACTTCGCGTGCCGCGCCTTGAGGTTCATCGGCAGCGCCGAGCGCAGGTTGTAAAAGCCCGAGTGCATCTCGCCCGAGACCGAGCGGCACTGGGCGCGGGCGACCTTGTCGGCGGGGTAGAGCCCGGCCTTCGGAAAGGTCTCGTTCAGATATTCGGCGATGGCGAGCGTGTCCCAGACCTCGACCTTGCCATGGGTGAGCCGCGGCACCAGCACCGAGGGCGTGAGCAGCAGCAGTTCCTGCCGCGCGCCCGCATCGGAAAGGTCGACAGGGCTTTCCGCGAAATCGAGCCCCGCCATCTTGCACAACAACCAGCCGCGCAAGGACCATGACGAATAGTTTTTCGATGAAATCGTAAGCGTTGCTTGCGTCACGGTGCCTCCTCGCCCAAGAAGGGCTGTATTCCCGAAAATTTTGTCGCAGGCTGGCCGAGGCCTGACCAGTGGTTTTCGGGCGTCAAAGGGGTGAATCGCCATGCTTTATGCAACCTACCAGTCTCTTGATGATATTTTCGCCCCTTTTCGCACCGCCGCCCATTTCGCGCTCTCCTTCACGCCCAAGGCCAGCGGCCCCTTCGCGCAGCTGATCCGGCAGCAGGCGGCGGGGCTCGAGATGATCACCCGCTTCGGGCTCAGCCATGACCGGCCGCGCTTCGGCATCGGCACGGTGAAGGTCGACGGGCGGGAGCGGCCGGTGCGCGAGGAGGTGGCGCTGGAGCTGCCCTTCGGCCGGCTGCTGCACTTTGCCCGCGACCTCGACACCCCCTTGCCGAAGGTGCTGGTGACGGCGCCGCTCTCGGGCCATTTCGCCACGCTGCTGGCGGGCACGGTGCGTACCCTGCTGCGCGACCATGACGTCTACATCACCGACTGGACGAATGCGCGCGACGTGCCGCTGTCGGCGGGCGATTTCGGCGTCGAGGATTACGTCGCCTATCTGATCCGCTTCATGGAAGAGATCGGCCCGGGCGCGCATATGCTGGCGGTGTGCCAGCCCTGCGTGCAGGCGCTTGCGGCAACCGCGGTGATGTCCGAGGACCGCAACCCGGCCACACCGCGATCGCTGGTGCTGATGGCGGGGCCGGTCGACGTGCGCGAAAGCCCGACCTCGGTCAACGATCTGGCGAACGAGAAGCCGATGGACTGGTTCGAGCGCACGGTGATCGGCACCGTGCCGCTGCGCTTTGCGGGCGCGGGGCGCAAGGTCTATCCGGGCTTCGTGCAGCTCTTCTCCTTCATGGCGATGAACATGGACCGCCACCGCGAGCAGCACGAGAAGCTGTATCAGCACCTCGCCAATGGCGAGGAGGCCGAGGCGAAGAAGATCAAGGAGTTCTACGACGAGTATTTCTCGGTGCTGGACCTGACCGCGGAATTCTACCTCGAGACCATCGAGCGGGTGTTCCAGAAGGCCGAGCTGGCGACCGGCGACTTCACCTACAAGGGCCAGAAGGTGAACCCCGGCGCGATCCGGCACACGGCGCTGCTGACCGTCGAGGGCGGGCGCGACGACATCTGCGGGCTGGGCCAGACCTCGGCCGCGCATGACCTGTGCAGCGCGCTGCGCCCGCATCTGAAGCGCCATCACCTGCAGGCGAATGTTGGTCATTACGGCGTGTTCAACGGCCGCCGCTGGGACAACGAGATCTATCCGGTGGTGCGCAACATGATCCTGGCGGTGGATTAAGAGCGCCGCGCAAGCGACTGTTTGAAAAGAACTCCCCCGGCGCCATGGGCCCGGGGGAGGTTCGCCTGAGAGCTCAGGTGATCTTTTCAAGCCGCGCCGGCAGGCCCTGACGCACCGCGGTGCCGGCGACCGGATCGACCCAGACGCCCTCTTTCGGCCGGGTCGGGTCGAGCATGCCGACATCGTTCAGCAGCACTCCCGTCGCCAGCCGCGGATCACCGGGCCGGGTCTCGCCGTCGATGGTGATCGGCTGCGCACCGAAGCCGCGGTGGCCAAAGCCGTGCTCGATCGCCACCGTGTCGGGGGCGATGCCCTCGCGCACCACGGCCACGCTGTCGAGGCTGCCGCCGGGCGTCGTCAGCCGCACCCGGTCGCCCGTCGCGATGCCATGCGCGGCGGCCAGCGCGCGCCCGATGTTCACCGGGTTAGAGGCCACCACCCGCAGCAGCGCCGGCGCCCCGACCGAATAGGAGTTCTGCAGCGGCGACTTGAAGGAGACGAGCTTCACCGGCCAGTCGCTTTCGGGGTAATGCGCAGCGACCGGCGAGCCATCGGCGAATTCGGGCTCGAGCCAGGCCGGGCAACCCGGCATCCGCGTGCCGGTGCCCGCGCGCCGGAAAGAGCCGAGCGCCTCGTTCCAGACCTGCATCGGCTGTTCGAAGGGATGGGCGGCGCGCTCGCCGTCATAGCCCTTCGCCGCATCCTCGTAGCGCCCGCCCTTGGCATAGATCGTCGCCGCCCGGCGCCATTCGCCGGGCTTCAGCGTGGCTTCGAGATCGGCGCGGATCCGGCTGACGCCGCTCAGCGCGATGTCATCGTCGCTCGCCTCGGCCACCGGCTTCTGCCCGATCGTCGCGACATTCGCCGCGCCGCGCAGATACCAGTCCTCGGCACGTTCGAGCGGATGCAGAGTGCCCTCGGCATCGGGGATCGCATCGGCGCCGAAGCCCGGCAGCCCCATCCGCTTCGCCGTGGCGATCAGGAAGGTCTCCATCCCCACCCGCTCGCCCGCGGCATTCCTCTCCAGCCGCGGCTCGACCACCGGCCAGCGCGCCGTCGTCGCCTTGGTCGCGATGCCGCCCCAGGGCTTGGTGAAGCCCCAGGTCTCGTACATCACCGAGTCGGGCACGATGTAATCGGCGATGGCCGAGCTTTCGTTGATGAACGGGTCGATCGAGATGATGAGCGGCACCACCTTCGGGTCCTTCAGCCGCTCGACCAGATGGGCGATACCGGGCAGGCCATAGACCGGGTTGGTGTTGCGGAAAACGAGCGCCTCGGCGCCATAGGGATAGCCGGTGACGATCGAAGAAATCCACTCGGTCGCCAGCCCGGGCGCGTTCGGATACCACGGCCCGTCCGCCGGATAGGGCTTGCCCGCCGCCGTCTTCGCCTTGAACTCCGAGGTCTTCTCGTAAGGTGCATTGCGGCCGATCGGCAGGCCCTTCGCCGTGACCGCGCCGGGGAAATCTGCCAGATCATAGGCCGGGCCCTTGGTATCGGGGAACCAGCCGCCCGCGACCATCGTGCCGCCCTTGCAGTTTAGGTTGCCGATGAGCGTGTTGATCATCATCAGCGCATAGGCGTTGTAATGGCCCGTGCCCGACATCATGCCGCCATGGCTGTTCACCGCGGCGCGGCGGCCGTGGCTGGTCAGCTCGCGCGCCAGCCCCTCGATCGTGGCGAGCGGAATGCCGCAGGCGGCGGAGTATTCCGCCATCTCGTGCTTCATCGCCTCCTCGCGCAGCAGGGTCAGCGCGGTCTTCACCGCCACCCCCTCCCCGGCGCCCTCGACCACGCCGTCGAAGAACAGCGGCGCGGCCGAGGTCCCGGCCGGGGCCGGGCCGGTCCCGGAGGCGACCAGGAAGGGGTCGGCCTCGGAATAGGGCTCCGCCCCCTCGGCCAGCGGCAGGCCGATGTCCGAGCCGCGCAGGAAGCGGCCGAAGCGGGGGTGGCCCGGGGCGACGATCACCAGATGGGTGGCGTTGGTGAAGCTCGCCTCGCCCGCGGCCTCGGCGGCGGCCTGCGTCGGCTGGGCCAGATAGGGGGCGTTGATCTTCTCGTTCTCGAACATCCAGCGGATGATCGCCATCGCCAGCGCGCCATCGCTGCCGGGCTTGATCGGCACCCAGCGGGAGCGCTCGCCCGAGGGGCCGTTCTGCGCATGGGTCAGCACCGGATCGACGACGACATAGCCGAGCTTGCCGTCCGCCCGGGCCTGCGCGACCTTGGTGCCGACGATCTTGAACGGGTTGCCGGCATTGCCCGGCGCGGTGCCGACGAAAAGGATGAACTCGACGTTGTTGAAGTCGGGCTTGGCGTGCGGCTGGGTCTTGAAATCGCCGAACATCGCGCCCGAGCCGTTGCGATAGGCGCCGCCACAATAGGCGCCGTGGCGCACGAAATTGGTCGAGCCATAGCTTTGCTTGAGCCAGCGCAGCACCAGATTGTCGCGCCCGTCATCGACGCAGTTCATCCAGACGAGCCCGTTCGCGCGCGGGCCGAACTCGGGCGCACCGCCCTTGATCGGGGTCTTCAGGTCGCGGATCTCGCGCAGCCCGGCGACGCGCCCCTCGCCGAAGAGGTCGCCGCCCTCGACCACCTCCTCTACCAGCTGCTCGAAGCTGATCGTCTGCCACCGGCCCGCGCCGCGCGGGCCGACGCGCTTGAGCGGCTTCAGCACCCGGCGCGGATTGTCGAGCTGTTGCAGCACCGCGTTGCCGCGCCCGCAGGCGGTCGAGCGGTGGGTCAGCCCGCCGCCCTCGCCCGCCCGGGCCAGCGCGGTGAAACTCTCGCGCACCGAGCTGGCGTAGGGGATGTGCGGATCGGTCGACATCGGGCTGTAGGGGTTGCCCGCGACGCGCAGCACTTTGTTCGCGGCCCTGTCGACGCGCACCCGCACGCCGCACATCGTGGTGCAGCCGATGCACATCGTGTAGCTCACCGCCTGATCGGGATTCGGGATCAGATCGCCGGTGGCGGCATCGAGGCGGAACTCGGGCTCGGGGGCAAAGCCGGTCAGCGCCTGCCGCGGCACCGCACCCGACCATTTGCCGCGGGCGATCTTCTGCACCGTCTCGGCATAGCCCGCACCGAAGGTGGCAAGCGCCCCGGTCGCGACGGCGCCCTTGAGGATGTTGCGGCGGGTGGACATCGGGTCTCTCCTTCAGAAGCTGCGGGCGGGTTCGGAGGCGGTGCCGGATTTCGGCACCCCGGCCTGATCCCAGGGAACGAAGGTCGTGTAGGCGATCAGCAGGAAGAGCCAGAGCCCGAAGGTGCCGATCACCCCCATCAGCCCGGCAAGCCCGGTGGGCATCAGCGCGTCGTAAAGACCCGAGCCCACCTTCGGCACCGCCTGCCCGCCCATGAACACGGTCCAGCGGAACATCCAGGCGGCGTGGATGGCGAGAAGCCCGGTGATCCAGCCGCTCCGCGCCGGGGCGGCCAGCGCGATGCCGAAGGGCAGAACGATCGCCACCGCCCCCCAGAGCGCGATCCGCTGCCAGACCGGGAAGCCCGCGACGGAGGCCAGCGCCTTGGCGTGATGCGGGCTGAGCCCGGAGAGCGCGAGCGCGAACCAGGCCACCCCCAGCACACCGACGAGGCCGAGCGCCAGCGCAAGGGTGCGGTTCATCGCCGCCTCGACCGCCTGCCCGGTGCCAAGCGAACGGCCGAGCACCAGCATCACCCCAAGCGCGCCGACAAAGCCCGTCGCGGCGAATTGCAGCGGCAGGAAGGGGGTGTTCCACAGCGGGCGCGAGCGCACCACCATCACCTCCATCCCGGTGTAGGTCAGGATGCCGAGCGCCGCGAGCCCGGCAAGTGCCCCCAGCGGACGGGCAAAGCCGTTGCCCGCGCCGCCGAGCGCCAAGAGCCGGAACAGCGGCGCATAGCGCCAGTCGCCCTGCCCCCAGGCCCAGAGGGCCGGCCGGTGCACGGCCCAGGCGAAGGCGATCAGCAGCCCGACATAGCCCGGCACGATCCAGGCGCCCCAGGCCATCCACGAGGTCGGATGAGTGTAGAAGAAGAACTCCCAGAACCGGCCGGGCTGATGCAGGTCGGCCAGGAGCGCGATCGGTGCGGTGATCCCGGTCGTCACCGCCGTCATCAGCGCGAGCCTTGCGCGCGGCAGCGAGGCCTCGCGGCCCAGCACGAAGCCCGGTAGCGCCATGAGAAGCGCGGTGACCGAAAGCGCGATCAGGAAGAAATACTGCACCGCCCAGGGGAGCCAGGCCGCCTCGTGCGTTGCGCCGACAAGTTCGTGGATCTGCACCTGCATGTCAGTGGACCTCCGCCACGCTGGCGCCCGGGTCGAAGGGCGGATGCCAGGCGGCCTCGCCCGTCACGCGCCCGTCGAGCACCTCGTCGAGACCGATGTAATAGACGTTCGGATTGGTGTGCATCTCGGGGCGCAGCACCGAGACAGGATGCGCCGCCAGCAGTTTCGACACGGGGCTCTCCGGGTCGTTCAGATCGCCGAAGTTCCGCGCGCCGCCGACACAGGTCTCGACGCAGGCGGGCAGCAGCCCGGCGCGGGTGCGGTGGATGCAGAAGGTGCACTTGTCGGCCACCTGGGTCTCGTGATTGACGAAGCGCGCGTCATAGGGGCAGGCCTGCACGCAATAGGCGCAGCCCACGCATTTGCTGGCATCGACCAGCACCTCGCCGGTCTCGGCCTTGAAGGTCGCCTCGACCGGGCAGACCGGCAGGCAGGGCGGATCGTCGCAATGGTTGCACAGCCGCGGCAGCATCACCATCGCCGGGTCCTGCCCGTCCGTCACCAGCTCGTAGACCGAGACATGGGTGCGGAAGGCGTCCTCGGGGACGTGGTTTTCCATGATGCAGGCGACGGTGCAGGCCTGACAGCCGATGCATTTGCGCAGATCGACCACCATGCCCCAATGCGGGGCCCGGCCCGGGCTGGCGGCGGCCTCGGCGGCCTCGCCCGCCCCCGCGATCGAGGCCGCGGCGCCGATCGTCACCCGGCCGACCGCACCGAGAAAACCGCGACGGTTCGTGTCCATGGCTGGTCCTTTCCTTCTCTGTCGGAAAGAACCCTACGTCCGGCGGCGCCCCGGGCGGTATCGGCGCAAACCCCGCAAACCTAGGGGTTTGCCCCTAGGTTTCGGTCCAGCCCGCCGCGACAAGCAGACGCACCAGATCGGCGGCGCTACTCGCCCCCATCTTGTCCATCACGTTGTGGCGATGGATCTCGACGGTCTTCAGGCTGATGCCCAGCTCGGCCGCGATCTGCTTGTTCAGCCGACCGGCCAGAACCGCGCGGGCGACCTCGGCCTCGCGCGCGGTGAGGCTGTCGACACGGGCGCGCACCTGCGCCGCCCCCCGCGCCGCCTCCGCCCGCGACCGGCTGAGCGCCAGCGCCTCGTTCAGCCGCCCGACCAGCGCCATGCCGTTCACCGGCTTCTCGAAGAAATCCATCGCGCCCGCGCGCATCGCCCGCACCGCCATCGGCACGTCGCCATGGCCGGTGATCATGATCACCGGAAGCGCGCAGCCGCGCCGGCCGAGCTCGTCGAGGAGTTCAAGCCCGGTCATCCCGGGCATCCGCACATCGGCAAGGATGCAGCCCACCCCGGCGCAATCCAGCCGGTCGAGCAGCTCGGCCGCCGAGGCATGCGCCTCCACCCTCAGCCCGAGCGAGCCGAGCAGGAAGCCCAGCCCCTCGCGGGCGGCGCGGTCGTCGTCGACCACATGGATCACCGCATCCTCGTTCATCTCTCCTCCTGTGCCGGCAGCCAGAGGCTGACGCGCAGCCCGTGCCCGTCGGCCGGGGTCTCGGCGCGCAGCCAGCCGCCATGGGCTTCGACGATCGAGCGGCTGAGCGCAAGGCCCAGCCCGATCCCCTCGGGTTTCGTGGTGTGGAAGGCCTCGGCGAAGCGCGCCATCGCGGCAGGCGACAGGCCGGTGCCACGGTCGCGCACCGAGATGCACACCCCCGGCCCCTTCAGCGCATCGGCCTGCCGCGCCGAGCGGATCAGCAAGCGCTTGTCCTCAGCCGGCGTCTCGGCCATCGCGTCGACGGCATTCTGCACGAGGTTCAGCACCACCTGCTGCAGTTGCACCCGGTCGGCGAACACCACCGGCAGATCGCCCGCCAGCAGCAGCTCGGTGCGCACGCCGGCGCGGTGCACCGTCGCCTCGTAAAGGACCGCCGTCTCGCGCAGCATGTCGTCAAGGTCGACCGGGTCGCGCAGGCTCTCGCGCTTCTTCACGAAGGCGCGGATGCGGCGGATCACGGTCGCCGCGCGCTCGGCCTGCGCCGCGATCTCGGTCGAGGCGCGGTCCATGTCCTCGGGGGTGAAGGTGCCGAACTTCAGCCGCATCGAGCAGCCCTGCGCGTAATTCGCGATCGCGCTGAGCGGCTGGTTCAGCTCATGCGCGATGCTCGAGGCCATCTCGCCCAGAATCGAGAGCCGCGCGACGTGCTCGAGCTCGCGCCGGTGCAGCCGCTCCTCCTCCTCGAGCCGCTCGCGCTCGGCGATCTCGCGCACCAGCCCCGCATTCGCGGCATCGAGCGCGGCGGTGCGGCGGCGCACGAGGCTCTCGATCCGCACCGAGTAGAGCGCCCAGAACATCAGCGCGATGCCAAGCGCGATCAGCCAGTCGCGGTAATCCTCGACGAATTCGCTCAGGCTGACCGGGCCGGTGCGGGCATAGGGGCCGATGCGCAGCGCGCGCAGCAGGTCATGCACCGGCTGATAGTCGAGCGGCACGGTCCAGAGGTTGCCCTCCTCCATCGCGAGAAGCGCGATCGCCACCTGTTTCGAGAGCGCCGCATCGGTGTGGCGGGTCTTGGCGAAGGGCCAGCCCGGATAGACCCGGCTCGAGACCGCGCAGGGCACCTCGGGCAGATCGCGGGTGGCGAAGGCATGAAGCCCTGCCCAATGCCCGGGGTCGGCGGCCTGCAGCTCCTCGAGCAGGCAGGCGCGCAGCACCGCGGCATCGGCCTTGCCGTCAAGCACCGCCTGCGCCGCGGCCTGCATCGGATAGCCGGTCACCAGGGGCTCGATCCGACCGGGCAGGCGCGTGTCATGGTCGTAAAGCTCGCGCCAGAGCACCTGAAAGCCGCCGAAGGCCTCGGGCGCAACGACCGCAAGGCGGCGGCCCGACAGGTCGTCATAGCTTTCGAGCGGCTCGGTGGTGACGAGGGTCGAGGCCACCGGCATGTCGCCCTCGGCCGTCGCGATGCGGCTGACATGATGGCGATATTCAAGCTCGGCGTAATTGCCGGGATTGGTGATGACGAAATCGAGGCTGTTCGCATCGAGCGCGGCATCGAGGGCATGGATGTCGAGCGCCACAAGCTCGAAGCGATGGCCGGGCAGCGCCGCGTTCAGCGCCGCGCCGGTCGCCTGCCAATGCGCGATCGAATGTTCCGAGCCCTGATAATCGAGCACGCCGATGCGCAGCGCATCGGCCTGCGCGGCCGGGGCGGCAAACGCCACAAGGGCCGCCACCAGCCGTCCCCCTGCCCCGATCCGTCCCAGCACCCGCGCCCTCGCTCTTGTCCGCCCCCAGCATAGGCGCAAGCGCGGGCAAGGGGAAAGGGGGCGACATGCCGCCCCCTTCCGCTTCACTCGCGGTTCAGCGCCACCACCGGGTCGAGCTGCGCCGCCGAGCGCGCAGGCAGGAAGCCGAAGGTCACCCCGATCAGCGTCGAGGAGAGGAACGCCACCACGATCGCCGTGCCCGAGAAGGACAGCGTCACCGTGGTATAGACCATGCCGAGCAGCGCCCCCGCCCCAAGCGCCAGCGCAATGCCCAGCACGCCGCCCACCAGACAGACGAGCACCGCCTCGACCAGGAATTGCCCGACGATGTCGCTGCGCCGCGCGCCGACCGCCACGCGCACGCCGATCTCGCGGGTGCGCTCGGTGACCGAGACCAGCATGATGTTCATCACCCCGATGCCGCCGACGACGAGCGAGATCACCGCGATCGCGGCAACAAGCCAGGTCATCGTCTCGGTGGTCGAGGTGATCGTTGCGCGGATCGTGTCGCTGTTCGACAGGAAGAAGTCCTGCGTACCGTGACGGTTCAGCATCAGCGCGGTGATCTCGGACTGCGCCTTCGTCATGTCATAGCTGTCGGCGATCTTCACTCCGATGCTGTCGAGGTAATTCTGCCCCGACACCCGCGACATCGCCGTGGTGTAGGGGATCCAGACGTTCAGCGACGAGGGGCCGAAGGTCGCCCCGGTCGAGCGCACGACACCGATCACCCGCACCGGCACATGGCCGAGGATCAGCACCTCGCCGAGCGGATCCTCGCCGTTTGGGAAGAAGGTGTCGCGGGTGTCCTCGTCGATCACCGCGACCTGCGAAAGCTCGGTCACGTCGCGGGTGTCGAATTGCTGGCCGATGACGGTCTCGTAGGCGTGGACGGCGAAGTAATCGCCGCTCACCCCGTTCACCGCGGCCGTGGCCGAGACATTGCCGTGCAGCACGTTCGCACTGTTCGAGACCGCCGGAGAAACCCCGTCGGCATAGGGTTGCAGCGCGATCATCGAGGCATCCGAGGGCATCAGCGTCTCGGTCTTGCCGGCATCGCGCGCGCCAAATCCGGTGCCTGCGCGCACGGTGATCGTGTTCGTGCCGAGCGAGGAGATGTTCTGCAGGATCTTCTCCTGCGTGCCCGAGCCGAGCGCCACAACCAGCACCACCGAGGCAATGCCGATGATGATGCCGAGCATGGTCAGGAACGAGCGCACCCGATGCGCGAGCATCGCCTTCAGCGCCATCGAGAGGGTCTCGCTTGCGCGGCGCAAAAGCGCGCCGGCGCCGCGCTCCGCGGTGGCGGGACGGGCGGCGCCCTCCCCGGCCTCGGTGCGGCCGCTGTCGCGCACGATCCGGCCGTCGCTGATCTCGATCTCGCGCCGGGCATGGGCGGCAACGGTCGGGTCATGGGTGACGACGATCACCGTGTGGCCCTTGGCGTTCAGTTCGAGCAGCAGCTCGATCAGCTCGGCCGAGCTTTTCGTGTCGAGCGCGCCGGTCGGCTCGTCGGCGAGGATCACCTCGCCGCCGTTGATCAGTGCACGCGCCACCGAGACGCGCTGCTGCTGGCCGCCCGACAGCTCGTTCGGCCGGTGGTCGAGCCGGGTGCCGAGGCCGAGCTGGGTCAGCAGCTCGGTCGCCCGCGCGCGCCGGCTGGCCCGCCCCTCGCCCGCATAGATCGCCGGCACCTCGACATTGCCGACCGCATCGAGATCACCGAGCAACTGATAGCGCTGGAAGATGAAGCCGAAATGCTCGCGCCGCAGCCGGGCGAGCGCATCGGGGTCAAGCCCGCCGACATCCTCGCCCGCGAAGCGATAGCTGCCCGCGCTCGGCCGGTCGAGACAGCCGAGGATGTTCATCAGCGTCGACTTGCCCGAGCCAGAGGCGCCGATGATCGCCACGAACTCGCCCGGCCAGATGTCGAGATCGACGTCGCGCAGGACAGTGATCGTCTCCTCGCCGGCCTGGAAGGAGCGGCCGACGCCGCGCACAGAAATCAGCGGATCGCTCATCTCACATCCCCATCGGCGGGCGCATCCGGGTGGTGGTGCCCGTCGCCTTCGGCGCGACCGCGGTGCCGGTGACCACCTGCTGCCCCTCGCTCAGACCGGACCGGATCTCGGCGGTGACCTTGTCGTTCAGCCCGACCTCGACCCGGGTCGCGGTGGCGGTGCCGGTCTTCGCGTCCCAGATCTCGACATAATTGCCCTCGCCGTCGCGCTTCACCGCCGCAGCGGGCACGGTCAGTACGTTCTCGGCCTTGTCGAGCAAGACAGACACCTGCGTCGTCATGCCGATGCGCAGCTTGTGATCGGGGTTCGCGACGTCGAGCAGCCCGTTGTAATAGATCGCCTCGTCGGTCGAGATCGTGTCGCTGTTCTCGATTTCCGAGGGCGCAGGCTCGATCGAGCGGACCTTGGCGGTGAAGGTGGTCTCGGGCTCGCCCAGAATGGTGAACTGCACGTCCTGACCGGGCTGCACATGCACCACGTCGGCCTCGGAAATCTCAGCCTTGACCTGCATCGTGTCGAGATCGGCAAGCTTGACGAGGGTCGGCGCGCTCTGGATGGCGTTGACGGTCTGGCCCTGCTCGACCGCCACGGCGACGACGGTGCCCGAGATCGGCGCGGTGATGCGGGTGCGGTCAAGCTCGATCTTGGCGGTGGTCACGGTGACCTCGGCGCGCGCCTTCTGCGCCTGCAGCGCGGCCAGGTTGGCGGTATAGACCTGCACCTCGGCGGTCGCGCTCTCGATCGTCTCCTTCGAGGCCCAGTCCGACTTGCCAAGCGCCGTCTGCCGCTCGAGCGTCAGCTCGGCCTTGCGCAGGTTCGCCTGCATCGCGACGATCTGCGCCTCGATGTTGGCAAGATCGGCCTCGGCCTGCAGCACGTCATTTTGCTGGTCCTGGCTGTCGATCTGGGCGATCAGGTCGCCCGCCTTCACCGTGTCGCCGAGGCTGACGGCGAGGGTCTCGATCTGGCCCGAGACGCGCGCACCGACCGAGACGAGCTGCTTCGCCTCGATCTGGCCCGAGGCGAGCACGGTCTCGCTGACGGTGCCGCGGGTGACGGTGGCGACGGTCGCCGATGTGCCGTCATCGGCGGTCGAGCGCGCCCACCAGTACCACAGCCCTCCGCCGGCGAGCACCGCCACGAGAAGAAGGGTCAGAAGTCGCGCGCGTTTTTTCATATCGGTCACTCTTGAGCTGGTGTTTTCCTGTCGTGCTGACGGATGATACGGGCGCGGCAGCGTTTTCCGACGCGGCCGGGCGCGGATATTCCCGCAGTCGCGCCGCGGGAAAGACCCGGGCTCAGGCGTCCTTCGGGGCCTCGCCCCGGGTTTCGGCGGCAATCGCGGCGGCGGCCTGCGCGCCCGAGGCCGAGACCGGTGGCGGCAGGCTCACGCCGCGCTGGCTTTCGCGCGCAAGGGTCAAAAGCCCCGAACCGACGATCAGCACCATGCCCGCCAGCATCGGCAGATCGACCCTGTCGCCGAAGATCAGATAGCCCAGAACGATCGCCCAGAGCATCTGGCTGTATTGCGTCGGGCTGACCGCGGCGGCGGGCGCCAGCCGGGTCGCGGCCATCATCATCAGGTTGGCGAGCGCGGCGAGCAGGCCATAGCCCGCCAGCAGCGCCCATTGCGTCGCATCGGGCCAGCGGAAGGCGGGCAGCATCGCAATGAAGCACAGCGTCACGCCGCCAAGCGTGCCCGAGCCGAACAGCGACAGCCGCGATTCCCCGCCGCCGACGATACGGAAGGAAACGACCGAGATCGCCCCGCACAGCCCGGCGAGCGTGGCGCCGAGATGGCCGATGCCAAGCTCGCGAAAGCCCGGGCGCAGCACGATCAGCACGCCGATGAAGCCCAGCACCACCGCCCCCCAGCGCCGCGGTCCGACCCGCTCGCCGATGAAAACGACCGACATCACGGTGACAAAGGCGGGCATCAGGAAGATCAGCACGAAGGCCTCGGCCATCGACAGCTCGGTGAAGGCGGTGACCGAGCCCATCACGCCGACCGGATAGGCGAAGAAGCGCAGCCACCATTGGCCGCGCCGGCGGGTGGCGAAGATCGCCCGCCAGGGCTCGCCCGGCGTGCGCAGGACGGGCAGCAGCAGCAGCGCGAAAACCGCGCCGAAGAAGGCCGATTCATAGGGCGGCAACTGCCCCTCGATCAGCTTCACGCAGGCGTCCGAGACGGCATAGATCGCAAAGGCGCCAAAGCCGATCAGAACGCCGGCGGTCACCGGGTCCATGCCCGCGGGCAGCCGCAGAGGATTGCGCAATCCGATCATCACCTTCTCCGTTTCCGGCCCCGTGACGGCCTGGCCCGAAGCCCCGCAAGGCTGCGCTGAAATGACGCGTATCTCTACCGCGGCCGGGGCGCGCGGTCCATGCCGAAGCGTGCAGGTCCACCCTGCCCCTGCGCGCCACAGTCCGCGCCCGGCGACGATCTGCCACCGGGCGCGGACTGTGGCGCCGAAAAGCGATCGGGCCGCCCTTGCGGACGGCCCGACGAAGATGTCTCAGGCGGCAGTCTGCGCCCCGGTCTTCTTGCGGCGACCAAAAAGCAGATTGGTCAGCACGAAGAAGAGCGGCACGAAGAAGATGGCAAGCGCCGTCCCGGTGAGGGTGCCGAAGAAGGTGGCGTAGCCGATCGCCTCGCGCGCGCCGGCCCCGGCACCGGTCGACAGGATCAGCGGCACCACGCCCAGCGAGAAGGCCATCGAGGTCATCAGGATCGGGCGGAAGCGCAGCCGCGCCGCGGCGACCACCGCCTCGCGCGCGCTTTCGCCCATGTGCCGCATCCGGTCGCGGGCGAATTCGACGATCATGATGCCGTTCTTGCCGGTCAGACCAACCACGGTCAGCAGGCCGACCTGGAAGTAGACGCCGTTCGACTGCCCGCCGAGCGAGGCCCCGATCAGGGTGCCGAGGATGCCGACCGGCATCGCCAGGATCACCGCGATCGGGATCACCCAGCTTTCATAAAGCGCGGCAAGGCACAGGAACACCGCGGCAAGCGACAGCGCGTAAAGCAGCATCGCGCCATTGCCGGCCTCCTTCTCCTCGAGCGACAGGCCCGACCATTGCAACGAGAAGCCGGGCGGCAGCTGGCTGGCCAGACGTTCCATCTCGGCCAGCGCCTCGCCCGAGGAGACGCCGGGCTTCGGCGAACCCTGGATCTCCATCGCCGGCAGCGCATCATAGCGCACCACCTGCTGCGGACCGTAGACCCATTCCTGCGTGGCGAAGGTCGAGAGCGAGACGAAATCGCCATTCGCATTCGGCACCCGCCACAGGTCGAAGTCGGAAGGTGTCGCCCGCGCCCAGGGCTCGCCCTGCACGTAGACCCGCTTCACCCGGCCGTCATAGAGGAAGTCATTGACATAGGTCGAGGACCAGACGGTGTTCAGGAACGAACCGACCTGTGCTGCCGTCAGCCCCACCGCGCCGGCCTTCGGCCAGTCGATGTTGAGCTTGAACTGCGCCGCGTCCTCGACGCCGTTCGGGCGCACCGCCATCAGCTTGTCGCTCTTGCCCGCCATGCCAAGCAGCATGTTGCGCGCGGCCAGAAGCTCGTCGTGGCTTTGCCCGGTGCGGGCCTGCAGGAAGGCGGTGAAGCCGTTCGAGTTGCCAAGTTCGAGCACCGGCGGCGGCACGATCGGGATCACCACCGCCTCGTTGATGCCGCCCATCAGCGGCCCGAAGGCGCGGCCGGCGATCGCCTCGGCGCCGTTCTGCACGCCCTGACGCTCTTCCCAGTCCTTCAGCTTGACGAACATCATCGCCATGTTCTGGCCCTGCCCCGCGAAGGAGAAGCCGACCACCGAGAACACCGAGGCGACATTGTCCTTCTCTGCATTCATGTAATATTGCTCGACCTTCTCGACGACCTTCTTCGTCTGCTCGGCGGTGGTGCCCGAGGGGGTCTGGATGATCGTCATCAGGACGCCCTGGTCCTCGTTCGGCAGGAACGAGGTCGGCGTGCGCAGGTAAAGCGCGCCCATCGCCGCCACCAGAAGCGCATAGACGACGATGCCCTTCACCGGGTTTGCCACCACCCATTTCACCATGCCGCCATAGCCGCCGGTGATCCGGGTGAAACGGGTCTCGAACCCGGTCGAGAACCGCGCCGCGATCCCCGCCTTCGCCCCGGCATGCGGCTTGAGCATGGTGGCGCAGAGCGCGGGCGTGAACACGATCGCCACGATCACCGACAGCGTCATCGCCGAAACGATGGTGATCGAGAACTGCTTGTAGATCTCGCCGGTCGAGCCGCCGAAGAAGGCCATCGGCACGAACACCGCCGAAAGCACCATGGCGATGCCGACCAGCGCGCCGGTGATCTCGCCCATCGACTTCTTCGTCGCCTCCTTGGGCGAGAGATGTTCCTCGGCCATGATCCGCTCGACGTTCTCGACCACGACGATCGCATCGTCGACGAGAAGCCCGATCGCCAGCACCATGGCCAGCATGGTGAGCGTGTTGATCGAGAAGCCGAAGGCCGCCATCACCCCGAAGGTGCCCAAAAGCACCACCGGCACCGCGAGCGTCGGGATCAGCGTCGCCCGGAAGTTGTGCAGGAAGAGCAGCATCACCAGGAAGACGAGCGCGATCGCCTCGAGCAGGGTGTGCACCACCGCCTCGATCGAGAGGGTGACGAAGGGCGTCGTGTCATAGGGGATGACATAGCTCATCCCGGCCGGGAAATAGGGCGCAATCTCGTCCAGCCGCGACTTCACCAGATCGGCCGTGTCGAGCGCATTCGCTCCCGAGGCCAGCTGGATCGCCATGCCGGTGGACGGCGCGCCGTCGTAATAGGCCAGGACCTCGTAGTTCTCGGCGCCGAGCTCGACGCGGGCAACGTCGCGCAGCAGAACCATGCCGCCGTCAGTATCGGCGCGCAGCACGATGCGCTCGAAGTCCTGCGGCGTCTTCAGCAGCGATTGCGCGGTGATCGTGGCGTTCAGCAACTGCCCCTTCGGGGCCGGCTGGGCGCCGAAGGCACCGGCCGAGATCTGCGCGTTCTGCCCCTGCACGGCCGCGATCACCGTCGCCGGTGCCATGTCATAGGTCTTGAGCTTCTGCGGATCGAGCCAGATCCGCATCGCGTATTCCGAGCCGAAGACCTGCACCGAGCCGACCCCTGGCAGGCGCGAGAAGCTCTCGACCATCGTGGAGTTCATGTAGTCGGCAAGCTCGACCTGGCTGCGCGACTTGTCGGGCGAGATCAGCGCGACGACCATCAGGAATCCGGTGGTCGACTTCTTCACCGTCACCCCCTGCCGCGTCACCGATTCCGGCAGCGAGGCCTCGGCCTGGCTGAGCTTGTTCTGCACCTGCACCTGCGCGATGTCGGGATTGGTGCCGAGCTTGAACGACAGCGTGATCGTCGCACGCCCGGTCGAGGTGGTTTCCGACTTGATGTAGCGCAGCCCGTCGAGGCCGGTCATCTGCTTCTCGATCACCTGCACCACGGTGTCGGCCACGGTCTCGGCCGAGGCGCCGGGATAGGTCGCCGAGATCACCACCGAGGGCGAGGCGATCGAGGGATATTGCGAGACCGGCAGATTGAAGATCGAGAGCGCGCCAAGCCCCATGATGACGATCGCGATCACCCAGGCAAAGATCGGGCGGTCGATGAAGAAACGCGCCATCTCAGTTGCCCTCGCCCTGCGCGGCGCCGCCCGTGGCTGCGCCCGCCGCCGCCCCTTCGGCCGGAATGATCTCGACCGGGGCACCGACCGCGGTCTTCTGGAATCCCGAGGTAATCACCTGATCGCCGTCGCGCACGCCGTCGGTGACGATCCAGCCGGAGCCCGAGGAGGTCGCGATATGCACCGGGCGCTGTGCCACGGTGCCGTTGTCGACGACCCAGACGAAGGGATTGCCGGTGCGGTCGCGCATCACCGTGTTCTGCGGCAGCGAGACCGCGCCGCGCGCCATCGCCTGCGGCAGGTCGACCTCAACATACATGCCGGGCAGCAGCAGGTGGTCGGGGTTCTGGAAGGTCATGCGCAGGGTGATCATGCCGGTCGTCGGCTCGACGTTCGGCTCGGCCGCGGCGAGATGGCCCGTCTCGTGATAGATCGAGCCGTCGGCCAGGATCAGCCGCGCCGCCCCGGTTGCGCGCATCTCGCGGCCCTCGGCGGTCGAGGTCAGGCGCAGGATGTCGGTCGCCGACTGGGTGACGTCGACATAGACGGTGTCGAGCGCGCGGATGGTGGCAAGGGGCGTCGCCTGCTGCGCCGCGACGAGCGCGCCGGTGGTCGTCTGCGACAGGCCGATGACGCCGGCGATCGGGGCGCGGATGGTGGTGCGGTCAAGGTCGATCTCGGCGCTCATCAGCTGCGCCTGCGCAAGCTGCAGCGCCGCATCGGCGGCCTGCCGCGAGGCCACGGCGGAATCGCGCTTCTGCGCGGAACCGGCGTTATTGCCAAAGAGCTCGATCGCGCGCTTTTCCTCGGTCACGGCGAGGTCGCGGTTCGCCTGCGCCTGTGCGACCGCAGCCTTTGCCGCGGCAACCGCCGCCTGATAGCTTTCATCCTCGATCTTGTAGAGCGGTGCGTCCTTCGGGACCGAGGCGCCCTCGTCGAAGAGCCGCTCGCGGATGATGCCGGAGACCTGCGGGCGCACCTCGGCGACGGTCGAGGCCTTGATCCGTCCGGGCAGGCGCGCGGTCAGCGGGAAATCGGCGGTGTGCGCCGTGACGACGGTGACCCGCGAGGGGCCCTGTGCCTGCTGGGCGAAAAGCGGGGTGGCGAGGGTCAGCGCGACGAGCGGCAGAACCCTCAGGGGGAAGGAAGATGACATGACGGAACCTTGGACCTGGGAGGGGAAGAACAGGCTCAGCGCGTGCCGCCGGCGGCGGCGACGCTGAGGGTGATGAAGTCGGAGGCGCGCTGGCGCTCGGCCGCGGCGAGGCCTTCCTGGGCAGCCAGATAGCTGCGCTCGGCGTCCAGCACGGACATGAAGCTGCCCTCGCCATAGCTGAAGTTGGTGCGCGACAGATCGACCGCCTCGGCGCTGGTGCTGACCAGCCGGCTTTGCGCGGCAATCGCCCGGCCGTCACGGTTGTAGGCGGCAAGCCCGCTTTCGATCTCCTCGATCGCGTTCAGCACCGCGGCTTCCCAGGCGAGCTTCGCCTGCACCGCGCGCGCCTCGGCGCCCTTCAGGTTGGCCCGGTTCGCGCCGCCGGTGAAGATCGGCAGGTCGATCTGCGGGCCGACGGCCCAGTAGCTGATCGAGCCGCCGTGGCGGATGTCGGTTGGCGTGATCGAGCCCGAGAGCGACACCGAGGGGTAGAAGGCCGCCTTCGCGACGCCCACATCGAAGGCCGCGGCAGCATAGGCGCGCTCGGCCATGCGCACGTCGGGACGCGCCGCGATCACCTGCGCTGGCACGCCGACACTCGCCTTGAAACGCGGTTTCGGCTGCGCCGCGCCGCGCTGCAGCCGCGGCCGCAGCGTCGCGCTGCGCTCGGCGGTCAGCGTTGCAAGCTGGGCCAGCGCCTGATCGAAGCCGGTCTCGAAGGCGGGCAGCTGCGCCTCGCCCTCGGCCACCAGCTGCTCGGCCTGGATCTGGTCGAGCCGCGAGGCGTCGCCCGCCTCGACCTGCGCCTTGGTCAGCTCGAGGCTGCGCTTGCGGCTCTCGATCGAGCGCTTGGTCAGCGCGATGCTTTCCTGATGGTAGCGCAACGCGACATAGGCCTGGGCGATGGCACTTTCCATCATCAGCCGCGCGACATCGGCCGAGAGATAGGCCGCGTCGAGCCGCGCCGCCGCCGCCTTGCGGCTGTTGCGGTTCGCCCCGAAGATATCGAGCAGCCAGCTGACGCCGAGCCCCGCCGAGGTGGTGCTGCGCGTGCCGGTGCCCTGGGTGTCGCCGCGCGTCGCGGCGGCAGAGCCCGAAACCTGCGGCAGATCGGCCGCGCCGGTGGCGTCGGCGGCAGCACGGGCCTCCTCGATCGCAGCAAGGGCCTGCTGCACGTCGAGGTTGCGCGCCTGCCCCGCGGCAACCAGCCGGTTCAGTTCGTCGTCGCGAAAGGCGAGCCACCAGTTGCGGGCCTGCGCCTCGTCCCCGCGCGCCGGCGCCGCGCCGTCGAAGCGGTCCGCCACCGAGGCCTTGGGGGACTCATAGGCAACATCCGCACAGCCCGCGAGGGCCAGGCAGGACGCCGCGCCCCACAGGAAAGACCGGCGCGACGGCGCGCGCCCCGAAGGTTCAGACAGATTCACAGCCATATCTCATTCCTGCTGATGGGCGCGGCGGCGCAGTCTTGCGACCGCCCGCCCCCTTGTTCGCTCGACAGTGGCAGAGCTACATACATTCACGTATGGATGTAAATAACGAATTGCGGCATAAGGCGATCTTGACGCGCAGGCTGTGACACGAGAGGAACAGATGTGCGTTTCGTGAACGGCCATGCCCGTTCTGACGATGAAAGTCTGCCCGGTTCACCCCATCGGTCGCAGGGGCACGCCACAGGCAGAACGGGAGGAGCACAGTGTGAGACGATGCAAGGCAGATGCCGAACAGACCCGGCTGAAAATTCTCGAGGCGGCCGAGATGCTTTTCGCCGAGCACGGGATCGCCCGCACCACGCTTGAGCAGATCGCCCGGACCGCGGGCGTCACCCGTGGCGCATTCTACTGGCATTTCAAGGACAAGACCGCGGTGCTGAGCGCGCTTTACGAACGCACCACCGCGCCGCAGCTTGCGCTGATCCGGGAAGCGTCGGAGCAGGCCGACCTGACCGATCCGCTTGCATTCCTCGAATGCTCCGGCACCCGCTTCCTGTCGGTCTTCGCCGCGGACAAGTGCCAGCAGCGGATGCACCGGATCATGTCGAACGCGGCGATGACCGAGGAGACGGCGGCCTGGCTGGCGGAGGCGAATGTCGAACTGTGGCGGGTGTTCCAGCGCCTTCTCGCCCGCGCCGGCGAAGCCGGCCAGCTGACCGACGAGCTGACCCCCGACGAGGTGGCGGTCTCGCTGATGGTGATGTTCAACGGGCTCCTGAACGAATGGCTGCGCTCGGACCGGGCCTTCCCGCTCGACACGCTCGGCGCAAAGCTGCTGCACCACCATATCGCCTCGCTGCGCCGCAACGGCGGCGCGGCCTAGTCGGCCCGGCGCCACACCGGCGCGCCCCTGACCGGGGCGCGCCGGAACGGCCGGCTCAGCGCCAGCCGAGGGCTGGCGCAACATGTTTCAGGATACTCTCGATCACATGGGCGTTGTAATCGACGCCCAGCGAGTTCGGCACCGTCAGCAGCAGCGTGTCCGCCTCGGCGATCGCCTCGTCGCGCTTCAGCTGCTCGACCAGCTTGTCGGGCTCGTCGGCATAGGAGCGGCCGAAGATCGAGCGCTGCCGCTCGATGAAACCGACCTGGTCATCCTCGCTGCCGCCATGGCCGAAATACATCCGGTCCTCGTCATTCGTCAGCGCGAAGATCGAGCGGCTGACCGAGACCCGCGGCTTGCGCTTGTGACCCGCGGCCTTCCAGGCCTCGCGATAGGCACGGATCTGCTGCGCCTGCTGGATGTGGAAGGGCTCGCCCGTCTCGTCATCCTTCAGCGTCGAGCTTTGCAGGTTCATCCCCAGCATCGCCGCCCATTCGGCCGTCTTGTTCGAGCCCGCGCCCCACCAGATCCGGTCGCGCAACCCTTCCGAATAGGGCTCGAGCCGCAGCTTGCCCGGCGGGTTCGGGAACATCGGCCGCGGGTTCGGCTCGGCAAAGCCATGGCCCTCGATCATCTCGAGGAAGGCCTGCGCGTGCCGGCGCCCCATGTCGGCATCGGTCTCGTCCGCCTCGGGCGCATAGCCGAAATAGCGCCAGCCCTCGATCACCTGCTCGGGGCTGCCACGGCTGATGCCAAGCTGCAGCCGGCCGCCGCTGATCAGGTCGGCGGCGCCGGCCTCTTCGGCCATGTAAAGCGGGTTCTCATAGCGCATATCGATCACGCCGGTGCCGATCTCGATCTTCGAGGTGCGGGCAGCGACGGCCGAGAGCAGCGGGAAGGGGCTCGCGTGCTGACGGGCGAAGTGGTGGACGCGGAAATAGGCGCCATCGAGGCCGAGCTCCTCGGCCGCAACGGCGAGGTCGATCGCCTGCAACAGCGCGTCGCCGGCGGTCCGGGTCGCCGAGCCACGCTGCGCCGACCAATGTCCGAAGGACAGGAAACCGATGTTTTTCATGTCATTGCTCCTCGGGCTGCAGCGGCCGATGCTGAGGCTCCGGCGCCGGTCCCGTTCGCCACTTAGCTAGCCATTGACACCTCGTCTCTGCAACCTGCCCCGTGTGTTTGCTCAAGCGCAGAGGCTGTGCGCCAGATGCCCCGCGGCCGCCTTCCCCATCATCTGGCATCTCGCCTTGCAAAAGCAGGATCAAGCCCTTGCGGGGGGAACCTCACGCAAGACAGGGGGCGGCGCGGCGCTTTTGGGCGATTGCTCCGGCCGGGGTGGCCCGATATTCTGGCCATTGGCATTGGAGTTGCGCATGGACGATTTCGAGTTTTTTCTAATCATTTCCGGGATCGCCTATGGCGCGATGGTGGGCATCGGCCTGCCGGTGCTGCTGTTCCTCGTGCCGGCGCTGCGCGGCCGGGTGCGGCGGCTCGAGGAAGAGATCACCGCACTGAAAGCCGCCACCCCCCGGGCCGATGCGCCGGCGACGGCGCCTGTGCTCTGGCCGGACACCATGGCCGCGACGGAGGACCCGGCGCCGCCGCATGCCACGCCCGAGCTCATCGCCGCCGCCGAGGCGCCGGCGCCGGAACGACCGCTGCCGCCGCCCCTGCCGCCGCCCCTGCCGCAGTCCGTGGCGCCGCGGGCCGGGGCATCCGCCCCCGGGCCGGGCGCGCTTGCCCCTGTCGCCGCCTGGCTGCGCACGAACTGGACCCTCGCCATCGCCGCACTGTCGCTGATCCTCGGCGGGCTCTTCATGGTGCAATATGGCGTCGAGAAGGGCCTTCTGACGCCGCCCTTGCGTGTGCTCGGCGCGCTCGCGCTCGGCCTTGCGCTGATCGCGGGCGGCGAGGCGATCCGGCGCCGCAGCGGCGACGTCGTGACGCCCGCGACGCGCGCCCTGCCCTCGACGCTGTCGGGCGCGGGGGCGGTGGTGATGTTCATCGCAATGGCCGCGGCGCATGCGCTTTATGGCCTGATCGGCCCCGGCGTGGCGCTGGCCGGGCTGGCTCTGATCTCGGCCGCCACCGTGCTGCTCGGCTGGTTCTACGGGCCGGTGCTGTCCGCGATCGGGCTGATCGGCGCCGGCGCCGCACCCTTCTTGATCGGCGGCGGCCCGGATGGCGCGCATCTCTTTTATGGCTACTTCCCGCTCGTCGGCCTTGCCGGTCTGGCGATCGACAGTTTCCGCCGCTGGGGCTGGGTCTCGGCGCTCGCGCTTGCCGTCGCGAGTTTTGGCCTCGTGCTGCTCTGGGGCTCCGTTCCCTTCACCCCTGGCCTTGCCGGGGCGGCGCTGGTGCTGGCCTTCGCCGCGCTGACCTTCCCCGAGCGCCACCTGACGCCGCGCCACGCCGGCGCCCCCGTCACCGGACTTTTCCGCGGCCCGCGGCCCGAGGTGCCGACGCTGATCGCCGCGGCGGGCGCCACTATCGCCACCATCGCCGGACTGATGATCGTCGCCGGCGCCACGACCCCGGCCGAAGCTGGCATCGGCTTTGCGCTGCTCGTCGTGCTGTTCGCGGCGGCCAGCCTGTGGCTCTACCGCGCCCCGGCGCTCGATGCGCTCGCCGCACTGCCCGCGATTGGCTTCCTCCTTGCCCTGTTGATCGAGCCGATGCGCGCGGGCCCGTTGTTCGAGGGGCTCTTCGCCACACTCGACGCGGCGCCGGGCGCCGAGATCCCGCTGCCGCCGACCCTCTGGGCGCTCGCCCTTGCCGGCGCGGCGCTTTCCGCCCTTGCCTTCGCGCGGCTGCGCCATGCGCGCGCAAGCGGCGAGGCCGACCCGATGTTCTGGGCCTTTGGGGCGGCGAAACTCGGCACTGCGACGATCTTCGCGCTCGAGTTCTTCTGGGCGCCGGGCTTCTTCCTCGGCTCCGGCCCCTGGTCGCTCGTGGTGATCGCGATGGCGGCGCTGATGGTGCTGTTCGCCGAGCGCCGCGCCCGGATGGGGGGCGAGGCCCTGCCCCGCGATCTTGGCCTTTTCGCCGCGGCCGCGGTGCTGCTGATTGCGCTCGCCTTCTTCATCCTGCTCACCAAGGCGGCGCTGACGCTGGGCCTTGCGCTGCTGGTCGTGCTGACGACGCTGACCGACCGCCGCTTCCGGCTGCCGCTGATGGGCTGGATCGCGCAGCTTGGCGTCGCCGTCATCGGCTATCGGCTGCTGGCCGATCCGGGCTTCGACTGGAGCCTTTACAGCGCCAGCTGGCCCGCCTTCGGGCTCAGCCATCTCGGCCCGATCGCCGCTTTCGAGGCCGCCCGCCGCCTGGCCCGCCCCGAGCGCGCGGGACTGCGCGCGGTGCTCGAGTCGGCGCTGATGACCACAGTCGCGCTTTTCGTCACGCTGACCATCGCGCGGCTGATCCCCGACCGGGACACCCATGCCCATTGGTTCGCCGGGCTCAGCGCCGCGATCTGGTGCGGCGCGGCCTTCGGGCAGATCTGGCGCCTGCCGACCAGCGGGCGGGCGGTCCGCTGGCTGCGCGGCCTCATTGCCGCGCTGAGCGGGCTTGCCGCGCTTGGCGCGCTGGTTGCGCTGGCGCGCGATCTTGCCGACATGCTGGACTGGGGGGCCGACCCGGTGCTTGGCCCGCCGCTTCTCGACAGCCTTGCGCTCGCCTTCTGGCCGCTCGCCGCGACGCTGGCGGTGGCGGCGGTCTTCCTTGGCGCGCCCGGCCGGCCCCGCGCCCGCCTGCTGCGCCCGGGCCTTGCCGCCGGTGCGGGGCTTGCCACCCTCGTCTGGGGCTGGCTCGAAATCCGGCGGCTGTGGCGCGGGACGGACCTGTCTCTGCCCGGCCCCTCGGATGGCGAGCTTTACAGCTACACCATCGCACTGCTCGCGGCCGCGCTCGCGCTGCTGGTTGCCGCCGTGCCGCGCCGCTCGCTGACGCTGCGCCGGATCGCGATGACGGGGGTGGCGCTGACCATCGCCAAGGTGTTCCTGATCGACATGGCCGGGCTGTCGGGGCTGACCCGGGTCGCCTCCTTCGTCGGGCTCGGCCTCGCCCTCACCGGCCTTGCCTGGCTCAACCGGCAGATCGACGCCCGTTGGCGCGCGACCGGCGCCGAGCCCCCGCCGCCCTTCCCCGAAGACTGAGCCGCCGCGCGGCCGCCCCCGAGGAGACCGGACCGGACATGCCAGCCGCTAGACGCGGCTGGTATGCAATCCGACCAGGCGCGAGAGCAGCAGGACCGAGTAGAGCGTGCCGCCGATGGCCTCAAATGAGGCAAACGACTGAGCGTAAAACCCCACGGGCGTGATGTCGCCATAGCCGACGGTCGTCATCGTCACATAGCTGAAATACAGCATCTGCTGCCAGCCGATGGGGGCTCCTGAACTCGCCACGAACGAGCCCGGAGCGCCCCATTCGACAAGGGCCAGCAACGCGGCAAAGCCGGAGCCGATCACCAGATAGAGCGAGGTCGCCGACAGGAGAACATCGGTCATCACGGTGCGCGCGCCAAACGTGTAGCGTGCCAGGACCACAATCATTCCAATGTGATAAGCGATAGAGCTCAGATAGACCGCGAGTGCGGTCGCCCTTGTCGGAGCGTAAGAATTCATCAGCCCCGCGACGAGGGTCACAAGGCCGATACAGGCCATCAACGCCCGCATGCCCTTCGACGCGCTCAGCGCCCATGTCGCCGCGACGAAGATCGAGGCGTAAAAGCCGTAGAACAGCGCAGGCCATGCCCCGCCCGCGGCCGAGAGCGGGTAGGTCAGGTTGTGAATCAGGATCGCGGTGAGCAACGCGCCACTCGCGAGAACCCGGTTTCGCGCAACAGGCAGCGACAACATCTCAGGCCGCCTTCCGACGCGCGAGGCCGGCCATGAGCATCAGGATCGCCAGCGCCCCTGCCCCGAGCCAAAGCCCGCTCAGATGCAGGCCGAGAGCCCCCCAACTCCAGACGGCCAGCGCCGCCACCGCCAGCAGATAGAGCCCGCGCGGCCGCTCGGCAGTGACCTGATGGAAGATCGTGCAGCCCAGCAGGAACAGCGACGGCCCGGCAAAGGCGATGATCGCCGTTTCGGCATGAATGGGGTCGTGCGGATGCGCGACGATCATCTCGATCGCGACGGCGGTGACGATCGCGCCGCAGACCGCCACGCCATGGGCATAGGCCAGCCCCGCGCGCGCAAGGCTGGTGTGATCGCTCTCACGGGCAAAGCGATGTTCGCCCGGCTCGGCGAGATCGACGAAATAGATCCACCACAGCGTGACGATCAGAAAGAACCCGATGAGAGCGGCCAGGGCGGTGTCGGCATGGATCTCGTGGCCCGCGAGATAGCCGCCGAGCAGCAGGATCGACTCGCCCAGAGCGATGATGAAGATCAGCTGGTTGCGCTCGAACAGATGCAGCCCCTTCAGCGTCCAGCTCGACATCGGCGTCGCCCCCCGGCCGGGCAGCCAGTAGCCCAGATAGGGCGCGGCATAGTCGATCGCGACGGCAAGGATCCAGAGCCCGAGCCGCGCGGGCTCGATCAGCGCCCCGGCGATCCAGAAGACGCCGGAGATCGCACTCCAGGCGCCAAGCTGGGCGTAGTTGCGCCCCATCTCCTGACCACGGAAGACGAGCGCCATGTAGCCCGCCCGGATCAGCGCCATCGCGACATAGGCCAGCGCGAAAAGCCCCGCCCGCGCCCCGAAGGCCTGTGGCGCGGCGATGGCCATCACCAGCGCGCAGCCCATCAACACGATCATCAGCCCCCGCCCGCCCGGATGATCGGGGTTCAGCCAGTTCGCGGCCCAGGCGGTGTAGTTCCACGCCCACCAGACCGCGGCGAAAAGCGTCGCGTATTCCAGCGCGCCAAGCACGCTGGCATGTTCCAGCAGGTAATGCGACAGCTGGATGATGCTGAAGACATAGACCAGGTCGAAGAACAGCTCCATCGTGGTGACGCGGGGCGTTTCCTGGGGGCCGAGGCGGCGCAGGGCGTCGGGCGGGGCGAGGCGTTGGAACAGGCTGGACATGTGACTTTCCTGAAAGGGATGCGGCATCATCCCCGAGTTTTCGCAAAGGTCAAAGAGCCCCGGCCCGACCGCAGCCGGCCCGGCACCCGGCGCTCACCCGCGCCCCCGCAGGACGAGCCACGCAAGCGCGGCGGGCACCGCGAAGACCAGTCCGAAGACCGGCACCTCCTCGGCAAGCGCATAGCCGGCATGGGCGACGCCGACCCACAGGTTGACCGCCGCCGCCAGCCCCCAGAGCACCGCGAATGCCGGGAAGGCCCGGCGCCGCGGCACCCCGCGCAGATGCGCGATGCCGTAGACCGCCGCCAGCAGGGCAAGACCGGCAAGGATCATCTGCGCGGTATGGCTCACAGGAACATGCCCCCCGAGACCTCGATCCGCTGGCCGGTGACCCATTGCGCGGCCTCCGAACAGAGGAAAGCCACGACGGAGCCGAGATCATCGGGCCGGCCGGCCCGGCCGAGCGCCGTCTGCGCCGCGATGAAGGCATTGATCTGGGCATTGTCGCGCACGGCGCCACCACCGAAGTCGGTCTCGATCGCGCCCGGTGCCACGACATTCACCCGGATGCCGCGTGCGCCCAGTTCCTTCGCCTGATAGCGGGTCAGCACCTCGACCCCGCCCTTGGCGGCGGCATAGGCGGCATAGCCCGGCAACGAGAACCGCGCGAGCCCGGTCGAGATGTTCACCACCCCGCCACCATCGCGGATCACCGGCAGCAGCTTTTGCGTGAGCAGGAAGGCCGGCTTCAGGTGGGTCGCCACCATCTGCTCGAACTGCGTTTCCGTTGTCTCGGCATAGGGCGCGTGAATCCCGACGCCCGCATTGTTCACCAGATAGTCGAGCTTGTCCGCGCCAAGGCCCTCGAGCACCGCCCCGAGCGTGGCGACGAACCCGCCGTAGCTTGCGCTGTCGGTCACATCGAGCTGCAGCGCGGCGGCCTGTCGGCCCCTGGCCTTGATCTCGGCGACCACCGCCTCGGCCTTGTCGCGGTTGCCCAGATAGGTCAGCACCACGTCGGTGCCCGCCCCGGCGAGGGCCAGTGCCATGTCACGGCCGAGGCCCCGGCTTCCGCCCGTCACAAGTGCGATCGTCATCTCATCTCTCCTGCGGGTCGGGATGACCCGGTTCAGGACAAGATAGATGCGCGATCGTTCTGGATAAATGCGCATGACTTGACATCATTCGCCAGAAATGCCGAACAATGCCCATGGATCGGATTCAACAGATGCAGGTCTTCGTGCAGGTCGTCGAGAGCGGGAATTTCACCCGCGCGGCGGCGGCGCTCGGCCTGCCGCGCTCGACCGTCTCGGCCACGGTGCAGGCGCTCGAGGACCGGCTCGGCGTGCAGCTCCTGCAGCGCACGACCCGGGTGGTGCGGCCGACACAGGAGGGGCTGCACTTCGCCGAGACCGCCCGCGACCTCGTCGATGCGCTGGCACAGGCCGAAGGGCAGTTCCGCCATCGCCCGGGGCAGATTTCAGGGCGGTTGCGCGTCGACATGCCAAGCCGGATGGCCCGGCGCATGGTGATCCCGCACCTGCACGATTTTCGCGCCCTCTATCCGGCGGTGACACTCGATATCAGCGCGACCGACCGGATGGTCGACCTCGTGTCCGAAGGCGTCGATGCCGTGGTGCGGATGGCAGAACTCGAAGACAGCGAGCTGATCTGCCGCAAGCTCGGCGAGGTGCCGATCCTGACCTGCGCCGGGGCGGGCTATGTCGCCCGCCACGGGATTCCGGCCCGCCCAGAGGACCTGAGCCGGCACCTGCTGGTCAATTACGCGCTCCGGATGCCGGCCGCCGCGGCCGAGTGGGATGGGCAGGAGGACGGCCGGGCGATCTCGGTGCCGATGCAGAGCTATCTCTGCGTCGACAATGCCGAAAGCTATGTCGCCGGCGCGCTGCACGGGCATGGGCTGATTCAGGTGCCGGCGCGCGACGTGGCCGAGGATATCGCCGCCGGACGGCTGCTCGAGGTGCTGGCCGATTTCCGCCCCGCTCCGGTTCCGATCTCGGTCCTCTATGCCCGCCGACGCCACCTCGCACCGCGGCTGAAGGTCTTCATGGACTGGCTGGAAGAGCTGCTGCGCCGCGAGGGGTTCGTCGCCCCCGAGGTGCGAGGTGAGCGGCACGGCTCCTGACACGGGAGTTCTGCCGTTCCGCAGATCCGCCCGCGGCGCGATGACAGGTCCCGCCAGTCGCCCGGGATGGCCTCCCAGCTCCGTGCCAAGGCGAATCGTAAGCGGTGGTCGAAATCGACGATGACGTTGGCCGGACGACACGCGACCAACACAGGGCTTTGGGAGTACATGCAGGAATCCGTCGCGGGCGACTTGCGTGCGGGGGATGACGGAACGACTTTTGCAATGATTTCAAACTGGTGCCCGAGGCGAGACTCGAACTCGCACGCCTTGCGGCGGAGGATTTTGAATTCTGTTGATTTGTTCTAATTACAATGGGTTATCTTGCATCTTTCCCGCGTACAAAACATGAACATGCTGTGAATGTGGGGACGTGCTGTTGAAGTGCAACCCTGACCGGCGGGAAGGGGCGGAGAGCCGTCGGTCGAGGTGCGAGGCCCGGCCGGCGGTCCAGGGCGGTTAGCGGTCTGACTGCACTGCAGCAGTGACGATCACAGCAATCTTGTCAAAGCAGCCGTTCGGGCAAAACGCAGCGGCATTCCAGTCGGAACCGCCGTCAGGATCGTTCCGCTCGGCTCGGCAGGATCCACTCAAACCGCGCCGGTTGACCGCTCGCTGTGGCGCGCCGGGCTTTCTATACCGACGAAGTATGATACGTCTGCACCAGAAAGAATGGAGTTCAGGATGATAAACGCGTCGAATGCCGATTCGGAAAAGGACGATGTCGAGGGACTCGACATGGCGCCCGAGGCATCTCGTACGGATTATCCTCTGGAAGACGTAATGGTCAGAACCGAGACGCGCTCCGCTCGCGAGGTTGTGGAACGCATCGGCAAAGGCCGCTACATCATGGACCCCGAATTTCAAAGGGAATTCGTTTGGGACGTCGAGAAGCAGTCCAAGCTCATTGAGAGCAGCGTGATGCGTATTCCTCTTCCGGTATTTTACGTGGCAGAGGCAACGGATGGCCGCATTATCGTTGTCGATGGGCTGCAGCGCCTAACGACCTTCTCACGGTTCCTAAACAACGAATTCAAGCTTAGCGGCCTGAGTCCTAAACAAGGTACTCCGCACTATTTGGAGGGAAAGTTCTTCAAAGATCTTGAGCCGAGGCTACAAGAGCGAATCGAAGACACTCAGCTGGTACTTTACATACTCGACCGGAAGGCACCCGAGGCTGCTCGCCTAGATATATTTGACCGTGTAAACAGCGGGTCGCCGCTCACCCGTCAGCAGATGCGCAACGCGCTTTATTCGGGAAATGCGACGCAATGGCTGCGGGAACAAGCTGCCTCGGAGGAGTTTCTGAAGGTCAACGCAGGTTCTTTGAAGTCAAAGACCATGCGAGATCGAGAAGCCATAAACCGTTTCGCCGCGTTTTATTCTCTGGGCTACAATTCCTATGTGAGCGGTGAGATGGATGAGTTCCTGGCGCGGGCGCTTGCGCAGATGAATGCAGCTTCGTCCTCGGATCTTGGTGAAATGCAGGACCGGTTCCGCCACTCCATGAAGTGGAACTATCGTCTTTTCGGCCTGCAGGCTTTCCGGAAATCACTGAGGGAAAACAATCCTAATGCTCCGCGCACCCCATTGAATATTTCCATGTTCGATGTATTCTCCTTCTGCTTTGCCAAGATTAGCGAGAAGCATCTTTTGTCGGATGAATCGGGCTTCAAAGGCAAAGTGATCTCCCTTATGCAGGACAATGATTTCGTCTTCCATGTCAGCTACTCGACTAACAGTGGGAGCCAGGTGACGGGCAGGTTCGAAAAGGCACTCGAGAAATTCGCGGGGTATTTCGAATGAGCTTTCGTGTATCCATCGAGGGGTTCAAGTGCTTTGATCGCCTTGAAATCGACCTTTCGGATCTGACGCTATTTACCGGGTTTAACGGCGCGGGAAAGTCCACCGCGATACAAACTCTGCTTTTGGTGAGCCAGTCGCTTCGCATCGCACCCAATGGCGACAGGATCGATCTGGACGGACCTTTGCTGCATCTCGGGACCGCACAGGACGTTGCGAGATCGGGGAGCCAAGGGCGCATCGCTATCGCTTTCGAAGAGGATGGCGTCCAGGCGATGTGGAGCCTGACAGCGGAGCGCAGGGTCCGCCACCTCAAGGTCGAGAATGCGCGGTTCTCTGTAGCCGGCCAAGCCCTCGACATGATCGGTGTCGCAGCGCCCCTCGACCATGCCGCATCGGCCTTGTGCGAAAAGGTCAGTGGATTGACGTTCCTGGGTGCTTCGCGGCTGTTCTCCAACACGGCCTGGCCGTCCCCGCCGATCACGACACCATTCGGCGATGTCGGGAAAGCGGGGGAGTTCGCGCCTTATTGGCACTTTCAGATCGCGGATGAGGAAGTCCCCGAGGCGCGCCGACATCCGGGCGAGGAACGCACCACCGTGCGTGGCCAAGTCGATGCCTATCTGTCGCAACTTTTCCCCGGGGCGATGGCCAATACCGACCAGTTGCTCGGGTCCGATCTGATCAGGCTCGATCTCGCGCTTGGCGCCTCGGGATGGGTAAGGCCGGGAAACATCGGCTTCGGATTGACCTACGCTTTTCCCTTGATCGTCGCGATGCTCGCCGCCCGGCCTGGACAACTGGTGATCGTGGATAGTCCGGAAGCGCATCTTCACCCACGTGCCCAATCGGAATTAGGGAAGATCGTCGCGCGGTTCGCGGCAGCGGGTGTACGAATGCTGGTCGAAACCCATAGCGATCATTTCCTCAATGGCGTCCGCCTTGCCATCAAGCAGGGGGCATTGGCTTCAAGGCAGGCCGCAGTATGTTTCTTCGGCGGTGCTTCCCCACATGGCCATGGTGTTCAGAGGCTGAATATTGACGACAGCGGCGAGATTGATCACTGGCCGCCGGGCTTTTTCGATCAGGCAGAGAGCGACCTTGGCCAACTTCTCGGGCTGTTGGGCTAGATGGATCTTCACCTGAACGATCTGTCGCTTGGCGGCCAATTCGACACGCGCGAGCAGGCCGTCGACGCGCTCCTTGGTATCTTCGCAAAGGCTACGAAGCGAAGGTTCAGGTTGGTGGTCTCGCGGGGACTGCTTTCCAGACCTGCTGTCGGCCCTATGTCGCTGATCAACGTAATCGCTGCCGCACGCCAGACGGAACGGGCGCTCCTACTCAACTGGCTTGGAAAGAGCGGCCCGTTCTCCGATGATGAGCCGATGGAAACGGCGAATGACCTTTGGTGGTTGGATGAGGATGAAGTCACCGATCAGGGTTTGGGCGCTGCTGGGCGGAAACTTCTCGTCGGTGCGCCCGCGTCTTCCTTCAGCCTGACTAACGGATCGTCTTCCCGGTTCAAACAATCGCCTTTGCAGGTGCTGCAGGGCCTGCCTGACGAGCCGCTTTGGGTCGCCTCGGTGGTCAATTATTGGGATTTGGCTGGGCTCGATGCTTTGGACAGCTCGATCGAAGTGGAGCCTGAGAGCTGGGACAGCTTCATTTCCGCCTGCATCAGCCGCTATCCCAACTTAATGATCGACGAGCAGAATTTCACCGCAGGCCTGAAGAAACACCCTTTCCATAGAAATGTCGTTCGCCGCGGGTTCGTGCTGCTCAAGGTGCTCAACGATCTCGCAGGAGGTATCGGCAGCGATGGCGCCCTATCCGAATCTGCCCTGAGATTGCTCGAAGATTATTTCCAAGGCGGCAAAGCGTTGTTTTCCGACGAAGAGCCGCAGGACAAACACGTGTTCATCTTCCGCGACAACAACGATGGTGGCGATATCTATTGTTCTTGGCACGGGAAGGTCAAAACTCCCCAATTTCGCCTACATTTTCAATGGCCAGTTCCTGTGGGGCAGAAATACATTAAAGTGCTGTACTTTGGGGAGAAATTGACGAAGTGGTAGGCGATGGGTAGCATCACCCTATTGAAAACGCCAAGCGCTTGGTTCAGTCGGTTTCGCAGCCATAGTTCTTTGAACATTGCTGCGGCATCGATCGAGTGTCGGCTTTCAGGGATGCGACCGCGCCGCGGCGACGACGCCTGCTCGACCGGCGGCTTAGGGCCGAGCGCGTCGATACGGCCAGCCAGGCCTCAAGAAAGGCTTGCCGCGACGCCGCATGGCCGCTTCGAGCCCTTTGCGCTCCGTTCCCTTGCGCGACTTGCGAAGCTGGAGTAGCTTCGGTGCCAGGCTTGACCCGCGCCTCCTCCCTCCAAATGGGGAAGTATCGCACATACGGGGTGACAGAGATTATCGAACCATCTGTTCGAGCGTTCGCATAAGGAGGGGTTGCGTTTCTGGCTCGGAATGGAGGTTCCGTGATGCGTCTATCCGCACCGATCTATCAATTGAAACGCCGCGCCAAGCTTTTGGCGCGAGGCCAGAATATTCCGCTGCATCAAGCGCAGGCCCGCATCGCTGCGGAAGAGGGGTTCACGGCATGGAGCCTGTTGGCCGCGCATGCATCGAAAAATGCAGATGTCGGGACGTTGCTTCCACATCTTTCGAACGGCGACATGCTCTTGATTGCTGCACGGCCAGGACACGGAAAGACCCGGCTCGGGCTAAGGCTTTTGCTTGATGCAGCGATTGAAGGGCGGAGGAGCGTATTGTTTTCACTTGAACATACGGAGCGAGAGGCAATGGAGCGCTTTTGTGCTCTTGCGGACCCGCTGCCGGAGACCACGCCAGAAATAATTGCCACGGATGATATCTGTGCCGACTACATCACTAACTATCTGGCAGGATCACCGAAGGGAACGGTAGCCGTGATTGACTACCTGCAGATTCTTGACCAGCGGAGGTCAACGCCGCCGCTTTCAGAGCAAGTGGAAGTGTTGAAAACATTCGCTCGCGAAACTGGCGTCATTCTGGCTGCAATTTCACAAATTGACCGTTCCTATGAGCCAGAGGCAGCTTCGGTACCTGGACTTGCCGACCTTCGACTTCCGAACCCTATTCCACCGGGAGCCTTCTCCAAAGCCTGCTTCTTGAACGCGGGCGAGGTTCGTTTTCAAAGCCTGATCTGACTAAATTCGCCGGTGCGTTTGCCACCGCACTGGCAAACCGCGACCGGCAGCTTCGTCCCGCATCAGCGACCTTCGCCCCGGATTTTGCTGCACGATGCCACAACCGACCGTTTCGGGGAAGCTGCGCCGCGGCGACGACGCATGCTCGACCGGCGGCAATGGGCCGGGCACGGCGGTGCCCGGGGCAGGCTCAGCCGGCGGCTGCCCGGGTCGCGCGGAATGCGAGCCGCATCTGTTTCTCGGTCTCGAGCAGGGCGAAGAACACGATCCCGATCCCGAAGACCAGCCCCCATAAGGGAAGCGGAACCGCCGCGGTGCCGAAGATCTGCTGCAGCGGCGGAACATAGGTGATGCCGATCTGCGCCGCCACCATGGCAAGGACGCAGGTCCAGACCACCGGCGTCCCGCGCACCGCCGCCCAGGTCAGCGCGGCGCGATAGATGTTGCGGATGAAGAACAGGTGGAACATCTCCAGCGCGACCAGCGTGTTCATCGCCAGCGTCCGCGCCAGCAACTGCGAATGGCCGCGGTCGACAGCATAGGCATAGATGCCGAACACGGCGACGAGGATCAGCGTCGAGACCAGCACGATATGCCAGATCAGCCCCGGGCTGAGCAGTGCTTCGTCCCGCGGCCGCGGCGGGCGGCGCATCGCGCCCTGTTCCGAGGGCTCGAACGCAAGCGCGATGCCAAGCGTCACCGCGGTGATCAGGTTCACCCAGAGGATCTGTACCGCGGTGATCGGCAGCGCCAGCCCGGTCAGCAGCGCCAGAACGATCGTCATCGCCTCTCCGGTGCTGGTGGGCAGCGTCCAGCTCACCTCTTTCTTGATGTTGTCATAGACGGTGCGGCCCTCGCGGATCGCGGCAACGATCGAAGCGAAATTGTCATCCGCAAGGACCAGATCGGCGGCCTCCTTCGCCGCCTCGCTGCCCTTGCGCCCCATCGCAATTCCGGCATCGGCACGCTTGAGCGCCGGGGCGTCGTTCACCCCGTCGCCGGTCATCGCCACGATAAGGCCGCGGGACTGCAACGCCGTCACCAGGCGCAGCTTATGCTCGGGCGAGGTGCGCGCGAAGATGTCGGTCCCGACCGAGGCCTCGGCAAGCTCGACATCGCTCATTGCCTCGATATCCGCGCCGGTGAGCACGTGCGAGCAGTTGTGAAGGCCAATCTTCTCGCCGATCGCCCGGGCGGTCGCGGCGTGATCTCCGGTAATCATCTTCACGGCGATCCCCGCCGCAGCGCATTCGGCCACTGCGGCAATCGCCTCGGGGCGTGGCGGATCGACCAGCCCGATCAGGCCGATCAGCGTGAGCCGGCCGGGCAGATCCTCGATCCGCAGATCCCCGTCCAGATCCTCTTCCGGCGCCTCGTCAAGCGCGACGGCAAGAACCCGTTGCCCCTCGCCGGCAAGGGTTTCAACCATGTCGCCCCAATAGAGCGGATCGAGCCTTGCCCTGCCCCCGTCCGGCATCCGCTGCGTGGCGCAAAGCGCAAGCACCGCCTCGGGCGCACCCTTGACATGCAGCGCGCGCCGCCCGTCCGGGGCGCGGTGCAGCACCGCCATGAAGCGATGCGCAGCATCGAAGGGGATCGCGTCGAGCCGCTCCCAGTCGGCGAAAGGCGCGACGCCCGCGCCGGTGATCTTGCCCGCGAGCGCGATCAGCGCCCCCTCCATCGGGTCGCCCTCGACGATCCAGCCCGGCTCCGTCTCGCGCAGCGCCGCATCGTTGCACAGGCGCGCCGCCTCGGCGAACGCGCCAAGCACCGCATGCCTGGCCGGATCGGCATCGGCCTCGCGCCAGCGCACCGCCCCCGCCGGGGCATAGCCATTGCCTTCGACCGAATAGACATCTCCCCCGGCCGCGGCGAGGGTGCTGACCATCATCTCGTTGCGGGTCAATGTCCCGGTCTTGTCCGAGCAGATGACCGAGACCGAGCCCAGCGTCTCGATCGCCGGCAGCCGGCGGACGATCGCGTTGCGGCGCGCCATCGCCCGCACCCCGACCGCGAGGGTGATCGTCAGCACCGCCGGCAGCCCCTCCGGGATCGCCGCCACCGAGAGGCCGACCACCGCCATGAACAGCCCGGAAAACTCCAGATGGCCGAGGAAATAGCCATAGACCAGCAGACTGGCCGCGACGAGCAGGATGAAAAGGGTCAGCCAGCGCGCGAAGACATCCATCTGATGCACGAGCGGTGTGGTCAGGGTCTCGACCTTCGAGAGCATGCCGCTGATCCGGCCAATCTCGGTGCGCGCTCCGGTGGCGGTGACGAGGCCGCGGGCGGTGCCCGCCGCGACCAGCGTGCCGCTGAAGAGCATGGAATGGCGATCGCCCAATGCGGCCTCGGCCGGGACGGCGGTCACGCTCTTCTCGATCGGCACGGATTCCCCGGTCAGCACCGCCTCCTCTGCCGTCAACCCGCGGGCCTCGAGCAGCCGCAGATCCGCTGGTACCAGATCCCCCGCCTCGAGCAGGACGATATCGCCCTCGACCAGATCGCCGGCATCGCACTGCTGGCGCCGACCATCGCGCAACACTGCACTTTGCGGGGCGAGCATCCCCCGGATCGCCTCCATCGCCTGCTCGGCGCGGCCTTCCTGCACGAAGCCGATCACCGCATTGGTGAGCACCACGGCAAGGATCACGCCGGTATCAACCCAATGCTGCAGCGCCGCCGTCACCAGCGCCGCCCCGAGCAGGACATAGATCAGCACGTTGTGGAACTGCAGCAGGAAACGCAGAAACGGGCTGCGTCTCGCCGCGGCGGGCAACTGGTTCGGCCCGTTCTCGGCCAGACGCCGCGCGGCCTCGACTTCACTCAGGCCAGCGGCGGAGGCTTCAAGCAACCGAAGGCAATCCTCGGGGCTGCGGGCATGAGGCGCGGTGAGCGTCGTCATCGGTCTCTCCTTGCTGCGATTGCGTCGCGCCCGTCAGCTCGGCGATGCTTCTAACAGGACGCTGGGGGGAATGCGGCCACCAAGCATGTGATGAGCCAAGCATCATTGAAAATCAACAGCCCGCGCGCCGACGTCGCTTCGACGCCTCTGCATGACTGCCGTAGGCGCACCCGATCGCGCAGCCTTCTGCAAACAAAGATCCCAAATCGGGAACATGTCTATTGACTTCGGCTCACGGCGGCGCGATATTCCCGATACGGGAACAATGGGTACCCTATGCAGATCATCGCAAAATCGACGCTTCGGACCTTCTGGGAACGGGAGCCGCGCGCCGAAGCTCCGCTGAAGGCATGGTATACCCTTGCATCTCAAGCGAACTGGGCAGGCCCGGCCGATGTGAAGTCCGCGTTTGGCACCACGGTCGATTTCGTTGGCGACAACCGCGTCATCTTCGATATCGGGGGCAACAAGTATCGCCTGATCGTCCACTTCGCCTACCCGTTTCGCCGGGCGCTGATCAAGTTCGTCGGCACCCACAAGGACTATGACAAGATCAACCCGGAGACGATCTGATGATGGACATCCGACCGATCCGCACCGAGGCGGACCACGACTGGGCGCTCGCAGAGATCGCCCGATATTTCGACAACCAGCCGACGCCGGGAACTCCGGACGCCGACCGCTTCGACGTTCTCGCCGATCTGATCGAGGCCTATGAAGACCGGAACTTCCCGATCGAGCCGATGGAACCGATCGACTTCCTGCGGGCCCACATGGAAGCGACCGGCCGCACCCAGGCCGATCTGGCGGCCCTGTTCGGCTCTCGCCCGCGCGCGTCCGAGGTGCTGAACCGCAAGCGTGCACTCACGCTCGATATGATCCACAAGTTGAGCAGCGAATGGCACATCCCGGCGGATTGCCTTGTGCGCCCCTATCACCTCGTCGCGGCGTGACCGTCACGATCGCCGCCCCCTGACAGCGCGCAGGGTGTTGGCGTCGGCCGATTGCACGACGTCGCGGCCGGCACTGGCGGCGCGGATCGCCTGATCGCGCTGCGTGCTGGTGCCGAACTGCCCGCCCGCCGCCAAGGTCCCATTCGGGCCTCCCGATGCGCCAGCCCACCCCCTTGCCCTCGACCGCGGCTAGTGCGACCTAGGACCGCATCTGTATCTGCGCTGCGAACTCACCATTCCGCCGCGGGATGGAGGACCTGTTCGCCGGTCTCGGCCTCGTGGCCGAGTGCATCCCCGCTGTTACGGTCGATTAGAATTCAACTGTCGAATGCCACAGAAAGCGCCTTTGGAATGAAGCTCTTTTACTGCAAGCTCGAAGCCGGAAATTTCGGAGATGATCTGAACGAGTGGATCTGGGATCACCTTTTGCCGGGCTGGCGCGAATGGGATCCAGAGGTCACGCTTGTTGGGGTGGGAACCCTGATAAATGCGCCGAACCTTCTGCCATATGCTGAGCGCAGAATGGTGATCATGGGATCTGGCGTCGGCTATGGCGGCGGCACGATCCCCGCACTTGATCCCAAATGGGACGTCAGATGTCTGCGGGGACCGAGAAGCGCAATGCTTCTTGGGCTTCCAGAGAGTATTGGCATCACCGATCCGGCCACCATGCTGTCGGATCTCCCGGTTTTCGGGGCGGAGGAACGATCGGCAAAGCCGATCTTTGTTCCGCATTGGGAGTCGGTCTCGCTCGTGAACTGGCAAGAGGCCTGCCGTCGTTGCAACGTGGAGTTCGTCGATCCGAGGGGGGACGCCCGCCATGTGATCGGAAAGATCTCGCGTGCACCGCTTGTCCTGGCTGAATCGATGCATGCCGCCATCATCGCGGACACCTTCAGGGTGCCATGGATCCCCATAAGAATTGGCAGGAGTTTCCTTGCCTCGAAATGGCAGGATTTCTTCATGTCGAACGGTATCGAGGCAGAGATTGAACCGCTGCATGAAGATCGCATCAGGTTTCCATCACGCATTGGCCCGATCTCGACAAGGAAGCTCGCCCGCAAATTCCACTGCCAGATCCTGAACATTCATGCGGCGCGCGACCTGCAAATGGCATTGAAGCGGCCGGCGTTCCTGAGCCAAGACGCAACCCTCAACAGGAACAAAGAGCGCTTTCAGGAGGCGCTTGACAAAGTCCGGCGCGTCTACGGCTGATCACGCCCCCCTTCCCCCCGGCTGCCCCCTGACCGCGCGCCAGATCTGCTCTGGCCAGCGCAGGGGGCTGTCGAGGAGGAGCGCGACGGCGAAGGCGAGGATCAGCCAGGGCGGGCTGTTGCCCTCGACCACCACGCGCTCGACGCTGCCCGCGCGCACGGCATTGGCGTCGGCCGACTGCACGACGTCGCGGCCGGCGCTGGCGGCGCGGATTGCCTGATCGCGCTGCGTGCTGATGCCCAGCGTCTGCGCCGCGGTGCGGGCGGCCTGCCCGTTCGCGGCGACCTTCGGCCCGCTCAGGAGCCCGGGCAACGCGCCACAGGCCGCAAGCGCGAGGCAGAGCGCCAGCGCGCCCCCTGCCCGGCTCACAGCCCTCTCAGGCACAACGCGCGCTCTGCCTCCCGCCGGCGCACGAGGCCGCGCACCACCTGCCCGCCCGCCTTGGTCCAGAGCCGCAGCGCCTCGCAGGCGCCGCGCAGATCCCCCGCCCGGGCCCGGCGCGCCATGCTCGAACCACAGAAAGCGCCCGAGCCGATGTTGTAGGCGGCCGAGATGAAGGCCGCGCGGGTCTCGGGCGGCAGCTCGTCCGGCAGGCACGGCCGGATCTCGCGCTCGAAGGCCGCCACCCGGGCAGCGAGGCGACTGTCGCATTCGGCCGGCGTCGCCACCTGCCCCGGCCGCACGCCCTGCGTGTCGCCATCGCAGATCGTCCAGACGCCGACGATATCGCGATAGGCGCGCAGCTCGCGCCCCTCGAAGGGGGCGATCACCGCCGCAGCGAGCGCCAGCAGCGCGCCGAGCCCCGCCACCGTGCGGCGGCCGGCGGCGCCGCTCTCGTCGGTGCAGAAGCCCCGGCCCCGGCCGCGCCACCATTTGCGGATCAGCAGAGCGAGGTTCACCACCGCGATCAGCAGGCCCACGATCGGCACCAGCTGCGAGGCGAGGGTCGAGGCGCTCTCAAGCGAGGGCCACCACACCGGGAACGAGATCGCCCCCGGGATCGTCCCCCAGCCCGCCCGCGTCGCGATTTGATCCAGCTTGTCAGTCGTCACGTCATGCCCCTTTCCGGCAACAAAAAACCCGCCAGAGGCGGGTCGGTCTGTGAGATGGTGTGTGGTGTCGCAGCGGTCAGCATGTGGCTGCCCCGGCAGAGAGCCGCTGGCGTTACAAAATCCGCGACGAGAGCGAGAGATCCGTATTGAGCAATGCCCCCGGGACCGCTGGTGCCGGTCAGCGCAGCTCACACCACCGCGCGTTGTTGATGCTCGTCCCGATCACCTTGTAGTAATGCCCGGAGGGGATCACGGCGGATACCTGGATGTATTGCGAGCCGCCGACTTCCGCGACAATCAAATAGCTGACACCATCAGCAGAAATCTGGAGCGATCCGGATCCGCTGTTGCCCCCCTGAACCAGCACCGTGATGGGGCGCCCGGTAGTATTTTGGTAGGCAGTCCCGATGCTCCTGCTCGCGGCGACATTCTGCCATGTCTGCCCCTCGCCAACTCCGGGCGGCGCCAGAGCCTGCACGGCCGCCGCGACCTGCGCCGGGGTGGGCATGCCCTGCGTGGTGGAGGTTCCGCCGGTCCAGAGGGCATCCGACAGCTTGTAATTGGCGGGACTCTTGGTCGCCAGAATGCCGAGCCCGAGGTTGGTCCTGGCGGTCGCGGCGCTGGCCAGATCCGACAGGTTGCTCGCCGCGGTGAGCAGCCCTTCCGCCGAGACATAGGCGGCCACCCATGCCGAGCCGGTCCAGAGCATCATCTTCTCGGCGGTGCGGTCGAAATAGAGCGCCCCCGCCATCAGCGCCGCGCCGTCATTGTCCACCGCGGGCGCCGCGGATTTGGCGCCGAGATAGCGGTCGTCGAAATTGTCATAGGCCGCGAGCGTCGCGTCGCGTGCGGCTGCGGCCGCCGCCGCTGCGGAGGTGGCCGTGCTCGCCGCCGTCGAGGCTCCGGTCCGGGAGGTGCTGGCGGCCGATGCCGAGGCATCTGCGGCGGCGGCGGCCGCAAGGAGCTGCGCGGAGAGGGTATTGAGGCCGGACACCAGGTTGTTGAGCCCGGCCACGAAGGGCGCGAAATAGGCCATCATCGCATCGGCCTCGGCCGGGAATTTATCCGGGTTGTTCCGGCTCGGTGCCGCGGGCGGCGGGGTCATCGTGGGCAGTGTCATGTGAGGCCTTCCACTTCAAGGTTGCCAAAGCTGACCGCGGTGGTCAGCGGGATCCAGAAATCCTGAAAGAAGCCGTAGACGGTGGTGCCGAAACGGCCCGTCTCGTCGCCGGCGTAATAGACGGCGGGGATCGCGCGCAGCCCCGCGAGGATCTTGCGGATGCGGCGCGCGTCCCCGGTGGGGAAGCTGAAGTGGAACTTCGTGGCGTCCGAATACGGGCGGGGCACGATGACGAAATTCCCGAAATCATCCCGGTCCTTGGCGGAGAAATCGGCGAGGCCGATCCCGGTCTCGGTCAGCGTTTCCCCGAGCACCTGCGACTGGCCGAGGACGATCTGCCCGACCTCGGTGAGGCCGTCCGAGGACAGGGTGATGTCGATCTGCGTGCCGGTATAGGCCGGGATGCCCTCGGACACGTCATGATCGACGATGATCACCGGCTCGAAGAAATACGACCACCAGTCGGTGACGGCGCTGTTGTCGACGAGACCATGGGTCCGGTCATAGGTCACGCCGTCGGCGGGATCGGTGACCGTGATGCGGATCGAGGCGGCGGATACCCCGAAGAAGGCGATGGCATCGACGCGACGACCGGGCTGCAGCCGATAGGTGATGTCGCCTGACTGTGTCACCGGGTCCGAGATCAGCCGATCGAACGCCCGCCAGCGGTTCGTCGCGCCGCGGCGGACCCAGAAGGCGCTGGCGGCGTCGGCGAGCGGATCGCACCCGGTGCTGGCGGCGACCGCCTGATAGATCGCATGGCCGCGCACGACCCGATCGGCGGCGATATCGGCCTCTGGATCCCCGGCGCTGTAGCTCGCCGCCGCATCCCAGGCGGGGGCGTCGGTTTCCGCGACATTCGATGTCAGCATCATCGCCTCGGTGATGGTGATCGGCTCGATGATCCTCATGCGGTGCTCCCCTGGACGGGCGGCTGCCCGATCACATCCCATTTGCGGGTGATCTTCGCGATGCTGCGCGTGTTGTCGGCGGTCTGCAGGCCGAGCTGGCGGCTCTCTTCCTTGAGCGCCCGCAGTTCCTCGCGCAGCGCCCGCAACTCCTCGACCACCTGCCGGTTGTCGAGCATCGAGCGCGTCTCGGACGGGTTGTAGACCCGCGAGGGGGCGACCAGCTCGAGGTCGTTCTCGCCGATATAGGCCGGGCCGCCGTCGTGGGTGCCGCCGCGGGCGAAAGATGGGATGCCCCGCGCGATATCGGCCTCGACGTCGCCAAGTGCCTGCCAATAGCTGTTGTAGATCCGCTCGGTCCCGAGCGGGCCGGTGACGGCGGTCTTGTCCCTGCCGGAGACTGAGCGCGTGCTGAACGCATAATCGGCGCGGGACAGCGCCGGCGCGGCCGGCGCGGCTGCTGGCGCGCGTGACGCCAGATAGGCCGCCTCCCGGCTCCCGGTCGGGTCATAGATCGTGCTGCCGACCAGGTCCGCAGCATCATAGCCCGCGACCGACTGGCGGATCTGGTCTGCCGTCTTGCCGGTGCTGTCATAGCCGATCAGCCGCGCCATCTCGGCAAGGTCCGCGTCGGTCACGAAATACGCCCCGCTCGCATCCGCCGTCAGACCGGCGGCATAGGTGTTGAGGCGCGTCACCGCGGTTTCGCGCGCCGCCCGCGCCGTCTCGGCCTCGACCGCCGTCGCCAGAGCCTCGAGCGCGCTCCGCAGCGCCACCATCGGCGCGGCGTCGGCCCCGGAGGCGGCCCCGAGGGCACCGTCGAGCGTGCCGAGCCGGGCGTTCAGCGTGGCGATCTGCGCCTCGCTCAGCGCATTGCCCGCGGCGATGGCGTCGCGCACCTCGGTCATCAGGTCGACCTGATCCTGATAAAGCCCCTGCATCACCTCCCAGCGTGCCCCCTCGGCGCCGGAGGTGCCCTGCACCGTGCCGAGATCCGCGAGCACCCGCGCCTGCGCGAGCGCGAGCTCGACCGCCGTGCCCGCGGTGCTCCCCACATTGTCGAGGTAGGTCTGCGCGACGCCGGTCAGCCCGGTCACCGCGTCGAGATCGCCCGCCAGCGCCGAGGCGAGCCCGGCCTGATACTGCGCCCGGCTGGCGCTCAGCGCCTGTGCCGGCGAGACCAGCGCGCCCGAGGTCGAGCGCATCGAACGGATGAAGTCGCCGATCGTCTCCGCGGCCTTGGCCCAGTTCCCCGCCGCCGTTGCCGCCGCCCGCTGGCTTTCGGTCACGGCGCTGATCGTCGCATCGAGGTTCGTCGACACCGCGCCGAGCAGGGTCTCGAGCTCGGCGGTGAGGTCGGACACCGTCGGCAGGATCTGGTCCATGACGCCCGCCATGCCCACCAGCGCGGCCCAGAGCTTGCGCCCCGCCTCGGTGGTCAGATCCTGCGCGTCGATCAGCGCGCGATATTCGTCGCGCGAGCGCGGCAGTGCGGCATTGTAGGCCGCCAGCGCCGTCGTCGCCTGCCGGGTCAGGATCGCCTGCTGCTCGGCCGCCGAGTAGAAGGTGCCCCAATAGGTCGAGACCGCCGAGGTGAAGCCGTCGGCCCCGCCGAGCAGATCCTGAAGCGCCGAGGACACCGCCGCGCCGGCGAGGCCGGAATAGCGCAGCGAGTAGCCGAGCGTGTCGAAGGCACCGGTGACCGTGGTCAGCGCCGTGCTGAGCCGGGTGAGCGCCTCGGTCGCGGTCTCGCCGGGCGCAATCAGATCATCGAGCCCGCCGATCATCAGCGCATAGGCATCGGCCGCATCCGACAGAGCCGCGGCCAGCGCCTTGCCGATCTCTTCGTCCGACAAGCCCTTTGTGGAGACCTTCAGCTCATAGGCGAAATTGTCGAACGTGTCCGACGCAATGCCCAGCACCGAGGCCATCGACAGGATCGAGGCCTGCGTGCTCTGGATCGCCCGGGTGATCGGATCGGCGACCTCGTCGGATGCGAGCGTCGTGGTCGTCTTCTTCGAGGAGCTGAGCCCCCAGTACTTCGACTTCTTCACCTTCTTGTAGGTGTAGACGAGCACGTCGGTGTCGGAGATCACCGTCTTGATGCCGGCATCGAGGAGCTTCGTCTTGGTGCCGAAGAAGCTGACCAGCCCCGCGATGATCGCGATCGGGGCGGCGATGGCGCCGATGGCCGAGCCGAGTGCACCGAGCGAGGCGGCGATCGAGCTGCCGCTGCCGCTGATCAGGGCGCCGACGTTGCCGGTGAGGTTCGCGAAGGCGGTGGTGACCGAGGTCGAGAGCCCGGCGAGCCCGGCCGAGAAGGCGCCCGAGATCGAGCCCCAGGCGGCCGACATGATCGAGCCCGCGAAATTGCTCATGCCGAGCGAGATCGCCGAGAAGGCGGTGCCGATCCCGGACAGCGCGCTGCCGGTCGCCGCCGCGGCCGCGGTGCCGCCGGCCGAGACCGAGCCGGTGAGCCCCATGCCGATGACGATCTGGTTCTTCATCGCCAGCGCGATCGCCTGCTTGAGCCAGGACTTGAGCGCATCCGTCATCGAGCTCAGCCCGCCGGAAAACCCGTCGACCAAGCCGGTCGAGATCGCGTCCGACAGATCGCCCACAAGCGGCAGGCTGTCGGCGAGCTCGACGTTCAGATTGCGGACCGCCTGCGCGAATTCGTCCTGCGACAGCGCCGCCTGCAACGGCACCAGCTTCGCGAGCTTCTGCCGGTAGGCCTCGAGCGGATCGAGCGACGCCCGCAGCGCCTCGAGCTCGCGCTCGTGCTGCCGCGCCAGCCGCTCGGCCGCGCGCGTCGCCGACCCGGCCGAGCGCGCCTCGGTCCGGTTGCTCTCGATCAGCTGTTCCTTCTGGGCGAGCAGATCCTTGAGGGTGCCGATCTGCGCCATGTCGGTGGCGTAGCGAGCATTGGCGATGAGCAGGTCTTCTCCGGCCACCACCGCCGCGTTCCGGTTTGCCTGCGCCCGCGCCTCGAGCCCCGCGACCATCACCGCATTCGCGGCATTCGCCTTGGTCTTCAGCGCCTCGATCTCGACACCGATGGAGGCGACCTGCGCGTCGAGGCTGGCCGAGAAGGCCGCCGCCGAGGACAGCGCCGAGGCGAGCTGCTGCGCCGCGGTCTGCGCATCATCGAGGTTGATTGCGAGGCCGCTCGCCAGCCGCTCGGCCTGCTCGGTGTAGCCCGCATATTGCAGCGCGTTCACCGCGAGCTGACCCGCCGCCTCGGCCGTCTCGAGAACGTCCTTCGGGATCTTGCCAGACGCATCGCGCGCGGCGCCGAGCGATGACGCCATCTCGGAAGCGTATCGCGCCACCGCATCCATGTCGCCGGCCCTCAGGGCCTCCGACATCGACCGCGCAGCGCCGGCCGCCTTGAGGGCACCGTCGAGCGTCAGCCCGTAATTCGACGCAAGAACCTCGGTGATGTTCTTCGAAAGCCCGAGCTGCTGGTTCTGGGCCATGACGCTGTCGGGGATCTGCGCCATCAGGGACTGATAGAGATCGACCTGACCGATCACCCCGCCCATGCTGGCGCGCACTTTCTCGAGCGCCTCCTGCATGGCGTTCTGCGCCTTCAGCTGACCAAGCGCGAGCTGCACGTCATACAGCCGCTTCGCCGCTTCTGCACTGTCGCCATATTCCTTGCGCAGCGCCGCCATCGGGATTGCCGCCTGCTCGATCGCGCCCTTGATATCCCCGACCGACGAGGACAGGTCCCCCATGACATCGTCGAGCGAACGCGCCGCGTCCGACACCCCGAAGAAGCTCATCGCCAAAGGGCCGAGCACGGCAATGGCGCCGCCCGCAAGGATGCCCCATAGGCCGAACACGGTCAGCATGTCCGCGGCCTGCACGCTCAGCGCCTGCATGTAATTGCCGGTCACGGCGCCCTGCTGGGCGACCTGGTTCAGCTGGAAGGAGAACTGCTTCATCGCGTTCTGCCCGCCGCCGACGCTCGCGAAGAGCCCCCGGCTCGCGGTGCTGGCAGCCGTGGTGGCACTGGCCGCGGCTTTCGTCGCCGGTGCGATGCCGAGCATCTTCTGCGCGGCCATGTCCAGCACCTGGTTCGCCTGGCCCTGCGTGATCGCGCCATTCCTGACCGCGGCCGTCATCGCCTCGGTCGCCGCCTCATAGCGCTTCGAGGCTGCATAGACCGGATCGAGCGAGGCCCGCAGCGCCTCGTATTGCCCGGTCGAGAGTGCCACCGCAGAGGCATGCTCCTGCTCGGCCTGTTTCGCCCGCTCGGCCGCGGTGGCGACGCCCATGTAGCGGCTCGCCGCCTGCTCGAGCGCGATGTTCGCCGCGCGCTGCGTCGCGTCGCCCCGCTCCACCATCGCGGCCAGATCCTGCTGGATCTGCCGATAGCGTTGCGTCGCCGCAAAGGCCGGGTCGATCGAGGCGCGCAGCCGGTCGAAGGCCGCCCCCGAGCCCGCGACGGTGCGCGAGATCCCGGCGATCGACTGGTTGACGTTCGCCGCCATTCGCTGCGTCGTCGCCACCAGCGTGCGCGACCGGCTTTCGTATTGCGAGAGGTCGAGCCCGATGCTCGCCTGCATCGCTGCGGGGCTGCTCACCGACATGTTGGGGATCCGATCATGCAAGGGGAAACGGCGGGCCTCTCAGCCCGCCGTGCTGTCGTCGAGATCCACCGGCGCGATCGCCAGCGGGTCCTCTCCGGCCTTCAGGGCCGCGCAATAGCCCGCGCACATCGCCGCGAGCGTCTCGATCTCCCAGGGCTCGGACAGCCGCTCGGTCGCCCGGGCGAAGGCCGCGATCTCGGGCCAGTCGGTGGCACGCGCCTCGGCGAGCCCCGGCCGGATCGGCCCGAGGATCTGCATCGCCTCGATCAGGTACTGCCCGGCGTCGAGCGTGGGCAGGCGCAGCGCGCGGCCGCGCTTTTGCGCGAAGGTCAGCCGCGAGACCTTCCAGCTTTTGGGCACCGAATGCAGGTGCCCGAGCTGGCGCGCGTAGAGGATCAGGCGGCCGCGGCGTTTCCCAGGTAGCTGTCGCGGCGCGAGGCGAAGGCCAGCACCTGCTCGACGAAGGAGCGCTCGCCCTCCTGCCCGTTCACCATCTGCAGGTTCAGGAACCAGCGCAGATCGTCCTCGGCCAGCGTCAGCGCCGCCTCGCCGCGCGAGACGTTCTCGAAGCCCGCGATCAGCGGCACGGCGCTGTCGACCATCTGCGCGTGCAGATCCTCGAGCATCTGCACGTCCTTCTTCGGCTTCGCCTTCATCCGCTCCTGCTGCGCCGCCCGCAGCGCCTTCTGCGCCGTGCGGCTCTCGGTGCCGCGCACCAGAACGATGCAGGGCTTGGTCTGCTCGGCGTCGGCGTAAAGCTCGGCGCCGGTGACCGGGTGCAGCAGGTGCACGCGGCCGGGCTTCTCGGCCGCCGAGCGGCTGTCGAACTGGGCAAAATCCATCGTCTTCTTCCTCTGTCTCTTGTCTGTGTGGGAGGGGCTGCGGAAACGGCCGGTCCCGGGGGAGCCGCGGCCGCGCCCTGCCCCGCGCCGGATCCGGCGCGGGGCGCGCGAGCTCAGGCGGCGACGCGCACGACGGCGCAGTTGATCCGGGCCTGCCCGGTCATGCCCTTCTGCGTCGAGGCACTGCGCGCGCGGTCACGCACATTCGCGACCTTGCCGTGGAAATAGGAGATCTCGCCGTCCGGGTCGGTGATCTTGAAGGACACGTCGTCGTTGGTGTTGTTCTTCGCGATCAGCAGCGCCTGGCCGGTGTCGGCGGCGCCGCTCAGCAGGAAGGTGAAGTCGGTCGTGCCGCCATCGACCGCGCCGTTGGTGTGCATCACCCGGCCCTTCAGCGTGGTCTCGGTCGAGTCTTCCGAGGTGTCGCCGATCTCGCCCCATTCGAGGATCTCGCCGATCTCGGCAAAGCTCAGCGCGCCGAAGCCCGCGGCGTCGATCGTCGCCGGCTTGCCCGCGGCCGCCTCGATGGTCGCGCCGATGTAGGTCATGTTGGTCATGGTCAGCCCTTCTTCTCAGTGCCCGTCTCGGGCGTTGCGGTCTTCGCCGGGGCCGTGACCTCGGTCTCGACGATCTCGATCGTCTTCGCGGCCAGCCGGCCGCGCAGGAAGTTGTGGTTGTCGACAGTGCTCAGCACCGGCTGCGGGATCTCGACCGCCTTGCCGGCAGGCAGCAGGTGCCCGCTCGGAAGGGTCAGATCGCCCTTCCCCAGGTTGGTGACTTTCGGCATCTCGCCTCCTCAAATGACGAGGCCCCGCACGCGGACGGGGCCC
>NZ_SAVB01000031.1 GCF_004022265.1 Paenirhodobacter ferrireducens
CGAGAAACGCATCGAACAGCGCACCGTGCGCAAGCGGGAGGAAGCGTGATGGCCGAAGTGGTGAAGGGCTGGGACCGCAACCAGATGGCCGCACGCGCCGCGCTCGAGCTGCACGACGGCACCTATGTGAACCTCGGCATCGGCATCCCGACGCTGGTGCCGAACTTCATCCCCGCGGGGGTGAACGTGACGCTGCAGTCGGAAAACGGCATGCTCGGCATGGGCCCCTTCCCCTATGAGGGCGACGAGGATCCCGACCTGATCAATGCCGGCAAGCAGACGATCACCGAACTGCCGCAGACCGCCTATTTCGACTCCGCCACCAGCTTCGGGATGATCCGCGGCGGCAAGATCGCGATGGCGATCCTCGGCGCGATGGAAGTGTCGGAAAGGGGCGATCTGGCGAACTGGATGATCCCGGGCAAGCTGGTCAAGGGCATGGGCGGGGCGATGGACCTCGTCGCGGGCGTCAAGCGCGTCGTGGTGGTGATGGACCACACCAACAAGCACGGCGAGTCGAAGGTGCTGAAGGCCTGCACCCTGCCGCTGACCGGTCAGGGCGTGGTCGACCGGATCATCACCAACCTCGGCGTGCTCGACGTGACGCACAAGGGGCTGCACATCGTCGAGCTCGCCGAGGGCGTGAGCGAGGAGCAGCTGCGCGCCGCGACCGAGGCGACGATCGTCGACTGACGCGTCCGCTGCACACCGACCCGCAAGGCCCCGCCCACCCGCGGGGCCTTTGCATTCGTCCCCCCGGCCCCCTGTCCCTCCCCGGCCTCCAATCGCCCGAAATATCCCGGGGGTGAGGCCGAAGGCCGAGGGGCCAGCGCCCCTCTCTCCGACCAGTCCCGAAGCGCCGCCCGTCCCGGAAATTGTCTCCATTCCCGCAACAGCATCACAATTCCGCCTGAATCCCAGAGTATCCGAGGCCAATGATGCACCTGCACCCCACCTCTGCCCCCTGCGAGCCCCGGCGGCGCGACCGGCTGCTCATTGCCGCGCTCGTCCTCGCGGTGCTGGGCGGGCTTGTCGGGCTGGTTGCAGGCACCGGCTGGGACGAGATCCGCGATCAGATCGGTGCGGTGCGGCCCTGGCAGCTTTGCGCGCTCCTTGGTCTCTCGCTTGCGAATTATCTCGCCCGGGCGCTGCGCTGGCACCTGCTCGCACGCCGTCTCGGCCTGCCCACCGATCTCGTGCAGGATGCCCGCCACTATCTCGGCGGCTTCGCGATGGCAGTGACACCGGGCCGGGTGGGCGAGCTGGTGCGGATGCGCTGGCTGCGCCGCGAAACCGGCTGGAGCGTGACGCGCACCGCCCCGCTCGCGCTGATGGACCGCGCGGGCGACCTGGCCGCGATGGGGCTCTTGCTCGCGCTCGCGGTCGCGCTGGCCGCGGGCGGTATCGCGGGCGCGCTGCCGGTCACCGGGCTTGCGCTGGCGGCGGCGGTGATCGCCACCCGCCCGGCGCTGCTCGCCGCCCTCGTCACCCTCGCCTTCCGCGCGCTCGGCCGCTTCCCGCGCGCCTTCGCCCGCGCCCGCGGTGCGGCGCGCTCGCTCGCCCGCTTCAGCCACGGCCCGACGCTGAGCCTTGCGCTTGCCCTCGGCCTTGCCGGCTGGGGCGCCGAGGCGTTTTCCTTCCACCTGCTGCTCGGATGGATGGGCGCCGATGTCGGGCTGTGGAAAGCCGTCGCGATCTTCGTCTTCGCCACGCTCGCAGGCGGGCTCACCGGTGCGCCGGGCGGGCTTGGCGGGGCCGAGGCGGCGATGGTCGCGCTGCTGACGCTCGAGGGCGTGCCGCTCGCCGTCTCGGTGCCGGCCACCGCCCTCATCCGCCTCACCACACTTTGGTTCGCGATCGCGATCGGCCTTGCAGCCTTCCCGCTCGCCGAACGCGCCTCCCTGAAAGCCCAAGGATAAGGGTCTGACAATGGACTGGAAACAGGCAGACTACACTGGCTGGGGCCGCGCCCTCAGCGCCCGGGGCGAGATCGCCCGCCCCGAACGGCGCATGGCGCTTGCAGGTCTCGACGCCGCTCCCGCCTTTGGCATGCGACGCTCCTACGGCGATGCCGCGCTGAACGCCGGAGGGCGGGCGATCGACATGACGCGGCTCGACCGGCTGCTCGGCTTCGTCCCCGAGACCGGAGTGCTCTCGGTCGAGGCCGGCGCCCGGATCGGCGATCTTGCCCAGGCCTTCGCACCGCGTGGCTGGCTGCCTGCGGTGATGCCCGGCACCGGCTTTGCCACGGTGGGCGGCTGCATCGCGCAGGACGTGCATGGCAAGAACCACCACCACGCCGGCAGCTTCGGCGCCCATGTCAGCGAGATCACCCTGCTGCAGGGCGGAACCGAGATCACCGTCGAACCCGGCACGGCCCTTTTCCGGGCGACGGTGGGCGGGCTTGGCCAGACCGGGGTGATCGTCGCGGCAAAGCTGCGGCTCACGGCCTGCAAGGGCGACGTCGTGCTGGTGACCGAGCGGCGCGCCCGCGACTGGAACGAACATGTGGCATTGCTCGACGGTTCGACCGCCACCTATACCGTCGGCTGGATCGACGCGACGGCGACCGGCAAGGCGCTTGGCCGCGGCATCGTCGAGGAAGGCGAGACCGGCGCCGGGCTCGTCCGGCGGCGTGAAAAGGCCCGGCGCGTGCCGATGGATGCGCCGAATTTCGCGCTCTCCGCCCCGGTCGTGCATCTCTTCAACCGCGCCTATTACGGCCGGGTGCCCGCCCGTGGCCGGACGCTGGTGAAGCCGATCGGCGATTTCTTCTTCCCGCTCGACAAAATCCACGACTGGAACCGGCTCTATGGCAAGCGCGGCTTCCACCAGTTCCAATGCGTCGTGCCGCTGGCCGCCGCGCCCGCGCTGCGCGAGATGCTGGCCGAGATCGCGACCTCGGGCCTCGCCTCGCCGCTGGCCGTGCTCAAGCGCATGGGCCCCGGGCGGGCGGGCTTTCTCAGCTTCCCGATGGAGGGCTATACCCTCGCCGTCGACTTCCCGAACCGCGAGGCCGCACGCACCCTCATCGCCCGGCTCGAGGACCGCACCGCAGACGCCGGCGGGCGGCTTTACTTCGCCAAGGATGCGCTCGCCCGCGGCGCGCAGATCCGCGCGATGTATCCCGAGCTTTCCGACTGGCAGGCCGAGGTGGGCAGGGTCGATCCCGACCGCCGCTACGAGACCGACCTTGTCCGCCGGCTGAAGCTGAGGAGTGCGTGATGGAAACCTGGATCCTCCTCGGCGCGACCTCGGCCATCGCCCGCGCCTTCGCCCGCCGCCTCGCGGCCGAGGGTGCCACCCTCTTCCTTGCCGGTCGCGACGAAGCGGAGCTCGAGGCGATCGCCGCCGATTGCCGGCTGCGCGGTGCGGCCGGGGCCGAGGTTCTGGCCTTCGACGCGCGCGACCCGGCGGGTTACCCAGCGCTGATCGGCCGGCTCGCGGCGCAGGAGGGGGTGCTGAACGCCGCCTCCTTCGTCGGTTCGATGCCCGAACAGACGGCGATCGACGCCGAACCGCGGCTGATCGCCGGCGTCATCGCCGACAGCTTCACCGGCCCCGCGACCTTCCTGCAGATGCTCGCGCCGCTCCTCGAGGCACGCGGCACCGGCACGATCGTCGGCATCGGCTCGGTCGCGGGCGACCGCGGCCGGCTTGGCAATTACGTCTACGGCGCGGCGAAAGCGGGCTTTGCCACCTACCTCTCGGGCCTGCGCAACCGCTGCGGCCGCAAGGGCGTGCATGTGCTGACAGTGAAGCCGGGACCGGTCGACACCTCGATGACCTGGGGGATGAAGATGCCCTTCATGACCAGCCCCGAGGCCGTCGCCGCCGACATCGCCCGCGCGGTGAAGCACCGGCGCAACGTGATCTATTCGGCACCGATCTGGCGGCTGGTGATGGCGGTGATCCGACTGATCCCCGAACCCGTCTTCAAGAAGATGTCGTTCTGAACGGGCAGGCAGCCGCGCCGCCGCCAGCGCCGCACGCCTCCGGCGGGAGGATTTGGGCCAGGGAAAGCCCTGGCCCTTTTTCTTGGCGAAAATACTCCCGGGGGTGGGGGGGGGGGGGGGGGGGGGGGGGGGGCCGCCCCCGCGCCCCCCCCCCCCCCCCACCCCCCCCTCTCAGCCAGCGAACCACTTCGCCCAGAGCCCCGCGGCCCAGAACATCAGGCTGAGCGTGATCATCAGAAGACCAAGCCCGAACTTGTCCTTCATCGCGAAGACGATTGGGTCGTAATCCTGCTTGCCGAACCAGCCCAGCATCACCATCCGCACGAGCCACCAGCCCATCGGCAGCATGGCGAGCCACAGCAGCCAGGTGTCGGGGTAAAGCGCCTGCCCCTGCGGCGAGACCGAATAGAGGAAGAAGATCACCAGCGCGCCGGCGACACCGATCCCCGCGACGTTCAGCAGGTCGCCCCGGTCGGGCCGGCCATAGCCGCGCCCGGGCAGCCGCTCGTCATTCTTCGCAAGCGTCAGCTCGGTCAGCCGCTTGACACAACCAAGCGCGAGGAACACCGGGAAGACGAAGATCAGCATGTAGATCGAGACATCGACCTGCCCCGCCGCGGCCCCCGCCACCACCCGGAGCGTGTAAAGCGTGGCGAGCGTCGCGATATCGACCCAGCGCATCCGCTTGAGCTTGAGCGAATAGGCCAGCGACAGCACCATATAGAGCAGCACCACGCCCACGAAACCCGCGTTCAGCGCCGCACCAAGACCCAGCGCCAGCACGATCAGCCCGGCGCAGGCGATCATGCCGACCCGGATCGGCACCGCGCCCGAGGCGAAGGGGCGGCGGCATTTCGTCGGATGCAGCCGGTCCGCCTCGAGATCGAGCAGGTCGTTGACGATATAGATCGCCGAGGCCGCGGCCGAGAAGGCGATGATGCCGAGGACGACCGGCCAGAAGGTGGCGCTGTCGAAGCGATGCGCTGCGATCAGCGGCAGCAGCAGCAGCACGTTCTTCACCCATTGATGCGGCCGCATCGCCTTCCACAGCGCGGCGGCACTCCAGCCGCCGGGCACCCGCGCCACGGTCTGGCCGAGGGTCTCGAGCTGGGTGACCTCGGCCACCTCGCCCACCACCACCGCAGCGCGGGCCGCGCGCCAGACTGGCAGATCGGCGGCCTCGTTGCCGGCATAGTCGAAGCCCGCGCGACCGAAAGCGTCGATCAGCGCGCCGGCCTTCGCCTCGCCCTTCAGGTTGGTGACGCCGTCCGAGGCGAAGACCCGCGCCGAAAGCCCGTAATCGGCGGCCAGCGCCGAGACCAGACGCCGGTCCGAGGCGGAGGCGAGGCAGACCTCGATTCCCTCGGACATCGCCTCCTCGGCCATCGCCGCAATCTCGGGGTTCAGCGGCATCAGACCGGTGCGCACCGGCGCGATCTCCGCAAGCTCGGCCTTCAGCCGTGCCGGATCGCGCCAGTATCGCGCCGCGGCGGCGAGCGTGGCCAGCGGATCGCGGCCAAGCCCGACCCAGAATGTCTCGAACAAAAGGTCCGTCTTCAGGAACGTCCCGTCGACGTCCAGCACCAGCGGCCGGGTATCGGTCATGGTTATCCTTTCAGGGCGAAGACGCAGCCGTCCGTCACCAGCTCGGGCGGCGAGAGGCACAGCCCCCGCGCCACCTGCCAGGCGGCGAGCACCTTCGGAACGTAATCGCGGGTCTCGGCATAGGGCGGCACGCCCCCTGCCCGCTTCACCGCGTTCTCGCCGGCGTTATAGGCGGCGATGACCATCAGCGGATCGCGGTCGAATTCCTTCATCAGCCAGTCGAGATAGGCCACCCCGCCGCGGATGTTCTTGCCCGGGTCGGTGCTGTCGTCGACGTCGAATCGCGTGGCCGTCGCGGGGATCAGCTGCATCAGCCCGACCGCGCCCGAGCGCGACACCGCATCCGGCCGCCCGCCCGATTCGGTCGAGATCACCGCCAGCACCAGCGCCGGCGAAACCTCGGTACCGATCGTCGCCGCGAGAATATCGCGGCCATGGCGGTCGGCGATGTCTTGCAGATGCGCCAGACGCGGCGCGCGCACGCTTTGCCCGCCCGGGCCGGAGGAGAGCGCCTCAAGCGCCTTCTGGAATCGCCCGGCGCGGTCGCCAAGCGTGGGCGAGACCGTCGTCCAGTACCAGCCATAGGAAGACGGTGCGCCCTGCGGCATCACCCCGCCCGGGGTGATGATCTCGGCCCCCGGCATCCGGGTCACCGGCGCAAAGGGACGGGACGCGGCGGCGGCCAGCTCGCGCGCCTGTTCCTCGGGGTTGATCTGGATCGTCAGGAATCGCTTCGTGCCCGGCGCGGGCGGCAGCACGCGCTTCGGCTTGAAGAAATTCACGGTCGGTGTGTCATGGCGCACCTCGGCCGCCAGCGGCGCGGCCAGAACTGCCGCGCAGACCAAGAGAGTCGCTGCCCATCTGCTGCGCATCTGCGCTGTCCTGCTCGTTGCGGGTCTGCTGCCCTTTGCTCCGTTATCCGCGAGAATCGGAAAAAAATCCAGAAGGCGGAACAGAATCGGGCGAAGCCGCGGCCGATTCGCCACCCCGCCCCCAGAAATCCTCCGGGGCGACCTTTTTCAAACCAAAATAAACCAAGCCAGATCAGAGCGTTAATGGCGCATCCGGGAAAAAGTTCATTTTCCGTAAAAACGCCAGCCCGCTGCCCCAATCGGGCCACGATCCGGGAGCTAACTGCACTCATCCCGCAAGGCGAAGCGCCAAGGTAGACACTGGCAGCCAAGGCGCGGAGCAACCAAAAACCAGATCCCAGGAGAGACAGAGATGAAATTCTTCAAAATCGCCCGCAAGATCCGCACCGAAGAAGACGGCGCCGTGACCGTTGACTGGGTCGTGCTGACCGCCGCCGTCGTCGGCCTCGGCGCCGCCGCGCTCGCCACCATCAGCACCAACACCAAGAAAGCGGCTGGCAATATCGGCAGCTACCTCGGGTCGGTGGATGTCACCACCACCACCCCCGCGGTAGACGGCTGAGCCACAGCGGCAAGCATCCGCACGGGAAGGCCGCACCTCGGGTGCGGCCTTTCCCCTTTCGGCCGGCGCCCCCCGGCTTTTCGCCCGCAGAAGACGCCCACGAGATTGCATGCCAGCGCCGCATTTTTGCCAATAAATCCGGTCAGAAAGACACGATGGCGCGGTCGGACGCGTGATGAACCCACCCTGTACAGGAGAGATACTGCAATGCAGAAGGTCCGCCACAGGCTTCGGAGGCTCCGTTCCGAGGAGGGGGCAGTCACTGTCGACTGGGTCGTTCTGACGGCCCTGCTGGTCCCGCTCGGCATGGTGGTCGGCACTCTGATCTGGGGGCCGACCGAAAATGCAGCCGAACATGTCGCAAGTTTCATCGGCGCGCAGACGACGCTGGTGCCCGGTAACTGACCGCATCCTCCCGGCGCAGGCCGGCCGGCTGCCCCTCTGACCGGGACCACCCCGGCCCCGAGCGAAAGGAAGTGTAAAATGCGCCTCGTCGTCGTTCTTGTCCTCGCTCTCGGCGTCACGCTCGCCGGCGCTGCGGTCTACCTGTTCCAGGGACAGCTGACGCAGTTTCAACAGCAGCGCGACATGCTGATGGCGGTGCAGGCGAAGATCCCGCCGCTGACCGATGTCGTGATTGCCAAGCGCGCCCTGAAATACGGCGAGCGCTTCACCATCGCCGATCTCGACATTGCCAAGGTCCAGGCCGACAAGGTGCCCGCGGGCGCCTTCCACCTGCTGACCGCACGGCAGGGCACGCCCGAAGCGCAGCTCGCCGCCTTCCTCGAGGGCGAGACGCGGCCGCGCGCCGCATTGCGTTCCTTCGAGGCGAACGAGCCGATCCTCGGCACCAAGATCACCGTTCCGGGCGTCGATGCCGGGATCATGGCCAACCTCGCCCCCGACAAGCGCGCCTTCACCATCCAGGTCGATGTCGCCTCGGGCGTGTCGGGCTTCCTGCGGCCGGGCGACCGGGTCGACGTCTACTGGTCGGGCGCCGTCAACGGCGAGCCGGTGACGAAGCTGATCGACACCAACCTGCAGCTGATCGCCATCGACCAGAGCGCCGATGCCGACCGCAGCGAGGAGACCAAGATCGCCCGCACCGTCACCGCCGAGGTCACCCCCGAACAGGTCGCGGCGCTGACGCTGGCGCAGTCGACCGGCAAGCTCACCCTCGCGCTCGTCGGCATGACCAACACCGCCGAACTCGGCGCGATCGAGATCGACCGTGACCAGCTTCTGGGCATCCAGGCACAGGAAGCGGTGAAGGTCGAGGCGCCCAGGGTCTGCACGATCAAGACCCGCAAGGGCAGCGACGTGATCGAGACCCAGATCCCCTGCACGAACTGACGCCTCGGGCCCGTGCCCGTCTGGCAACCGACTCTGCCCCGGCGCGGACACGGGCGGGGGCGCATGAATTTCACCTCACAATCGGTTGATTCTTGCAATAATTAACGCTTTCCGGCACAGTCGGCCGGAAGTGGGCATGCAAGACCCTGAAAACGGACACGCGTTCCGGGCAGTGTGACGTGATCGGAGAGGCGAGATCACAATGAAGATCAAGAGGTTCCTGACGGCTTGCGCGCTTGGCGCCGCGCTCGGGCTTGCGGTGGCGCCGATGGCCCAGGCGGAAACCCTGCGGGTGATGTCGGGCTCGACCTCTGCCCCGCTGAGCGTGCCGATGAACCGCGCCGTGGTGGTCGAAAGCGATCAGCCCTTCTCGGAGCTGTCGATCGCCAACCCCGGCATCGCCGACATCACCACCCTGTCCGACAAGACGATCTATGTACTCGGCAAGCTGCCCGGCCGCACCACGATGACCATTCTCGGCCCGGACGGGAAGCTGATCTCGAACGTCGAAGTACAGGTCACCCCCGACATCGCCGAGTTCAAGGAACGACTGAAGCAGATTCTGCCCGGCGAGAACATCGAGGTCCGCACCGCCAATGACGGCATCGTGCTGTCGGGCACCGTCTCCTCGACCGCCAAGCTCGACCGCGCGCTCGACCTGGCCAAGCGCTACGCAGGCGACCGGGTGTCGAACCTGATGACCGTCGGCGGCACGCAGCAGGTGATGCTGAAGGTGCGCTTTGCCGAAATGCAGCGCTCGGTTTCGAAGAACCTCGCGGCCTCGCTCGGCGTGCGCGGCACCGTGGGCGGCGGCAAGGCCCAGACCGGGGTGATCACCGGCACCGGCAACTTCGGCTCCGCAGGCGCGATTTCGGACGCCTTCGACAAGGGCACGATGCCGCTTTCTGGCGGCGGCACGGGCGCGCTCGGCCTCGGCTTCACCGCCGGCAACCTCGAATTCGCGGTGCTGCTCGAGGCGCTCGAATCGAAGGGCATGGTGCGCACGCTTGCCGAGCCGAACCTGACCGCGCTCTCGGGCCAGCAGGCGAAGTTCCTCGCCGGCGGCGAATACCCGATCCCGGTGATCGACGGCACCAACGGCGGCATCTCGATCGAGTACAAGCCCTTCGGCGTCGAGATGGCGTTCACCCCGCGCGTCGTCGACGGCGATCTGATCAACCTCGAGATCGCGGCCTCGGTCTCGGCGATCGACACCTCGGTGACGATGTCGAACGGCAGCTTCTCGGTCAATGCCTTCAAGAAGCGCGAGACCTCGACCACCGTCGAGATGCGCGACGGCGAGAGCTTTGCCATCGCCGGTCTGCTGCAGGACGACTTCAACGATCTGAACGACCAGATCCCATGGCTCGGTGACGTGCCGGTTCTGGGCGCACTGTTCCGTTCGACCTCGTTCGAACGCAAGCAGTCCGAACTGGTGATCATCGTCACGCCGCACCTTGTGCAGCCCACCCGCGGCGAGGCGCTGGCGCTGCCGACCGACCGGGTCCGCCTGCCGAGCGAGAAGGACCTGTTCCTCTTCGGCAAGACCACCGGTTCCGGTGCGCCGACCTCCGGCCCGGCCGCCGAGGTTGCCAAGCAGGACTTTTCCGGCTCCTATGGCTATGTGATGGAGTGAGTGATGCAGCGGGAACGTCCGGCACTGCGGTTTGGCCTGATCCTGGCAGCGGCCCTCGCGCTGGCTGGCTGCACCTCCGACCGCGAGGCCGGGGCTGATTACGAGGGCGGCGGCTTCGGCAACGCCACGATGAACAACACGCTGATGATGAGCGGCGAACGCAACATCGCCATCAGCCTGACGAAGAAATTCGCCGCCGATGTGCAGAACACGGTGAATTTCGCGTTCAACTCTGCGGCGCTCGACGGCCAGGCGCAGGACATCCTGCGCCGCCAGGCGGACTGGATCAAGCAGTTCCCCGAGGTGCGCTTCCGCGTCTACGGCCACACCGACCTTGTCGGGTCGGACGCCTACAACAAGGCGCTCGGCCTGCGCCGCGCCCAGGCGGTGGTCGCATTCCTGACCGCGCAGGGGATCTCGCGCGCCCGGCTCGAGGCGGTCGTGTCCTTCGGCAAGACGCAGCCGCTGGTCTACACCCAGGCCCCGAACGAGCAAAACCGCCGCACGGTGACCGAGGTCTCGGGCCTGATGGCGCGCAGCCCGCAGCTGCTGAACGGCAAATATGCCGAGGTGATCTTCCGCGAATACGTGAGCGGCGCGACGCAGATCCCCACCAACCAGGTCAGCAACCAGAACTCGGCAGGCGTCGGCATGTCGGGCAGCGGCAACTGAGCTTTCCGCAGAACGTCAACAGTCGGGGGGGGCTTTGCAACAAAGCCCGCCCCTTTGCATTGATCGTCGCCCGATACCCCACAATTGGAACAATCCGGCCCCAATGTCGCCCAGATTGACCGCGACCTTGAGCGCAGACGGAAAGGCACGGCATCCGAGTCGTGCCCGGATCGCATCCGCGGCAGGCCTCCCCCCAGCCCCGGGTTGCGACACGCGCAACAAAGGACGTGAGGCAATGACTGCAGCAGCTGTACTGACCCCTGACCCCGCCCCCATCGTGGCCTGCACGGTGTCCCGCGACGTCTCGAACTTCGACCTGCTGATCGAGGACATGGAAGCCGAGCTCGGCGAGAGCTGGGGTGATCTCGGCTTCGAGGATGCCATGGTCTTCCTCGGCCAGCCCGATGCCCGGAGCCTCGAATTCATCGCCATCGCCATCGACAGCGACGACGAGCATGACCTCGCCCGGATCTCGGGTATCATCACCGAGGCGAAGAACCGCGGCATCCGCGTGATCCTGATCGCCGAGGAGGTGAGCCCGATCGCGCTGCACCAGCTGCTGCGCCTCGGCGCCGACGATTTCGTTCCCTACCCGCTGCCTGAAGGCTCGCTGCACGAGGCGATCGAGCGCCTCGGCCAGTCCGAGCTGCCGCCCGAGCTGCCCGCCCATGCCGCGCCGCCAAGCTTCAAGCCGACCGGCGGACGCAACGGCGCGGTGCTCGCCGTGCACGGGCTCGCGGGTGGCGTCGGGGCCACCACCTTCGCGGTCAACCTGGCGTGGGAACTGGCCAATCCCGAAACGAGCAAGAAGAACCCGGTGACGCCGCCGCGCGTGTGCCTGCTCGATCTCGACCTGCAATATGGCTCGGTCGCGACCTATCTCGACCTGCCCCGCCGCGAGGTGATCTTCGAGCTGCTGTCGGACACCGCGCAGATGGATGCCGAGAGCTTCGGCCAGGCGCTGCTGACCTTCAACGACAAGCTGCACGTGCTGACCGCGCCCTCGGACATGCTGCCGCTCGACATCGTCGGCGGCGAGGATATCGAGCGGCTGATCGAGATGGCGCGCACCAATTTCGACTATGTCGTGATCGACATGCCGAAGACGGTGGTGAGCTGGACCGAGACGGTGCTGAACCAGGCCCATGTCTACCTTGCCCTGCTCGAACTCGACATGCGCTCGGCGCAGAATGCGCTGCGGATGATCCGGGCGCTCAAGGCCGAGGGGCTTGCCACCGAAAAGCTGCGCTACATCCTGAACCGGGCGCCGAAATTCACCGATCTGAACGGCAAGTCGCGGGTGAAGCGCCTGGCCGAGAGCCTCGACATCGCGATCGAGGTGCAGCTGTCGGACTGCGGCAAGCTGGTGACCCAGGCGAATGACCACGGCCTGCCGCTCGCGCTCAGCGCGGCGAAGGCGCCGTTGCGCCGCGACATCCAGAAGATCGCCCAGTCGCTGATCGAACGCAACCAGCAGGAGGCGGCAACCGCCGCCTGAACCGTCGCCGTCCGGAGGTAGATGATGTTTTCCCGCTACAAGAAGTCGACGCCTGCCACCCGGACCGCCGCGGCCACCGCGGCCCCCCCCACCACCGCGCCGGCCACGGGCTCTGCGCCGCCGCCGCTGCCGAAGGCCGAGACGGCCAAATACGCGGTGCACCGCAAGCCCGCCCCCACCGCCCAGGCCCCCGCCCAGGCGGTGCAGGCCGAGAAGGACCGCAAGCGCAAGGAGCGTATGGGCGAGCTCAAGGTCGAGCTGCACAAGCGCCTGCTCGAGAACCTCAACCTCGCCGCGCTCGAACACGCAACCGAGGCCGATCTCAAGTCCGAGATCGCCGCGATCTCGAACGAGGCGATGGCCGAGATGTCGGTGGCGCTGAACGCGACCGAGCGGCAGACACTCTATCAGGAACTCTACGACGAGGTGATGGGGCTCGGCCCGCTCGAGCCGCTGCTGAAGGACGAGACGGTCTCGGACATCCTGGTCAACGGCCCGCAGCAGATCTTCATCGAGCGCGGCGGCAAGCTGCAGCTGACCGACGTCACCTTCAAGGACGAGAAGCACCTGCTGCGGATCATCGACAAGATCGTCTCCGCCGTGGGCCGCCGCGTCGATGAGTCGAACCCCTATGTCGACGCCCGCCTCGCCGACGGCTCGCGCTTCAACGCGATGGTGCCGCCGGTCGCCGTCGACGGCTCGCTGGTCTCGATCCGAAAGTTCAAGAAGGACAAGCTCGGCATCGACGACCTCGTCCGCTTCGGCGCCTTCACCGAGGAGATGGCCGCCTATCTGCAGGCCGCCGTCGCCACCCGGCTGAACATCATCGTCTCGGGCGGCACCGGCTCGGGCAAGACAACGACGCTGAACGCACTCAGCTCCTTCATCGACAACTCCGAACGCATCCTGACGATCGAGGACACGGCGGAACTGCAGCTGCAGCAGACCCATGTCGGCCGGATGGAAAGCCGCCCGGCCAACGTCGAGGGCCGCGGTGCTGTCACCCAGCGCGATTGTCTGCGCAACGCCCTGCGTATGCGTCCCGACCGCATCATCGTCGGCGAAACCCGCGGCGAGGAAGTCATCGACATGCTGCAGGCGATGAACACCGGCCACGACGGTTCGATGACCACGATCCACGCGAACTCGGCGCGCGATGCGGTCTCGCGTCTGGAAAACATGATCGCAATGTCGGGCATCGAGATGCCGATCAAGGCGATGCGCTCGCAGATCGCCTCGGCCGTCAACCTGATCGTGCAGGCCTCGCGCCTGCAGGACGGCTCGCGCCGTATGGTCTCGATCACCGAGGTCACCGGCATGGAGGGCGAGGTGATCTCGATGCAGGAAATCTTCCGCTACGAGCGGCTCGGCCTGGCCCCCGACGGCAAGATCATCGGCCGCTTCACCGCGACCGGCGTGCGCTCGCATTACTCGGAACGCTTCCGGCAATGGGGCTACGACCTGCCGGCCGCGATCTACGATCCCGTTCTCGACTGAGGTGGCGCCATGGTCATTTCCCCAACCCCGATCATCTACGGCCTGATCTTCGTCGCCGTCATCCTGCTCGTCGAGGGCATCTACCTGCTCGCCTTCGGCAAGTCGATCTCGCTCAACCGCAAAGTCAACCGCCGGCTCGAGATGCTCGACAAGGGCGTGCGCCGCGAGGAGGTGCTCGAACGGCTGCGCAAGGAGGCGACGCAGCACCTGACCTCGAAAGGCATCCCGCTCTATTCGATCCTCGCCTCGAAAGCGCAGAAGGCGAATATCGCCTTCTCGCCGAAGGCACTCGTCGGGATCATGGGGCTGTTGTGCGTCGTGGCCTTCCTCGGCCTGTCGCTCGGCACCGACGCAAGCGCGCCGGTGCGCGTCGCGCTGTCGATCGCCATGGGCGTCGGCGGGATCTATTTCTGGGTGTCGTCGAAGGCCTCGAAGCGGCTCAAGCTTGCCGAGGAGCAGTTGCCCGACGCGGTCGAGCTGATCGTGCGCGCGCTGCGCGTGGGCCATCCCTTTTCCTCGGCGATCCAGACCGTCGCGCGCGAGATCCCCGACCCGCTCGGCACCGAATTCGGCATCATCGCCGACGAGGCCGCCTATGGCCGCAACGTGGTCGACAGCCTGCGCGACCTGGCCGAGCGGCTCGACATGCAGGACCTGCGCTTCCTCGCCGTCGCGGTGTCGATCCAGCAGACCTCGGGCGGCAACCTCGCCGAGGTGCTCGAGGGCCTCGCCAAGGTGATCCGTGCCCGGTTCCGGCTGTTCCGCCGCGTTCGCGCAATCACCGCCGAACCGAAATGGTCGGGCGTGTTCCTGTCGGGCTTTCCGCTTGCGGTGCTGCTGATCATCCAGATCCTCGACCCGCATTACTATGACACGGTGAAGGAAACGCCGCAGTTCATGCCCGCCGCGCTGATCGTCTTTGCGTTGCTCGGCGCGAACGTCCTGTTCATGAAGATCATGACCACGATCAAGGTCTGAGGAGGCTGCGATGAGCGACATCCTGAACATGCTGACCCGTGCTTTCGGTCCGATGGGGCCGGTCCTGGCGATGGCGGTGATCGGCCTTCTTCTCGTCGTCGCCACGCTCCCGGCGTTGCTGAAGAAACAGGCCGACCCGCTCGACAAGCTGCGCGCGACCAGCGAGATGCCGGCAGCGCCAGCGCGCGACACCGACCGCGGCAAGGCCAAGCCGCAGAAGCTGCGCGCCGACCAGGGCTCGGACAAGCTCGACAGATATGCGGGCTTCCTCGAGCCGAAGAACAAGGACGAGATGACCGAGGCGCGCAAATGGCTGCAGCGCGCGGGCTATCGCAGCCCCTCGGCGGTGCGCACCTTCCATGCGATCCAGTTCGCGATGGGGCTTGGTCTGCTAGGTCTCGGCATCGCCTATGCACTCTACATGAACGCCACCGGCCCGGTGCCGCTGACGCCGACGCAGATGATCCTTTACGTGCTGCTGCCCGGCGCCTTTGGCTACATCGCGCCCAAACGCTGGGTGAACGCCCGCGTCAACGCCCGCACCCAGGAGATCCAGGACGGCTTCCCCGATGCGCTCGACATGCTGCTTGTCTGCGTCGAGGCAGGGCAGTCGCTCGACCAGGGGATCGTGCGCGTCGCCAAGGAGCTGCAGGGCTCCTACCCGGCAATGGCCGAGGAGTTCGAGACCGTCGCGCACGAGATCAAGGCCGGCCTCGACAAGGCCGTCGTGCTGCGCGCCTTCGGCGAGCGCAGCGGGGTGATGGATGTGATGTCCTTCACCACGGTAATGATCCAGAGCCAGCAGTTCGGCACCTCGATCGCCGACGCGCTGCGCCTTTATGCCGCCGACATGCGCGACAAGCGCGTGATGCGCGCCGAGGAGGCCGCGAACAAGATCCCGACGAAGATGACCCTCGGCACGATGATGTTCACCGTGCCGCCGCTGCTGATCATCCTTGTCGGCCCCTCGGTCCATGATATGCTTGAGAACTTCAAGGCGATCGGCGTGCACTGATGTTCCCTTTCCCGCGCAGCCCGGTTGTGGCTGCCCTGCTTCTCGGCCTGCTGGCCGCCTGTTCGGGCGGTCTGTCTCCTCCGGAAAACAGCCCCTATGCCCCCGGGGCGGCGCAGGGCGAAGGCGTCGACGGGCTGATCGTCGGCCACCGACTGATGGCGGCGGGGGAATACGAGCTCGCGCTCAAGGCCTATTACCGCGCCGCGGCCGAACATGGGGCGAATGCCGATGTGCTCTCGGCGATCGGCTCGGCCGATCTCAAGCTCGGCCGGCTGAATCAGGCCGAGCAGATGCTGCGCCGCGCAGTCGAGGAGGACCAGACCTTCGTGCCCGCCTGGAACAATCTCGGCGTGGTGCTGATGGAACGCGGCAAGGTGCCCGAGGCGGCCCGCGTGTTCCAGACCGCTTATGCGCTCGACAGTGGCCAATCGGACGCGATCCGCGAAAACCTCCGCCTCGCGCTCGCAAAGATGGACAAACCCGCCTATGATCCAGCCCAGGACAAGCCGTTCAAGCTGGTCCGGCGCGGGGCTGGCGAATACCTTCTGCTGACCCGGCAATGAGGTACGAGCAAGAAGGACGCAGACAAATGCGCCACCCGATCCTGTCAACGGCGCTCGCGGGCGCCGCGCTCCTTTTCGCACTCGCCGGTTGCGGCGGTCGCCAGGATGCCGAGGCAGCGCGGGCGCTGAAAAGCGTGAATGCCGTCGACGAGACGAACCTCTCCGACATCATGCTGACGGTGGGCGACCCGCAGGAAGCGGTGAATTACTTCACCCGCACCGCGGCCGAGAACCCCGGGCGCATTGACATTCAGCGCGGTCTGGCGAAATCGCTGATCCGCAACGGCCAGCCCGCCGAGGCGGCGAAGGCCTGGGCCAAGGTCATCACGATGCCCGGCGCGACGCCGGACGACAAGGTCGGCCTTGCCGATGCGCAGATCCGCTCGAACGACTGGGCCGGGGCCAAGGCGACGCTGAACACCATCCCGCCGACGCACGAGACCTACGAGCGCTACAAGCTCGAGGCGATGGTCGCCGACAGCGAGAAAAACTGGGCGAAGGCGGACAGCTTCTATGACACCGCCGTCGGGCTGACGACGCGGCCGGGCGGCGTGCTGAACAACTGGGGTTTCTCGAAGCTGACCCGGGGCGATGCGAAGGGCGCCGAAAAGCTCTTTGCCGAGGCGCTGACCTACGAGCCGTCGAGCTTCACCACCAAGAACAACCTCGTGCTCGCCCGTGCGGCACAGCGCAAATATGACCTGCCGGTGATCGAGATGTCGCAAAGCGAACGCGCGCGGCTGCTCTACACCGCGGCGCTGTCGGCGGTGAAGCAGGGCGACGTGACGATCGGCAAGGGCCTGCTGCAGGATGCGGTCGACACCTCGCCCACCTATTTCGAGGAAGCGGCGCGCGCGCTCGAGGCGCTCGATTCCGGCTCAAAGAAGAGCTGAGCGATGCTGGCCCTTTCCGCTCCTGCTGCGGCCCTCGTCCTGCTGCTGCTGGTCACCCCGATCTGCCTGTGGGTGATCTATACCGACCTGAAATACATGAAGATCCGCAACAGCGCCGTGCTGGCGCTGGTGGCGGTCTTTGCCGTGGCGGGCGTGCTGGTGCTGCCGATCGACGTGTGGCTGTGGCGCTGGCCCCATCTCGTGGTGATCCTGGCGATCGGCATCATGCTGAACGTGATCGCGCATTTCGGCGCGGGTGACGCGAAATTCGCCGCCGCCGCCGCGCCCTTCTTCTCGTCCTCGCCCGACTCGATCCGGCTGACCGTGATGCTGCTCGCCGGGCTGACGCTCGCCGCCTTCGCGGCCCATCGGCTGCTGCGCGCGATCCCCGCGATGCGCGCCCTCGCCCCCGACTGGGTCAGTTGGCGGCGGCGCGACTTCCCCTTCGGCCTCGGCCTTGCCGGCACACTCTGGGCCTATCTCGCCCTCGTTGCCGCCCTCGGCTGAGGGCTCAGCCCCGCTCCGGGCGCAGCAGGATATAACCGTCGGTGCGCCGCTCCTCGATCAGGCGCCAGCCCGCGTCCGTGACCGCCTTCAGCATCGTCGCGCTGTATTTCGCCTGCGACGGGCAGAGCGGCACCATCAGGTAATCGGCCGCCGCAATCCCGGGTGCACCGGCATAATACCAGGGCGCGCCCCCCTCGACCGGACGGAAATCGCCGAAAAGCCACAGCCCCGACAGCAGATCCGCAACCAGCACCGCACTGCCGCCATAGCCCGCCGCCTGCAGATCGGCCGCCGTCGTCTCGAACCAGCCCTGCCCACCCAGCTCGAGCGTGCAGGTGGGCAGGGTCTCGCCATTCAGCACCACGGGCGTCGGCCGGTCTTTCTCCGGCACCCGGTCGGCCAGCGCGGCGGCGGGAGACCCGGGCTCGGCCCCGGAGATCCTGCGCTGCACGCCGTAGGCATGGGCGGCACCGACCAGAAGCCCTGCCGCTTCCGAGCGTGCGGTCAGCATCGGCACCAGCCCCTCGCGTGGCATCAGCGCCGCGCGCAGCGGGCTGAACAGCAGGTTCAGCATCGACCCCGCGCCGAGGGCCAGCGCCGCCACGCCCAGGGAGAGGACCGCCGGGCGCAGCCGCCAGCCCAGCCCGTTCGTCAGGGTCTCCCCCGGCAGCAGCGCCAGCGCCACCAGCCCGAGCAGCGGCAGCCATTGCGGGTCGTTGCCGAAATTCTGGTAGGTGACATAGAGAAAGCCCGGCACCAGCAGCAGCAGGGCAAGCCCCGCCGCCCGCTCGCCCGCCTGACGCAGGAAGATTACCGCGAAAAGCGCCAGCAGCGAACCGCCGAGGTACTTCGGCCCGGTCATCACCATCGACAAGCTGTCACCCGGCGCCGCGCGCGTCTCCGACCCCGCCACCGATATCAGGTCGCGCAGATAGCCCGCCCAGAAATCGACACCCAGCAGCACCGTCGCCAGTGCCGCGACGGCCAGCCCGGCAAGCAGCGCTGCGAACACCCCCGCCGCCTCGCGCCGCGCCATCAGGCCGATCAGCACGGCGGGGGCGAAGGCGACGAAATAGGTGATCTTCAGCAGCGCCAGCATCGCCATCGCGCCGCCGATCAGCGCCCCGTCGAGCACCGGGCGTCGGCGCCCGATCGGCGCCATCAGCGCGAGCGGCAGCGCCAGATAGGCCAGCGCCCAGGCCCAGCGGTTGTAATGCATCGACAGCGCCAGCCCCGGCACCGTCTCGCCATGCACGAGGCCAAGGCACAGCACCAGCACGCAGACCCCGTAAAGCCAGGCCAGCCCGCCCGGAAAGCGCGAGCACGCCACCCGCAGCAGCGGCCCGAAGAGCAGCGTTGCAACCAGCGCCTGCGCCGCAAGAAAGGCGTGTGCGAAATCGAGCCCCAGCCGGGCGAACCCCGCAATCGGGGCAAAGCCCAGAATGCCGAGCGGCGTCATGAAATCGCGGTGCGGCAGCTCGCCGAACAGGGCCATGCGCAGCACAATATCGACGAGGTGCAGCGCGTCGCCCTCATAGAGGGTCACCGGCAGCCCCTGCCCCACGAAGGGCAGTGCCGCCAGCGCCAGAGCAAAGACCGCCATCCCCGCCGCAAGCCGCCCCGGCCGCGCCGCCGTCCGCCGTGTCTCCGCCATCCCAGCCTCTCCGCCAAATTTCCAAGTTTTGGCCACAATAGCCGCGCAAGGTCGCGCTGTGAATCCCGATGCCGCAGCGCCGCAGACGCGCCGGCACAGCCATGGCAGGACCGCCGATGAACATGATGGCCTCGAATGTGATCGCCCCACCGCCGCCGCGCACGCTGGCCGAGGTCGGGCTGAACACGGTGATGATGCGCGACATCCTGCTGAAGACGATGTTCCGCACCAACATGGACACGGCCACCGGCCTGTCGAAGCTGATCTGCCTGCCGCTCACCCTGACACAAGAGCTGATCGACCTGTGCCGCGGCCAGCGTCTGGTCGAGGCGACGGGCACGCTGCACGCCAATTCGGGCGGCGAGATGGGCTACCAGCTCGCCGATGCCGGCAAGGCGCGCGCCCTCGATGCGCTCTCGCAATCCGAATATTACGGCGCGATGCCGGTGCCGCTGGCGATCTACCGCGAGCAGGTGAAGCGCCAGTCGATCCGCAACATCCAGCTGACACGGGCGCAGCTGACTGCGGCGATGGGGCATCTGATCCTGCCGCCGACACTGATCGACCAGCTCGGGCCGGCGGTCTCGTCGGGGCGCTCGATCCTGATGTACGGCCCGCCCGGCAACGGCAAGTCTTCGATCTCGAACGGCATCCGCGACGCGATCGGCGACCGCATCTTCGTGCCGCGCGCCGTCGAATACGCGGGCCAGGTGATCGTCGTCTATGACCCGATCGTGCATTCCGCCGCGGTCGAGAGCGAGGACGACCCGACTGCCCTGCGCAAGAGCGGCAACCGCTTCGACAACCGCTATGTGCTGTGCGACCGGCCCACCGTCATCACCGGCGGCGAGCTCAGCCTCGACATGCTCGACCTCACCTACAACCCGACGGCGCGCACCTATACCGCGCCCTTGCAGATGAAATCCTCGGGGGGCGTGTTCATCGTCGACGACCTCGGCCGTCAGGCGGAACCGCCGCAGAAACTCGTCAACCGCTGGATCGTGCCGCTCGAGGAGAGCCGTGACATCCTGGCGCTGCAATCGGGCGAGAAGTTCGAGGTGCCCTTCGACACGCTCGTCATCTTCTCGACCAACTTCCACCCGAACGAGATCTTCGACAAGGCGGCGCTGCGCCGGATCTTCTTCAAGATCAAGATCGACGGGCCGAGCCAGTCGGATTATCTCAAGATCTTCTCGCTCGTCGCGAAGAAGCGGAAGATGCCGCTCGACGAAAAGGCGCTGCTGCACCTGCTGAAGGTGAAATACCCCACCATCAACAACGTCTACGCGAATTATCAGCCGATCTTCCTGATCGACCAGATGATCGCGATCTGCGAATTCGAGGGCATCCCCTACCAGATGTCCCCCGAACTGGTCGACCGTGCCTGGTCGAACATGTTCGTGCGCGAGGAGGAAATTCTGCACTGAGGCGCACTCAGGCGGCGCGCTCCCCGGGCGGCAGCTCGAGGGCTTCGACCTGCGGCAGATAGGTGCGCGAGACCGGCACCTCGGACCCGTCGCACATCACCAGAAGCACCTTGCCGCGGCGGCGCACCCGGGCGCGGATTGCGGCCCGCGCCACCCAATGCGAGCGGTGCACCTGCAGCCCCTCGACGCCCTCCATCTCGGCCACCGCATCGGCAAAGCGCATCAGCAGCGAGCGCCGCCCGGTTGGGGTGATGACCTCGACGTAATGGTCGCGCACCTGCAGCCGGATGATCTGGCCGCAATCGGCCTCGGGCAGGCGCGCGGCAAGGCGCGGGCCGCCCTCGTCGGCGGTCGGGGGGGCGACCACCTCTGCCTCGAGATCGGGCAGCGCAGCCCCACCCTCCTCCTCCGTCCACATCCGCAACAGGTCGGAGTTCGGGTTGAAGGCGTGGCGCAGGGTCGAAACCGCCATCGAGGCGACAAAGACATAAAGCGCCATCTCGGACAGTTCTGGTGCCGCGGCACGGTCGGAGGCCACAAGGTCGGTGAGCCACCAGAAGGGCGGGGTCAGCAGCAACGCGGAAAAGAGCGCAAGCAAGGGCGCCTCGGCCGTGTACCGGCGCAGCCCCATATAATCCTGCACCAGCACCCGCAACACCGCGCCGACCAGCACACCGAACCCGATGATCACCGGCCAATAGAGGCAGCGCATGCCAAGGGAGATTGACTGCAGCGTCCCGAATGGTCCGGCGACGATGCCGAAAATCGACATCACGCCCCAGATGACGGGGACGACGGGCTGAAACAGCGCCCGCTGATACGCTTGGACGAAGGAGGTCATTCCGTCCCGGCCCCCCCGCAGTTAAAGTTTTCTTACCCTGTGCTAGCGCCTCAGCTCCAATCCCGCAACACGCTATCGGCGATTTCGCCGGACCGATGCTCTTGCCCGCGGATCAGGCGGTGAGCCCCTCGGGCTCGGGCAATCCGTTGGCGCGGCAACAGGCGGTGAGCGTGTTCGCCAGCAGGCAGGCGATGGTCATCGGCCCGACGCCCCCCGGCACCGGGGTGATCGCACCGGCAACCTCGACGGCGCTCGCGAAATCGACATCGCCCACGAGCTTCGTCTTGCCGTCGCGCTCGATCCGGTTGATGCCCACGTCGATCACCGTCGCACCGGGTTTCACCCACGCGCCCGGGATCATCTCGGGCCGGCCGACGGCCGCCACCAGGATATCCGCGCGCCGGCAGACCGCGCCAAGGTCTTTCGTGCGGCTGTGCGCGATCGTCACCGTGCAGCTGTCGCCCAGAAGCAGCTGCGCCATCGGCTTGCCGACGATGTTCGAGCGGCCGACGACCACGGCATCGAGGCCGCTCAGCGCGCCCAGATGGTCGCGCAGCATCATCAGGCAGCCGAGCGGCGTGCAGGGCACCATCGCCTTCTGCCCGGTGCCCAGAAGCCCGACATTCGAGATATGGAAGCCGTCGACGTCCTTCGCCGGATCGATGGCGTTGATGACAAGATCGCTGTCGAGGTGTTTCGGCAGTGGCAGCTGCACGAGGATGCCATGCACCGCCGGATCGGCGTTGAGCCGGCCGATCAGGCCGAGCAGCTCGGCTTCCGAGGTCTCGGCCGGCAGCTTGTGCTCGTAGGAGGTCATCCCGACCTCGACGGTCTGCTTGCCCTTGTTGCGGACATAGACCTCGGAGGCCGGATCCTCGCCCACCAGCACCACCGCAAGGCCCGGGGTGATCCCCTGTTCCTCGCGCAGCCGCGCCACATGCCCGGCCACCTGCGCCCGCACCTTGGCCGCGAAGGCCTTCCCGTCGATGATCGTCGCGGTCATGCACCGTCTCCCCTGCCCAGAACCCGTTCCTCGCGCGCGATCGACCAGTCGACCAGCGCACGCCAGATGCCTTCGACCAGCCTGGGGTCGAGCCCGCGCGCGGCGGCGGCGGCGGTCGCGTTGCCGACCACCTCCTCGACCCGCGCGGTGATCCGCGCCGGCATGCCCTCGCCGGGCTTCAGCTCGGCCGCGCGGTCGATCAGCCGGGCCCGATCGGCGAGAAGCGCGACCAGACGCACATCGAGCGCGTCGATCTCGGCGCGCAATTCGGCCATCGTCGCAATCGTGGAGGGCTCTTTCATCGGCATCCTTCGCTGTCGCTCGCCGGATCTATCGCAGCTTCCGCGCCGCGGCTCAAGCCCGCCCGCTCAGAACAGCCCCTCGATCTCGCCCGACGGGGTCAGGCCGATGCGCTCCGCCGCGGGGGCTCGCGGCAGGCCCGGCATGGTCAGGATCTCGCCGCAGATCGCCACGACGAAGCCCGCCCCGGCCGAAAGCCGCACCTCGCGCAGGGTGACGCTGTGCCCGTTCGGCGCGCCGCGCCGTTTTGGGTCGGTCGAGAAGGAATATTGCGTCTTCGCGACACAGACCGGCAGCGCGCCGAAGCCCTGCCCCTCCCATGCCGCAAGCTGGGCGCGCAACGAGGCCTCGGCAATCACCGCATCGGCGTGGTAGATCCGCTTTGCCACCTCCTCGATCTTCTCGAAAAGGCCCATCTCGTCGGGATAGAGCGGCGCGAAGCCGCCCGGCCCTTCGGCCAGACGCACCACCTCGCGCGCGAGATCCTCGGCCCCCGCGCCGCCCTCGGCCCAGTGCCGGCACAGCACCGCACGACAGCCCTGATGCGCGGCATACTCGACGAGCGCGGCGATCTCGGCCTCGGTGTCGCTGTCGAAGGTGTTGATCGCCACGACGACCGGCACCCCGAAACCGCGGGTGTTGGAGATGTGGCGGCCAAGGTTCGCACAGCCCCGGCTCAGCGCCGCGACGTCCTCGTGGCCGAGGTCGGCCAGCGCCGTGCCGCCCTGCATCTTCAGCGCCCGCACCGTCGCCACGATCACCGCAACCGAGGGCACCAGCCCGGCGCTGCGGCACTTGATGTCGAAGAACTTCTCGGCACCGAGATCGGCGCCAAACCCCGCCTCGGTCACCACGTAATCCGCGAGCCGCAGCGCCGCGCGGGTGGCGATGACCGAACTGCAGCCATGCGCGATATTGGCGAAGGGGCCGCCGTGGACGAAGGCCGGCGTGTGCTCGATCGTCTGCACGAGGTTCGGCTGCAACGCGTCGCGCAACAGCACCGCCATCGCCCCCGCCGCGCCCAGCTCAGCGCAGGTCACGGGGCTGCGGTCGGCCCGCTCGCCGATCACGATCCGGCCAAGCCGCGCCTCGAGATCGCCCAGATCGCGCGCGAGGCACAGGCAGGCCATCACCTCCGAGGCCGCGGTGATGTCGAAGCCGGTCTGCCGCGGCGCGCCGTTCGCGACGCCACCCAGCCCCGTCACGATGTCGCGCAACGCCCGGTCGTTCATGTCGATGACCCGCCGCCAGCTGATCCGCCGCGGATCGAGGCCAAGGCCGTTGCCCCAATAGAGGTGGTTCTCGATCATCGCGGCGAGCAGATTGTGCGCCGCAGTCACGGCGTGGAAATCGCCGGTGAAATGCAGGTTCATCGCCTCCATCGGCACCACCTGCGCCCGCCCGCCACCGGCCGCGCCCCCCTTCATCCCGAAATTCGGGCCGAGCGAGGCCTCGCGGATGCAGATCGCGGCGCGCTTGCCGATCCGGCTCAGCCCGTCGCCAAGGCCCACGGTGGTGGTGGTCTTGCCCTCCCCCGCGGGTGTCGGGGTGATCGCGGTGACAAGGATCAGCCGGCCCTCGGCACGCGGCTCGATCTCGTCCAGGAAGGCGCGGTCGATCTTGGCGATCTCGCGACCATAGGGGATCAGCGCGGTGTCCGGGATGCCGATCTTTGCGGCGACCTCGGGCATCGGACGTTTCGGGGCGGCGCGGGCAATCTCGATATCGGGCAGCATCTGGGTCCTCCTCGGCGGAGCCTAACCCGTTACGCCAACAGGGGAAAGCGGGCTCAGCCGCGGACGTCGGACATCCGCGACCACGCGCGCTGATCGGGGATGTGCAGGCGCAGGCTCTGACCGAGTTCCAGCACGCCCGACCGCTCGACCCAGGCGGTGACGCCGCGCCGGCCCTGTGCCGCGGGCTTGTAGCGCGGCCCGGCGCCCGGGTGCACGGTCTCGATCACCTTGCCGGGCAGCACGCAGGCGCGGTTCTCCATGTCGACGACAAGGGTTGCGCCATCGGGGCCCTGCAACCGCGACGAGGGCGGCAGATGGGTCAGATCGGGCAGGCCGCGCAGCACGATCGAGGCACCGACCCATTCGGGCGCCAGATGCGGCAGGCGCATGGCGAAGGCGGTCTCGGCCAGCTCCTCCTCGGACAGGATCGTCAGCTGCCGGGTGTTGGCGATCTCGGTGCCCGGCAGGTGCTGTTCGGTCACGCGCGAACAGCTCCCCCGGGTGCGGCCGGAATGGGCTTCCCCCGTGGCGCCGTCAAAGCCCAAAACAAGCTGCGACACCGACTCGGACGCCAGCCCCGCGCCGGGCCGCACCAGGCCCAGAAAGACGATCTCGCCGTGAAACTGGGTGGATTTCAGCGCAGGCATCAGGCGACCCTCAGGATCAGGAAGAGACGGCGGAAGGGGAAGAGCACGGCCCCGTCCGGCTCGGCCGGATAGGCGGCGTCGAGCGCGCCCTCGTAGCGCACCAGAAAGCCCGCAAGCTCGCTCTCGTTCAGCTTGGCCGCGAAGGGGCGCAGCGCGGTCGCCTCGGTGAAGCGGCGCACCGGATGCACCGCCCCCTCGGGGGCCAGACGCTGAATGTAATCGGTGGTCCAGACGTCGACCTCGCCGAGCGGGGCGAGCATCCGCGCATAGTCGAGCGGCGGCGCCACCGGCGGCACCCAGCCGGTGAAATCGAAACGGTCAGGGAACATCTCGGCGGCCAGATCGCGCAGGAAACGATGCGAGGGCGCGCCCCATTGCATCGGCATCTGCACCGCCAGCCCCCCCGTGGGCGCCAGCAGCCCTGCGAGCCGCGGCAAGAGTGTGGCGTGATCGTCGAGCCAGTGCAGCGCGGCATTCGAGAAGATCAGCGCCGGCGGCTTGCCCGGCTCCCAGCTGCGGATGTCGGCAAGGTCGCAACGATGATAGGCGCCGGTCGCCGCCGCCTTGCCGATCATCGCGGGCGAGGCATCGACGCCGACGATCTTGCGCCCGGGCCAGCGGTCGGCGAGCGCCGCCCCCACTGCCCCCGCGCCACAGCCGAGGTCGATCACCTTGCCGGCGGGCAGCTCGCCCACCCGCGCCATCAGATCGAGCGCCGGCCGCACCCGCAGATCGCGGAAGCGGCCGTAGCTTTCGGGATTCCAGTCGGCGCCTTCGGTGCGAGACCGGGCCATCGCCGCCGCCCCCGCTTACGCCGAGGGTTCCGGCGCGGCGTCGGGCCCCTTGGCGGGTTTCGTCTTCGGCACCGAGGTGACCGAAGGCAGGCCGCCCGGCGTGTTGCCGTCGTCGCCGTGGATCGCCTCGCCCGACATCACCTTGCGGATTTCCTCGCCGGTCAGGGTCTCGTATTCCAGCAGCCCCTGCGCCAGACGCTCCCAGTCCTCCTGGTTTTCCATGAGGATGCGGCGCGCCTCCTTGTAGCCGGCGTCGATCAGTTCGCGGACCTCTTCCTCGATCAGCTCCTTGGTCTTGGTCGAGACCGAGAAGCCGCCGGTGTTGCCCTGATAGCCTTCATGCGCCTCGGAATAGTCGATGTTGCCGACCTTGTCCGACATGCCCCAGCGCATCACCATCGCGCGGGCAATCGCCGAGGCCTGCATGATGTCGCCGGCCGGGCCGTTCGAGACGTGTTCCTCACCCCATTTCAGGATCTCGGCCGCCTTGCCCGCCATGGTCATGGCGATCTTCTGCTTGGCCTCGTCCTTGTGGTAGTTCAGCTTGTCCATCTCGGGCAGCGACACCACCATGCCAAGCGCCTGACCGCGCGGGATGATCGTCGCCTTATAGACCGGGTCGCATTTCGGCAGCTTCATCCCGACGACAGCGTGGCCGGCCTCGTGATAGGCGGTCATTTCCTTCTGCTCGGGGGTCAGCACCATCGAGCGCCGCTCGACCCCCATCATCACCTTGTCCTTGGCCTGCTCGAAGTCTTCCATGGTGACAAAGCGACGACCGACGCGGGCGGCCATCAGCGCCGCCTCGTTCACCAGGTTCGCGAGATCGGCGCCCGAGAAGCCCGGCGTGCCGCGCGCGATCACGCGCAGATCGACATCGGGGCCGACCGGCACCTTGCGGGCATGCACGGTGAGGATCTTCTCGCGGCCTTTGATGTCGGGGTTCGGCACGTGGATCTGCCGGTCGAAACGGCCCGGACGCAGCAGCGCGGGGTCAAGCACGTCCTTGCGGTTCGTGGCGGCGATGATGATGATGCCCTCGTTCGCCTCGAAACCGTCCATCTCGACCAGAAGCTGGTTCAGCGTCTGCTCGCGCTCGTCGTTGCCGCCGCCGATGCCGACGCCACGGGCACGGCCCACGGCGTCGATTTCATCGATGAAGACGATGCAGGGCGCGTTCTTCTTCGCCTGCTCGAACATGTCGCGCACACGGCTTGCGCCGACGCCCACGAACATCTCGACGAAGTCGGAGCCCGAGATGGTGAAGAAGGGCACGCCCGCCTCGCCGGCGATGGCGCGGGCGAGAAGGGTCTTGCCGGTGCCGGGCGGGCCGACGAGCAGCGCGCCCTTCGGGATCTTGCCGCCGAGACGCGAGAATTTCTGCGGGTTGCGCAGGAACTCGACGATCTCCTCGAGCTCTTCCTTGGCCTCGTCAATGCCTGCGACGTCATCGAAGGTCACGCGGCCCTGCTTCTCGGTCAGAAGCTTGGCCTTCGACTTGCCGAAGCCCATGGCGCCGCCCTTGCCGCCGCCCTGCATGCGGTTCATGAAGAAGATCCAGATCCCGATCATCACGATGAAGGGCAGCCAGACGCCCAGCAGCGACATGAAGCCCGACTGCGCCTGCTTCACGACATTGACCTGCACGCCCTTGTCGATCAGCTTCTCGGCGATCTCGTCCGCCTCCGGCTTCACCGTGGAATAGGTGGTGCCGTCGGCGATCTGATAGCGCACGTCCTCACCGTCAAGCTGGACGGACTTGACCTCGCCCTTGTTGACGGCGGTCATGAATTCCGAATAGGCGACCTGCCGCGCATTCATCGAGGCCTGCCCGTCTCCGAAAAGGTTGAACAGCGCGAGAATCAGCAGGAACAGCACGGCCCAGAAGGCCAGATTGCGTGCGTTGCCCAAGGGGAACCTCCAGAATAGACGGGGACCGGTCTCCGCCGGGCCTTTACCGGGTGAAAATAGGGATTACGCGGTCAGGTTCAACGTCTGATTAGCGTCTCCGCAAATGCGCCGCAGTCAATTCGCGCTTTCCAGCCGTTTTCGAGCCCGGCCAGCGGCGCCGCGATCAGCACGCCACCGTGCCAGACGGCGGGGGAGGCGAGCAGGCTTGCACGCGGCAGTCCGGTCTCGCGCCAGTGCGGACACAGGGCAAGCCCGCCCTCGCCAAGCACCGCGATCTCGCGCCCCGGTGCTGCGGGGCCGGTCAGGACCCAGCGGTCCCAACGCTCGCCCGCGGGCACCCGCAGCGCGGCGACCGCCGCCGCCTCGCGGGTCAGGCGCAGCGCATCGCGTCCCATGCGGATGCGGCAGCCATGCAACGTGCGGTCGCCCGGCACTGCCAGCCCTGCGAGCAGATCGGCCACCTTGGCCGCACGCGGGGGGTAATCGCTGCCCGAGATCCAGCGCAGCGCGGCGTTCAGAAGCCGCCGCTTCAGCTCGGGCGGCAGAGCGTCGAACCCCGCCCGCGCGATCACCACGTCGCCCGCGGGGGTCGTCACCGCCGCCTCCACGAAGCGGCACAACGTTTCGCTCAGCACCGCATCGGCGGCGGCAAGGTTGCGCACCACCGCGCCCAGCGTCGCGGGCGTGATGCCAAGGGGCGCGAGCGCGGCAAGCGCCTGCCGCGCCCGCACCCGGCCGAACCGCGGATTGTCGTTCGAGGGATCGTCGATCCAGCCAAGCCCGCGTGCGCGCAGCGCCGCGCGCAGGTCGGCGCGGGTCACGCCCAGAAGCGGGCGGTGCCAGGTGACCCCCTCGGCGACGAAGCGCCGCCGCATCCCGGCAAGGCCCTCGAGCCCCGCCTCCCGGCCAAGGCGCATCAGGAAGGTCTCGGCCTCGTCATCGGCGGTATGGCCAAGCGCGACATCGGCAATCCCGCGCTCCCGTGCCCAGGCCCCGATCAACCGCAGCCGCGCCCGTCGCGCCGCGTCCATCAGGTTGCCCTCGGCCGCGGCGCCCTCCCAGTTCAGCACGCTGTGCGGCACGCCAAGACCGGCGCAGATCCGGCCGACCTCGGCCGCCTCCTCGGCCGAGCCCGCGCGCAATCCGTGATCCACCGTCACCGCGGCAAGGTCGAAACCCGCCTCATGCAACCCGACCAGCAGCGCCGTCGAATCCCCGCCGCCGGAAACGGCAACCCCGACACGCGGGGGCGCATCGGGGCCAAATGCCTGTTTCAGGATCGCGGGCAGGTCCGGCGTCACTGGCAGCCGAGGCTCGCCTGTGCCGAGGACACCTGCCCCGCCGCCTGCGACGAGGGGAAGCGGGCCGGCACTTCGGCCAGCGTCGCGCAGGCCTCGTTCTTCTGACCGAGCTCGCCCAGCGACTTGCCGAGTTCGAGCAGGTTGTCGGCCGCGCGCTTGCCCTCGGGCGCCGCCGAGAAGGCGTCGAGCCAGGCCCGCGCCGCGCCCGGAACGTCGCCCGCCTGATGCAGCGCGTCACCGCGCAGATACATCGCGTCGTCGGTCAGGGGGCCACCCGGATAGGTTTCGGCAAAGGTCGCAAAGAGGTCAGCGGCGCCGCGAAAGTCACCCTGACCGAGCACCTCCTTGGCCCGGTCGAAATCGCTCTGCTCGTTCATTGCGAGATCGCCACCGCCCGAGGAGGAGGAGGCGGACCCGGTGCTCGGCGCCGAGGGGGCCGTCACCGCGCTTGCGGCCGGCGCAGCGCCACCAAGCGGCGCGCCCTGGCCGACGCTGGAGGGATCGCATCCCTCCTCGAGCTCGCAGACGCGGAACTCCAGATCGCCGACCCGGTTGGTGCCGTCCTTGACGACCCGGTCGATGCGGTTCTGCAATTCCTCGGTGCGGGAGGTGAGCGTGCTCAGCTCGGCCTCCATCGTGTCCATGCGCTGCAGCGCCGAGGCCCCGCCCGCCGCCTGCATGCCCTTCGCGCCCGACGCCACCAGCTCCGAGCGCAGGCCCTGAAGCTGGGCCGACAGCTGCGCGAGTTCCGCGCGGATGTCGGCCAGCGTCTGTTTGTCGGCCGCATGGGCGGGCGCTGCCAGCGCCAGCGCCACGGCCGCCCCCAGCATCACCCGCCGCATCAGATCAGCTCCCCGCGCCGAGCGAGATCACCGTGACCGCGCGGCGGTTCTTGGCATAGCAGTCTTCCGACGAGCACACCGCGAGCGGGCGTTCCTTGCCGTAGGAGACGGTGCGAAGACGCGAGCCGGCGACGCCCTGCGAGATCAGGAATTCCTGCACCGCCGAGGCGCGGCGCGCACCAAGCGCGAGGTTGTATTCGCGGGTGCCCTGTTCGTCGGCATGGCCTTCGATGATCGCCGAGTACTTGCCGTGCGCGTTCAGCCACTTCGCCTGGCCGGCCAGGATGTTGCGGGCCTCGTCGGTCAGCGTCGACTGGTCGACCACGAAGTGCACCATGTCGCCGACGGCGGCGTTGAAATAGGCCGGCGAATTCGGGTCGCTGATCGAGCCCTGCGAAACCGAGCCGTCGCCGGTGCCGCTGCCGTAAGCGCCGCCCGGATCGACCACGCCATTGCCCGAGCCGTATTTGTCGGGGTTGTTACAGGCCGCGAGGCCGAGGACTGCCAGCAGGATCACTGCCTTGGGTGCGAAGTTCATGTGTACCGCCTTTTGAGTTTGCCCTTTCGGGCGAAGGTAACAGGTTCGGAATGCCTTGTGAATCGGCCTCAGGGCAGAAGCGGCGACCAGGCCGGATCGGAGGCCCCGCCGGCGTTGCCGACCTTCTTCAGGTTCCGCCCTGAAATGTCGATGGTGAAAAGCTGAGCGCCGCCGCCCGCACCGGGGCTTTCGCGGGTGAACATGATGACACGGCCGTTCGGCGACCAGGTCGGACCCTCGTCAAGGAAGGAGGCGGTCAGCAGCCGCTCTTCCGAGCCGTCGGTGCGCATCACGCCGATGAAGAAGCGTCCGCCCGCCTGCTTGGTGAAGGCGATCATGTCGCCGCGCGGCGACCAGACCGGGGTGCCGTAACGGCCATCACCGTAGGAGATCCGGGTCGGCTCGCCGCCGCCCGCGGGCATGATGTAGAGCTGCGGGCCACCCGAGCGGTCGCTCTCGAAGACGATGCGCGATCCATCGGGGCTGAACGACGGCGCGGTCTCGATCGCCGGCGAATTCGTCAGCCGGGCCGGCGAGCCGCCCGAGGCCGACATCTTGTAGAGGTCGGTGTTGCCGTTCTGCTCGAGCGAATAGACGATCGAGTTGCCATCGGGCGAGAAGCGCGGCGAGAAGGTCATCGTGCCGGGCACTTCGGGCAGCAGCTGGCCGCTGACATTGCCGACGTTCATCAGCTTGATCCGCGGGAAGCCGGTCTCGAAGGTGGTATAGAGAATGCGGTCGCCGGTGGGCGAGAAGCGCGGGGCCAGCACGATCGTGCTCGAATCCGTGAGATAGTTCACGTTCGCCCCGTCGTAATCCATGATCGCGAGGCGTTTCAGGCGCTTGTCCTTCGGCCCGCTCTCCGAGACATAGACCACGCGGCTGTCGAAATAGCCGCTTTCGCCGGTGATCCGGCTATAGATCACGTCGGCCACCTTATGCGCGAGACGGCGCCAGCTTTGCGGGCTGGCCGCAAGCTGCTGGCCGTCGCCCAGCTGCTGGTTCGAGTAGACGTCGAAGAGGCGGAACTTGACCACCACCTTGCCGCCCGACGTCGACACGCCGCCGACGATCAGCGCCTGCGCGTTGATCGCCTGCCAGTCGGCATAGCTGACCGGGGTGTCAAAGCTCGAGAAGCGCTGCAGATAGGCGTTCTCGGGGATCTGCCGGAAGAGGCCCGTGCCGCTCAGGTCGGCATTGATGACCTGCGAGATCTGCGCCGCCATCTCGCCCGCGCCGCCGGTTTCCGCGACAAAGCTCGGCAGGGCATAGGGCAAGGGCTCGATCACGCCCTCGTCGATCTCGATGTGCAGCGGACCCTGCTGCGCCAGCGCCGCCCCCGGGCCGATCATCAGCGCCGCCAGCGCGGCCAATGCAAAACGGAACATGCTCTTTTCCCTGGCTTGGGCTTTTGCCCGTTGTATCCAATTTCTGCGTCGCGGCACATCACAAGCGGCGGAGAGCCGGATTTTTCCGACTCCCTGCGGCGCACGCGTCACTTCATCCTCATCTTGTTCGGGTCGAAGACGATCTCGATCTGCTTCCACCAGCCGTATTTCTCGGCGGGCAGCGGGAAACCGTCGGAACCACAGCGCACGATCGCGCGGCGGGCCGCCTCGAAGGCCTGTTTCGCCGCGGCTTCCGAGCCGCCGGTGAAGCCCTTCATCTTGATCGACTTCACGTCGGGCTTGCCGTTCTGGCCCATGTCGACGAGCACCGTCACCGTGGTGCGCAGCGCCTCCGAGCTGAGCGCGCCGGTGTTCCAGCACGCCTTCACATCGACGATCAGCGCCTCTTTCTCGCCGGCAGTCACGGGCGGGCCGTTCTCGGCGATGCCGAGGCCACCCGAACCGGTGCCGGTTTCCGAGGTCATCGCCTCGGCCAGCGCGTCATTGACCCCGCTCGCGCTGCCCGACTTGCCGGAGGCGCCCGATTTCGCCGGCGTGCCCGAAGCCTTGTCGGACGCCTTGTCAGTGGCCTTGCCGGTGCCCTTGTCCGTCGCCTTGCCGGTGCCAGAGGCCTTGTCCGTCGCCTTGTCCGCGGGCTTGGCCGCAGGCGCCTTGTCGGCGGGCTTGTCCGAGGCCTTGTCCGTGGCCTTGTCGTTCGAGGCGGTCTTGGTCTCGGCCGGTTTCGTCTCCGCGGGGACGGGCTTCGCGGGCCGCGTCTGCGGGCGCGGCACGCTGGCCGGCGCCGAGGTCTTGGCGGGCTCCTCGACCGGCTTCGTCTCGGGCGTGATCTCGGTCGCGGCCTCCTTCGGCGCGGCCTCGGGCTTCGGCTTCTCGACCGGCTCGGGCTTCGGCGTGTCGGCGGGCTTCGTCTCGGCGACGGGCGCCTCGGCGACCTTCGCGTCAGGCTCCGGCGCGGGCGCCGGGGTCGGCGCGACGCGTGGCGCGGGCCTTGCCACCGGGCGCGGCGAGAAATCGGGCGAGGTCGTGTCCTGCGGCTCGACCACCGGCGGCATCATCGTCGGCGGCACCTCGACCACCTCGGCGGGCGGCGTCGGCTCCGCGACCGCGGTCATGTCGGGCTGCGGCTCGGGCGCCGGGGCGGGCTTCGAGGGCGGCACGGGCGAGGATTGCGGCGCGGGCGCGGGCGCTTCCTCGGCGGGCGCCGGGGCGGGCTCGGCGGCCGCGGGGGCGGGTTCCGGCTGTGCCGGCGCATCGGTCGCGGCCGAGGCCTCGCCGCCCGCGGGCACGGCGGGTTCGCTGTTCGCGCCCTGTTTCGGTGCGGCGGCGGCGATCGCGTCGAACTCGGCCTGCGAGATCACCGAGACCTGCGTCATCTGCACCTGTTCCTGCGGCTCCGGCGGGAACCAGTCGGTGCCAAAGATCGCCAGCAGAATCACCGCGATATGCAGTGCCGCCGAGACCTCCGTGCCGATCTTCTCTGCCCTGTCCATGCGCATGGCGCGTCAGTTCCCCGAAGGAGCCTTGCCCGTCAGCGAGGGGCCGCCGGTGTCGGTGACCAGAATGATGTTGTTGAAGCCGCCCGCGTTCAGCGCCCCCATCACCTCGACGACGCGCGAATATTCGATACCGCCATCGGCACGCAGGTAGATCTTGTCGCTGTCGCGCTCCTGCGCGATGGCGTGCAGCCGGTCGACGAGTTCCGCCTCGGGCACCGTCGAGTTCATCAGCGACACCGTGCCGTCAAGCTGCAGCGAGACCGTCAGCGGCTCTTCCTGCTCGGTCGGCACCGCCTTCGCCGCCGTCTTCGGCAGCTCGAGCGGCACGCCCACCGTCATCATCGGCGCCGCCACCATGAAGATGATGAGCAGAACCAGCATCACGTCGACCATCGGCGTGACGTTGATCTCGCCCATCACGGCGTGCCGGCCCTTGCCCCCGCGCCGGCGGCGTCCGCTGCCACCGGCCTTCTTCATCACCCCCGCGCCCATGGCTCAGGCGTCCAGCTGGCGCGAAAGGATGGTGGCGAATTCGTCGGCGAAGGCCTCGTAACCCGAGGTGATCTTGTCGGCATCGCCCGAAAGCTTGTTGTAGAAGATCACCGCCGGGATCGCGGCGATCAGGCCGATCGCGGTGGCGACGAGCGCCTCCGAGATGCCCGGCGCCACAACGGCAAGCGAGGTGTTCTGGGAGATCGCGATCTCCTCGAAGGCGACCTTGATCCCCCAGACGGTGCCGAAGAGACCGATGAAGGGCGAGGTCGAGCCCACCGTGGCGAGGAAGCTCAGCCCCGAGTTCAGGTTCTCGGCCTCCTTCGCGATCGCCACATCCATCGAGCGGTCGATGCGCGCCTGTGCGCCAGCGATCAGCTCGCCGTCATGGCGGTGCGAGCGGCGCCACTCGAGCATGCCGGCGGCGAAGATGCGCTGGCTCGCGCCCTCGGGCGAAGGCCCGATCTGGTCGAAGAGCTCGTCAAGCGGCTCGCCCGACCAGAAGGCGCGATCGAAGGCATCAGCCTCGGCGCGCGCGGCGCGGAAGGTGATGAATTTCCGGATGATGATCGACCACGACCAGAAGCTGGCCATGGTGAGCATAATCATCACAAGTTTCACTGTCAGCGATGCGCGCAGGAAAAGTGCAAGCAGCGAGAAATCGATCTCCTGCCCCATCGCAAGGGTTTGCTGGTCCATAATCGTGCCTTTAGGCGTTCACTGCTCTCGGTCGAAGCCGTTTTCGCGGCTCTCTTAACAGTGATTCTATCCGAGGTTCAGGGGGAGCGCCATAACATCTGCGTCATCGCGCCACGGCTGATGCGGCATTGCAGCAGATGCAGGGCTCGTTCCGGCCCAGGTCTCAGTGCAGCGAGGGCACCAGCCGCTGGCGCAACTCGGCCGGCAGACGCGCAGGGGCGCCGGTCTCGCTCAGGCACACGATGGTCACCGCGGCGGTGAACAGCTTCTCGCCCGCGCGCCAGACCGCCTGCTCGAGGATGAGTCGCGCGCCCGCCACAGCGGACAGCCCGGTCGTCACCGTCAGCTCGTCGTCGAACGTCGCCGGCCGCAGATAGTCCGCCTCGACCCGGCGCACCGCGAAGACAAGGCCGTGATCGCGCTTCAGCGCGACCTGATCGATGCCGAGGCTGCGCACCCATTCGGTGCGGCCGCGCTCGATGAACTTCAGATAGTTCGCGTAATAGACGATGCCGGCAAGGTCGGTGTCCTCGTAATAGACCCGGACCGGGAAGTGATGCGTCATGCCGTGCCCTCCGGCCGCGGCGCGGCCAGCCGGGCGGCGAGCCGCAGCGCATGGCTCGCGTCCTGGGCGACGGCGGGCAGCACCGGGTCATAGGCGGCACGAATCAGCGCCGCCACCTCGGGGCGCAGCACCGTCACGCCGCGCGCCGTGGCAAGCGGCGGATGGGCGGCAAAGGCCGTCTCGCCCCAGAGCAGGATCATCTGCACCGCCTGGCTCAACGCGATGGTCTCGGCCGGCACCTCGTCGAGCGCCGCATCCATCCGCACGAAGGCGAAGCACGCCCGGATCGCCCCCGCCGCATCGAAGCGGAAGACCCGATACTGGTTCGCCCCCGCCCCCTCGAGCCGGGCAACGAGATCGCCGAGCCCCTCGATCATCCGGTCGAGGTTCGGCACCTCGAGGAGCTCCTGCCAGTCGCGGAAGAAGAAGATCATCAGGTTCGCGCCAAGCTCGGGGTCGGTCTCGGCCATCTGATGGCCGGCCAGCGTCACCACCGCCTCGACCGCGCCCTTCACCGTGGCAAGGGTCGACGCATCGACGCCGAAGACCACCGGCACCACCGGACGCCCCCAGCGGGCAAAGAGATAGCCCCCGCCCGCGCGCGTGAACATCGCCGCGATGTCATCGGCTTTCAGCATCCCCGTCTCGTCGCTCATCGGCCCCTCCGCAGATCGGCGCCACCCTAGGCCATCGGCCCGGCAAGGAAAAGGCCGGGTAAAGGAGGCGCCCCCCTCGGGCTTCGCCCTCACCCCCCCCCGGGAAATCTGAGGCAATTGGACGCAAAAACTTCTCGGCGCTTTCGCCTTGCCCGAAATACCTCGGGGGTGAGGGCGAAGCCCGAGGGGGCAGCGCCCCCAACCGGCGCTTGCCGCGCAGGCCGGCGCCGCCTATAAGGCGCGCCATGACCCGGCTTGTGCACATCATTCGTCGAATTACCGGCCCGGCGCTCTGACGCGTCAGGGTGGCCGGGACTGCTGCAAGCCGCGGGCGCGGGCTGCGCGCCCCCCTTCCTTCAAGCCGAGGATCTTCTTCCGATGTGCGCTGACACGCCCGAAACCACCGTCGACTATCGCGACACCGTCTTCCTGCCCGAAACCGAGTTCCAGATGCGCGCGGGCCTGCCCGCGCGCGAGCCCGAATGGCTGGCCCGCTGGGAACGGCTGGCGATCTATGACCAGCTGCGCGCCAAAGGCAGCAATGACGCCCGCCCCTCCTTCGTGCTGCACGACGGCCCGCCCTACGCGAACGGCCACCTGCACATCGGCCATGCGCTGAACAAGACGATCAAGGACATCATCGTGCGCAGCCATCAGATGATGGGCCACGACAGCCGCTATGTCCCGGGCTGGGACTGCCACGGCCTGCCGATCGAATGGAAGATCGAGGAGCAGTATCGCGCCAAGGGCCTGAACAAGGACGACGTCGACACCGTCGCCTTCCGTCAGGAATGCCGCAAGTTCGCCGAGAACTGGGTCACCGTGCAGCGCGAGGAGTTCAAGCGGCTCGGCGTGACCGGGAACTGGGCCGATCCCTATCTGACGATGGATTTCCATGCCGAGGCGGTGATCGCCGAGGAATTCATGAAATTCCTGATGAACGGCACGCTCTATCAGGGCTCGAAGCCGGTGATGTGGTCGCCGGTCGAGAAGACCGCGCTCGCCGAGGCAGAGGTCGAATATCACGACCATACGAGCCACACGATCTGGGTGCGGTTCCGCCCGGTTGCCGGGCTTGACGGGGCGGCGGTGGTGATCTGGACCACCACCCCCTGGACGATCCCGCAAAACCGCGCGGTCGCCTATAACCCGGGCATCGCCTATGGGCTTTACCGCGTCGATGCGGCGGACGAGAAATCGACCGCCGTCGCGGGCGAGCTTCTGGTGCTGGCCGATGCGCTGGCGGAAAGCGTGATGACCGCGGCGAAGGTGACGGGCTTCACCCGGCTGCGCGACGTCGCGACCTCCGAGTTTGAGGGCGTGGTGCTGAAGCACCCCTATGCCGGGCTCGAGGAGGCGCAGAGCGAGTGGGATTATGACGTGCCGATGCTACCCGGCGATCACGTCACCGAGGACGCCGGCACCGGCTTTGTCCACACCGCCCCCTCGCATGGCGACGACGACTATCAGCTGGGCGTGAAGTTCAGGCTGCCGATGACCTACAATGTAGAGGCCGACGGCACCTATCGCACCGACCTGCCGATCTTCGGCGGTCAGGCGATCCTGGATCAGGACGGCAAGGAAGGCCCGGCGAACGTCTCGAACATCAAGCAGCTCGCCTGGGCGGGTGCGCTGCTGGCGAAGGGCAAGATCAAGCACTCCTACCCGCATTCCTGGCGCTCGAAGGCGCCGGTGATCTATCGCAACACGCCGCAGTGGTTCGCCGCGATCGACCACACCCTCGACGACGGCATGGGCAGCTATGGCGACACCATCCGCGCCCGCGCCCTGCGCTCGATCGAGGAGCTGGTGAAGTTCACCCCGGTCTCCGGCCGCAACCGCCTGCACTCGATGATCGAGCACCGGCCGGACTGGGTGCTGTCGCGCCAGCGCGCCTGGGGCGTGCCGCTCACCTGCTTCACCAGGAAGGGCGCGAAACCCACCGACGCAGATTTCCTGCTGCGCGATGCCGAGGTCAACGCCCGGATCGCCGCCGCCTTCGAGGCGGACGGCGCCGATGTCTGGTATGTGCAAGGTTTCAAGGAAAAGGTGCTCGCGGGCATCGTCGATCCGTCGGATTATGAACAGGTCTATGACGTGCTCGACGTGTGGTTCGATAGCGGGTCGACGCATGCCTTCGTGCTGCGCGACCGCGCGGACGGCACAAAGGACGGCATCGCCGATGTCTATCTCGAGGGCACCGACCAGCACCGCGGCTGGTTCCATTCCTCGCTGCTGCAGGCCTCGGCCACGATCGGCCGCGCGCCCTATCGCAACGTGGTGACGCATGGCTTCACGCTCGACGAGAAGGGCATGAAGATGTCCAAGTCGATCGGCAACACCGTCGCGCCGCAAGAGGTGATCGACGAATACGGCGCCGACATCCTGCGGCTGTGGGTGGCGCAGACCGACTATACCGCCGACCAGCGCATCGGGCCGAAGATCCTGAAGGGCACCGCGGACAGCTATCGCCGGCTGCGCAACACCCTGCGCTTCATGCTGGGCGCGCTGGCGGGCTTTGACGAGGCCGAGCGGGTCGAGCGCGCCGACATGCCCGAGCTCGAACGCTGGATGCTGCACCGTCTGGCCGAACTCGATGCCGAAGTGCACGCCAACTACCGCGCCTTCAACTTCTCGGGCGTGTTCCAGGTGCTGTTCAACTTCTGCACCGTCGACCTCTCGGCCTTCTGGTTCGACGTGCGCAAGGACGCGCTTTATTGCGACGCGCCCGACAGCCTGCGCCGGCGCGCGGTGCGCACGGTGATGGACCTGCAGTTCTATCGCCTGAGCACCTGGCTTGCGCCGATCCTGCCCTTCACCATGGAGGACGTCTGGCTCAGCCGCTTCCCGTCCGAGGATGGCTCGGTCCATCTGCAGGACTTCCCGGCGACGCCCGCCGACTGGAAGGACGCGGCGCTCGCACAGAAATGGGAGGGCATCCGCCGCGCCCGCCGTGCGGTCACCGCCGCACTCGAGGTGCAGCGCACCGCCAAGGTGATCGGCGCCTCGCTCGAGGCGGCGCCGGTCGTGCATGTCGAGGACGAGGGCCTTGCCGCCGCGCTGCGCTCGGTCCGCTTCGATGACCTGTGCATCACCTCGGCGCTGACCGTGACCACCGATCCGGCGCCGAACGAGGCCTTCCGCCTGCCCGAGGTTCCGGGCGTCGCGGTGGTCTTCGAGACCGCCGAGGGCGAGAAATGCCAGCGCTGCTGGAAGATCCTGCCCGACGTCGGCACCCACGCGCATGCCCATACCTGCAAGCGCTGCGACGCCGCGCTCGGCTGAGCCGCAGGCAAATCCCGCACTCGAAGGGCGCCCCATCCGGGCGCCCTTTCGCATTCCGCCAAAGCCCTTCGTTCCGTGCAAGGCCGGGGTTGCGAATCCGGCACGGCTTGCCTATATGACCGCTTGAGAGGTTGGCGCGGGCGAGCGCCTCGCCAACCCGGTCAGGTCCGGAAGGAAGCAGCCGCAACGAGCCCCGCTTGGGTCGATGTCCAGCCTCTCACCCCTCCCCTTCCCCGCAGTCGAGACGACAGCCGTTCAGGGCTCCCCCTTGGCGATTCAGCCTTTGCCTCGGCGCGGGGGCGGTGCGATGCTTGTCCCATCATGCGCATCGCGACCTTCAACCTTCAGAACCTGAAACTGCTGAAATCCGCAGACGGGCCGCAGCTGCACGGGGCATGGGACAGCGACGCCCCAGAGGAGACCGGCCTCGACGCCATCGACCGGCGCCTGACGGCCGAGGTGCTGGCCACGATCGACGCCGATCTTCTGGCGCTGCAGGAGGTCTATGACCTTGCGACGCTCGAGCATTTCTATCAGCGGTTCATGCTTCCCGCCGGGCTGCGCCCCTATCCCGAGCGGATCTGCCTGCCCGGCAATGACGGCCGCGGTCTCGACCTTGCCCTCCTTTCGCGCCGGCCGCTTGCCGAGCTGCGCAGCCATGCCGCGCTGACGCTCGATGACTTCGACATCGCGCCGCCGCCGGGCGTCGACCCGCTCGCCCCCGTCTTCCGCCGCGACTGCCTGATGGCGACGGCGGGGCAGCTCACCCTGTTCCTGTGCCATTTCAAATCGCCCTACCCCGATGTCGCCACGGCCTGGACCACACGCCGGCTGGAGGCGCTGGCGGTTCGGCGGCTGATCGAGCGCTATTTCGAGGCGCCCGCCGCGGGGTTGTGGCTGATCGTCGGCGATCTGAACGAGCCGCATGGCGCCCTGCCCGGTGCCGAGCGCGCCATCGCGCCCTTGGAGAACGGCTTCACCGTCAACCTGATGGAGCGCCTGCCCGCCTCCGAGCGCTGGACCTATTTCGACGTGCATTCGGGGCGCTACGATTGCCCCGACGCCCTGCTGGCCTCGCCCGCCCTTGCGCACGTCTTTCCGCAGGCGGTGCCCGTGATCCTGCGCGCGGGACTGGGCCGCGAGGCGCGGCGCGACACCAGCGCGCGGCTTTCGGGCGTCGGGTCGCACCGGCCGCATGCCAGCGACCATGCCGCGGTGATGATCGACCTGCCAGGCCTGTGACCGCCCCTGACCGCGCGGCAGACCGCCGCCCCCGGCCCGCATCCCTTGGCGCGACTCGCGCGCTCTGGTATTCTGCGCGTCAACGAGGGCGAAACGCCCCGGGCAGAAAGCAGGCACATCATGGCATTCGTCACACCGGGCATGCGCGGCACCCTTGTCCTTGCCGCCGCACTGGGCGCATTGGCAAGCTGCGGGCATACGCCGCTCGATTGCATGGAGCGGGCGATGTATTTCGAATCGAACCGATCGAGCCGCGACGGCATGGTCGCGGTGGGCAGCGTGGTGATGAACCGCGTCGAGTCGCGGAAATATCCGAATTCGGTCTGCGGCGTGGTGCGTCAGCGCGGCCAGTTCGCGCCGGGGATCATGACCAAGCGGATGAAGGACAAGACCAATGTCCGCGAGGCGGCACAATCGGTGCTGCGCGGCGAGCGCCACCCGCTGATCGGCGACGCGCAGTTCTTCCACACCGCGAACCGCAGCTATCACTACGACAACATGAATTACGTCGTGACCACCGGCGGCAACGCCTTCTACGAGCGCCGCCCCGCCGCCTATGTGACCCAGCCCGTGCCCCTGCCCCCGATCGAGGGCATCACGGGGCGCTGAGGCGGTGGCGCGCCCGGGTGGTGGCGACATCGCCCGGCGCCCGGCCCCGTCACGCGAATCTCCCGCGGAAGCTGCGAACTGTGCTATTCTGCCGCAGCCAGTAGGGAGGTTCAGATGACCGACGCACAGGCCATTTCCGATCATTGGGGCAACGGCGACGTCTATTCCAGAATTCTGGAGGCGATGCGTCAGGCCGGGATCGCCCCGGAGACCGTGACGATCGAACAGCTCGCCCCGGTGGATCACTTCCACGCAAGGGGCTTTCAGGCCACCGTGGAACTTGCCGAGATCCTGCCGATCCATGCGGGAGACCGCCTTCTCGACATCGGCTGCGGGATCGGCGGGCCCGCCAGATATCTTGCCCGACGCTTCCACTGTCATGTCGACGGCATCGACATCACGCCCCCCTTCGTCGAGGCCGCCAACAGGCTGAGTGCGCTCGTCGGGATGCAGGACGCGGTGGAGTGCCGGCTCGGGGACGGGCAAACGCTCCCCTATGGCGACGCGACCTTCGACGGCGGTTACGCCCAGCACGTCACGATGAACGTGCCCGACCGCGGCGCCTTCTTCGCCGAGGCCTTCCGGGTGCTGAAGCCCGGCGCCTTCTTTGCGCTGACCGAACACGGGCTCGGCGAGGTCGGCCCCCCGCACCACCCGGTGCCCTGGTCGAAGGACGGCAGCGGCGCCTATCTGATGCGCCCCGAAGACACCGTCGCGGCACTCGAACGGGCCGGGTTCACGCAGATCGAGGTGACGGATACCGGCGAGAGATACCTGCAAAGCTACCGGGCCGCGATCGCGCTGGCGGAAACAGGCCAGGCCCCGGTTTTCGGCCTGCACATCCTTCTGGGCAAGGAGGCGCTGCAGATCGTGCGCAATACCGCGCGCAACATTGAGGAACGCCGCACCCACCCGGTTCAGATCCTCTGCCATAAGCCGGCGCCGGCCGGGTCCTGAGCGCCCCCGCGCCCGCATCGCACCGCCGACGCCCCTCATCGGTTTGACTTGGCCCGCCCCGCGACTAGACTGCGCGCCGACGAGAGGAGCACTCATGTCCGACACGCCCGCGACCGGCTATCAGGTCCTTGCCCGCAAGTATCGCCCCGCCACCTTCGCCGATCTGATCGGTCAGGAGGCGATGGTGCGCACGCTGAAGAACGCCTTCGCCTCCGACCGCATCGCCCATGCCTTCATCATGACCGGCGTGCGCGGGGTCGGCAAGACGACCACCGCGCGGATCATCGCCAAGGGGCTGAACTGCATCGGCGCCGACGGCAGCGGCGGCCCGACCACCGAACCCTGCGGCGTGTGCGAGCATTGCCGGGCGATCGCCGAGGGCCGCCATGTCGACGTGATGGAGATGGACGCCGCCTCGCGCACCGGCGTCGGCGACATCCGCGAGATCATCGAATCGGTGCATTACCGGGCCGCCTCGGCGCGCTACAAGGTCTACATCATCGACGAGGTGCACATGCTGTCGACCTCGGCCTTCAATGCGCTCCTGAAGACGCTCGAGGAGCCGCCGGCGCATGTGAAATTCATCTTCGCCACGACCGAGATCCGCAAGGTGCCGGTCACCGTGCTCAGCCGCTGTCAGCGCTTCGATCTGAAGCGGATCGAGCCCGAGGTGATGATGGCGCATCTGGCGGGTGTCGCGGCGAAGGAAAACGCCGAGATCGCGGGCGACGCGCTGGCGCTCATCACCCGCGCGGCCGAGGGCTCGGTGCGCGATGCGATGTCGCTCCTCGATCAGGCGATCGCCCATGGCGCGGGCGAGACCACGGCCGAGCAGGTGCGCGCGATGCTGGGGCTGGCCGACCGCGCCCGCGTGCTCGACCTTTTCGACATGGTGCTGAAGGGCGATGCGGCGGGCGCGCTGACCGAGCTGGCCGAGCAATATGCCGACGGTGCCGATCCGATGGCGGTGCTGCGCGATCTGGCCGAGATCACCCATTGGGTCTCGGTCATCAAGATCACCCCCGAGGCCGCCGAGGATCCGACCGTGCCGCCCGAGGAACGCACCCGCGGCCAGGCGATGGCTGCGGCGATCCCGATGCGGGTGCTCTCGCGGCTGTGGCAGATGCTGCTGAAGGCGATCGAGGAGGTCTCGGCCGCGCCGAACGCGATGATGGCGGCCGAGATGGCGCTCATTCGCATGACCCATGTGGCCGACCTGCCCGACCCGGAAACGCTGATGCGCAAGATCCAGTCCGGCCCCGGTGCCGGCGCCCCGGCGCCGGCCGGGCGCGGCCCCGCCCCGGGCGGCGGGCCGGTGCACGGCCCC
>NZ_SAVB01000032.1 GCF_004022265.1 Paenirhodobacter ferrireducens
GGTCTGAATGGCGCTGTCGGAGAAGGTCTCGGGGTGGCCGCGCTTGACGGCTCGCTCGGCCTGCCAAGACATTTCCGGATCGAACCAGACGGACAACGATCCTCGCCGCTTCAGCGAAGCGTTATAGTCGGACCAATTCGTCGTGCGGTAGCGGGTGTCGGCAGGCTCTGGCATGCCAACGATCTAACCATCAGGATTCTCAAGGTGAATCCCTCTCACTGATATGTGCAACAAGCCCGGTTGCCTGCCATGCTGGACGACTGCCGACAGTTGATGGCCGAATTTTCGTGAACCGGACTGTGCGTCAGGCTTCGGGAGCATAGCCCTCCCAGTCAAGAGGCTTTGCGCATGTCGAATGCCCCGCTTGACACCGCAATATGCCGGCGCATGGAGGCTGCGCAAAGATGAACCGTTCAGGGGTTACCGTAACCGCCTCCGGCAAACCCGGGGCGGTTCGGTGCCTGAACGGCTTCACACCCTACGAATACATCTGCAAGGCCTGGGCTTCAGAGCCGGACAGATGCATCGCCGATCCGATCCACCAGAGGCCGGGGCTGAACACCCGGCGCGGCTGTTCAACTTTCGCGCTCATCTCAGCTTTCTCCGCCTCCGGAGGGCGAGCCGGAAATGCGGCCAAAGAGCGCCACTGTCATCAGGCAAAGAAGCACGAGAGACAGGCTGATTTTCAGCGATGATGCCTCGGCGACGAAGCCGATCATTGCCGGACCGAGCAGGACGCCGGCGTAGCCCATCGAAAGCACCCGGGAAAGCGATCGGTTTCCATCATGCTCGCCAAGGCGGCCTGCGGCCGAAAACAGGATCGGAATGACATTCGCCATCGCCAGGCCGCACAAGGCGAGGGAACACAGCGCGATCGGCAGGCTGCCGAAGGCCAGGAAGCCCCCCAGGGAGAGGACGACGATCATCACGCAGATCCGGAACAGCCGCGTCGGACCGAGATGGCGGTTCGCGCGGTCGCCCAGAAGCCGGCCCAGAAGCATCGTTCCGGAGAACACGGCATATCCGGCGGCGCCCAGGCTTTCCGAGGTTCCCAGAACCCGCACGAGATAGACGGCCGCCCAGTCCATGATCGCGCCTTCCGCCATGAAGATCACGAAGGCCAGCACGCCCAGGGCGAGGGCTGCGCGCTGCCCCGATCGCGGCGCTCCCGCCCCCTCGGGTCGGATGTCCTGCGCCACGGGTTCGCATGGTCCTTTCAGCGTCTGACGGAAGGCTTCAAACGACAGAATGGCCAGCATCGCTCCGGTCAGCGCCATCATGCTGGCCGAGCCCAGGCCACGATGCGCGAGCGTCGAATAGGCCAGGGCGGCCGTCAGGGTTCCGGCGCTGAAAACGGCATGGAAGGACGACATGATCGGCCGGCCGGCCCTGCGTTCCACCGAGGCCGCCTGGCTGTTCATCGCGACATCCAGCGACCCGAAGCAGATCCCCGTGAGCATTGCGATGCACAGCGCTTCGGGCAGTCGTGTCACCAGACCCACGCCGGCGATGCCCAGCCCGAACAGGCCGGCCGCGACGATCGCCACGCGTTCGGCGCCGACACGGGTGATGATGCGGGGGGCGCTGGTCATTGCCGCGATCGCCCCCGTCGCAAAGGCGAGCAGCGTCATCCCCAGAGCGGCCTCGTCCAGGCTGGCCCGGCGGCCGAGCGCGGGAAGGTTCGCCCCCCAGGCTCCGACGCCGAGACCGCCGGCGAGAAAGCAGATCGACAGAACGATCCTCTGGTGAACCGAAGAACGCATGCTGGCCAATGTGAGGATCCCCATGAACCGCGATGATGATTACAGGACGAGTTTCTCCAGAAGCGCCTTGATCTCTGCGGCGACCCGGAAGCTGTCATCCTGATGCTGGCGGCGGCAGAACAGCTCGCCGCTCCACCAGCCGACATAGCCCGTCGCTTTCACCGCATCCACCCAGTCCTGCAGCGCGAGCACGCCGCTGCCCGTGGGCACATCGCGCAGCACCGCCTCGTCCGGCAGGCCGCCGTCATGGCGCAGGGAATCGCAGACGTGCACGCCATAGATCAGGCGGCTGTCGATGCGGGAAATGCGCTCAGGGGTGTCGCCCGAGACGTGGCAATGCCAGAAATCGACCACCATCTTGAGATTGTCCCGCGCGGCACGTCCGATCAGTTCGAGCTGATCGGAGACGGTGTTGAGCGGGCACCAGCCGAGCGCCTCGAGATACAGCACCAGCCCCTCTGCCGCCGCCATGTCCGCGAGTTTCGCCAGATTGCGCGCGGTGATGGCGAGCTGCTCGGCGCGGGGCAGCCCCAGCACGCCGGCATAGCCCTCGATCGGCCGGCCCTCTGCATGGGCCCGCGCGGCCGCGAGCGGGATCGGCCCGGTGATCAGCTGCACGCCGCGTGCCCCGGCGACCCGGGCGAGATGAAACAGCTCTTCGGCCTCGCGCATCAGAGCCGCCTCATTGGGCCCGTGGCGCTCGATGTCCATCAAAAACCCGGTGCCGGGCAGATAGAAGGGGCGCAGACGCTCCGCCAGATCGGCCTCGGTCCAGCCCGCCGCGAGAAAGGCGCGCATCTTCGCGGCGGAAATCTCGATGCCGTCATATCCCAGATCCCGCGCGATCTTCAGATCGATGGCCATCGGTGCGTCCTTGGCAATCAGCGAATGCAGAACGATCTGCTGGCGGGGGGCGGTCATCGACGTCTCCTCTCGGGGCGGGTGCCTTGGCATTGCATACAGTTTCGACCCCGGGCGACCGTCGCGCAATTGCGCAGCCTCGCGAAACATTGCGCGATGTGACGCAGTCTGCGCGCGGAGTTGCGTCATCGTCGCGCCGGTTGCGAAATTGTGCGCGAGAAAGCGGCAGGGCTTTATGAGTGGATCGCAGTGGCCCCGCCGCGGGGCCCGCCTGGCAGGGAGAGATCATGGACGGCGCGGATTTCGTCATCGTCGGCGGCGGTTCGACAGGCTGCGTCATGGCCGGTCGGCTGAGTGAGGATCCGGGGGCAGAGGTGCTGCTGCTGGAGGAGGGGCCGCGTGACCTGAACCCCTACATTCATATCCCTGGCGCCTATTACAAGACCGCGCAGGGGCCCTTGCTGAAGCGCTTCCCCTGGGAGCCCACCGATGCCCAGAACCGCGAGGAGCCGCCGACCATGGTGCAGGCCAGCGTTCTGGGCGGTGGCTCGTCGGTGAATGCGATGATCTACATCCGCGGCAATCCCGACGATTATGCAACCTGGGAAAGCCTGGGGGCCACTGGCTGGGGCTATGACGAGGTGCTGCCCTATTTCCGCAAGGCCGAGGACAACAACCGCTTTTGCAATGAGGTCCATGGCATCGGCGGGCCGCTCGGTGTGTCCGACATCGACCAGATCCATCCGCTGACCCGGGCCTGGCTGCAGGCGTGTCAGCAACAGGGCCTGCCGTTCAACCCGGATTTCAATTCCGGCACCCCGGCGGGATGCGGCCTCTATCAGATCACGGCGAAGAACGGGCGGCGCAGCAGTGCGGCCGTGGCCTATCTCAAGCCCGCGCGGAAGCGACGCAACCTGACGGTGAAGACCGGTGCGCGCGTGCTGCGGGTGCTGATCGAGAAGGGGCGCGCCGTGGGGGTCGAGTATGTGATCGGCGGCAAGACCCGCACCGTTCGCGCCCGGCGCGAGGTGATCCTGTCGGCGGGGGCGATCAACACGCCGCGGCTGATGATGCTTTCGGGCATCGGCCCCGAGGCCGAGCTGCGCCGGCACGGCATCGCCGTGCTGCATGACCTGCCGGGGGTCGGCCAGAACCTGCAGGATCACATCGAGATCTCGCTGATCTATCAGCTCAACGGGCCGCACAGCTATGACAAGTACAAGAAGCTGCACTGGAAGGCGCTGGCGGGGCTCGATTACCTGTTGTTCCGGGGCGGGCCGGCGGCGTCGAACCTGATCGAGGGCGGTGCCTTCTGGTGGGCCGACCGGGCGCAGAAGCAGCCCGACGTGCAGTATTTCATGGTGGTCGGTGCCGGCATCGAGGAGGGCGTCGAGGCGGTTCCCGGGGGCAATGGCTGCACCATCAATCTTGGCCAGATCCGCCCCCGCTCGCGCGGCGAGGTGCGGCTGACCAGCGCCGATCCGTCGGCCTTGCCGCGGGTGATCCCGAATTATTTCGGCGATCCCTACGATCTCGAGGCGATCACCGACGGGACGATGCTGGCGCTCGAGGTGATGGAGCAACCTGCGATCCGCCGCTATGTGGAACGCCGCCAGCTGCCCGGGGCAGGGGCCGTGACGCGCGAGCAGGTGCGTCACTTCTGCCAGACGACCGCCCATGCCGCGCTGCATCCCGCCGGCACCTGCCGCGCCGGAGCCGACGCGCTTTCGGTCGTCGATCCGCAGCTGCGGGTGCATGGCATCGAGGGGCTGCGCGTCGCCGATGCCTCGATCATGCCCACGCTGGTCTCGGGCAATCCGAACGCGGTCTGCATCATGATCGGCGAAAAGCTCTCGGACATGATCCGGGCCTGAGATCCCGCCCGTCCGCACGCCCCCTGCCGGGGGCGGAGGCCGGCCGGATGCCGCAGCCCAGCGGGCTGCGGCCCAGAACGGTGCGCAAACGCACCTTGCGATCCAACCAACGGAGGAGATCCCATCATGACCCCCCTGAAGACCGGCGTTGCCGCCGCAGCCTTCGCCGCCCTGGCCGCCTCGGGCGTGCTGGCAAGCGAGGCCCCGCTCTCGATCACGCATGGCGGAAAGACCATCGCCGGCATCCTGAACCTGCCCGATGGCGTCGAGACCCCGCCGGTCGTGCTGATGATGCACGGCTTTACCGGCAGCAAGAACGAATTTCCCATCGCCGGCACGGAAACCGGGCTGTTCACTTATGTCGCGGGCGAGCTGGCCAAAGCCGGCATCGCCTCGCTGCGCATCGACTTCACCGGTTCTGGCGAGAGCTCGGGCAAATGGGAGGATACCACCTTCTCCGGGCAGATCGCGGATGCCGTCGATGCCTTCGACTATCTGCAGACCTTGCCGACGGTCGACGGTGGGCGCATCGGCATTCTGGGCTACAGCCAGGGCGGGCTGGTCGGCGCGCATCTGGCCGCGGCGCGGCCCGAGGCGGATGCGGTGGTCCTGTGGGCGCCGGTGACCAATCCGATGGCGACCTATGCGAAGATCATGGGGGCGGACAAGGTCGCGGCCGGTCTGGCGGCGGGCAAGGACGAGCCGATCACCGCCGATCTGTCCTGGGGCGGGCGGACCACGCTGAAGGGCGCCTTCTTCCAGGAGCTGCCGCTGCTGTCGGCGGCCGGCGCCGTCGCCTCCTATCCCGGGCCGCTGCGGGTCATCGTCGGATCGCGGGAGACGATCGTGGCTCCGCAGCCGATCGCGGGCAACCAGCTGATGCGCTATCACACAGGCGTCGAGGACCTGACGGTGGTTGACACCGACCACGATTTCGGCGCCGAGACCTCGGCCGAGACGGTCGAGACGGAACTGGCGCCGAAGACTGTCGAGTGGTTCAGGGACAAGCTGTAACCGTTCGCCGCCGGCTCCCTCGCGCGTCAGGCTGCGTCAGGGGGCCGGCGGCGATGCCGTCGCGTGCGGGGCTCAGCCCTGTCGTGACGGGTCGAAGCGCAGCAGCCGCAGCGCGTTGATCGTGACAAGGACGGTCGCGCCGGTGTCGGCCATAATCGCGATCCAGAGCCCCGTCATTCCGAGGATCGAGGTCACCAGAAACACCGCCTTGAGGCCGAGCGCCAGCGCCACGTTCTGCCGGATGTTGCCCATCGTCACCCGCGCCAGCCGGATCAGGGCCGGGGCATCCGTCACCCGGTTGCGCAAGATCGCGGCATCCGCCGTTTCCAGCGCCACATCGGTGCCCGAGCCCATGGCAACGCCGACGCTCGCCTGTTTCAGCGCCGGCGCGTCGTTGATGCCGTCGCCGATCATCATCACCCCGCCCTGTGCGCCGAGGTCGCGGATGACCTCCAGCTTGTCCTCGGGCAGCATCTCGGCGCGGAACTCCATGCCGAGCTGCCCGGCGATGGCCGCCGCGGTGCGCGGGTTGTCGCCGGTCAGGATCAGCGGGGTGATCCCCAGCTGCCGCAGCTGGGCCATCGCCTCGGCGGCATCGTCGCGTGGTTCGTCGCGCAGCGCGATCAGCCCGAGCGGCCGCCGCTCGCGGAACACCGCAACCACGGTCTTGCCCTCGGATTCCAGCGCGGTGGCGCGGTTGATGTGCTCTGCCGCCAGGCCGGCGGTATCGGCCGCATGACGGGGCGACGCGACCCAGGCCTTCTCGTCGCCGACCTGGGCCTCGACGCCCTTTCCGGGCAGGGCGCGGGCCTGCGCGGCGGGCAGGGCAGTCACGCCGGCCTCGCTGGCCCGGCGCACGATTGCCTGCGCCAGCGGGTGCGACGAGCCGGTCTCGACCCCGGCCGCGACGGCGAGCAGGTCGTTTTCCGTCACCCCGGGTGCGGCGACGATGTCGGTCACCCGGGGGGTGCCATGGGTCAGCGTGCCGGTCTTGTCGAAGGCGATCCGGCTGACCTTGGCCGTCGCCTCGATCACCGCGCCGCCCTTCATCAGCAGGCCCTTGCGCGCCCCCGAGGACAGTGCGGAGGCGATCGAGGCGGGAACCGAGATCACCAGCGCGCAGGGACAGCCGATCAGCAGCAGCGCAAGACCGCGATAGATCCACGTGTCCCAATCCGCGCCGAGCGCCAGCGGCGGCACCACGATCACCAGAATGGCGGCGGCCACCACGGCGGGCATGTACCAGCGCGAGAAGCGGTCGATGAAGCGCTCGGTCGGGGCGCGGGCCTCCTCGGCTTCCTCGATCAGCCGGACGATCCGGCTGATCGTGTTGTCCGCGGCGGTTTTCGTCACCGCGATGCGCAGGACGGCCTCGGTGTTGATCGAGCCGGCGAAGACCGCCTCACCGGGGCCGCGCGTCACCGGCACGCTTTCGCCGGTGACCGGGCTTTCGTCGATGCCACTGGTGCCCTCGATGATTTCGCCGTCGGCCGGGATCCGGTCGCCGGGGCGGACAAGCACCGTCGCACCGATCGTCAGGCTCTCGGCGGGAACTTCGCGGGTCTGGCCATTTTCTTCCAGAAGGGCGGTTTTCGGCACCAGACTGGCGAGCGCGCGGATGCCGTCCCGCGCCTTGCCGGCGGCGACGCCCTCAAGCACCTCGCCCACGGCGAAGAGGAAGACGACCAGCGCCGCCTCCTCGGCCGCGCCGATGAAAAGAGCGCCGATCGCGGCGATCGTCATCAGGCTTTCGATGGTGAAGGGCTGCCTCATGCGCAGCGCTTCGAAGGCGCGTTTTGCGACCGGTGCAACGCCGATGGCACAGGCGAGAGCAAAGGCCCAGAAGCCATAGGCGGCACCGGTCACCATCTCCACGATCCAGGCGAGGCAGAGCAGGCCGCCGCTCAGCAAGACCAGACGGCCCTTGCCCATCTCGTACCATTTTCCGGCGCGATCTTCCGGCGCCTCATGGCTGTGTCCGCCATGGCTGTGTCCGGCATGATCGTGATTATGGCCGGCGTGGTCATGGTCGTGATCATGCCCGGTGCAATCCGGGCCATGGGCTGCCGGCAGCGCCCCCGCGGTGCTGCGCGTCGCGATCTGGTATCCGAGTTTCCGAATGGTTGCCTCGACCTGCGCCGGATCTCCGGTGCCGGGGGCGAGCTCCAGCGACAGCCGTTCGGTCATCAGGGCGACCGACACTCCGCTGACGCCCGGCAGCCGTTCCACAGCCTGGGTGACCTTGGCCGTGCAGGCGGCGCAATCCATCCCGCTCACGGTCCATTCGCGACGTGTTGTCGTACTCATTCGTGATCTCCCGCCCGGGTCGGCCGGGCTCTTGCTCTCATTGATTCGGAGTCTTAATCTCTCTAGCAACTAGAGGATCAAGGGGGTTTCATGCTGACCATCGGCAAGCTTGGTGCAGCCACCGGGGTGAAGGTGCCGACCATCCGCTATTACGAACAGATCGGCCTGCTGCCGGAGGCCGAGCGCAGCGGCGGGAACCAGCGCCTCTATGGTCCGCAGGCGCGGGAACGTCTGGCCTTCATCCGGCACGCCCGCGATCTCGGCTTCTCGCTGGAGGCGATCCGGGAGCTGTCGAGCCTCGCCGATCAGCCGTCGCGGCCCTGTGCCGCCGCGGACAGCATCGCGAAGCGGCAACTGCAGGCGGTGCGGCTCCGGATCGCGCGGCTTCAGGCGCTCGAGCAGGAGCTTCAGCGCATGGTGGTGCAATGCAGGCATGGCACCATCTCGGATTGCCGCGTGATAGAGGTTCTGGGCAATCACGCCCTGTGCGCGCATGACCACGCGCCCGAGCCAGAGGTCGGGTCATCGGACGCGCTGCCGCGCTGAGCGGTGGCTGCGGCCTAGAGGGTGAGTTCGATCGTCATCCCGCCGGGGCCGCGGATGACGGCTTCGAAATAGCCGTCGCCGGTGCGGCGGGGTCCGGACTCGAGCAGGCCGAGGCGGCGAAAAGCTTCGGCCTGTTCGCGCACTGCCGCCTCGCTGCCGAGGGACAGTGCGACATGGGCCCAGCCTTCGGTCTCATCGGCGGCTGGCGCGACCCAGGGGCCGGTCATCAGCTCGATCCGCGCACCCTGCGCAAGCGTCAGGAACACCGAGCGGAAACCGGGCCGGTTGCGGCTGGCATATTCCGCGGAGGCGGCCGCATCGAAATGGGTCTGCCAGAACGCGACGGCGCCGGGCAGGTCGCGGGTCCACAGGGCGACGTGTTCAATGCGCATCGGCCCCTCCCACGCGGGTCGCGAGCGCCCGCACGCGGTCGGCGGCCGCGGCGAGACGGGGCGCGGGCAGTTGGCCGGCGCGGACCGCCTGCACGATCCGGGCGCGGATTGCCGGCAGGTCGTTGGCGGCCGAGAGCAGCAGCAGGTCGGCCCCCGCGATCAGCGCCTCGACCGCGGCCGTGGCCACGTCGCGCGTGCCGCGCAGCGTGCCGGCCGCGTCGAGGTCGTCGCTGACCACAAGCCCGGTGAACCCCATCCCGCGCAGCGCCGCGATCGTCGGCGCCGAAAGCGAGGAGGGCATCCGCGGATCCATGCCGGGCACCAGCGCCGGGCCGGTCATCACCGCGCGCACGCCCGCCGCGATCGCGGCCCGGAACGGGATCATCCCCGGCATCAGGGCGGCAGCATCACCCCGCACCGTCGCGATCTCGACCGCCGGGTCGCCGTCGATGTCGTGATGGCCCGGGAAGTGCTTGGCGGTGGCGACGACGCCCGCCGCCTCCACGCCGCAGATGAAGGCGGCGCCGATCCGCGCCACCTGCTCCCCATCCGGTCCCAGACTGCGCCCCCGAAGCCAGGGGTTGGTGCCGGTCACCAGATCGAGCACCGGCGACAGGAGCATGGTAATGCCCATCGCACGGGCGGCGCGTGCCATCGCAAAAGCGGCCGCGCGGATCTCCTCCGAGGGCATCGTGAGGAGCGTGTCGGCACCGGGCAGCCCGGGCACCAGCCCGTGCAGCCGCTGGATGCCTGCGGGTTCCTGATCCAGCGCGATCAGGCCGGGGCCGACGAGCCGCCCGATCCGCTCCGTGAGCGCGCGCAGATCTGCCGCGGTCTCGCCGGCGCGGCGGGCAGGCGACATCTCGCGGGCAAGGTATTCCGCGCGCGTTTCGCCGATCAGCAGCGCCCGCCCGCCCTCGGAGAGAAAGCGGGTCAGCGGATCGGTCAGGACCAGATCGTCGATCGCGGGCAGCAGCACGGCAAAGGCGTCGTCTTCAGGTCTCATCGGGTGTCCTCGTTCCGGGCGGGGAGGGGTCAGTCTGTCGTCTCGATCGGGCCAAGTCCATGCGTGCGCAGCAGCGTGACCAGATCCTCGCCCTGCGCGACGGCCGCGGCGATATCGGTGGCGGCATCTGGCCCGAGCAGCGGAACCAGCCCCGCGGTCAGTGTGCTCTGCGCCGAAAGGTTGGCGCTGCAGGTTTCGGGAACGGCGCGGATGTCCTTCACACAGCGCTCGGCAAAGATCCGCGATGCATTCTCGGTCATCGCCAGGCTTGTCAGCAGCCCCTGCGCCATCAGTGGCTCGAAGGCGTTGCGTTGCAGCTGGCCGGCCTCGGCTGCCATGCCGACGGCAACATCGGCCCCGGCGACATGAAGTGCGACCTGCGTCACCATCTCGGGGATGACGGGGTTCACCTTGCCCCGGACCAGGGGCGAGCCGGACTGGACGGCGGGCAGGGCGATCTCGCCGAAGCCTCCGCGCGGTCCGCTGGACAGCAGGCGCAGGTCATTGGCGATCTTCGACAGGGTGATCGAGATCCCCCGCAGCAGGCCCGAGAACTGCACCAGACCGGCGCTGTTCCATGCCGCGCAGACGAGATCCTCGTTGCGGCGCAGCGGCAGCTCGGTCAGACGCTGCAACTCGGTGATCACCGCTTCGGCGAAATCAGGTTGTGCGGCAAGGCCGGTGCCGACCATGGTCCCGCCGAGGTTCAGCCCGGCCAGCCCCTGGGACGCCGGCCAGATCCGTGCCGCATCCTGACGCAACGCGGTGGCGAAGGCCCTGAACTCCTCGCCAAGGGTCATCGGTACCGCATCTTGCAAATGCGTCCGCCCGAGCTTGAGAATGTTCCCGAATTCCTTCGCCTTGTCCTGGAAGGCGTCGGCAAGCCCGAGAAGCGCCCGCTCCAGTGCCGGCGCGCCCTGCATCAGCGCGATGCGCAGCGCCGTTGAGTGGACATCGGTCGTCGACTGCGACAGGTTGACGTCGCGGATCGGGTGCAGGTGCTCATACTGGCCGCAGGGGTGCCCCATCAGCTCGAGCCCGCGATTGGCAATCACCTCGTTCAGGTTCATGTGTCCCGAGGTGCCGCCGCCGCCCTGGAACACGTCCACGATGAAGTGGTTGGCGTGCTGTCCCGCCATCACCTCGTCGCAGACCCTGCTGATCACCTCGGCCTTGCGGGCCGGGAGCTTTCCCAGCCGATAGTTGGCCGCCGCCGCCGCCTTCTTGGTCAGCGCCATGGCGCGGATCAGCGGTGTCAGGGTTCCGATCCGCATGCCCGACACCGGAAAGTTTTCCGCCGCGCGCAGCGTGTGGATGCCATAAAGGGCGTCGCCGGGCAGCTTGCGGCTGCCCAGCTCGTCGGTTTCCGTCCGTGTCCATGCGGCTGCGGGTCTCATCATGCGCTCCCCGAGCCGGATCAGGCCTTGGGATGCAGTTCGATCGCCAGCCAGACCGAGTCGGTATCCGCGTAGTAGCGATGCCACGGATAGGTCCACTGGTTCGGGCCGGTCACCCGGCAGAACGGGTCATGCGAATAGCTGATCGGCATGAGCACGTCCTCGTACAGGGTCGCCGCGTCGCGCTCGGTGAATTTCTGCATCCGGCCGGTGCCATGGATCTGCGTATGCACTTCGAGGAAGGGGTGCTCGTTGTGGATGAAGCAGTCGGTGTCGCCGGGCGACCACCACAGGTTCACCTTCAGCTCGAACTCCTGCGGCGCTTCGGGCAGGCGGCGTTCGTTGGTGAAGACGCGGGGGTCGGTCGTCACCGTGCCGACGCTGTCCTGCGCCGAGATGAACAACGGCGTGTCGCGCGGGAAGCTCTTGATCCGGTTGCCGAGCCAGTCCCAGCCGCGGAACATGCAGCCGCCGAGATTGGTTGGTTTCAGCACCTTGAGGATCGCCGCGCGCTCGCCCGAGCGGATCGTGCCGCCGCGCAGCCAGGTCGATTTCCAGGCCGGCACGATGGCGGGGTGATCGGTGCCGGTGATCAGCGGCTCGGGCGACAGGTTGACCACGACGGCATCCTCGACGTGGTAGTCGCGCGGGCTCTCGATCAGCTGCGCCTGAATGAAGTCGTCCGCGAAGGCGAGATCTCGGATCTGGTTGTCCATGACGGTTCCTTGAAAGCTATTCGGATTTGTCTCAGGACAGCACGGAACGCGGCAGCAAACCATTGCGCGATCCGTGCAAAACTGACGCAAGGTGACGCTGTTTTTCGCGCGAGTCGCGTCGGATCAGGCCGGTTTGATCATGTCCGGTGCTTCGCCCAGGTAGTCGCGGGCTTCGCGCGGGATTGACGGATCGTTCATGTCGAGCGTCGTCGTCGCCTGCAGCTCGGCCCGGCTCAGGAGTCCGGGGCGCCGGTAATGCAACACGGCGCGGGTTGCGAAGGGCTGGCGGAACATGGTCGCGGCGACGCCGCTGACGATGCCGAACATGAAGCGTTTGGCGCTGCGCTGCACCGAGGAGAAGATGCCGAAGGTGAACTCGTTGCGCTGCACCGTCTCGAAATCGATGGTGAAGACACGGTCCTCCACCGGGAAGGTGAAGCCGTGGTACTTGAAGATGTATTCGATGCGCGACGGGTCGTCATAGCTTGGAAAGCGTTCGACGTAGTAGTGGTTCAGGAAATCCCCGCTCTGGAAGATGCAGAAGGCCGAGCGCAGGATCTTGCGCGAATAGATCGAGGAATACTGATAGCGATCGTAGCAGCCGACGAACTCCCCCATGTCGATCTTGCTGGCGACGGCCACGGTGTCGAGGAAGCGCACGACCTGCGGCGCCCGGCGCAGGTGGTCGAGAACATCGAAGAAATTACCGTCGACCAGGGCGCGGAAATGCTCGTGCTCGGAAAACAGCACTTCGGGGCCGAGGCCGAAGTAATTGGCGATGACCCGCGTATTGCCCGAAGAGGGCATGTGGCGGCCGGACAGGTACTTGTTGAACTGTTGGCGGTTGATGCCCAGCTTGCGGCAGATCTGCGAGATCGAGCCCTGCCGGTCGCACAGCAGGCGCAGGTTCAGGGCGAAATTCGCCATGCGATCCTCGGGGGCGCGCGCCAGGTCGGTCGGGGTCATCTGAACATCCTTCGCAGTATGTGCGTCAGTTTGCGCCATGAATCGCATGGATGCGAAATTGCGACAAATTCGTCAAGCCCGCAGCATCGGCTCCAGTCATTGCAGACGTGCACCGCCTTGCGACGGTGCCGCGAACAACGGGGAAGCAGATGAAACTGACCGGTGGACAAGTCGTAGCGCGTGCGCTCAAGGAATACGGGGTCGAATATGTGGCGGGGGTTCCCGGCCACGGCATCTGGTCGCTGTTCGACGCATTCCTGCAGGAAGGGTCCGAAATTCCCTTCATCCAGGTGATGCACGAACAAAGCGCCGTGCACATGGCCGATGGCTATTACCGCGCCTGCGGCAAGCCGATGGCCTGTTCGACCTCGGTCGGCCCCGGTGCGACCAACACCATCATCGGCCTCGCGACCGCCTATACCGACTCGACCTCGCTCTTCTATGTCTCGGGCTCGCCGCAGACCTACATGCAGGGTCACGGCACCATGCAGGAGATCGAGCGCCAGCAGGACAACGCCTTCCCGCGGATCACCGAGCAGGTGACGAAGCGCGCCTGGCAGGCCCATTCGGTCAAGACCCTGCCGACGATCATGCACCGCGCTTTCAGCGAGATGCTGACCGGCCGCCCGGGCCCGGTTCATGTCGAAGTGCCGATGGATGTGCAGGTCGAAGCCGACGAGGTCACCATCCATCCGCTGGACAAGCGCCTGCCGACCGGCATCTCCTATCCGGACCCGAAGGCGATCGCAGCGGCGGCCAAGGTGCTGCTCTCGGCCCGCCGTCCGGTCATCGTCGCCGGTGGCGGCGCGATTTCCGCCAATGCTTCGGCCGAGCTCACCGCGCTCGCCGAGAAGCTGGGCGCCGCCGTGTCGATCACCTGGAACGGCAAGGGCGCGATCTCCGAAGACAACGCGCTTTTCATCGGCGCTGTCGGTCAGACCGGCACCACCTGCGGCAACAAGATCACCGCTTCGGCCGATGTGGTCATCTCGGTGGGCTGCCGCTTCACCGACTGGTCGGCCTCGTCCTATGCCAAGGGCGTGTCCTTCAGCTTCCCGCCCGGCCGTCTGATCCACATCGACCTCGACCCGCGCGAGATCGGCAAGACCTATCCGACCGAGGTGGGCATCGTGGCCGACGCGAAAATCGCGCTGGCGCAGCTGCTTGACGCGATCAGCGATGACGAGGCCGCCATGCTGCGCGAGGGCAATGCCGCGTTTGCCGCGGACGTGGAGCAGGCCAAGGCCGACTGGCGCGCTCAGGTCGAACCGCGCGAGACCAGCCGCGAGACCCCCTTCACCTCGCAGCGCCCGCTGGTCGCCCTGCGCAAGGTGCTGCCGCGGGATGGCATCGTGGTTGTCGGCTCGGGCAACACGCAGGGCTCGGTCAAGCAGAGCTTCACCATCTACGAGCCGCGCACTCACCTGACCTCGGGCTCCTACTCGCCGATGGGCTGGGCGGTTCCGGCCGCGATGGGCGCCAAGCTGGCCTGCCCGGAGAAGAAAGTCGTGGCGATCGTCGGCGACGGCGACTTCATGATGTCGCTGCCGGAAATGGGCACGGCGGTGATGAACGGCATCAACGTGGTGTTCCTGGTGCTGAACAACCAGGGCTACATGTCGATCCGCGGCGGCCAGCGCAAGTTCATGGGCCGTCACATCGCGTCGGAATTCAACCACCACGCCGGCAGCGGCGAGCCCTATTCGGCCGACATCGCCGCCAGCGCCCGGGCCTTCGGGCTGAAAGCCTGGAAGGTCGAGAAGGACGAAGATCTGGAATCCAGCCTCGAGGCCGCGCTCAACACCGACGGTCCGACCCTGGTCGAGGTCATCGTGTCGCGCGATGCCGCCGGTCCCTTCGCGACCGGCTGGTGGGACTTCCCCTCGCCGGCCTATTACGAAAAGGAACAGGCCGCCTACGCCGAGATGCGGGCGAAAGAGCAGATGCTCTGAGCGCCGGCCGGTCGGGACGGCGCGTGCCGTCCTGACCATCCTCCCCCCCCTTCCTATCCGAAATCAGAACGGGTGGCCGCAGGGCTGCACCCCAGAGGTAGATTTGCCATGATCCGGCACGTAAAGACCGCGCGTCTCACCCAAGGCGACCAGACGGATCCCGCCGTCACCGAAACCGTCCGTGGCCTGCTGGCGCAGGTGGCGGAGGGCGGCGACAAGGCCGTCCGCGAGCTCAGCATCCGGTTCGATGGCCTCGACCGCGACAGCTATCGTCTGACCGAGGCAGAGATTGCCGCCTGCGTCGACGGTCTGACGAAACAGGAACGTCACGATCTCGACTTCGCGCAGACCCAGATCCGCAATTTTGCCCAGGCCCAGCGTGACACGCTGCTGGACCTCGAGGTGGAGACGCTGCCGGGCGTGGTTCTTGGCCACCGGCATGTGCCGATCCAGAACGTCGGCTGCTATGTGCCGGGCGGGAAGTATCCGCTGCTGGCTTCGGCCCACATGACCGTGCTGACCGCGAAGGTCGCGGGCTGCGAGCGCGTCATCACCTGCGCACCGCCCTTCAAGGGGCAGATCGCCGACAAGATCGTCGCGGCTCAGGCCTTGGCCGGCGCCGACGAGATTTATTGCCTCGGCGGGGTGCAGGCGATCGCGGCGATGGGCAACGGCACCGAAACGATCCGTCCGGTCGACATGCTGGCCGGGCCGGGCAACGCCTATGTCGCCGAAGCCAAGCGGCTGCTGTTCGGCAAGGTCGGCATCGACCTGTTCGCTGGTCCGACCGAAACGCTGGTGATCGCCGACGAGACCGTCGATGGCGAGATCTGCGCCACCGACCTGCTGGGACAGGCCGAGCACGGCCCGAACTCGCCCGCGGTGATGATCACCAACTCCGAAAAGCTGGCGAAGGACACGCTGGCGCAGGTCGAGCGCCTGCTCGAGATCCTGCCGACCGCCGCGATCGCGCGCAAGGCCTGGGAGGACTTCGGCGAGATCATCGTCTGCGACACGCTCGAGGAGATGGTGGCCGAGGCCGACCGCGTCGCCTCGGAGCACGTGCAGGTGATGACCGCGGATCCGGACTATTTCCTGAACCACATGACCAACTATGGCGCGCTGTTCCTTGGCGAACGTACCAACGTCGCATTCGGCGACAAGGTGATCGGCACCAACCACACGCTGCCCACGCTGAAGGCGGCGCGCTATACTGGTGGCCTGTGGGTCGGAAAGTTCCTCAAGACCTGCACCTATCAGCGTGTTCTGACGGACGAGGCTTCGGCGATGATCGGCGCCTATGCCTCGCGGCTGTGCCACATGGAAGGCTTCGTGGGGCACGCCGAACAGGCCAATATCCGCGTGCGCCGCTATGGCAAACGCAACGTCCCCTATGGCGCCTCGGTCGAGGCCTGACGCCATTCGGCCCGAGACGAGCGGAACGCCACCGGGCCCTTCCTTTTTCAAGCACCACAACTCACCCAGGGAGAAGACTATGAAAACCATTCGCTCCGCCATGATCGCCAGCGCGCTGGCCATGGCCGTCGCCATGCCGGCCCGTGCCGAGACCAAGATCGAGGTCCTGCACCACTGGGTCTCGGAAAGCGAGGTTGCCGCACTGAACACCATCCGCACGGCGCTGGCCGCCAAGGGCTATGGCTGGCAGGACAGCGCGGTCGGTGGCATGTCCGGCGGCAACATGCAGCAGGCGCTGCGCTCGCGGCTGGCGGCGGGCAACCCGCCCGGCGCGATGCAGTTCCTGGGCTGGGAAGGCATCGACTGGTCGAACGAGGGCGTGATGCGCGACCTCAACGATCTCGACAAGGCCAACAACTGGGAAGCGACCATCGCGCCGCAGGTTCTGCCCTTCGTCAAGAACGGTGACAACCTGATCGCCGTTCCGATCAACATGCACCGGCAGAACTGGGTGTGGGCCAACAAGGCCGCGTTCGACAAGGCCGGCATCCAGCAGCCCAAGACCTGGGCCGAACTGATCGCCGACGGCGAAAAGCTCCGGGCGGCCGGGATCATCCCGCTCGCGATGGGCGACGAGCCGTGGCAGATCCAGGTGATCTTCGATGCGCTGGTCTCCGACGTCGGCGGGCCGGACTTCTACAAGAGGGCGATGATCGATCTGGACGACGACGCGCTGTCCTCCGACACCATGAAGCAGGTCTTCGACACGCTGCGCCAGGTGCGCGGGCTGGTCGACGACGGCTTCAACGGCCGCGACTGGGCCGTGGCCACCGGCATGGTCATCAACGGCGAAGCGGCGATGCAGGTGATGGGCGACTGGGCGAAGGGCGAGTTCCTGGCCAAGGGTCTGAAACCCGGCAAGGATTTCATGTGCTTCGCGACGCCGTCCGAAACCCCCTCCTTCCAGTTCATCATCGACAGCTTCGGCATGTTCAAGGTCAAGGATGCCGAGGTGACCAAGGCTCAGGATGCGCTGGCCGAGGTGGTGATGGATCCGAAGGTCCAGCATGACTTCAACATCATCAAGGGCTCGATCCCGGCCCGCACCGACCTGTCCGTCGACGACTTCGACGATTGCGCCAAGCTCGGCTTCCAGGAGCGGGCCGAGGCGATCCAGAACGGCGCGATGCTGGGCGCGGCCACGCATGGCTTTGCCGCGCAACCCCAGTTTTCGGCCGTGTTCGGCGACGTCGCCGCGCAGTTCTTCGTGAACGACATGTCGTCCGAAGACGCGGTGAAGATGCTGGTCGACGGGATCAACAACGCCCGTTGACCCCGTTCCGAGTGGTCGCGTCAGTCTGGCGGTCACGCCGGGCTGACGCAGATCATTTTCCCCTTTTCTGGCGAGGATCCTCATGACCCGAAAGAAACCCATTTCCGACCGGGTGGCGGATTGGCTGCCGCGCCTGGTGATGGCGCCAAGCCTGCTCGTCATCCTGGTCGGCGTCTATCTGTTCATCGCCTGGACCGGCTGGATCTCCGTCTCCTCGTCCAGGATGGTGCCCAGCTACGATTTCGTCGGCCTCGAGCAATATTACCGTCTTTGGGCGACGCCGCGCTGGCATATCGCTGTCGTGAACCTGTTCATCTTCTCGTCGCTGTTCCTGCTCGTGACCATGGGCGTCGGGCTGGTCATGGCGATCCTGCTCGATCAGAATATCCGGGCCGAGGGAGCGCTGCGCGCCGTCTATCTCTATCCGATGGCGCTGTCCTTCATCGTCACCGGGACCGCGTGGAAATGGATCCTGAACCCCGATCTGGGGGTGCAGAAGGTCGTGAACAGCCTTGGCTGGGAGGGGTTCGTCTTCAACTGGATCACCCAGCCCACCTTCGCCATCTATACGATCGTGATCGCAGCCGTCTGGCAGTCTTCGGGCTTTGCCATGGCAATCTTCCTTGCCGGGCTGCGCGGGATCGACAATTCGGTGATTAAGGCCGCGCAGATCGAAGGCGCGACGCTGCCGCGGATCTACGCCAGCATCATCGTGCCGATGCTGCGTCCTGCCTTCCTGTCGGTGATCGTGCTGCTGAGCTATATCGCGATCAAGAACTTCGATCTGGTTCTGGCGATGACCAACGGCGGGCCGGGCAACGCCACCGAGGTGCCCTCGACCTTCATGTTCCAGGCCACGTTCCGTCGCAACCAGATGGGGGTCGGCGCAGCCTCGGCGATGATGATGCTGATGACCGTCGCCGCGATCATCATTCCCTACCTCTATTCCGAGCTGAAGGAGAGCCGCAATGGTCACTGAACACGGCTCTGCCGCGCGGGCGCGCCGCATCGGACGCCTGGTGATCTACGGCAGCCTGATCGCGCTTGCGGCATTCTACCTGATGCCGCTCTGGGTGATGATCACCACCTCGCTGAAATCCCTCGACGAGATTTATGGCGGCTCGTTCATCGGCCTGCCGCGGTCGGTCACCTTCGAGGCCTGGAGCAAGGCCTGGAGCCAGGCCTGCATCGGCACCTCCTGCACCGGTCTGAAACCCTATTTCGTCAACTCGCTGATGATGGTGATCCCGGCGGTTCTGCTGTCGACCGGCATCGGCGCGCTGAACGGCTATGTGCTGACGAAATGGCGTTTCAAGGGCTCCAACCTGGTCTTCGGGCTGATCCTGTTCGGCTGCTTCCTGCCGTTCCAGGCGGTTCTGCTGCCGATGGCGCAGGTGCTGGGCAAGCTGCGCCTGTCGGGGACGATCCCGGGGCTCGTGCTGGTGCATACGGTCTATGGCATCTGCTTCACGACGCTGTTCTTCCGCAACTACTTCGTGACCATTCCCGACGAGCTGACCAGAGCCGCGCAGATCGACGGGGCGGGCTTCTTCCGCATCTTCTTCTCGATCATGGTGCCGGCGGCGCTGCCGATCATGGTCGTGTCCTGCATCTGGCAGTTCACCCAGATCTGGAACGACTTCCTGTTCGGCGTGTCCTTCACCGCCGGGGACTCCTCGCCGATCACGGTGGCGCTGAACAACATCGTCAACGTCACCATGGGGCGCAAACAATACAACGTCGACATGGCCGCCGCCATGATCGCCGCTCTTCCCACCCTTGTCGTCTATGTCGTCGCGGGCCGCTATTTCGTCCGTGGGCTGACCGCCGGCGCAGTGAAAGGCTGAACGATATGGCTACTTTGGAAATCGATCGCGTCCGCAAGGCCTATGGCAGCATGGAGGTGCTGAAAGAGGTCAGCATCGCCATCGGCAGCGGCGACTTTCTGGTCCTTCTGGGGCCGTCCGGTTGCGGCAAGTCCACGCTGCTCAACATGATTGCGGGGCTCGAGGACATCACCGCAGGTGCGATCCGCATCGACGGGCAGACCGTCAACGACCTCTCGCCCAAGGACCGTGACATCGCCATGGTGTTCCAGTCCTACGCGCTTTATCCGACGATGACGGTGCGCCAGAACATCGAGTTCGGCATGAAGATCCGGGGCGTTCCGGCGGCCGAGCGCGAGAAGGCGACCCGCGAGGCGGCCGAGATGCTGCAGATGGGGCATCTTCTCGACCGCAAGCCGTCGCAGCTTTCGGGCGGTCAGCGGCAGCGTGTGGCGATGGGGCGGGCGCTGGTGCGTCATCCCAAGCTGTTCCTGTTCGACGAACCACTGTCGAACCTCGATGCCAAGCTGCGGGTCGACATGCGCACCGAGATCAAGCGGCTGCATCAGCGGCTGAAGACCACCATCGTCTATGTCACCCACGACCAGATCGAGGCGATGACCCTCGCCACCCGGGTGGCGGTGATGAAGGACGGCATCGTCCAGCATCTCGACGAGCCGCAGGTGGTCTATGACCGGCCGGCGAATGTCTATGTGGCGCGGTTCGTCGGATCGCCGGCGATGAACATCATCCCCGGCCGGCTGAAGGACGGCCCCGCCGGTGCCGAGCTGCTGATGGATCAGCCCGACGGGGGTGTCTCGCGCATCGCCGGCGTGCAGATCAGCGATGCGGCGCGGCGCAAATATGCCGGTCGGCCGGTGCTGGTCGGCATTCGCCCCGAAGGGTTCTCCGTCGCCGCTCCGGGCCAGTCCGCGGTGAAGGCGGCGATCGAGGTCGTCGAGCCCACCGGGCCCGATACCCTTGCGATGTTCACCCTCGGCGGGACCGAGGTCATCGCGCGCCTGGCGCCCAAGGCCGTCGAGGCCGGACAGATCGCGGATCTCGCGGTCACGACGGCGAAGGTGGTCCTGTTCGATCCCGAAACCGAAATCCGTATCGACTGAGGCAGATCATGACCACTGACAGCGACGTCATCATCATTGGTTCGGGCATCGGCGGAGGCACGCTCGCCTCGGCGCTGGCGCCCGGCGGCGCCCGGATCCTGGTCGTCGAGCGCGGCGAGCACCTGCCCGACACGCCCGACGCCCGTGACGACGTCGCCATCTTCGAACGCGGCGTCTATCGCTCGGACGAGGAATGGTATGGGGCCGACGGCAAGAAATTCCTGCCGGGGAACTATTACTATGTCGGGGGCAACTCGAAGTTCTACGGCGCGGTGATGTTCCGCTATCGCGCCGAGGATTTCCGGGCCCGCCCGCACCTACAGGGCGCCTCGCCCGGCTGGGACATGTCTTACGAGGAGATGGAACCCTGGTATGCCCGCGCCGAGGCCCTGTTCCGGGTGCGCGGCGCGACCGGGCAGGACCCGACCGACCCTCCCCGGTCGGGTCCGTTCCCCTATGCCGCCGTGCCCGACGAGCCGGCGTTGCAGACTGTGCGCCAGCGTCTGCTCCGCGCCGGCGTTCATCCTGCGAGCCTGCCGCTCGCCATCGACCTCGAGGCCTGGCTGAAGCGTGGCCAGACCGGCTGGGACGCGTTCCCGAACACCGGCGGCGCGGGCAAGATCGACGCCGAGGTCGGCCCGCTCGCCGATGCGCTGAAGTTCCCCAACGTGCGGCTGATGACCGGCGCGCGTGTCGTCCGGCTGGAGACCGATCCCTCGGGCAAGCGGGTGATCGCGGCGATCGTGCGCCGCGCAGGGCGGGAGGAACGCCTGACCGCCCGCCATTTCGCCGTCGCAGCGGGGGCGGTGCAGAGCGCGGCGCTGCTGCTGCGCTCGGCCAATGCGGCGCACCCGACCGGGCTTGGCAACAGTTCGGACCAGCTGGGCCGAAACTTCATGAACCACAATACCAGCGCCATGATGACGCTCAGCCCGTTCCTCCGAAATGATTCGGTTTATCAGAAGACGCTGTTTTTCAACGATTTCTACAATGACGATGCCGAGGTTCACGCTCCGCTTGGGAACGTGCAGCTGCTTGGGCGGATCACCGGCAACATCCTGAAAGCGCAGGCGCCTGCTCTTCCGCGCCCGCTGGCGCGGCTGATGGCGAACCACGCCTTCGGCTGGTTCCTGACCAGTGAGGATCTGCCCAACCCCGACAGTCGCGTCCGGGTCCGGGGCGAGGACATCATCATGGACTGGCAGCGCTCGAACATGGACGCGCATCACCTGCTGATCAAGCGGACGAAGCAGGTCATGCGGCGGGCGGGCTTCCCGGTGGTTCTGGTGCGGATCTTCGGCAACAAGACCACCTCGCATCAGTGCGGCACGGCGCGTCTCGGCGCCGATCCGCGCCGGTCGGTGGTGAACCTCGACTGCCGCAGCCATGACGTCGAGAACCTGTGGGTCACCGATGCCTCGGTGCTGCCGACCTCGGGGGCGGTGAACCCGGCACTGACCATCGCGGCCCTGGCGCTGAAATCCGCCACGGCCCTGACCGGGGCGCTGCGCTGATCCCGCAGGCCCCTTCGCAGACCGTTTCCGCACCTCCAGCTCCATCAGGCGATCATGACCCACCCCTCCTTCCGCTTGGAACACGACCTGCTCGGCGACCGTGAGATTCCCGCGGCGGCCTATTACGGGGTTCACACCCTGCGCGCCGTCGAGAACTTCCCGATCACCGGCGAGACTCTGGCGGCGACCCCCGATCTGATCGACGCGCTGGCGGCGATCAAATGGGCGGCGGCCGAGGCGAACCGCGATCTGGGGCTTCTTGATCCGTCGCGGGCGGGGGCGATCATCGCGGCCTGTCGCGAAATCCGGCAGGGCGCCCTGCACGATCAGTTCGTCGTCGATCTGGTGCAGGGCGGGGCGGGGACCTCGAGCAACATGAACGCCAACGAGGTGATCGCGAACCGCGCGCTGGAACTGCTTGGCCACGACCGGGGCGCCTATGGGCAGCTGCACCCGAACGAGCATGTGAACATGGGGCAGTCGACCAATGACGTCTATCCGACCGCGCTGAAGCTCGCGGCGCTGAGCGGTCTGCACCGGCTTGCGGCGGCGATGGCGGCGTTGCGACAGGCCTTTGCCGGCAAGGCGGCAGAGTTCTCCGACGTGCTGAAGATCGGCCGCACGCAGCTTCAGGATGCCGTCCCGATGACGCTGGGGCAGGAATTCGCCACCTATGCCACGATGCTTGGCGAGGACGAGGCGCGGCTGACCGAAGCGGCCGCGCTGATCCGCGAGATCAACCTCGGGGGCACGGCGATCGGCACCGGGCTGACCGCGCATCCCGAATATGCCGCGCGGGTGCGTGACCACCTGTCGCGGATCACCGGAACCGCGCTGATCACCGCCCCCGACCTGATCGAGGCCACGCAGGATTGCGGCGCCTTCGTCCAGCTCTCCGGCGTGCTGAAGCGTGTCGCCGTCAAGCTGTCGAAAACCTGCAACGATCTGCGGCTGCTGTCCTCGGGGCCGCGCGCGGGCTTGCACGAGATCAACCTGCCCGCAGTGCAGGCCGGCTCGTCGATCATGCCCGGCAAGGTGAACCCGGTCATTCCCGAGGTCGTCAATCAGGTCGCCTTCGAGGTGATCGGCAATGACGTGACGATCACCATGGCGGCAGAGGGCGGGCAGTTGCAGCTGAATGCCTTCGAGCCGGTGATCTTCTACAGCCTGCACCGCAGCATCTCGCATCTGACCGCTGCCTGTCTGACGCTGGAGCGTAACTGTGTCCGGGGCATCACCGCCAACCGCGAGCACCTGCGCGCGATGGTCGAGCAGTCGATCGGGCTGGTGACGGCGCTGAACCCCTTCATCGGCTATCAGACTGCAACCGCGGTCGCGCAGGAGGCCCTGCAGACCGGTCGCGGGGTGCTCGAGATCGTGCTCGAGCGCAGGTTGATGGCGCCTGAGGAGCTGGCGCAGGTGATGCACTGGGATGCGCTGACCGGAGCCGTCGGCGCGACGCCTGAAACCGGTTCGTGATCCGGGCCGCCCGGTCACAGGGGGCCGTCACAGCGTGCGGCGCAACTCCTGAGCGAGCAGGGCGAACGGGGTGGCGGACTGCTGGGCGAAGGCGATCACCCAGGCCCCCTGCAGCCTGACGTGCAACGAGAAGGCCGCTTCGCGCGGGGCGGGCCGACCCAACCTTGCCGCATGCGCCGCGATGCAGTCGGTCCAGCGGCCATAGACCTGCTCAGCGGTCCTCTGCAGGCGGGGCTCGTCCGGCACCGCCTGCAGGATGCTGAGCACGGGGCAGGCGGGCACATGGGCGCCGGCGCTCACCGCCGCGGCCATCGCCTCGCACACCGCAAGCGCCCCCGCCTCGAAGCTCGGCGCCGCGCCGAAGGTCTGGTCGAGAACCGCCTCGATCTGCCGGCCCGCCCAGCGGGTCGCGGCATCGGCAAGCTCCTGCTTGCCGCCCGGGAAATGGTAATAGAGCGATCCCTTGGGCAGCCCGGCCTCGGTCAGGATCTCCGCCAGCCCGACACCGGAATAGCCCTTCCGACGGAAGAGCCGGGACGCGGCCCGCACCAGTTTGTCGCGTGAATCCAGATCGGTCATGGAAAAGCCATAGCCTCATTGGACCGATTGGTCTAGACAGGGCCTAGACCAATCGGTCTACGGATTCGGAAAGGGGCTTCATGGATCTCACGCCGCAGAAGATCGCGATCGCCGCCGAGGGCGCCAGCTTGGCCGGAACCTATTACGCGCCTTCGGGGGAGGTCCGGGCGAGCCTCGTCCTGCATGGCGCAACGGGGGTGCCGCAGCGCTTCTATCGGCATTTCGCCGGCTGGGCGGCCGCGCGCGGGATCGGGGTTCTGACCTACGACTACCGCGATTTCGGCGAATCCCAGCATCGGCCGATGCGCGACAGCGACGCGATCTTTGCCGACTGGGCGGTGCGCGATCAGGCCGCGGCGCAGCGAAAGCTGGCCGAGATCGCGCCCGACGGCCCGCTCTGGGTGCTCGGCCACAGCCTGGGCGGGCTGGGCATCCCGTTTCACGGCTATCCGGAGCGGACCGAGAAGATCGTCACGGTGGGGGCGGGCATCGGGCATTTCACCGACCATCCCTGGAGCTATCGCCCGAAAGTGCTCGCCTTCTGGTTTGCGCTCGGCCCGCTGGCGACGGCCGTTGCGGGCTACATGCCGGGCAAGCGGCTGCTTCTGGGGGCCGATCTGCCGGCGGGGGTCTATTGGCAATGGCGGCGCTGGTGCACCCGTCGCGACTTCTTCAACGGCGACATCGGAGTTTCCCTGCCGGAGCCGAATTATGCCCTGTCCGGGCCGGAGGTCCGGATCTGCGTCGCGCGTGACGACGTGGTGGTGCCGCCGGTGGCGGTCAGGCGCTATGCTGATGCGCTTGCGCCTGCCGGCGCGGTCTACCGGTGCTTCACTCCCGCGGACTACGGGCTGAGCCGGCTCAATCACATCGAGTTTCTCGCCCGCGACAACCAGCCGGTGTGGGCCGACCTTCTCGGGCTTTCTGTGCCGGCCGGGGGCTGATCCCGGATCGCCGCCTTCTCTGCACGGGGCGGTGCCCGCAGGTCAGTTCCGGCCGTGGCGGATGAAATCTGCGGCGCGCTCGCCAGCCATCATCGCCGGGCCGTTGGTGTTGCCGGAGGGGACGAAGGGGAAGTGTGAGCTACTCCCCCGAAAATCGGACAGTGACGTAAGCTACGATCTGCCATCTGCTGGTCTCCAAGAACGAGGAGATCAGACCATGTCGAAACGCAGGAACCACGACGCGGGCTTCAAGGCTCGTGTGGCGCTGGAAGCCGTGAAGGGCGAGCGCACCGTGTCGGAGCTATCCGCGGAATACGGCGTGCATCCGACGATGATCCACCAGTGGAGTTGGGAGGATCAGAAAACGATCCAGTGAATCGTTTTCCCGACCAACGCGCTGCTCGAGGGGGCGTCGGAGATCTTCGAGCGCGGCGGGAAGAAGAAGGCCGAGGTCGACGAGGAGACGGTGCGCTCGCTGCATGCCAAGATCGGGGACTGAGCCATTGAGGCGCCATGGGTTCGAGCCCAATGGCGAAGGCTGTCGCTAACGATTTTTTGTCTAGAAAGCTCAAGCCCTGGACCAGCAAGTGAGACGCGGGATGGTCGAACGCTCACCCCACGCTGTCGATCGGGGCGCAATGCGGCCTGCTGTCGATCTCGCGGTCGTCATTCTACTACGCGCCGCAGGGAGAGACCGAGATGAACCTGGCGCTGATGCAGGTGATCGACCAGCAGTTCCTGGAAACCCCGTTCTACGGCGTCCGGCAGATGACCTGGCACCTGCAGAACGAGGGTCATCCTGTGAACCAGAAGCGCATCCGACGCCTGATGCGGCTCATGGTGAAGGGGATCGTGGCGCCAGTGGCGCCGCGTAAGCCCCGGAACGATGCCGATCTACCCGAAGCCCAACACCAGCAAGCCCGCCAATGGGCACAAGACCTCCCCCTACCTTCTGGGCGGACTGCGGGTCGATCGGCCCAACCAGGTCTGGTGCGCCGACATCACCTACCTGCCGATGCGACGCATTCGCCATCGGGCTCGAACCGGTGGAGCCTCGATGGCTCATTCCTCTACCTGGTCGCCATCATGGACTGGTTTACCCGCAAGGTGTTTGATGGGCTTACGCGGCCCCACCGGGGCGACGGTCCCATCTCACCCTGGCGCATCTCGAACACGCTCGAAGCCGACTTCTGCGTCGAGGCGCTGAACGAGGCGGTCCACCGCTTCGGCCCGCCTGAGATCATGAATACCGATCAGGGTTCGCAGTTCACGTCCTTCGCCTGGACCGACCGGCTGAAACGGATCGGCACTAGGATCTCGATGGACGGCAAGGGCCATTCATCGGGCTTACGCCGCACCACTGGCGCGACGGTCCCTCTTCATCTCGACAACATCTTCATCGAACGCCTCTGGCGATCCCTGAAGTATGAGTGCGTCTACCTCCACGCTTGGGAGACCGGTTCGCAGGCCAAGGCCGGCGTTGGCCGATGGATCACCTTCTACAACCACCAGCGGCCCCACGCCGCCCATGGCGGACAACCGCCTGCCGTGGTCTACTTCAACCAGATCGAAACCGACCAGCAGGGGCAGAGAGTCGCTTCAATCATCCCGGAAACTGTCCAAACGATGGGGAGGTGCTCAACGTCGTTCGCTCATCTCGTGGACCTCCACGAGGATCACGACGGCTTCGCGCCTGGCGGCGGGCGTTACCACTTTCGGCTGAGGAGATCCTTCAACGCGGCCTGGTCGAGCAGGGCATCTGCCAACAGGCGCTTCAACTTGGCGTTGTTCGCCCGTTCTCTCGAACCGGTGGCGTTCACGGGCTCACTCCTCGAGCGCCTTCAGCCGCTTCGCGTCCGAGACCTCCATGCCCCCAAACTTCGCTTTCCAGGCGTAAAAAGCCGAGGTGCTGATCCCGTGCCGACGGCAGAGATCAGCGGTCTTTGCCCCCGCCTCGGCCTCTTTCAGGATGCCGATGATCTGGGCTTCGTTGAACTTCGATGGCTTCATGGTCCGATCCTTCTATTGGGTCGGATTCTAGCATCAACTGGAGGAACTATCGGGGGTCACAGCAGCCGCGTAACTAACCCCAATCAGCCTCCGGCAAACCTGGCGCGGTTCAATCGGCGCCGTGACCGGGAGTGGTGCCGGCGCCACCCGCCGCGCTCCCCCTGCGCCCCGTCCCGCACGGCCGCCCCCGGTCAAGCCGGCCCGGCCGTGCGGTCTGCCGGCTGTCAGGCGGGGGGGCGGGCATAATGCACCGTGCCGCGCAGCAGCGTCAGGTCGACGGGCGCACGGCTATCGGTCACCAGATGGTCGATCTCGTCGGGGCGGCAGATCGTCACCCGACTTTCGATGCCGATCTTGTCGGCATGGCACAGCATGATGCAGGCGCGGGCGCGGCGCATCATCGTGCGCGCCACCTCTGCCTCGTGGATCTCATAATCCGTCGCGCCGCGGGTCGGGTGCATGCCGACCGGCGAGATCACTGCGAAATCGGCGAGGAAGCGGTCGATCTCGGCAAGCGTCATCTCGCCATAGGTCGCGGGGACGTCGCTGTGCGGCCGTCCGCCCAGAAGCAGTGTGTCGCAGCTGTCGACCGGGGCGGTGATCCGGGCAATCTCCAGCGCATTGGTGATGATGCGCATGTTGCCGCGGCGCGCCAGCTCCTGCGCGAAGGCAAGTGTCGTCGTGCCTGCGTCGATGAACAGGGTCGAGCCCGGCGGGATCAGATCGCAGGCGCAACTGCCGATCGCCGCCTTGAATTCGGATTGCACCCCGCGCCGCTCGTGGAAGGCGGGTTCCGGGGTGATGTCGGGCCGGCGCTGCATCGCTCCGCCATGCACGCGCAGGATATCGCCGTCCTCCTCCATCTCGAGCAGGTCGCGCCGCACCGTCTCGCGCGAGACGTCGAAGAGCTGTGCAAGGGTGTTGGTATAGACCTTGCCGTCGCGCCCGAGGATCTCGAGGATCTTCGACTTCCGTTCATGAGCCCACATCGCTGCTCCCCTCCGTTTCGTGATCTGTAGCATGTGCCTCGCGGGGCGTCATTGAATTTGCGTTTATGTGGACGGATGTGTCGATGATCGTGTTTTTTGCGTATTTATTTGGCAAAATGAAGGGAATCTCGCAGATAGAATAGTCAATTTATGGTTTTGCGTGCTTTCCGTTGTGATTTTTGTGGTTTTGCGCGGCGGCCGTCCTGCAGGCTGCCGGCAAGACCGAATGATTCCACAAGAACTGAAGAGGCACCCGATCATGCTGAACCTGACAGAGGCGCTGCATTTCGCCAATGAGACCGTCGACGAGGCGGGCAGGATCGCGCGGGAGCATTTCCGCCATCCGCTGGCCGTCGAGCATAAGGCGGACGACAGCCCGGTGACCGTGGCCGATCGCGGCATCGAGGCCTTCGTGCGTGCCCGGATCGGCGCCGCCTATCCCGATCATGGCATCTATGGCGAGGAAGAGGGGCCGGTGAACCTCGACCGGCCGCATGTCTGGGTGGTCGATCCGATCGACGGCACGAAAAGCTTCGTCACTGGCCATCCGCTCTTCGGTGGGCTGATGGCGCTGCTCGAGAATGGCGAGCCCTGCCTTGGCATGATCAACATGCCGGTGACGGGCGAGCGCTGGTGCGGGCTGCGCGGCGAGCAGACCACGCTGAACGGCGTGCCGTGCCATACCAGCGGGCGCAAGGATCTGGCCGAGGCCTTTGCCTATACCACCGACCCGTTGCTGTTCTCCGGCGCGAAGGCGCTGGTGTTCGAGATGCTGCGCGAGACGGTGCGGATGATCCGCTTCGGCGGCGATTGCTACAATTATGCGCTGCTTGCCTCGGGCTGGTGCGATCTCGTGCTCGAGACCGGCCTCGAACCCTATGACTACCTGCCGGTGGTGCAGGTGGTGCGCGGCGCGGGGGGCGTCATCACCGATTGGGAGGGGGGCGAGCTGAGCACCTCCTCGCGCGGCGATGTGCTGGCCTCGGCCACCCCGGAACTGCATGCGGGAATGCTCGACCGGCTGGCCGGGCTGCGCGCGACACAGGCGGCGTGACGATCACGCCAACCCAAGACGACAAGACCGAAAAACACACAAAAACCACAAGACCCAACAGGAGACTGACAGCATGGACAGACGACAGTTCCTTCGGTACGGCGCCATGGTGGGGGCGGCCTTCGCCGCGCCCCGGATCAATCCCGACTTCCTCTTCAGCTCGGCCCGCGCTGCCGACATGCGGCCGCTGACCTTCCTTTCGGCCGAGAACATCACCGGCAACTGGGACCCGACCTCGCACACGACGCTGTCGCAGTCGAACATCGAGGGCTTCGTCATGGGCTTCCTGACCCGGGCCCCGATGCGCCCCGAAAACCCCGACGAGGTGATCTACGAACTCGCCACCTCGATCCGCGAGATCGACGCGCATCACCTCGAGATCAAGCTGCGCGAGGGCGTTACCTTCCATGACGGCAAGCCCTTCACCGCCGAGGACGTGAAAGCGACCTTCGACTATGGTGCGCAGCCCGATCGCCCGAAGCAGGTCTATCCCGGCCCGACCGGCAGCTTCGAGATCACCACGCCCGATGACTACACCGTCATCGTCGACACCTCGAAGGGGGGCTACGGCGCCTCGCTGTTCATCTTCCTCGCCTCCTATCTGCCGATCCTGTCGGCCAAGGACGTGGCCGAGGGGCCGAAGGGCGCACTGACGCAGCGGCTGAACGGCACCGGGCCGTTCAAGTTCGTCGAACAGCGCGGCAACGATACGGTGATGGAGGCCTTCCCGGGCTATTTCAAGGGCGCGCCGAAGATCGCGGGCGTCACCTTCTCCTTCGTCGGCGATGCCACCACGCGGATGCTGTCGCTGATGAACGGCCAGGCCGACGTCATCGAGCGGCTTGAACCGGAACAGGTCGAGACGCTGGAAAAGGAAAAGAGCATCAAGCTCTCGCGCCTCGTCTCGGTCGAGAACAAATATCTGTGGTTCCGCTGCTCGAAACCGCCATTCAACGATCCGCGCCTGCGCAAGGCGGCGGCCCATGCGATCGACCGCGACATGATCATGGAAGTGATGGGCTCGGCCGGACATGCCTCGTCGAACTTCATCTCGCCGATCAAGTTCGGCTATGTCGACCTGCCGAACTATCCGAAATACGACCCCGACGAATGCCAGCGCCTGCTGGCCGAGGCGGGCTTCCCGGGCGGCAAGGGCCTGCCGGAACTCGAATACATCACCTCGACCGGCTTCTATCCGAAGACCAAGGAATATGGCGAGGTGATCGCCGCGATGCTGCAGGAACAGGGCTTCCCGGTGACGCTGAACGTGATGGAGGTCGCGGCCTGGAACGAGCGCCTCTATGACCGTCCCGGCGGCGGCCCGGGCCACATGGTCGACTGCGGCTGGTCGACCGGCTCGCCCGAGCCCGACCTGGTGCTGCGCACGCATTTCCATTCGAGTTCGAAGCGGATCTGCGGCATCGAGGACCCCGAGATCGACGCCGCGCTCGATGCCGAGCGCAACGCCCCCTCGCTCGAGGCGCGCAAGACATCGCTGCAGACGAACCTGATGCCGATGCTCGCCGACAAGGTTCCGGCGCTGAGCCTGTTCACCTCGGTGCTGATCCACGGCATGCGCGCCGATGTGCAGGATCTGTTCATCTACCCCGACGGGCTGAGCGACGCCTCGAAGACCACGCTCGGTTGATCCCTGCCGGGGCCGCGCAGGCGGCCCCGGTTTTCCCGACAGCCACGAAGCCCGGAGCAGTCGATGCCCATTCTCCGTTTCCTCGTGCGCCGGCTCTTCCAGGGGGCGATCATCGTCTTCCTGGTCTCGGCGCTGATCTTCACCTTGCTGCGCATCGTCCCCGGCGATCCGGTGCGGCTGATGGCGGGCGGCATGGCGCCCGAGGCGCTGATCGAGCAGATCGCGACCGAGATGGGCCTGCGCGACCCGATCTACGAGCAGTTCGGCCGCTATGTCGGTGGCGTGCTGCAAGGCGATCTGGGGCAAAGCTTCGTGCGCCCGGCGAACGGCGCGGCGGTCGGCGGCGCGAGTTTCGACGACAGCACCCGCTCCGAGCGCGCCAAGGTGCTTGACCTGATCGCGCAGACCGCGCCGAAGACGATCCAGCTTGCCCTGCTGGCGATGGTCTTCGCGCTGATCATCGCGGTGCCGATCGGGGTCTGGGGCGGGCTCAACCCGGGGCGGTTGCCGGACCGGCTGGCGCTGTATCTGTCCTCGGTTCTGGTCAGCCTGCCGAATTTCTGGCTGGGCATCGTGCTGGCGCTGCTGCTCTCGGTGAAGCTGAACCTGCTGCCGGCGATCGGCTACAAGGGCTTTGCCTACACGATCCTGCCGGCCTTCGTGCTGGCGCTCGAGATCGCGCCCTTCATCATCCGCAACCTCTCGGTCTCGGTGGCCGGGGTGATGGGGCAGAACTTCATCGACATCGCCCGGGTGCGCGGGTTGACCCGCAACCAGATCATCTTCCGCCACGCGATGAAAAACTCGGCGGTGCCGCTTCTGAACCTGCTTGGCGTGCAGTTTTCGATGCTGCTGGGCGGCGTTCTCGTGATCGAATTCATCTTCGACTATCCCGGGCTTGGCCTGTTGACGATCAATGCCGTGATGCAGCGCGACTTTCCGCTGATTCAGGGCATCGCCGTCGTCACCGCCGCGGCCTTCGTCCTCATCAACATCGTCGTCGACCTGCTGGCGACGACCATCGACCCGAGGCTCGACTACTGATGAGCAGCATCGACATCACCCCGCCCCGCGCCGCCGCCCGGGAAAAGACCGTCTCCGCCCGGATCTGGCATCTCGCGCTCTCCTCGGTCGAATTCCGCATCGGCCTTGTCGTCTTCACCGTGCTGCTGCTGGCCACGCTGTTCTACCCGTGGCTGAGCGGCATCGACCCGCTGAAGATGGCGATCCGCGAAAAGCTTCTGCCGCCGCTCTTCCTTGGCGAGGGCTGGAGCTGGGCGCATCCGCTCGGCACCGACCAGCTGGGCCGCGACATGCTGGCGCGGGCGCTCGTCGGGCTGCGCTATTCGCTGCTGATCGGCATCTCGACCACGGTCCTGATGGTGATGATCGGCGCGATGGTCGGGCTGTTTGCCGGCTATTACGGCGGTCGGGTGGACACCGTGCTGATGCGGCTCACCGATGCACAGCTGTCGATCCCGATGATCATCCTCGCGATCACCATTCTCGGCGTCTCGCGTCCGACGATCCCGGCGATCATCGTCGTGCTCGGCCTCGCGGGCTGGCCGGTCTATGCGCGGGTCATGCGCTCGACGGTGATGGCCGAGCGCAAGAAGGAATACGTGCGCGGCGCGATGGTGCTGGGTGCCACGGACCTCAGGATCATGTTCACCCTGATCCTGCCGCTGGTGCTGCCGCCGATGTGCTTCGTCGCAGTGCTCGACATCGCGCGGATGATGATCTTCGAAAGCGTGCTCGGTTTCCTCGGCCTCGGCGTGCAGCCGCCCACCCCCACCTTCGGCAACATCATCGCCGACGGCCGGAAATACCTGATGAACGCCTGGTGGATCGCCACCATGCCCGGCGTGTTCCTGGTGCTGACGCTGACCAGCATCAACCTGATGGGCGCCGCGCTCGAACGCGCCCGCAACGCGATCTACGGAGGTGCGTGAGATGTCGCTCGACATGGTCCGGAACGAGGTGTTGCTGTCGGTGCGCGATCTATCGGTCGCGGCAGAGGGGGAGGGCGGCGCGCTGCGCCCGATCCTCGACCGGATCTCCTTCGATCTGGCGCCGCGCCAGATCCTGTCGGTGATCGGCGAAAGCGGGTCCGGCAAGACGGTGCTCGCCCGCACCATCGCCAGCTGGCTGTCGGCGCCGCTCACGGTAACGGGGGGCGAGGTGCTGTTTCGCGGCCGCGACCTGCTGGCCGATCCCGCCCATGCGCGCAGTCTGGCCGGGCGCGAGATCGCCTATGTCGGCGGCAACCCGGCCGGCGCGCTCGACCCGACGATGACGGTGGGCGCCCAGCTGGTCGAGAAGCTGCGCGCCGTGCGCCCCGAGATCACCCCCGCCGAGGCGAAGGACAAGGCGATCCGGCTGCTGTCGGCGGTGCGCATCCCCGCGGCCGAGCGGCGCTTCCACGAATACCCGTTCCAGTATTCGGGCGGCATGATGCAACGCGCGATGATCGTCGATGCGTTGATCTCGGACCCGGCGCTGCTGATCGCCGACAACATCACACAGCCGCTCGATGTCACGGTGGCGGCGCAGATCCTCAAGCTGATGCGCGAGCTCAACGCCGAGTTCTCGACCGCGATCCTGTTCATCTGCTCCTCGCTGCCGGTGGCCTGCGATGCCTCGGACGAGGTGATGGTGCTGCATCAGGGCCGGGTGGTGGAGCGTCAGGCGCCCGCGGCGCTCGTCACCCGGCCCGGACATGGCTATACCCGCGCCCTGATCGCGGAGCTGCCGACGCTGTGGCAGGGCGGCCCCGAGGGGCGCGACGAGCGGCAAAAGCGCGACCAGCGCGCGATCATGTCGGTCAACGGTGTCTCGAAGGCCTACGAGACCCGCGGCAAGAGCGGCAAGGCGCTGGTGCAGGCGGTGCGCGATGTCACCTTCGACGTCTTCCCCGGCGACAATTTCGGCATCGTGGGCGAATCCGGCTGCGGCAAGTCCTCGCTGATGCGGTTGCTGACCGGGCTCGAACGCCCCGATGGCGGCACGATCCTGTTCGAGGGCGAGAATGTCGGCGCTGCCAGCCCGGCACGCCTGCGCGAGCTGCGCCGCAAGTTCCAGCTGGTGCTGCAAGATCCCTATGGCTCGCTGCCGCCGCAAAGCGCGATCGGCGCGATCCTCGAGGAACCGCTGAAGATCCACCGCATCGGCACCGCCGCCGAGCGGCGCGAACGCGCCCGCGCGGTGATGAGCGAGGTGGGGCTTCCCGCCGACATCTATGAAAGCCTGCCGACCGGGCTTTCGGCGGGCCAGCGCCAGCGCCTCAACGTCGCCCGCGCGATGATCCTCGAACCGCGGCTGCTGATCATGGACGAGACGCTCTCGGCGCTCGACCAGACCGAGCAGGGCAAGTTGCTGGATCTGTTCGAGCGGCTGCAGGCGCAGCACGGCTTCACCTATATCTTCATCTCGCATGACATGACGATGGTGCGGCAGGTCTGTTCCCGCATCGCGGTGATGTATCTGGGCGAGACCGTCGAGGTGGCCCCGAGCGAGCGGCTGTTCTTCGAGCCGGGTCACCCCTACACCCGGGCGCTGCTGTCCGCCGCGCCGACGCTCGAACCGCGCCGCTACCGGCCCGAGGACTGCCTGCTCGACGGCGAACCGCCCAGCCCGATCGACCTGCCGCCGGGCTGCGCCTTCGCCTCGCGCTGCCCGAGCGTCACCACCCGCTGCCGTGCCGAGAACCCGGCGCTGCGCACCCGCGGGAGGCAGGCGCTTGCCGCCTGTTTCCTCGTGCCCGACCCTTCCGTGACTTCCGATGAACCGATGGAGCAATCCGATGTCTGACACCCTTGACCTCGCGCAGATCGACGCGGGCCTTTTTCAAACCCTGATGGAGAAGGTCTCCGAATTCGGCTCGACCGGGGATGGCGGGGTCGACCGTCCGGTGCTGACCGATGCCCACAAGGCGGCGCGCGACTGGTTCATCTCGGAACTGACGGCGCGCGGCTATACCGTGGTGATCGACGACATCGGCAACCTGTTCGGCCGCATCGACCTGGCCGGGCCGGACGCGCCGCTGGTCATGCTGGGCTCGCATCTCGACAGCCAGCCGAAGGGCGGCCGCTTCGACGGCGCCTATGGCGTGATGGCGGCGCTAGCGGCTGTCGAAAGCTGGCGCGCGAGCGCCGCGGCGCAGGGCATCGCGCCGAAATGCAACTATGTCGTCGCCGACTGGATGAACGAGGAGGGGGCGCGGTTCCAGCCCTCGCTGCTCGGCTCCTCGGTCTGGGCGGGGCTGGTCGAGCGCGACTGGGCGCTCGAACGGCGCGACCGCGACGGCAAGAGCGTGGGCGAGGAGCTGGTCCGCACCGGGTTCAACGGCACCGGCGTGATGCCGAAGCCCGACCTCTATCTGGAAATCCACATCGAGGGGGATTCGAAGATGGAACAGGCCGGCGCCCGCATCGCCCCCTATGCCCGCCATTGGGGTGCCTACAAGGTCCGCATCGAGGTCACCGGCGAGCAGAACCACACCGGCCCGACCCCGATGGAAGAGCGCAAGGACGCTGTCCTTGGCGCGGCCTATATCATCGCCAAGGTGCGCGAGCTGGCCGAGACCGCGGCCGACACGCTTTACACCTCGGTGGCGCGGGTCGACATCTCGCCGAACTCGCCCAACATCGTGCCCGGCAAGGCGATCCTCTTCGCCGAGCTGCGCTCGCCCGAGCAGGCGATGCTCGACTGGTCGCTCGGCGAGCTGCGCAAGGCCCTTCCCGGGCTGGCGGCACAGGCGCAGGTCAGCGCCGAGATCGCGGCGATCGACGAGCGCCCGGCGGGCCGGTTCGATCCGCGGCTGGTGAAGCTGACCGAACAGGCCGCGGATGCCTTCGGCTATCCGCGGATCGAGCTCGACACCGTCGGCGGCCATGATGCGGTCGCGGTGAACGCGATCCTGCCGGCGATCGTCATCGCGGTGCCCTCGGTCAACGGGGTGATCCACCGCAACGACGAATACACCTCGCCCGAGGATCTGGCGGCTGGCTGTGACGTCTTCGTCGACATCGTGCGGCGCGTCGATCAGGCGGGGGGCGATCTCGACAAGGCGGTGGGGGCAAACGCATGACCGGGGCGCTCGTCACCTCCGACGATCTGGCCGCCGCCTGCCGGGCCGCGGGCCTGCCCGGGGGGGCGCCGGTCGCGCCCGGTCCGGGGCCGCTCGCCTCACCAAGCTACAAGGCCCTCGAAAGCGCCTCGGTCATCGTCGATGCGCGCCCGGGGCCGGTCTTCGTCAAGGTCATCCACCCCGAGATGCGGGCGGGCTTCGATCTGCCGGCGGCGATGAGCCTCGCCCGGGCCGCAGGCGAGATCGGCGTCGGGCCGGAGGTCCTGTGGTCGGATGCCGGCGCCGGGGCGATCGTGATGACGGCACTTCTGCCCGCCGCGGGCTGGCGCACCGCCAATCAGGCGGTGCTGCAGGACCCGGCCGTGGTGGCGGCTGCGATGGCGGCGCTGCGGGCCCTGCAGGCGACGGCCCCGCTTGCACATCGTTTCGACCCCTTCGCCGAGATCGACCGGCTGATTGCGGGTTTCGCCGCGATCGGGGCGCCGTTGCCTGCCGATACCGGCTGGCTGCGCGCGGTTCTCGCGCTGTGCGAGCCGATGATGGAAGATGCAGTGCTGGCGCCCTGCCGCAACGACGGCGCGGCCTCGAACCTCCTCGTCGGGTCCGGTGGGGTGCAGCTTGTCGACTTCGACCGGGCCGGGATGATGGATCCGCTCTACGAGGTCGGCGCGCTGCTGGCTGAGCTCACCGATTTCGAGACCGACATGATCCCCGGCTTCGTCGCCTATCTCGGCCACTTCGACGCGGTGGCCTTCGCCCGCGCGCGGCTGTGGTCCTTCGTCGACGACATGCTGCACGGGCTGTGGTCGCGGCTGCAGGCGCATCGCTCGGCGCGCGGCGGCGTCGAATGGCAGAAATACGGCGAATGGCGGCTGATGCGGCTGCGCCTTGCGCTGAACCATCCGGGGTTCGAGGAAAAGATCCGCATTGTCAGGGGGCAGGCATGATGAAATCTCTGGGCACGGCGGCAACGCCGATGGAAGAGACGATCGAGGCCGTCATCCTAGAGGCGCCGCTGTTCCGCGGTGGGCAGGGGATGGTCTATGGCCCGGTCTCGGGCGGGATCTCGAACGAGAACTGGCGTGTCACCGCCACCGATGGCACCGGCGACTGGTTCGTGAAGGTGCCGGGCAACGGCACCGAGATGTTCATCGACCGCGTTGCGGCCTTCGATGCCGCGCGCAAGGCGGCGGCAGCGGGGCTTGGGCCCCGGGTCTATGAGGATCTCGCGCACCGGGGCATCGAGATCAATGATTTCCTGCCCGACCGACGGCCCTCGACACACAGTGACTTCGCCGATCCGGCGAAGCGGCGCGCGGCGATCGCGGCCTATCGCAGGATGCACGCGATGCCGGCGCTGGACCTGACGAAGACGGTCTTCGACATGATCGACGAGCATGCCGCGCAGGTGGCCGCGCTGGGCGCACCGCATTACCGCGACGAGGCCTGGGTGATGTTCAACGCCGGTCTTGCGCGGCAGGCGCTCGAGGCGTCGGGGCTCGATCTCGTGCCCTCCTTCAACGATCCGATGCCCGGCAATTTCATGATCGGCCCCGATGGTTCGGTGATGCTGATCGACTACGAATATGCCTCGATGAACGATCGCTGCTATGATCTCGGCATCTGGTTCGGCGAGATGTTCTTTCCGCCGGAACAGGAACTCGAGCTGATCGAGGACTATTTCGGCGAGGTCCGGCGCGACATCGTCGCCCGCGTCATCGTGCACAAGGCGCTGGCGGATGTGAAATGGGCGCTGTGGTCGATGGTGCAACTGAAAGTCTCGCGCCTCGACTTCGACTTCCATAAATATGGGGTGTGGAAGCTGATGCGGTTCCGGCAGATCACCGGCCATCCGGAGTGGCCCACGCATCTGCGCAACCTGTGAGGCGGTGATGGGATATCAGTCGGTTGCACGGGGAGAGCGGTTTGGCTTTGCGACGCTGGCGGCGGTGATGGCGGCGGCGACGCCGGATCGGTCTGGCGATGCGCTGGCTGGGATTGCGGCGAGCA
>NZ_SAVB01000002.1 GCF_004022265.1 Paenirhodobacter ferrireducens
CCACGCGAGCCTTGAAGCCCGCGTCGTGATTTCTGCGTTTCGACATGTTCTGATCTCCTCGTTCTTGGAGACCAGCAGACGTCAGATCGTAGCTTCCGTCACTGTCCAATTTTCGGGGAGGTGCTCAGGGTCCGGAGCCTAAGCCCCGACTGGCCGCGGACCTTGTCGGATGTTGCGCGAATGTCGGCGGAAGGCGGCGACACCGCCGGCTTGCAGCTACAGTGCGGGCCAGCCGTTTTCATGGATCACGCTCTCGAGCTCCAGCCTCTTGCGCCAGCCCCGGGCTTCAAGCTCTGGCTTCGTGTAAAGGTCGTCGACATAGCCTGCGCAAAGATAGGCAACGATTTCCACGTGGTCCGGGATGCCAAGCAGGCCGCGCAGGTCTTCCGGCCGGAAGATCGAAACCCAGCCGATCCCCACACCTTCCGCGCGGGCGGCCAGCCACAGGTTCTGCACGGCGCAGACCGTCGAATAGAGATCCATGTCACGATTGTGGGTCCGGCCCAGAACCACCTTCCCGCCTCGGCTCCGGTCACAGGTCACGCAGATGTTCAGCGGCGCGGTCAGGATCCCCTCGAGCTTCAGCGACCGGTAAAGCGCCCTGCGGTCGCCGTCGAACATCTCTTCCGCCTCGGCGTTCGCACGGAGGAAGGCGGCATGGACCTCGGCGCGCCGGTCCGGGTCGCGGATCAGGAGGAAGTCCCACGGCTGCATCAGGCCGACCGAGGGCGCGGCATGCGCGGCTGCGAGAATGCGCCGGAGGGCGGCAGGATCGACCGGATCGGGGCGGAACTCGTTCCGAACGTCGCGGCGGGCGTCGATGATGTCGTAAAGCGTCTGACGTTCGCGGTCGTCGAACTGGCGGGCGGGCTGCGGAACCGCAGCTTCGGCAGGTATAGTGAGGGGCATCTTGAGCCTCGGATAATTCAGGGCGCCGCGGGCTCCACCCCGAGGCGCAATGACATCAGGCCGGTCTTCTGGCTCCGGATCATCTCGTCATGGCGCCTTCCCGGGGGCTGCCCCAGTGGCTTGTGCCAAACGATCCCCGATACAGCGGCGGGCCCGCGCCGGATTTGCACCGGCTTCCCGATTCTCCCCCAAGGGGGCACCTGACGATGCCCTTATCTCGCGAGCGGAGGCGGCACGCAAACGGACATTCAATCTCGCAGACTCCGGGGCGGTATTGGGCCGTTCCGTCCGGACCGTCTTTGGCTCCCCCCCACGCCTGCCGCCGCGCCCATGCTTGACCTTTTGCCACTGTCGGTTCAGCTAGGGCGCGAGACAGGAGAACCAGATGGCACTCGAGGACGCGAAGACCCAGGTCGACATGGCTTTCACCCGTGCGGATGCGCGCGGGCTTGCCTTCGAGAATACCTTCGGCGGTGCCACCAGCTTCCTGCGCCGGCGCTATACCAAGGATCTGACCGACGTCGATCTGGCAATCACCGGCGTGCCCTTCGACCAGGCGGTGACGAACCGGCCCGGCACCCGCTTCGGCCCGCGCGCGATCCGCGAGGCCTCGGCGCTGCAGGCGCCCGACGCGCCCTTCGGCTGGGGCTATGATCCGCTCTCCGAGATGGCGGTCGTCGATTATGGTGATCTGGCCTTCGACTATGCCCACACGCCCTCCTTCCCGGGCCGGGTCGAGGCGCATGTCGCGGGCATCCTCGCCGCCGGCGCGGGCAGCATCACGCTCGGCGGCGATCACTTCATCACGCTGCCGATCCTGCGCGCCTATGCCGCGAAATTCGGCCCCGTGGCGCTGATCCAGTTCGACGCCCATTCCGACACCTGGGCCGATGACGACATGAGCCGGATCGACCACGGCACCTTCCTCTACAAGGCGCTGAAGACCGGCGTGGTGGCGCCCGAGACCACGGTCTCGGTCGGCATCCGCACCGACAACCCCGACACCTGCGGCGTCACCATTCTGGATGCGCCCTTCGTGCATCAGGCGGGCGTGGCCGAGACCGTGGCGCGGATCAAGGCGGTGGTGGGCGATCGGCCGTGCTACATCACCTTCGACATCGACTGCCTCGATCCGGCCTTTGCGCCCGGCACCGGCACCCCGGTCTGGGGGGGGCTGGCCTCGTGGCAGGCGGCGGCGATCCTGCGCGGGCTCGCCGGCATCAATCTGGTCGGCGGCGACGTGGTTGAGGTCTCGCCGCCCTATGACACCACCGGCGCTACTGCGATCGCCGGCGCCCATGTGACGATGGAGCTGATCGCCCTTTACGGCTGGACCCGGCGGGGGCGCGCATGATCCTGCGCCTTGCCGCCGCACTGTTGCTTCTGGCCGTGCTTGCCTTCGGGGCCTGGGTGCGCCTCGCGCCGCTGCCGGCCGATCTCTATCACCGGATGGATTCGGCGCATGGGGTGGGCGACTGGCCGGTTGCGAGCGGCTTCGAGGCGGTGCGCCAGGTGACCGAGCCGAAGGCGACACTTGCCGCGCTGGTGGCCGTGGTCGAGGCGACGCCGCGCACTGCGCTGATCGAGGGCAGCGTCGAGGAGGGGCTCGTCACCGTCGTCACCCGCTCGGCGCTCTGGGGCCTGCCCGACATCTCCAATCTCTGGATCGAGGGTGACCGCGTGCATGTGCGCGGTCATCTCGTTTTCGGGCCCTTCGATTTCGGCTGCAACCGCAGCCGGATCGAGGGCTGGCTCGCCCGCGCCGGGGTGCACTGAGCGGGCCGGGCGGCTGTTGCGGCAAGGGCACGCCGGCGCGCCGTTGCGCTGCCAGCCTTGCAGCCGGGGGGGTGCACTCTTATCTCCTGCGCAGCAGGACTGCGAGGCAAGCCATCATGCGCGACATGTATCATTACTTCCGTTGGGCCTTTGCACTGACGGCGGTGGGGCTCGCGCTCGCCTTCTGGCTGGGCTGGGGCTATTCGCACAGCGCGGCGGGCGCGTTTTCGTTCCTGCTGATCGCCGCGGTGCTGGCGGTGCTCGAGGTCTCGCTCTCCTTCGACAACGCGATCGTCAACGCCAACCGGCTGAAGGACATGAGCCCGGTCTGGCAGCACCGCTTCCTGACCTGGGGCATCGTCATCGCCGTCTTCGGCATGCGCATCCTCTTCCCGCTGCTGATCGTGGTGATCGCCGCCGGCATCGGCCCGTTCGAGGCGCTGGATCTCGCTGCCACCCGGCCTGCCGAATACGCCCGCATCGTCGGCTCGGCCCATGTCTCGATCGCGGCCTTCGGCGGGGCCTTCCTGATGATGGTGGCGCTGACCTATTTCATCGACGAGGGCAAGGAGATCGACTGGATCGCCGCGCTCGAGCGACGGCTGCGTGCCTGCGCCTCGATCCGCGGGCTCGAGATCGGCTTCGTGCTGGCGGTGGTGCTGCTCTTCGTCTGGCTGCTGCCGCCGCGCACCGAGGGCAATTTCCTGTTCGCCGCGGTGGCGGGGCTTCTGACCTTCCTCGCCGTCGAGGTGCTGGGCCAGGTGCTCGACCGCGCCTCGCTCGCCGCCGAGACGGCGCGGGCGGGCCTTGGCGCCTTCCTCTATCTCGAGGTGCTCGACGCCTCGTTCAGCTTCGATGGGGTGATCGGCGCCTTCGCGCTGACTCAGAATCTGTTCCTGATCGCGATCGGCCTCGGCATCGGCGCGCTTTACGTGCGCTCGATGACGATCATGCTGGTCGAGAAGAACACCCTTGCCGAGTTCCGCTATCTCGAACACGGCGCCTTCTGGTCGATCCTGATCCTCAGCCTCATCATGTTCCTGCAGACGATGATGCATGTGCCCGAGGTCGTCACTGGCCTGCTTGGGGCGGTGCTGATCGGGCTGGCCTTCTTCTCCTCGCTGCGCTTCCGCCGCCACCACGAGGCGACCTGAGCGCGCCTGCCGTCCTGGCAAGTCGGGGGTGCCGCAATGGCGGTTTCGGCCCCGCGCTGGCCATCGCGCGCCTCGACACCGACGCCGAGGCGGGCCAAAGTCCGGCCGGAGGACGAATCCGCGTCGGGCCGCCCGCCCGCCGGGAAGTGAGGAGATCCCATGGGCAAGCTCTATAAGCGCTACCTGCCGCTGGCGCTGTGCGTCATCCTGTGCATCGCAAGCCTTTTCGGACTGGCGCATTCCGCCTGGTTCTGGCTTGGCGTGCTGGTGTTCGGGGCGCTCGCGGTGATGGGCGTGCGCGACATCATCCAGACGAAACACTCGATCCTGCGCAACTACCCGGTGATCGGGCACCTGCGCTTCCTGTTCGAGGAGATCCGCCCCGAGATCCGGCAATATCTGATCGAGAGCGATTCCGACGAGGAACCCTTCTCGCGCGAGGAACGCTCGATCGTCTACCAGCGCGCGAAGAACGTCGAGGATGCGCGCCCCTTCGGCACCAAGATGCAGGTCTATGGTTCGGGCTATCAGTGGCTGACCCATTCGATCCGGCCGCGCCACATCGCCGATACCGACTTCCGGGTGACGATCGGCGGGCCGGACTGCTCGCAGCCCTATTCCGCCTCGATCTACAACATCTCGGCGATGAGCTTCGGCGCGCTCTCCTCGAACGCGATCGAGGCGCTGAACCGCGGCGCGAAGGCGGGCGGCTTTGCCCATGACACCGGCGAGGGCGGGATCTCGCGCTATCACCGCGCGGGTGGCGGCGATCTGATCTACGAACTCGGCTCGGGCTATTTCGGCTGCCGCAACCACGACGGTTCCTTCAACCCGGAGAAGTTTGCCAAACTGGCCACCGACCCGCAGGTGAAGATGATCGAGATCAAGCTGAGCCAGGGCGCCAAGCCCGGCCATGGCGGCATGCTGCCGGCGGCGAAGATCACCCCCGAGATCGCCGAGGCACGCGATGTGCCGATGGGGGTCGACTGCATCTCGCCCGCCTCGCATTCGGCCTTCTCGACGCCGCTCGAGATGATGGCCTTCATCCGCCAGCTGCGCGAGCTGTCGCAGGGCAAGCCCGTGGGATTCAAGCTCTGCGTCGGGCACCGGCGCGAGTTCATGTGCATCGTCAAGGCGATGCTCGAGACCGGCATCACCCCGGATTTCATTGTCGTCGACGGCAAGGAGGGCGGCACCGGCGCGGCGCCACTTGAATTCTCGAACCACATGGGGATGCCGCTGGTCGAGGGGCTGACCTTCGTGCACAACACCCTGCGCGGCGCGGGTCTGCGCGAGCGGGTGAAGATCGGCGCCTCGGGCAAGCTGATCTCGGCCTTCGACATCGCCAAGGCGCTGGCGCTTGGCGCCGACTGGGCGAATTCGGCGCGTGGCTTCATGTTCTCAATCGGCTGCATCCAGGCGCAGTCGTGCCACACCAACCGCTGCCCGGTGGGGGTGGCGACGCAGGACAAGGCGCGCTCGCGCGCGCTGGTGGTGCCCGACAAGGCTCAGCGGGTGGCGAATTTCCACCGCAACACGCTGAAGGCGCTGGCCGAGATGACCGGCGCCGCCGGGCTCGACCATCCGGGCGGCTTCCTGCCGCATCACCTGATGATGCGCGAGAAGGACCGCAACATGGTGGTCGGCGACGAGGTCTATCCCTACATGCCCGAGGGCTTCCTGCTGCGCGAGGACGACGACCGCTTCGGCTATCTGAAACGCTGGCGCCGGGCCCGGCCCGAGGCTTTCGAGCCCTTCGACAGCGGCGTGTGATCTGCCGCCGCGCTAGAGCCGGCGCAGCCGCTCCGGCTCTGGCTGCGCCTCGCGCGCATAAAGGTCCTCGTAGCGGATGATGTCATCCTCGCCGAGATAGGCGCCGGTCTGCACCTCGATCAGCACCACGGGAACCTTGCCCGGGTTCTCCATCCGGTGCACCGCGCCGAGCGGCACATAGACCGACTGGTTCTCGCTCAGCAGCCGGGTCTCGCCGTCGATCGTCACCTTCGCCGTGCCCTCGACCACGATCCAGTGCTCGGCCCGGTGGTGGTGCGACTGCAGGCTCAGCATGCCACCCGGGCGGACGTGGATGCGCTTGACCTGAAAACGATCTCCCTTCGACAGGCATTCATAGCGGCCCCAAGGGCGGTGGTCGGTGTGCAGCTGCGTCGCCTGCTGCGCGCCTTGCGCATGCAGCAGCGCCACCGCCGCCCCGACCTCCTGCGTGCGCGAGCGATGCGCCACCAGCACCGCGTCGCGGGTGGCAATCGCCATCACGTCGCGCAGCCCGATGCCGACGAGCCGCACCTCGGCACTGTCCGAGCGCAGCAGGCTGTTCTCGCAGTCGATCGCATCGGCGGTGCCCTGGCAGCCGGTGCCGCAGGCGTCGCGCGCGCATTCCGACCAGACCGCATCCCATGTGCCAAGGTCGGACCAGCTGCCGGCATAGGGGACGACCGAGAGATTGCGCGCCGGCTCCATCACCGCGTAATCGAGCGAGATCGCGGCAGTGGCCTTCCAGGGGGCGGCCGCGAGGCGCAGGAAATCGAGATCGAGCGTGGCGCCGGCGAGGGCGGCGCGCACCGGCGCGATCAGCGCCGGAGCATGTGCCTCGAAGGCGGCGATCATGTCGGCGGCGCGGAACAGGAAGATCCCGGCATTCCACAGGAAGCGGTTGCTGCGCAGCATCGCCGCGGCTTCCTCGGGCGCGGGCTTTTCGACGAAACGGGCAAGCGGCGCCGGCCCGTCGCCGGTCCCCTCCGCCTCGGCGTTCAGCTCAAGCCAGCCATAGCCGGTCTCGGCCCGGATCGGTCGGATGCCGAAGGTGACGATCCGGCCTTTGGCGAGCGCCGGCAGCCCGCGTGCGACGGCGGCGCGGAAGGCTGCGGCATCGGGGATGCGATGGTCCGAGGGCGCGACCAGCAGCACCGCCTCGGGGTCGCAGGCCTGCAGCTGCAATGCCGCGACCAGCACCGCGGGGGCGGTGTTGTGGCTCTCGGGCTCGAGCAGGATGGTGCCGGCTTCGATCCCGGCCTCGCCCAGCTGCTGGCTGGCGATGAAACGGAAATCGGCATGGGTCAGGATCAGCGGCGGCGCGAGCGGCTCTGTGCCGCAGATCCCCGACAGACGCCGTGCCGTGGCCTGGAACAGGGTCTCCTCGCCGGTGACGGCGACGAACTGCTTGGGATAGCTCTTGCGGGAGAGAGGCCACAGCCGCGTGCCGGACCCGCCGCACAGAATGCACGGATGAATCATCTGCAGGCCCTTTCGGACAAAAGGACTTTTTCCGATCAGGCCAGAAAATGGGCATTCTGGCAACAGATTTCGCACACGCGCAGGTTGTGCGCGCGCGGCATGAAAAAGGGCGCGCCCGCGGTGGCGCGCCCCTGCATCGCTGTCCCGTCTCAGCCGGCCAGCGCCGCAAGCACCTCGGCGGGGGTGATCGGCAGATGTCGCATCCGCACGCCGACCGCCTCGAAGATCGCGTTCGCGATCGCCGGGGCGACGACGGTGGTGCCGGGCTCGCCCAACCCCGTCGGCACCTCGGTGCTTTCGACGAATTCGACCACCACCTCTGGCGTGTCGATCATCCGCAGCGGCGTGTAGCTGTCGAGGTTGCGCTCGCGCGGCAGGCCGGCCGCGATCTCGGTGCCCTCGAAGAGCGCCATCGACAGGCCCCACAGCGCCGCGCCCTCACATTGCGCCTTCGCGCCGTTCGGGTCGACCACGGTGCCGCAATCGACCACCAGCCAGATCTTCTGCACCTCGACCCGGCCCGAGGCGCGGTCGACATGCACCTGCGCCGCACCACCGACCCAGGTCGGCATCGAGCGCGACTGGCCATAGGTGGTGGCAATGCCCACCGCGGTGTCGTCGGGCAGCCCGCCCTTGCCATAGCCCGACAGCTCCGCCACCCGGCGCAGCACATTCGCCTGCCGCGTCGCGCCGCCGGTCGCATTCGGCGCCTCGCCGGCGTTGCGGCCGGTGGCGCGGAAATGGTCGAGCCGGAACTGCAGCGGATCGGCGCCGATGTGGCGCGCGGCCTCGTCCATGAAGCTCTCGACCGCGAAGTTGATCCAGCCGGGCGAGACCGAGCGCAGCCAGCCCGGCCGGAAGGTGCTTTCCGCGAGATCGTTCGAGATCGCGCGGGCGCGCTGTGCGCCGACGTCATACCAGTGATCGAGGCCATCGGCGGCGAAGGGGTCGTAGGGTTCACCATTCGTGCCCTTCGGCATGAAGCCGGGCACCATCACCTTCGTCGGCCAGCCCGCGGTGACGGCGCTGTCCATCGCGATCACGGCCTTATCGGCGTCGAAGGCCATCTTCAGATGCTGCACCGACGGCGCGCGCAGGCTGTCGAAGGCAACGTCCGCCTCGCGCGACATCACCATCTTCACCGGCTTGCCGTCGAGCATCTTCGAGGCCAGCGCCACCGGAACGGCATAATCGCCGTTCAGTCGCCGCCCGAAGCCGCCGCCCAGCATGTAGCTGCGCATCACCACCTCGCCGTCGCCGACGCCGAGCGCGGTCTGCAGCCAGGGCAGGGCAAGCGACTGCCACTGGTTGCCCGTGTGGACCTCCCATACGCCCGCGGCATTGCGGAAGGCGAGCGCGTTCAGCGGCTCAAGCTGGAAGTGCAGCACCGAGGCGGTGGTGTATTCCGCCTCGAACACATCGGCGGCCTTGGCAAAGACCGGATCGACATTGCTGTCGCCGGTGTCGAGGAGCGCGCCGGTGCTTTCATCCGCGATCAGCTTGCGGCCGTAATCCTGGATTTGCGCCTCGTCGACGGTGGCTGCCGGGCCCGGCGTCCAGCTGACCTTGACGGCCTTCGCGGCCTTGACCGCGGCCCAGTGGCTGTCGGCGATGACCATCGCCCAGCCCTGCACGGTCTCGGACGGATCCTCGAGTTTCAGCGTCTGCTGATAGCCCTTCACCGATTTCGCCGCACTGTCGTCGATCGCGGTGATGACCGAGCCATAGCGGGTGGGCGGCAGCAGCGGCACGGCGTGCACCATGCCCTCGGCTTGTGCGTCGATGCCGTAGATCGTCGCGCCGGTGGTCTTGTTGGCGATGTCGAGCGCGGTGACCTCCTTGCCGACCAGCGTCAGCTCGTCCGCCGATTTGAGCGGCAGCGCCTTCAGCTCGTCTTCGGTGAAGCTGCGGGTGATACCCGCAGCGACCAGTTCGCCGAAGCTTGCGGAATTGCCGGCGGCGGTGACCAGGCCGTTCGCCACGCTGACCTCGGAGGCGTCAACGCCCCAGAGCAATGCGGCGGTCTCGGCCAGCGCCACGCGGCCCGCGGCGCCCGCCTGGCGATAGACCGGCCAGCTTTGCCACACCGACCAGCTGCCGCCGGTGACCATCAGGCCCCATTTCGGGTCGGTGTCGACATGGGTGATGCGCACGTCATCCCAGTTCGCACCGAGCTCGTCGGCGAGGATCCGGGCGATGGCGGTGCCCACATGCTGGCCCATCTCGGCGCGGATGATGTTGACGTTGACGATGCCTTTGGTGTCGATCCAGTACCAGATCGCCGGCTCGTAGGTCGCGCCCACGGCCGCGACCGGCAAGCCGTCCGGCGCTGCCGGGTCCATCGCCGCGGCGCCCGGTTTCGGGAAGCCGAAAACGGCGCCCACGGCGCAGAGCGACACCAGGAAGCCGCGCCGGCTCAGGTCGGGCAGGGCGCGCTTGTGGGGTGGGAAATGCAAGGTGTCAGCCATTGGTCTTCTCCCCTCGCATTGCGGCCGCGGCTTCGCGCACCGCCTCGCGGATCCGGTTGTAGGTCATGCAGCGGCACAGGTTGCCGGTCATCACCGCGTCGATGTCGGCATCCGTCGGGTTCGGGATGTCCTTGAGGAAGGCCGCGGCCTGCATGATCTGGCCCGACTGGCAGTAGCCGCATTGCGGCACCTTCAGCTCGCGCCAGGCCTGCTGCAGCGGGTGCTCGCCCGCCGGGTCGAGCCCCTCGATCGTGGTGATCTCGGCCCCGGCCACGTCCGAGACCGGGGTGATGCACGAGCGCGTCGCGCGCCCGCCGACATGGACGGTGCAGGCACCGCACATGCCGATGCCGCAGCCGAATTTGGTGCCGGTCAGCCCGACCTCGTCGCGGATCACCCACAGCAGCGGGGTATCGGGATCGACGTCGACGCTGACGGCGCGTCCGTTGATGCTGAATTCGATCATCTCATCTGTCCTCGTCAATGCGTCCCCTGGTGCGCCCGGATCTGCGCCACGCGCGTCTCGAGGTCGGTCCAGGGGGCGAGGTCGGCGCGTTTGTCGCGCAGGTAGGCGGCGATCGCGGCGATCTGCTGATCGGAAAGCGCGTCGCGGAAGGCGGGCATCACCACCCCGGGCGTGCCCTCGGCCGAGGACACCCCGTCGAGGATCACATGGATCAGGTTCGACGGATCGTCGAGCCGAGTGGAGGAGTTGATGCCCAGCTCGGGCCGTTCGGCGACGATGCTTTCGGCGTTGTAGTGGCAGGCGGCGCAGGCGGTGGCGTAAAGCCGTTCGCCCTCATCGGCGCGCCAGGCGGGATCGGGGCGGCCGGCGGCCAGGCTTGCCTGCACGGCGGGGCTCGCGGCCGGGTCCGCCTCGGGCGCGCCCACGACGTTGCCCAGATAGACGCCGATCGCCGTCAGGTCGCTTTCCGGCAGCTCGCGCAGCCCGGCATGCACCACCGGCGCCATCGGGCCCGCGGCGATGCCGTGATAGGTGCCCGCGCCGGTCGAGAGGTAGCGGGTGAAGTCCGCGGCCGTCCACGGCACCGCCGAGGGGTTCGCCGCGGTCAGTGCCGGCGCGCTCCAGGCGTCGATCGTCGCGCCGGCAAAGCGCGCGCTCTTCTCCTCGGCGCCGACCTTGTTGCGCGGCGTGTGGCAGGCACCGCAATGGGTGACGCCCTCGACCAGATAGGCGCCGCGGTTCCATTCGGCCGATTTCGACGGATCGTCGGCGTAGCGGCCGAAATCGACGAAGAGCAGCTTCCAGCCCGCCTGCAGGATCCGCTGGTTCAGCGGGAAGGGGATGGTCGGCGCCTGCGTCGCTTCCTTCACCGGGGCGACCTCGGTCATCAGATAGGCATAGACCGCATCGACATCGGCATCGGTCATCTTGGTGAAATGGTCGAAGGGGAAGGCCGGGAACAGGTGGCGGCCCTCGCGGTCGACGCCCTCGTGCATGGCGCGCCGGAATGCGGCCTTCGACCAATTGCCAATCCCCGTCTCCGGGTCGGGCGTGATATTCGAGGCGTAGATGGTGCCGAAGTCGGTGGTCACCGGGAAGTTGCCGGCATAGGGCGCGCCGCCCGCTGCGGTGTGGCAGGTGGCGCAATAGCCCGCGGCGGCGAGGATGCGCCCCTGTTCCACCTGGGCCGGGTCGAAGGCCGGGCGGGCCGAGGGTGGCTCGACGGCATAGGGCGAGTGATACGCATAGATTCCGAAGCCGGCGAGGGCGAGAACGCCGGCACCTGCCAGAATGGAGAGCGTGGATTTAAGCATCAGGGCATCAATCCTTGGTCTTTGTCGGGAGAATCCGGGAAAGAGACCCAGATAACCTGCGACGAAATAGCGCAACGCCCCCCCGCGTCAACCAATGCGGAGGAGAAAAATCTTGCGCCTGTCGGGCTTTGTGCAGGGGACTGTCTCAATCCCGAGACAGGCTGGACGGGGCGTCACACCGTGTCCTATGGTCGCAGGCGGGCGCCCCGCCCATCTGTGCCGGATCGGGATGCCCAGACGGGGAAATGACCATGCAGCAACAGGACCTGCGGCGGGCCGCCGCCGCGATGCCGGGAGCCGGGACGGGGGCGCCTGCGGCGCGGGCCACGATCCGGGCAAGCGACCTGCCGCTCGCGGTGTCCGCCGGGCGGCCGGCCGCGCTCGCGCTGATCCTGCGCACCGAGGGGGCGTCCTATCGCCCGGTGGGGGCGACGATGGTGCTCGGCCGCGACGGCGCGGTGGCCGGCACGCTGTCCTCGGGCTGCATCGATGCCGACATCGCCGAACATGCGAAAGCTGTGGCGCGCGCGGGCGGCCTGCGGCGGCTGCGCTATGGCGCGGGCTCGCCCTTCATCGACCTGACATTGCCCTGCGGCGGCGGGCTCGACATCCTCGTGCTGCCGGCGCCCTCGGCCGATGTGCTGGCCGACCTGCGGGCACGGCTGGCCTCGCGCGAACCCTTTTCGCTGGCCGTGTCCGGTGCCGGGCTGAGCGTCGCCCCCGACACCGGCGCCGAGCTGGTGCTGCGCGTCCTGCCCGATCCGCGCTTTGCCGTCTTCGGCAAGGGGCCCGAGGCCGTGGCCTTCGCGCGCATGGTCGCGGGGGCGGGCTACGAGACGGTGCTTGCCTCGCCCGACAGCGAGACACTCGCACCGCTTGCGGGCCGGGGCGCCACGGTCGTGCACCTGCCGCAGCCCTCGGCCGTCGAACAGGTCGCGCTCGATGCCTTCACCGCCGGGGTGCTGTTCTTCCACGATCACGACTGGGAGCCCGCGATCTTGTGCCACCTGCTGGCGAGCCGCGCCTTCTATGTCGGCGCGCAGGGCAGCCGGCGCACGGCGGAGAACCGGCTTGCCCGGCTGCGCGCGGCGGGTGTGGCCGAGGCCGATCTCGCCCGGCTGCGCGGCCCGATCGGGGTGATCCCCTCGACCCGCGACGCGCGCACGCTTGCGGCCTCGGTGCTGGCCGAGGTTCTGGCCGAGGCGGTCGTCGCCGGCTGAGGCTCAATGCCCCGGGAAGGCCTCGGTGCGGGCCGCGGCGAGGGTCTCGACCCGTTCCGCGGTGGCCGGGTCGTCGAGCAGATCGGCAAGCGGCGCCCCGAGGCGGCGGCGCCAGTTCGGATGCTCGTCAAGCGTGCCGGGCAGGTTCGGCTGCTCGCGCAGCGCCAGCAGATCCTCGAGCGGGGCAAGCGCCAGTCGCGAGGCAGTGTGGCCCAGGTGGCGCAGCGCAGCCCGAACCACCGGCGCCGGGTCGTCGACCGCGGGGCAGGGCGCGCCGCCGCCGATCGTTCCCCAGAGCCGGCCGCGGTCCCAGGCGCGATGCGCGTCGGCAGCGGCCCGGCTTTCTCCGGGAGCGAGGCGGTGCAGCCGCTCGGCCCAGTCGAGATCGCGCCCGGTCCACCAGCCCGCCACCGTCGCCGTGTCATGCGTGCCGGTCATCGCCAGGCTCATCGGCGCGTAATCCTGCGGCCCGATGAAGCCCTGATCGGCCGCGCGCTCGAACCACAGCACCCGCATCCCCAGCATCTTCCTCGCCTCGATCGCCGCGGTAAAGCCGAAGGGGCGGGTGCCCAGATCCTCGGCCACGATCAGCGCCTGCGCGCGGTGGCTTTCAAGGGCGGTCAGCCGCAGCAGGTCCTCGAACGGATAGCGCAGATAGGCGCCCTCGGGAGAGCCTTGCCCGGCGGGCACGACCCAGAGCCGGGCGAGGCCAAAGGCATGATCGATGCGCAGCCCGCCGGCGCGGGCGAGTGTCGCGCGCAGCATCGCGATGAAGGGGGCATAGCCGCTCTCGCGCAGGCCTCGCGGCGAGAAGCTGCTCAGCAGCCAGTTCTGCCCCTGCGGTCCGAGCGGGTCGGGCGGAGCGCCGATCGTCAGCCCGTCGAGCATCTGGCCGCGCAGCGACCAGCTGTCGCTGCCCGCGCCATGCACCCCGACGGCGAGGTCGGCAATGAGCCCGATCGCCATGCCGCCCTTGCGCGCTGCGGCCTGGGCCGCCGCCAGCCCCTCGCGGGCAAGCCATTGGGTGAAGAGGTGGAACTCGACCTCCTCGGCTTCTTCGCGGGCAAAATCGGCCACCGCCACCCCGTCTGGGTCGTGGAAGGCCGCGGGCCAGGCGCGCCAGCCATCCGCACCGATCGGGCGGAACCGGCTGTCGAGCGCGTCGAAGATCGCATGGCGGCGCAGGCCGGGCCCTTCGGCGGCGCTGTCGGCGGCGATGCGGGCGCGAGTTTCGGCATCGAGCGTGGCGAAACTCGCCCGCAGCGCAGCGTGGCGCGCGGGCAGGGCGCCGGCCCAGTCGATCAACGCACCACCCGGGGCAGCGGGCAGCGGCGGCAGGCCCAGAAGGGCCGGGTCCGCCATCGCGGTGTTCAGGAACAGCCGGCTCGACGGCGAATAGGGGCTGTAGCCCGCGCCGTGGCCGGGAAAGAGCGCATGCACCGGGTTGATCATCATTGCATCGGCCCTGCGCGCCGCAAACAGGTGCGCCGCCTCCGCCAGCTCGCTGAAGGTGCCGAAGGGGGTGGGGGTGGCGCCGCGCAAGGCCGGGATCTGCACCGCCGGGCCCCAGAAGTGACGGTCGCCGAGGGCGTCGATGCCGTGGCAGGTGGGCGGCGCGACGGCGAGCGTCAGCTCGGTCTTGCCGAGAACCAGCCGGTAATAGCCGGGCTCGGTCACCGCGGCGAGCCGGCCGTTCGTCAAGGCAATCGGCCGGCTGGTGCCGTCCTCGGCCACCAGCAGCGCCCCGACGCCCTGCGGCAGCGTCGCGGGGAGCGCGGTCTCGATCCCGGTCTCGGTGATGATCATCGCGGGCGGCGTCGCCGCCTCGCTGGCCAGCCGGTCGCGGCTTCGCGCAATCTCGGCTGCCGAGCCGACCGGATAGCCGAGCGCCGCAAGGACCGGCGCCAGCCGCGCCTCCGGGATCACCTGCTCCGATCCGAAGATGTCGTGCCAGATCCGGGCGACACCGGCCGCCTCGGCAATCTCTTCGATCGGGGTCATCATTCCTCCGCTGCCCGGCCCGCGTGCCGCGCCATCGAGCAAGCATAGCTGGCCCCCGGGCGGGCGGCAACGGGGCGCTGCGGTGCAGCGCGCCGGTTCGTCCCCGTCCGGGGGCGGCTCAGTCCGCCGTGCTCGTCATGCCCGCCGCGGCGATCGCGGCCAGCGCTGCCTCGGCCGAGGGCAGCGCGCGCGCCAGCAGCAGGCAGGCGCGGGCGAGGTAGAGCTCGGGCGCCTCGGGCGCGGCGCGGTCGATCCCCTCGGCCAGCGCCTCGTAGACCTGTTCGATCTCGTGCGGGGTCATCTCACACCTCCCGGAAGCACAGGTTGTCGAGCGCGGTGCGCACGGCCTCGGCGGTGGCCGCCTGCCAGCGCGCACCGACATGCAGGTCGGGCCGCACGAGATAGGCAGCCCCGTGCCCGGCGCCAAGCCGGTCGGCCGCGGCGGAGGGCCAGGGCAGGCAGGCAACGGCGGGGGTGCCGGGCAGGGCCTCGACCGCGCGGGCAAGGGTGGGGTCGAAGCAGACCAGCGTGAAGCCGCCGCGGGCCAGCCGGTCCGACAGGAACCCGGCCCCCACCCGCGCCTCGATCATCGCCGCCCCGGGCGCGGGGCCCGCGGCAAAGCCCGCATCGTCGGGCAGCACGGCCGGGCTTTCGGCATAGGTGAAGGGCGTCATCTGCCGCGGATTGGCAAGTTCGCCCGCGAAGGGGTGGGTGAGGGCGAGGCCAAGCGCCGCATCGCGCAGGATCTGCCAGCCGCGGGTGGGCGGCGTCATGAAGCGCGCGCTTTTCGAGGCATTGGCAAAGACATCAAGCGTCGCGCCGCGCCGCTCGGGGGTGTAGCTGTCAATCAGCGCCGCCCCGGCCTTGCCGGTCAGCACATGGCCGAGCTTCCAGCCGATGTTATGGGCGTCGGCGATGCCGTTGTTCAGCCCGCGCACGCCGAAGATCGGCACGATATGGGCGCTGTCGCCGATGAAGATCACCGGGCCCTTGCGGTAGTCGTCAAGCGCCAGCGTGTTGGCCGAGTAGATCGACCACCATTCAAGCTCCCACGGGCCCGTGTGGCCGATCTCGGCCAGCACCGCGGCGACGCTGTCGCGCACGACCTCCTCGCGCACCGCCTCGGCCGGGTCCTCGTCATCGCCAAGCTGATAGTCGATGCGCCAGATGTTGTCGGGCTGTCGGTGAATGAGCACCGTCGCGCCGGGCCGGCAGGCCGGGGCGAACAGCGCGCGGCGGATCGTCGGATAGTCGTGATCCATCTGCACGTCGGCGATGACATAGCGGCCCTCGAAATTCCGCCCCTGCAGGCGCAGGCCAAGCTGCGAGCGCACGGCGCTGCGCGCGCCGTCGGCGGCCAGAACCCAGTCAGCGTGGAAGCTGTAGCTTCCCTCGGGGTCGGCGACGGTCAGCCGCGCGCCACTGTCGCCGATCTCGATCCCCTCGAGCCGGCTTCGCCAGCGCGTCTCGATCAGCGGGGTGGCCTCGATTGCCTGCCACAGATAGGCCTCGATGAACTGCTGTTCGAGGTTGTACATCGGGCGGAACTTTTCCTCGGGCCCGTCGGGCATGTGGAACTCGAGGATCTGCTGGCCGCGGTAGAAGCTGCGCCCCGTGGTCCAGCCGAGCGACTTCTCGAGGAAGGGCGCGACCACGCCGAGGCAGTCGAGGATGGCATAGCTTTGCCGCGCGATGCAGATCGCCCGGCTTCCGTCGTTGAAGCTGTCCTTCGCCTCGATCAGCACCGAGGCGATGCCCTGTTGGGCGAGCGTCAGCGCCGCGACCATGCCGACGGGGCCGGCGCCGACGATGGCGACGGCGACGTCGCGCGCAAGCCCGGCGCGCGCCGCGCCCTTGGGCGCTTCGAATTGCGGATAGGTGAAATAAAGCGATGCGGTGTCCGCGCGGCCTGCGGGTCTCATGCCGTCCTCCCTGAAACTGTCTCCCGCCCCTGTTTACCGCGCGGGGGCGGGCGGGTATGTCCTTCAAAGCAGGGGACAGGAGAGGACGGATGAGCGGTGTCTACGGTCTGATCGGGGCCTGTCTTGCGAACCTTGGCGAGGCGGGTTGTGCAACGCATCTGCTCGATCTCGCGCAGCGCACCGGGGCGCGACAGGTGATGGTCTTTGACGTCCGTGCCGATCGCGCCCGCTGCCTGCTGTCGTGCAACTATTCGGCCGGTCATGTCGGCGAGGCGATGGCGGCGCATTACCTCGACGGCGCCTTCCGCCGCGATCCGCTGCTGGCCGAGCTTCTGTCGCTCGCCCCGGGATCGCTGCATCTGCGCGGGCTCGGGGCGGAGAGCGCGGGCGTCGATCCCGACTACTGGGAGGCGCTGTTCGCCCGGCCGGGGCTGGCGGGCAAGCTGAGCGTGCTGGCTGCGGGTGCGACCCGGCGCCTCTTCGTGAACTTCTATCATGGCGAGGGCGAGGCCGGGCGGCTCGATGCGGAGCTTGCCGAACTGGTCGGCCGGCTTGTGCTGCTCGATGCCGAGGCGCGCGCGCCTTCGGCCCTGCCGCCGGCCCTTGCCGCGCTGAGCGAGCGCGAGCGCGAGGTCTGTCTGGGGGTGCTGGCCGGCAAGAAGGCCGAGACGATCGCGGCCGAGCTGGCGCTGTCGCCCGCCACCGTCGCCACCTATCGCAAGCGTGCCTATGACAAGCTCGGCATCACCTCGCGCGGCGCGCTCTTCGCGATCTGCCGGCAGGACTGAGGGGGGCTTCGGTTCCGGCCGATCCCGCGCTAGGGTGGCGCCGCAACGACCCAGACGAGGATTTCCGATGCCCGCACCGCACAACCCCTTCAAGGCCCGGCTGAAGACCGGCGAGACGCAGATCGGCCTGTGGGTCTCGCTGGCCGATGCCTCGGTGGCCGAGCTTGCCGCGCATTGCGGCTTCGACTGGATGGTGATCGACGGCGAACACGGGCCGAACGGGTTGCGCGACGTGATGGACCAGCTGCGCGCGGTGGCCGAGCGCACCCATCCGGTGGTGCGGGTGCGCGACGACGACCGCGCGCGGATCAAGCAGATGCTCGACATCGGGGCGCAGACGATTCTGGTGCCGATGGTCGAAAGCGCCGAACAGGCGCGCGAGGCGGTGCGCTCGATGCTCTATCCGCCCGCGGGCGTGCGCGGCGTCGGCGCGATGCTCGGCCGCGCCACCGGCTATGGCGCGATCGGCGATTACCTTGCCACCGCGAATGACGAGGTCTGCCTGCTGGTGCAGGTCGAGAACCGCAAGGGCCTTGCCGCGCTCGACGAGATCCTGACGGTCGAGGGGGTGGACGGCGTCTTCATCGGTCCGGCCGATCTGACCGCCGACATGGGGCACGGCACGAACAGCGCCGCGCCCGAGGTGCAGGATGCGATCCGCGACGCGATCGCGCGCATCCGCGCCGCGGGCCGGGCGGCGGGGATCCTGTCGACCGATCCGGCGGTGGCCCGGCGCTATGCCGAGCAGGGCGTCGCCTTCCTGGCCGTCGGCACCGATGTCGGCGTGCTGGGCACCGGGCTGCGCGCCCTGCGCGCGGGCTTCTGACCTTCGGCCGGGCCTGCCGCGCGGGCGGGCCCGGCACGCGAAGCGCTCAGCCCCTCATTCCCGGCCCTCATTCCCCGGGCGCATCAACTCCGCCGGATTCGTCATTATGCAGGGCCGGCGGAAAAGGCGTATTCCGCTTCAGGCATCCACCTGACGCGGCACATACAGAATGACGTCTCCCCTCCTTCCGCTCTCGCTCCCCGGCATGGCCGGCGCCGCACGCCCCCTCCGGGTGCGGAGGAACGGGTGATCGGCGTGCCGCGGATCTGGCCCCGGACCGGGGCGCTGCCGCTGCACCGGATCGCCGGCGGGCTCGCCGTGGTGATGATCGGCGCGCTTGTCGCGGGGCAGGTGGGCGGGCGGTTCCTGCCCGGCCTTGGTTTTCTCGACTGGCTGGCGGCCGCGGCCGCGGTGATGCTCGCGCTGATCCGGTTGCCGCAGGTGCAGCGCATCGCGCGCCGCTTCGCGCTCGGTGCGCTGGTGGTGGCGGCGCTCGTCGCGATCCTTGCGCCCGAGGCGCTGCCGGCGATGCACCGCGCGCTGTTTCAGGGCACCGCCTTCTCGGCCTTCCTGACCACGCTTGGCCTGATCCGGGCGCCGGTGCGCGCCTCGAAGGTGATCGGCGCCGCGGCGGCGCGGCTTTTCGCCTATCCGGCGCGGCTGCGCGCCCTTGCGATGACCTTCGGCGCGCAGTTCCTGTCGGTGCTGTTCAACATCGGCACCATCGGCATGATGTCGGACATCGCCGCCGACCATGCCGCCCGTGCCAAGGCCGAGGGCAAGCCCGGCATCGACCCGGCGCCGGTGGCGCTGGCCGCGCTGCGCGGCACGCTGATGATGACGGTGTGGAACCCGATCGGCGTCGGCTTTGCCATCGTCACCTCGGCGATCCCGGGCCTCGATCCGGTGCTCTTCCTCGCGCTCAGCTTCGGCGCGGCGATGCTGGTCTCGGCGGGTGGTCTGCTGCTCGATCGTGGCGCGGGCGCCCCCGATCCCGAGCGCGAGGCGGTGCCGGGCGGGGACCGGGCGCTTGCCGCGATCCTTGCCGCGGTGGCGGGGCTGATTGCCGTCACCCTCGGGCTGCACCGGGCACTGGATGTCAGCTTTCTCACCGCCGCCTGTCTGGTGCTGCCGCTCCTTGCCGTCCTCTGGCCGCGCCTCGAGCCTGCGGCGCGCGGGGCAGGGGGGCAGCGCCCCCTCGACGCCCTCTCAGAAGCCTCCGCCACGATGGCGAACGAGGCGACGATCTTCCTCGCCGCGGCGGTGATCGGCGCGGGTGTCTCGGTCGCGCTGAACGCGCTTGGCGTCGGCGCGCTGATCGAGAGCGGCGCGCTGCCGGCGCTGGCCGTCATCCTCGGCTGCCTCGTGCTGATCCCGCTCGCCGGTGCCGCGATGATCCCGCATTCGATCGTGATGGTGCTGGCGGCGCAGCTCTTCGGCTCGGGCCCCGTGGGCGCCGCCCATCCGCTCGCCCTGGCCCTTGCGCTGTGCTTCGCCTGGGCGCTCGCCATCTCCGCCTCGCCGATCTCGGCGATGTCGATCATCACCGGCCGGGTTCTGGGCCTGCTGCCCGCCCGCGTCACCTTCGGCGTGAACCGCGCCTTCACCCTTTACGGGCTCGCGGCCGCCGCGGCGCTCGTCTGCCTGACCTATTTCCTCGAATAAAAGACCACAGGAAGGACCTCTCATGTCGCTTGCACCCGAAACCCGGAGCCTGCTCGAAGCCCTTGGCGTTGATGCCGCGCGCACCACGGCCGGCACGATGCCGAGCTTCTCGCCGGTGACCGGCGAAGAGATCGCCGCGCTGACCCCGGACACGCCCGAGACCGCCGCCGCCGCCGTCGCCCGCGCGAAGGAGGCCTTCAAGGCCTGGCGTCTGGTGCCCGCGCCGAAGCGCGGCGAGCTTGTCCGCCTGCTGGGCGAGGAACTGCGCGCCGACAAGGTGGCGCTTGGCAAGCTCGTTTCGATCGAAGCCGGCAAGAGCCCGTCCGAGGGCCAGGGCGAAGTTCAGGAGATGATCGACATCTGCGATTTTGCCGTGGGCCTCAGCCGTCAGCTCTACGGCCTGACCATCGCCACCGAACGCCCCGGCCACCGGATGATGGAGACCTGGCATCCGCTTGGCGTCGTCGGCGTCATCACCGCCTTCAACTTCCCGGTCGCGGTCTGGGCCTGGAACAGCGCGCTGGCCTTCGTGTGCGGCGATGCGGTGATCTGGAAACCGTCGGAAAAGACCCCGCTCACCGCGCTTGCCTGCGAGGCGATCCTCGCCCGTGCGCTCGCCCGTTTCGGTGCGGCGCCCGAGAACCTGAGCCAGGTGCTGATCGGGGCGGGCGATGTCGGCAACGTGCTGGTCGAAAGCCCGGACGTGGCGCTGATCTCGGCCACCGGCTCGACCCGGATGGGCCGCATCGTCGGGCCGAAGGTGGCGGCGCGCTTCGGCCGCTCGATCCTCGAACTCGGCGGCAACAACGCCGGCATCGTCTGCCCCTCGGCCGATCTCGACATGACGCTGCGCGCGGTGGCCTTCGGCGCCATGGGCACGGCGGGCCAGCGCTGCACCACGATGCGCCGCCTCTTCGTGCATGAAAGCGTTTATGACGCGCTGGTGCCGCGGCTGATCAAGGCCTATGCGAGCGTCACCGTCGGCAACCCGCTCGAAACCCAGGCCCTGGTCGGCCCGCTGATCGACAGGCAGGCCTTCGACGCGATGCAGGCCGCGCTTGCGGCGGCGCGCGCGGCGGGCGGCACGGTGCATGGCGGCGCGCGCGAGGCGATCGGCTCGGACGCGGCCTATTACGTGCACCCGGCGCTGGTCGAGATGCCCGAACAGGCGGGCCCCGTGCTCGAGGAAACCTTCGCGCCGATCCTCTATGTGATGAAATACAGCGATTTCGACGCGGTGCTCGAGGCGCATAATGCCGTCGGCGCCGGCCTCAGCTCGTCGATCTTCACCCTCGACCTGCGCGAGATGGAGACCTTCCTGTCGGCGCGCGGCTCGGATTGCGGCATCGCCAACGTCAACATCGGCACCTCGGGCGCCGAGATCGGCGGCGCCTTCGGCGGCGAGAAGGAAACCGGCGGTGGCCGCGAAAGCGGGTCGGATGCGTGGAAGGGCTACATGCGCCGGGCCACGAACACGATCAACTTCTCGCGCGAGCTGCCGCTTGCCCAGGGCGTCACCTTCGACATCGACTGAGGCCGGAAATGACCGTTCACATGCCTGAAACGGCCGGGTTCGTCCCGGCCGATCGGATCGCCACGCTTGGCGTGTCCGAGATCCTGCAGATCGGGGCGCGGGCCGCGGCGATGAAGCGCGCGGGCCGGCCGACGATCATCCTCGGTGCGGGCGAGCCCGATTTCGACACGCCCGAGCACGTCAAGGCCGGTGCCGCGCAGGCGATGGCCGAGGGGCGGACGAAATACACCGCGCTCGACGGCACGCCCGAGCTGAAGGCGGCGATCGCCGAGAAGTTCCGCCGCGAGAACGGCGTCGACTATCCGGTCGGCGCGATCACCGTCGCCGCGGGCGCGAAGCAGATCCTGTTCAACGCACTGATGGCGAGCCTGAACCCGGGCGACGAGGTGATCCTCCCGACGCCGTGCTGGACCTCGTATTTCGATATCGTGCGGATCGCCGGCGGGGTGCCGGTGGCGGTGCCCTGCGACGGTGCGCAGGGGTTCCGGCTGAGCCCCGGGGATCTGGCCGCGGCGATCACCCCGCGCAGCCGCTGGGTGATCCTGAATTCACCCTCAAACCCGACGGGCGCGGCCTATGCCGAGGCCGATTATCGCCCGCTCCTCGATGTGCTGCTTGCCCATCCGCGGCTGTGGCTGCTGGTCGACGACATGTACGAGCACATCACCTATGATGGCTTCCGCTTCGTCACCCCCGCGGCGCTCGAACCGCGGCTGAAGGACCGGATCCTGACGGTGAACGGCGTCTCCAAGGCCTATGCGATGACCGGCTGGCGGATCGGCTATGCCGGCGGGCCCGAGGCGCTGATCCGGGCGATGGCGGTGGTGCAGAGTCAGTCGACCTCCTGTCCGAGCTCGATCAGCCAGGCGGCGGCACTGGCGGCGCTGACCGGGCCGCAGGAGCTTCTGGCCGAGCGTGCCGAGAGCTTCCGGCGCCGCCGCGATCTGGTCGTCGCAGGGCTGAACGCGATCGCGGGGATCGAGTGCCGGGTGCCCGAGGGGGCGTTCTACACCTTCGCCTCCTGTGCCGGGCTGATCGGGGCGGTGACGCCCTCGGGCCGGGTCATCGACTGCGATCGCGCCTTCTGCGCCTGGCTGCTCGAGGAGGCCGACGTGGCGATGGTGCCGGGGGCGGCCTTCGGCCTTTCGCCCTATTTCCGGATCTCCTACGCCACCTCCGAGGCCGAGCTGCACGAGGCGCTCGCACGCATCACCCGGGCCTGCGCCACGCTGACGCGGCCGCACTGAGGCCACCCGGGAGGCGCCGCCCCCCGTGCGGTCAGCGGAAAGGGACGATCTGGCGCGGTCTCTGCACGAGGCGCGCGGGGTCTTGCAAAAGGCGCGCCGCCTGTTTCAGGGGGCGCGTCAGCTCGCGGTGAAGCTTGCCAAGCAGGCTTTTCGGCTTTGGGCTAGGCGTCAGGCCACGATAGGTCTCGCTGATCTGCGAGCCGAGCCGGGTGGCATCCGGGGTCAGCCGGTCGTCCTGGATGCAGATCGCCGGGCAGAGCTGCCAGGGCGCGAAGCGCAGACCATATTGCGCGGGATTGAAGATCAGGTGATCGACCGGAACATCGAGCTGCCGCGAGCGTGCAAGCAGCTGTTGCGCTGCCGGGCGGCTCAGCACATAGGCGGCCGCGCCGAGGTGAAGCCCGTCGAGCCGGCGCAAGAGCCGGTCCTGCGCCGCAAGCGCCTGTCTCGAGAGCAGCGTCTTCGACAGCAGCGTTTCGAGCTTGACCAGCTCGACCCCGGGCGGGATCCACGACCCATCGCGCAGGAAGGCGGGAGCGCCCGGGGCGAAATGCACGTCGTCTTCGAAGACGGCGCCGAACGGTTCGTCGCCCGCCGCGATGCGCTTCCAGCATTCCCGGTGGCTCAGGAAGCAGGCGATTTCCGCCTCGATCCAGGGCCGCCGCATCAGGTTGCCGATATTCACCTCGGGGTCGCGATCGGGGATCTCGTCGATGCGCACGGCGCGCATGCGGCTGGCGCTGAGCCCCATCGCGGCGAAGGAGGTCTCCATCCAGTCGCGCCGCGCCGTCGCCTCGTCGAGGTTGATATACTGGCAGATCATCGCATGTCTTTCTGAAATCAGTTTCGAATCAAGGAACTCGGGCCGAAAAAGAGAATCCTGAGGCGTCGTCGGAACGGCGCGGCGGGCCCGCATTGAGGGCTCCCGGAAGGGGTGTTCCCGGCGACCGCAAACATACACGGTTTCTGTATTTTTGGCCGGTTCCGATGTCAACGGGCGGCACCCGGAAGCCCGGCCTCGAATAGGGGCGCGGGGCGGCACGTGGGCACCCCCGCTGCGCTTGCCCACCCTGTCCCTTATGTGCGCTCAGGCGGCAAGCACCACGAGCCAGGCCGACGCCACCGAGATCGCGGTGAACATCACCATTGCCGAGCCCACGTCCTTTGCCTTTCGCGCCATGTCGCTGCGTTCCGGGCTGATCCGGTTCACGATGGTTTCAATCGCGGTATTGGCCAGCTCTGCCGCCAGCACCAGGAACCCGAGCGCGATGATCAGCGCCCGTTCGCCGCTGCTCATGTGCACCACGAGGGCGAGCGTGACCGAGATCGTCTGCGCCACGGTCCATTGCCGCAGCGACTTCTCGGTGGCCCAAGCGGCGATCCAGCCATTCCACGACCAGGTGGCGGTGTTGTGAAGCCGCCAGAGCTCGGATGAAAGGAAGCGTAGCATTTTCCCCTCCTGATCCTCTGGGCGAAGGGTAAGCGCGCCGGCCGGGGCGGGCCAGAAGTTTCTGCACCGGCGGCGACGGTGTCGCAGCGGCGGGGCGGCGCGCAGCGGCAGGCCGGAGCTGTGCAGCCGATCCGGCCGCGGGCCGCCGCGGCACTTGATTCGCCCGAAGCCGAGCTCCGGACGGTCCTTTTCGGCACCTTCGGTGCGCGGGGGAACATCTTGCGAAACAAAGAGATTTCCCTTGTTTCCCTGGGGTTTTTCAAGCGGTGAAAATCCTTGCATGAAACTGTCATTCAGGGGTTGCGTTCTGCGCCGGAAAGAACGATTAAGGCGTCGGACCGGTAGCTCAGTGGTAGAGCAGCTGACTCTTAATCAGCGGGTCGAGGGTTCGAAACCCTCCCGGTTCACCAAATCCCCTTTCGTGAAAATCATAGCCGAAAGCCGGAGCCGCGCGGCTTCGGGCCGGAGTTTCGCCGCTCGTGTGGTCGGGCAGGGGGCGTGCACGGACGAGTCCCTGCCGGCGCAATTGCGCGGCCGAAATCTTGGGGTTGCGTTCCGCGCCGGAAAGAACGATTAAGGCGCCGGACCGGTAGCTCAGTGGTAGAGCAGCTGACTCTTAATCAGCGGGTCGAGGGTTCGAAACCCTCCCGGTTCACCAAACTCCCCTTTCTTGAAAATCACGGCCGAAAGGCCACCCCGCGGGGCCGCGGAGTGCCGATCAGCGCTGTGCGGCGGAGGGCGTCGTGCAGCTCAGAACCACTGCACGTCGCCGTCCTCGATCGGGGGCTCGGCCGGGGGGGCGGCGTGCGGCGCGGCGGCAGCCGGGCCGGGCAGGGCGAGAGCGTGAATCAGCCCCTGCAGCCGGAGCTGCGACAACAGCGGCCGCGAGTCGGCCTGCAGCTCCTGCGGGATCTCGCGCGACAGGGCCGCCATCAGCCGCCCGAGATCCTCGAGAGCCTGGGTGATCCGGTCGAGCCGTTGCAGGCCGCGGATCGCCGCCGGGTCGGTATGCTCGGCAAAATGGCACAGCGAAAGGGCGAGCTGCACCTCGCCCGAAAGCTGCGCGAGCCCGTCGAGCTCTGCCGCGATGCGCGCGGCGAGGGCATCGAGTGCAAGCGCACCCGCGACCGAAAACCCGGGATCCGCCGACGGACGCATGGTCACAGCCTTCCCACCACGGCCTCGATGCAGGCGCGCAGCTCGGCAGGCGTGAAGGGTTTCTTCAGGAAGTTGTTCATCCCGAATCTGCGGCCGAGGTCGATCACCGCGCTGTCGGCGCGGCCGGTGATCAGGATGAAGCCAACGCCCTTGGTGCGGGCGTTGGCCCGCAGCGCCTGCAGCAGCTGCAGCCCGTCCATCCCGGGCATGTTGTAATCCGAGATCACCAGATGCGCCGGCGCCGTCTCGATCGTCTGCAGCGCCCCCGGCCCGTCGGTCGCGTGGCCGACCTGGCGAATCCCCATGCCGTCGAGCGCCTGCATGATCAGCCCGCGGCTCGTCGACATGTCGTCCACCACGAGGACACGCAGCTGGTCTCTCAATGCCATTCCGTTTCTCCGTTCGCTGCCGGGCGGTCCGGCAGCCTGTAGGTTGTAAGGCCCGCGGTCTCGAGCCGGCTGTCGGCACAGGTGATCCGTTCCGAATGGCCGACGAAGATCCAGCCGCCGGGCTCGAGCAGGTCCTCGAACCGGGCCCAGAGCCGCGCCTGCGCTTCCGGATCGAAGTAGATGACCACGTTGCGGCAGAAGATGATGCTGAAGCGCCCCTTCATCGGCCAGGGGGCGTGCAGGTTCAGCTCGCGGAAGGTGACCATCCGGCGCAGGCTGTCGATCACCTGAAAGCCCGCGGGCACCGGGCGGAAGAAGCGTTCGCGCAGCGCCGGCGGCACGGTGTCGAGCAGGGGCCGATCATAGATCGCCTCCTGTCCGCAGGCGATCATCCGCGGGTCGATGTCGGTCGCGAGGATGCGGATGTCGAGCGCCTCCAAATCGGGGGCAAGCTCGGCCAGCACCATCGCGATCGAGAACGCCTCCTGGCCGTTCGAGGAGCCGGCCGACCAGATCCGGACCCGCCCGCCGGCCCGCGCCCGGGCGATCAGCGGCGGCAGGGCGTGGCTGCGCAGCAGCTCGAAGTGGTGCTTCTCGCGGAAGAAATGGGTGACGTTGGTGGTGAGGGCCGAGATCATCGCGCTCAGCTCGTCGCCGCCCCTGTCGGAGGTGACGAGCGCCAGATAGCTGCGATAGTCGCGGATGCCGAGATGGCGCAACCGCTTGCCGAGCCGCGACTGCACCATCGCCGCCTTGCCCGGCGCGAGTACGATGCCGGCGCGGCGATGCAGGATGTCGGCGATGGCGTGCAGGTCCGTCTCGGTCGGAAGATCCGGCGCGATCAGGCGGAAGCTGGTCATCTCAGGCCGCCTCGGCCGACTGATCGGGCAGCACCGCACGCAGATCGAGAACCCGGATCATCCGGCCGTCGACGATGGTCAGCGCCTCGATGAAGCTCTGCTCCTCGTCGGCAAGCAGATCGGGCGGCGGCTGCAGCTCGCTGCGCGGCAGCGACAGGATGTCGGAGACGGCATTGACAAGCAGGCCGGTGGTCTGGCTGCCGACCTGGACGACGATGATGACATTGCGCGAATCGCCCGGCACCGGCGCCATGCCGAGCCGCACCGAGAGATCGACCACCGGCAGCACCGTGCCGCGCAGGTTGATGACGCCGCGCACATGCGGCGGGGCATGCGGCAGGGGCGTCGCGCGGGTCCAGCCGCGGATCTCGCGCACCGACATAATGTCGACGCTGTATTCCTCGTCGGCGAGGCGGAAGGACAGAAGCTCGACTTCGGCCGAGGGGCTTTCGGGGGTGGACATGGCGGTCATCCTGCAAGGGCGAGTTGGCTGATCCGGGTGCGGCCGGAGGCGGTCTGGACAAGGTCGGCGGTGTCGAGGATCAGGGCGATGCGGCCATTGCCGAGGATCGTCGCCGCGGCGACGCCCGGAATGCGGCCATAGGCCTGCTGCAAACCCTTGATCACCACCTGCCGCTGCTCGTGGATCGCATCGACGATCAGTGCGGCGCGCGAGCCGTCCTCCTGTGCGGTGAGCAGCACGACGGCGCCCTCGTAGGACGGCAGCGGCGCGCGGTAGCCGAGTTCGGCGCCGAGGTCGTAAAGCGGCACGAAGGCACCGCGCAGATGGATCACGTTCGTCTGTGGCCCGAGCGCGCGGATGTCGCCCGCGGCGAGCGTCGCGGTCTCGAGGATCGAGGAGAGCGGCACCACCAGCGTCTCGTCGGCGACCGAGACCACCATCCCGTCGAGTACGGCAAGCGTCAGCGGCAGTGAGATCGAGAAGCGGGTGCCCGCGCCAGGCGCCGACTGGATCGTGACGCGGCCGCCGAGCGACTGGATTGCCTGCCGCACCACGTCCATGCCGACGCCGCGACCGGACAGGGCCGAAACCTGACTCGCCGTCGAGAACCCGGGCAGGAACAACAGGTTGTCAATCTCCGCATCGGTCAGTGCGGCATCGGCCGGGATCAGGCCACGGGCCAGTGCGATCTCGCGCACCTTCGGGCGGTTGATGCCGGCGCCGTCATCGGCGACCTCGATCACGATCCGGCCCGAGCGGTGCTGCGCGGTCAGCGAGATCACCCCCTCGGCAGGCTTGCCGGCGGCAAGCCGCAGCTCGGGGGTCTCGAGCCCATGGTCGACGGCGTTGCGGATCATGTGGGTGAGCGGCTCGGCCAGGCGCTCGATCACCGTCTTGTCGACCTCGGTCGTCTCGCCCTCGGTATGCAGGCGCACCTCCTTGCCAACGGCGGCCGAGGCCTCGCGCACGATCCGCGCCATGCGCTGGAACAGCGGCTTGACCGGCTGCGCGCGGATCATCATCACGCTGTCCTGCAGGTCGCGGGTGAGCATCATGAAGGCCTCGAGCCCGGTCATCACCGCCGAATTCGGCGGCAGTCCGGCCTCGGCCACGCTTTGCGCCAGCATCGCCTGGTTGATCACCAGCTCGCCCACCAGGTTCACCAGCCGGTCGATGCGGTCGAGATCGACCCGCACCGTGGCCGAGACCTCGGCCGGCGGCGCGTGCCGCCCGGAGGTCTCGCGTGGCGGCGCAGCGGCCGGCGTGGCGGCGGGCAGCGGGGCCGCGTCAACGATCGCGGCATCGACGGGGGCGGGCGGCACCTGTGGCGCTGCGGGCGCTTCGGCGGCGCAGCCGGGGACACCGGCCGGTGCCACCGCAGGGGGCTCCGCACCCGTCCCGGTCTCGCGCGCGATCTCGAGCGCGCAGACATCCTCGACGAAATCGAAGACCTCGCGGATCTCCGCCTCGGCGATCTCGCCCGGAAGCGTGATCCGCCAGGCGAGCAGGGCGGCCTCGGGGGGCAGCGCGTCGAGCGGCGGCACCGCGGTCGTGTCGCACGCGACCTCGGCCGAGCCGAGCGCGGCGAGCGCCCGCAGCAGATGCAGCGGCTCGTTGCCCGAGGCATAGAGTGCATCGGTCGGGCGGAAACGGATCACCCAACGCGCCGGCGCGGCGGGCTCGTCAAGGGCGTCGAAGTCGAAGGACAGGGTGATCGGCTGGAAATCGAGCGCGATCGGCTGGAAGTCGGGGGGGGGCTCGGCGGTCTCCCCGCCGCCACCGATCAGCGCTTCGAGCGTGCGCAACACCTCCTCCGCGCCTTCGGGCGGCGGCGCGCCGTCGCGCGCGGCGCGGACATGGTCCTGCAGCAGGTCGGCGGCCTGGAAGAAGCTGCGCACCGCCTCGGGCGTGGCTTCGAGCTGGCCCGAGCGCAGCGCGTCAAGCACGGTCTCGTAGCGGTGCGCGAAGGCGACGAGCGCATCGAGCCCGAAGGCCCCGGCACCGCCCTTGATCGAATGCACGGCGCGGAAGACGGTGTTCACCGTCTCGCTGTCGGTGCGGCCATCTTGCAGGAGAACAAGCGAATCCTGCAGGCTTTCCAGCAGTTCCTCGCATTCGACGAAGAATCCTGCCCGGATCTCCGCCATCGGATCGGTTGCCATCGCGCCCTCCCTCAGCCCGCGACCATGTGCAGCGCCTTGACCAGCTTCGGCGGGTCGAAGGGTTTCACGATCCAGCCGGTGGCGCCGGCGGCGCGGGCGCGGGCCTTCAGCTCGGGCGCTGATTCCGTCGTCAGCACCAGGATCGGCGTGGCGCGGTGGCGGTCCTGGCGGCGCACCGCCTCGATGAAGCCGAAGCCGTCGAGGCGCGGCATGTTGATGTCCGAAATGATCGCGTCGGGCTCGATGTCCTTCAGCACCTCGAGCCCCTGCACCCCATCCTCGGCGAGGTGCAGGGTGATCCCGGCCTCGCCAAGCGCGAGGCGCAGCATGTCGCGGATGGTGCGGCTGTCGTCGACGGCAAGCACGGTCAGGGTCATGCGACGCCCTCCGACTGCAGTGCGGCGAGCGGCAGACCGAAGAGGACGAGGGCGTCGTCGAAGGCGGCCGAACGCGGGGCGATGATCAGCGACAGTCCGGCGGCCCGCCAGCTTCGGGCGGCAGCAAGCAGGATCTGCAGCCCGAGAGCGCCGAGGTGGGTCACATGGCCGGCATCGAGCACGAGATCCCGGCCCTCGCAGGCGCGGATCTCGGCACAGGCATGCCCGGCATGCAGCAGGTCGAGCCGGGGGCCGAGCGCAAGAGTGGTCATGCGCCCCCCACGGAAAAGATGGTCAGAAGGCAGCTCACCTATTCCCCTTTCATTCCAGCATGAAAGAGGCATAGCGCCGAGCGGTTAAGATTGCCTTGACGCCGCCCGGCGTGGCGGGGTCAGCCGCGCCGGGCCTGCAGATAGGCCGCGCAGCCGGCAAGAGCGGCATAGTCGTCCTCGATCACCGCCACCGGGAAGGCGGCGAGGAAGTCGGAAAATCGCCCCTTGTCGTGCAGCGCCGTGGCAAAGCCGGTCTCCGCAAGATGGGGCGCGACGGCGCGGGCGACGCCGCCGCACAGGTAGACGCCGGCGAAGGGCAGGTGAATCAGCGCGAGGTCGCCGACGATGCCGGCAAGCAGCCGCACGAAGATTCGCAGTGTGGCGCGGGCGAGCATGTCGCCGGTCGCGATCGCGGTCACGATCGAGGCGGCATCGCGCGGCGCGCCATGCCCGGTTTCGGCGCGCAGGAAGGCGTGGATCGCCGCAAGGCCGCGCCCGGACAGCGCATCCTCGACCGAGGCGAAACCGTGGCCGGCCGCAAGAAACTGCATCAGGCGCAGGTCTTCGTCGCTGCGCACGGGCAAGGTGACATGGCCGCATTCCGAAGCCACGACCAGGCGGCCGCCGGGCGTTTCATGCACCGGCGCGGCATTGAAGCCGGTGCCGACGCCGATCACCAGAGCGCTTGCGCCGGGGGCGGCGGGCGCGCCGGGCAGGATCTGGCGCAGCGCCCCGGGGGCAAGGGTGCCAAGCGCATGGCCCTGTGCCTGCAGGTCGTTCAGCACCGCGACGCGCGTGGCGCCGGTGGCCGTCGCGACCGTCTCGGGGGTGATGCGCCAGTCGAGATTGGTCATCACCGCCACGCCCGCGCGGACCGGCCCCGCGGCCGCGACGCAGGCACCGGCGACCGGCCCCGCGCCGGCCTCGGCGAGATAACCCGCAAGGATCGGTTCGAGGGCCGGGTGATGGTCGTTCGGATAGCGGCGGATTGTGTCGGGCAGAAGCCGGCCCTCGCGCGCCAGGGCGACGCGGGTATTGGTGCCGCCGATATCGGCCAGAAGGGTCAGGGACATCTCAGCGCTCCAGCGCTCGCGCCCAAGCATGCCACGACGCCTTGGGGCTGCGTTTCAGGGTTTTGAAATCGACATGGACGAGGCCGAAGCGCTTGTCATAGCCGAGCGCCCATTCGTAATTGTCGAGCAGCGACCAGCTCATGTAGCCCGCCAGCGGCACGCCCTCGGCAATGGCGCGGCGGCAGGCCTCAAGGTGCTCGGCGTAATAGGCGATGCGGCCGGCGTCGGAGCAGGTGCCATCTGCCAGCGCGTCGGGCGCGGCCATACCGTTCTCGGTGACGTAAAGCGGCAGCGTGCCGGTATAGTCGCGCGCGACACGGGTGAGGAAGGCATGCAGCCCCTCGGGATAGATCTCCCAGCCCATGTCGGTCTTCGGCAACGGTCCCTCCACTTCGCGATGCGCCGGCCAGGGGCCGTCGCAGGGGGCGATGCGCTTGCAGGTATAGTAGTTCAGACCGAACCAGTCGAGCGGCGCGCCGATCGTGGCGAAATCGTCCTGCCAGCCCTCGGGCAGATGCGGCGCAAAGCCCTCGAGCACCTCGTCGGGGTAGCGGCCGAGCATCATCCCCTCGATGAAGAAGCGGTTGTAATAGGCATCATAGAGCTGCGCGGCAGACCTGGCCTCGGGGCTGTCGTCGGCGGGGTGGGCATATTCGAAATTGCACACCGCGCCGAGGTTGCCCATCCCCTCGGCCCGCATCACCGAGATCGCCTGTCCATGCGCCAGCAGGATGTGGTGCATTGCCCGCGCCGTCGCGCGGATATCGCGCAGGCCGGGCGCATGGGCGCCAAGGAAATGGCTCTGCCAGCCCACGCACCAGGGCTCGTTGATCGGCGCGGCGGACCAGACCCGGTCGCCGAGCCGGCGCGCGATCACCTGGGTGAACTCGGCAAACCATTGTGCCACGTCGCGGTTGCGCCAACCGCCCAGATCGGCGAGCGCCGAGGGCATCTCCCAGTGATAGAGGGTCAGTGCGGGTTTGATGCCGCGTTCGAGCAGGCCGTCGACGAGCCGGTCGTAGAAATCGAGCCCCCCGGCATTCACCGCCCCGCGCCCTTCGGGCATCACCCGTGCCCAGGAGGTCGAGAAACGGTAAAGGTCGAAGCCCGCATCGGCCACCAGGTCGAGATCCTCGGCCCAGCGGTGGTAATGGTCGCAGGCGACGGCCCCGTTCTCGGCCCGCGCGACATTGCCCGGGGTGGCGGCGAAGCTGTCCCAATGCGTCGGGCCCGCGCCGCCGAAGCGGTGCCCCTCGATCTGATAGGAGGAGGTCGCGGTTCCGAACAGGAAGCCTTCGGGGAAGTCTCTGCGGCCTGGCAGCATCTTTTGTCCTTCAGTCGATCGTCTCGGGGCGGCGCGGGGCCGGGCCGGTCGAGGCGCCGACGACCAGCGTCGCTTCCATCAGGTCGGTTTCGGGCGCGCCGGCGCCGCTCTCGATCCGGCGCAGCAGCATCGCCGCGCAGCGCCGCCCGGCCTCGCGCACCGAGGAGCGGGTGGCGGTGAAGATCGGCTCGTCGGTGCCGTTGCGCAGATAGCCGAGTTCGTCGTCATGGGTGACGATCGAGACATCGCGCCCCATCCGCAGGCCCCGCTCCCACAGCGCGCGCCGCACCCCGATGGCGGAGAGGAACGAGGCGGTGAGGACCGCGGTCGGCGGATCGGGCAGGGTAAGCATGTCGCGCATCACGTCATGGCCCTGCGCCTCGGTCATCTCGCCCGCGACCATCAGCGCGGGGTCGGCTGCAAGCCCGCGGGCGGCCAGCGCGCGCTCGAACCCATGCCGGCGGCGGGCGGCGAAATCCATCGTCTCGATCCCGTTCACCAGCGCGATGCGGCGATGCCCGAGGTCGAGCAGGAAGCTCGTCGCGCGCTCGAAGGCGCGGGTGTTGTTGACGTCGACCCAGGAATAGCCGGGGTCGGCGCCGAGCGAGCGGCCATGCACGACGAAGGGCAGGCCCAGCTCCTCGAGCAGCGGCAGTCGTGCATCATGTACCTTCGGCCCGTGCACGATGATGCCGTCGACATTGCCCTTCGAGCGGACCTCGCGATAGGCGCGCTCCTCGTCGCTGTCGGGGACGATGGTCAGCACCATGTCATAGCCGGCGCGTGCATAGACCTCGCCGGCGCCGGCGATGAAATCGGCGAAGACCGGGTTGACGATCTCGTGCCGGGTCGAAAGCGGGATGATATGGCCGATCGCCATCGCGCGGCCGGTGGCCAGGCGCTTGGCCTGGGTGTTCGGGCGGTAGTTGTAATGCCGCGCCGCCTCGGCCACGCGCAGCCGCGTCGCCTCCGAAACCTCGGGGTAGCCGTTCAGCGCACGGCTGACGGTGGTGGGCGACAGGCCCAGTTCCTCGGCGAGTTGCTTGAGGTTCATCTGCGGGCATCCGTGACAAGTGTGACTTGGTGGCGCGTTGGCATCCAAACCGCTTTGAATGATCGGCACGTTAGCGCTGCCTGTGAGGCGCGTCAATCGGATGCGGTGCCGCAAGGTGCCATGCTGCATCTGCACAATAACCCCTTTGATTACAGTGCAGTTGCGGCATTTCATTCGGTTGACTTTCACGTCGCGATACCTGAGCTTTCAGCATCCAAAGCGCTTTGACGTCGAGTCGTCAGGGCAGGGCGAGAGCACGTTGATCGGCAGGGGCGAAAGCCCGGATTTCGGGAGGAATGCATGAGGAAAAGCCTTTATCTCGGCGTGGCGCTGATCGCGCTCGCCGCCTCGGCCGCCGGCGCGGGCGAGCTGAAATTCGCCCCCGGTTCGGACGACCGCTTCGACTGGGCCAGCTATGACGCGCTGGCGAAGATGGATCTGAAGGGCAAGAGGCTGACTGTGCTCGGCCCCTGGCTTGGGCCCGACCGCGACCTGTTCGAAAGCGTGATCGACTACTTCCGCGCAGCGACCGGGGCGGATGTGGAGTATTCGGGCTCGGACAGTTTCGAGCAGCAGATCGTCATCGACGCCGAGGCCGGCAGCCCGCCCGACATCGCGATCTTCCCGCAGCCGGGCCTTGCCGCCGATCTGGCGAAGAAGGGCCATCTGAAGCCGCTCGCCGATGGCACCGGGCAATGGATCCGGGACAATTACGCCGCGGGGGACAGCTGGGCCGCCTATGGCAGCTATGCCGGGCCGGACGGGCAGCACCACCAATATGCCTTCCCGTTCAAGGCCGATGTGAAATCGCTCGTCTGGTACGTGCCCGAAAATTTCGCTGATGCGGGCTATGAGATCCCGAAGACGATGGAAGAGCTCAAGGCGCTGACCGAGCAGATCGTCAAGGACGGCGGCACGCCCTGGTGCATCGGCATCGGTTCGGGCGGCGCCACCGGCTGGCCCGCGACCGACTGGGTCGAGGACCTGATGTTGCGCCTCAACACGCCGCAGGACTATGACGACTGGGTCTCGAACAAGCTGAAGTTCGACGATCCGAAGGTGGTGGCGGCGATCGAGGATTTCGGCTGGTTCGCGAAGACCGACAGCTTCGTCGCCGGCGGCACCGGCGCCGTCGCCTCGACCGACTTCCGCGACAGCCCGAAGGGGCTCTTCACCTCGCCGCCGCAGTGCTACATGCACAAGATGGCCTCCTTCATCCCGTCCTTCTTCCCGGAAGGCACGGTGATCGGCCAGGACGCCGACTTCTTCTACTTCCCGGCCTATGCCGACAAGGATCTGGGCCAGCCGGTGCTGGGCGCGGGCACGGTCTTTGCCAAGCTCAGCGACAACCCGGTGGGGGACGCCTTCATCGCCTTCCTCGAAAGCCCGATCGCGCATGAGGTCTGGATGGCGCAGACCGGCTTCGTCACGCCCTACAAGGGGGTGAACACTGATCTTTACGGCGATCCGACGCTGAAGAAGATGGGCGACATCCTGCTGGGCGCCACCACCTTCCGCTTCGACGGCTCCGACCTGATGCCCGGCGCGATCGGCGCGGGGGCGTTCTGGACCGGCATGGTCGACTATGTCGGCGGCAAGTCGGCCGCGGACGTGGCGGGGGCGATCCAGGCGACCTGGAATACACTGAAGTAAGCACGTCGGCCCCGCCGCGGTGCCGGCGGGGTCTTGCCCTTCGGGGGCGGGAGGACGGATGGAACAGCTCAGCTATGCCGCGGGCACGATTGTCACCGGCGTCTTCGGCTGCGTCGCCTGGTTCTGGGGATCGAACCTGATCCTCGACTGGATCTGGCCCTCGCGCGGGGCGCATGCCGGCACCAACATCTTGCGCGCGAACATGGTGCGGCCCTGGCTCTTCATCGGGCCGGCCATCCTGTTCCTTGCGGTCTACCTCGTCTACCCGGTCTTCGACTCGATCTGGCGCAGCCTGCATGACGCCGGCGGGCGGGCCTGGGTCGGGCTTGACAATTACCGCTGGCTGGCAGGCGACGCGAAGTTCCGCGAGTCGATCCTGAACAACCTGCTGTGGCTGCTGGTGGTGCCCGCGGCCGCCACCTTCTTCGGCCTGCTCGCGGCACAGGTCACCGACCGCATCCGCTGGGGCAATATCGCGAAATCCTTCATCTTCATGCCGATGGCGATCTCCTTCGTCGGCGCCGGGGTGATCTGGAAATTTGTTTACGACTACCGCGGCGAGGGGCAGGAGCAGATCGGGTTGCTGAATGCGATCTGGACCGCGTTCGGCCATCCGCCCGAGACCTGGCTGACGATCCCGTTTGGCAACAACTTCTTCCTGATGGCGGTGCTGATCTGGATCCAGACCGGCTTTGCCATGGTGATCCTGTCGGCCGCGCTGCGTGGCATACCCGAGGAGACGATCGAGGCCGCGATCCTCGATGGTGCGAACCCGTGGCAGCTGTTCTTCCGCATCAAGGTGCCGCAGATCTGGGGCACGATCGCGGTCGTCTGGACCACGATCACCATCACCGTGCTGAAGATCTTCGACATCGTCTTCGTGATGACGAACGGGCAATGGGGCACGCAGGTGCTGGCGAACCTGATGTATGACTGGATGTTCCGCGGCGCGCCCGATTACGGCCGCGGCTCGGCGATAGCGCTGGTCATCATGGCGCTCGTCACCCCGATTATGGTGTGGAACATCCGCAACGCACGGCGGGAGATGATGGGATGAGCCAGATCGCCGGAACCCGTGCGCGTCTTGTCTGGGCGGTGAATCTGGCCGCCCTTCTGCTGGTGCTGCTGTGGACGGTGCCGACCTTCGGCCTGCTGGTGTCCTCCGTCCGCGACCGCGACCAGATCGCGGCTTCGGGCTGGTGGAAGGCGGCCTTTCCCTCGACCGCCTCGGCCTTCGTGCGCGCGGGGGGCGCGGACACGGCGGTGCAGGAGGGGGACCTCTGGGTGATCTCCGGCACTGTCCTTGAAAAGGGCCAGAGGCTCGATGCCTGGGGCGTCACCTCGCGCGCGCCCGAGGCCTATCGCCCGGGCGAGACCGCCGCGCTGAAGGACGGGCAAAGCCTGACGGTCGCCGCCGACGGCAGCTATCGGCTGACGTCGCCCACCGCGTTTGCCGGCGGTCGGGGGATGCGGATCTTCGTCACCACCACCGTGCCGCCGCGCGTCACCACGGAAAACTATGCCCGGGTGATCGGTGCCGAGGGGCTGGGGCAGGCTTTCCTGAACACGCTGACGGTGACGATTCCGGCCACCGTCATCCCGATCCTGATCGCGGCCTTTGCGGCCTATGCGCTGGCCTGGATGGAGTTTCCGGGCCGGGCGCTGCTGATCGCGGTGGTGGTGGGGCTTCTGGTGGTGCCGCTGCAGCTGGCGCTCATCCCGCTCCTGAAGCTGCACAACGACATCGGCATCGGCAAGGGCTACATGGGGATCTGGCTGGCGCATACGGGCTTCGGCCTGCCGCTCGCCATCTACCTGTTGCGCAACTACATGGTCGGCCTGCCGCGCGAGATCATCGAGAGCGCCCGCGTCGACGGCGCGACCGAGTTCCAGATCTTCCGCCGCATCATCCTGCCGCTCTCCTTCCCGGCGCTCGCCTCCTTCGCGATCTTCCAGTTCCTCTGGGTCTGGAACGACCTTCTCGTCGCCACCGTCTTCCTTGGCAACCGCCACGACCAGCTGGTGATGACCGGCGTGCTGCGCGAGCTGATGGGCTCGCGCGGGGGCGATTGGGAAATTCTCGCGGCCTCTGCCTTCGTCTCGATCGCGGTGCCGCTTCTCGTCTTCTTTGCAATGCAGAAATACCTCGTGCGCGGCCTGCTGGCCGGCTCGGTGAAAGGTGGCTGAATGACCATGATGAACAAGGATGCCGACTGGTGGCGCGGCGCGGTGATCTATCAGATCTATCCGCGCAGTTTCCAGGACACGAACGGCGACGGGGTGGGCGATCTGCTGGGCATCGTGCGCCGGCTGCCCTATGTGGCCTCGCTTGGCGCCGATGCGATCTGGATCTCGCCCTTCTTCACCTCGCCGATGCGCGACTTCGGCTATGACGTCAGCGATTATCGCGACGTCGATCCGATGTTCGGCAGCCTTGCCGATTTCGATCAGGTCATCGCCACGGCCCATGCGCTCGGGCTGAAGGTGATGATCGACCTCGTGCTCAGCCATACCTCGGACGTGCATCCGTGGTTTCAGGAAAGTCGGGCGAGCCGCGAGAACCCGCGCGCCGACTGGTATGTCTGGGCCGATCCGAAGCCCGACGGCACAGCGCCGAACAACTGGCTGTCGATCTTCGGCGGCCCGGCCTGGCAATGGGATGCGCGGCGCGAGCAGTATTACCTGCACAACTTCCTCGTCAGCCAGCCCGACCTGAACTTCCATTGCCCGGCGGTGCAGGAGGCGCTGCTGGACGTGGCGCGGTTCTGGCTCGAGCGTGGTGTCGACGGCTTCCGCCTCGACACGATCAACTTCTACATGCATGACGAAGCGCTGCGTGACAACCCGCCGCTGCCGGTTGCCGAGCGCAACGACAACACCGCGCCGAAGGTGAACCCCTACAACCACCAGCGCCACATCCATGACAAGAACCACCCGAAGAACATTGAATTCCTGAGGAAACTTCGGGCAGTGATGGAGCCTTACAACGCCGCGGCCGTGGGCGAGATCGGCGACAGCCAGCGCGGGCTCGAGATCTTGGGCGAATATACCGCGGATGGTGTCGGCGTGCAGATGTCCTATGCCTTCGAGCTGCTGTCGGGCCACGAGCCGCTGAGCGCCGACTACATCGCCGCGGTCTTCCGCAAGGTGGAGGCGGTGGCGCCGCGGGGCTGGGCCTGCTGGGCCTATTCCAACCACGACGTCGTGCGCCACATCAGTCGGTGGGGACTTTCCCTTGCAAGCGCAAAAGCTTATGCAACGCTTCTGATGTGCCTGAAAGGGTCTGTCTGCCTCTATCAGGGCGAAGAGCTGGGCCTGCCGGAGGCCGAGATTGCCTTCGAGGATCTGCAGGACCCCTATGGCAAGGAATTCTGGCCCGAGTTCAAGGGCCGCGATGGCTGTCGCACGCCGATGGTGTGGGAGAAGGACGCGGTCTATGCCGGGTTCTCGAACGCCAAGCCCTGGCTCCCAATCCCCTCGGTGCATGACTATCTGGCCGTCGATGTGGCCGAGGTCGACCCGGCGGCGCTTTTGCACCATTATCGCCGGGCCATCGCTTTTCGTCGCCATCACAAGGCGTTGCGTGCCGGTCTTATGACCGGGATCGAGGCCAGGGACGGCGTGTTGCGGTTCCGCCGGGAGGCTGGGGACGAAACGATCCTGTGCGTCTTCAACCTGACCGACGTGCCGGTCGACACCGATCTGCCGCCCGGAGACTGGGTGACGCTCGCGGGCGAGCTCGGCTCGATCCGGCCCACCGCGGACAACCGTCTTCAGCTCGGCCCGTGGCAGCCGAGCATCCTGCGTCTGAACAGCGGAGCGTGACATGGCCGATCTCTCCCTCACCGGGATTTCCAAAGCCTATGGTGACGTCGACATCCTGAAGGACATCAACCTCGAGATCCGGGCGGGGGAGCTGATCGTCTTCGTCGGCCCGTCGGGCTGCGGCAAGTCCACGCTGCTGCGGATGATCGCCGGGCTCGAGCGGATCTCTGGCGGCGATCTGGTGATCGACGGGCAGCGGGTGAACGACATGCCGCCGGCGCAGCGCGGCATCGCGATGGTGTTCCAAAGCTATGCGCTCTACCCGCACATGACTGTGCGGCAGAACATGGAATTCGCCCTGAAGATCGCGAAGAAGTCCCGAGAAGAGATTGACAAGGCTGTGGAAAATGCCGCGCGCATCCTGCAGCTGACGCCCTATCTCGACCGGCTGCCGAAGGTGCTCTCTGGCGGGCAGCGGCAGCGCGTGGCGATCGGCCGGGCGATCGTGCGCGACCCGAAGGTCTATCTCTTCGACGAACCGCTCTCGAACCTCGACGCGGCGTTGCGGGTGGCGACGCGGATCGAGATCGCCCAGCTCAAGGAGGCGATGCCCGATCGCACGATGATCTACGTCACCCACGATCAGGTCGAGGCGATGACCCTGGCCTCGCGCATCGTGGTGCTGGCCGACAAGGGCATCGCGCAGGTCGGCTCGCCGCTCGAGCTTTACGAGCGGCCGGAGAACGAATTCGTCGCGCAGTTCATCGGCTCGCCGCAGATGAACCTGCTCGCGGGCGAGGTGGTGACGGCGGGGCCGCAGACGACGGTGAAGCTTGTCGATGGCGGCACCGCGGTCAGCCATGTGCCGACCACCGCGGCCGATATCGGGCTGAGGGTCAACATCGGTGTGCGGCCCGAGGATCTGGTGCTGAGCACGGGCGCGGGGCTCTTCACCGGCACCGTCGAGATCGTCGAGGCACTGGGCGAGGTGACGCTTCTGTATTTCGGCGAGGAGATGGGCGCGCCGCACATGATCGCGAAACTGCCCGGCATCCACGCCGATCTGCGCCGGCAGCGGGTGACGCTGACGGCCGATCCGGCGAAGGTGCATCTCTTCGCCGGTGGCCGTTCGCTGCTCTACCGCTGATCAGCCGGCGATCGGCAGCAGCGGCTTGATTTTCAGCGTGGTGATGCGGTTGTCCTTGCGTGCCACCACCTCGAAGCGGAAGCCGTGGAAGGAGAACACCTGGCCTTCCTCGGGGATCGTCTGCGCTTCGTGGATGACAAGGCCGGCAACGGTGTTCGCCTCGTCATCGGGCAGCGCCCAGTCGGTCTCGCGGTTCAGGTCGCGGATCGTCATCGCGCCGTCGACAAGGTAATCGCCGGTCTCGGTGGGTTTGAGCTGCCGCTCGGCCTTGGGGTCGAGCTCGTCGGTGATGTCGCCCACGATCTCCTCGAGGATATCCTCGAGCGTCAAAAGCCCCTTCAGGTCGCCATATTCGTCGACGACGAGGGCGAAATGCGTGCGCCGCTTGAGAAACTCGCGCATCTGCTCGTCGAGCGGCGTGGTCTCGGGGATGAAATAGGGCTTCATCGCCACCTTCATCACGTCGAGATCGGACACGGAATCGAGCTTGCCGTCGCCGGTGCGCAGGAACTTCTCGACCGCGCGCAGCAATTCCTTGGCGTGGATCACGCCGACCACGTTCTCGCGCTCGCCCTTGTAGAGCGGCAGGCGGGTGTGCGGCGAGGTCAGCACCGCGGTCAGCAGCGTCTCGGGGTCGCTGTCGGCGTCGAGCATCTCGATCTGGCTGCGGTGCAGCATGATCTCGTCGACCGTGCGGCTGCCGAGGTCGAGCGCGCCAAGCAGCCGGTCGCGGTCCTCCTTGTCGACGGTGCCTTCCGAGGCGCCGATCGCCAGCGCCCCGGCGATCTCGTCATGGATCGAGAACATCGTCTGGTTCGCATCAGTGCGCAGCCCGAAGGCCCAGAGAATGCCGCGCACCACCAGCCGCACCACGGTGACGATCGGGGTCAGCACCCGGATCAGCAGCCGCACGGTGCGGGCAACGCGGCTCGCCACGGTCTCGGGGAAGGTGATGGCATAGGTCTTGGGCAGCACTTCCGAGAAGATCAGCACAAGGACCGTCATCGCCAGCGTGGCCACGGCGACGCCGCCCTGGCCGAAAAGCCGCGTCAGCAGCGCCGTCGCCAGAGAGGCGGAGAGGATGTTGACGACGTTGTTGCCCAGAAGCAGCGCGCCGATCAGCCGCTCGTTGTCCTCGGTGATCTCGAGCGCGGTCTCGGCCCCCTTGTCGCCCTTGTCCGCGCTCGAGCGCAGCTTGGCGCGGCTTGCGGCGGTGAGCGCGGTTTCGGAGCCCGAGAAGAAGGCCGAAAGCGCCAGAAGCAGCAGGATCGCGCCCGCGGTCAGCCAGAAGGCGGTGTCGAGAAGGGTCGAGATGTTGTTTTCCATGATCGCGCACTATGGGGAGCGGCGGCGCTCCGTTCAAGAGCCGCCGGGGCTGCCGGCGAGCGGGTGGTGGCCAAGGACCAGTTCCTTCAGCCGCTCGTCGAGGACGTGGGTATAGATCTCGGTGGTCGAGAGATCGGCGTGGCCGAGCAACATCTGGATCGCGCGCAGATCGGCGCCGCCCTGCAGCAGATGCGTGGCGAAGGCGTGGCGCAGAACGTGCGGCGTGACCCGGGCCGGGCTGACCCCGGCCGCGACCGCAATGTCCTTGAGAAGCCCGTGAAAGCCTTGCCGGGTCAGGTGACCTTCCTTTGCGCTTGACGGGAAGAGGAAGCGCGAGGGCGGCACGCGCCGGCTCAGCCGCGCCTCTTCCTCGGCCGTGTCGCGGGTCTTCAGCCACGCGCTCAGCGCCTCGCGCGCGGGCGGGGAAAGCGGCACCATCCGCTCCTTGCCGCCCTTGCCGCGGATCAGCAGCATCGCCGGATTGCCACGCGCCGCCGCGACCGGCAGCGAGACGAGCTCGCTCACCCGCATGCCGGTGGCGTAAAGCAGTTCCATCAGGCAGCGGTTGCGGATCTGCTCGGACAGCGACTGGCCCTGATCGCGCGCCGCCTCGAGCAGCGCTTCGACCTCCTCGAGGCTCAGCGTCTTCGGCAACCGCTGCGCCTTGCCGGGGCCGGTGATGCGCAGCGTCGGGTTGTCGGCGCGCCAGCCTTCCTCATAGGCGAAGCGAAAGAGCTGACGGATCGCCGAGAGCCGCCGCGCGCGCGTCGACTTCGCCAGCCCTTCGGCCTCGCAGCGCACGAGGTACTCCTCGACCGTCTCGCGCCCGAGCGTGGCAAAGGCAAGCTCCCGCGCTTCGACGAAGCCGAGGAAATCGTTCAGGTCGCGGCCATAGCTCAGGATCGTGTTGCGCGCGGCACCGGCCTCGGCCGCCTGCGCCTCGAGAAAGGTGGCGATCCAGCGGGCGTTTGGCGGGGCGCTCATCCGTTGCGCTCCAGGATCACCATTTCCAGCGCGGCGCGGCGTGCGACCTCTTCCAGCCCGCTCAGCCGCATCAGGTCGAGCCCGCTTTCGACACGGCGGTAGTCGCCCTTCGCGCCTTCGGTGATGTCGTCGACGGCGGACAGCAGGGCCTCGCCCTGACGGTTCGGCATCATCTCGGCATAGGCCGGGGGCACTGTCGTGGTGGGGGCGTCGAAGACGTGCTTCAGCATCAGGCCAAGCTGGTCCTGCGCCGGCATGCCGCCGGTCGAGCCCTGGGCGATGCCGCACAGCAGCCGCTCGTCGGCATCGGCCGGCTCATGGGCGCGGGCGACCTTTTCATAGCCCGGGCTCAGCAGGCCGAGACGGAAGGCGATGCTGCCCGCCGCGCCCGGCAGGTTCATCGCGGCAAGCTGTTCGCCATAGATCGTGGCCAGCGCCGGTTCCAGCTCCTGCGCCTGCATCGCGTCCCAGAGCCCGGGCAGAAGCTGCGCCACGCGGTCGGGGTCATTGGTGTTCAGCGCGGCATCGAAGGCCGAGATCAGCGTGACCCGGTCCCACACCCCGCCCGAGGCCGCGGCCTTGTCCTGGGTGTAAAGGCCCAGCAGCTGGTTCGGATCGAGCACCCCCATCCGGGTCAGCCGCTCGGCCGCCTCGAGCTGTGCCTTCCAGCCGGTGTTCGAGCGCAGATCGGCCTGGGCGAAGGCCACCGGCAGGCTGTTCGTCGACATCGGCTGGCCGATCGCCTCCATCATCCGGAAGACGAGCGGCGAGGGGCGCGAGGGCGGCGGCAGGTCCTCGGCGCCATCCGCGAGCTCGGGCTCGAGGAAGCGCTCGAGCAGGTCGGCGGTTTCAGGGTCGATCTGGCCGAGCGCGCGGCCGGTGCCAAAGCTCAGCGCCGCCGTCTGCCAGTCGCCCGACCGGGCAAGGCAGAAGATCCGCGCCGGGAAGGACGGTGCCAGGCGCGGCGTCTTCTCCATGATCTCGCAGGCCTTGTTTTCCTCGCCGAGCAGCAGCGCCACGTCGAAGCGGCGGCGGAAGACCTCGGGGTCGGTGGCATCGGCCTGTTCCAGCAGCGCCATCGCCTGTTCCAGCGCGCCCATGTCGAGCAACCGGTCGATGCGGGCGAGGAAGAGCACATTGTGCCCAGCCGGCGCGGGCACCCGCGGCGGATCGAGTTCGGCGAGCAGCAACTCCATCAGGAAGGCCTGAATCGAGGGCAGGGTGTCGATGCGCTCCTTGCGCAGCGCCGCAGCCAGCTGCGCCTCGGCCGTGTCCCCCCACAGATCGCGCGGCAGCCCGGTGCGTGCCGCCGGCACAAGGCCGAGCGCGTTCGCCGTCGGCCGGTCGAGCGACATCACCGAGACGGATTCATTCGTCACACCGCTGCTCACCGGCGGCTCGCCCGGGCGTGCGCCGGGCACCGCAAGGCTGTGCGGCGCCATCGCGGCCGGCGTCACAACCGAACGCGACAACCAGTCGATCGCCGAAAGCGGCTCGCCTTCGGCCTGTGCCGTGCCGGGCAGGGCCAGGGTGGTCAGCAGCAGGAAGATGCGGCCACGCTCAGTTGCCACCCGCATTCCCCGGCAATGTGACCTCGAGCCGCTGCTCGCCGGTCTGAGGATGCATGTCGCCGAAATAGGCATAGCCAATGACCGCAAGCACGGCAAAAACCAGGAGAATCGCGATGGCCTGAAAAATACGCCCCATAAGTCCGTCTTCCGTTTCTTCTTGCTCGATGTTTTGCCCTCCGCGCCGGACGTCCCGGAGATCGCGGCATGCCGCGACGCGCGGTCTGCGCCGCCCCGATACGCCCTGCGGCGGAAACTCGCAAAGATTATATATGGCATTTCGCCGAAGATCACGCCATTCAGGGGGCCGGAATTCACGTTTGCGCAAGCGCCCGCGCATCGGCGGCACTCCGCCCGGGCGCGACGAGGGAGGACCGCTTGACCGAAGAGAGCCCGCACGGCCCGCGCCCGGCGCCGCAGATGCCCCCGAAACTGACCCGCACGATCGTGCTCGTCGGCATGATGGGGGCGGGCAAGACCGCGGTCGGCACGGCGCTTGCGCGCACTCTGGGTGTGCCCTTCCTCGACAGCGACGAAGAGATCGTGAAGGCGGCGCAGATGTCGGTGGCCGAGATCTTCGCCCGCGACGGCGAGCCCTTCTTCCGCGCCCGCGAAAGTGAGGTGATTGCCCGCCTGCTCTCGGGCCCGCCGGCCGTCGTCTCGACCGGCGGCGGCGCCTTCATGAGCGCGGCGAACCGCGAGATGATCGCGCGTCTCGGTGTCTCGGTCTGGCTGCAGGCGGGGCTCGAGCTCCTGTGGCAGCGGGTGCGGCACAAGAACACCCGGCCGTTGCTGCGCACGGCCGATCCGAAGCGCACGCTGAGCGAGCTGTTCGAGACGCGCGAACCGGTCTATGCGCTGGCGCAGGTGGCGGTCGGGGCCGAGCCGGGTCTGTCGATCGAGGACATGGCACAGAAGGTCGTCGAGGCGCTGCGCGCGCGCGGCGGAGTTTTCGAGGAGGAACGGGATGCGTGAGACGGTTCGGGTCGAGCTGGGATCGAGGTCCTATGACGTGCGTCTCGGCGCGGGGCTGATCGCCGGGGCCGGCGCCGAGATCGCGCCGCTTCTGCGCCGTCCGCGCGTTGCGGTGATCACCGACGAGACGGTCGGCGCGCTGCATCTTGACGCGCTGCGCGCAGGGCTTGGGGACATCGAGATGGTGTCGCTCGCCCTGCCGGCGGGCGAGGGCACGAAATGCTGGGCCTCGCTCGAGCGCGCCTGCGAATGGCTTCTGGAACAGAAGGTCGAGCGCAAGGACGTGGTCATCGCCTTCGGCGGGGGCGTGATCGGCGATCTCGTCGGCTTTGCCGCCGCGATCCTGCGCCGCGGCGTGCGCTTCGTGCAGATCCCGACGACGCTGCTCGCCCAGGTCGACAGCTCGGTCGGCGGCAAGACCGGCATCAACGTCAAGGCCGGCAAGAACCTGATCGGCGCCTTCCATCAGCCCTCGCTGGTGCTTGCGGACATCGCGCTTCTGGGCACGCTCACCGCGCGCGATTTCCTCGCGGGCTATGGCGAGGTGGTGAAATACGGGCTGCTGGGCGACCCGCTCTTCTTCGAATGGCTCGAGGACATGGGGCCGAAGCTCGCCGCGGGCGACCTCGCGGCGCGGCAGATGGCGGTGAAGCGCTCGGTCGAGATGAAGGCCGAGATCGTTGCGCGCGACGAGACGGAAGAGGGCGACCGCGCCCTGCTGAACCTTGGCCACACCTTCTGTCACGCGCTCGAGGCGGCGACGGGCTATGGCGACCGGCTCTTGCATGGCGAGGGCGTGGCGATCGGCTGCGCGCTCGCCTTCGAGCTGAGCCAGCGGCTTGGCCTGTGCAGCCAGGAGGCGCCGTCGCGGGTGCGCGCGCATCTCAAGGCGATGGGGATGAAGACGGATCTCGCCGACATCCCGGGCGATCTGCCCGATGCCGAGGGGCTCATTGCGCTGATGGCACAGGACAAGAAGGTGCTCGACGGCAAGATGCGCTTCATCCTCGCGCGCGGCATCGGCGAGGCTTTCGTCACCTCGGACGTGCCGCACGACGTGCTGAAGCGGCTGCTCGAGGAGGCGCTCGCGGCGCGCGGCTGAGAGCCGGGCAGGGGGCGCTGCCCCCTCGGGCTTCGCCCTCACCCCCGGGATATTTGCGGCAATTGGAAGCGGAAGACCCTTTGCGCTTTCTCCTTTCCGGAAATACCTCGGGGGTGAATTGGCGCAGCCAAGAGGGGGCAGCGCCCCCTTGCGCCCGCGCCCGGCATGCACGGCGGATGAAAAAGGGCCGGAGGTTTCCCTCCGGCCCTTCCCGTTCGCGCCCTTTCCCGGGGGCGCGACAGCGGTGACGACTCAGGCCGCCTGTTCCTTGCCGGCTTCGCGCAGCCAGCCCAGAACGGTTTCCGGCGAGGACACGCCGTAGGGGTCATCCGGGCAATTGTCCATCAGGCCGGGTTCCTCGAACCAGGCCTCGACCACACCGTCGTTGACCACCGCGGCATAGCGCCACGAGCGCAGACCGAAGCCGAGGTTGTCCTTGCGCACCAGCATGCCGACGCGACGGGTGAACTCGCCCGAGCCGTCCGGGATCACGGCGACATTCTCAAGCCCCTGAGCCTTCGCCCACTGGTTCATCACGAAGCTGTCGTTGACCGCAAGGCAGTAGATCGCGTCGATGCCGAGCGCGGCGAAATCGCCGAAGCCCTTCTCGTAGCCCGGCAGCTGGTAGGTCGAGCAGGTCGGGGTGAAGGCGCCCGGCAGCGCGAAGAGTACGACGCGCTTGCCCGCGAAGTAATCGGCGGTGGTCTTGTCCTCCCAGCGGAACGGGTTCGGGCCGCCGACGCTCTCGTCGCGGACGCGGGTGTGGAAGGTGACTTCGGGAAGCTTGGAACCAGCCTGCATGGGTCTCTCCTGATCTGGCATTTTCTGGAATCGTTCTAAGACAACGATAGTCCCGTCACAATGGCTGACCTTGCACTTGCAGCGAAAAAAGGCTGCGCCGCGGCGAAGTGCGCATGAAAAACGGGCGGCCAGGCCGCCCGTTTCGGGTCTTGCGGGGAAGCGGGTTCAGGCCTCGGCGCTGGTCAGCCCGGCGCGATGCGCGATTCCGGCAAGCGCACCGCCGACCAGCGGCGCGACGATGAAGAGCCACAGCTGCGCGAGCGCCGTGCCGCCGACGAAGAGCGCCGGCCCGATCGAACGCGCGGGGTTCACCGAAACGCCGGTGACGTCGATGCCGACCAGGTGGATGCCGGTGAGGGTGAGGCCGATGGCAAGGCCGGCAAAGCCCGCCGGCGCGCCGGCGCCGGTCACGCCGAGGATCACGGTGACGAAGAGGAAGGTCGCCACCGTTTCAAAAACCAGTGCAGCGCCCATCGAATAGCCACCATTGTAGCCGAGGCCGAAACCATTCTGGCCAAGCCCGTTCGTCGCGATCGCGTAATCGGCCTTGCCGGTGGCGATCACATAGATCGCGAAGGCGCCGACGATCGCGCCGAAAATCTGTGCGACGACATAGGTCAGGAACTCGGCCGCGCTCATCCGGCCGGCGAGCAGCACGCCGAGCGAGACCGCGGGGTTGAGATGCGCGCCCGAGATCGCACCAAGCCCGTAGGCTGCGGCGACGATCGACAAACCGAAGGCGATCGCGATGCCCTGCATGCCGATATGACTGCCCATCAGCACCGCCGAGCCCACGCCGAAGAACACCAAGATGAAGGTGCCGAGGAATTCTGCCGTTGCTTTCTTCATGGAATGATCTGTCCCTTTACGTTTCACCAAACTACCGCTGGCAGGGCCGCGCGGCCGCATACAGGCGCCGAGTATGGTGGAATTCGGGGCCCGTGTTAGTGGGAAAGCTGCACCCGCGCTCCCCAGGTCCTGTAACGTCATCCTTGCCGCAAGGGCCGGTCCGCATCGCGAGGGGCGGGGACTGACGCGCGCGGAAATTGCATCCCGGGCAGTTTCATCCTATGTGAGGGGCACCTACGATCGGAAAGGATGTCCCCGATGCGCGACCTGAAACTTCCCGGCCAGCGTCACCCCGAGAAGGCGCATCGTCCCGATCATGCGCAGCCGAAGAAGCCGGACTGGATCCGGGTCAAGGCGCCGACCTCGCAGGGCTACAAGGACACCCGCGAGATCCTGAAGTCGAACAAGCTGGTCACCGTCTGCGAAGAAGCGGGCTGTCCGAATGTCGGCGAGTGCTGGAGCCAGGGCCACGCCACGATGATGATCATGGGCGAGGTCTGCACCCGCGGCTGTTCCTTCTGCAACGTCGCGACCGGCCGGCCCGACGCGCTCGACGTGTTCGAGCCGGGGCGCGTCGCCCATGCCGTGCAGACGCTTGGCCTGAAGCATGTCGTCATCACCTCGGTCGACCGCGACGATCTCGAGGATGGCGGCGCCGAGCATTTCGCCCAGACGATCCGCGCCGTGCGCCACCGCGCACCCGACACCACGATCGAGATCCTGACCCCCGACTTCCTGAAATGCCGCCCCGAGGCGCTGGAAAAGGTGGTCGAGGCGCGTCCCGACGTGTTCAACCACAACCTCGAGACGGTGCCGGGGCTCTACCCCGAGGTGCGTCCGGGCGCGCGCTACTTCCATTCGCTGCGGCTGCTGCAGCGGGTGAAGGAGCTCGATCCGGGCATGTTCACCAAGTCGGGGATCATGGTCGGGCTGGGTGAGAGCGCGATGGAGGTGAAGCAGGTGATGGACGACATGCGCGCCGCCGATATCGACTTCCTGACCATCGGCCAATATCTGCAGCCGACGCCCAAGCACCATGCCGTCGACCGTTTCGTGACGCCCGACGAGTTCGGGGAGTACGAGCGCTCCGCCTATGGTAAGGGCTTCCTGATGGTCTCGGCGACGCCGCTGACCCGCTCGAGCTATCACGCCGGTGACGACTTCGCCCGGCTGCGCGCGGCCCGTCTCGAGAAGCTCGGCCGCGGCTGAGCCGAGGGCCAGTGCCGCCCGCACCGCGGCGCGGCAGACGGTCTTGGCGGCCAGGTTCCAAAAACGTGATTCGGCGTGAGCCGGAGGGGCAGGGCGACAAACCCTGCCCCGTTTCGCATTTGAAGTTGATTTGTGCACAATCGATCGGGACGGATTGTTCCCGAATGGCGATGAAATAGATCCTGTTTCGGAAACGAATGATGCTGTTCATTGTTTCTTAATCATGCGCGGATTTCGGTCTGGCATCGGGGCTGGCAAGCGGCAGTCGGGTGCGGCTGTGTCGGTTAATGATTGGTAAAGAAGGCAAAGCTGCGCTTCCGGGGGCGCCGCAATGATGCCGGAAACGGAAACAATCCCGCGCCGAGGGAGGAGGAGATTTTCGCAATTGCGGCGAGCCGCAGCGGAACCCCGCCTGAAATTTGGCAAGAATAAGGCAAGTTTGCCCTTTTCCGGAGGTCGGATGGGGCGCTATCACCGGGCTGCCCAACTGGGGGGCAACGGGCCGCGGGGGCGGCCAGGTTACGGTGATGCATCCGCTGATGCGCACTGGTTCGTGAATGGTGCTGCCAATGTTCGGGGGCAGCTTTGGCCCCGAAACGCCTTTGAAATGACGTCGAGGTCGTCACCCGCGCATTTGCGGGATGGTCCATTGCACCCCGAACCCGCGCGTTGACGCATAGCTGCGCCGTGAGAATCGTCCGGAGGATCGCGAGAGACTCCGGTGTGTGTCACAGGCGTCGCCGTTGCGCGCCGAGGGAAAGCCGGGCCGCAAGGTCCGGCGGGCGAAGGAGAGGCTGCCATGACCTGGATTATCAGCAATCACGATCCGGTTGCGCGCGACGATACCGCGAGCACCGCCTACAACACGGCGGTGACGATCAACGTGCTCGCGAACGACTATGACCCCGATTGCGACCGGATCAGCATCTCCGGCACGCCGACGGCGAGCCACGGCACGGTTGCGGTGAACCCGGACGGCTCGATCACCTTCACCCCCGCCGCGGGCTTCTCGGGCGAGGCGACGATCACCTATCAGATCTCGGATGGCCACGGCGGCTATGACACCGCCACCGCCACCGTCACCGTCTGCGAGCCGACCTCGGACGGCATCGTCTCGGGCACCACGGGTGACGATCTGATCGACCTCGCCTATACCGGCGACCCCGACGGCGACAGGATCGACCACAATGATGCGATCCTGCCCGGCGAGACCGGCAACGACGACATCGTGCAGGCGGGCGCCGGCAATGACACGGTCCTGGCCGGCGCGGGCAACGACGAGGTCTATGGCCAGGACGGCAACGACAGCCTCGATGGCGGGGCGGGCGACGACTATCTCTCGGGCGGCAAGGGCGATGACACGCTCCACGGCGGGGCCGGCAACGACACTTTCGAGGGCAACCAGGGCCTCGACCTGATCGACTATTCGGACTCGACCGGCGGCGTCTCGGTCGACCTCGCGACCGGCGTGCTCTCGGGCGGTGACGCCGCGGGCGACTCGATCGCCGGCGGCATCGACGGGGTGATCGGCTCGGCCTATGGCGACAGCCTGGTGGGCTTCGACCAGCAGGGCACGACGACGGCCGACACCTTCACCAACGTCTTCTACGGTAATGGCGGCGACGACACGATCGCCGGCGCTGGCGGTGACGACAGCCTGTACGGCGGCTCGGGCAATGACTCCATCGAGGGCGGCGCGGGCAACGATTACATCGAGGGCGATGGCGGCGACACCACGGGGGCGGGCGCGGGCGCGGCGCTGACCCTCGACTGGTCGGATTTCGGCAGCTCGGGCTGTGGCATTTCGAACGGCGCCACCGCCGACATGGGCGGCGTGACCGTCACCTTCGGTTTCGAGGCGCAGGATCAGGGCGCCACCGCGACCGTCACCAACGAGACGCAATATGTCGAAAGCGGCGACGGGCTGTCCTCCTCGGGCGGGCTGCGGCTTTACGGCTGCGGCGGCGAGGGCGGGATCGACAACACCTCGACCACCACGCTGAGCTTCGCCTCGAACGACGCCGCCTATGGCGATGCGATCTCGAACGTCTCGTTCCGGATCAACGATCTCGATCAGGGCACCAGCTCGGATTACCACCGCGATATCGTCACGGTTTACGCCTATGATGCGAACGGCAACCTGCTGCCGGTGACCTACACGCCCGAGGGCGGGCAGACCGTCTCGGGCAATACCGTGACCGGTCAGAACGTCGACAACGGCTCGCTGACCTCTGCCTCGCAGGCGGGCTCGGTGTTGGTGCAGATCGAGGGCAACGTCGCACGCATCGTGATCGATTACGACAACGGCGGCCCGACCGACCAGGCGATCACCATCACCGACATCACCGCCACCACCACCGCGGCGACCGATGACGAAGAGGGCAACGACACGCTTCTGGGCGGCGAGGGCGATGACACCATCCTCGGCCAGGGCGGCAACGACCTGATCGCGGGCGGGGCCGGGGCGGACCACCTCTCGGGCGGCGACGACCGCGACACCTTCCTTGTCGGCTCGGCCGCGGAGGGCGTGGGCGACCACATCGACGGCGGCGAGGGCGGCGACGATTATGACGTGCTCGACCTCACCGGCGCGGGCCCGGTCAGCATCGCCTATGACAACGCCAACCCCGAAAACGGCACGGTCAGCTTCCTCGACACCGACGGCAACGTCGTCGGCACGCTCGATTTCGTCAACATCGAGAACGTGATCACCGACCAGGGCGACGGCTATGTCGAGGGCACCTCGGGCGACGATCTGATCGACACCGCCTATACCGGCGACCCCGAAGGCGACATGATCGACCACAATGACGCGATCCTGCCGGGCGATGCGGCAAATGATGACCGGGTTCTGGCCGGCGCCGGCAACGACACCGTCTATGCGGGCCTGGGCGACGACACCGTCTGGGGCGACCTCGGCAATGACTCGATCTTCGGCGAGGCGGGCGATGACAGCCTGATCGGCGGCGAGGGGAAAGACACGATCTCGGGCGGCGAGGGCAACGACACGATCGAGGGCGGCAACGATGCCGACGTGCTCTCGGGCGGGGCGGGCAACGATCTCGTCGATGGCGGCGATGGCGATGACGTCATCACCACCGGCCCCGACGGGCTTTCGAACTATGCCCCCGACCGCGGCTATCCGGGCCTGTTCCCGGGCGATACCGATCCCGGGAACGACCGCGACACCGTCTATGGCGGTGGCGGCAATGACACGATCAGCACCGGCGATGATGCCGATTATGTCGAGGGCGGCACCGGCAATGACTCGATCGACGCGGGCTGCGACGACGACACCGTGCTGGGCGGCGACGGTAACGACGTCATCGTCGGCGCCGAGGGCTCGGACCTGATCTTCGGCGGCTCGGGCAATGACACCATCTATGGCGGGCTGGCGCCGGGCTATCCGGATTCGCTGAACGTCCCGGATGCCACCGACCTGCGCCCGGACAACGGCATGGACACGATCCACGGCGGCGACGGCAACGATGTCATCTACGGTGCCGATGACAACGACATGCTCTATGGCGACGGCGGCGACGATTACATCGACGGCGGCATCGACAATGACACGATCGAGGGCGGCGAAGGCAATGACACGCTGATCGGCGGCGACGGCGACGACTCCATCGACGGCGGTGCGGCCTCAGACACCATCGACGGCGGTGCCGGCAACGACACGCTGATCGGCGGCGAGGGCGATGACAGCATCACCGGCGGCGAGGGCGACGACAGCATCGAGGGCGGCACCGGGCAGGACACGATCCACGCCGGCGCCGGCAACGACATCGCCAATGGCGGCGACGGCGACGACCGGATCTTCGGCGAGGACGGCGACGACCTGCTCACCGGCGGCCAGGGCCAGGACAGCCTTGACGGCGGCGCCGGCAATGACACGCTGACCGGCGGGCAGGGCGTCGATACGCTGATCGGTGGCCTTGGCAGCGACACCTTCATCGTCGGCTCGATCGACGACGGCAACCACGACTTCGTCGACGGCAACGAGGACCCGGACAACTCCGACTGGGACGTGCTCGATCTCAGCGGCGTCGGCCGCGACCACCTGAACATCATCTACACGACGCCCGACCACGAGAACGGCACCGTGCAGTTCCTGGATGACTACGGCAACGTCACCGGCTCGATGGAATTCCGCAACATCGAGCAGATCGTGCCCTGCTTCACCCCCGGCACGCTGGTCGCGACGCCGAAGGGCGAGCGGCTGGTCGAGGAGCTGCAGCCCGGCGACAAGGTCATCACCCGCGACAACGGCATCCAGGAGATCCGCTGGGCCGGCCGGCGCGACCTGAACCGTGCCGAACTGATGATGGCCCACCACCTGAAGCCGGTGCTGATCCGTGCCGGCGCGCTTGGCAACGGCCTGCCCGAGCGCGACATGATGGTCTCGCCGAACCACCGGATGCTGGTCTCGAGCGAGCGCACCGCGCTCTACTTCGAGGAGCACGAGGTGCTGGTCGCGGCGAAGCACCTGGTCGACAACATCGGCATCAAGCCGGTCGAGACGCTGGGCACCAGCTACATCCACTTCATGTTCGACCGCCACGAGGTGGTGCTGGCGAACGGCGCCTGGACCGAAAGCTTCCAGCCCGGCGACCAGGCGCTTGGCGGCATGGGCAATGCGCAGCGGGCGGAGATCTACGAGCTCTTCCCCGAGCTGCAGAACCACGAGGGCCGCAAGGCCTATGGTGCGGCGCGCAAGACGCTGAAGCGGCACGAGGCGCAGCTGCTGATGCACCGCTGAGCGGCGCCGGAACGGACAGGACGGCGCCCGGGCATCCTCGGGCGCCGTCGTCTTGCGGCGAAACGGCCTGTGGCGATTCGTCACGGATGTGGCGGGAGGAGTGTAGATCGTCGTCATTTTGGAAACGACACTCGGGCGTTCCCGCGATTGTTTTATGTTCGCCCCAGAAATGCCGCAATATTAACCAGTCGCATAGATAATCGCGTTTTCACCCGTCTGACGTCTTCTCTGCGTCTGCAAAATGCCTTAATGTTTCCTTAATTCGAGCATCGCGGGCCCAGAGCAGTGTGCACCGTGAGCCGCCCTTCAGCGATCAATTTCGAGGATGCTCATGGCCTGGATTCCGGGAAGTAATGGTGACGACTCACTCGTCGGTACCAACGGCGCAGATTACATCTCGGGCGGAAATGGCGACGACACGATCGTCGGCAAGGCCGGGAATGACACCATCTATGGCGGCAATGGCGACGACCTGATCTATGCCGGCGACGGTTATGACAAGGTCTATGGCGGCGATGGCGACGACACCATCTATGGCGGCGGCGACAACGACGTGCTGGATGGCGGTGACGACGAGGACGTCTTCATTGTGAACCTGTCGTCGACGCCGGACGCCTGTGGTGGCACGCTGAACACCACGGTGGACGGCGATTGCGGCGGCAAGGACTTTGACACGCTCGACTTCTCGGCGCTGCTGCAGCAGGGCTTCGAGATCAAGAACTTCGTCAAGAACCCCGAGACCAACGGCCAGCCCGGGTTCAACGGCCAGATCCAGCTTTACAATTCGACCACGAACGAGTGGGCGAACATCAACTACCACGACATCGAGAAGTTCGTGCCCTGCTTCACCCCCGGCGCGATGATCGCCACGCCCGGCGGCGAGAAGCCGGTCGAGAGCCTGCGCCCCGGCGACAAGGTGCTGACCCGCGACAACGGCATCCAGGAGATCCGCTGGACCGGTCAGCGTGACCTCTCGGCGGCCGAGCTGGCCGTCTCGCCGAACCTGCGCCCGGTGCTGATCCGCGCCGGCGCGCTTGGCCGCGGCCTGCCCGAACGCGACATGATGGTCTCGCCCAACCACCGCATGCTGGTCTCGAACGAGCGCACCTCGCTTTATTTCGAGGAGCACGAGGTGCTGGTCGCGGCCAAGCATCTGGTCGACAATGTCGGCGTGAAGGCCATCGAGACGCTGGGCACCAGCTACATCCACTTCATGTTCGACCGCCACGAGGTGGTGCTGGCCGACGGCACCTGGACCGAGAGCTTCCAGCCCGGCGACCAGACCCTCGACAGCATGGGCCGCGAGCAGCGAACCGAGATCTTCACGCTGTTCCCCGAATTGCGCGAGAAGGCCGGTCGCCAGGGCTATGTCGCCGCCCGCAAGACGCTGAAGCGCCACGAGGCCGCGATGCTGCGCCGCGCCTGAGGCGTTTCGCAAATCGAAACGGACTGTTGACCAATCCGCCGCCCGGCCTGCCACGATGATGTGGGGCCGGGCGGCTTTCGTCGTTGTGCCGCCTCTGTCCGTGGCCACCTTTCCGCCACAAAGCCATCGCGGAATTGCCTTGCCGCCGACGCTGTGTTGCCACCGCCGGCCGCGATCTTCATCGCGAAATGCTGCGTCGAGCGGTTGCGTGATGGTGGAGTGAGCATGGCGACGATCAACGGGAACAACTGGAGCAACACGCTCAACGGGACTTCCTCTGCCGACACGATCAAGGGTTATGGCGGCAACGACACGCTCAACGGCAATGACGGCAACGATTCTCTCGATGGCGGCACCGGCAATGACTCGCTGCTGGGGGGCGCGGGCGATGACACGCTGCATGGTGGTTCCGGTTCCGACGTCCTGAACGGCGGTTCGGGGATGGACTATGCCGACTATTCCGATTCCGGCGCGGGGGTGAACGTCAACCTCGCCAGCGGAGCGGCCAGCGGCGGCGACGCGGCGGGCGACACGCTCTCGGGCGTCGACGGGATCTATGGCTCGGCCTATAACGACACGCTGGTCGGCTTCGACGGGTCCAGCACCGTGCCGGGCGACGCCTATACCAACGTCTTCTATGCCGGGGCGGGCAATGACTACCTCGACGGGGCGGGCGGCGATGACTCGCTTTATGGCGAGACGGGCAGGGACACGATCTACGGCGGAAGCGGCAACGACCTTATCGACGGCGGGGCCGACAATGATCTGCTCTATGGTGGCACCGGCGACGATTCCATCTTTGGTGGCACCGGCAACGACACCATCCACGGCGGCGATGGCGCCGATTACATCGACGGCGGCGACGGGGCCGACGTGCTCTATGGCGACGGCGGCAATGACACGATCTATGGCGGTGCCGGCAACGACTATATCGTCGGTGGCGATGGCGGTGACATCTACGACGGTGGCACCGGCAGCGACACGATTGTCGTCGATTACGGCGACACCGCGGTCATCAACGGCGAGGAAGACGCCGACGGCAGCGATCGGGACACGCTGATCCTGAACGGCCGCGCGCGGGTGATCTATGATCCGAACGACCCGAGCGGCGAAAGCGGCATCATCCGCTGGGCGAACGGCACCACCACCACCTTCTCGAACATCGAGAACGTGCAGGTCGTGCCCTGCTTTACCCCCGGCACGCTGATCGAGACGAACCAGGGCCCCGTCGCAGTCGAGGAACTGGTCGTCGGCATGCGGGTGCTGACCCGCGACAACGGCTATCAGACGATCCGCTGGACCGGCCGGCGCGATCTCGGCCGGGTCGAACTGATGCTGCGCCCGCAGTTGCAGCCGGTGCGCATCCGCCGCGATGCGCTTGGCCCCTCGATGCCCGAGGCCGACATGATCGTCTCGCCGCAGCACCGGATGCTGCTGACCGGTCCGCGCGCCGAGCTTCTCTTCGGCGAGGCCGAGGTGCTGGCGGCGGCGCTGCATCTGGTCGGTACGCCGGGGGTCGAGCGGCTCGAGGTGGACAGGGTCAGCTATCTGCACCTGCTGTTCGACAGCCACGAGATCATCCTGGCAAACGGCGCCTGGACCGAAAGCTTCCAGCCCGGGGACCTGTCGCTCGGCAGCATGGATGCGCCGCAGCGCGACGAGCTTTTCTCTCTCTTCCCCGCGCTGCGCAAGCGGGCCGGCGACGGTAGCTGGGAGACGGCGCGGCTGTCGCTCAAGCGCCACGAGGTGCGGGTGCTGATGGCGGCCTGAGCAGGGCCTGCCCAAAACCCGGGCGGTCATGCCCGGGAAACGGGCGCCCGCCCGGCGCTGCCCCTTCCTCCCCCCGTCCGGGCCGGGCTTCGCTTGCGCGAATCCCCCGCGCCTTTACCGTCTGGTCAAACACCAGACATGGGGGACAGGAATGAAACCGACGACCGCGACGCTCACCCTTTCGCGCCGCCACCTGCTTGCCGCTTCGGGGGCGATGCTGGCCACGGCCGTTCTGCCCGGCCGGCTGCGCGCCGCCGCGCCGGTGAAGGTCGCGGGCGTCTATACCGTCCCGGTCGAGCAGCAATGGGTCAGCCGCATCCACAAGGCCGCGATGGCGGCGAAGGAGGCGGGGCTGATCGACTACAGCTGGTCCGAGAACACCGCGAACACCGACTATCCGCGGGTGATGCGCGAATATGCCGAGGGCGGCGCCAAGCTGATCGTCGGCGAGATCTTCGGCGTCGAGCAGGAGGCGCGCGAGGTCTGCGCCGATTATCCCGACACCGCCTTCCTGCTCGGCTCCTCCTTCCCGCCGAGCGACGAGGCGCCGAACCTCGGTGTCTTCGACAACTACATCCAGGACGCCTCCTATCTGAGCGGCATCATCGCCGGCGCGATGACGAAGACCGGCAAGATCGGCATGGTCGGCGGCTTCCCGATCCCCGAGGTGAACCGGCTGATGAACGCCTTCATGGCCGGGGTGAAGGAAACCCGCCCCGACGCGAGCTTCATGGTCAGCTTCATCGGCTCGTGGTTCGACCCGCCGAAGGCGAAGGAGACCGCCTTCGCGATGATCGAGGGTGGCGCCGATCTGCTCTATGCAGAACGCTTCGGCGTCTCGGATGCGGCGAAGGAAAAGGGCGCGCTGGCGATCGGCAATGTCATCGACACTCAGGCCGATTACCCCGACACCGTCGTCGCCTCGGCGCTGTGGAACTTCCAGCCCACCTTCGACGCCGCTCTGAAGGCGGTGACGGCGGGCAGCTTTGCCGCCGCCGATTACGGCGTCTATTCGACGATGCTCCACGGCGGCTGCAGCCTTGCGCCGCTCGGCACCTTCGAGGGCAAGGTGCCCGCCGCGGCACTGACGCTGGTGGCCGAGAAGGAAGCCGCGATCAAGGCCGGCAGCTTCACCGTGACCGTCGACGACAGCGAGCCCAAGGCATCGTGACCCGGACAGGCACGGCGCCGGACATCGTCCTGCGCCTTGACGGCATCACCAAGCGCTTCGGGGCGCTCACCGCGAATGACGCGGTGAGCCTGAGCCTCGCGCGCGGCGAGGTGGTGGCGTTGCTCGGCGAGAACGGCGCGGGCAAGACCACGCTGATGAACATCCTCTTCGGCCATTACACGGCGGATGCCGGCACGGTCGAGGTGATGGGGCAGGTGCTTCCCCCCGGCACCCCGCGCGCGGCGATCGCGGCGGGGGTGGGCATGGTGCATCAGCATTTCACCTTGGCCGACAATCTTTCCGTGCTCGACAACATTCTCCTTGGCACCCGGCCGCTGTGGTCGTTCCGTCTGAACCGGGCGGCGGCGCGGGCCCGGGTGCGGGCACTCGCACAGGATTTCGGGCTGAAGGTCGCCCCCGAGGCGCGCACCGGCGCGCTCTCGGTGGGCGAGCGTCAGCGCGTCGAGATCCTGAAGGCGCTCTACCGCGAGGCCCAGGTGCTGATCCTTGACGAGCCGACGGCGGTGCTGACCCCGCAGGAAAGCGAGGCGCTCTTTGCCACGCTGCGGCGGGCGACGGCGCGGGGGCTGTCGGTGATCTTCATCTCGCACAAGCTGCACGAGGTGATGGCGGCGGCCGACCGGGTCGTGGTGCTGCGCCACGGCAAGGTGGTGGGCGAGGTCGCGACCGCCGACACCAGCCCGCCGGCGCTCGCCGCGATGATGGTGGGCGCCGAGGTCGCGCTGCCGCGGGTGGCCGCCGGCGTGCCGGGGCCGGTGCTGCTGCGGCTTGACGATGTCACGACGCCCGACGAGGGCGCGCGGCCGGGGCTGAAACAGGTCAGCCTCAATCTGCGCGCGGGGCAGATCACCGGGCTTGCGGGCGTGTCGGGCAATGGTCAGGCAGCACTGGCCGATCTGCTGTCGGGGCTGATCGTGCCCACCTCGGGGCGGCTCATCCTGTCGGATGCGGCGCCCGCCGAGTGGAGCCCGCGCGCGGCGCTGGCCGCAGGCATCGGCCGCATCCCCGAGGACCGGCACAAGACCGGCACCATCGCCGATTTCACCCTGACCGAAAACGCTATCCTCGAGACCTATCCTCAGCTCACCCGCGCGGGGCTGCTCGACCACCGCACGGCGCGGCGCTTCACCGAGGAGCTGATCGCCGATTACGACGTGCGCTGCCCGGGGCCCGAGGCGCGGATCCGGCTGCTGTCGGGCGGCAACATGCAAAAGCTGATCCTTGGCCGGGTGCTCGAGGCGCGGCCGAAGATCATCCTCGCGAACCAGCCGGTGCGCGGGCTCGACATCGGCGCGGTGGCCTATGTCCATTCCCGCCTGATCGCCGCGCGCGATGCCGGGGCGGCGGTCCTGCTCATTTCCGAGGATCTGGATGAAATCATGGGATTGTCGGACGTGGTTCAGGTGATTTCCGAAGGCCGGCTGTCGCCCGGTTTCGCCCGTGGCACGATGGGCGCGGCCGAGCTTGGACAATGGATGGCGGGCGCGGGGTTCGATCATGCGGCTTGAGCCCGTCGCCAACCCGGGCCTGCTGCGCCGCCTCGGCCTGCCCGCCGCGGCGCTGGTCGCGACGGTGGTCACCGGCTCGCTTCTGGCGCTCTCGGCCGGGGCCGATCCGCTCGCCACGCTCGGGCTGATCGTGACGGGCGCCGTGGGCTCGAAATTCGCCGCGCTCGAAACCCTGAACCGGGCGACGCCCTTGATCTTCACCGGCCTTGCCGTCGCCGTCGCCTTCCGCGCGAAGCTGTGGAACATCGGCGCCGAGGCGCAGCTTTACGCGGGCGCGCTGGTCACCGCCGTTCTGGGCGCGCATCCGATCGTGACCGGCGTTCCGGGCATGGCGCTGATCGGGCTTGCCGCGGCGCTTGCCGGGGCGCTGGTGCTGCTCGGCCCGGTGTTGCTCAAGACCCGGCTCGGTGTCGACGAGGTCGTCACCACACTCCTTCTGAACTTCGTGCTGCTGCTTGTCGTGTCGATGCTGCTCGAGGGCGTGCTGAAGGACCCGATGGGGATGGGCTGGCCGAAATCGGCGCCGGTCGCGAAATCGGTGCGCCTGCCGCGGCTGATCGAGGGGTTGCGGCTGCACTGGGGCTTTGGCCTGGCGCTGATCGCGGCGGGGCTGGTGTGGCTGATGCAGGCGCGGATGCGGCTTGGCTACGAGATCCGGGCGGTGGGGCTGAACCGGGCCGCCGCGCGCTTTGCCGGGGTGCCGGTGGGGGCGGTGCTGGTGAAGACGGCGCTGATCTCGGGCGGGCTTGCGGCACTGGCCGGCTTTTCCGAGGTTGCCGGGCTCAAGGGCACGCTGACCCTCGACCTCAGCCCGGGCTTTGGCTACACCGGCGTCATCGTCGCGATGCTGGCGGCGCTGCATCCGGGCGGCGTGGTGGTCGCGGCGCTCTTCGTCGCCGGGGTCTTCGTCGGCTCGGATGCGATGAGCCGCGCGGCCGGCGTGCCGAGCTATATCGCCGATCTGCTGCTGGCCTCGGCACTGCTTTACATGGTGCTGGCGATGCAGCTGGTGCGCTATCGGGTGGTGTGGCGATGACCGACCTTCTCGACATCTTCCTGTCGGCGAGCTTCTGGGTGGCGCTGGTGCGCATCGCCTCGCCGCTGATCTTCGCGACGATGGGCGAGCTGATTTGCGAGCGCGCCGGGGTGCTGAACCTCGGCATCGAGGGGATCATGGTCTTCGGCGCCTTCGCCGGCTGGCTGACCGTCTATCTGGGCGGCGGGCTGTGGCTGGGCGTGGGGGTCGCGATGCTCGCCGGCATGGCCTTCGGCCTGCTCCATGGCGTGCTGACCGTGCCCTTCGGCCTCAGCCAGCATGTCGTCGGCCTTGGCATCACGCTGCTGGCGACGGCGGCGGCCTATTTCGCCTATCGCCTCGCGCTGCCCGAGGTCACGAGCCCGCCCAAGATCACCCCCTTCGCGCCCTGGCCCATCCCGGGGTTGGCCGCGATCCCGCTGATCGGCGAGGGGTTCTTTGCGCAGACGCCGCTGACCTATGCGGGCTTTGTCGTGGCGGGGCTGACGGCGCTGGTCCTTTTCCGCACACCGCTCGGCCTTGCGCTGCGCGCGGCGGGCGAGAACCCGGCCGCGGTCGAGGCGCAGGGCCTTTCCGTCACCGCGCTGCGCATCGGCGCGGTTGCGGTCGGATCGGGTCTGATGGCCGTGGGAGGCGCCTTCCTGACGCTTTCGGCCTTTTCCTCCTTCTTCTTCGAGATGGTGAACGGCCGCGGCTGGATCTGCATCGCGCTGGTCGTCTTCGGCGGCTGGAAGCCCGGCAAGGCTGTGCTGGGCGCGCTTCTCTTCGCCGCCTTCGACGCCGGCCAGATCCGGTTGCAACAGACCGCCCTTGGCGCCACGCTGCCCTATCAGGTGTTCCTGATGGCGCCCTATCTTCTGTCGATCCTCGCGCTCGTCGTCATGTCGCGCCGCGCGAGCGTGCCGGCGGCGCTGATGGTGCCGTTCAACAAGGGGGAAAGATGAGCTTCGACATTCTGGTGAAGGGGGGCGTGCTGCCCGACGGGCGGCAGGCGGATATCGGCATCACCGGCCGCACCATCGCCGCCGTCGGCCGGATCGAGGCCGAGGCGGGCAGGGTGGTCGACGCCACCGGCTGCCTTGTGGCGCCGCCCTTCGTCGACCCGCATTTCCACCTCGATGCCACGCTCAGCTATGGCACGCCGCGGATCAACGCCTCGGGCACGCTGCTCGAGGGGATCTCGCTCTGGGGCGAGCTGCGCGCCGAGGCGACAGTCGAGGAGATGGTCGAGCGCGCGCTTTCCTATTGTGACTGGGCGGCCTCGATGGGGCTTCTGGCGATCCGCTCGCATGTCGACACCACCGATCCCGCGCTGCGCACGGTTCAGGCACTTCTGGAAGTTCGGGAAAAGGTGAAGGACTGGCTCGACCTGCAGCTTGTCGCCTTCCCGCAGGACGGGCTCTACCGCGCCCCGGGCGGGCGCGAGACCCTGATCCGCGCGCTCGACATGGGCGTCGACGTGGTCGGCGGCATCCCGCATTTCGAGCGCACGATGGCCGAGGGCGCCGCCTCGGTCCGCGACCTGTGCGAGATCGCGGCCGGGCGCGGGCTGCCGATCGACCTGCATTGCGACGAGACCGACGACCCGATGAGCCGCCATATCGAGACGCTGGCCTATGAGGTCACCCGCACCGGGCTGCAGGGCAGGGCCGTGGGCAGCCACCTGACCTCGATGCATTCGATGGACAATTACTACGTGTCCAAGCTCCTGCCGCTGATCGCCGAGGCGCGGATCGCGGCGATCCCCAATCCGCTGATCAACATCATGCTGCAGGGCCGCCACGACAGCTTCCCGAAGCGGCGCGGCCTGACCCGGGTCAAGGAGATGCTGGCGCAAGGGATCGAGGTCGGCTGGGGGCAGGATTGCGTGCTCGACCCGTGGTATTCGCTCGGCACCGCCGACATGCTCGACGTGGCTTTCATGGGGCTGCATGTGGCGCAGATGTCGGCGCCGGCCGAGATGGCGCGCTGCTTCGAGATGGTGACCGAGGGCAATGCCCGAATCATCGGGCTCGAGGGCTATGGCATCGCGCCCGGCTGCACCGCCTCGCTCGTCGTGCTCGATGCCGGCCACCCGGTCGAGGCGCTGCGCCTGCGCGCCGAGCGGCTGTGCGTGATCGCCAAGGGCCGCGTGGTATCTGAGCGTGCGCGCAACGACGCGCGGCTGAGCCTGCCCGGGCGCCCCGCGAGTGTCGCGCGCCGTCATGGTGCGGGGGCGCCTGTGGCGCCGCGGTGACGCGGCCCTGACACGGCCCGGCCCTCACGCCCCCGTGTCTTGACCCGAGTCGCGGTCGGGCGCATCACCAAGGCACCGAAACAAAAAAATAATCGGGCAGTGAACAGATGCAGACAGGTTTTCATGCCCCGGACGGGGGCTTCGATTTCATTGGCATGCGCAAACGCGAGGACGCCCTCGAGATCGTCTATGATGACGGGGTCTCGCGCCGGCTGGTCTGGCGTGTGCGTGGCAAGACCTCGGAATCGCAGCTCGAGGAAGCGCTCGCCCGCGCCTCGCGCCAGCTGAAGGTGCTGCCTGCGCTCTATGCCGAACTCCGCCGCCGCTCGATCGCGATCGAGGCCGTGCTGCACTGACCCCGGCTTTCGTCGCCAAGACCCCGGCCGCGCCTCGCGCGGCCTTTCTGCGTTTGTGACATTCGGCGTGCCGGAACGCAGAAAAAAAGCCGGGTGCAAGCACCCGGCTCAGGAAGAGGGCCGACAGGGGACTGCGCGGCACCCGAACTCAGGTTCTCCAGAACGGGCGCTGCGCTTCTGCCTGCGCCGCTTCCCGGGAGATGCCGATGTCGCGCAGCAGATGCGCATCGAGATGCGCAAGGGCCAGACGGGTGCGGCGGGTCTCGATCCGGCGCGTGACAAGGCGCAGCAGGGCCACGGCCTTGAGCGAGCGGAGAGACGAGCGGCGCAGCGTGAGCGACGACATGGGGATACCCTTTTCTGTATTGATACAATCCTGTGATCTCTGGTATGGAGATCCTATAATAAGCGTTACAATCCGTGCCAGGGAAACATTGTGACAGATACAAGTTGGAAACCTGACCTCTCACAGAACGCCGGACCGAAGTATCTGTCTCTGGTGCGGGCCCTGCGCGAAGGGGTGCGTCGGGGCGATCTTGCGCCGGGGGCGCGGCTGCCCACCGTGCGTGATCTGGCCTGGCGGCTGAGTGTTACGCCGGGCACCGTGGCGCGCGCGTATCAGATCGCCACGCAGGAAGGGCTGCTCGAGGCGGCTGTGGGGCGGGGCACGTTTGTATCGACACAATCGCGCCGCCTCGGCCCGACCGAGCCGCTCTATCGTCAGCCGCTCACCGATTGCGACGACGACGACGGCGTCGTCGATCTGCGCTCGCCGCAGCTGCCCGATGTTGGCCAGACCGAGGCGCTGAAGACGGCGATGAGCGAGGCCGCCGAGAACCTTGGCCGGCAATATCTGGAATATCCCGGGCTGAGGCGCGACCTCTTTTGCCGCGAGGCGGTGATCGAGTGGTTCTCGGGCTATACTTTCGAGCCGATGATCTCGGCCGACGATCTGGTGCTGAGCCACGGCGGGCAGAACGGTATCAACATCGTGATGCAATGCTGCCTGCGCGGCGACCGTCCGGTGGTGCTGTGCGAAGAATTCGCCTATCCGGGCTTCCGCCACGCCGCGCGGCTGAACCGGGCCGAGGTGGTGCCGGTCGCGCTCGACGACGAGGGGATGGTGCCGGCCGCACTCGATGCCGCCTGCAGGCGGTACGGCGGGCAGGTGGTCTGCGTCACCCCCGACGCGCAGAACCCGACGACGGTGCGCATGGGGGCCGAGCGCCGCCTCGCCATCGCCGAGGTCGCCCGCCGCCATGATCTGCAGATCATCGAGGACGATTGCTACACCGCGCCGGTCTCCGGCCTCGACAGCCTGCGCGCCATTGCGCCCGAGCGCACCTGGCATGTCACCTCGCTGTCGAAGACGATCTCGGCCGGCATGCGCTTCGGCATCGTCGTCGCCCCCGAGGGCATGGGCGAGGCCGGGCGGCTGACCGCGCAGCACAGCTTTTTCGGCCTGCCGCGGCCGGTGACCGACATCATCACCCGGTTGTTCCGTTCGGGCGATGCGATGCGGCTGCGCCGGGCGGCGCAGGAGGTGATGTCGCGCCGGCTCGAGATTCTGGTGGACCGCTTCGCCGGGCAGGAAATCGGCTGGCAGCCCGGGCTGAGCTTCATCTGGCTGCGGCTGCCGCTCGGCTGGCGCGCCTCGACCTTCGCGCGGGTCGCCGAGGCCGAAGGGGTGCTGCTGCGCTCGGCCGATGAATACATCCTGCAGGACGGCGCGGCGCCGAATGCGGTACGCATCGCGCTTGCCGGCGGCGTGCCCGAAGAGCGTTTCCTGCGTGCCACTGGTCGCCTTGCGCGGATTTTGGAGAATCCGCCGGGCGACCTGCCGATCTGAGCCCGGGCCGGAACCGCGCTGCGCCCCTGCGTGCCGCCCCGGCGCAGGAGGCGGAAACATGCTGAAAAATCAGGCATCTGCCGAAGAGCTCTGCAGCTGCCGCGAAAAACCCGGAAAGCTTCCCCTTTCCTCTGCCGGTGCCTTGTGCTTTCGTGAGCCCGAAAGCGCCGCACAGACGGTGCGCTTGGGAGACGGTGGAATATGGCAGCATCCCCTCTGAAGCGATGGGCCCGGTCAGAGGCCGTAAACGGCTACATGATGATCAGCCCGACGCTGATCTATGCGATCTTGCTGCTGGCGGCGCCGCTGGTCACGCTCGTCGCCTATTCCTTCTTCACCGACGGCTATCTGGTGGTGATCCCGGACCTCACCACAGCGAACTATGCCGAGGCCTGGAGCGATCCGATCTTCCGCTCGATCCTGCTGCGCTCGGTGATCGTCTCGGGGCTGGTGACACTGGTTACCGTGGTGCTCGCCTTCCCGATCGCCTATTTCATCTCCTTCCACGTGCCGGCCGCGAAGAAGTCGCGCTGGCTCTTCCTCATCACCATCCCGTTCTGGACCTCGTATCTGATCCGGGTGTTCCAGTGGAAGGTGATCCTGAACTACAACGGCGTCATCAACTCGATCCTGACCGGGCTCGGCCTCACCGATCACCCGCTACAGATGCTGAACTCGATCGGCGCGATCTCGATCACGCTCGCCCATGCCTATGCGCCCTTCGCGATCCTGCCGATCTTTGTCAGCCTCGAGAAGATCGACCGCTCGCTTCTGGAGGCGGGGCTCGATCTGGGCGAAAACCGGCTGCTGACCTTTTGGCGGGTGACGCTGCCGCTCGCCATGCCCGGTGTGATCGGCGCGGTGATGATCGTCTTCATCCCGACCATCGGCGACTACGTCACGCCCGAACTCATCGGCGGCGGCAAGCTTCCGATGGTGGCGAACGTGATCTATCAGCAGCTCCTGAAGATCGACAACAAGCCGCTCGGCTCGGCGATGGCGATCTCGGCGATGCTGGTGGTGGCGGCGGTGGCGCTCGTCTTCCTGTTCCTCAACCGGCGCTTCCTGCGGGGGTCGAAATGAAGTTCTCCTCGCTCAAGGGCTATGCCTTCCTCTACCTCGTCTTCCTCTATGCGCCGATCGTGCTCTTGCCGGTCTTCGCCTTCAACTCGGGGACGATCATCGCCTTTCCGCTGAAGGGCTTCACGCTCGACTGGTTCCGCGACCTCTTCGCCAACCAGACGCTGGGCCTTGCGCTGAAGAACTCGCTGATCATCGCGGTCTCGACCTCGATCCTGTCGACGACGCTCGGCGTCTTCGCGGCGCGGGCGAGCACCCGGTTCAAGTTCCCGGGCAAGACCGGGGTGATGGGGCTGATCATGCTGCCCCTCGTGCTGCCCGAGATCATCATCGCCTCCTCGCTTCTGGTCGTGCTGCTGGCCGTCGGTATGCCGCTCTCGCTCTTCACCGTCATCCTCGGCCACACGCTGATGGCGACGCCCTATGCGATCGCGGTGCTGAACGCGGCCTTCTCCTCGCTCGACCGCTCGCTCGAGGAGGCGGCCTATGACCTTGGCGAGACGAAATGGTCGACCTTCCGGCTGATCATCCTGCCGCTTGTCACGCCCGGCATCATCTCCTCGGCGCTGATGTCCTTCACCATCTCGCTCGACGAGTTCATCGTGGCCTTCTCGCTGGCGGGCAAGGAAACGACGCTGCCGATCTACATTTTCTCGCAGCTGCGCTTCCCGAAGCAGATCCCGATGATCATGGCGCTCGGCACCTGCCTTGTCGTCGCCTCGATCGTGCTTCTTGCCACTGCCGAATATTTCCGCCGCCGCGGCCTCGCGAAGACCGGCGCCAAAGATACCGGAGGTTTCCTGTGAGCCAGCTCAACGCCGCGGCCCGCGCACCGCTCGACAGCCGCGCGAAGATGATCGAGTTCCACGAGGTCCACAAATACTACGGCGATTACCACGCGCTGCGCGGGATCTCGGCGACGATCCGCGAGGGCGAGTTCTTCTCGCTGCTCGGCCCCTCGGGTTGCGGCAAGACCACGCTCCTGCGCACCATCGCGGGCTTCGAGGACATCTCCTCGGGCGCGGTGCTGATCGACGGCAAGGACATGTCCGATGTCGCGCCGAACAAGCGCCCGACCAACATGGTGTTCCAGTCCTACGCGATCTTCCCACATCTGACGGTGGGCGAGAACGTCGGTTTCGGCCTGCGCCGTGATCCGCGCTCGAAGGCCGAGAAGGCGAAGGCGGTCGAAGAGGCGCTCGAGATGGTGGGTCTCAAGGGCTATGGCGCGCGCGCGGCGCATGCGCTTTCGGGCGGCCAGCGCCAGCGCGTGGCGCTCGCCCGCGCGCTGATCCTGAAGCCCAAGGTGCTGCTCCTCGACGAGCCGCTCTCGGCGCTCGACAAGAAGATCCGCGAGCAGATGCAGGTCGAACTGATCAAGCTGCAGCGCGAGGTGGGCATCACCTTCGTCCTCGTCACCCACGACCAGGAAGAGGCGCTGGTGATGTCGGACCGGATCGCGGTGATGTTCGAGGGCGAGATCGCCCAGCTCGCCGATCCCGAAACCCTCTACCGTCGCCCGAACTCGCGCCGCGTCGCAGACTTCATCGGGGTGATGAACTTCCTGCCGGCGCAGATCCTCGGCGAGGCCGCGGGCCACGTCCAGCTCGAGGTCGGCGGTCTCGGCCGCTTCGAGGTGACCGAGGAACAGGCCTCGGCCCGCGCCTCGGGCGCCGAGCCGGTGGTGGGCTTCCGCCCCGAGACCCTGACCATCCTCTACGAGGGCCAGCAGGCGCATGACCGCGAGGCGCCGGCGACGATCGACGAGGTCGTCTATTACGGCGACATGACCTATTACGACGTCAAGCTCGACGGCGTGGACGCCCCGGTGCGGATCTCGATGCGCAATGTCTTCGGCCGCCCGGTGCTCGATGTCGGCACCCGCACCCGCGTCGCCTGGTCGGCGGGCGCGCTGGTGCTTTTCCGCTGAGAATCAAAAAGGGGGGCATGGCCCCCTTTTTGCCTGGTGGATGAACCGGCACGAATGAAAGAGGGGGGGCAGCGCCCCCCTTTTCCTTATTCCGCGGCGCGGGCCTGACGCTTGCGCTCGTTCGGGTCGAGGTAGCGCTTGCGCAGACGCACGATCTTCGGCGTCACTTCCACCAGTTCGTCGTCGTTGATGTAGGCGATCGCTTCTTCCAGCGACATCCGCACCGGCGGCGTCAGGCGCACGGCCTCGTCCGAGCCGGAGGCGCGCATGTTGGTCAGCTTCTTCGCACGCATCGGGTTCACCTCGAGATCGTTCTCGCGCGAATGCTCGCCGATGATCATCCCGACATAGACCTGTTCCTGCGCGCCGATGAAGAGCTTGCCGCGATCCTCGAGCCCCCACAGGCCGAAGGCCACCGAGACGCCCGATTCCATCGAGATCAGCACACCCTGACGACGGCCGGTGATCGTGCCCTTGTAGGGCGCCCAGCTGTGGAAGATGCGGTTCAGCACGCCGTTGCCGCGGGTGTCGGTCATGAACTCGCCCTGATAGCCGATCAGGCCGCGCGAGGGCACATGGGCGACGATGCGGGTCTTGCCGTGGCCGGCCGGGCGCATTTCCACGAGGTCGCCCTTGCGGTTGCCGGTCAGCTTTTCGATCACCACGCCCGAGTATTCGTCATCCACGTCGACGATGACTTCCTCGATCGGTTCCAGACGCTCGCCGTTCTCTTCGCGGAAGATCACGCGCGGGCGCGAGATCGAGAGCTCGAAACCCTCGCGGCGCATGTTCTCGATCAGCACGCCCATCTGCAGTTCGCCGCGACCCGAGACCACGAAGGCTTCGCCGCCGGGGGTGTCCTCGACCTTGATCGCGACGTTGACCTCGGCTTCCTTCATCAGACGGTCACGGATCACGCGCGACTGCACCTTGGTGCCGTCCTTGCCGGCAAGCGGGCTGTCGTTGATACCGAAGGTGACCGAGATCGTCGGCGGGTCGATCGGCTGCGAGGGCAGGGCGGTGTCGATGTCGAGCGCACAGAGCGTGTCGGCGACGGTCGCCTTCGCCATGCCGGCGACGGTGACGATGTCGCCCGCGACGGCCTCGTCGATCGGCTGCTGGCTCAGGCCGCGGAAGGCGAGGATCTTGGTGCAGCGGAACTGCTCCAGACGTTCGCCATCGCGCGAGAGCGCCTTCAGCGGATCGCCGACCTTGAGCGTGCCGGCCTCGACGCGGCCGGTCAGCAGGCGGCCGAGGAAGGGGTCGGCTGAGAGCGTGGTGGCGAGCATCTGGAAGGATTCGCCCTGACGCGCGATCTGCTTCGGCGGCTCGACGTGTTTCACGATCAGGTCGAACAGCGCCGACAGGTCCTTGCGCGGGCCGTCGAGCTCCAGATCCGCCCAACCGCCGATGCCGGAGGCATAGACGTGGGGGAAGTCGAGCTGCTCGTCGGTGGCGCCGAGGTTGGCGAAGAGGTCGAAGACCTCGTTCAGCGCGTTTTCCGGATCGGCCGCCGGCTTGTCGACCTTGTTCAGCACCACGATCGGCTTCAGGCCGAGTGCGAGCGCCTTCGAGGTCACGAATTTCGTCTGCGGCATCGGGCCTTCGGCCGCGTCGACCAGCAGGCAGACGCCGTCCACCATGCTCAGGATGCGCTCGACCTCGCCGCCGAAGTCGGCGTGGCCGGGGGTGTCGACGATGTTGATGCGCGTGCCTTTCCACTCCACCGAGGTGCATTTCGCCAGGATGGTGATGCCGCGTTCGCGTTCGATGTCGTTGCTGTCCATCGCGCGTTCGGCAACCGCCTGGTTCTCGCGGAAGGCCCCCGATTGCTGCAGGAGCTTGTCGACGAGGGTCGTCTTGCCGTGGTCGACGTGTGCGATGATCGCAATGTTGCGAATGTCCATGAGTTCAGCCTTGTCAGAATTTGGCCCGGCCTTACGGCAAAAGCCGCGGCGATGCCAGCACCTAGTGCGTAGCGGCCGATGAAAACAGGTTGATGACGATGATTCCGGCGAGGATCAGCCCGATGCCGAGAATTGCGGCAAGGTCGAGCTTCTGCCCGAAGAGCAGCCAGCCCGAGCCTGCGATCAGCACCATGCCGATGCCCGACCACAGCGCATAGGTGACACCAAGCGGCAGATCGCGCAGCACCAGCGAGAAGAACCAGAAGGCGCCGGCAAAGCCCGCGACGACGCCCAGCGTCGGCCAGAGCCGGGTGAACTGGTTCGAGGCCTGAAGACAGCTTGACCCGAAGGTCTCGAAGGCGACGGCGATCAGCAGATAGAGATAGGTTTTCAAGCGCGGGCCCCGGCAGATGTCAGGTGACGATATACCAGTCGCGCCGATGGTTGAAGGCGATCACCACATTCAGCACCACCGCGCCCAGAAGCGACCAAGCGACCTGATGCCAGGGCATGATGGTCAGCGCGGCGGCGAACAGGATCAGGTCGTGGATGGTCTGGGTCCAGCCCGCCTTGAAGCCGAATTTGTCCTGCAAGATCACCGCGACGATCGACACCCCGCCGAGCGAGCCCGAGTGCCGGAAGAGGCCCAGAAGCCCGACCCCGGTCGAGACCCCGAAGAGCACCGCCGCCGCCGCCGGATTGATCGCCGTGATCTGCACCAGCGGCTTCAGCGCCTCGGCCATCAGCGACACGAAGGTGACGGTCATCAGGCTCTTGATGCAGAACACCATGCCGCGCGCGTAATAGGCGAAGCCGTAGAACGGGATGTTGATGACGAAGAAGATCGCGCCAAAGCTCCAGTGCGTGACATAGCTCAGGATCAGCGCAAGCCCCGCGGTGCCCCCCGTCACCAGCCCCGCCGCGCGCAGCAGATGCAGCCCGAGCGCGGCCTGCGCCGAGGCGATCACGAGGCCTTGGAGATCCTCGAAGAGGGTGTAGTGTTTCTCGGGGCGAAGGTCAGCATCCATGACCTAATAATCGCGCCGCGCCGTCGCGCCGTCCATTCATCCTTGTGCATGACAGCCATGCACCGGACGCATGGTCAGTGTGCGATGTAGCGGTCGCGGCGGTGGTTGATCAGGATGATGACGTTCAGCACCATCGCGCCAAGCAGCGACCAGAGCACCTTGTCGAAGGGCAGCACGAAGGCCGCGAACAGGAACACGCCGCAATCGAAGATCACCTGGGTCTTGCCGGCCTTGAAGCCGGTCTTGTCCTGCAGGTAGAGCGCCACGATGCCGACGCCGCCAAGGCTTGCCCCATGGCGGAACAGCATCAGCAGACCTGCGCCCGAGATCACCCCCGCCAGCACCGCCGCCGCCGCCATGTTCAGCCGGCTGAAGTCCAGAAGATGCGGCGCCAGCGTGGTGAAACCCGACATCAGCGCGATCGCGGCAAAGGTCTTGAGCGTGAACTTTGCCCCCATGCGGCGGAAGGCGAGCCAGTAGAAGGGCAGGTTCAGGCAGAAGAACAGCGTGCCGAAGCCGATCCCGGTGACATAGCTCAACACCAGCGACAGCCCGGCGATCTGCCCGGTGAACAGACCCGTCGCATGCAGGAAGCTGACCGAGAGCGCGGTCAGCATCGTGCCGGAGACGAGCCCCTGCGCATCTTCGAGGGCGGTGTGGCGGTCGGGGGCGGGCGAGGTGAGCAGCATCATGGCTGCGGTTCTCTCATGCACGGCGCAATGCGGCAAGAGGGCGCGACTGTGGCAGATGCGCAACGTCTGTGGCCGTCAGGCCGCTACGCGGCATCTTTTGCCTTGGCGCGACTCGCAGTGGCGGGGCAGGGTGCCGCCATCCGGCAATTTCAGACGAGGAGGGCGGGTCATGACCAATTTTGCATTCGCACTCCCCGCCGGTGGGCAGAGCGCCACTCATGGCGCCTCGGCGCAGGCCTATTACCGACAGGCCTGACCTTCCTGCCCCGGGCGCTCCGGCGCCCTTTCTGAAACCTCCGACCGGATACCCCTGACAGCCCGCGGCCGCTTCCGGCCTCGTCGGGTTCCGCCGTGTCCGGTCTTCCTTTCCGCAACTCAAGGAGGCCGGTGGCGCGTGCCGCCCGGACCAGAAAATGACCAAGACCGATCCCGTTTCCACTCTCAGCCTGTCGCTGCTCGATGCCATCGTGGCCCGTCACGGGCTGCGGCGTGTCTTCCTTGCCCTGCTGGCCGCCGCACTGCGCGGCGATGGCATGCGGCGCACGAAAGCCCGGCTCGACATGCTTGACGATCACCTGCGGCGCGATGTGGGTCTGCCGCCGCGGGGGGCGTCGCCGCCGATGCCCGATTGGCTGAGACACATGTGGTGACACGAAAAGGGCCGGCGCCAAGCGCCGGCCCTTCCCTCCCTGCGCGGCGGGCTTCTTCAGCCGGCCAGCGCCTTGTTCAGGTATTCGTCCACCTTCTCGAGGTAGCCCATGGTGGTGAGCCACTTCTGATCCGGGCCGACGAGCAGCGCGAGGTCCTTGGTCATGAAGCCGTCCTCGACGGTCTGCACACAGACCTTCTCGAGGGTGGTGGCGAAGGTCATCAGCGCCGCGTTGTTGTCGAGCTTCGCGCGATGCTTCAGGCCGCCGGTCCAGGCGAAGATCGAGGCGATCGAGTTCGTCGAGGTTTCCTTGCCTGCCTGGTGCTGGCGGTAGTGACGGGTCACGGTGCCATGCGCCGCTTCCGCCTCGACGGTCTTGCCATCGGGGGTGAGCAGCACCGAGGTCATCAGGCCGAGCGAGCCGAAGCCCTGCGCCACGGTGTCCGACTGCACGTCGCCGTCGTAGTTCTTGCACGCCCAGATGTAGCCACCCGACCACTTCAGCGCCGAGGCGACCATGTCGTCGATCAGGCGATGCTCGTAATGGATGCCGGCAGCCTTGAACTTCTCTTCGAACTCTTCCTCGTAGACCTTCTGGAACAGGTCCTTGAAGCGGCCGTCATAGGCCTTGAGGATGGTGTTCTTGGTCGAGAGATAGACCGGCCAGCCCTTCATCAGGCCGTAGTTCATCGACGACCGGGCGAAGTCGATGATCGACTGGTCGAGGTTGTACATGCCCATGGCGACGCCGGCGCCGGGGGCGTCGAACACGTCATATTCCTGCACGGTGCCGTCTTCGCCCACGAATTTCATCGTGATCTTGCCCTTGCCGGGGAAGCGGAAGTCGGTGGCCTTGTACTGGTCGCCGAAGGCGTGACGGCCGACGACGATCGGCTGGGTCCAGCCCGGAACGAGACGCGGCACGTTCTTGCAGATGATCGGTTCGCGGAAGATCACGCCGCCGAGGATGTTGCGGATCGTGCCGTTCGGCGACTTCCACATCTTCTTCAGGCCGAATTCCTCGACGCGGGCTTCGTCCGGCGTGATGGTGGCGCATTTCACGCCCACGCCGTACTGCTTGATCGCGTTCGCAGCGTCGATGGTGACCTGGTCTTCGGTCGCGTCACGATTCTCGATACCGAGGTCGTAGTACTTCAGGTCGATGTCGAGATAGGGAAGGATCAGCTTCTTCTTGATGAACTCCCAGATGATCCGGGTCATTTCATCGCCGTCGAGCTCGACGACGGGGTTCTCTACCTTGATCTTCGTCACAGGTGCCTCCTCGGTTGGATGACTCGTCGGCTGCGTCTTAGCCGATTTCAGGGTGCCTGACTAGTGCTGTATGCCTTGGTATACCGACTTTCGCCGCCGCAGCCAGAGGAAGGTCGCAAGCGCGGTTCCGGGCAGCGCCGCGGCGGCGCTGAGCACGACGGCGGTCATCAGCGCGGCCTGTCCGTCCTTGCCCTCGGGCGTCGCGGCCAGCACGCCAAGCAGGTTGACGATGAAGAGCGCGACCCAGGCGGTGGTGAGCAGGTTGACGAAGCCCATGTAGGGCGCGCGATCCTCGGCGATGACACCGCACAGCGCGATCGCCACCAGCATCGGCAGGGTACGCAACACGAGGGCCGCAAGCGGAAAACTCTCGGGCGCGGTCTCGGGGGCGGGCAGGGCGAGGTGCACCGCAAGGGCGCCGATCAGCCACGCCAGAACCGGCAGCGCGATCGCGGCGGCAAAACGGGCCACGATCGACGCCAGCGGGATCATCTGCCGCGGCCCTCGAACCACGGCCGGATCTTCGCCTCGACCCAGTCCCAGACCCGCGGCAGCCCGCGCGCGACCTTGCCGCCGACCCGGGTTTCAAGCTGCGGCCAGGTCACGTCATATTCCAGCCACGACCCGCCGCCGCCCAGATGGTTGAGCAGCACCGGCTGCACCCGGTCGAGCGATTTCGCGAAGACCGCGGTCGGGGTCTCGTTCGCCTCGAACTCGGTCCAGATCGCGCGCAGCTCGGGGCCGAGATCGGCGGGCAAAAGGCCGAACAGCCGCCCGGCCGCCGCGGCCTCGGCCGCCTGCACCGCAGGCGCGTCATGCGCGGCGCCATTGCCCGAATGGATCGGCACATCTCCCACGTCGATCTCGACGAGGTCGTGCAGCAGAAGCATCCGGATCGCGCGGTTCACGTCGACGCCGGGCGCCGCCTGATCGGCCAGCACCAGCGCGTAGAGCGCAAGCGTCCAGCTGTGCTCGGCCGAGTTCTCGCGCCGGCTGTTGTCGGCGATCGGCGTCGCGCGGGTGACGGATTTCAGCTTTTCCGCCTCGAGCAGGAAGGCGAATTGCTGCGCAAGGCGGGGCTCGGTCAATGCCCGCCCTCCGCACCGCGCGGCGCGGCGGGCGCGGTGGCCCCCTCGCGCCAGGCCTTCAGCGCGTCATTGAGGAAGGACTCGCCACGCTGCGCCGAGATCCGCAACCGGCAGGAGGTCATGAAGGCCTCCTGCAGCGAGGGCGAGGAGGTGCCGATCACCTTCGCCACCTGCATGTAGAAGCGGTCGTCGTCGAGCTCCTTCATCGCCGCCATGGTCTTGGCGGCGAGGTCGTCGGCCAGCTCGTCGATCAGCGCCATCAGCGCGACCCCTCGGTCAGGCGGCGCCGGACATAGGTCTGCACATGGTCGATCATCGGCTTCATATGCGCCTCGTCGTCCTTGAAGAAGTGATCCGCCCCCTCGATCTCCTCGTGCGAGATGGTGATTCCCTTCTGCTCGCGCAGCTTGCCGACCAGCGTGTGGGTGTCCTTCGGCGGCGCCACGCGGTCGGCGGTGCCGTTGATGATCAGACCCGAGGAGGGGCAGGGCGCAAGGAAGCTGAAATCATACATGTTCGCCGGCGGCGCGACCGAGACGAAGCCGGTGATCTCGGGGCGGCGCATGAGCAGCTGCATGCCGATCCAGGCGCCGAAGCTGAAACCCGCGACCCAGCAATGTTTCGAGTTCGGGTTCATCGCCTGCAGATAGTCGAGCGCCGAGGCGGCATCCGACAGCTCGCCGATGCCCTCGTCATATTCGCCCTGAGACCGGCCGACGCCGCGGAAGTTGAACCGCAGCACGGTGAAGCCGATCTTGTGGAAGGCGTAATGCAGGTTGTAGACGACACGATTGTTCATCGTGCCGCCGAATTTCGGATCGGGGTGAAGAATGATCGCGATCGGCGCGTCCGGGATGGGTTGCGGATGGTAGCGGCCCTCGAGGCGACCTTCGGGACCGGGAAAAATGACTTCGGGCATCGTCTCTCGCCTGCTCAATCGCGTGCGTCCAAAGGGGGGGGGCGGCGGTGCGCGTTCTTGACGCTTTCGCTCGGACACCCTAGGACGAACGGGCCCGGCATCATGCCGGGGTTCGGGTGCTTTCGAGTTAAGCGGCCCAGGGCCCGGCGTCAATGCTTGCGCAGGGATTTCGCTGCGGCGCGGGAGGTGGAGGATGAAGCTTTCGACGAAAGGGCGCTACGCAATGGTGGCGCTGGTCGACCTGGCGACGGTGGGCGCGGGGCAGATGACCTCGCTTGCCGAGATCTCGAAGCGGCAGGACATCTCGCTGCCCTATCTCGAGCAGCTCTTCGTGCGGCTGCGCCGGGCGGGGCTGGTCACCTCGGTGCGCGGCCCGGGCGGCGGCTACAAGCTGGCGAAGGAGCCGAAGGACATCCGTATCTCGGACATCTTCGAGGCGGTGGACGAAACCGTCTCGGCGCTGCATGTCGGCGCCGGCGCCTCGGGGGGCATCTCGGGCTCGCGCGCGCAGTCGCTGTCGAACCGGCTGTGGGAAAGCCTAAGCGCGCAGGTCTTCGTCTTCCTGCACCAGACCTCGCTCGAGGATGTGGTGAAGAACGGCCTGAAACCCTGCCCGGCGGTGCCGAGCCTGTTCTCGGTGGTGGACGAGTAATGCCCGAGGGCAGCGCCGGCGGCACCTGCGGGGCGCTCCGCGGGGAGTATTTTTGCCAAGAAAAAGCCGCAGCGGCAGGTTCCGAAGGGGCCCCGCTTTTCCTTGCCCAAATACTCCCGCCGGAGGCATCCTCGGCCGGGGCCGGGAGCACGGCCTGATGTCCCGCCTCTATCTCGACTGGAATGCCACGACGCCGCTGCGCCCCGAGGCGAAGGCGGCGATGCTTGCGGCGATGGAGGTGCCCGGCAACCCCTCGTCCGTGCATGGCGAGGGGCGGGCGGCGAAGGCGCTGATCGAACGCGCGCGCGCGCAGGTCGCGGCCGCACTTGGCGCCGAGGGGCAGGACGTGATCTTCACTTCGGGCGCGACCGAGGCGGCCTCGCTGGCGCTTGCCGGGCGCGACCTTGCCTGCGCCGGCGTCGAGCATGATGCGGTTCAGGCCTGGTGCGCGCCCACGCTGCCCGTCGACGGGCTGGGGCGCGTCAGCGTGCCCGATCCCGCGCAGGCGACGCTGCAGCTCGCCAATTCCGAGACCGGGGTGATCCAGACCCTGCCCGAGGGGCTGGCGGTCAGCGACCTGACCCAGGCCTTCGGCAAGATCCCCTTCGCCTTCAACTGGCTCGGGCTGACCGCGGGGATCGTCTCGGCGCACAAGCTCGGCGGGCCGAAGGGCATCGGCGCGCTCGTCGTGAAGCGCGGCACCGACATCGCCGCGCAGCTGAAGGGCGGCGGGCAGGAGATGGGCCGCCGTGCCGGCACCGAGAACCTGATCGGCATCGCCGGTTTCGGCGCCGCCGCCGAGGCCGCGGCGCGCGATCTGGCGGCGGGCGTCTGGGACGAGGTCGCCGAAGTTAGAAGTATTCTAAAGAATGCTCTGGAATACCCGACGAAAGAAGTCTATTTTCCGGGCTGGGAGATCGCTGAGGGCGGATCGGGGGCGCAGGGAGACACGCCCGCGATCCTGCCCAACACGCTTTCGGTGATAAGCCCCGGGTGGAAGGGGGAAACGCAGGTGATGCGGATGGATCTGCTGGGCTACGCGGTTTCCGCGGGCTCGGCCTGTTCCTCCGGCAAGGTCCGCGCGAGCAAGGTGCTGCGCGCCATGGGCTGGCCGGAAGACGCCTCCGCCTCGGCACTGCGGATCTCGCTTGGCCCCGGGATCGGACGGGACGAGGTTTTGCGCTTCGCCGAGGCATTCCTCGGGGCGCTTCGCAAACACCGCGCAAGGCGCTGAGACGTGCCCGGCGCAGACGCGGAAAGGAAGACGGCGTTGGAACAGGAACTTGAGATCCGCGAAGGCGTGGACCGCGAGACCATCGAGGCGGTCCAGAACATGGGCTCCTACAAATACGGCTGGGAGACCGAGATCGAGATGGACTATGCCCCGAAGGGCATTTCCGAAGACATCGTGCGGCTGATCTCGAAGAAGAACGACGAACCCGAGTGGATGCTCGAATGGCGGCTGGCCGCCTATCGTCGCTGGGTGACGATGGAGGAACCGCATTGGGCGCTGCTCGATGTGCCGAAGATCGACTTCCAGGATCTCTACTACTACGCCCGGCCGAAGAGCATGGAGAAGAAGCCGCGCTCGCTCGAAGAGGTCGACCCCAAGCTTCTGGCCACCTATGAGAAACTCGGCATCCCGCTGAAGGAACAGCTGATCCTCGCGGGGGTCGAGGGCGCCGAGGACATGCCCGAGGGCGAGCGTCAGGTCGCCGTCGACGCGGTCTTCGATTCGGTCTCGGTCGGCACCACCTTCAAGGCGAAGCTTGCCGAGGCGGGGGTGATCTTCTGCTCGATCTCCGAGGCGATCAAGGACCACCCGGAGCTGGTGAAGAAATACCTCGGCTCGGTCGTGCCGCAGACCGACAACTTCTATGCCACGCTGAACGCCGCGGTGTTCTCGGACGGCTCCTTCGTCTACATCCCGCCGGGCACCCGCTGCCCGATGGAGCTCAGCACCTATTTCCGCATCAACGCCGAGAACACCGGGCAGTTCGAGCGCACCCTGATCATCGCCGACCGCGGCGCCTATGTCAGCTATCTCGAGGGCTGCACCGCGCCGAAGCGCGACACCGCGCAGCTGCACGCGGCGGTGGTCGAGATCGTCATCCTCGAGGATGCCGAGGTCAAATATTCGACCGTGCAGAACTGGTTCCCCGGCGACGAGAACGGCAAGGGCGGGATCTACAACTTCGTCACCAAGCGCGCCGATTGCCGCGAGGCGCGTGCGAAGGTGATGTGGACGCAGGTCGAGACCGGCTCGGCGATCACCTGGAAATACCCATCCTGCGTGCTGCGCGGCGACGACAGCCAGGGCGAGTTCTACTCGATCGCCATCGCCAACAACTATCAGCAGGCCGACACCGGCACGAAGATGGTGCATTTGGGCAAGAACACCCGCTCGCGCATCGTCTCGAAGGGGATCTCGGCGGGGCAGGCGCAGAACACCTATCGCGGCCTCGTCTCGATGCACCCGCGCGCGACGAACTCGCGCAACTACACGCAATGCGACAGCCTGCTGATCGGCGACAAGTGCGGCGCCCACACCGTGCCCTATATCGAGGTGAAGAATAACTCGAGCCGGGTCGAGCACGAGGCCACCACCTCGAAGGTCGACGACGATCAGCTCTTCTACTGCCGCGCCCGCGGCATGGATGAGGAGGAGGCCGTGGCGCTGGTGGTGAACGGCTTCTGCCGCGAGGTGCTGCAGGCGCTGCCGATGGAATTCGCGATGGAGGCGCAAAGCCTCGTCGCGATCAGCCTCGAAGGGTCGGTCGGGTGAGACACGCCGCCGCAGGTCACGCTTTTCCCGCTCGCTTGCCGCAATTCGGGCAAGATCGAGGTGTTGGGTTCCGTCCGGACGACAACATCTGGATGGGGGCGGCGCATGACCATTTCGACGGCATCCTTCAACGAACGGCTGAGCCGGATCGAGCGGGAACGCGCGCGCACCAAGGGCCGTGTCGTGCTGCATGTGGGCGCCGAGGAGGTTCTTGTGCGCTCGGTCGAGGATTTCGCCGGGGTGCGGGCGCCCGCGCCGCATGGCGCGGCCTCGCCGCTGGCCCTGACGCTCTGCGTCACGCTCGGCATGGTGTCCTATGCCGCCTCGGTCGCGCTGCGGGCCCGGTTCCTGTCGCTACCCGAGGCCGGACAGGTGCTGAGCGACCGCGCGATGCTGACCGGGGTCGGCTTCGGACTGGCGCTGACCGTGGCGCTTGGACTGGCGCTGCGGCTGCGTGGCACCGGGCTCTGGGCGGCGCAGCTCTCGGGCGTGGTGCTGGCCGCGATGACGCTGCACAACCTTGCCTTCTGGGCGCCCGACGCGGCGGGGCTTGCCTTCACCTATCGCTGGGTGGAAAGCGAGCAGGCGGCGACCGCACCCGCAAGTCTCGTGTTCCGGGAGAAGCTCTTCACCTTCTGAGACCGCAGTGCCGGACCGGGGAGGGCGCGTGATGGCGAAGCCCGCGAAACCCGCCCCCGTGCGCCCGGTCCTGACCCTGCCCGAGGCCGAGGCCGAGGCCGTGCGCGCGGCCTATGCGGCGGCGGATGTCATTCTCGAATACGGCTCGGGCGGCTCGACGGCGCTCGCGGCCGAGATGCCGGGCAAGACCGTGTTCTCGGTCGAGAGCGACGCGAAATGGCTCGCGGGCATGCGCGCCTGGTTCGCCGCCACACCGCCCGCGGGCCGGGTCGAGCTGCATCACGCGAAGATCGGCCCGACGAAGGAATGGGGCTATCCGAAGACCGAGCGGCAGTTCCGCGCCTGGCCGGGCTATGCGTTGTCGGTCTGGGAGAGGCCCGATTTTCTCCACCCCGACGTGGTGCTGATCGACGGCCGCTTCCGCGCGGCGTGCTTCCTCACCACGCTCTTCCGCATCACCCGCCCGGTGACCATCCTGTGGGACGATTACGCCGGGCGCGAGCAGTATCACGCGATGGAGACCTTCTGTCCGCTGGGCGGAATGGTCGGCCGGATGGCCGTCTTCACCGCGCCCCCCACCGTGATCGAGCCGGCGAAACTTGGCCAGATCATCGCCACCTACCTGCGCCCGCTGTGACCGGCGCCCGCCATCCGAAGGACGAAAACATGCTTGAAATCAAAAACCTGCACGTCAAACTTGAAGAACAGGACAAGGTTATCCTGAAGGGCGTGAACCTGACGGTCGAAACGGGCAAGGTGCACGCGATCATGGGCCCGAACGGCTCGGGCAAGTCGACGCTCTCCTATGTGCTGTCGGGCCGCGACGGCTATGAGGTGACCGACGGCTCGGCGCTGCTTGACGGCGAGGAGCTGCTCGAGATGGAGCCCGAGGCGCGCGCCGCCGCGGGCCTGTTCCTCGCCTTCCAATACCCGGTCGAGATCCCGGGCGTGGGCAACATGACCTTCCTGCGCACCGCGGTGAACGCACAGCGCAAGGCGCGCGGGCAGGAGGAACTTTCCGCCGGCGAGTTCCTCAAGGTCGTGCGCGAGAAGGCGAAGACGCTGAAGATCGACGCCGAGATGCTGAAGCGTCCGGTCAACGTCGGCTTCTCGGGCGGCGAGAAGAAGCGCAACGAGATCCTGCAGATGGCGATGCTGGAACCGACGATGTGCATCCTCGACGAGACCGACTCGGGCCTCGACGTCGACGCGATGCGGCTGGTGGCGGATGGCGTGAACGCGCTGCGCGACGGCAAGCGCTCGTTCCTCGTCATCACCCACTATCAGCGCCTTCTCGACCACATCAAGCCGGACGTGGTGCACATCATGGCCGATGGCCGCATCATCCAGACCGGCGGGCCCGAGCTTGCGCTCGTCGTCGAGCAGAACGGCTATGCCGAGATCCTCAAGGCCCACGGCATCGCGGAGGCGGTGTGATGTCGGCCGTGGAGAAGGCGACGCCGCTCGATACACGGCTCGGGGCGCTGGAGATCCCGGCGGGCAGTTTCGCGGCCAAGGCGCGGCGCGCGGCGCTTGACCGGCTCACTGCCATGGGCCTGCCCGGGCGGCGCGACGAATATTGGCGCTGGACCAGGGCCGACGCGCTGAGTGCCGCCGACCCGGTTCCCGCGGCGCCCTTCGTGACGGACGAGGTGCCGGTCTTCGACGGGCTCGACCGGCTGAAGATCGTGTTCCGCGATGGCGTTTTCGACGCCGCCGCCTCGGATCCGTTCGCCCTCGAGGGGATCGAGATCACCCGTCTGGCCGAGGCGCCGGAGCTGGGCTGGGCCGCGGGCTTCTATGGCAGCCTCGAGGAGGCCGGCCAGACCCCGGTGAAGCGCCCCTTCGCGGCGCTGAACACCGCGGCGGCGACCGATGGCGTGCTGATCCGCGTGACCGGCCGCCCCTCGAAGCCCGTCAACCTGATTTATATCCATGAATCAGATGTTTCCGACCCGATCCTGCATCATTGCGTGAAGCTCGAACCCGGCGCCGAGCTGACCCTGCTGGAGAACGGACCGGCCGGCGCGCGCTTCAACAAGGTGCTTGAGGTCGAGGTCGCCGAGGGCGCACGCTTCCACCATGTCCGCGCTCAGGGCCGCGACCATGAACGCCGCGCGGTCACCCATATCTTCGCGCGGGTGGCCGAGCGCGGGCTGTTCAAGAGCTTCACCCTCACCGTGAACGGTGTGCTGACCCGCAACGAATGCGTGATCACGCTCGCCGGCGACGATGCCGTGGCCCATGTCGCGGGCGCGGCGCTTGGCGATGGGGCGCATGCCGACTTCCACCACGACGACACCGTCTTCATCACCCATGACGCGCTGAACGGCGAAAGCCGGCAGGTGTTCAAGAAGGTGCTGAAGCACGGCGCGATCGGCGTGTTCCAGGGCAAGATCCTGGTCAAGCCCGGCGCGCAGAAGACCGACGGCTATCAGATCAGCCAGGCGCTGCTGATGGACGACGACAGCCAGTTCCTCGGCAAGCCGGAACTCGAGATCTATGCCGACGACGTCAAGTGCTCGCACGGTTCGACCACCGGCGCGCTCGACGAGACGGCGCTGTTCTACCTGCGCTCGCGCGGCGTACCGGTCGAGGAGGCGAAGGCGCTGCTCGTGCTCTCCTTCCTCGCCGATGCGATCGACGAGATCGAGGACGCGGCGCTGAAGGACGAGATCGTCGCCCGGCTCGAGGCCTGGCTGGCGCGGCACCGGGGCTGAGATGGCGGCGGTCGACGACATCCTGCGCAGCTATCGCGCGCCGCGCAGCGTGGTGCGCGGCCATCTGGCCCGCACCCGTTCCGAGCCGCGGGCGCTGACGCTGCTGCTTGCGGCGCTGGTGGTGATCTTCGTCGGCCAGTGGCCGCGGCTGTCGCGACTGAGCTTCGAGCAGCCCGATCAGCCGATGGCGGTGCTGCTGGTCGGCACGGCGATCGCGCTGCTGGCGACCGTGCCGGCCTTCTATGCACTCGCCGCGCTCGCCCATCTGGTGGCAAGGCTCTTCGGCGGCAAGGGCGGCTGGTACGGCGCGCGCATCGCGCTGTTCTGGGCACTGCTCGCCGTCTCGCCGCTGATGCTGCTGCAAGGGCTTGTCGCCGGGTTCCTGGGGCAGGGCGTGCAGCTGAGCCTGATCTCGGGGCTTGTCTTCGTGGCCTTCCTGGCGATCTGGGGCGCAGGGATGCGCGTTGCGGAATTCGAGGCCCGGTGATGGCGCGTCCGATGCTGACGACCCTTGTGCTGCGCTCGCTGCAGGCCCCGCGCGAGGTGGCGCGCTTCCTGATCGCGCTCGATCTGCCGATGTCGGCGCGGCTCACCGCGCTTGGCGCGGTGATGGCGCTGTCTGCGGCGCTTGGCACCGCGGCCGAGCTGCTGTTTTCCTTCGTCACCAAGGTCGACCTCGGCCCACCTACGAACCCGCTGCCGATGGCGCTGGTGCAGGGCGCGCTGATGCTCTACGCCGCCGCTGCCATGGCCTTCTTCGGCAGGCAGTTCGGCGGCACCGGCCGCTTTGCCGATGCGCTGATCCTCGTCGTGTGGATCGAGTTCCTGCTGATCCTCGGTCAGGTCGCGCAGATCCTGGTGATGGTGTTCTTCCCGCTCGTCTCGGTGCTGGGCACGCTGGCGCTGGTCGGGATGCTGTTCTGGCTGCTGACGCAGTTCACCGCCGCGCTGCATGGTTTCGACACCCTGTTCAAGGTCGCCTTCGGGGTGATCGCGGTGTTCTTCGGCTCGGCGATGCTGTTCGGCATGCTGCTGCTCTCGTTCGGGATCGTGCCGGTCCCGGCAACCCTCTGAAAGGACCGCCGATGTATGACGTGAACCGCATCCGGGCCGACTTCCCGATCCTCGCGCGCGAGGTGAACGGCCGCCCGCTCGTCTATCTCGACAACGGCGCCTCGGCGCAAAAGCCGCGCTGCGTGATCGACGCGATGACGCAGTTCTATGAGCAGGATTATGCGAACGTTCACCGCGGCTTGCATTACCTTTCTAATGTGGCGACCGAGAAATACGAAAGCGTCCGCGGCACCGTCGCGCGCTTCCTGAACGCGCCCTCGGAAGAGGAGATCGTGTTCACCACCGGCTCGACCGAGGCGATCAACCTCGTCTCCTATGCCTGGGCCGCGCCGCGGCTGCAGCCGGGCGACGAGATCGTGCTGTCGATCCTCGAACATCACGCCAATATCGTGCCCTGGCACTTCCTGCGCGAACGCCAGGGGGTGGTGCTGAAATGGGTGGAGATCGAGGCCGACGGTAGCCTCGACCCCGAGAAGGTGATCGCCGCGATCGGGCCGAAGACGCGGCTCGTCGCCGTCACCCACATGTCGAACGTTCTGGGCACCCGGGTCGATGTGAAGGCGATCTGCGCCGGGGCCCACGCGAAGGGCGTGCCGGTGCTGGTCGACGGCTCGCAAGGCGCGGTGCATGCGCCGGTGGACGTTGCCGACATCGGCTGCGATTTCTACGCAATCACCGGGCACAAGCTTTACGGGCCAAGCGGTTCCGGGGCGATCTTCATCCGCCGCGAGCGGATGGAGGAAATGCGGCCCTTCCTCGGCGGTGGCGACATGATCGACACCGTGACCCGCGATGCCGTGACCTACGCGAAGCCGCCGCTGCGCTTCGAGGCGGGCACCCCCGGCATCGTGCAGCAGGTGGGGCTGGGCGTCGCGCTGAAGTACCTGATGGATCTCGGCATGGAGAATGTCGCCGCGCACGAGGCCGCGTTGCGCGACTATGCACAGGCGAAGCTCTCGGGGCTGAACTGGCTCAACATCCAGGGCAATGCGCCGGACAAGGGCGCGATCTTCTCGATGACCCTGAACGGCCCCGCGCATCCGCATGACATCTCGACGATTCTCGACAAGCGCGGGGTGGCGGTGCGGGCCGGCACGCATTGCGCGATGCCGCTGATGACCAGCCTTGGCCTGACCGCGACCGCGCGCGCCTCCTTCGGGCTCTACAACACCCGCGAGGAGGTTGACGCGCTCGTCTCCGCGCTCGAGCTTTGCCACGAGCTGCTGAGCTGAGCTCCGGTGCGGCGCGGAACTTTCCCGCGCCGCGCGATTGCCCGTTGCAGGCCCCGCGGCAATCGGCTATCCAGCACGGGCGCGGCACCCGTAGCTCAGCTGGATAGAGCGCTGCCCTCCGAAGGCAGAGGCCACAGGTTCGAATCCTGTCGGGTGCACCATCTCAAATTTCTCTGAAATGTCTGGACCCTGTCGCGCCTGCGGTGGGGGGCGATCGCCTGCCGATCCGCTGCATGGGCAGGGATCGGCGGAGGATGCCAGTTCTGATCGTCCGCAGCCGTCCCGCCTGTCGGCGGAAAAGCCGTGCCGGCCGCCGGGCGCGGAAGCCTTCTAGATGTTGACATGCCTGCCGATAATCTGTCTAGATCCTGTTGTCTTGGTGCCCGCGACTCGTCGCGGGTGAAAAGGGAAGCCGGTGCGAAACCGGCGCTGCCCCCGCAACTGTGAGCGGTGAGCCGACCCCGTCGATCCACTGGCGCGCCGCGCCGGGAAGGAGGGGGAAGCGATCGAACCGCGAGCCAGGAGACCTGCCAGGACGCGAGAGACGAACCGGTCGGTGGGCCCGGAGGCGTTGTGCAATGCGGCGCGTCCGCATTTGTCCGCGTCCCTGATCCCCGGCCAGCAGATGGCACAGAGAAGGGACCCGAGATGAGCGTCACCGTCTATTCCAAACCGGCCTGCGTGCAATGCACCGCGACCACCCGCGCGCTGGCGGCAAAGGGGATCGCCTTCGATCTCGTCGACCTGACCGAGGATGCCGAGGCGCTCGCCCGGGTGACCGAGCTGGGCTATCGGCAGGCGCCGGTGGTGATGACGGCCGACGATCACTGGGCGGGGTTCCGGCCCGACAAGATCGCGGCGCTGGTCTGAGGCCGGGACCGATCTGATGGGCGGGCTTGTCTATTTCTCCTCGCGCTCGGGCAATACCGCGCGCTTCATCCGCGCGCTCGGCCTTCCCGCCGCGCGGATCCCGGTTGCGGTAGAGGCGCCGATGCCCGCCCCCCGTGCGCCCTTCGTTCTGGTAACGCCGACCTATGCCGACGGGGCAGGGCACGGCGCCGTCCCTAAGCAGGTGATCCGGTTTCTGAACGACCCGGACACCCGCGCGCAGCTGCGCGGCGTGATCGCCGGCGGCAACCGCAATTTCGGCGCGCTCTTCGCGCTTGCCGGCGATGTCGTGGCGCAAAAATGCGCGGTGCCGGTGCTCTATCGTTTCGAGCTGGCCGGCACCCCCAGCGATATCGCCCGTGTCACAGAAGGACTGGACAAGTTTTGGAAGACGCAATTCTCGACCGCGATCTGAGCGACGCCGCCCCGGCACAGGCCGTGCCCGCCGAATGGCAGGGGCTCGACTATCACGCGCTGAACGCGATGCTGAACCTTTACGACGACGCGGGCCGGATCCGGTTCGAGGCCGACCGCATGGCCGCGCGGCAGTATTTCCTCAGCCATGTGAACCAGAACACCGTGTTCTTCCACTCGCTCGAGGAAAAGCTGCGCTATCTGGTCGAGGAGGGCTATTACGAGGCCGATGTCCTCGAGCAATACGATCCCGCCTTCATCCCGCGGATCTGGGACGCGGCCTATCGGGTCAAGTTCCGCTTCCCGACCTTCCTCGGCGCGTTCAAGTATTACACGAGCTATACGCTGAAGACCCGCGACGGGAAACGCTACCTCGAACGGTTCGAGGACCGGGTGGTGATGGTCGCGCTGACGCTCGCCCGCGGCGACGAGGCGCTGGCGCTGCGGCTGATGCAGGAGATTCTGGCGGGCCGGTTCCAGCCGGCGACGCCCACCTTCCTCAATGCCGGCAAGGCGCAGCGCGGCGAGTTGATCTCGTGCTTCCTGCTGCGCATCGAGGACAACATGGAAAGCATCGGCCGCGCGATCAATTCGGCGCTGCAGCTGTCGAAGCGCGGCGGCGGCGTGGCGCTGATGCTGACCAACATCCGCGAGCATGGTGCGGCCATCAAGGGGATCGAGAACCAGTCCTCGGGGGTGATCCCGGTGATGAAGCTGCTTGAGGACAGTTTCAGCTATGCCAACCAGCTCGGCGCGCGGCAGGGCGCGGGGGCGGTCTATCTGAACGCCCATCACCCCGACATCCTGCGCTTTCTCGACACCAAGCGCGAGAATGCCGACGAAAAGATCCGGATCAAGACACTGTCCCTCGGCGTCGTCATCCCGGACATTACCTTCGAACTCGCCAAGCGCAACGAGGAGATGTATCTCTTCTCGCCGCATGACGTGGAGAAGGTCTATGGCACGCCCTTCTCGGAGATCTCGGTGACCGAGCGCTACCGCGAGATGGTCGACAACCCGAAGATCCGCAAGCGCAAGATCAACGCGCGCGCCTTCTTCCAGACGCTCGCTGAGATCCAGTTCGAAAGCGGCTATCCGTACCTGATGTTCGAGGACACGGTGAACCGCGCGAACCCGGTCGCGGGGCGGATCACCATGTCGAACCTGTGTTCCGAGATCTTGCAGGTGAACGAGGCGTCGGCGTTCAACGACGACCTGAGCTATCGCCACCTCGGCACCGACATCTCGTGCAACCTCGGCTCGCTCAACATCGCCAAGGCGATGGATGGTGGCGATCTGGGCGCCACGGTCGAGACCGCGGTGCGGGCACTGAACGCGGTCTCCGAGATGTCGGCGATCAACTCGGTGCCCTCGATCCGGCGCGGCAATGACGAAAGCCATGCGATCGGGTTGGGCCAGATGAACCTGCACGGCTTCCTCGCGCGCGAGCGGATCCATTACGGCAGCCCCGAGGGCATCGACTTCACCAATATCTATTTCGCCACGGTGCTGTATCACTGCCTGCGCGCCTCGAATGCGCTGGCGCGCGAGCGCGGGCACAGCTTCGCGGGCTTCGAGGCCTCGACATACGCCGACGGCAGTTTCTTTGGGAAATACGTGACCCGCGACTGGTTGCCCGCGACTGAAACGGTGGCCGATCTTTTCGCGCGCTTCGGGATCGCGGTGCCCACCCGCGCGGACTGGGCCGCGCTGCGGGACGCGGTGATGGACGGTGGGCTTTACAACCGCAACCTGCAGGCGGTGCCGCCCACCGGCTCGATCAGCTACATCAACAATGCCACCTCCTCGATCCACCCGATCACGGCGAAGATCGAGATCCGGAAAGAGGGCAAGATCGGCCGGGTCTATTACCCCGCCGCCTATATGACGAATGAGAACCTCGAATATTATCGCGACGCCTATGAGATCGGGCCCGAGGCGATCATCGACACCTATGCGGCGGCGACCCAGCATGTCGATCAGGGGCTGTCGCTGACGCTGTTCTTCAAGGACACGGCCTCGACGCGCGACATCAACCGCGCGCAGATCCATGCCTGGAAGGCGGGGATCAAGACGATCTACTACATCCGCCTGCGGCAGATGGCCCTCGAGGGGACCGAGGTGCAGGGCTGTGTGTCCTGCGCGCTGTGACGGGCGGTCGTGACCGGAGCCGGCCGGGGGCGCTGCCCCCGGACCCCCGGAGTATTTGCGCCAAGAAAAAGGGGCCGAGACGATGAAGGATTTTGCGGGGCGGCCGGTGCCGCGCGCGATCAACTGGAACCGCGTTCAGGACGACAAGGATCTGGAGATCTGGAACCGGCTGACGGTGAATTTCTGGCTGCCCGAGAAGGTGCCGCTGTCGAATGACATCCAGAGCTGGTCGCAGCTGACCGGGGACGAGCAGCGGCTGACGATCCGGGTGTTCACCGGGCTGACGCTTCTGGACACGATCCAGAACACGGTGGGTGCGCCCGCGCTGATGCCCGATGCGGTCACGCCGCATGAAGAGGCGGTGTTGACCAACATCGCCTTCATGGAGGCGGTGCACGCGCGGTCCTATTCCTCGATCTTCTCGACGCTGTGCTCGACCCCGGAGGTCGACGAAGCCTTCCGCTGGTCCGAGGAGAACCCGCATCTGCAGCAGAAGGCGCGGCTGATCCTCGACGAATACGATGCCGCCTCGCAGCCGCTGAAGAAGAAGGTGGCGAGCGTCTTTCTGGAAAGTTTCCTCTTCTACTCGGGCTTCTACCTGCCGATGCATTGGTCGAGCCGGGCGCGGCTGACCAATACCGCCGATCTGATCCGCCTCATCATTCGCGACGAGGCGGTGCATGGCTATTACATCGGCTACAAGTTCCAGCGCGGGCTGGAGCGGCTGAGCGAGGCCGAGCGGCAGGAGATCAAGGATTTCGCCTTCGCGCTGATCTTCGATCTTTATGCGATCGAGTGCCGTTATACCGAGACGCTCTATGACCCGCTCGGGCTGACCGAAGACGTGAAGGCCTTCCTGCATTACAACGCGAACAAGGCGCTGCAGAATCTCGGCTTCGAGAACCTCTTCCCCGACGAGCTGTGCCGGGTGAACCCGGCGATCCTGGCGGCGCTGAGCCCGAACGCCGACGAGAACCACGATTTCTTCTCGGGCTCGGGCTCGTCCTATGTGATCGGCAAGGCGGTCGCGACCGAGGACGAGGACTGGGATTTCTGAGGTGGTCCGCCGCTCCCGCATCCCGGGGGCGGCGATTTCGGTTCAGTCGCTCGAATAGGGGGTGAAGCGGGAGCGGTTCGGGTCGGGGTGCAGCGGGCGCCCGGTCATCGGGAAGGCGCGCTGCGGGCAGGCGGGGCGGTCGCAGATCTTGCAGCCCGCACCGATCGGCGTGGCCCGCGCGGGCGGGCGCAGCTCGATCCCCCGCGCATAGACCAGCCGTTCCGCATGGGCGAGATCGCAGCCAAGCGCCACGGCAAAGCGCTTGATGGGCGCGCCATAGCCGCCCGCGCCATGGCTGACGGTGCGCGCCACCCACAGGTAGGAGCGCCCGTCGGGCATCTGCGCCACCTGCGTCAGCAGCTCGCCGGGGCGCGAGAAGGCCTCGTAGACGTTCCACAGCGGGCAGGAGCCGCCGATCCGCGAAAAGTGGAAATCGGTCGCCGACTGCCGTTTCGAGATATTGCCGGCGCGGTCGACCCGGATGAAGAAGAACGGCACGCCGCGCGTCTGCGGTCGCTGCAGCGTCGAGAGCCGGTGGCAGGTGGTCTCGAAGCCGACGCCGAAGCGCCGCGCCAGCAGCTCGATGTCATAGCGCTCGGCCTCGGCCGCCGCGATGAAGGCGCCATAGGGCAGGATCAGCGCGCCGGCGAAGTAATTCGCCAGGCCGATGCGCAGCAGGTCGCGTGCCTCGTCGCTTTCCATGCCGGCCTCGGCGGTGAGCCGGTCGATCTCGGCGCGCTGTTCGAGAAAGGCGATCTGCGTCGCCATCTGGAAGGCGCGCTGGCCGGGGCGCAGCCGGGCCGACAGGTGCAACACCCGCGCCACCGGGTCGTGGCGGCGCAGCGCGGGGGCGTTCTCGTCGAGCGTGACGCGGATGCCGTGCCGCCCGGCCAGCCGGTCGGTCAGCCCCTCGGCCATCCGCCCCGGGCGCAGGCCGCGGCCGATCTCCTCGGCCGCCTCGTCGAGGCTCGGGATGTAGTTGCGCTGCACGTAGAACCAGTCGCGCACCGCCTCGAAGGGGGCGGGGGCGCTGCCGAGCCCGCCGATGATGCGCCCGTTCATCAGGTCGATCCGCTCGGCATTCTCGCGCAGCCGCGCCTGCATCGCGATGATCGTGCGGGCGACGCCGGGCATGTTGGCGGCGAGCTCGCGCAGCTCGGCCATCGAGGCGCTGGCGCCCTGATCGGCGAGCGCCGCACGCAGGTCGGGGATCAGCCGCGCCTCCTCGGATTCCGAGAACAGCTGCACGTCCAGCCCGAAGACCGCGTTCAGCTTGAGCAGCACCGGCACCGTCAGCGGGCGCTGGTTCTTCTCCATCTGGTTCAGATAGCTCGGGCTGAGTTCCAGCGCGCGGGCGAGCGCCACCTGCGTCATGCCGTGTTCCTCGCGCAGCCGGCGCAGGCGCACCCCCATGAAGGGCTTCTTCATTCTCCAATCCTTCGCAACATTCGCAAAATCTGCGGCGTTCATTCACAAATATAAGCATTTTCAGTAGTTTAAACTGAATGTCCTGTTGTGAAAAGGTCTTCCTGCCGGTCCCGAGACGATCGGCGGAGGAGCCCCGCATGACCCCTGTTCCCGACACCCCGGCCGTGATGGTCGAGATGATCTTCCCCGAGCAGGCGAACCATTACGGCACGCTGTTCGGCGGCAATGCGCTTGCGCTGATGGCGAAGGCTGCCTTCGTCGCGGCGATCCGGCGGGCACGCGGCGCGGTCGTGATGGCGCGCTCGGACCGGGTGGATTTCGCCACCCCGATCCGGGTGGGGGAACTTCTGGAGCTGCGCTCCGAGGTGATCCGCGTCGGGCGCAGCTCGATGAGCGTTTCGGTTGCGGGCGTGGCCGAGGACCTCGGCACCGGCGCACGGCGCGCGGTTCTCGCGGGGCGGTTCGAGATGGTGGCGGTGGACGGGGCCGGGCGGCCGCGGGCGATCACCGAAGAGATTCAGAGGAAGGAGACAAGGGCATGAAAATGCATGAGGTGCGGCGCTATCGCTCCGCCGAACATCTGGCGCGCGAGGACCAACTGGCGTGGAAGATCGCAGAGGTGGCGGCCGACCCGGTGGCGGTCGGGGCCGATGTGGTCGAGATGATCGTCAACCGGGTGATCGACAATGCGGCGGTGGCCGCGGCTTCGGTCGCGCGCCGGCCGGTCGCCTCGGCGCGGGCGCAGGCGCTGTGCCACCCCTATGCGCCGGGCGCCACGGTCTTCGGCATGGCCGAGGGCACCCGGGTCAGCCCGGAATGGGCGGCCTGGGCGAATGGTACGGCGGTGCGCGAGCTCGACTTCCATGACACATTTCTGGCGGCCGAATATTCGCACCCGGGCGACAACATCCCGCCGATCCTGGCGGTGGCGCAGCATTGCGGGCTGTCGGGGGCGGATCTGATCCGCGGTCTTGCCACCGGCTACGAGATCCAGGTCGATCTGGTGAAGGGGATCTGCCTGCACGAGCACAAGATCGACCACATCGCCCATCTCGGCCCCTCGGCCGCGGCCGGCATCGGCACCGCGCTGAACCTGCCTGTTGAGGTGATTTATCAGGCGATCCAGCAGGCGCTGCACGTCACCACCACCACGCGCCAAAGCCGCAAGGGCGAGATTTCCAGCTGGAAGGCCTATGCCCCCGCCTTCGCCGGCAAGATGGCGATCGAGGCGGTGGACCGGGTGATGCGCGGCGAGGGCGCGCCAAGCCCCGCATGGGAGGGCGAGGACGGGTTCATCGCCTGGATGCTCGGTGGGCCCGAGGCGGTCTATCACGTGCCGCTGCCCGAACCGGGCGAGGCGAAGCGCGCGATCCTCGACACCTATACCAAGGAGCATTCGGCGGAATACCAGAGCCAGGCGCTGATCGACCTCGCCCGCCGCATGGGGCCGAAGATCGGCGATCTGTCGCGGGTCCGCTCGATCCTGATCGAGACCTCGCACCACACCCACAACGTCATCGGCACCGGCGCGAACGACCCGCAGAAGATGGAGCCGACGGCCTCGCGCGAGACGCTCGATCATTCCATCATGTATATCTTCGCCGTCGCGCTGGAGGATGGCGGCTGGCATCACGTGGCGAGCTATGCCCCCGAGCGCGCGCAGCGGCCCTCGACCGTGGCACTGTGGCACAAGATCTCGACCGCCGAGGACCCGGAATGGACGCGCCGCTATCATGCCCGCGACCCGAAGGGGAAGGCTTTCGGCGGGCGGGTCACAGTGACGCTCGATGACGGCTCGAAGATCGTCGACGAGCTGGCGCTGGCCGATGCGCACCCGGACGGCGCGCGCCCCTTCGTGCGCAGCAATTACATCCACAAGTTCCTGACCCTGTCCGAGGGCGTGCTGAGCGCGGCCGAGCAGTTGCGCTTCCTCGAGGCGGCCGAGGGGCTGGCTGACCTCAAGGCGGGGGATCTCGGTCGGCTGAATTTCGTGGTCAAGGCCGACCGGCTCGGCTCGGCGCGGCCCCATGGCATCTTTGACTGGAGGGCGAAATGAGCGGCGAGGTGAAGAAGCCGAAGAAATCGGTGGCGCTCTCGGGCGTGGTGGCGGGCAATACCGCGCTGTGCTCGGTCGGCCAAAGCGGCAATGACCTGCATTACCGCGGCTATGACATCCTCGATATCGCCGAGACCTGCGAGTACGAGGAAATCGCGCATCTGCTGATCCACGGCAGCCTGCCGACCGAGGCGGAGCTGACCGCCTACAAGGCGAAGCTGCGCACGCTGCGCGGCCTGCCGCAGGCGGTGCGCGCGACGCTCGAGGCGATCCCGGCCGCCGCGCATCCGATGGATGTGCTGCGCTCGGGGGTCTCGGCGATGGGCTGCGCGCTGCCGGAGGCCGCCGATCACAACACGCCGGGCGCGCGCGACATCGTCGACCGGCTGATCGCGGCGCAGGGCTCGATGCTGCTCTACTGGTATCACTTCGCGCAGAACGGGCGGCGGATCGAGGTCGAGACGGAAGACGAGTCCATCGCCGGCCATTTCCTGCACCTGCTGCATGGTACCCCGCCCACGCCCGAGCATGTGCGGGCGATGCACACCACGCTGATCCTTTATGCCGAGCACGAGTTCAACGCCTCGACCTTCACCGCGCGCACGATCGCGGGGACGGGGTCCGACGTCTATTCGGCGGTGGCGGGCGCCATCGGCGCGCTGCGCGGGCCGAAGCACGGCGGCGCGAACGAGGTCGCCTTCGAGATCCAGAAGCGCTACCCGAGCCCCGACGCGGCCGAGGCCGACATCCGCGCCCGCGTCGCGGCGAAGGAGGTGGTGATCGGCTTCGGTCACCCGGTCTATACCGTGGCCGACCCGCGCAACGTCGTCATCAAGCGCGTCGCGCGCAAGCTGGCCGAAGAGGCCGGCTCGATGAAGATGTTCTCGGTTGCCGAACGGATCGAGCAGGTGATGTGGGACGCCAAGGCGATGTTCCCGAACCTCGACTGGTATTCGGCGGTCTCCTATCACCTGCTCGGCGTGCCGACGGCGATGTTCACGCCGATCTTCGTCATCGCCCGCACCGCAGGCTGGGGCGCGCATGTGGTCGAGCAGCGGCTCGACAACAAGATCATCCGCCCCTCGGCCAACTACACCGGCCCCGAGGACCGCAAGTTCCTGCCGATCGCGCAGCGCGGCGGCCTGCTGACCGCCTATCCGGAGTGAGACCATGCCCTATCTGATCGCAGACGACCTGCCCGGCGAGAGCGCCGGGCGCCGCTTCCGCCGTGCGCTGAACGAGCCCGGCATCCTGCGCCTGCCGGGCGCCCATAACGGCCAGGCGGCACTGCAGGCTAAGGCCGCGGGATTTGGCGCGCTCTATCTCTCGGGGGCGGCGATGACCGCCTCGATGGGGCTGCCCGACCTTGGCATTATCACCGTGGACGAGGTCGCCTTCTTCATCCGCCAGATCGCGCGGGCCTCGGGCCTGCCGCTCCTGGTTGATGGCGACACCGGCTATGGCGAGGCGCTGAACGTCATGCATATGGTGCGCGTCTTCGAGGAGGCAGGCGCCGGCGCCGTGCATCTGGAAGATCAGCTCTTGCCGAAGAAATGCGGCCATCTGAACGACAAGAAGCTGGCCCCGGCGGCCGACATGGCGGCCAAGGTCGCGGCGGCGGCGCGGGCGGCGCGCGATCTCGTGGTCATCGCGCGCACCGATGCGGCAGCCTCCGAGGGGCTCGAAGGGGCGATCGCACGCGCGAAGCTTTACGTGGAGGCGGGGGCGGATGCGATCTTTCCCGAGGCGCTGACCTCGGTCGAGATGTTCCGCGAGGTCCGTGCTGCCCTGCCCGGGGTCCGGCTGCTCGCCAACATGACCGAGTTCGGCCGCACGCCCACGCTGAGCGCGGCCGAGTTCGAGGCGCTCGGCTATGACATGGTGATCTGGCCGGTCTCGTCGCTGCGGGTCGCGAACAGGGCACAGGAACGGCTTTATGCGGCGATCGCCCGTGACGGCGCGACCACCGCTATGATCCCCGAGATGCAGACCCGGCAAGAGCTGTACGACACCATCGGGCTCAATGCCTTCGAGGCGCTCGACCACAGCATCGCCGCCTCGGTCGCGCCCGACTGGAACGTCTGAGCCCCGGCGCGGATGACAGACGGCAAGGCCCGCGCTGTGCGGACCTTGCCCCGGCCCCGGGGGGAAGGGGCGCGCGCTCAGCCGAAGCGCGCAAGCCCGCGCCGCACCGCCAGGCTGATGCCGGCATGGAAGGCGAGGGCGAGCGCCGTCACCACCACGAGCGCGGCAAAGCTGAGGTCGATCCGCATCCGGCCATTGGCATGGATCATCACCGCTCCGAGCCCTTCCGACCCGCCGACCCATTCACCGATCACCGCGCCGACCGGCGCATAGATCGCGGCGAGCTTCAGCCCGCTGCCGAGCAGCGGCAGCGCCATCGGGATGCGCAGGTGCCACATCTCGCGCGCGGGACCGGCGCCCATCGTGCGGGCGAGGTCGCGGCAGACCGGCGAGGTGCGTTCGAGCCCGTCGAGGAAGGCCGAGGCCACCGGGAAGAAGCAGATCAGCGCCGTCACCACGATCTTCGGCGCCATGCCATAGCCAAGCCAAAGCGTCAGGACCGGCGCCAGTGCGAAGGTCGGGATCACCTGCGAGATCAGCAGCGCCGGTCGCAGCGTGGCGGCAAGCCGTGGCCAGGCCGCCATCGCGATGGCGAGCGTGGCGCCGCTGCCGGCCCCCAGCGCGAAGCCTGTCAGCACCTCGGCGAGGGTGCGCAGGGCGGCCCCGGTCAGCACCTCGCGCTGGGCGATCACCGCCGCGGCGACGGCGCCCGGCCCGGGCAGCAGGAAGGGCGGCAGGCCGGTGGCGAGGATCAGCCCTTGCCACAGCAGCACGAAGCCCGCTGCGATTGCGGGCGGCGCGAGAAACCGGGTCAGGCGCATGCCGGAGCCTCCGTCAGCCGGGTCAGGAGCGCGCCCTGACAGGCAAGCACCGCCGGATCGGCGGGCGGGCGCGGGGCTGGGCATGCCGGGGCGACCTCCTCCGTCAGCCCGGTTTCCGTCATCAGGAAGATGCGATCGGCCAGCCGTGCGGCCTCGGCCGGGTCATGGGTGACGATCAGCACTGTCCGGCCGCGCAGCAGCTCGGCCGCAAGATCCTGCATCGCCAGCCGCATCCGCGCATCGAGCGCCGAGAACGGCTCGTCAAGCAGCACGAGCGCGCGGTCCTCCATCAGCGTGCGGGCCAGCGCCACGCGCTGCCGCTGCCCGCCCGAAAGCGCTGCCGGGGGTTTGTCGCCGTGATCCGCAAGGCCGGTACGCCGCAAGACCGCGGCGAGCCGGTCGCGGTCTGCCGCCTCGCCGCGCAGCCGCGCCCCGAGTGCTGCATTCTGCCGCGCCGTCAGCCACGGCAGCAGCGCCGGGTCCTGCGCCATCAGCGCGACCGGGGGGCGGTTCTCGACCCGCCCCTCGAAGGTGCCGCCGATCGGCAGGCCGGCGAGCAGCCGCAGCAGCGTCGATTTGCCGACGCCCGAGGGGCCGAGCAGCGCCGTCCAGCGCCCGGGCGCAAGCTCGAGCCGCAGCGGCGGGAAGAGCGTGCGCGCGCCCATCCGCACCGTGCCCGAAAGGAGAACCGGCGCGGCGGTCATGCCCGTCCGAGGCCCCAGAACGCGGCCTCGAGCCGGGTCGCGGTGCCGAAGCGGGTGGCCAGCCCCCGCCAGCGCGGCACGCGCTCGGGGGCGGGGCCGAGGCGATCGGCCAGCGCGCGGTCGATCAGTGCGCCGGTGTCGCGGCACAGCTGCTGGTACTCCGCCCCGCCATAGGCCTCGATCCAGTCGCGATAGGGGGTGTCACCGGCCTCGGCGAGGAGCCGCGCGCCGATCTCGCCATAGCCGAAGACGCAGGGCGCCAGCGCCGCCAGCAGGTCGAGGAAATCGCCCGAATAGCCCGCTTCGAGCACATAGCGGGTATAGGCGAGGTTCTCGGGCGCCTCCTCGGTTGCCTCGATCGCGGCGCGGTCGAGGCCAGCCTCGGCGCAGATCCCAACATGCAGCGCCATCTCGGAATGCAGCAGCGCATGCACCGTCGTGCTGATCGCCCGCATTTCGGCAAGGCTCTCGGCCTTGACCACGGCCAGCGACCAGGCACGGGCATAGTGGATCAGATAGAGATAGTCCTGCCGCAGATAGGTCAGGAAGGCGGCGCGCGGCAGCGTGCCGTCCCCCAGCCCCTCGACGAAGGGGTGACGGGTATAGGCGGCCCAGGGGGCGGGGCAGGAGGCGCGCCACAGCGCGAAGGACCGGCCGTAATCGGGGGGAGGCGCCGCCGGGGTCATTGCGGCGCCCCCGGGTCGAGCGCCAGCTGCGACACCGGCAGCACGCTGTCGATCAGCCCGGCGTCCTTCAGGAACATCTCGAAGCTGGCATAGCGGCCGTAATCGAGCGCCGCCGGACTGTGCGAGAAGCGCGGCAGGGTATCGGCCCAGGCCCGGGTGTTCAGCGCATCGGAAAGGTCCGGGGCGCTGGCAGAGAAGGCGGCAAAGGCCTCGGCGGGATGGTTCAGCATGTATTCCGTGCCGCGCTGCACCGCCGCCAGGAAGCGGCGGATGCGGTCGCGGTCGAGCGTCTTCGCATTGGCGACGAAGATCAACTCGTCATAGCCCGGCACGCCCGCCTCCTCGGGGTAGAAGCAGCGCCCCTCGGTGCCGGCAAGGCGCATCTGGGTCAGCTCGAAATTGCGATAGGCCCCGATCACCGCATCGACCTGGCCGGTCAGCACGGCGGGGGTGAGCGACCAGTTCACATTCACCATCTCGACGTCGCTCAGGCTCAGCCCGGCCGCGTGTAGCATCATCGCGACCGTCGCCTCCTCGACCCCGGAGACCGAGTAGCCGATCTTGCGGCCCTTCAGGTCGGCAAGGCTCTGCACCGGGCCGTCGGCCTTGACCATCAGGCAGTTCAGCGGCGTCGCAATCAGCGTGCCGACCCGCCGCAGCGGCAGCCCCGCGTGCACCTGAAGGTGAAGTTGCGGCTGATAGCTGATCGCCAGATCGGCCTTGCCGGCGGCAACGAGCTTCGGCGGGTCGGCCGGATCGGCCGGCGCGACGATCTCGACCTCGAGCCCCTCGTCGGCGAAGAAGCCCTTCTGCTGGGCGACGATGATCGGCGCATGGTCGGGGTTCACGAACCAGTCGAGGATCAGCGTCATCTTGTCCTGTGCGCAAGCGGGCGCAGCAAGGATCAGGCCGAGCGACAGGGCGGCGGCGAAACGGAAGGATGGCATCATCTGTCTCCTTGGGGGGATGGATCGGCAAGCAGGGCGATCTCGCCCGGCCAATGCGGACGGAGCCGGTCGGCGGCGCGCCAGGCGCGCAGGCCGGTGCGGCAGGCGAAGACGGCGCGCTGGCCCGGCGCGGGGCACGGGCCGTCCGGGCCGAAATCCTCGACCCGCTGGCGGCGGGCGAAGGCGGCGACGGGGCGGGGGGCCTCGTCGGGATCGCGCAGCTCGATCAGGAAATCGCTTTCGCGCAGCTGCTGCGGCGCGATGAAGCGGTGCGGCGGGCTGTCCGGCTCGGCGGCGGCGTCGAAGCGGAAGGCGGTGCTGTGGAAGCGGTGCAGATCGTGGCGCAGGAAAAGCCCGAGCGGCGAGGGGGAGAGGCGCAGCAACACCGCGAGCGCCATCTGCGCCTGAAGCGCGCCGAGCATCCCCACCACCGGGCCGAGCACACCGGCGCTGGCGCAGGTGGCAAGGCTCTCGGGCAGGTCGGGAAACAGCGCCCGCAGGCTCGGCGCGCCGCCGCAAAAGCCGCCGACATAGCCCGCAAGCCCGAGCGCGGAGGCCGAGATCAGCGGCCGGCCCGCAGCCAGGCAGCAATCCGACAGGGTATAGCTTGCGGCGAAACTGTCGGCGCAATCGAGCACCAGATCCGCCGCGCCGACCAGCCCGGGTGCGGTTGCGGGATCGAGCCAGCCGCACAGCGGCACGACCTCGGTTGCCGGGTTCAGCGCGCGCGCGACGGCAGCGGCGGCCTCGGCCTTGGGGGTGCCGAGGAAGGGGCCGTAGATCGGCTGGCGGTGGAGGTTTGTTTCCTCCACCCGGTCGGGGTCGATCAGGGTGATCCGGCCGAGGCCCGCGCCGACGAGATATTGCACCACCGGCACGCCGAGCCCGCCCGCACCGACCACCAGCACCTGCGCCGCGGCGAGCCGCGCCTGCCCGGCGATGCCGACCTCGGGCAGGCGGATCTGCCGGGCGTAGCGGTTCATGCCGTCCCCCGCAGCCAGTCGCGCAGCCGCGCCTCGGGATCGGCGTCGAGGGTGATGTCGGTCACCACCGAGACCACATCGGCGCCGGCGGCGAAGGCTTCAGGCGCGCGCGCGACGCTCAGCCCGCCGATCGCGACAAGCGGGATCTCCCCGATCCGCGCCTTCCACTCGCTCAGCTTCCCGACGCCCTGGCGGTGCCATTTCATCTGCTTCAGCCGCGTCGGCCAGATCGGCCCGAGCGCGACATAGTCGGGGGCGAAGGACAGGGCGCGGGCGAGCTCTGCCTCGTCATGGGTCGACAGGCCGAGCTTCAGCCCCGCGCCGCGGATCGCGGCGAGATCGGCGCTGTCCAGATCCTCCTGGCCGAGGTGGAGCCAGTCGCAGCCCTCCTCGATCGCGATCCGCCAATGGTCGTTGACGACGAGGATCGCGCCGGCGTCGCGGCACAGGTCGCGGGCGCGGCGGATCTCGGCGCGGGTCTCGCCCGGGCTGCGGTCCTTGACGCGCAACTGCACCAGCTTCACGCCCAAGGGCAGCATCCGGGCGAGCCAGTCGGCGCTTTCGAAGATCGGATAGAACCGCGGCAGTTTTCCGGTCCGGGTCATGCGAGGAAGGCCTTTCCGATGACGGGGGTGGAGGGGGCGGCCATGTCACGCGGCTCCATCGGATCGGCGCGGCAGGCGGCACGGCCGGCCTCGACCGCCAGCGCCATCGCCCGCGCCATGGCCACGGGATCGCCGGCCTTCGCCACCGCGGTGTTCAGCAACACGGCGTCAAAGCCGAGTTCCATCGCCTGCGCGGCATGGGAGGGCAGGCCGATCCCGGCGTCGACGACGAGCGGCACCTCGGGGAAATGCGCCCGCAGCGCCCGCAGCCCCCAGAGGTTGTTGAGCCCGCGCCCCGAGCCGATCGGCGCGCCCCAGGGCATCAGCACCGCGCAGCCGGCATCGAGCAGCCGGCCGCAGACGGTCAGATCCTCGGTGCAATAGGGGAAGACCTCGAAGCCCTCGTCGGTCAGGATCCGCGCCGCCTCGAGCAGCGCGAAGACATCGGGCTGCAGCGTGTCGGTGTGGCCGATGACCTCGAGCTTGATCCAGCGCGTGTCGAAGAGCTCGCGCGCCATATGGGCGGTGGTGACCGCCTCCTTCACTGTGTGGCAGCCGGCGGTATTGGGCAGCAGGCGGGCGCCGAGCCCGGCGACCAGCGCCCAGAAATCCTGCCCGCCGCCCTGTTCGCGGCGCAGCGACACGGTGGCGATCCCCGCCCGGGAGGCGCGGAACGCCTCGGCGAGGATCGCGGGAGAGGGGTATTGCGCGGTGCCGAGCAGCAGCGCGCTCTCGACCTCGGTTCCGTAGAAGACCGGCATCTCAGCCCCCCTGCATCGGCGCGACGACCTCGATCTGGTCGCCCTCCGCCAGCGTGGTCGTGGCGCGCCGTGCGGCGGGCACGAAATCGCCGTTGCGGGCGGTGGCAACCTTGCCGCCAAGGCCCTGTTCGTCGAGCAGCGCGGCAAGCGTGGCGGCGCGGGTCTGCCGCGGCCTGCCGTTCAGCGTGATGTTCATTGCGAAACCTCGTCCATGAACTCGGGAAGAATGCCGGTTTCCAGATGATCGGCGGCCATTGTGGCGACCGCGGGCGAGAGCAGGAAACCGTGACGATAAAGCCCGTTGGCGAACAGCGTCGCGCCGCGGCGCCGCAATCTGGGCAGGTTGTCGGGGAAAGCCGGGCGGGCGTCGGCGCCGGTTTCCAGCACCTCGGCCTCGCCGAAGGCCGGATGCAGTGCATAGGCGGCCGACAGCAGCTCGAGCAGCGAGCGGGCGGTGACGACGCCACGCCGGTCGCTCTCGATCATCGTTGCGCCGAGCATGAAGATACCGTCGCCGCGCGGCACGACATAAAGCGGGATGCGCGGATGCAGCAGCCGCACCGGGCGGGAGAGCGACACCTCGGGGCAGCGCAGCACCAGCATCTCGCCGCGCACGCCGCGCAGGTCGGGCAGGGCGTCGCGCGCCGCAAGGCCGCGGGCGTCGATGCTCAGCTCCGGCGTGGGGGCGGGCGGTGTGAGGTGGAAGGCGACGCCGCGCGCCGCAAGCCGGCGGCGCAGCTCGCTCAGCGCGGTGCGCGGCGACAGATGGGCCTCGTCGGGATAGAAAAGGCCGGCGGTGAAGCGACCGCCCAGGTCGGGCTCGAGTGCGGCGATCGCGGCTCCATCCACCGCCTGATGCCCGCGCGAGCGGCGGGCGAAGCGGGTCAGCTCGCCGCGGTCGCGCGACAGCGTCAGCACCAGCGTGCCGGTGTGGCTGACGCAGCCGGTGTGGCGGTGCCACCAGTCGATCGCGGCGAGGCCATGGCGCTCCACCGGCTCCTCGGCCGATTCCCGCTCGCAATAGGGGGCGAGCATGCCGCCCGCCCACCAGGAACAGGCATGCGGGCCGGGCGCGGGCTGCGGGTCGACCAGCTCGACCGCATGTCCGCGCGCACTGAGTTCGGTCGCGATCGCGAGCCCCATGACCCCGGCGCCGAGAATACGAATTGTCATGCCTGCCACCATTCGTGGAAGTGATGCACCGGGCCGTGGCCGGAGCCGACCTGCAGCCGGTCCGCGGCGGCGATGGCGCTGTGCAGCCAGCGATGCGCGCGGGCGACCGCCTCGGGCACGGCCAGCCCCAGTGCCATCCCCGCGGCGATCGCGGCCGAGAGCGAGCAGCCGGTGCCATGGGTGTTGCGGGTGGCGATCCGCGGCGCGCTCAGCAGGTGACGCTCCGGCCCGAGCAGCAGATCGGCACAGGTGGGGCCGTCGGCATGGCCGCCCTTCATCAGCACCCAGCCGGGCCCGAGTGCGCCAAGGGCGCGCCCCTGCGCTTCGCGGATCACGAGATCGGGGGCTGGGGCGGTGCCCAGCAGCTCGGCCGCTTCGGGCAGGTTCGGGGTGAGCACGGTGGCGAGCGGCAGAAGCTCGCTCCGCAGTGCCGCGATCGCGTCGGCCGCCAGCAGCCGGTCACCGGATTTCGCCACCATCACCGGGTCGACCACCACGGCAAGGTCGCGCCCGCGCAGCCCCTCGGCGACGGTGCGGATCAGCTGCGGATCGCCGAGCATGCCGATCTTCACCGCGCGCACCTCGAGATCGTCGAAGACCGCGGCGATCTGCGCGCGCACGAGTTCGGGCGAGAGCGGTTCGACCGCGGTGACGGCGCGGGTGTTCTGCGCGGTGATCGCGGTCAGCACGCTCGCGCCATAGACGCCAAGGGCCGAAAAGGCCTTCAGATCAGCCTGGATCCCGGCGCCGCCGCCGCTGTCGGACCCTGCGATGGTCAATGCGATAGCCGTCATGGCCTCCCCCCAAGATGCCCGACGGACGGATAAGGGGGGCACGCGCGCGGCCAGATCCGGCCGTCACGCTGTCAGCTACCCGTTCCCTCCGCCGGTATGAACCGGATCAGGTTCGATGGGTTAGCTTTCGCCTCTCAGCCCCGGTTGCCCGGCGCACCCCAACGAGTAAGTGCAAGTGTTGTATTGGGCAACGGGCCGTTCGGCAACCGGTCTTGTGAACTTTCATCGCGGGCGGCGCCGCGCGCGGCGACCCGCCGGGGGGGGCAGACGGGCCGGGCCGCTTCCGCGGGCCAGCCCGACGCGCTCTCAGAAGGACATGTTGACGCCGAGCTTCAGGGCGTGATGCTCGGGGGTTGCTTTGGTGGATATGCCTGCACCATCGCGCAGGATGGTCTTGCCGAACTGTCGGAATTCCCATTCGCCGAAGACCGACAGGCGCCGGCTGAGCTTGTGCTCGACGCCGAGGCCCGCGGTCCAGGCGCTGTTGCGATAGCTGCCATCGAAGGCCATGCCGTCGCCCTGGACGGTGTAGCCGAACTTGCCGCGTGCGGCGCCGAGCGTGCCATAGACAAGGGTGTTGCGGCTCGCGCTCAGCACGCCGGCCTTGACGCGCAGCGACCAGAGCTGCTCGAGGTTACTCGCGCCGCGGCCGCCGGCCCAGGACAGGTCGGCATCGGCCGAGCTGTCCTCGTAGGAGATCTCGGGTCCGATCACCACCTCGCGGCCAAGCAGGCGGCTTTGCCAGCGATAGCCGAGCTGCACCGCGCCGCCGGGGCCGGCGATGTCGAGCTGACCGGGCGTTGCGACCCGCCGGCCCGCTGGATCGGTGATGCCGAGTTCGTCATCGGCGCCAAAGACATTGACGAGCGACAGGCCGACGTAGGGGCCGGTCCAGTCGGCAGCTGCCGGGGCCGCGGTGGGAGCGAGGACCGGGGCCTCGGTCACCGGCGCCGTGAAGCCTCCGGCGAGGGTCTGGGCGGCGGGAAGGAGGGCGCAGAACGCGGCGCCGGCGAGACGGAGTCTTTGATACATGACGGGCTCTTCACTGGTGACAGAAACAAAAACGGGGTCCGTGGCCGGACGGACCTGCCACGCCGCTCGCGTTGGCATGGCGGGAGGCGGGTCAGGCGAGTGCGCGCTGGCCGGCCGCAGCGGGTTCACGGCCGCTCGTGGTCCCGAGCCCGGTGTCGCGCTGCATGCGCTCGAACCAGGCGGTTTCCGCAACGGATGGCGGGCTGGGGGGCGCTTGGATATTCTCGGTGGCGGCGGGGCGCTGCACGATCCAATCGGTCTCGGCGGGCTCGGCCGCGAGCCAGGCCTCGAGCGAGGCGGCGCTCTCGACCGCGAGTGCGAGCCCCTCGGCGGCGGTGCGCCGGCCGATCCGGTCGAGCAGGCCGCGCGCCAGCCGGTGGCGGAATTGCGGCCCCTGCTCGTCGTCCAGCAAGATCACGCGCAGCCGCACGAACCCCTCCTGCTGCAAGCGCCCGGCCAGGCGTTCGAGGGGGGAGGCCCCGGACGTCCCCTCGAGCTCGGGGGGGAGGCCGGACGCTTGCAGGGCGGACGACAGGAACAGCACCGCGTCGGGGATGGGCTGGGGGGAGGTCATGACCGTGCCCTGCGGAGGTGCGGGCCGCGCGAGCGCGGCAGGCTTGGCCGCCGCGGCCGGGACGCCGACCGGGCGGCCTGCGGTGATTGTGATTGCATATTTCATCCTCCGAGACTGGTGATCTGGTCGACCGGCTGGGTGAAGCCGAGGAGAGTGCGGACCGCGCGTCCCGTCCGCGAGACCGCGACTTCGCTGACATAGACCACGTCGCCATCCTCGAGCGCGAAGGCGTCGGCGGCGAAGATGCCTTCGGGTTGGGTCATGTCGAACGCATAGATCTCAGGTTTCTCAGAGCCGGTCGCGGCATTGGTGCTGCGCATCACGAAAAGCCCTTTGGCATCGCCCGCATTCGCGCTCAATCCGCCCGCCCGGGCCAGCGCCGCAGCCAGGGTCTCGCCGGCGCGCTCAAGCGGCACCGCGCCCTGAGATGCGGAGGCGCCAAGCATCGCGACGCGGGGTTTCTCGGTCGTCACGGTGATCGCGTCGCCCGGGCGCAGGGCGATGTCCTGTCCCGGCACGGTCTGGATCTGATCGAGCCGGGCCCGCCCGCGCTTGCCGGCGCGCATCACCTCGACGGTGACGAGAGCCGGGTCGCCTTGCGCCCCGCCGACCATCGCCAGCGCCGCGCGCAGGCTGCGCTGGCCGTAGGTCAGCGGCACCACACCGCCCCCCGAGGCATTGCCGGAGACCGTCACCGAGAAGCCGCTGCCGGATGCGCGGGTCACGATCACCTGCGGGTTCGGGGTCTGCTCCGCGAGACGCGTCTCGAGATCGCCGCGCAGGTCCTCAAGCCGGCGCCCGTTCGCCTGGATGCGCCCGGCATAGGGCAGGCTGACCGCGCCATCGCCGCCGACCTCGATCGGGCCGATCAGCGTCGGCGCGCGCCCGGTCGAGCCCAGCAGGCCGGCATCGACCGTCTCGAAGATCTGGAAATTGAGCTGATCGCCGGGATGGATGCGGTCGGCATCGACGATGCCGGCGCGGGTGAACTCGGCACCGAAGCGTTCGGGCGTGCGCTGTGACAGCCGCTTTGCCAGGGCGCGGTCCACCGCAACCACCGGGTATTCCGTGGTCCGCTCGACGGCGCCGCGCATCGGCGTCGCCGCGGGCAGGCTGCAGCCGGCAAGAAGAATCGTCAGGGCGGCCGCCCCGAGCCTCGGGCCCTTCCTTCGTTCGCTGTGCATCAGTTTGCGGCACCCGTCGGAGCGGCGGATTCGGGGAAACCGGCAGCCTTCCAGAGCACCTCGAGCTCGGGCTCGGCGATCTCGCCCCAGGATTGCACGCGGATCTGGAAACCGTCCGGTGCCACCTGTGTCGCCCGCACATCGCAGGGCAGGGGCTGCACCAGGCGCAGGCTCACCGCCGGCGGCTCGCTGAACGGCTGGCGAAACGGTACCCAGAGCAGGAGCTGCACCTGCGTGCGCCCGACACCGCGCTCGGAGAAGGCCGAATGCGGCTGCGTCCGCAACGTGTCGTGACCGCGCAGCACGAGGGCCTCGGGGCCGGCGTGAAGAACCTCCTGCGCGGCGACGGACTGCTGTGCCGCCGCCTGCCCGGCAAAGCAGTCGCGGGCGAGCCAGATCTTGCGCACATGCGCCGGAACGGCATCCTGTGCAGGACGTTTGAGGGGTTGCCAGAAACGCATTTCCATTCCGCACTTCCTTCCTTGATCGCACCTGCCGGCGCGGGAGTGGCGCCTCCGGCGCCGGAAGGCGCCGGAGCGGGCCGATCACAGCCCGAGACGCTGAACGCGATAGCCTTCCTCGCGGCAGATGTTGTCGGCATCCTTCACCGACATCGTGGCGGGGCGATCGGTCGAGCGGTCCCAGTAGACCTGGCTGTGGGTGTAGAGCTGGCAGGTCACGGGCCCCTGCGCGGTTTTCACCGTCACCGGCGGGGTCTCCATCTCCTGCGGCGAGCAGGCCGCAAGCGCCCCCGCAACCGCCAGGAGTGCAAGGCCGCCCCGGATCATCTGCTTGTTCATCTGTGATACTCCTTCGTCTGTTAAAACTCTTGCAAATTCGGGTGGTTGATCTGCCGGCCTCGGCCGGAGTGCGGTCCGGGCTGAGGGGGGCTCCGGCGCGGTGGCCGGCAGGGGATCTGGGTCCGGCCGAAGGCGCTGTTTCGCGCCCCGGGGACAGGAAAACGCAGGTCGGAGGCGAGGGCTGGCTGTGCTGCTGTTGCCGCCGCGTACTGGGATACGTGCCCTCATCCCCCGACCTGGTGCTCCCTCCGGGGGGCTTTGTGGAGGGAGGCAATCGAACCATGACACCACTTACGAACCGCACCGCCGTGCCGGAGAAATCCTCGCCACCGGCTCCCCCAGGGCGCGGCAACGAGCATTCTTTGGGGCTCCGGGCGCTGCCTGCCCGACAACATGCGGGGCAGCTCCGGGTCCGACAGGGCGGCGACCGCCTGCCGAGGCAGACGATACCTGTAGAGCCTAGGTGTCGTTGGAAGGGCGCGGAACTTCGCTAATCGGCGTCGGCGCTGTCGTTCCAGAGCGTCGCAGCGTGCAGCTGGCCTGCGCCCCGGTGGCATGCGTGCTGCCGGGACGGCGCGGAGGGCGCGGGAGCGTGGTTTTCAGCAGGTGTTCCACCGATCCCGCATAATGATGTGCGAGTCGGGTCTCCACGTGATCGAGCTCGGGTCGGGGCAGGCGGTGCGGAAACTGCACCACCCGATCGCCGGCGATCGGCGCGGGTGAGGCCAGCCAAAGCGCCACACCGGCATAGATGAAATCCGGCCGGTCGAGATGCAGCGCATAATAGGGCCTGTCCTCGGCGGCAACGGTGGTCACTGCCGGATCGGACAGAAGGCTGCCGGCGGGCACCATTGCTTCGGTCATGCCGTACAGCAGCTCGCTCCAGGGGCTCGCAGTCAGCAGACGCGAGCCTGCCGTCAGGCGCAATTCCTCCTGACCGGGAAAAACAAGCGCCAGCGGGCGCAGGGCCTGCACCCGCGAGGCGGGCAGCACCGATATCGCACGGATGGCCTGCACCCCGCGGCAATAGGTGACCACGCGCTGCCCCGGCTCGAGCCGGTCCAGCGGGCAAGGGCCGGTTTCTGTCTGTACGGGCGTATTCCCCGCCAGATAGGCAGAGATTCCGAGGGGAAATTCGACAGGGTCAGGCATCGGTTCTGCTCCGTCACCGTTTCGATCCGACAGGTTGGCCTGCCGGCGGCGCATCGCCGCACCGGAGGGGACGAGGCTCGGACCGGCAAGAGGGGCTTTCGCAATGCATCTACGAGGACACCCCCGATTGATCGGAATCTGGTGCCGTCCCGGCCGGGCATCTGCTGCGCCTGCGGGAGGATGACAAATTCCGGCGCGCCGGCATATTTCGCTCTGTCGACGCAGTGCAGGCGCTGCTTAGCGAAGGGGCAGGTGTTGACTGCGACGACTTGTCCAACCTGCATGTCTGCTGTGGGCGCGGCGGGCTCATAGTTGTAGAATCAATAAAATTGCAGAAATCAGAAAGAAATCTGGATTCCCCGACGTCAGGAAGACAAGGATGGGGGCGGGGAACCCAAAGGGGACATGATGCTCGGAATCGCCGGTTTTGTCTTGGGGGTCGTGGTGTTGCTGCATCTCGGATATGCGCTGTCGGCCCGTCTTCCGGTGGCAATGCGGATGGCGTTGCCTGCCGCGGTGCTGGCAGGGCTTGCCGGGCTAGGGGGGCGGCTTGTGCTCGAGAGGCACGCTCCGTTCAAGGCAATGCTGGCGCCGCTGCTGGATTTCGGCCTGCTGCTGCCGGGGATGCTTTTGCTGCCGGTGATGGTCGCATCCTCTGTCGGCGAGCGCGCAGGGGGAGCCATGCAACGTTCGTCCAATATCGGGGCGATGGCGGCAGCCGGTGTGGTGCTGTTCGGCCTGCAGGTCGCGCTCGGCGGATTTCTTGGGGCCGCGATCGCCCGCGCCATGCCGGATCTGGAAGTCTACAACACTTTCGGGCTGGAACTCGTTGCAGGGTTCGTCGGCGGGCATGCGACTGCGGGGGTGATTGGCAGCATCCTGCACAAGCTGGGCAACCCGGACTGGGCGCTGGCACAGGCTCTGGCCGTGACTTATGCCTCGATCGGGCTGGTTCTTGGCGTGGCGACTGGACTTGCGGCGGTGGAACTGCGCCGGCGGCGCACCGGGGGCGCCGAGGCCAGGCGTGCCGCCGGCCCGGTTGCCGAGACATCCCCTGCCGAGCCCGCCGCCCGCCGCCGGCAGCGGTTCGGCGTGACGCTGCTCGTTGTCCTGGCAGGGGTGGCGCTGACGCTCGGGATGCACCGGTTGGCCAGGTGGGCCGGCGTCCCGATGATCGAGAACATCCCGGTCTGGGTTCTGGGCCTGCTGCTGGCGCGGCTGTTATGGATTGCGCTGCGCAACAGCCCTGCCGGGCGACAGGTCGATGTCGCGAGCCGAGACCGGATCGCGGGCTATTCCAGCGATCTGGCGGTGGTCGCGGCGCTGCTCAGCCTGCCTATCGACATGATCGGCGCTTATGCCCTGCCGGTGGTCGTGATCTCCTGCGTCGGGCTCGTGGCCACTGCGATCGTGGTGGCCGCGTTCTCGGCTCTGGCGTTCAGCAATGCGCGTTTCGAACGGGCCATGCTGATCTACGGGACGGCGACGGGGGTCTACCTGACCGGGCTTTTGCTGCTGCGGGCAGCGGATCCGGACGGGCGCACATCCACTTTGCGGGATGGGGCTCTTGCCTATCCGCTGATGGCGGTGGTGAGCCTTGTGGCTTTGCCCGCGATTGCCGTTCTGGGCATGGCGCACGGATCGGTGGTCATGGGAAGCATGGGAATCGGGATCTGCCTTCTGGGCGTTCTGGCGATGGCGATCAGACGCCTCTCGGTGACTCAGAGCCTCATGCTGTAAGGATTTTCGGGGGCATCTGCGCGACAAAGAGAATAATAAACTTTAGGTTGTATACCTACATACTTATTGTTTAGATTCATCTCGTGGCGGAGCTCAGCCATACCAAGTCAGGGTGGAGGGAGAGTCCCGCCCTGTAACAAGTGGCGCGCTTTTTCCTCACCTTTTCATTTTATCTGTGTCTTTCGCTGCCCACCTGCCGCTTTGGCGTCAGATGTGAAGCGGAAGGGTGTGTGAAGAGCGCCAAGTTTGGCCGTCCGGCATCGCAAGGTGAAGCGGGGTGGCGAACTTGTGAAAGGTTAACGGGAAATCGCAGCGTCGTAAGAAGTGTTAAACCCACCCAATGGGCAGGGAAGCGAGGGATTACGATGCCGACACCATTGCCGTCATGGACCACCGCAGGGGGCCATAACATGCCGATTCCAGATGATCTGACAGAGAATATCCGCTATCTGGTTTCTCTGCTCCCGTCCATTGCCGTAGCTTCAAAACGGATGGGCATAAACCGCCAGCAATTGAACAAATATCTGAACGGCAGCAGCGCGCCGTCGCTGCGGACCATGCGCAAGATGGCCACGGTTTTCGAGCTTCCGACCGAGGCGCTGATGCTGCCCCCGCAGGAGCTTCGGCGGCGCCTGACACCTGGCGCCGGTGCGAAGCCTGACCTGGTTCCCGCCGGGATGGGCCGGGAAGCTGCGCTGATCCGCAATGCGGCGGCGGAGTGTGAAAAATCGGCCAAGGCGCTTGCGCCCTATTGTGGGCGGTATTTCCGCTACAACTGTGTCCCCGAGATGCCGGCATTTGCGCTGCGGACCTGCGCGATCATCTTTCAGCGCGACGGCATGACCTATGCGCGGGTGCTGGAACGGTTTGCCCCCGCCGGCAGCCCATGGCTCCGCGAAGGGGTCCGCAGAACGCTGCATCAGGTGTGCTACGTTCAGGACAGGATCCAGTTCGTCGATTACGGGACGTCGGAGGGGGAGGTGACCCCCGGATTCTCCCTGTTCTACCCGGTCTACACCTCCGGGGTGCGGCATCTGAGCGGCGTCATGCTGGGAAGTTTCAGCTTTGGGGCGCGCCCGATCTTTACCTCCAACGTCGTCATGGAGCGGCGTCCGGCCGGGGTGAGCCTGCGCGACGACCTGCTCGCGAGCGGCCTCGTCGCACTGAACGATCCGGCGCTTTCGGTGGAGGTGCGCCAGCGTCTGTGCCGTGCCGACGGTACCCCGGTCATGCACCTCGCAGGGTAGGCTGAAGATCAGATGCACAAGGAATTTCCCGCCAATCTGCGCAGGCTCGTGCACCATTATCCGAGCACGTCCCGCGCCGCCGAGGCGCTCGGCATCAACCGCCAGCAGCTGAACAAATATCTGAGCGGGCTCAGCATGCCCTCGCTGGCGACGTTGCGCAACATCGCCGCGCATTTCGATCTGGAACCGGACGATCTGCTGCTACCGCCGGACCGGTTTGCGGCGCGCTGGCGGCCGCCGATGCGGATCGAGGGGCTTCCGCCCCGGATGCGGCAGGCGTTTGCCGCGCTGCTGGAAAACATGGCGCAGACCCGCCGCACCCTTTCGCAGTTTTGTGGCTGCTATCACGTCTGCACGCCGCTGCGCACCAATCCCGACAGGATCGGGCGCGCCTACACCGTGATCTCTCAGGAAGGCGATCTCACCCTGGTCAAGACGATCATGTATGCGACGTCGCGGGGGAGCTTCCGGGAAGCCGGCAGCCAATCAAGATCGACGGCATCGTGCAGTGGCTGGGGGAGCGCATCTATATCACCGATGCTCAAAACGTCGGCCTGCCCAATGCGCGGCTGCAGTCGATCGCGCTCTATCCTCCCGCTCTGCCCTCGATGCCCTTCCTCACCGGCCTGCTGATGACGACGAACAACGCGCGCACGCGGCCGATCTATTCGGCGCCGATCGTGTTCAAGCGCCTTGCCGGAACGGGGCCGAAGAAGGCGGACATCGAGGCCTGCGGGGTGTTCTACAGAAACGACCCGCGGCTGGACCCGGCGATGATTGCCCTGCTCGATGGCGGATCGTCGTCGCTCTAGGGCCTGCGCCGGGTCTGAGGCGCTGAGGGCAATGCCGCCGGACCAGATGCCGGGATCCTCGCAATCTTCCCGAGCGGCAAAGACCGATGCCGCCCCCGGCCGGGGGCGGGTCCGGCTGACCGGTAATCCGGGGCGGCGACGTGGCCGTGACCCGCACGCAATTCCGCGCTCGCCAAGAAAACGGGGTGGCCGATGGGCCACCCCGTGTCGTTTCACGCGCTCGGGCGCTTCAGAACGGGATCTCGTCGTCGAAATCTGCGCGGCCGCCGCCTGCGGGGGCCGCGCCGCCGGCGCCACCGCCGTAGGACGGGCCTTCGTCGTAGCCGCCGCCCTGCGCGCCGCCGCGGTAGCCGCCGCCACCGCCGCCCTGGCCGCCACCGTCACGACCGTCGAGCAGCGTCAGCTCGCCGCGGAACGGGCGCAGCACGACCTCGGTCGAATAGCGGTCCTGACCCGACTGGTCCTGCCACTTGCGGGTCTCGAGCTGACCCTCGACATAGACCTTCGAGCCCTTGCGCAGATATTGTTCGGCGATCTTCGCGAGGTTCTCGTTCAGGATCGCGACCGAATGCCATTCGGTGCGCTCCTTGCGCTCGCCCGTCGCCTTGTCGCGCCAGGTCTCCGAGGTGGCAATGCGCAGGTTGCACACCTTGCCGCCGTTCGAGAAGGTGCGCACCTCGGGGTCGCGCCCCAGGTTGCCCACCAGGATGACCTTGTTCACAGAGCCGGCCATGCAGTTCCTCCGCTGTGGCCGCGCGCGAGTGCCGCGCGGCGATTCCGATTTGTCCGACCGGGTATAGAACAGCGCTTCCGCCCCGCCTAGAGGCCGGGGCGGGAAACCGGCCTCAAACCCGGGGTGGAGGGGCCGAACCCGGGGTGGAGGCGGGCGAAAAGCCCCTCCCTCCATCCGGGTGCCGATGGTGCTGCGCCGCGGCATCGGCGAGAGCGGCGGCACCGAGCCCGGGCATGTCGCCCCGGCCGTAGGGAGATCGTGATGACTCATTTCCGCAAGTTCACCGCCGCCGCTGTCCTCGCTTCGCTCGTCGCGGGCGCCGCGCTGCCGGCTGCCGCCGCCGGTGTCGACGCCGCGACGCAGGAACAGCTGCGCACCAAGCTGACCCAGGAGGGCTATGAAGTGCGCAAGATCGGCACCGAGGACGGCCTGATCGAGGTCTACGCGCTGAAGGACGGCAAGAAGTTCGAGCTCTACTTCAACGACAAGCTCGAGCAGGTGAAGAACGGCGCGTCGGAGAACTGAGCCCGGCCGGGGCCGGGGACGTCTGTCCCCGGCCCGCCCGCAGGAGGACAAGATGACCGCCACGCCCCTTTCCCCCCCCGCCGAGCCCCGCCGCGACACCCGGATCTGGGATCCCTTCGTGCGGCTGTTCCACTGGACGCTCGTCGGCTGCTTTGCCGCGAACGCGCTTGTCACCAACCCCGAGCACAGCCTGCACCACTACATCGGCTTCACCGTCGTCGGGCTGGTTCTCGCGCGCGTCCTGTGGGGGCTGATCGGCACCCGCCATGCGCGCTTTTCCGACTTCCCCCCGTCGGTCTCGGGCGCGATGGAGCAGCTCTCCGAGATCGTCCGCGGCCGCCGTCACGTCCATGCCGGCCATTCGCCGCTTGGCGCGCTGATGATCTACAACCTCATCGTGACGCTGCTGGTGATCGGCTTTTCCGGCTGGCTGATGACGACCGACACCTATTGGGGTGTGCAATGGCCCGAGGACCTGCACAAGGCCGCCGTTACCTGGGCCGAGGTCTCGGTGCTCGCCCATGTCGCCGCGGTCTTCCTCGAAAGCCTGCGGCTGCGGATCAACCTTCCGCGCGGGATGATTACGGGCTACAAGGCTCTGCCAGTGAACGACACGGATAATGGCAGATGACCACCGAACGGGGGGATTCCCCCAAGCCGCGCCGACGGCGCGAGGCCGCGCTGATCGCGCTGATGGCGGTGCAGCTTCTCTGCTCCGCCTTCTTCATCAGCGATGTCATCACCGACACGATGGAAGCGGGCAGCATCTCGGCCCATCTCGATCTCGAGATGCTGGCAAACCTCGGCCTGATCGCCGGGATTGTGGTCGAGGGGCTGGTGCTGCGCGCCATGCTGGCGCGCGAGGCGCGCTCGGCACAGGCGCTGTCGGTGGCGCGCGGCGCGCTCGCCACGTTGATGCAGCAGCGCTTCGAGGCCTGGGGCCTGACCCCTTCCGAGGCTGATGTCGCAGGCTTCACCATCAAGGGCTGCACCATCGCCGAGGTCGCGGCGCTGCGCGGCTCCTCCGAGGCGACGGTGAAGACCCATCTGAATGCGGTCTATCGCAAGGCTGCGGTCAGCGGCCGTGGCCAGCTCGTCTCGCTGTTCATCGAGGACTTGCTTGCCGGTCCGATCGAGGGCGGGGCGGTCGGGGGCTGAGCATCGGCAAGGCTTTGCCGATGGCGCCCGGGGCAGGGCGTGCGCGGCGCTTTTCCTTTGTCGCGCTTTGCGTATAATCGCGACCGAAAAACAATTTTGGTAGGGACGGATGCGGAAGATTGCCGGGGTGGTGACCCTCGGGCTGGCCGTGGCGCTGGCTCCTCTTGACGGAACACAGGCCCGCGCTGAGGGGCTGCAGCTTTCCGGGGCCTCGACGAAATCGCGCGCGCTGCTGTTTCGCAACCAGACGCGCCTGCTCGACACCCGGCTCGCCGGGCAATATGGCAATTCCTCCCGGCTGCGGCCGAGCGGTGGCGACGCGATGATCGGCGATCTGGCCGCGATGCCGCGCTATTCCGGGCGCTACCGCGGCCAGTATCTGCAGGCGGCGAAGACCGCCGCGGCGCATCACGGTGTTCCCGAGGACCTGTTCCTGCGTCTCGTGCAGCAGGAAAGCGGCTGGAATGCCGCCGCCGTTTCGCCGAAGGGCGCGACCGGGCTTGCACAGCTGATGCCGGGCACGGCGGCGCGGCTTGGCGTCGATGCGACGGATCCGCACGAGAACCTCGAGGGCGGCGCGCGCTATCTGCGGATGATGTACGAGCGTTTCGGCAATTGGCGGCTGGCACTCGCGGCCTATAACGCGGGCCCCGAGGCGGTGGACAAGCACGGCGGCGTGCCGCCCTATGCCGAGACGGTGAATTACGTCCGGGTCATCTACGGCGGCTGAGGCGGCCGGCAGATCCCGCGACACCCGCAATGAAAAAGGCGCGCCTTCCGGCGCGCCTTTTGCTCTCGCATCGCCGTCCCGGATCAGGGGATGATGCGCGTGTACTTGGTGCCGGCAAGCGAGGCGCCGGCGATCAGCCCGGCCTGGCCGAAAACCAGCGCAATCACCGGCGCGAGCGAGGTGGTGGTGTCGGTGCCGATCGCGCCGCCACGGTCGGGCAGGGCGTAGCGCGCATCCGCGCCCACTTCCCAGCCGTCGTTGCGGCGGAAGTCGGCGAGTGAATCCTCGGTCATGAAAAACAGCGCATGGGCGAATTGCTGGGCGCCGATCTGGAAGCCGATCGAGGCCGAGGCGGCCGAGTAGTAATCGACCGTCACGTTGTTGATCCGCAGCGCGCCGCGGCCATAGGAGCCGCCGATGCCAAAGCCCGCCTCGGTCATCAGCGGCATGTAGAGCACGCCGCGCGCCTTGCCCATCAGCTCCTGCGTGCCGGGGTACTTCTGCAAAAGGTAATCGCGCGTCGCATCGACGCGTGCATCAATCTTTGCCGCCCCGTCCGACCCGATGCCGTTGCCGCAGGCCGCAAGCCCGAGTCCGGCACCGCCGATCGCCAGAAGGGTTCGTCTGGTAAACTGTGTCATCCGCTCGCTCCGCTCATGGTCCCGGGCATTATGGCTGCCCGCTGGCCACAAAGTATAGGGCAGAAACGCCGTCCTGCAACCGCCGGTTGGGCTGGGGTGCCGGCCCGCCGGCGCTTTCGGCAATCAGGCGCCGATCAGCCGCGCCGCTGCCGGGGCGAAATAGGTGAGCACCCCGTCGCAGCCCGCCCGGCGGAAGGCCATCAGGCTTTCAAGCATGACCTTGTCATGATCGAGCCAGCCGTTGCGCACCGCCGCCATCGCCATCGCGTATTCGCCCGACACCTGATAAGCATAGGTCGGCACGCCGAAGGCGTCCTTCACCCGCCGGCAGACATCGAGATAGGGCAGGCCGGGTTTGACCATGACCATGTCGGCGCCTTCCTCGAGATCGCGCGCCACCAGCCGCAGCGCCTCGTCGCTGTTCGCGGGGTTCATCTGATAGGTCTTCTTGTCGCCCTTCAGCGCCCCCGTCGCCCCGACCGCATCGCGGAACGGGCCGTAGAAGGCCGAGGCGTATTTGGCCGAATAGCTCATGATCGTGACGTTCTGGTGCCCGTCGGCCTCGAGCATCGTGCGCAGCGCGCCGATGCGGCCGTCCATCATGTCCGAGGGGCCGAGGATGTCGGCGCCGGCCTCGGCCTGGGCGCGGCCCATCTTCACCAAGCACTCGACGGTCTCGTCGTTCACGATCATCCCGTCGCGCACCAGCCCGTCATGGCCGTTCGCATTGAAGGGGTCGAGCGCAATGTCGGTCATGATCGCGACCTCGGGCACCGCCGCCTTCATCGCGCGGATCGCGCGGTTGGTGATGTTTTCCGGGTCCCAGGCCTCCTCGCAGCCTTCGGTGCGGCACGAGGGGTCGGTGTAGGGAAAGAGGCAGATCGCCGGGATGCCGAGGCTTGCCGCCTCTTCCGCGGCCTGCACCGCGCCGTCGACCGTGCGCCGGAACACGCCGGGCATCGAGCTGACCTCGACATCCGCGCCGGGCACGTCGGTGACGAAGATCGGCCAGATCAGATCCTTGACCGACAGCCGGTTTTCCTGCGCGAGGTCGCGCAGCGCGGGCGTGCTGCGCATGCGGCGCAGGCGGGTCACGGGGAAGGGCGGAATGATCGGGTGCATGAGAAGCCTCCTGTGTCGTCCTTTCGGTGCCACGGATCGGCCCGGGCCACAACCCTGCTCACGCGGCCGTGTCCGCGAAAGCCCCGTCGCCAGAGGTTTTCCCCAGCGAAAACATCGTCTACTGTGCCACTGGCGGGGGCGGACGGGGCCGCCGGACGAAAGGGCGACGCGGTGCTGCAGAACATCTTCCAGCTGATCGACATGCGGTCGTTTTCCAGCCTGTGGTACTGGATCGCGCTGGCCGTCACCTGGTCGACCACCTCGCACTGGGTGCTGGGCGTGCCCTTCGACATGGTCAGCCGCGCCCGCCGGCACGCGGGCCCCGGGGCCGACGAGCTGGTCACGCTCACCCGCATCAACGTCGCCCGGCTGCTGCTGATCGGGCGCGAGGCGGGGCTGGCGCTGACCCTCGTCGCTTCCTGCCTGCTCAGCCTGCTGGTCGTGCTGGGCTTCGTCTATCATTTCGAATTCGCCCAGGCGGCGGCGCTGATCCTGGTGCCGCTCTCGCTCGTCGGGCTGCTCAGCCTGCGCGCAGCGGAGCGGCTCGAACCTGGGCTGCAACCCGGCGGGCTCGATGCCGAGGCGGTGGCGCAGGCGCTGACAAGGCACCGTTTCCGGGTGCAACTCGTCGGGCTGATGGCGATCTCGGTCACCGCGCTGTGGGGCATGTTCCAGAACCTCAGCCACTATTACGTGGGCTGAGCCCGGCCGGGCTCTTGACACCGCGGACGGGGCGGATACCTCCGGAAGCATGGAACATTTTCTGCTGTCCGGTGCCCCTGAGGGCTTTGATGCGAAGCTGGTCGCGAAGGAGCTGTCCCGCGGCCGTCCGGTGATCCATGTCGCCCGCGACGATCGCCGGCTCGAGGCGATGCGCGCCGCGCTGGCCTTCTTCGCGCCCGAGGCGGTGGTGCTGTCCTTCCCGGCGTGGGACTGCCTGCCCTACGACCGGGTCTCGCCCAACCCCGAGATTTCGGCCGCGCGGATGGCGACGCTTGCCGCGCTCGCCGCGGGCGTGCCTGGGCCCTTCGTGCTGCTGACGACGCTCAACGCCGCGATGCAGCGCGTGCCCGCCCGCGATCTCGTCGCCGCCTCGAGCTTCACCGCCCGCGTCGGCGGCCCGGTGCGCGAGGAAAAGCTGCGCGCCTTCCTCGTGCGGATGGGCTTCTCGCCGGTTTCCACCGTGTCCGAGCCCGGCGATTACGCGGTGCGCGGCGGCATCATCGACATCTATCCGCCGGGCGAGGCGGGGCCGGTGCGGCTCGACCTCTTCGGCGACGTGCTCGACGGCGCGCGCCGCTTCGATCCGGTCAGCCAGCGCACCACCGAGAAGCTGAAGGCGGTCGAGCTTGCCCCGGTGAGCGAGGTGATCCTCGACGAGCCCTCGATCACCCGCTTCCGGCAGAACTACCGCGTCGAGTTCGGCGCGGGCGGCACGGACGATCCGCTCTACGAGGCGGTCTCGGCCGGGCGCAAGCACGCCGGCATGGAGCATTGGCTCGGCTTCTTCCACGAGCGGCTCGAAACCCTCTTCGACTATCTGCCCGAGGCGAGCGTGATGCTCGACGACCAGATCGAGCCTGCCCGGATCTCGCGGTGGGAAGGGATCGCCGATCAATACGACACCCGGCGCGAGGCGATGACCCGGCGCGACCGGGTCGACACCGTCTACAAGCCGGCGGCGCCGGGGCTCCTCTATCTCGACGAACCGACTTGGAAGGCGGTCCTGGCGGCGCATCGGGTGCTGCAATTGCAGGTGCTGCCGGCGCCGCCCGGCCCCGGCATCCTGAACGCCGGCGCCCGCATCGGTCGCAATTTCTCGCCCGAGCGCCAGCTTGAAAACGTCAGCCTTTTCGGCGCCTTGAAGGGGCATATCGAGAACCGGCTGCACCTTGGCCCGGTGGTTCTGGCCAGCTGGTCCGAAGGCGCGCGCGAGCGTCTGAAGGGGCTTCTGGAGGACGAGGGGCTGGGCGGCGCGAAGCTCATCCGCGACGCGCGCGAGATCTCGGGGCTTGGCCTTGCGGTCTGGACGCTCGACGCGGGCTTCGAGGCCGAGGGGCTGACCGTGATCTCCGAGCAGGACGTGCTCGGCGACCGGCTCGTCAGCCGGCCGAAGAAGAAACGCAAGGCCGAGAACTTCCTGACCGAGGCGCAAAGCCTGACGCCGGGCGATCTTGTCGTGCATGTCGATCACGGCGTCGGCCGCTACAAGGGGCTCGAGACCGTCACCGCGCTTGGCGCGCCGCTTGATTGCGTGCTTTTGGAATACGCGGGCGGCGACCGGCTTTACGTGCCCGTCACCAACATCGAACTGCTCAGCCGATACGGCCACGAGGACGGGCTTCTCGACAAGCTCGGCGGTGGCGCCTGGCAGGCGAAGAAGGCCCGGCTGAAGGAACGCATCCGGCAGATCGCCGACCGGTTGATGCGGATCGCGGCGGAGCGGCTCTTGCGCCACGCGCCGATCCTCGAGGCGCCGCATCACGAATGGGAGGCCTTCGCCGCGCGCTTCCCCTATAGCGAGACCGAGGATCAGCTGAGCGCCATCGACGACGTGGTCGAAGACCTGAAATCGGGCCGGCCGATGGACCGGCTGGTGGTCGGCGATGTGGGCTTTGGCAAGACCGAGGTGGCGATGCGCGCGGCCTTCATCGCCGCCGCCTCGGGCGTGCAGGTGGCGGTGATCGCGCCGACGACGCTGCTTGCCCGCCAGCATTACAAGACCTTCGCCGAACGCTTCCGCGGCACCGCACTCGAGGTCCGTCCGCTCAGCCGTTTCGTCTCGGCGAAAGAGGCGGCGAAGACCCGCGAGGGGTTGGCCGACGGCACCGTCGACATCGTCATCGGCACCCATGCGGTGCTTGCGAAGGCGGTGAGGTTCCGCAACCTCGGCCTGCTGGTGATCGACGAGGAGCAGCATTTCGGCGTCAACCACAAGGAACGCCTGAAGGAGATGCGCTCGGAAATCCATGTGCTGACGCTCACCGCAACGCCCATTCCGCGCACGCTGCAGCTCAGCCTGACCGGCGTGCGCGATCTGAGCGTGATCGGCACGCCGCCGGTCGACCGTCTGGCGATCCGCACCTATGTCAGCGAGTTCGACGCGGTCACCGTGCGCGAGGCGCTGCTGCGCGAACGCTTCCGCGGCGGGCAGAGCTTCTACGTCGTGCCGCGCATCACCGACCTGCCCGAGATCGAGGCCTTCCTGCGCGAACATGTCCCCGAGGTCAGCTTCATCACCGCACATGGGCAGATGGCTGCGGGCGAGCTCGACGAGCGGATGAACGCCTTCTACGACGGCAAGTATGACGTGCTACTGGCGACGACGATCGTCGAGAGCGGGCTCGACATCCCGACCGCGAACACGATGATCGTGCACCGCGCCGACATGTTCGGTCTGGCCCAGCTTTACCAGATCCGCGGCCGGGTCGGGCGCTCGAAGCTGCGCGCCTATTGCTACCTGACGACGAAGCCGCGCCTGCCGCTGACGCCGCAGGCCACGAAACGGCTGCGGCTGCTCGGCTCGCTCGACAATCTCGGCGCGGGGTTCAACCTCGCCTCGCAGGACCTCGACCTGCGCGGCGCCGGCAACCTTCTGGGCGAGGAGCAGTCGGGCCATATCAAGGAAGTCGGCTACGAGCTCTATCAGGCGATGCTCGAGGAGACGATCGCGCGGCTGAAATCGGGCGAGCTGACCGAGGCGGAGGGCGACGGCGAATGGTCGCCGCAGCTCAACCTCGGCGTGCCGGTGATGATCCCGGAAAGCTTCATCCCCGATCTCGACGTGCGGCTCGGCCTGTACCGCCGGCTGTCCGGGCTGACCACGAAGGTCGAGCTCGAGGGCTTTGCCGCCGAGCTGATCGACCGCTTCGGTGAGCTTCCGCGCGAGGTGAACACGCTGCTCCTGGTGGTGCGGATCAAGGCGATGGCGAAACGCGCCTTCATCGCCAAGATGGACGCGGGGCCGAAGGGCGCGACGGTGCAGTTCCACCTCGACAAGTTCCCGAACCCCGCGGGCCTCGTCGAATTCCTGCAAGCGCAGAAGGGCACGGCGAAGATCAGCGGCAACAAGGTGGTGCTGCAACGCGACTGGAGCTCGGATGCCGAGCGGATCAAGGGCGCCTTCGCCATCGCCAAGGAACTGGCCGAAAAGGTGATCGAGGCAAAGAAGGCCGCAAAGGCCTGACCCCCGCAAGGCCGGGGCGCACCCGCGGTCTTGCCCCAGGCGCCCCCCCGGGATCTGCCGGCGCTCGGGACGCCCCGGCTTCCAATTGCCTCAAATATCCCGGGGGGTGAGGCCGCAGGCCGAGGGGGGCAGCGCCCCCCTTTCTTTTTCCACCCGCAGACAAAGAAAAACGGCCCCCGAGGGGGCCGCTTCCTGTCACGCTCTCGCGCGGATCATTCCCACTCGATCGTGCCCGGGGGCTTCGAGGTGATGTCATAGGTCACGCGGTTGATGCCCTTCACCTCGTTGATGATCCGCGTCGCGGTCTCGCCGAGGAAGTCGTGGCTGAAGGGGTAGTAATCCGCCGTCATGCCGTCGACCGAGGTCACCGCGCGCAGCGCGCAGGCATAGTCATAGGTGCGCCCGTCGCCCATCACGCCGACGGTACGGACGGGCAGGATCGCCACGAAAGCCTGCCAGATCTCGTCATAGAGCCCGTGCTTGCGGATCTGGTCGATATAGACCGCATCCGCCTCGCGCAGGATGGCGAGTTTCTCGCGGGTGATCTCGCCGGGACAGCGGATCGCCAGACCCGGGCCCGGGAAGGGGTGACGGCCGATGAACTTCTCGGGCAGGCCGAGTTCGCGGCCAAGGGCGCGGACCTCGTCCTTGAACAGCTCGCGCAGCGGCTCGACCAGTTTCAGCCCCATCTTCTCGGGCAGACCGCCGACGTTGTGGTGCGACTTGATCGTCACCGAGGGACCGCCCGAGAACGACACGCTCTCGATCACGTCGGGATAGAGCGTGCCCTGGGCCAGGAACTCGGCGCCGTCGATCTGGTTCGCGTAGTTCTGGAACACGTCGATGAAGAGCTTGCCGATGGTTTTGCGCTTCACTTCCGGGTCCGACACGCCCTCGAGCGCGCCGAGGAAGAGATCGCTCTCGTCCGCCGCGATCAGCCGCATGTTGTAATGGTCGCGGAACATCGTGACGACTTCCTCGGCCTCGCCCTTGCGCAGCAGGCCGTGGTCGACGAAGACGCAGGTCAGGTTGTCGCCGATCGCCTCGTGGATCAGCACCGCCGCGACCGAGCTGTCGACGCCGCCCGAGAGGCCGCAGATCACCTTCTTGTCGCCGACCTGTTCGCGGATCTTCTCGATCGCCTGTTCGCGATAGCCCGCCATCGTCCAGTCGCCGGTGAAGCCCGCGAGACGGACGAAGTTCTCGTAGAGCTTCGCGCCCTTCGGAGTGTGGTGCACCTCGGGGTGGAACTGCACGGCGTAGAAGTGGCGTTCGGGATCGGCGGTGATCGCAAAGGGAGCGCCGGGCGAGGTGCCATAGACCTCGAAGCCCGGGGCGATGCGGCTGACATGGTCGCCGTGGCTCATCCAGACCTGCTCGCGCCCGTCCTGGAACCAGCCCTCGAGCAGCGGCAGCGCGCGCTCGGTCGGGGTGACATAGGCGCGGCCGAACTCGGCGGTGCCATGGCCGGATTCGACGAGGCCGCCAAGCTCCTGCATCATCACCTGCTGGCCGTAGCAGATCCCGAGGATCGGCACGCCGAGGGTGAAGGCCGATTTCGGCGGACGCGGAGAGCCCTCGCGGGTGACGCTGTCCGGGCCACCCGAGAAGATGATTGCCTGAGGGGCGAAATCGGTCAGGAAGGCATCGGTGACCTTCTGATAGGGATGGATTTCGCAATAGACGTTGAGCTCGCGCAGGCGGCGCGCAATCAGCTGCGTGACCTGGGAGCCGAAGTCGATGATGAGGAGGCGCTGATGCTGGGTCATGTGCGGGGAATAGGGGGGGATTTCGCCAAAAGCAAGAGCGCGGGGGCGCCGCCCCCGCACCCCCGAGGTATTTGTGGCAAGATGAATGGAAGGGGGGCGTGGCGTGCCGCGTTCCGGGCCGCGAAAAGGGGCCCGGAGGCCCCTTTCGTCATTTCTCGGGAAGCAGGCCGCGCGGGCTGAAGCGCAGCACGAGGAGCAGGATCAGCCCCATCATCACCAGCCGCATATGCGGTGCCGAATCGACGAGATGCTGTTTCAGCGCCCCGTCCGCGAGTGTCGCGGTGACGACGTGCATGATCTGCGGGCCCCAGACCTCGGCCTTGATCCAGACGAACCAGATCAGCATCCCGCCGAGCACCGAGCCCCAGTTGTTGCCGGACCCGCCGACGATCACCATCACCCAGATCAGGAAGGTATAGCGCAGCGGGTTGTAGGAGGACGGCGTCATCTGCCCGTCGAGCGAGATCATCATCGCACCGGCGAGCCCGATCACCGCGCAGCCGAGAATGAAGATCTGCAAATGGCGGCCGGTGACGTTCTTGCCCATGGCCTCGGCGGCAACCTCGTTGTCGCGGATGGCGCGCATCATCCGGCCCCAGGGCGAGTTCAGCGCCAGCTGCAGCGCCCAGATCAGCACCAGCAGCACCGCGGCGAACAGGGTGCCGTAGAGCAGCTTGACGGAGATCGTCGAGGCCGTGACCGGGTCGAGGCCGAAGGCCGCGGCGCGACCGAGGAAGCCCGGGTCGGCCTGCAGGTCAACCTCGTAGGGCACGGGCCAGGGGCGCGGGATGCCGGTCACGTTCAGCACGCCGCGGTCGAGCCATTCCTCGTTCTTCAGCACCGCGACGATGATCTCGCCGATGCCGAGGGTGGCGACGGCGAGATAATCCGAGCGCAGGCCGAGCGCGGTCTTGCCGACCACCCAGGCGGCGCCGGCGGCGAGCAGCGCGCCCAGAGGCCAGGAGAGCAGCGTCGGCAGGCCGAGCCCGCCCAGATAGCCCGCGGAGGCCGGGTTGATCGCCTGGATCGCGGCGACGGCCGGGTCGAAGACGGCGCGGTAAAGGAAGAAGCCCGCGATCAGCACGGCGAGGATCGCCAGCCCCTTCATCCGCGTCAGATGCCGGTTCAGCCAGACCGCAGCCATGATCGTGACGAGCGCGATCGCGAAGGCGATCAGGATGCCCCAGCCGCCGGCCGAGAAGGCGCCGGGCGTCGGCTTCATCGACACCAGCACCGGGCCGAGCCCGCCGAGCGCGATGAAACCGACGACGCCGGTGTTGAAGAGCCCGGCATAGCCCCATTGCATGTTCACGCCGAGCGCGAGGATCGCCGAGATCAGCCCCATGTTGACGATCACCAGCGCGCCGTTCCAGCCGGTGGTGGCCGCCTCGATCGCGATCAGCGCGGCCATCGCGGCGAAAAGCAGCGGTGCGCGCAGCTTGCCGCCCCGGGCGGCGCCAGGTTGACGGGTGCTCATACCGATTTCCCCTTGAAAAGGCCGGTGGGCTTGAACAGCAACACGATGATCAGGATCGTGAAGCTGACGGCGAACTTGTATTCGGTCGACAGGAGCTGAAGCAGGCTGTCGGGTTGGAAGCCGGGGATCAGATACATTGCGACCTTCTTCCAGGCATAGGTCACCGCCACCTCGGAATAGGCGATGATGAAGCCGCCGGCGATGGCGCCGAGCGGATTGCCGAGGCCCCCGACGATGGCCGCCGCAAAGACCGGCAGCAGCAGCTGGAAGTAGTTGAAGGCCTTGAAGCTTTTATCAAGGCCGTAGAGCGTGCCGGCGATCGTGGCGAGGGCCGCGGCGATGATCCAGGTCATCGCGACGACGCGGCTCGGGTTGATGCCCGACAGAAGCGCCAGATCCTCGTTGTCGGAGAAGGCGCGCATCGACTTGCCGGTGCGGGTCTTCGCGAGGAACCAGAACAGCGCCGCCACGACGATGGCCGCGGTGATCACGGTGATCGCCTGGGTCGAGCGGATCGCAAGCGGCTCGGCGAGGCCGGTGGCCTTCTTGAATTCCTGCGCCGAGATCAGGAAGCGCGCGCCATCGGCGAACTTGATCTCGTCGACCCCGATCAAGAGGCGGGTGAGGCCGTTCATCAGGAACATCACGCCGACCGAGACCATGGTCAGCACCACTGGCGCGGCACGCACCTTGCGGTAATAGGAATAGACGATCTTGTCGGTGCCGAGCACCAGAAGCGCCGTCGCGGCGATGCCGAAGGGCAGGGCGATCAGCGCCGTCGGCAGCGGGCCGAAGCCGATGCCCGCCGATTGCAGCGCCCAGGTGATGAGGATGGTGATCGCGGTGCCGAAGGCCATGGTGTCGCCGTGGGCGAAGTTCGAGAACCGCAGGATGCCGTAGATCAGCGTCACGCCAAGCGCGCCAAGCGCCAGCTGCGCGCCATAGGCGGTGGCGGGCACGACGACATAGTTCAGGATCGCGACCAGCGCGTTGAGGATATCCATCTCAGCCCCCCAGGAACGTGCGGCGGACCTCGGGGTCGGCCATCAGGGCGGCGCCCGTGTCGGTGTAGCGGTTCGCGCCCTGGACAAGCACATAGCCCATGTCCGCGATTTCAAGCGCCTGGCGGGCGTTCTGCTCGACCATCAGGATCGAGATGCCGGTGCGGGCAACCTCGATGATGCGGTCGAAGAGCTCGTCCATGACAATGGGCGAGACGCCGGCCGTGGGCTCGTCGAGCATCAGCAGTTTCGGCTTCGTCATCAGCGCGCGACCGACAGCGACCTGCTGGCGCTGACCGCCCGAAAGCTCGCCGGCGTTCTGGAAGCGTTTCTCGCGCAGGATCGGGAAGAGGTCATAGACCTGTTCCATCGTGTCGCGGAAATCGTCGGTGCGGATGAAGGCGCCCATCTCGAGGTTTTCCTCGACCGACATCGTCGGGAAGACGTTGTTCACCTGCGGCACGAAGCCCATGCCCTTGCGCACGCGCTCCTGCGGCGACAGCGCGGTGATGTCGTCGCCATCGAGCGTCACCTTGCCCGCGCGCAGCCGCAGCATGCCGAAGACCGCCTTCATCGCGGTCGACTTGCCGGCGCCGTTCGGGCCGACGATCACCGCGATCTGGCCCTTTTCGACCTTGAGCGTGCAATCGTGCAGGATATCGGCGGCACCATAGCCGCCGGTCATGCTGGAAGCGTCGAGAAAGCTCATGCGACACCTCCGGGACATCCCATGACACCTTGTTTTATCATGAAAAATCCGATCATTGCGCGGCTCCCGTCTTGACCTTGTTCTTGAGCCCGCGCCCGAGATAGGCCTCGATCACCGCCTCGTTCTGCATGATGGTGTCGGGGGCGCCTTCGGCCAGAACCTTGCCCTCGGCCATCACGATCACCGGGTCGCAGAGCCGGCCGATGAAATCCATGTCGTGCTCGATCACGCAGAAGGTATAGCCGCGTTCCTTGTTCAGCCGCACGATGGCGTCGCCGATGGTGTTCAGCAGCGTGCGGTTCACACCGGCGCCGACCTCGTCGAGAAACACGATCTTCGCCTCGACCATCATCGTGCGACCAAGCTCCAGAAGTTTCTTCTGGCCGCCCGAAAGGTTTCCGGCGCGCTCGTCCTTCAGATGAGAGATCGTCAGGAAATCAAGAACCTCGTCGGCCTTCTTCAGAAGTGCCGCCTCTTCCTCGGCGATCCGGCCACGCTGGAACCAGGCGTTCCAAAGCGTCTCGCCGGTCTGACCGCCCGGAACCATCATCAGGTTCTCGCGCACCGTCATCGTCGGGAATTCATGCGCGATCTGGAAGGTGCGCAGCAGCCCCTTGTGGAACAACTCGTGCGGCGGCAGGCCGGTGATGTCCTCGCCATCCATCGTCACGGTGCCGGAGGTGGGCTTGTGCACCCCGGCGATGACGTTGAACAGCGTGGATTTTCCCGCCCCGTTCGGGCCGATCAGCCCGGTGATGGAGCCCGTCGCGATCTCTAGCGAAGCGCCATCGACGGCATGGAAGCCGCCGAAATGCTTGTGCAGGTTCTCGACCCGTATCATGCAGTCCCCTGTGACCTTCACTCTTTGCGTGAAGAATGCCGTTTTCGGCCTTGTTTCAAAAGGAACAGCCCGGATTGCTCCGGGCCGCCCCCAGGTTCTCCGTGCCGCCTCAGCGGTATTTCACGGTCTCGATCTTGCCGTCCTTGATGGCGATCTCGCGGAAGGTGCCCGCGGATTCACCCGCACCGATCAGCTCGACCGAGGTGGCGCCGACATAGTCGATGTCCTTGCCTTCGGCCAGCAGTTCAAGGCCCTTCGCCAGTTCGCCGGGCATGATCTTCTCGCCCGGAGCGTTGGCGACGTCCATGATCTTGTCCTTGTAGACCTTCGGATCGGTCGACTTCGCCGCCTGCATCGCCAGCAGCATCAGCGCCGCCGCGTCATAGGCCTCGGCCGAGTAGATGCTCGAGCCGTCGAAGCCCGCGGTCTTGGCGAGGGAGACGAACATGTCCTTGCCCTCGCCTTCCGATGCCGGCATCTGGCCGAAGGAGCCGTCGAGCTCGGTGCCGAAGTTCTTCTCGAGCGTCGCCGCGACCATGCCGTCGGGCAGCACGAAGGTCGAGAAGGCACCGGTGTCGAGCGCGCCACGCAGGATGCCCGAACCGCCCTGGTCGACATAGCCCGCCACCACGAGCGCATCGCCACCCGCAGCCGCCAGTGCGCCGACCTCGGCCGAATAGTCGGCCTTGCCGTCTTCATGCGCGGCAACGATGGTCACCGTGCCGCCCTTGGCCTTGAACGCCTCGGCGAAGCTGTCGGCCAAGCCCTTGCCGTAGTCGTTGTTGGTATAGGTCACCGCCACGGACTTGATGCCGTGTTCCATGATGATGTCGGTCATCACTTCGCCCTGACGCGCGTCCGAGGGCGAGGTGCGGAAGAACAGGCCGTTGTCGTCGATCGTCGAGAGCGCGGGCGAGGTCGCCGAGGGCGAGATCATCACCACGCCGTTCGGCACGGCGACGTTGGTCAGCGAGGCGATGGTCTCGCCCGAGCACATGCCGCCGACGATGCCCTTCACGCCCTCCGAGGTCACCATCCGCTCGACGGTCGCGGTGGCCGCAGCGGCGTCGACGCAGGTGGAATCGCCGCGCACCGGGGTGACGGTGTCACCGCCCAGAAGCTTGCCCGAATCCGAGACTTCCTTCATCGCCAGTTCGGCGCCGGAGGCGATCGGCGGCGCGATCGATTCCAGCGGCCCGGTGAAGCCCATCGAGATCCCCATCTTGATGTCCTCGGCGAAGGCGCCGCCCGCGCACAGCGCGACGGCAGCCGTCGCCAGAAGCAGCTTCTTCATCTGTTCACTCCCCTGTTGGAACATGATTGCGGAAACGTTAGTCCCGCCTTTGGCAAAAGAAAATAGGGCAGCCCGCGACGGATTGGCCGAAAATAGACCATCTGGGCAAGAAATGGGCGCTTTGACGCAACGGCGCGGCGCATCGCCGGCGCGGCTCAGAACTTTTCTTCCGGAAAGTCGATTCCCGTCAGGTCGCACTCGTCAGCATCAAGCTCGATCACGCTGGTCGCCGACGGCACGCCCGAGGCGCCGCGTTCGCGATAGGGGGTGGTCTGATACTGCGCACGGTAGCATTTCGAGAAATGCGAGGGCGAGGTGAAACCGCAGGCCAGCGCCACGTTGATCACGCTCATCTCGGTCTGCATCAACAGGTTGCGCGCCTTCTGCAGGCGGATTTCCATGTAATAGCGCTTTGGCGAGCGGCTCAGGTAGCGGCTGAACAGACGCTCGAGCTGGCGCGTCGACATGCCGACCTCGGCCGCAAGGCGCGCCGGGCTGATCGGCTCCTCGATGTTCATCTCCATCCGCGCGATCACCTGCGCAAGCTTCGGGTGGCGCACGCCGATCCGGGTCGGGATCGACAGCCGCTGGCTGTCGCGGTCGGTGCGGATCGAGTTGTAGATCAGCTGGTCGGCGACGGTATTGGCCAGCGCCTCGCCATGGTCGAGCGCGATCATCTTCAGCATCAGATCGACCGAGGCGGTGCCGCCCGCCGTCGTCAGCCGGTTGCCATCGATCACGAAGACCGCCTTCGACAGCGTCACCTCCTCGAAATCCTCGGCGAAGCTGTCCTGATTCTCCCAGTGGATGGTGGCGCGCCGGCCGTCGAGCAGCCCGGCCTTCGCCACCGCCCAGGCCCCGGTGCACAGGCCGCCCACCGCCGCGCCGCGCCGCGCCTCGCGCCGCAGCCAGGCGAGGATCGGCTTCGTCGTCGCCTCGGCCACGTCGATGCCGCCGCACACCATCACCGTGTCGTCGCGGGTGACCTCGCCCAGCCCCATGTCGGCGCGGATCACCGTGCCGTTCGAGCAGGTCACGTCGCCACCGTCCTCGGAGGCGAGCTTCCAGTCATAGAGCTTCTCGCCGGAAACCTGGTTCGCAAGCCGCAAGGGCTCGATTGCACTGGCAAAAGCCATCAGTGTGAAGCGGTCGAGCAGCAGGAAGATGAAGCGCCGCGTGCGCCCACCGGTGGCCAGGCGCAGGATGCCGTGCGAGGGGGCCGGTCGGGAATGGGTGCGGGGTGTCGTGGAGGGGATGCGCATTTGCGACGGGGACCTTGTCGTTTCATGCCCAGAAAGCAGGGAACGGGGCGTCTCGCAAGAGGGCATCGGAGCCCGTCCTCATGTCCGTCCACGCGACAGTCATTTTCGCGCGCGCCTGCGGAAAAACCGGTTTGTTCTCGCTAACGCCTGCCTTATAACCGCGCAACCTGTGAAAGTCCTGGAGGAGAAGATGGTCAAGGGGTGGACGAAGTCCGGCTGGCGCGCGAAACCGCGGGTGCAGATGCCCGACTATCCCGACATGGCTGCGCTTGGCGCGGTCGAGGCGCAGCTCGCCAAGATGCCGCCGCTCGTCTTCGCCGGCGAGGCGCGCCGGCTGAAGGCAGATCTGGCGAAGGCCGCGCGGGGCGAGGCGTTCCTGCTGCAGGGCGGGGACTGCGCCGAGAGCTTTGCTGAATTCTCCGCCGACAACATCCGCGACACCTTCAAGGTGATGCTGCAGATGGCGATCGTGCTGACCTGGGGCGCGAAAGTGCCGGTGATCAAGGTCGGGCGCATGGCCGGGCAGTTCGCCAAGCCGCGTTCGGCCGCGACCGAGACGATCGGCGGCGTCGAGCTGCCGAGCTATCGCGGCGACATCATCAACGGCTTCGACTTCACCGCCGCGGCCCGTGTGCCCGATCCCTTCCGGATGCTGCAGGCCTATACCCAGGCCGCGGCCTCGCTGAACCTGCTGCGCGCCTTCTCGACCGGCGGCTATGCCGACATCCATCGGGTGCAGAGCTGGATTGCCGGCTTCACCGACGAGGACGAGGCGGCGCGCTATCGCGAGGTGGCCGAGCGCATCGGCGATGCGATGGACTTCATGACCGCGGCCGGGGTGACCTCGGACACCGCGCATGAGCTCGCGAAGGTCGATTTCTACACCTCGCACGAGGCGCTGCTGCTGGAATACGAAGAGGCGCTGTGCCGTGTCGACAGCACCACCGGCATTCCGCTGGCGGGTTCGGGTCACATGATCTGGATCGGCGACCGCACCCGTCAGCCCGACGGCGCGCATGTCGAGTTCTGCTGCGGCGTGCAGAACCCGATCGGGCTGAAATGCGGCCCCTCGACCACGGCCGACGATCTGAAGGTGCTGATGGCGAAGCTGAACCCGGAGAACGAGCCCGGGCGGCTGACGCTGATCGCGCGCTTTGGCGCGGGCAAGGTCGGCGAGCATCTGCCGCGGCTGATCCGTGCGGTGCAGGCCGAGGGCGCGAATGTGCTGTGGTCGTGCGACCCGATGCACGGCAACACGATCAAGGCGGCCTCGGGCTACAAGACCCGGCCCTTCGAGTCGGTGCTGCGCGAGGTGCGCGAGTTCTTCGGCGTGCACAAGGCCGAGGGCACGATCCCGGGCGGCGTGCATTTCGAGATGACCGGCCGCGACGTGACCGAATGCACCGGCGGCGTGCGCGCGGTGTCGGACGAGGATCTGTCGAGCCGCTATCACACCGCCTGCGACCCGCGGCTCAACGCCTCGCAGGCGCTGGAACTCGCCTTCCTCGTCGCCGAGGAGCTGCAGGACCGGCGCGCGCTGCGCAAGGCCTCTGGCCTCTGAGCAGGGCGGCGGCAGACGGGCACAAGGACCGCGGCCCGGAGCATCGCTCCGGGCCGTTCCCGTCATATCCTGCGGCATCGGTCTCAGGCGTTGCTGATGACGTGGAACATCGCGCGACGCTCTTCCGGCGTGCAGTCGGAAAGCGGGCGGGTGGCCAGGGGCGTGTCGAACTCGGGCAGGGCGGGCCGGCGGTTGCCGAAGACCGGGGCATCAAGGCCAATCTCCTCGGGACGGACCGGCAGCGGAAGGGGGCCGGGCGTCGGCGCGCCGGCGATCACCGGCTCGACATGGGCCGCGATCACATCGAAGCGGCGCGGCGGGCGGCCGAAACCGTCGCCCTCGGCAACGAGGCAGCCAAGCGCACGGGTGATGTCGCCGAGGTCGGATTTCATCGGCAGGATCAGCAGCCGCGCATCGAGCCGGGGCCGGCCGGGGCCGCCGTCCGAGACGAGCCGCAGGTCGGCGATCGCCGGACCGCCGAAGACCGCCTCCAGCGCCTCGGTGACATGCTTGCGGCCCTGCGGTGTGAACAGGGCAGTGAGCGGCATGCCCCGCACCTCCATCCCCATCAGCTCGTTCAGGTGCATGCCGGCAAGCCGGAACCGGCCGATGCCCGGCGCCACGCGCTCGAGGATGAAGGCGTATTCGAGGGCGCGCTCGATGCCGCGCGGATCGACGTCGGCGCGCGTGGGCACCAGCCGGCCACGGCGCAGCGCCTCCCAATAGGCGCGCAGTTCCGAGGCAATCTGCATGCCGAGCCCCGCCTGCGCCCCGAAGTGGATCACCTTGTCGTCGATATCACGGTCCATCGCATCACCCGTTCCTGCGGCACAGGCGTTCCGCCTCCGCCGCCATCCATTGCAATGCCTCGTGCATTCTGCGGTTATGGGCTTTCGAATGGCCCCGGAGGCGAAATCCTTACCAAAACCTTAATACGCCAGTTCCGGGCAAAAAGGGGAAAGAAAGTGTTAAATGGTTAACATCGCATCCGGCCCGCGCACGATCTCGATGACCGGCTTTGCCGCGCGGCAGGGCGGCGGGCTCGGCCATGACTGGGCCTGGGAGATCCGCTCGGTCAATGGCAAGGGCTTTGATTTGCGCCCGCGTCTGCCCGATGTCGAGGGACTCGAGGCGGCGGTGCGGGCGGCGGTCGCCGCGGTGGCGGCGCGCGGCAACATCTCGCTGACGCTGCGGCTGTCGCGCAGCGAGGGGGCCGAGGGGCTGCGCCTGTCGGACGCGGGGTTGCAGGCGGCGCTCGCGGCGCTCGCCCGGGTCGAGGCGGCGGCGGGCGAGCGGGGGCTTGCCCTGGCACCGACGCGGGCGGCGGACATTCTGTCGCTGCGCGGGGTGATCGAGCAGGGCGCACCCGAGATCGCCGATCCGGTGGCGCTGCGCGCGGCGCTGCTCGCCGATCTGGCGCCGCTGCTCGAGGACTTCGCCGCGATGCGCGCGGCCGAGGGCGCGCAGATCGGCGCGGTGATTGCGGCCCAGATCGACCGCATTGCCGCACTGACCGAGGCCGCGGCCGAGGCCGCCGAGGCGCGCCGGCCCGAGACCGCGGCGGCGCTGCAGGCGGCGCTGGCCCGCGTGCTCGACACCGCCCCCGGGGCCGATCCGCAGCGGGTGGCGCAGGAACTGGCGATGCTGGCGGTGAAGGCCGATGTCACCGAGGAAATCGACCGGCTGCGCGCCCATGTCGCCGCCGCCCGCGCGCTTCTGGCCGAGGCAGGCCCGGTCGGCCGCAAGCTCGACTTCCTCACCCAGGAATTCGTGCGCGAGTCGAACACGCTGTGCTCGAAGTCGGGCTCGACCGCGCTCACTGCGATCGGGCTTGACCTCAAGGCCGTCATCGACCAGATGCGCGAGCAGATCCAGAACGTGGAGTGAGCCATGACCCAGCCCCGGCGCGGCCTTCTGATTATCCTCTCCTCGCCCTCGGGCGCGGGGAAATCGACGCTGGCGAAGCGGTTGATGGCCTGGGACCCGACGCTGACATTCTCGGTCTCGGCCACGACGCGCGCCCCGCGCCCGGGCGAGACCGACGGCGTCGAGTATTATTTCCGCACCAAGCACGACTTCGAGGCGATGGTCGCGAATGGCGAGATGCTCGAACATGCCGAGGTCTTCGGCAATTTCTACGGCACGCCGAAGACCCCGGTCGAGGCGGCGATGAAGGCCGGGCGCGACACGCTCTTCGACGTCGACTGGCAGGGCGGGCAGCAGATCCGCCGCTCGAGTCTCGGCAAGGAGGTGATCTCGATCTTCATCCTGCCGCCCTCGATCGCCGAGCTGGAAAAGCGGCTGCGCACGCGGGCGCAGGACAGCGACGAGGTGATCGCGGCCCGGATGGCGAAAAGCCGCGATGAAATCAGCCACTGGGCGGAATATGATTATGTGATCGTGAATCACGACGCCGATCAGGCCGAGAGGGAGCTGCGCGAAATTCTCGCCGCCGAGCGCGCGCGGGCGGACCGGCAGCCCTGGCTGAACGACTTCGTGCGCGAGCTGAACAGGGAGTTTGAAGCGCGATGATCTATGAACTCGACGGCATTCGGCCGGAACTGGGGCAGGGTGCCTGGGTCGCCCCGGACGCGAACCTGATCGGCAAGGTGGTGCTGGAGGACGAGGCCTCGGTCTGGTTCGGCTGCACCCTGCGCGGCGACAACGAGGAGATCCGCGTCGGCCACGGTTCGAACGTTCAGGAGAACGTCGTGTGTCACACCGACATCGGCTATCCGCTGGTGATCGGGCCCGATTGCACCATTGGCCACAAGGCGATGTTGCATGGCTGTGTCATTGGCGCGGGCAGTCTGATCGGCATGGGCGCGACGGTGCTCAACGGCGCGAAGATCGGCCGAGGCTGCCTCATTGGCGCCGGCGCGCTGATCACCGAGGGCAAGGAGATCCCGGATTTCAGCCTGGTGATGGGCGCCCCGGGCAAGGTGATGCGGCAGCTTGACGACGCGGCGCAGGAAAAGCTGCTGAAATCCGCCGCGCATTACCGCGCCAATGCCGCGCGCTATGCGAAGGGCCTGCGCGCCCTCGGCTGAGCTCAGCCCAGTTTGGGCGGCAGTTCGAGAATGTCGAAATCGCCTCCGTGCCAGATCTGCCGCACCTCGGCGAGGATCAGCCGCGGGTTCGGTAGCGGTGCGCTATAGGCCCGCAGCGCGCCGCGATAGCCGAGCGCCTCGAGCTGGCGCGCGAGGTCGAGGATGTCGTGCTCGGGGCAGAGGAGCGGCGAGATCACCACATCTGGCACGGTCCGCGCGAGCAACGCCGCATCGACCGCGGCGAGCGGCACGATGGTGATCGTGACCCCCGACACCCCGCGCAGCGCGAGCGGCAGCGATTGCGACGGTTCCACCACCAGGATGCGTCGTCCCGACGGAGGCGAATCGGGTCCGTCCCCGGAATGGGGGCGGCCGGCGGAAGGGCCCTTCGAAGAAGGCATCGTCACGTTCCGTCACACCGCGCCGCCCGGCACCGGGCGCGCTGGAAAATGGATTAGCAGACGAAGGCTTTGCCCCGGGATGCTTCGCCTGCAAGCAGAGAATGACGCATGGTTTACTCCCGCGCGTTTTTGGTCAAGGTTTCGGCGCGCAGAAGGAGCGAAACATGTCCGATTTTTTGACAGCCTCTCTGGTCGACGCCCTGCCGCTTCCGATTTTGCTGGTTAATCGGGCGGAGAGGATCGTTTCGGCCAATCCCGCGGCCCGCCTGCTCTTCGGTCGCGACATCGAGGGGCGCGCTTTCGTCACCGTGCTGCGCCAGCCCGCGCTTGGTCAGGCGCTCGAGGAGGCGTTGCAGGATGACCGCCCCGGCCGGGTGCGGCTGCGGATCTCCTCGAACGGGCGCGAGATGGTGGCGATGGCGACGGTCTCGCCGCTGCCGCCGGGCGAGGAGATCGGCTTGGCCGAGGGCGGCGCGGTGGTGGCGATCGAGGATGTCACCGCGCTTGAGGAGGCCGAGGTGATGCGGCGCGATTTCGTCGCCAATGTCAGCCACGAGCTGCGCACGCCGCTCACCGCGCTGATGGGCTTCGTCGAGACCCTGCGCGGCGCGGCCAAGGACGACCCGGTGGCGCGCGACCGCTTCCTCGCGATCATGGAGCGCGAGGCAGGGCGGATGAACCGGCTGGTGGGCGACCTGCTGTCGCTGAGCCGGGTCGAGGCCGAGGAGCGGCGCCGCCCGACCGCGGATGTCGATATCTCGGCGGTGCTGAAAGGGGCAAAGCAGACCTTGCAGCCCTTGGCCGAGGCGCGCGGCGTCGCATTAATCCGCGAGGGCGAGGAAGGCGTGATGCGGGTGAAGGGCGACCCCGACCAGCTCACCCAGATCTTCGCCAACCTGATCGAGAATGCGATCAAATACGGTGGTTCGGGTGGCGAGGTGCGGATCAATGTCGCCCGCATCGCGCATGAGCCGGTGCTGCGCGGCCCGGCGCTGCGCGTCGAGGTGAGCGACAAGGGCGAGGGCATCGAGTCGATCCACCTGCCGCGCCTGACCGAAAGGTTCTACCGCGTCGACACCCACCGCTCGCGCGAACAGGGCGGCACCGGCCTTGGTCTCGCGATCGTGAAGCACATCGTCGCTCGCCATCGCGGCCGGCTGAAGATCGAAAGCGAGAAGGGCAAGGGCAGCCGGTTCAGCGTGATCCTGCCGGCAAGCTGAACACCGGCGCGACGGGCAAATTCCGGCCCAACCCCACGCCCTGCCATGAAGTCTTTACGATCCTCTGGTCGAGTGCCGCAGAAACGGGCAAAGCCGAAACCGCCGGGCCACAGGTGGCGACAGCCTTTCTGTGCGGCTTGACGGCGTGCCGCCCGCATCCCATCAAGGGGTTAACAACGTGCGCGAAAGGTGTGATCGTGAAAGATGTTATCGCCCCCTCCGTCGAAACCCTGCGGGAAGAGATCCTGCGGCATCTGATCTATTCGATGGGAAAGGACGCGGGGCACGCCTCGGTCTACGACTGGCGCATGGCGCTGAGCTTCGCGATCCGTGACCGGATCGTCGAACCGTGGTTCGCCGCCACGAAGCAGACCTGGGAACAGGGCCACAAGCGGGTCTACTACCTGTCGATGGAATTCCTGATCGGCCGCATGCTCGAGGATGCGGCGATCAACCTCGGCATGCGCGCGGCCTGCCGCGAGGCGATCGAGAGCCTTGGCCAGGACTGGCGCGCGGTGGTCGAGGACGAGCCCGACGCGGCGCTTGGCAACGGCGGGCTGGGCCGTCTGGCGGCGTGCTACATGGAAAGCATGGCGACGCTCGGCTGCCCGGGCTATGGCTATGGCATCCGCTACGAGCACGGGCTGTTCCGTCAGCGCTTCGAGGGCGGGCAGCAGGTCGAAACCCCCGAGGACTGGCTCAAGCAGCGCCACCCGTGGGAGTTCGAACGCCCCGAGGCGGCCTATGAGATCGGCTTCAAGGGCGGCGTCGAGACCCGCAACGGCAAGACCGTCTGGGTGCCGGCCGAGACGGTGATCGCCGAGGCCTTCGACATGCCGGTGATCGGCTGGCAGGGCAAATGGGCGAACACGCTGCGGCTGTGGTCGGCGAAACCCACGACGCTCTTCGACCTCGCGCGCTTCAACCACGGCGATTACACCGCCGCGGCCGAGCCCGAGACGCTCGCCCGCACGCTCAGCCGGGTGCTTTATCCGGACGATACCACCTATCAGGGCAAGGAGCTGCGGCTGAAGCAGGAGTATTTCCTGACCGGCGCGGCGCTGCATGACATCATCCGCCGGCATCTGGCGGGCGGCTTCAAGCTGGCCGATCTGGCGAAACATGTGGCGATCCAGATGAACGACACCCACCCGGCAATTGCCGGGCCGGAGCTGGTGCGGATCCTGACCGATCTTTACGACATGCCCTTCGACGATGCGATCGCGACGGCGATCGAGTGTCTGGGCTATACGAACCACACGCTCCTGCCCGAGGCGCTCGAACGCTGGGCGACCTATCTGATGGGCTCGGTGCTGCCGCGCCACATGCAGATCATCGAGCAGATCGACGCCTGGCACCTGCGCACAAACCCCTCGCGGCCGCATTACGTCGGCATCGTGAAGCATCACGAGGTGCGGATGGGCGAGCTCGCTTTCGTCACCGCGCACAAGGTGAACGGCGTCTCGGCGCTGCACACCGAACTGGTGAAGCAGAACCTCTTCCCCGAGCTGCACAAGCTGCACCCCGACCGGATCGTCAACGAGACCAATGGCGTCACCCCGCGGCGCTGGCTGCGGATGGCGAACCCGGCGCTGTCGCATCTGATCAGCGACACCATCGGCGAGGGTTGGGAAGCCGATCTTGACCGCCTGCGCGAGCTGGAACTCTCGATCGAGGACAAGGGCTTCCGCGACGCCTTTGCGGCGGCGAAACGGGTCAACAAGGAAGCGCTGTCGAACTGGATCGGGCAGACCCAGGGGGTGAAGATCGACCCCGATGCGCTCTTCGACGTGCAGATCAAGCGCATCCACGAATACAAGCGCCAGCTGCTGAACGTCCTGCAGACGATCGCGCAATGGCACGAGATCCGCAACGACCCGACCGCCGACTGGCAGCCGCGGGTCAAGATCTTTGGCGGCAAGGCCGCGCCCGGTTATCAGGCGGCGAAGGAAATCATCCGCCTGATCAATGACGTGGCGGCCGTGGTGAATAACGACCCCTATGTCGACGGCCGGCTGAAGATCATCTATCCGCCGAATTACAACGTCTCGATGGCGGAACGGCTGATCCCCGCCTCGGACCTCTCCGAGCAGATCTCGACCGCGGGCAAGGAAGCCTCGGGCACCGGCAACATGAAATTCGCGCTGAACGGCGCGCTGACCATCGGCACGCTCGACGGCGCGAACGTCGAGATCCGCGAGCAGGTCGGGCCGGAGAATTTCTTCCTGTTCGGTCTGACCGCGCAGGAGGTGATGAAGCACCGCGAGGACCCCGAGCATGCCCGCCATGCCATCCTCGAGAGCCAGACGCTGCAGGACGTCTTGCAGATGATCGCCGAGGGCCGTTTCAGCCCCGACGAGCCGACCCGCTATCACGGCCTCGTCCACAATATGTGGCACTCTGACTATTTCCTTGTGGCCTCGGATTTCGAGGCCTACCGTGAATCTCAGGCCGAGGTCGACAAGACCTTTGCCGAGCCGGATAAATGGTGGCGCATGGCGGCTATGAACACCGCGCGCATGGGTTTCTTCTCCTCTGACCGAGCCATTCGTGGTTACATGACCGATATCTGGGGGACTGAGTCCGCCCTCTGAGGAATTGCATGAGCTTGATTGACAGATCCGAAGCCGAGGCGCTGGTCGAAGGCCGGCATGGTGATCCGTTTTCCATATTGGGGCTACACCGGACAGCGAAAGGCAACAGGATCGTGGCCCTCGTGCCGGATGCGCAGCGGCTCTGGGCTGTGGGCGCGACGGAGGTCGAGCTCGAACAGGTCCTGCCGGGGCTCTTCTGTGGCAAGTGGAACGAGCCGCTCTACCGGCTGCGGGCGCAGAACGCGCAGGCGACCTGGGATTTCGAGGATCCCTATCGGCTGTCTCCCGTGCTCGGCTCGATCGACGAATACCTGATCGGCGAGGGCACGCACCACCGGCTGTGGGAGGCGCTCGGTGCGCATGTGATGACGCATGAGGGCCATGAGGGCGTGCATTTCGCCGTCTGGGCGCCAAATGCCGAGCGCGTCTCGGTCGTCGGCAACTTCAACAGCTGGGACGGGCGGCGCCACCAGATGCGCCGGCGCGGTTCGACCGGGGTGTGGGAGATCTTCCTGCCCGGGCTGATGCCGGGCGACATGTACAAGTACGAGATCCTCGGCGCCGGGGGCAAGCTGCTGCCGACCAAGGCCGACCCGGTCGGTTTCGGCGCCGAGCATCCGCCGGCGACCGCCTCGGTGGTGCGCGAACTGGGCCTGCACGACTGGGGCGACGGTCTGTGGATGAAGGAGCGTGCCAAAGCGCAGGACGTGCATGCCCCGGTGTCGATCTACGAGGTCCATCTGGGCTCGTGGCGGCGGGTATGGGAAGAGGGCGGGCGACCGCTCAGCTATTACGAGCTCTCGACGCAACTCATTGATTACGTTGCGGATCTTGGGTTCACCCATGTCGAGCTTCTGCCGATCACCGAGCACCCGTTCGACGGCAGCTGGGGCTATCAGCCGGTTGGCCTTTTCGCGCCCACCATCCGCCACGGCCGGCCCGAGGAATTCGCGGCCTTCGTCGATGCGGCGCACCAGCGCGGGCTTGGCGTCATCCTCGATTGGGTGCCGGGCCATTTCCCCACCGATGACCACGGGCTGCGGCGGTTCGACGGCACCCCGCTTTACGAACATGCCGATCCGAAGGAAGGCTTCCACCGCGACTGGAACACGCTGATCTACAACTTCGGCCGGCGCGAGGTGGCGAACTATCTCGAGGCGAACGCACTGTTCTGGCTCGAGCAGTACCACCTCGACGGGCTGCGCGTGGATGCCGTGGCCTCGATGCTCTACCGCGACTATTCCCGCTCGGAAGGCGAATGGGTGCCGAACCGCTACGGCGGGCGGGAGAATCTCGAGGCGATCGAGTTCCTGAAACAGGTGAACACACTCGCCTATGGCAAGTCGCCGGGGATCATGACCGTGGCCGAGGAGAGCACCGCCTTCCCCGGGGTGACAAGCCCGGTGCACCGCGGCGGGCTCGGTTTCGGCTATAAGTGGAACATGGGCTGGATGAATGACACGCTGCGCTATTTCAGCCGTGATCCGATCCATCGCCGCTGGCATCATAACGAGCTGACCTTCGCAAGTTCATATACTTACAGCGAAAACTTCATTCTTCCTATCAGCCATGACGAGGTCGTGCACGGCAAGGGCTCGATGATCGGCAAGATGCCGGGCACTGCTGCCGAGAAATTCGCCAATCTGCGCGCCTTCTATGCCTTCCAATGGGCGCACCCGGGCAAGAAGCTGCTGTTCATGGGGCAGGAATTTGCCCAGTGGCACGAATGGGACAGCGGCGCCGCGCTCGATTGGGCGCTGCTCGACGCGCCGCTGCATGCCGGGATGCGCAATCTGGTGCGTGATCTGAACCGGATCTATCGCGAGACGCCGGCGCTGCACTGGGGCGATTGCGAGCCCTGTGGCTTCTCCTGGATCGAGGCTGACGATGCCGAGCATTCGCTTTACATTTTCGAGCGCAGCGCGCCGGGGCAGCGTCCGGTGGTCATCGCCGCCAACCTGACGCCGGTCGAGCGCACGACGCGCATCGGCCTGCCCGTGGCCGGCAGCTGGCGCGAGATCCTGAACACCGAGAGCGGCCATTACGGCGGCGCCAACTGGGGCAATCTCGGAGAGATAATTGCAGAAGAAATTCCTTGGATGCGCAGAGAGTTCAGCGCCGAAGTTTACCTGCCGCCGCTGGCGGTGGTGATGTTCACGCCGGACTGACGCAGGAAAGAGGAGGGGAAAATGAACACGCATCCCAACCAGCGGCTCTCGTCGCAGGCGATGGCCTTCATCCTGGCCGGTGGCCGTGGTTCGCGGCTCAAGGAACTGACCGACCGCCGCGCCAAGCCCGCCGTCTATTTCGGCGGCAAGACCCGGATCATCGACTTCGCGCTGTCGAACGCGCTGAACTCGGGCATCCGCAAAATGGCGATTGCCACGCAATACAAGGCGCACAGCCTGATCCGCCACATGCAGCGCGGCTGGAACTTCTTCCGCGCCGAGCGCAACGAATACCTCGACATCCTGCCCGCCTCGCAGCGGGTGAGCGAAAGCAAGTGGTACATGGGCACCGCCGATGCGGTGGCGCAGAACATCGACATCATCGAGGATTACAAGGTCAAGTATGTCGTGATCCTGGCGGGCGACCACGTCTACAAGATGGATTACGAGATCATGCTGCGCCAGCATGTCGAGACCGGCGCCGATGTGACCATCGGCTGTCTGACCGTGCCGCGGACCGAGGCTTCGGCCTTCGGCTGCATGGCGGTCGATGCGCGCGGCCGGGTGACGGATTTCCTCGAGAAGCCGAAGGATCCGCCGGGCATCCCCGGCGATCCGACGCAGACGCTCGCCTCGATGGGGATCTATGTCTTCGACTGGGCGTTCCTGCGCGATCTGCTGATCCGCGACAGCGAGGACCCGAACTCGAGCCATGATTTCGGCCACGACCTGATCCCGCAGATCGTGAAGAACGGCAAGGCGATGGCGCATCGCTTTTCCGAAAGCTGCGTCAAGACCGGGCTCGAGACCGAACCCTACTGGCGCGACGTCGGCACCGTCGATGCGTTCTGGCAGGCGAATATCGACCTCACCGAATTCACCCCGAAGCTCGATCTTTACGACAATGCCTGGCCGATCTGGACCTACGCCGAGCTGGTACCGCCGGCGAAGTTCATCCATGACGAGGACGGCCGGCGCGGCTCCGCGGTCAGCTCGCTCGTCTCGGGCGACTGCATCGTCTCGGGCTCCGAGGTGCGCAATTCGCTGCTTTTCACCGGCTGTCGGGCGCACAGCTGGTCGAGCCTCGATCACGTCGTGGCGCTGCCCTATGCCGACATCGGCCGCAAGGCGGAACTCAGCCGCTGTGTCATCGACCGCGGCGTGCAGATCCCCGAGGGGCTGATCGTCGGCGAGGATCCGGACGAGGATGCGAAATGGTTCCGCGTCACCGAGGGAGGGGTCGTGCTGATCACCCAGGCGATGCTGGACCGTCGGGCGGCCACACTCGAGTAAGACCGGCGGCGACCTGCGGGTCGCCCCGCCATCATCCCGAACAAGGCGAGAGGGAGACGCATGAAACGGGTTCTTTCGGTGGCTTCGGAGGCCGTCCCGCTGGTCAAGACGGGCGGGCTGGCCGATGTGGTGGGCGCGCTGCCGGCGGCGATGGCCGGGCAGGGCTGGCACATGCGCCTGCTGGTGCCGGGCTATCCCGCGGTGATGACGCGCATCGGCCGCAGGGATATGGTCTGGGCCGAGGAGAATTTCTTCGGCGGGCTCGGCGAGGTCTATCTCGGCACCGTCGACGGCATCGAGGTGATGGCGCTCGATGCGCCGCATCTGTTCGACCGCGTGGGCGGGCCCTATTCCGACATCCATGGCGACTACTGGGACAACCCCGAGCGCTTCGCCGCGCTCAGCTGGGCCGCGGCGGTGATCGCGCGCGACGGCGTCGAGGGCTGGAAGCCGGAACTGCTGATCGCTCATGACTGGCAGGCAGCGCTGGCGCCGGCCTATCTGCGCTATTGGCGCGTCGATCTGCCGACGGTGCTGACGATCCACAACATCGCCTTCCAGGGCCGCGTCGGCACCGCGAAGATGGATGCGCTGCGGCTGCCACATGAATGGTTCCACCCCGACGGCTACGAGTTCTGGGGTGACATCTCGATGCTCAAGGCGGGGATGATGGCGGCGAACGCGATCACCACGGTCAGCCCGCGCTATGCCGAAGAGCTGATGCGCGGCGAATTCGGCCTCGGCCTCGACGGTGTGATCCGGGCGCGGGCGAATGCCGTGCACGGCATCCTGAATGGCATCGACCAGAGCGTCTGGGACCCGGCGGCCGATCCGGCGGTGGTGCCGTTCTCGGCGCCCCGGCTGGCCGCGAAGGGCCGCAACCGCGACGCCCTGCTGGCGGAGTTCGGCCTTGATCCGACCCTGCCCGGGCCGCTCGCGGTGCTGGTCTCGCGGCTCACGCCGCAAAAGGGCATCGACCTGCTGCCACAGGTGATCGACGAATTCGTCCGGCTGGGCGGCGGGCTGTGCGTGCTCGGTTCGGGCGATGGCTGGGCCGAGCAGGAGATGCGCGCCCTCGCCGAGCGCCATCCCGGCCGCGTCGGCGTGCGCATCGGCTATGATGAGGGGCTGAGCCACCGCATGTTCGCCGGCGGCGATGCGGTGCTGGTGCCCTCGCGCTTCGAGCCCTGTGGCCTGACCCAGCTTTACGGACAGCGCTATGGCTGTGTGCCGGTGGTCTCGGCCGTGGGCGGGCTGTTCGACACCGTGATTGGCGCGACACCGGCGACCGAGGCGGCGAATGCGGCGACCGGCGTGGTGTTCCATCCGGTCGATGCGCTTGCGCTCGGCCAGGCGTTGCGTAAGCTGGTGTCCTTGTATCAAGACAGTAAGGGGTGGAGCGCGATGGTGCGGCGCGGGATGAAAGCCGACTGGGGCTGGGGCCGTTCGGCCGCTGCCTATGCGGCCCTGTTCGACAGTCTCGTGCAGCGGTCATGATCCTCGCCGGAGACCCCTGCCGCCCGGGTGCCACACCCGTTGCGGGCGGGGTGAATTTCGCAGTCTTCGCGGCCCATGCCGAGAAGGTCGAACTCTGCCTGTTCCGCGACGGGCTCGAGGAACGGATCGAGCTGCCCGAACGCTCGGGCGAGATCTGGCACGGTTTCGTGCCCGGGCTCGAGACCGGGGCGGACTACGGCTATCGCATCTCCGGCCCCTGGGCGCCCGAGATGGGGCATCGCTACAACGCTGCCAAGCTGCTGATCGACCCCTATGCGCGCGAGCTGACGGCGCCGCTGCGGTGGGACCCGCTGATGCAGGGCGGCGGCGGACCGATGCGCCCCGACCGCCGTGACAGCGCTCCGGTGATGCCGCGCTCGCGCGTTTGCGCGGTTGAGAAACTGCTTTGGAACCGGCCCGCAACCCCTTGGCCGGAAACAGTGATCTACGAAGCCCATGTAAAGGGGCTGACGATGCTGCACCCGGATGTGCCGGCCGCGTTGCGCGGCACCTTCCGCGGCGTGGCGACCGAGCCGGTGATTGCTCATCTGCGCGCACTTGGCGTCACCGCGATCGAGCTTTTGCCGGTCTGCGCCTTCATCGACGACCGCTTCCTCGTCGAGAAGGGGTTGCGCAACTACTGGGGCTATCAGCCGGCGGCCTTCTTCGCCCCCGAGCCGCGCTATGGCACGCGCGAGGATTTCCGCGCCATGGTGCGCGCGCTGCACGCGGCGGGGATCGAGGTGATCCTCGACGTCGTCTTCAACCATACCGGCGAGGGCGACGGCGCGGGCCCGACGCTCAGCCTGCGCGGTGTGGACAACGCCGCCTTCTACCGGCTGGCCGAGGGCGGTCGCTCCTATGTCAACGACACCGGCACCGGCAATACGCTGAACCTCTCGCATCCTTTCGTGCTGCGCATGGTGATGGACTGCCTGCGCCACTGGGTCGAGGAGATGGGCGTCGACGGCTTCCGCTTCGACCTCGCCGCGACGCTCGCCCGCGACGCGACGGGCGGGTTCAACAGCGATGCCGCCTTCCTCTCGGCGCTGCGCCAGGATCCGGTGCTGTGCGGCGTGAAGCTGATCGCAGAGCCCTGGGACATCGGCCCGGGCGGTTATCGGCTGGGTGGTTTCCCGCATCCGTTCTCGGAATGGAACGACCGTTTCCGCGACGGGATGCGGCGGTTCTGGCGCGGTGATGCCGGGCAGATGCCGGAGCTTGCGCGCCGCATCTCGGGCTCGGCCGAGGTCTTCGATCACGCCGGACGCCCCGCGACAGCAAGCCTGAACTTCCTCACGGCCCATGATGGCTTCACCCTGCACGACCTTGTGTCCTTTAACGAAAAGCACAACGAGGCGAATGGCGAGGCGAACCGCGACGGCCATAACGAGAACTATTCTCAGGCGCTTGCCGACCACGCCGCGCAGCTTGCGCGCAAGCGCGCGCTGCTGGCCACGCTGATGATCTCGCAAGGCGTGCCGATGCTGCTCGGCGGTGACGAGATCGGCAACAGCCAAGGCGGCAACAACAACGCCTATGCCCAGGACAACCCGATCGGCTGGATCGACTGGCCGCGCGCCGATACCGCGCTTGCGGCCTTTGTCGGCCGGCTCACCGCGATCCGCCGCGCCCATCCGGTGCTGCGCCAGCGCCGCTTCCTGCACGCCAAGCTGCGCGCCCAGGACGGCATGCGCGACCTGATCTGGTGGCGCCCCGACGGCATCGAACCCTCGCAGCGCGACTGGCTCGATGCGCAGGAGCGCTGCCTGTGCGCCGAGATCCGCGGCGCCGCCGAGGGCTTTGAGGGCGAGGCGGCACGCGAGGCTGTCTTCGTCATCTGCAACGCCGGGCCGGCGACCGAGGTGGTGCTGCCGGCCGGCCGCTGGACCCGGCTGCTCGACACCGCCGAGCCCGAGGCGCCCGAAGCCCCCCACGCCGCGGCGGTGACTTGCGTCGCCGCGCAATCTGTTCAACTGTTCGCCCGGCCTACGGCTCAAGAGGAGCACCCATGACGATCCATCCCACCACGCCCTTCGAGGGGCAAAAGCCCGGCACCTCGGGCCTGCGCAAGAAGACCCCGGTCTTCATGCAGCCGAATTTCCTCGAGAATTTCGTCCAGTCGACCTTCGATGCGATCGGCGGCGTGGAGGGCAAGACGCTGGTGCTCGGCGGCGACGGCCGCTATTTCGGCGCCGCGGCGGCGCAGACCATCCTGAAGATGGCGGCCGCGAACGGCGCCGCGCGGGTGATCGTCGGGCAGGGCGCCTGGCTGTCGACGCCCGCCGCCTCGAACATGATCCGCGCGCGCAAGTCGGATGGCGGGCTGATCCTCTCGGCCAGCCACAACCCCGGCGGCCCGAACGCGGATTTCGGGGTGAAATACAACAGCGCGAACGGCGGCCCGGCCCCCGAGGCGGTGACCGACGCGATCTTCGCCCGCACCAGGACGATCACCGAATTTCGCAAGCTCGACGTGGCGGATGCAGACCTGTCGCGGCCCGGCGAACAGCCGATGGGCGCGATGGTGGTCGAGGTCGTCGACCCCGTGGCGGCCTATGCCGACCTGATGGAAACCCTTTTCGATTTCAAGGCATTGCGCGGCCTTTTTCATGGTGGCTTCACGATGCGCATGGATTCGATGTGCGCGATCACCGGCCCCTATGCGAAAGAGATCTTCGAGCACCGGCTGGGCGCTGCGCCGGGCACCGTGGTGCATGGTACGCCGCTTCCCGACTTCGGCGGCATGCACCCCGACCCGAACCCGACCTGGGCGCATGAGCTGATGGACGAGCTGATGGGCCGCGAAGCGCCCGATTTCGGCGCGGCCTCGGATGGCGACGGCGACCGCAACATGATCCTTGGCCGCGGCGTCTATGTCTCGCCCTCGGACAGCCTGGCGGTGATCGCGGCGAATGCGACGCTGGTGCCCGGCTATGCCGACGGGCTGAAGGGGGTGGCACGCTCGATGCCGACCTCGACCGCGGTCGACCGGGTGGCGCAGGCGCTTGGCCTTGATTGCTACGAGACGCCGACGGGCTGGAAGTTCTTCGGCAACCTGATGGATGCTGGCCGCGTCAGCCTGTGCGGCGAGGAAAGCTTCGGCACCGGTTCCGACCACGTGCGCGAGAAGGACGGGCTCTGGGCGATCCTGATGTGGCTCAACATCATCGCCGTGCGCGGTCAGTCGGTGGCCGAGATCATGGCCGAGCATTTCGCCCGCTATGGCCGGAACTACTATTCCCGCCACGATTACGAGGCCCTGCCGACCGAGGTGGCAACTGCCATGCTCGATGCGCTGCGCGCCCGCCTCGACGCCCTGAAAGGGATGTCTTCGCAAGGGCTTGTGGTCGAAAGCGCAGATGAGTTCTGCTACACCGACCCGGTCGACGGCTCGGTCTCGGCGCATCAGGGCTTCCGCATCCTCTTCGAGGGCGGCTCGCGCGTGGTGCTGCGGCTCTCTGGCACTGGCACCGAGGGGGCGACGCTGCGCGTCTATCTCGAACGTTACGTTGCCGGCCCGGAGGGCCTGAGCGAAGACCCGCAGGCGGCGCTGGCCCCGATCATCGCGGCGACCGAGGAGATTGTCGGCATCAAGGCCCGCACCGGCCGGCCGGGCCCGAACGTCATCTCCTGAGACTTAGGTCGAATAGGAAAAGCCAGACGCGCGGATAGGCTGACGCCATGATCCGCGCGTTTTTCATATGGTTCTTGCTCGCCACACCGCTCTTTGCGGCGCCGCTGATGCGTGACGCGCTCGAGCCGATGATCGTCGCGCCCTATGCGCTTGGCGCGCCGGTCAATGACAAGGGCGTCTGGACGCTGCTGAACTCGGGCGGTGGCGAGGCCGGATATGTCTTTGAAACCGGCCCCTTGGCGCCGCTTCCGGGGTTTTCCGGCCAGCCCATCGACATGCTGGTGATGCTTGACCGCGAGGGCCGCTTCATCGACGTGCGGCTGGTCTCGCAAAACGAGCCGATCTTCGTTTCGGGGCTGGGCGAGGCGCCGTTCCGCGCCTTTTTGGAACAATATCGCGGCCACTCGATCAGCGAGCCGCTGGTGGTGGGCACGCCCTATGGCTCGGGCGGCGCGGCCTCGGACAACGTCTATCTCGACGGGGTGACGAAGGCGACGGCCTCGGTTCGCATCGCGCATGAATCGATCCTCGCTGCCACGCTTGCCGTCGCGCGCGAGAAGATGCAGGGCATCTCGGCCGGACCGCCGCCACGGCCTGACCCTTCGGTGGATCAACCACTCGACTGGAAAGCGCTGGTGGATCAGGGCCTTGTGACCCGTCTTGTGGTCAGCGAGGGGCAGCTCGACGCGGCTTTTGCCGGCACTCGCTGGGCCGCCGATGGCACCGGAGAGGATCCCGACACCCCGTTCATCGACCTTTACGCCGTCGACCTTGGCCCGCCGTCGATCGCCCGCGCGGTGCTGACCCCCGGCACCTTGGCCGAGGTGCAGCGCTTCACCGCGCGCGCGCCCGATGACGAGCTCTATCTGCTGATCGAGGCCGGGCGGCACGGACTGGTGTCCGAGGATTTCGTGCGCAACACCGCGCCCGACCGGATCTCGGCCACGCAAGACGGGTTGCCGCTGGCGCTGCGCGATGCCGACATCTTGCCGGACCTTGCGAAGGATGTTCCGCAAGAGCTTGGCGATGCAACGAAAATGGTCGTCCGGCTCGACCGTCGTCTGGGCTTCGACCCGACGCGGGAGTGGCAATTGTCGCTGCAGGCGGTGCGGCTGCATGGCCAGTTCCAGCCCGAGGTGGGCGAAACCCATTTCACCGTGGCCCTGCACACGCCCGAGCGGTTTTTCCTGCGGCCCGAGGCGCCGAAGCAGCTTTCGCCCTTCGGCGAGGCGCTGCGCAACCGGGCGACGGATCTGATGGTTCTGACCGGCTTCCTTGCCGTTCTGATCGCAGCACTTCTGGCGCAATCGCGGCTGGCGGGACTGCGCGCCTTCACCCCGGTACGCCTGAGCATCCTGGCCTTTGTCATTGGGTTCATTGGCTTCTGGGGGCAGGGACAGCTGTCCGTGGTGACCATTCTCGCAGTCATCCGCGGCGTGACGACGGGCGGGCTCGAGGTGCTGCTCTACGATCCCGTCGGCCTGCTGGTCTGGACCGCGGCGATCGTCGGCTTTCTGCTCTGGGGCCGTGGCTTCTTCTGCGGCTGGCTCTGCCCCTTTGGCGCATTGCAGGAATTTTCCCATCATCTCGGGCGTTTGCTGCACCTTCCTCAGATCGAGCCACCGGCAAGCCTGGCGCGTGCGCTGCTCTGGACCGGGCCCGTGGCGCTGATCGCACTGATCGTCGTGGCGATCGCGGCGCCGGAGCACGCAGAGACCGCCGCCGAGGTCGAACCCTTCAAGACTGCGATCACCGTTCATTTCGACCGGCCCTGGCCCTATGTGCTGTGGGCGGGTGGCTGGCTTGCGGTGTCGATGGTCTGGTTCAAGGGCTTCTGCCGCTCGCTCTGTCCGCTCGGGGCGGCGATGCGGGTGGGCGGGCTGTTGCGGCTGTGGCGCTGGATCCCACGGCGGGCGGAATGCGGCACTCCATGCCAGCTATGCCGCGTCCGCTGTCGCTACGGCGCCATCGCAAAAACCGGAGAGATCCGCTATTCCGAGTGTTTCCAATGCCTTGACTGCGTGAAGATCCATGACGATCCGGCCACCTGCGTGCCGCTCGTCCTGGCTGCGCGGCGCGACCGGAGGGCGAAATGAAGCGACGGCGGTTCCTGCAGATCTGCGCGGGGGCGGCGCTGGCCGGCCGGCCCGCCGCGGCGAGCGACTGGCGCGGGCAGGCCTTCGGCGCCGATGTCTCGTTACGCCTTGCGGGCGAAGCGCCGATGGCCGCCGTTCTGGCCGAGATTGCAGCGATCGAGGACACTTTCTCGCTCTACCGTGAGAGCGAGCTTACACGGCTCAACGCCACCGGCCACGGGCCGGGGTCGGAACGGATGCGCGCGGTTCTGGCCTGCGCCGCGCGGGTGCATGCGGCGACCGCGGGCGCCTTCGATCCGACGGTGCAGCCGCTCTGGCAGGCGCTGGCCCGGGGCACGGACGGCGCGGCAGAGCGCGCAAGCATCGGCCTTGAACGCATTGATATTTCGTCTGAAATCCGGCTTTCCGCGGGGCAGGGGTTGACCCTCAACGGCATCGTTCAGGGCTATGCCGCCGACTGCATCGCCGCGCTTCTGGCCGAGACCGGGCTGACCGATTGCCTGATCGACATGGGCGAGTATGCGGCACTTGGCGGGCCCTATCGGCTGGGCATCGAAGATCCGGCTGCCGGGATGCTCGGTGCGCGCACGATCGGCGCGGGCGCACCGCGGGCGATGGCGACCTCGAGCCCCGCGGCGCTTGCGCTGCCGGGCGGCAGCCATATCCTCGGGCCGCGGGGCGAGGCGCCGCGCTGGTCGACGGTCAGCGTCGGGGGCGACAGTGCGATGCTCTGCGATGCCGCCTCGACCGCCTTCGTGCTGATGGATGCGAGCGCCATCGAAAAGGCCCGCGCCGAGCTGGGGCTCGGCGCGGTGACGCTGATCGACTTTGATGGAAACCTGAGTGTGATCTGAGGTTTGCGAGGCGGAGCTGAACCCCCGCCTCAACGCTCCGGTGGACGGAAATCGACGCCATAGCCGGCGAAGATCGCGGCAATCCGGCCGTCTTCCAACCCTGCCGCCACCGCGTCATCGACCGCATAGGCGAGCGGCCGGTGCTGCAGCGAGATCGCCGCGCCGAGCGTCCATTTCGACTTCGCGAGCCCCAGCAGCGGCGGCTCATGCACCGCCAGCCCCGGCGCAAGGTTCGCATCGAGTTCCGCGCGCGGCCCCATCACCGCCATCACCTCATGCGCCGACAGCCCGGCCATCGCCGAGGCCGTGCTCTTGTAGCGGTGAACCTTGTCGGCCGTCGCCCCATGCGCCACCGAGGTCAGGAAGAAATCCGAGATCGAGTCATTCTCGACCCCGACCGGATCGAAGCGGAACACCGCTGGCACCGGGCCCTTCTCGGGGTAATCCGCCGTGCCATAGGCAATCGCCAGCCGCTCGACCGCATATTGCCCGGTGAACACGACCTGATCGAAACGGCACGCGTAATCAACGTCATAGGGCACATGCAGCATGACGTCAGAGACCCGGCCGCCCACCGTCGCGCCCTTGTAGACGTAGTTCAGCAAGTCGGCGTCCAGCGTCTCGCTCGAATTCACCAGACGGATGCGCGCCTTCACCCCGAGATCGGCCGCGATCAGATTGGCAAGATCGACGTCAATGCCGCGCGGCGTGCCATCTTCCGACCAGGACCATGGGCGGAAATCGTCGTAAAGCGCGAATTCCATCCAGCCATCCGCGCGGATCTGGTCAAGCGACCGGCCGATGTCCTGCGTAAAGGTGTTTTGCAGCTTCTGGTCCGGGGCCACGCCCTTGCAGGCGGCATGGGCAAGGCCGGGCGCAAGGCCCAGCCCCCCCAGCATCACCGCCAGAACCAGAGCCCGCCGCGACAGACGCGCCATGGTTCACTCCGCCGCGGAGAGGCCGATGGTCAGCACCTCGGCGGCGTGCTTGAAGCTGGCCGGGTCCGGGGTCAGAACGGCGGCCGCGCGGCTGACCGCGCTGTCGGCCACCGGCGCACCCGATGCGGTGGCGACCTGCGCCCCGATCTCGGTCAGCTCGGCCTTGATCGCCGCCTCGTCGCCTTCGCCCTTCATCAGCTCGTCGCGGATCGCGTGGAGCCGCGCCGAATGGGCATCCAGCGCGCCATCCTCGGGGCGGGTCTCGATATAGGTGCGGATCGCCCAGCCGGCCTTCTGTCCCAGAACCTCGCCGAAGGCCGGCATCTTGGTGGTGCCATTCTGGGTGAAGCCGTGCTGGAAGCGCTCGACGAACCATTCGTCGCCGCTCTCGTTCGCCTCGAGATAGCGCAGGTCGGGGGCCAGACCGCCCGACACGGCACCCAGACCGTGGCAGCGCGCACAGTTCTGGTTGAAACCGGAGTCGCCGATCTGCACGGCCTTGGCCCAGACCTCTTCCCCCGCCGTCTCGGCGCGATAGGGGTTTTCGGTCAGCCAGTCTTCGCCCACCTCGGGCAGGGCATCGGTGTTCACCGGCTGCGGTGTCACGTCGCCATGCGCCCAAAGCTGCACGGGGGCGATCAGCCCGGCCATGGTCAGTGCCGCCAGCAGGCGGCGGGTGCGGACATCGAGCATGTCTCCCTCCCTCTCGATCCTCATGTTTCCCGACATAAGCTGCGTTGCGGCATTACGGCCATTCGACCTTCGTCGGGATCTGCGGCGAGTCTGCCTGATCCGGGCGGGGTGGCGTATTGGCCATTGGTCTAATAGGCCCCGCATGACCCGCCCCCTAGGGTGGATGGCAGAGGGCCCGCACCCTTGCGCGGGCGGGGAGGACGGAATGTTTCATCGGATCGGCCGCGTCTTTGCGGCGCTGGCGCTTGGCCTTGGCCTTGGCGCCGCCCAGGCTCAGGATCTGCCGGTGCTGACGGTGGCCGCGCTTGAGGGCGGCACGGTCACCTGGGAGCTCGACACCATCCGCCATTACGGGCTCGACCGGGCGGCGGGGTTCACCCTTGCGGTGATGCCGGTCGCGGGCAACCCCGCGGCGCAGGTGGCGCTGCAGGGCGGTGCGGCCGATGCGATCGTGACCGACTGGTTCTGGGTCGCGCGGATGCGCGCCACGGGACAGGATTACTGCTTCCTGCCCTATTCGAAGGCGGTCGGCGGGATGTTCGTGCGCGCTGACAGCTCCGTCCGGGAAGTGACCGATCTGAAAGGGAAAAAGATCGGCATCGCGGGCGGGCCGCTGGACAAGAGCTGGCTCGTGCTGCGGGCCTGGGCACTGCAGGCGGCTGGCTTCGATCTGGCGAAGGAGACCGGGCAGGTCTTCGGCGCGCCGCCCTTGATCCTGCAGGCCGGGCTTTCGGGCGAGGTCGATGCGGCGATCAACTTCTGGCATTTCAACGCGAAGATGCAGGCCGCGGGCATGCGGCAGCTGATCTCAGTCTCCGAGGCGGCGCAGGCGCTTGGCCTCGATCCCGAAACGCCGCTGCTCGGCTATGTGGTCTCGGGCAAGCTGGTCGAGGAAAAGCCTGCCCTGGTGGCCGCGCTGGCGCAGGCCTCGCGCGCGGCCAAGGCGCGGCTGGCCACGGATGACGCCGCCTTCGAGCGGCTGCGGCCGCTGATGAAGGCAAAGGATGACGCGCAATACGCGGCATTGGTCGCGGGCTATCGCGCCGGCATTCCGGCACCGGGCCCGGTGGACGAGGCGGCGGCGGCGAAGATGTTCGCGCTGATGGCGGTGCTCGGCGGGGCCGATCTTGTGGGCCCGGCGACGGCGCTTCCGCCCGGCGTGTTCCTTCCGGACTGAGCCGATGAGCAGCGTCGCACGGACAGGGCTTGCCCAGACGGCGCGCAAGGGGGCGGCGCCGAAACCGCCTTCACTGCGCGGCATGTTCCGTGCGCTGATCTCGCTCGCCGTTCTGGTGCTGCTCTGGGCCGGGCTGTCGGCGCTCCTCGCCGATCCGCTGCGCGCGCCCGGGCCGCAACAGGTGCTGCCGGCGCTCTTTCAGGGGGTCGTCTCGGGCGAGATCCTCCTCGATCTGTCCGCCACGCTGCGCCGCGTCGGGCTGAGCTTTGTGCTCGCCATGGCGACGGGGACGGCGGCGGGGATCGTGCTGGGCCTGATGCCGCGGCTCGACCGCTGGCTCGATCCGTGGCTCACCGTCTTCAACACCATTCCGGCGCTGGTCACGATCGTGCTGTGCTACCTCTGGATCGGGCTGAACGAGAGCGCGGCGATCGCCGCCGTGGCGCTGAACAAGGTGCCGCTCGTCACCCTGATGCTGCGCGAGGGGGTGCGGGTGCTCGACCCCGACCTTGCCGCGATGGCGCAGGTCTACCGGATGGGGCCGCTCGCGCGGTTGCGCCACATCGTGCTGCCGCAGCTGGCGCCGCATCTGGTGTCGGCGGCGCGCGCGGGGCTGGCGCTGATCTGGAAGATCGTGCTGGTGGTCGAGTTCCTGGGACGCTCGGACGGCATCGGATTCCGCCTTCACCTCGATTTCCAGATGTTTGATATCACAGGGGTTCTGGCGAATGCTCTGGCCTTCGTCGCGGTCATGCTGGCGCTCGAGGCGCTGCTGATCGCGCCGCTCGCGGCGCGCGCCGCAAGATGGAGGACGCAATGATCGCCCTCGATCTGACCGCGAAAAGTTTCGGCGCGACCCAGGTGCTCGGCCCGATGCGGCTGCGCGTCGAACCGGGCGAGGTGCTGGGTATCTCGGGCCCTTCGGGGGCTGGCAAAAGTACGTTGCTGCGCATCCTCGCGGGCATCGACCGCCGGTTCGAGGGCATGCTCGACGCACCGGGCCGCCGCGCCATGGTGTTCCAGAGCCCGACGCTGATGCCCTGGCGACGGGTGATCGACAATGTCACGATCCCGACCGGCGCCACGACAGCCGAGGCCGCCGAGATTCTCGCCCGCGTCGGCCTTGCAGGGCTGGAGCGGCGCTGGCCCGGGCAGCTCTCGCTCGGTCAGGCACGGCGGGTGGGGATTGCGCGCGCCTTCGTCGGGCGGCCGGACTTGCTGATCCTCGACGAGCCCTTCGCCTCGCTCGATGCCGAGCGGATCGAGGATCTGCTTGCCCTCACCGCCGCGCTGATCGCCGAGACCCGGCCGGCGGTGGTGCTGGCGTCGCACGCCGAGCACGAACTTGCGACGCTTGCCACCCGCCGCGCGCGGCTGGACGGCCGGCCGGCGCGGCTGATCGAGGCTCAGCGCGAGCGGGTGCGGGCGGGCTCGTAACCCAGGAGCGCCAGCCCGAAGAAGAGCGCGAAGGCCAGCACCGTCCAGCCAAGCGCGGCAAGGTTCATCTGGCCGTAAAGCGCAAAGCGCACAAGCTCGACCGCATGGGTGAAAGGGTTGATTTCGCAAAGGGTTGCAAGGAGAGGTGAGCTTTCCTGCATCTTCCACAGCGGATAGAGCGCGGTTGACAGGAAGAACATCGGGAAGATCACGAAATTCATCACCCCGGCGAAGTTCTCAAGCTGGCGGATACGGGCCGAGAGGAACAGCCCGAGCGCGCCCAGCATGATCCCGGCCAGCGCCAGCGCGGGCAGCGCGGCAAGGTATCCTATGAGGCTGAACTTCAGCCCGTAGCCCCATGCGATCACAAGAAAAATAGCCACTTGCAGCAGCCCGACCATGGCCCCGGCCAGCAATTTCGCGCCGAGCAGGAACCAGCGCGGCCAGGGCGCCGTCAGCATCAGCCGCATCGTGCCGCTTTCGCGATCGTTCACCAGAGACAGCGAGCTCTGCATCCCGGAAAACAGCAAGATCATCCCGCAAAGCCCTGGAACGATGTAGGTCTCATAGCTGATATAGGTCTTGTAGGGCGGGATGATCGACAGACCGAGTGCCGCCCGGAACCCCGCGGCGAAGACGAAAAGCCAGACCAGCGGTCGCACCAGCGCGGCGAAGAAACGCTCGCGCTGCGTGACGAAGCGGGCAAGCTCGCGGGTGATGATGGCGCGGGCGGCGATCAGGGCCTTCATGCGGCGGCTCCGGTCCGGGTGAGGAACCACTCGGCCAAGGGGGTCGCGCCGGTGACGGCATCGACCCGCCCGGCAGCGGCAACGCGGCCCTGATGCAAGAGCACGAGGTCATCGTCCGGGTGCAGCTCGTCCACCAGATGCGTCGCCCAGAGCACCGAGATCCCCTCGGCGGTCAGCGCATGGACATGGGCGGTGATCGCGGCGCGGGCCGGGGCGTCAAGGCCGACCGTCGGCTCATCCAGCAGCAGGAGCCGCGGCGCATGGATCAGCGCGCGGGCGATCTCCATCCGCCGCCGATGCCCGCCGTTCAGTGCCGCGACCTTCTCGCCGGCGCGCTCCTCCATGCCCAGCCGGGCCAGCGAAGCCGCGATCCGATCGCGCGCCATCGCTCCGGAAAGCCCCTGCAAGGCTGCGAAATACTTGAGATTTGCGAAAACGGAGCGGTCGAGGTCATAGGTCGGCGCCTGATAGACCACACCGATCCGGGCCAGCGCCGCACGCGGGCTGCGGCCAAGATCGTGGCCGCCCACGCTGACGACGCCGGGGGCCGGGCGGATCAGCCCGGTCAGCACCGCCATCAGCGTCGACTTGCCCGCGCCATTGGGGCCGAGGAGCGCGCAGAACCGCCCCTCGGGCACGGCGAAGGACACGTCGCGCAGCGCCGGCTTGCGGCCCCAGTCGTGGCTCAGCCCGGCGACGCGCAACGCTTCAGTCAATGGTGATCTCCAGCCGCTGCTCGGCGCCGGTGGAGCCGGGAATGGCCAGGCTGTAGCGCCCGGGCTTCACCGCGACGAAGCCGATCTCCATCGTGCCGGCGCGGTCGAACTCGATGGAATGCAGGCCCATCGGGCGGATCTCCAGCCCCTTGATGACGACCTCGTCGACCCAGATCGCGCGGAAGAAGTCGGCACCGGAAAGGCCAATTTCGCCAGAGCCATCGGCGGTGATCTTCACCTCGTAGTAATGGCCCGACTTGAGCGCCCAGGGCCCGCCGAGCGGTTCGCCCACGGAGAGGATCACCTCGGGCAGGTCGGACTTGTTCGGGCCGGCGAGCAGGCCCGCCGGCGGCGCGGCATCGTCGTCATCGTCCTCGGCGAGCGCGGGATGGGCAATCGCAAGACTCAGGCAGCACATCAGGAAAGCAATGGAACGCATTGAAATACCTTTCTTCGTCAGGGAGTCGGGCGCGCGGCGGCGCCCCAGGGGAAGCGGCCGACCTTGATCGTCGCCACGGGCTCGAGGCTTGCCACGTCGATCACCGTCACGTCGCCCGAAACGCCGTTGGTGGTGAAGAGCCTGGTCTGGTCGGGCGAGAACGCCATGTGCCAGACGCGGCGGCCGACGAGGATGTAGCGCTCGACCTTGAGCGTCTTCGCATCGACCACGGCGATGTGGTTTGCCGGGCCGAGCGCGACGAAGACCTTCGTCGCGTCGGGCGAGAAGAGCATCCCCACCGGCTGGATCTTTTCGGCCCGCACTCCCTTGATCGCGAAGGAGATCTTGCCTTTCTCGACCTGCGTCGCGGCGTCGAGCACCGCGACCGTGCCGCCGATTTCCGAACTCACCCAAAGCTCGGATCCGTCGGGGCTGAACTCGGCGTGGCGGGGGCGGCTGTCGACAAGGGAATTCGCAATGATTTTGTGGGTTTGCGTGTCGATCCAATGGGCCATGTTGGTGGTTTCCGAGGTCGTCACCTGGACCTTGCCATCGGGAGAAATCCCCATGCCCTCGGGCTCGACGCCCACGTCGATCTGCGCCACCACCTTGCGGGTCTGGGTGTCGACCACCGTCGTGACCGCGTCATTCTCGTTCGCGATGTAGAGAAGCCGGTCATCGGGGGCGAGGACGAACTGCTCGGGGTCGTCGCCCGAGGGCAGGTCGTGCAGGACCTTGCCGGTGTCGGGGTCGATCACCTGCACAGCGTTGCTGTCCGACGCGCAGACGTAGAGATACTTGAAATCCTTGGAAAAGGTGATGCCACGGGGGCGTTCGCCGATGGCGTAGGTCGCCTTCACCGTCAGCGTGTCGACGTCGATCACGCTCAGCGTATCGTCCATCTCGTTCGTCACCCAGATCTCGTCGGCGAGGGCCGGCGAGGCGAGCAGAGTGGTGAGCAACAAGGTCCGGATCATTTCGCGCCTCCGAAGGCAGTGCATTGGGTTTCGGGCCGGTCGGGGCCGAGGGTGTCGAGCTCGTTGGTGGCATGCAGGAAGCCCTCGAACGGGGCCTGCGCCACCACCGCGCGTTCGGTGACGATCGGGATCGGCTGGCGCAACTGGCCGTCCCAGTCGCGAAAGCCGAGCGGGCGACCGAGGAAACCGCCGATGCGGGCCTTGTCTGACAGGAGATAGCTGCGCAGCGTGGCGGCATCGGTGGCCCTGGTGCGCGTCGCGGCCTCGCCGATCGCGGCGACGGCGACCCAGGCAGCATAGTCGTCGGCACGCATCTCGCGCCCCGAAAGGTCGCGAAAACGGTTTTGCAGCTGCGCGGCGCCATTCTGTTCGACCACGCCCGACCAGCCGACGGGCTTTGCGCCCTCGGAGCCCGCCAGCGGGCGCGGCAGCCAAGTGTTATAGGCGACATAGCGGGCGAAATCGCCGGGCTCGTCGGCCACCAGCAGCAGGTCGTGCTCGGGCAGGTCCTGGGTGAAGAGCGGCACCTCGGCGGCGGCGGCGCGGCGCATGTTGGCGTCGAAAACCCAGGTCTTCTCGGCGGCGAGCGACAGGCCGAATTTCGTCAGTGACGCCCGCAGCGCGGCGGCATAGGCACGGTCCTCGGGCAGCGTGCCCTCGATCATCGCCAGATACGTCCAGCGCTTCGTCACGATGAACTGCGCCAGCGCATCGGCGCGCATCGCATAGGAGGGCAGGGTGTGCAGCACATTCGCCCGGCAATCGATGCCGCGCAACGCCTCGTCGGGCGCCTCGGTGTTGAAGATCAGGGCGCCCTGCGCCTCGGGCAGATCGGCCAGCGCCAGCAGATCGGCCGCGGGGGCACGCACGACCAGAACCCGCGCGCCGTCGGCCAGCGCCGCCTTTGCGGCGGGCAGGAAGTCTGCCTCGGGCGGCACCACAGTCTCGACCAGACGATAGTCCTGCCCGGTGAATTTGCCGGTCGTGGCGATGTCGGCCAGCGACAGCCGCGCACCGTCGAGGCCAAGCGTCGCGGGCTCGGCCTGCATGTTCGACAGCACCGGCGGTGGCACCACCTGCCGCTCGAGCCAGTCGATCCGCAGCATCTCTGCCTGCGCGCCGGTCGCGCCCGCAAGCCCGCCGGCCAGCACTCCTGCCAGCATCCGTTTCATCACGTCCTCCCTCGGGCCAAGGTGGTCGGCCGGGTCGCGCCGCCGCAATACGACCAATGTCTAGGTCGGGCGCCGCCCCGCGCGCGCTAGGCTGGGGGCGGGAGGACACGCGATGAAGACATGGATGCTGGCTGCGATCACCTCGGCGCTGGCGCTGCCGGGCTTCGCCGAGGAACCCGGCGGCGATCTCAATCCCGAGGAGCTGACGATCGAGCGGGTGCTGCGCGACGTCGGCCGGGGCGAGACCTCGATGACCAATTGCGCGACCGGCTATTTCATCACCAAGTCGGGCCGCCATGTCGAGGCGCGCGGCCTGTTCGAGCGCTGCGCCGCGGATGGCTGGACCGGGGCGATGACCTGGATGAGCCAGCTTGACGACAACGGGCTTGGCGGGCCGCTCGATCCGCAGGCGGCGGCCGAGTGGGACCGGCAGGCGGCCGAGGCGGGCGACCCGGTCGGCGCCTTCAACTTCGGGCTCGACCTGATGCGCGGGCGCGGCGTGGCGCGCGACGCGGCGCGGGGCAGGGCGATGGTCGACCGCGCCGCCGAGGCCGGGCTACCGGTCGCCCGCCGGCTGCAGGGCGCGGATTATGACCTCGATGAGGTGACCCCCGACGCGGACAACTGGAAATATGCGCCGCTGTCGTGAGAACCGCGACCAAAGTCGCATGACGGGTTTGACCTGCATCAAGCCCGCCGGCGGCCTCCCGGACCTAACCTTCCCCCAGCTCAGACACAGGAGAAAGCGCATGTTCCCCAAAGCCTTCGGCGCCGCAGTGGCGCTGTGCCTCGCGGCCCTTGGCGGGGCCGCCACGGCGGCCGACACCACCGACGCGGTGAAGATCGCCGCCGGCAAGGCCTATTTCGACAGCACCTGCCACCGCTGTCACTCGGTCGATGCCGACAAGAAGAGCTATGGACCGCTGCTCGATGGCGTGGTCGGCCGCCGCGCCGGCACCTTCCCGGGCTATCCCTATTCCGAGGCGCTGCAGAAGGCGGGCTTCGTCTGGACGCCCGGCGCGCTGCGCGCCTGGATGGAGGCAAACGACAAGTTCGTGCCGGGGACCAAGATGCGCCATGTCGGCATCGAGGATCCGACGGTGCAGGATTTCATTGTCACCTACCTCGCAAGTCTCAAGAAATAAAGGATCTTTCCTGAACTCAGGGGCGTGTGCGGACCTCCGCGCGCGCCCCTTTTTTCATGCCCGGATGCCGCACCGCAGGGTCGTAAGACCAATGGACAATATACCTCTCGCGCCGCTCACCGATACTTGAACCCGAGTCCGCCCCCGGTGCGCAGTGCCCGGCCGGCGGGCAGGGAGTGATCGGGAGATCGGGAGGACGACTGCGATGAACCGTTTTGTTCTGGCCACGGTGCTGGCCATCACCTGTCTCGGCACGGCGGCCACGGCCGGTGTGACCGAGGAGGACCTGCTGAAGGATCAGGAAAGCACCGAGAACGTGCTGACCAACGGGATGGGGCGCAACCTGCAGCGCTACAGCCCGCTCGAGATCCTGAACAAGGGCAACGTCAAGAACCTGGTGCCGGCCTGGGCGTTCTCGCTGGGGGGCGAGAAGCAGCGCGGTCAGGAAAGCCAGCCGCTCGTCTATGACGGGATGATGTACATCACCGGCTCGTATTCGCGCATGTATGCGATCGACCTGAAGACCGGCAAGGAAGTCTGGCAATATGACGCCCGCCTGCCCGAGGGCATCCTGCCGTGCTGCGACGTCATCAACCGCGGCGCGGCGATCTTCGGCGACAACATCTATTTCGGCACGCTCGACGCGCGCATCCTCGCGCTCGACCTGAAGACCGGCAAGGTCAAGTGGAACAAGAAGATCGCCGATTACAAGGAGGGATACTCCTACACCGCGGCGCCGCTGATCGTGAACGGGCTCGTCGTCACCGGCAACTCGGGCGGCGAATTCGGCATCGTCGGCGAGGTGCAGGCGCGTGACGCCGAAACCGGCGAGCTGGTCTGGACCCGGCCGATGATCGAAGGCAACATGGGCACCTACATGGGCAAGGAAAGCACCATGACGGGCACGCTCAACGCGACCTGGCCGGGCGACATGTGGAAGACCGGCGGCGGCGCGACCTGGCTGGGCGGCTCCTATGATGCCGACACCGACACGCTGATCTTCGGCGCGGGCAACCCGGCGCCCTGGAACAGCCACCTGCGCAACGCCGGCACGCCCGTCGAGGGCAACAAGGGCGACAACCTCTATGCCGCCAGCCGCGTCGGCATCGACCCGAAGACCGGCGAGATCAAGTGGCACTTCCAGACCACGCCGCGCGAGGGCTGGGACTTCGACGGCGTGAACGAGGTTGTGGGCTTCGTCGACAAGGACGGCAACAAGCGCTATGCCACCGCCGACCGCAACGGCTTCTTCTATGTTCTGAACCGCGAGGACGGCAAGTTCGTCTCGGCCCATCCCTTCGTGAAGGAGATCAACTGGGCCAAGGGCATCGATGAGAACGGCCGGCCGATCTACAACGAGGAAAATCGCCCCGGCGCCCCCGATGCCGCGGCCGAAGGCGGCAAGGGCCAGCAGGTCTTCGCCGTGCCCTCGTTCCTTGGCGGCAAGAACTGGATGCCGATGGCCTACAACCAGAAGACCGGTCTGTTCTACGTGCCGTCGAACGAATGGGGCATGGATATCTGGAACGAGCCGATCAGCTACAAGAAGGGCGCGGCCTATCTGGGCGCGGGCTTCACCATCAAGCCGCTGTTCGAGGATTACATCGGCTCGCTGAAGGCGATGGACCCGAACACCGGCGAGGTGAAGTGGGAATACAAGAACTCGGCCCCGCTCTGGGGGGGCGTGATGTCGACGGCGGGTGGCCTCGTCTTCACCGGCAACCCCGAGGGTGAGTTCCTCGCCTTCGACGCCGACACCGGCGAGAAGCTGTGGTCGTTCCAGACCGGCTCGGGCATCGTCGGCCAGCCGATCACCTGGGAACAGGACGGCGAACAGTATGTCTCGGTCATGTCGGGCTGGGGGGGTGCGGTGCCGCTCTGGGGCGGCGAGGTCGCGAAGAAGGTGAACTATCTGAACCAGGGCGGCATGGTCTGGACCTTCAAGCTGCCGAAGCAGCTCGCCTCGGCGAACTGATCGTCACGAGTGGCCTTGGTCGGGGCGCGGGGGAAACCTCGCGCCCTTTCGCGTGCCGGGCGCTCCGACCAAAGGACAGTATGGCGTGCGGGCGGGGCTTGCTAGGGTGGAGACAAGCCCGCAAGATCGGGAAAGAAGACGACAGGATCGCAAGATGACCCATTCCGCCACAGCCCCTCATCGCGGTGATTTCCGCTCGGCGCTGATCGTCGACGACCATCCGCTGTTTTGCGACGCGCTCGGCATGACGCTGCAGGCGGTGGCGGGGATCGGGGAGATCGCCCAGGCCGACCGGCTGTCAGTGGCGCTCGAGCGGATCGAGGGGCAGGGGCCGCGCCCCGATGTCATCGTGCTCGACCTCAACCTGCCCGACGTGAACGGTCTGGAGGGGCTGATGAGCCTGCGCGCGGCGGCGCCCGATCTGCCGATCGTCGTCGTCTCCTCGGTCGACGAGCCGCGGGTGATCCGCGCGGCGATCCTCGCCGGTGCGGCGGGCTTCGTGCCCAAGCATTCGAAGCGCGAGCTCTTTCGCGCGGCCTTTGCCGCGATCGCACGCGGCGAGACCTTCGTCCCTGAAAGCAGCGGCGAGACGCTGGCCGAGGGCAACGGCATGACGCCGCAGGACGAGGCGATCCGCCGGCTTAGCGCGCTCACCCGGCAGCAGGCGAACATCCTCGAGCAGATCTGCGCCGGCAAGATGAACAAGCAGATCGCTTATGACCTGTCGATCGCCGAGACCACGGTGAAGGCTCATGTCACCGCGATCATGCGCAAGCTCGGCGTCTACAGCCGCACCCAGGCGGTGCTGCTGGCACGCGAGGCGCAGACCACCGGGGCATTGCCCGGAAGCTGGCAGTCGCGCTAGGCTGGCCCGGGGAGGAGCCCATGCCAGAACAACCGAACGCCCGTGCCGGCGCGCCGGGGCCCTTGCCGTGCCCGGTGTCCGCCTCGGCCCCCGCCGGGGCCGAGAACCTGATCGCGCGTCTCGCCTGCGGCCTTGGCCCCGGGCCCTTCGCGCAGATCTTCCTGTTCGCCAGCCCCGCGGCCGATCTGGGTGCCCTGTGCGCTGAGGTCGAGGCGGCCTTTCCCCGCGCCCTTGTCTGCGGCTGCACCACGGCGGGCGAGCTGACCGGGGCGGGATATGACGAGGGACAGGTGGTGGCCTTCGCGCTGCCGCAGGCAGGGTTCGAGGTCGAGATGCTGCTGATCGAACACCTCGACAGGCTCGACCCGAAGGCGCTGATCGGTGAGGTGCTGCGCGCCCGTCAGGGGCTGGGCCGGCGTGCGGGCGCGGCGATCCACGAATTCGCCGTGCTGCTTGTCGACGGGCTCTCGGGCGAGGAAGACCGGCTGGTGGCACAGCTGTCGGGCGCCCTTGGTGCGGTGCCGATCGTCGGCGGTTCGGCGGGCGATGGCGGCGACTTCCGCCGCACCGAGATCTGCGCGCGGGGCAGGGTGCTTGGCAATGCCGCAGTGCTCAGCCTGGTGCGCTCGTCCTGCGCGGTGCAGCCGTTCTCGCTCGATCACCTGCAGCCGACCGGGCGGCGGATGGTGGTGACCGGCGCCGATCCGGCGCGCCGCGTCGTCACCCGGATCAACGACGAGCCCGCGGCGCGGGAATACGCGCGCCTGCTGGGCCTTGCGCCCGAACAGCTGTCGCCCTTCGTCTTCGCCTCGCACCCGGTGCTGGTGCGGGCGGGCGGGCGCCACCATGTGCGCGCGATCCAGTCGGTGGGCCCCGACGGCGCGCTGATCTTCTTTGCTGCGATCGCCGAGGGGCTGGTGCTGACGCTCGCCGAGCCCACCGACATCGCCGAGCACCTCGACCGCGAGCTGGCGGCGCTGGCCCGCGACGGCGCGCCCTCGGCGATCCTCGGCTTCGACTGCATCTTCCGCCGGATCGAGGCGACGGCGCGGCAGCGGGTGCGGGCGGTCTCGGAAACGCTCGCGCGGCACCATGTCACCGGCTTCTCGACCTATGGCGAACAGATCGGCGCAATGCATGTGAACCAGACGATGACCGGCCTCGCCTTCTTCCCGCCCGGAGAGCGGCGATGAGCGGGCAGGGGATGGACGCCGATCTGGCGCTCTCGCTGGTTGATCCGGCTGACAGCCTGGCGCGGCAGAACGAAAAGCTGCTGACCATCGCCGGCGCGCTGATCCGTCATGCCGAAGAGATGACCGAGGACCGCGGCACCGGCTTTGCCCAGTTCCAGCGCGCCGCGATGCTGGAGGAACAGGTGCGCGAGCGCACCCGCGACCTCGAACGCGCGCTCGACCTGCTCAACGCCTCGAACGCGCGGCTCGCCGATGCCAATCGCGAGACCGCGACGACGCGGCAGAACCTCGCCGCCGCGGTCGAGACGCTGCACGAGGGCTTTGCGCTCTTCGACAGCAACGAAATCCTGGTGATGTGCAACACGCGCTTCAATGCGCTTTTGCCCGACATCCGCGATCAGCTGATGCCGGGGCTGCATTTCTTGGACTATCTGCGCACCGTGGCGCGTTCACGCCATCTCGGCCTGGCCGAGGGCATGACGCCCGAGACCTGGATCGAGATGCGCCAGCTGCGCCACGAGCAGCACCATTTCATCCTGACCCAGAGAATGGGCGAGGATCGCTGGGTGCAGGTCTCGGAACACCGCACCCAGGACGGCGGCACGGTGATCCTGCAGACCGAGGTCACCGACCTGATCCGCGCCGAGCGGCGCGAGCGGGGGCGGATGCTCGACGATCAGGCGGCGGTCTTGCGCGCCACGCTTGAACACCTGAACCTCGGCGTGTGCATCTTCGACGCGCGGCTGCATCTGCTGGGCTGGAACGGGAAGATGGCCGATTTCCTGACCCTGCCGCGCAACCGGCTGCGCGCGGGGATGCATTTCGACACGCTGCTCGAACAGGTGCGCAACCAGTTCATCTTCCCGAACGGGCTCAGCGCCTATCGGCTGGCCGACTGGGTGCGCCGCGCGCGCCGGCGCGACCATTTCCAGATGGAGGTGCGCCACGAGGGCGGGCAGATCTACGAGATCTTCGCGCAGGAGCTGCCCGACGGCGGCTTCGTGATCTCGCTCGCCGATGTCACCGCGGAACGATCGGCGCTGGCCGCACTCGAGCGCGCGAACGAGACGCTCGAGGCACGGGTGGCCGAGCGCACGCTCGAGCTCGAGGATGCGCTCGAACGGGCCGAGCGGGCGAATGCCTCGCGCTCGCGCTTCGTCGCGGCGGCCAGCCACGACCTGTTGCAGCCGCTCTCGGCGGCCAAGCTCTATCTGACCTCGCTTGGCGATGACGCGATCAGCCCGACGGCGCGCGGCACGCTGGAAAAGGCGCAGAACGCGCTTCTGTCGGTCGAGGGCATCCTTGGCGCGCTTCTCGACATCTCGCGCCTGGAATCGGGCCGGGTCGCGGTCGACATGGCACCGGTGGCACTCGGCCCGATGTTCCGCGCACTCGCCGACGAATTCGCCCCGATCGCCGCGCTGAAGGGGATCGATCTGGCGATCCGGCCGACCGAGGCCGTGGTGATCTCCGACCGGGCCTATCTGCGGCGGATCCTGCAGAACCTGATCTCGAACGCGATCCGCTATACCGAGAGCGGCCGCGTCGCGGTGCTGACGCGCCGGCGCGGCACGATGCTGCGCGTCGAGGTGCGCGACAGCGGCACGGGCATTGCCGAGGAGGATCAGGAGCTGATCTTTCGCGAATTCCATCGGTTGAACGCCCATGCCTCGGCCTCCGAGGGGATGGGGCTTGGCCTGGCCATCGTCGAGCGCGCGGCGGCGGTGCTGGGCCATCCGCTCGGCCTGCGCTCGGCACTGGGCTGCGGCTCGACCTTCAGCGTCGGGCTGCAGCCGGTGGCGGGCCCGGTGCCGCGGCCCGAGGGACCGGCACCGGTCGAGATGCGGGGCGCCGAGACGCGCGATCTGCTCGTGCTGCTGGTCGAGAACGACGCGGCGCTGGCTGGTGCGATGGTCCAGCTTTTGGAGAAATGGGGGGTGACGGTGCTGGATGTGGCGAGCGGCGAAGAGGCGCTCGAGCTGATCGACGCGACCGGGGTCGAGCCGGACGTCTGCCTGATCGACTTCCAGCTTGGCGACGGGATCGACGGGCTCGACTGCCTGAGCGGGCTGCGGGCCCGGCTGGGCGATGTGCCGGCGCGGATCGTCACCGCCGACCGCAGCGAGGCGCTGCAACGCCGGGCAACGGCTATGGGGGCGCAGATCATGGCGAAACCGATCCCGCCGTCGGAACTGGCGACGGTTCTGTTCGGCCGTCAGCGCCGCGGCTGAGCCCGTCGCAGGGGCCGTTTTTGTGACGCGTCCAATTGGCCAATAATTGGTATTATGTAAATTTAGAACGCCATCCGGGCCAGTTTTGGCCGGTCCCCGGCAGATCTGCCCGCGAAACGATGCCAAGGCCGTGTTTTCAATTCCTTGGCGATTGAATCTTTCGCGCGCCGGGTGCAAATCAGGACGCGCACGCGACCTATCGCGCAAGGAGGATTCCATGTCACTCGATCTCGACGGTCTGGCGCTCGCGCCTGAACTCGCCGATGTGATGCAGCGGCTCAGCATTGTCGGGGCCCGGCTGCAACGACTGATCGCCCGCAACGGCATCGACCAGGACCTGGCCGCAGCCCGCGGCACCAATGCCGGCGGCGACGGCCAGAAGGCGCTCGACGTGATGGCCGACGCCGCCTACATGGAGGCGCTCAAGGGCTCTGCCGTGGCCTTCTACGCCTCGGAAGAAGAAGACGAGATCCTGACCCTCGGCCCGGGCACGCTGGCGCTCGCCGTCGACCCGCTCGACGGTTCGTCGAACATCGACGTCAACGTCTCGATCGGCACGATCTTCTCGATCTTCCCGGCAGCCGCGACGCCCGAGGCGAGCTTCCTGCGCCCGGCGCGCGAGCAGATCGCCGGTGGCTACATGATCTTCGGGCCGCAATGCGCGCTGGTCGCGACCTTCGGCGACGGCGTGCACCACTGGATCCTCGATCCCGACACCGGCCGCTTCGAACGTCAGCCGGATTTCGCGCCGATCCCCAAGGATACCTCGGAATTCGCCATCAACGCCTCGAACAAGCGGCACTGGCCGGCGCCGATCCGCGCCTATGTCGACGACCTGATCGCCGGCGAGGAAGGCCCGCGCGGGCGCAACTTCAACATGCGCTGGATCGCCTCGCTGGTCGCTGAAACCCACCGCATCCTGCGCCGCGGCGGCGTGTTCCTCTATCCGGGCGACAGCCGCAAGGGTTATGAGCGTGGCCGTCTGCGCCACGTCTACGAATGCGCGCCGATCGCCTTCGTCATCGAACAGGCCGGTGGCCGGGCGACCGACGGCGTGCACCCGATCCTCGACCAGGCGCCCGACAGCCTGCATGCGCGCACGCCCTTCGTCTTTGGCACCGCGCCCAAGGTGAAGCGCATCGCGCATTATTATGACTCGCCCGAGACCGCCGCGGTGATGCCCGACGAGCACCTGATGCCCTGAGACTTGCGCCGCGGGGCGCTCCCGTGGCACAAGCCCCGCAAGACCCTGAGCGCCGCCCCTGGACACCGCCTTGGGCGGCGCTTCAGCTTTACCCTTGAACGCCTTGGCTAGACGGGGAAATCCGTCCGCGCCCCCTGCCCCGAGGATACCATGACCAGCTTTGACCGCTCCATCAAGATCGCGCCGTCGATTCTTTCCGCCGATTTCGCCAACTTCGGACAGGAGATCCGCGCGATCGAGGCGCAGGGTGCCGACTGGGTCCATGTCGACGTGATGGACGGGCATTTTGTGCCGAACCTGACCTTCGGCCCGCCGCTGGTGAAGGCGATCCGGCCGCATATCAAGACGGTGATGGACGTGCACCTGATGATCTCGCCGGTCGATCCCTATATCGACGCCTTTGCCGAGGCTGGCGCCGACGTGATCTCGGCCCATCTCGAGGCAGGGCCGCATGTCCACCGCACTCTGCAGGCGATCCGCGGTGCGGGCTGCAAGGCGGGCCTCGCGATCAACCCGGGCAGCGGGCTCGATGGCGTCGAGTATCTGCTCGACATGATCGACCTCGTCTGCGTGATGACGGTGAACCCGGGCTTTGGCGGGCAGAAGTTCATCCACAGCCAGATCGACAAGGTGAAGACGCTGCGCGCGAAGATCGGCGACCGCCCGATCCATATCGAGATCGACGGCGGCATCACCCCGGAAACCGCGCCGCTGATGGCGGCGGCGGGCGCCGATGTGCTGGTCGCGGGCTCGGCGGTGTTCAAGGGCGGCTCGGTCGAGAACCCCGAACCCTATGGCGCGAACATCCGCGCAATCCGCGCCGCGGCAGAAGCCGCCCGCTAAGGGAAAACACGTCTCTTCAAGGGCCTGCGGCGCATATCTGATGTGCCGCGGGTTTTCTTTTGCCGCCCGCGACCGCGCGGCGCCTTGCCTCGGGGCGTGCTTGCGCTACTGTGCGGGCGTCCTTGAGTGCAGGAGGTTCGGATGGCGGTCACCCCCCCGGTTTGCGATTTCGGTTGGAAGGCGCCCGGCTTCACCCTGCCCGGCACCGACGGTCGCGACTGGTCGTTTGAGGCGATCCGCGGGCCGAAGGGCACGCTTATCATGTTCATCTGCAACCATTGCCCCTATGTGCAATCGGTGCTCGACCGGATCCTGCGCGACGGTGCGGCGCTGATCGAGGCCGGGATCGGCGTTGCCGCGATCTCGGCGAATGATGTCGCCACATATCCCGAGGACAGCTTCGAGAACATGGTGCGGCTGGCCCGGGACCGGGCCTTCCCCTTCCCCTACCTCTTTGACGAAACGCAAGAGGTGGCAAAGGCTTACGGCGCGGCCTGCACACCGGACTTCTTCGGGTTCAATGCCGCGGATGAGCTGCAGTATCGCGGCCGGCTCGATGCCTCGGGCCGCACCGCCGGCCCCGCGGACGCCAGGCGCGAGCTTTACGAGGCGATGCTGCAGGTCGCCGCAACCGGAAAAGGCCCGGCCGAGCAGGTCGCCTCGATGGGCTGCTCGATCAAGTGGAAGGACGCCTGATGACCCTGCCCGCCCTGATCTTCGACCTCGACGGCACGCTGATCGATTCCGTGCCCGATATCCACGCCGCCTCGAACGAGGTGCTGGCCGAGAACGGCTTTGCGCCGCTCACGCTGATGCAGGTGCGCGGCTTCATCGGCCGCGGCGTGCCGCATCTGGTGCACTGCCTGCTCGAGGCCTCGGGCGCGGGCGGGGATGAAGTCCTCCAGGCCCGGATCACCGCCGAGTTCAGCGCCCGCTACGAGGGCGCCGTCGGGCTGACCGCGCTGTTCCCGGGCGTGCGCGAGGCGCTGACCGCCTTCCGCGCCGCGGGCCATCCGCTGGCGATCTGCACCAACAAGCCGCTTGCCCCGACCTCGGCGGTGCTGCGCCATTTCGAGATCGAGCCGCTCTTCGCCACGATCATCGGCGGCGACAGCCTGCCCGCGCGCAAGCCCGACCCCGCGCCGCTTCTGAAGGCGCATCAGATGCTGGGCGGCGGCCGCGCGCTCTATGTCGGTGACAGCGAGGTCGATGCCGAAACCGCACAGCGTGCTGGCCTGCCCTTCCTGCTGTTCACCGAGGGCTATCGCAAGGCCCCGGTCAGCGCCCTGCCCCATGCCATCGCCTTTTCCGACTTCGCCATGCTACCCGGCATCGTCGCGCATTGGCCCTGGCAGGCTGACCTCGCGTCCCCCTGACACATTCGCCGCTTGCGATATGTTTCAGACAGCCTATATCTGGCGGAATCAGGAGGATACGATGAGCGAGAGCGTGAACCCTGCGGTGAAGCCTTTCTTCGACGAGGCCACCAACACCGCCACCTTCGTGGTTCGTGATCCGGGCGGCGACGTCTGCGCGGTGATCGATTCCGTGCTCGACTTCGATTACGCCTCGGGCCGCACCGACACCCGCTCCGCCGATGCGGTGATCGACTGGATCCGCGCCGAGGGGCTGCGCGTCGAGTGGATCCTCGAAACCCATGTCCACGCCGATCACCTGTCGGCGGCGCCCTATATCCAGGAACGCCTTGGCGGCAAGATCGGCATCGGCGACCGCATCACCGTGGTGCAGAACACCTTCGGCAAGATCTTCAACGAGGGAACCGAGTTCCAGCGCGACGGCTCGCAATTCGACAAGCTCTTCGTCGAGGGCGACCGCTTCGCCATCGGCGCGCTCGAGGGCCATGTGCTGCACACCCCGGGCCACACGCCGGCCTGCCTGACCTATGTCATCGGCGATGCGGCCTTCGTCGGCGACACCCTCTTCATGCCCGATTACGGCACGGCGCGCTGCGACTTTCCGGGCGGATCGGCCGATGCGCTCTATGCCTCGATCCAGAAGATCCTCACCCTGCCCGACGCGACCCGGATCTTCGTCGCCCATGACTACAAGGCGCCGGGCCGCGACAGCTATGCCTGGGAGACGACGGTCGCCGAGGAGAAGGCGCGCAACGTCCACATCGGCGGCGGCACCTCGCGCGAGGATTTCGTCAAGATGCGCGAGGCACGCGATGCCACCTTGTCGATGCCGCGCTTGATCATCCCGTCTTTGCAGGTCAACATGCGCGCCGGTCAGATGCCGCCCCCAGAGGACGACGGCAGGACCTATCTGAAGGTGCCGGTGAACGGGCTCTGACCCGGCCGGCATCCCCGGTCGAGCAGGAGAGACAGATGGACGTTCGGCAGATCACACCGGAATTCGCGGTGGCGCCGCAGATCACCCCCGAGGATGTCGCCGAGGCGGCGCGGATGGGTTTCCGCACGCTGATCGACAACCGCCCCGACGAAGAGGCCGGCGACGCGCTCGACAGCGCGGCGATGGCGGCGGCGGCGGCCGAGCACGGGCTCGCCTTCCACTACCTGCCCTATTACCCGGGCGCGATGACGCCCGAGCTGGTCGCCGAGTTCGAGGCGGCGATGGAAGCGATCGAGACGCCGGTTCTGGCCTGGTGTCGGTCGGGCACGCGCTCGTCGCACCTGTGGGCGATGTCGCAGGCGGGCACGCGCCCGGTGGACGAGATCGTTACCCTCGCGGCCGAGGCTGGCTATGACCATACGGGGCTTGCGCCCCTGCTCCGGATGCACGCTGAAAGGCGTTAAAGAATGAACCGCAAGCCCCCATGCTGAAAAGATATTTTCCGATCCTGACATGGGGGCGCGACTACGGCCGCGCGACGTTTGAGGCAGATCTGGTGGCGGCGCTGATCGTCACCATCATGCTGATCCCGCAGGCGCTGGCCTATGCGCTGCTGGCGGGTCTGCCGGCGCAGGTCGGGCTTTATGCCTCGATCGCGCCGCTTCTCGGCTATGCGCTTCTGGGCACCTCGCGCACGCTCGCCGTGGGCCCGGTCGCCATCATCTCGCTGATGACCGCGACCGCCGTCGGCGGGCTTGCCGCCCGCGGCACCCCCGAATATCTGGGCGCGGCGGTGGCGCTTGCCTTCCTCTCCGGGCTGATCTTCGTGGCCATGGGGCTTTTGCGGCTTGGCTTCATCGCCGCCTTCCTCAGCCATCCGGTGATCTCGGGCTTCATCTCGGCGACCGGCATCCTGATCGCCGCCGGGCAGATCAAGCATTTCCTCGGCGTCGGCGTCGAGGGCAAGACACTGCCGCCGATGCTTCTGGGCCTGGTCGAGAACCTTCCCGGGATCAAGCCGGTGACGGTGCTGGTCTCGGTGCTGGTGCTTGGCTTTTTGTACTGGGCACGCAAATACTTGAAGCCATTTCTTGAGGCACGCGGCCTGTCCCCGCGGCTGGCCGGTGTGCTGTCGCGGGCAGCGCCCCTGGTCGCCGTTGCCGGCAGCACCGCGGCGACCTGGGCCTTCGACCTCGAGCGCTATGACCTTGCCGTCGTCGGCCATGTGCCGCAGGGCCTGCCGGGCCTCGCCCTGCCGCCGCTCGACCTCGCGCTCTGGCGCGAGCTGGCGCTCCCCGCGCTGCTGATCACCATCATCGGCTATGTCGAGACGATCTCGGTCTCCCAGACCCTCGCCGCGAAACGGCGCCAGCGCATCGACCCGGACCAGGAGCTGATCGCGCAAGGCGGCATCAACCTCGCCTCGGCCTTCTCGGGCGGCATGCCGATCTCGGGCGGTTTCGCCCGCTCGGTGGTGAATTTCGACGCCGGCGCCGCGACCCCGGCCGCCGGCGCCTTCACCGCCCTCGGCATGGCGCTGGCCACGCTGCTGCTGACGCCCGCGCTCTTCCATCTGCCGAAGGCGACGCTGGCCGCCACGATCTTCGTCGCCCTCGCCTCGCTCATCGACCTGCGTGCGCTCGGCCGGGTCTGGCGCTACAGCCGCAGCGACGGCATCGCGATGCTCGCGACGATCGTCGTCACCCTGATCGAGGGCGTCGAGACCGGCATCGCCACCGGGGTCGTGCTGTCGATCGGGCTGCATCTCTGGCGTTCGTCGCGACCGCATTACGCCGTGATCGGCCAGGTTCCGGGAACCGAGCATTTCCGCAATGTCCGCCGCCACCGCGTCGTGCTGGCGCCCGAGGTGTTGTCGATCCGCATCGACGAGAGCCTGTGGTTTGCCAATGCCCGCTTCCTCGAGGACGTGATCTACGACGCCGTTGCCGCCGACCCGGAGATTCGCCATCTGGTGCTGAACTGCCCGGCGATCAACGCCATCGACGCCTCGGCGCTCGAGGCGCTCGAAGCGGTGAACGTGCGGCTCAAGGATGCCGGCGTCTGCCTGCACCTGAGCGAGGTGAAGGGCCCGGTGATGGACCGGCTGCTGCGCTCGGGCCTGCTCGGTGCGCTTGGCGGTCAGGTTTTCCTGACCCAATTCGACGCGATGAACGCACTTGCCCCGGCGCTCACCCGCGAGACACTGGCGCAGCCGCGCTGCGAAACCGCGCGCTGAGCTTCCGGGGCGGCGCGATTGTTTCCCAGAGTGCGACAAGGGTTGCGCCGTAACTCTCCCCCATGCCAATATCGTCGCTGCGACCAATCGTGCGCTCACGGCGCCACGGGTCCCGCGAATTGGGAAACAGATGATAAATCATCTCGAAAAACTTCTTTCTCTTCAGGATATTGATAAGCTTTGGGAGCTCCATTGCGAGCTTATGTCTCAATACGGTTTCGACCGGCTGATCTATGCCTTCACCCCTTTCCGCACCGGGGCCGGGCTTGGCCGGCTTGAGGACACGCTGATCCTGTCGAACCATGATGAGCCCTACCTGAATGAATTCCTGCGCGGCGGGCTGTTCATGCATGCGCCGATGGTGCGCTGGACCGCCGAGAATGTCGGTGCCTGCTCCTGGAGCTGGGTCGAAGAGCGCGTGCGCGCCGGCCTGCTGACGCCGCCGGAACTGCATGTGCTCGACGTCAATCACCGGCACGGGGTGCATGCGGGCTATTCTATCTCGTTCATCGACGGATCGAGTCGGGCCCGCGCCGGTATCGGCCTGTGCGCCGAACCCGGCCTGCGGCAAAGCGATGTCGACGAGATCTGGGAGCGCCATGGCCGCGAGCTGATGGTGGTGAACGCGATCACCCATCTGCGGATCTCGACCATGCCCTTCGTCACCGCGCACCGGGCGCTGACGCGACGCCAGCGCGAGGTGCTGGAATGGGTGGCCGATGGCAAGACCACGGCCGATATCGCGATGCTGATGGGGTTGACGATTGCGACGGTGGAAAAGCATCTGCGGCTCGCGCGCGAGGCGCTCGATGTCGAGACCACGGCGCAGGCGGTGCTGAAAGCCTCGCTGCAGCGGCAGATCTTCTTCAACCGCTCCTACATTGACGGCGCGAGCCGGTCCTCCGCAGGCAACGGTGATAATTTTTCCTTTAAGTAAGGAAAACCGGACTGGCGGGAATCTCTGCATTCGGCTTTCATGTCACCGTTCCGTGAGTGGTGGCTTCGGCCAGGAACAGGGGCAAGGGCCGGGTATATTGCCGGCGAAAGCTCCAGCCGGTTTTCCGGTTGCGGCTCGGGCAGGTGCATTCTCACCACGTCCGGGCCGTTCTCATTTCTGCAGAAACGCCAGCAGACGCCCGGAGCGCCCGTGCATTTCACGCAGCGTGAACCGGTATCCCCGCATGCGGGCTGTCTTTCCCGACCGCACAAAAGCAAACGCCGCCCCGGAGGGACGGCGTTGCTCGATCTTCCGAAAGGTCGGATCAGGCGCCGGCCATGGTCTTGGCGACCTCAGCGGCGAAATCCTCTTCCTTCTTCTCGATGCCTTCGCCGACGGCGATGCGCTCGTAGGCGATGATCTCGACACCGGCGTCCTTGGCGGCCTGCGCCACGGTCAGATCCGGGTTGATGACGAACTTCTGGTTGAGAAGGGTGTTCTCTTCCAGGAACTTCTTCATCCGGCCCGGGATGATGTTGTTGTGGATCACCTGCTCGGGCTTCGGCTTCGCCGAGGTCGCGTTCTCTTCGAGCGCCTTGGCAGTCTGCACCTCCAGCTCGCGCTGCAGCACGGCCGGATCGAGCGAGGCCTCATCCAGCGAGGCCGGCGCGGTCGCGGCGATGTGCATCGCGATCTGCTTGCCGATGCCGTTGTCCGAGCCCTTCAGCGCCACGAGAACGCCGATCTTGCCCATGCCGGGAGCGGCGGCGTTGTGCACGTAGGAGACGACGACGTCGCCCTCGACCTTGGCCATGCGGCGCAGGGTCATGTTCTCGCCGATCACGGCGATGGCGCCGTTGATCGCTTCCGAAACCGGCTTGCCGTTGACTTCGGCGACTTTCAGGCCCTCGACGTCGGCAGCGGTCAGCGCGGCGGTCGCGATGTCCGAGACGAGCTTCTGGAAGTCGGCGTTCTTGGCGACGAAGTCGGTTTCCGAGTTCAGCTCGACCGCGACGCCCTTGCCGCCGTCGACGGCCACGCCGACGAGGCCCTCGGCCGCAACGCGGTCAGCCTTCTTCGCAGCCTTCGCCAGGCCCTTGGTGCGCAGCCAGTCGATCGCGGCTTCCATGTCGCCGTCGGTCTCGGTCAGCGCCTTCTTCGCGTCCATCATGCCTGCGCCGGTCGTCTCGCGCAGTTCCTTCACCATCGCTGCGGTGATCGCCATCTCGGCCTCCTCGAAATCTTTTGGAATCTCGGCGCGGTTGAACCACGCCGTCATGTCAGCGGAATGACATGACGGGGCCAGGCGGTCTCGCCGGCCCCGTCGGGTGAGGTCTCAGGCCCCGACTTCTTCCTCGACCGGCGCTTCTTCCAGCGCCCCGAGGTCGACGCCCGCGGCGCCCATCTGCGCGGTCATGCCGTCGAGGGCCGCGCGCGAGACGAGGTCGCAGTAGAGCGCGATGGCGCGCGCCGCGTCATCGTTGCCCGGGATGATGTAGTCCACACCCTTCGGCGAGCAGTTGGTGTCGACCACGGCCACGACCGGGATGCCCAGCTTCTGCGCTTCGAGGATGGCGAGGTCTTCCTTCGACACGTCGATGACGAAGAGCAGATCCGGCAGGCCGCCCATTTCACGGATGCCGCCGAGCGAAGCCTGAAGCTTCGTCTGCTCGCGTTCCATGTGCAGGCGTTCCTTCTTGGTCAGCCCTTCGGCGCCCGAGGCCAGAACCTCGTCGATGTTCTTCAGACGCTGGATCGACTGGGAGACGGTCTTCCAGTTGGTCAGCGTACCACCGAGCCAGCGGTGGTTCATGTAGTACTGCGCGCATTTCTCGGCGGCATCGGCGACGGCCTTCGAGGCCTGACGCTTGGTGCCGACGAAGAGCACGCGGCCACCCTTGGCGACGGTGTCACGCACCACCTGCAGCGCCGCGTCGAGCATCGGCACGGTCTGGGTCAGGTCGATGATGTGGATGCCATTGCGCTCGCCATAGATGAACTCCGCCATGCGCGGGTTCCAGCGTTGCGTCTGGTGGCCATAGTGAACGCCAGCTTCGAGCAGCTGACGCATCGAGAAATCGGGAAGCGCCATGTTCCATTTCCTTTCCGGTTTGCGCCTTGGCGGAGGATCAGGGATCTCTCCCAACCGGTGGACCGCCGGGGATGTCTCCCCCGGAAGGCCCGCCTCCGCCTGTGAAGTGCGCGCCATATAGCCGGCCCCGCTCCGGCTGGCAAGCGGCGGATGCCTCCGGCGGGAGTATTTTCGCCAGGAAAAGCCCTCCCTCTCCTTTTCCTGGCTGAAATCCTCCGGGCGGAGGCCGCAGGACGGGGGCATGGCGCCCCCTCTCCCTCTTGCGTCGCGCGCCCCGTCGGGGCACCAAGAGCCATGGACAAGACACCCGACATTCTGTGCATCGGCTCCGTGCTGTGGGACATCATCGGCCGCGCGCCGCTGCATATGCGGCCGGGCGCCGACGTGCCCGGGCGGATCATCCGCCTGCCCGGCGGCGTCGCGATGAACATCGCGATGACCCTCACCCGCTTCGGCCTGCGCCCGGCGATCCTGACCGCGATCGGGCGCGACCCGCAGGGCACCGAACTGATCGGCGCGGCCGAGCTGCATGGCATTGACTGCCGCTTTCTCTATCGCTCGGATGACCTGCCCACAGACCGCTATATGGCGATCGAGGGGGCAAACGGGCTGGTGGCGGCGGTGGCCGATGCCCATTCGCTCGAGGCGGCGGGCGACAAGATCCTGCGCCCGCTGGCGGACGGCCGGCTGGGCACCCCGCACGCGCCCTGGAACGGCCCTGTCGCGCTGGATGGCAACCTGACCGAGGCGCTGCTGGCCGAGATCGCGCGCTCGCCGCTCTTTGCCCGGGCCGACCTGCGCGTCGCACCGGCAAGCCCGGGCAAGGCCGCCCGGCTGACCCCGCTTCTCGCCCATCCGGGCGCGACGCTCTATGTGAACCTCGAAGAGGCCGGCATCCTGTGCGGAACCGACTTCCCCGATGCCACGGCCGCGGCCGAGGGGCTGCTCGCCCGCGGCGCCGCCCATGTGCTCGTGACCGATGGCGGCCGCGCGGCCGCCGATGGCACGCGCGGTGCCGAGGTGATCTGCCGCGCCCCGCCCACCGTTCTCGTCACCCGCGTCACCGGCGCGGGCGACACTTTCATGGCCGCCCATCTGGTGGCAGAACGCGCCGGGCTCGGCCGCGAGGCGGCGCTTGCGCGCGCCCTCGAGGCCGCCGCGCGCTATGTTTCGGGAGACATCGCCACATGACCGCCCCCCTCACCTTCGCCCCCGAGGTCCGCGCTGCGCTCGATGCCGGCCGGCCCGTCGTCGCGCTCGAATCGACGATCATCACCCACGGGATGCCCTTCCCGCAGAACGTCGAGACCGCGCGCCGGGTCGAGGCCGAGATCCGCGCCCATGGGGCGACGCCGGCCACGATCGCGGTGATGGGCGGGCATATCCATATCGGGCTCACGGATGCCGAGCTCGACCGGCTGGCGCAGGCGACCGGGGTGATGAAGGTCAGCCGCGCCGATCTGGCCGTCTGCCTTGCCGCGAACGCGACCGGCGCGACCACCGTCGCCGCAACGATGATCTGCGCGGCGCTGGCCGGGATTTCGGTCTTTGCCACCGGCGGCATCGGCGGCGTGCACCGCGGCGCCGAGACGAGCTTTGACATCTCGGCCGATCTGGCCGAACTCGGGCTGAGCCCGGTCATCGTGGTCGCCGCCGGCGCCAAGGCAATTCTGGATCTTCCGAAAACCCTGGAAGTTCTGGAAACGAACGGCGTGCCGGTGATCGCCTATGGTCAGGACGACTTCCCGGCGTTCTGGTCGCGCAGCTCGGGGCTGAAGGCGCCGCTGCGTGCCGACACCGCGGCCGAGATCGCCGCGGCGCATCTGATGCGCGGCCGGCTCGGCCTTGCGGGCGGCGCGCTCGTCGCGAACCCGATCCCGCCCGAGGCCGAGATCGCGCGCGAGGTGATCGTGCCGGTGATCGAGACCGCCCTCGCCGAGGCCGAGGCGCAGCACGTGGCGGCGAAGGCGGTCACGCCCTTCCTGCTGCAGCGCATCTTCGAGCTGACCGAAGGTCGCTCGCTCGAGGCCAATATCGCCCTTGTTCTGAACAATGCGCGGCTTGCGAGCGCCATCGCACGGGAAATTGTAGCGCTCCGTTAGCGCCCCCATTGCGGCGGTCGCGGCACGCGCCTAGGTAGTGGCGAACACCTGTCTGGAGCCGCCATGACCGAGCCGCCGACCGACCTGCCCCACCCCCGCAAGAAGGGCGTCTTCGCCGGGCTTCGGGCCTCGTTCCTGACCGGGCTCGTGGTGATCTCGCCGATCGGGCTGACGCTGTGGCTGATGTGGACGGTCGCCGGCTGGGTCGATGGCTGGGTGCTGCCCTTCGTGCCGCAGGAGTTCCAGCCCGAGCAATATATCGGGCTGAACGTGCGCGGCTTCGGCGTGGTGTTCTTCCTCGTCTTCACCATCATCGTCGGCTGGCTGGCGAAGAACATCATCGGCCGCTCGGTGCTGCGCTTCGGCGAAAGCCTCGTCGACCGGATGCCGGTGGTGCGCTCGGTCTACAACGGGCTGAAGCAGATTGCCGAGACCGTCTTCGCTCAGGGCGAGACCAAGTTCGACCGCGCCTGCCTCGTCGAATACCCGCGCCCGGGGCTGAAGGCGGTCGCCTTCGTCTCGTCCCGTTCGAAGGGCGAGATCGCCGCGAACGGCAGCGAGGACGACCCGCTGATCTCGGTCTTCCTGCCGACGACTCCGAACCCGACCTCGGGCTTCCTGCTCTTCGTGCCGGAAAGCCAGATCACCTATCTTGAGATGTCGGTCGAGGATGCAGCGAAGCTGATTATCTCGGCGGGCCTTGTCTATCCGGGGCCGAAGCCGGTGAAACCCGCCAAGGATCAGCCGAAGAGCCCGGCCAGATCGACCGAGGCGCGCTGACCGATCGCATCGGCGTGCTCGGTCAGGAAGCGCTCCGCCGCCACCTGCCCCGCCGCCTTCAGCCGCTTCAGCGTGCCGGTGGTGGGGGTGACCTTTGTCGCCGCACCAAGCCCGGTCATCGTCTTGTCATCAGCCACCATGTGGACGAGCACATCCTTCATCGCCCCTTCGGCGAGCCGGCTTTCCGAGATCAGCCGCCGCACGAAGCTGATCGCGCGCAGCTCGCGCAAGAGCGAGGAGTTGAACGAGATCTCGTTGATCCGCTCGTCGATTTCCGTGGGCGTCTTCGGCACCCCCTCGCGGTAGAGCGGGTTGATGTTGACGATCACGATGTCACGCGGCAGCTCGGGCCCGAACAGCGGGAAGAGCGGCGGGTTGCCGGTGAAGCCGCCATCCCAGAAGGCCTCGCCCTGCCCGGTCTGCGGGTCATAGAACTCGATCGCGCGGAACAGGTTCGGCAGGCAGGCCGAGGCGAGAATCGCCTTCGCGGTGATCTCCTTGCCGGAAAACACCCGGATCTTGCCGGTGCGCACGTTGGTGGCGGCCACGAAGAAGGCCGGACCGGTCTCGGAACAGACATGCTCGTATTCGAAGCGCTCGACGATGTGCTCAAGCGGGTTGATGTAGAAGGGACCGGTGTCATAGGGCGAGATCATTCGCGTCAGCTGATCCATCCAGGCCGCGGGCGCGAAGGCCTCGATCCAGCGGTTGATCGCCTCGGGCTGCGGGAACAGCGCCGAGACCCAGCGGTCGAGGCGCAGGTCGTTCACCTCGGAGACCTGCGACCAGAGCCAGTCGAGGTTCTCGCGCGCATGGCGCCGGCCCGCCTTGCCCTCGGCCCGGCCAAGCCCCGCCTTCAGCGCCGCACCGTTCAGCGCGCCCGCCGAGGTGCCCGAGATCGCCGCGATCTCGAGCCAGTCCTCGTCAAGGAGCCGGTCGAGCACACCCCAGGTGAAGGCCCCATGCGCGCCGCCGCCCTGCAGCGCGAGGTTGATCCGCTTCGTTTCCATCGGTCGTCCTTTCGAGATGCGTCGCCGGGGGGCGCGGCCCCCCGGTCTGCTGCGCAGACTCCCCCCGAGGTATTTAGGGCAAGATGAAGGGCCGGGCCCGTCTCACCTTGCGTCACGGATCGCGATCAGAGGGCGGTCCAGCCACCATCGACCGAGATCGTGGTGCCGGTGATCTGCGCGGCAGCCTCCGAGCACAGGAAGACCGCGGTGCCGCCGAGCTGCTCGACGGTGGCGAACTGCTTCGAGGGCTGGCGCGTCAGCATGACCTCGCGGATCACCGTCTCGCGGTCCATGTCGTGCACCTTCATCTGGTCGGGGATCTGCGCCTCGACCAGCGGCGTCAGCACATAGCCCGGGCAGATCGCATTCGCGGTGATCGGCTCCTCGGCGGTCTCGAGCGCGGTGACCTTGGTGAAGCCGACGACGCCATGCTTGGCCGCGACATAGGCCGACTTGAACGGCGAGGCGGTCAGCCCGTGCGCCGAGGCGATGTTGACGATCCGGCCCCAGCCCGCCTTGCGCATCAGCGGCAGCGCCGCGGCGGTGGTGTGGAAGGCCGAGGACAGGTTGATCGCGATGATCCGGTTCCAGGTGTCGACCGGGAAGGTGTCGATCGGCTCGACATGCTGGATGCCGGCGTTGTTCACCAGGATGTCGCAGGCCCCCGCCTGCTCGATCAGGGCACGGCACTCCTCGCCCTTCGACATGTCGGCCTTGATGTAGCGCCCGGTCACGCCGAACTCGCGGCCGATCTCGGCGGCAAGCGCGTGGTCTTCGTCGCGGTCGGTGAAGGAGTTCAGCACCACATCGGCGCCCGCCCGCGCCAGTTCGCGCGCCACACCAAGGCCGATACCGGAATTCGAGCCGGTGATGATGGCCGTCTTGCCCTTGAGACTCATGTTCAACTCCTGAAAACCGAAAGAGATGCCCGAAAGATTAGCGGAGCGCGAACGAAGGTCCACGTCCGAAGCGCACAATGCCGTGAGCCGGATCGCGCCATCAATGCCTTGATGCAAAAGAAAAAGACGCCCGCGCAAGGCGGGCGTCAAGTCATGAGGCAGGTTTCATACAGGCAAGAAACCTATCGAGCAGTGAGATCTTTATAAGCCTGATGCCGCTGCAATCCAAGGGAAAAGTTTGCGCCCCCGTCTCAGCATCGTTAGCTTGCCGCCTGAAAATACAGGCAAACCGGGGATTGTTGCGATGATGCGATCTGTCTTTTTCCGCCATCTCGGAGCGGCGGCGCTCGCCTTTCTCCCTGTATTTGCAGGGCCGGCCGCAGCCGAGCCCGTGCCGGCGATCGCGATGTATGGCGCGCCTGCCCTGCCCGCGGGTTTCACCCACCTGCCCTATGCGAACCCCGACGCGCCGAAGGGCGGCCGCATCCGTTTCGGTGAATCCGGCAGCTTCGATTCGCTCAATCCGTGGATCCTCAAGGGGCGGCCGGCGCAGGGGATTGCCACTTTCGTGACCGAATCGCTGATGGACCGCTCGATCGACGAGCCCTTCACCCTCTATGGCCTCCTCGCCGAAAGCGTCGAGACCGACGCGGCGCGCAGCTGGGTCGCCTTCACCCTGCGCCCCGAGGCGCGGTTCTCGGACGGCCGGCCGGTGACGGTCGAGGATGTGATCTGGTCCTATCAGACCCTCGGCACCGAGGGCCATCCGCGCTATCAGAACGCCTGGCGCAAGGTGAAGTCGATCGAGCAGACCGGCCCGCGCAGCCTGCGCATCACCTTCACCGAGCCCGACCGGGAGCTGGCGCTTCTGATGGGGATGCGGCCGGTGCTGGAAAAGGCGCAATGGGAAGGCAAGGACTTCGCCCAGGCGACGCAGGTCGCGCCGGTGGGCTCAGGCCCCTATGTCATCGACCGGGTCGAGACCGGGCGCTTCATCACGCTGCGCCGCAACCCCGACTGGTGGGGCAAGGATCTGCCCCTGAACCGCGGCCGCTTCAATCTCGACGAGATGCGATGGGATTACTTCGGCGACGGCGGCGTGGTCTTCGAGGCCTTCAAGGGCGGCGAGACCGACACCTTCCGCGAGACGAACGCCGCGAAATGGGCGCGCGACTACGATTTCCCAGCGGTGCGCGACGGGCGCGTGGTGCTGTCCGAGATCCCGCACCGGCGGCCCTCGGGGATTTCCGGGCTGGTGATGAACACCCGCCTGCCGGTCTTTGCCGACTGGCGCGTGCGCGAGGCGATGATCGACGTCTTCAATTTCGAATTCATCAACGCCACGCTGAACGGCGGCCGCGAGCCGCGTATCACCTCCTATTTCGCGAATTCGGATCTGGCGATGCGCCCGGGCCCGGCCGAGGGCAAGGTCGCGGCACTGCTGGCCCCCTTTGCCGCAAGCCTGCCGCCCGGCACGCTCGAGGGCTATGCCCTGCCGGTGTCGGACGGCCGCGAACTGAACCGCAAGAACAGCCGCAAGGCAATGAAGCTGCTCGAGGAGGCGGGCTGGAGCGTGGGTGCGGATGGCGTGCTGAAAGACGCCGCGGGCGCGCCCTTCAGCTTCGAGATCGTGCTGCAGCAGGGCGCGGCCGAGACCCAGTCGATCGTCGACATCTATGTCGAGGCGTTGCGCCGGATCGGCATCTTCCCGAAGGTGACGACGGTCGACGATGCGCAATATCAGGCGCGCACCAACACCTATGACTTCGGCATGGCCTGGTACACCCGCGCCCTCTCGCTCAGCCCGGGCAACGAGCAGATGCTGTATTGGGGCGCACGCGGGGTCGGCGAGCCCGGCTCGCGCAACTGGATGGGGATGAACGCCCCCGCCGCCGAGGCGATGGTGCGTGCCATGCTCGAGGCGCGCACGCCCGAGGATTTCACCGCCGCGGTGCGCGCCCTCGACCGGGTGCTGACGGCGGGGCGCTACGTCATCCCCGGCTGGTATGCGCCGATCTCCCGCATTGCCCATGACTGCAACCTTCACTTTCCCGAAAGACTTCCGCTATATGGGGACTGGCCGGGCTTTCAGCCCGAAGTCTGGTGGTATGAGGCAGAGCAATGAAGAAGCTGATCCTTCTGACCGCACTTGCGGTCGCCCTGACCGGGTGCAACACGGTCGCCGGTGTCGGCGAGGACGTCTCGGGCGGTGCCCGGACGGTGCAGAGCTGGTTCTGAGCGGGCTCCGTTCCGCGACAATCGAAACAGGAGAAAGGCCTTTTCTCCCGCCCCGTTGAAGCGCAATGTTGAGGCGGGCGCGGGAGGGTTTGCGCCGGGAAGGAGACTGAGATGAAATGGCACCATGTTCAGGACAACTGGAGCGCCTTCTATGAGGCGATCCAGAACCGCTGGCCCGATGCCGAGGAAGACCGGCTTGACGAGATCGACGGTGACCAGCGCGCCTTCATCAGCTATATCGCCGAGCTGACCGGGCAGGACCCGGCCGAGGCCCGCGATGAGATCCGTGACTGGCTGACGGGCGAGCTGCCCTCGGATGTCGTCATGGACCCGCTGCACGACAACCACTCGATCCTGCTGTCGGAGAAGTTCGTGCCTGAGGGCGAGGATGAGTACGACGACGATTCGCGCTTTGGCGACAACGAGTAAGACGAAGGCAGGGGGCGCTGCCCCCTCTTTTGCCTGACGGCAAAATTTACCCCCGGGATATTTTCGGCAATTGGAAGCGGGGCGTTGGCGCAGTGCGTGCCATCGTATCTGTGCCGGAACGAGCGCGCGCGCCTCTCAGATCTGATCGTCGGTGCGCCCCATCAGCGCCCAGGCAAGGCCCGAGCAGATCAGCGTGGCGATCACCACCGGCCGCGCCGTGCCATCGAACATCAGCCCGACCGGGGCCGCGATCGACACCGCGCCCACCGTCGAGAGCGCCGTGACGACCGAGGCGGTCATGCCGGCCAGGTGCCCCATCTTCTGCATCGCCAGCGCATTCAGGTTGCCGAAGGTGAGGCCGGCGATGAAGAACACCGACACGTTCCAGGCGAAGACCGCGAGCAGCCCGCCCGCCGGGGTCACAAGGCCCGCCAGCAGCGCCGCCAGCATCAGCGCCGAGAGGCACACCTGCATCAGATAGGCTCCGCGCACGATCCGCCGCATGCCGAGCCGCATCACGAAGCGCGCGTTGAAGACCGAGCCGGTGCCGGCCAAGATTGCCACCGCGCCGAACCACAGCGGGAAGGTCTCGTGCACGCCATAGGCGGCGTAGAGCTGCTGCGAGGAGGACAGCACCGAGAACATCTGCCCGAAGCCGAGCGCGAGGATCGCCGTGTAAAGCCGCACGTCGCGATCCGACAGCACCTCGCGCGCGCCCGAGAGCAGCGCGCCCGGCACGAAGGGGCGGCGACGCTCGGGCGGCAGGGTCTCGGGCTGGCGCAGGTTCACCCAGAGCACGCCGAGCACGCCGAACACCAGGAAGGCGCCGAAGATGCCGCGCCAGCCGAAGACCGCGGCGATCGCCCCGCCGATCGTCGGCGCCAGCGCCGGCACCAGGATGAAGAGCATCATGATGAAGGAGGTGATCTTCGCCATCTCGCGCCCGGCGTAAAGATCGCGCACCAGCGCCATCGGCACGATCCGCGGCCCCGAGGCGCCGATCCCCTGCACGAAACGCGCGATCAGCAGCATCTCGAGGCTCTGCGACCAGGCGGCGGCGAGCGCCCCCACCACATAGATCACGATGCCGCCGGTGATCGTGCGCTTGCGCCCGATCGCGTCCGAGATCGGCCCGACGAAGAAGGTGCCAAGCCCCATGCCGAGCACGAAGACGGTCAGCACCAGCTGGGCGCGGTTCACGTCCCCGGGCGAGAGCGTCGCGGCGATCTCGGGCAGCACGGGCAGCATCGCATCGATCGAGAAGGCGACGGTGGCGGTGAGCGAGGCGAGCATCGCCACGAATTCGGGCAGCGACAGGGTGCGCACAGGTGCGGGAACAGGGGACTGGGTCACGGGAGGGGCCTTTCAGGTTCGCGCCGACCATAGCCCCCTTGCGCGGGAATGCCAGCCCCGCGCCGCGCGGGATCGCGCAGGGGGCTGTGCGTCAGTGCTCAGCTTCGGGATCGGCTTGCGGGGCGGCCGCAAGCTCGTCGATCACCGCAAGCCAGGTCTCGACCGGCTGCGCGCCCTCGACCATGTGCTGGTTGCCGATGATGAAGCTCGGCACGGCGCGGATGCCGCGCTCGCGCGCATGGGCCTCGCGGGCAAGCACCTCGTCGCGATCGGCATCGCTGGCAAGGAGCCGCATGACCAGCGCCCGGTCCATCCCCGCGGCCTCGGCGATCCCGGCCAGAACCTCGGGCGCACCGATGTCGCGCCCCTCGCGCCAGAAGGCGCGCATCAGCGCCGACATCACCGGGGTCTGCCGCCCCTCGATCCCCGCCCAGTGCAGCAGCCGGTGCGCATCGAGCGTATTCGGCACCCGGGCGATGGCGGTCAGGTCCAGCGTGACCCCGGCCCGCCGCGCGGCTTCGAGCACCGGAATGTCGATAGTGTCGGCCTCGGCCCCGAACTTCGCGCGCATGTAGTCGCCGCGCGCCATGCCACCCGGGGGCATCGTCGGATCGAGCCGGAACGGATGCCAGGCCAGCACGAAGGGATGGCCCGGCCGCGCCTCGAGTGCGCGGTCGAGATTGGCCTTGCCGATCAGGCACCAGGGGCAGACGGGGTCGGCGAAGATGTCGAGCGGGATCATGCGTCGGGCTCCTTGGGCCAGGCATCGCGCAGGGCGCGGCGGTCGATCTTGCCGTTGCGGTTGCGCGGCAGCTCGGCAACGGCGCGGAACAGGCGGGGCTGCTTGTAGCGGGCCAGCGTGGCGCCGGCATGGGCGGCAAGCGCCCCGGGCGTCGCGGCGCCGGTATGGGCAAGGGCGATCACGCTCGCCTCGGCGCTGACCCGGATCTCGACGGCCGCGACTTCCCCCGCCTCCGGGCAGATGGCCATCGCCGCCTCGACCTCGAGCGGGCTGACACGGAAGCCGCCCGCATTCATCATGTCATCGGCGCGCCCCTCGTAGCGGATCGCACCGGCCGGGGTCATCGTCACCGTGTCGCCGGTGAGGAACCACTCCCCATCGGCGCTGAAGCGCGCGGCGGTCTCCTCGGGTGCGCCCATGTAGCCGAGGAACAGCCCCGGATCGGTGCGGTGCACGGCGAGCGTGCCGGGGGTGCCGCGCGGCACCGGCACGCCCTCGGGGTCCAGCACGGCGAGGGTGCGCCCCTCCTGCGGCCAGCCCGCACAGCCCTCGGGCGCCGGATGCCCCGGCGCGCCCGAGACGAAGGTCGAGCATTCCGACATGCCGAGCGCCTCGTAGATCTCGGTGCCGGTCGCCTCGCGCCAGTGCTGCCGGGTGAGCGCGGGCAGCGCCTCGCCGGCGCTGAGACCGTGCCGCAGCCGGGGTAGGTCGATCGTCGCGTGATGTTTCAACATCTGCCGGTAAACCCCCGGCGCGGCGGCAAAGATCGTCGCGTCGAAGCGGCGCAGCAACAACGGCAGCGCCTGCACCGGCACGCCGGGCGCCGGGATCAGCGCGGTGGCGCCGACCGACCAGGGGTCCATCAGCCCGGTGCCGAGCGTGTAGGTCCAGTTGAAGGCGCCGGCGTGCAGGATCCGGTCCGCGGGCGTCAGCCCGTACCAGCCCGCATGCATCATCCGCCGCGCCCAGATCGCGCGATGCGCATGCATCACCGCCCGTGGCTGGCCCGAGGTGCCCGAGGTGAAGACGATATAGGCCAGCCGGTCGGGAGCGCCCATCTCCCAGACACAGGGGGCGAGCGCCTCGAAGCCGCGCAGCTCGGCCTCGCCGATCACCCGCGCGGGGCTCTCGGGCAGCGCGATCCCCTCGCCCGCGACGATCGCCGCCGGGGCGACCTGCACCGCCATCTTGGTGATCTCGCCCGCCGTCAGCTGCGGCGAGGTCGGCACCGGCACCAGCCCGACCGCGATGGCGCCGAGATAGGCCACCGGAAACTCGGGCGTATTGCCAAGCCGCAACAGCACCCGGTCGCCCGGCACCAGCCCGGCGTTCAGGAACCCCGTGCCCGCGCCGCGCACCGCCGCCTCGAGCCGCGCCCAGGACCAGCGCTCGGCCCCGGTCGGGCTGAGGATCTGCAGCGCCGAGCGATCGGCGCGCTCGGCCGCGGGCGCCAGCACATGGGCCGCCATGTTGAAGGACGGGGGCGCGGGGTCTGCAAAGGAGGAAGCATGGACAGAGAGCATGGCTTCCTGCTACGCCGCGTGCAGCGGGGTTGCAAGCCGGAGGCCGCCATGGGCGAGATCGAACACGCGAAGATCATCCGCATCGCGCGCGAGAGCGGCGAGGAAGTGGTGCCCGAACCCGTCGACCTCGCCGCCCGCGTGCGCGAGCTGCGCAAGGCCCGCGGCTGGACGCTCGAACAGGCGGCGGCGCAGGCGGGGCTCGCCCGTTCGACCCTCTCGAAGATCGAGAACGGGCAGATGTCGCCGACCTACGAGGCACTGAAGAAGCTCGCCGAGGGGCTGGCGATCTCGGTGCCGCAGCTCTTCACCCCGCCCTCGAAGGGGCAGGTGACGGGGCGGATGGCGGTGACCCGCGCGGGCGAGGGCGTGGCGCATCTGACCACGACCTACGAGCACGAGCTTCTGGCGAATGCGCTGCGCAACAAGCAGATGCTGCCCTATCGCGCACGCATCCGGGCGCGCAGCTTCGAGGAATTCCACGGCTGGGTGCGCCATGACGGCGAGGAATTCCTCTATGTCCTCACCGGCATCGTCCGGCTTTACACCGAGTTCTACGAGCCGCAGGAGCTCAAGCGCGGCGACAGCGCCTATTACGACGCGAGCATGGGCCACAACCTCGTGTCGGTCAGCCATGAGGATGCGACGGTGCTCTGGGTGACCTCGCTCGTCTGAGCCGAGACAGACAGGGGGCGCTGCCCCCTCTTGGCTACGCCAATTCACCCCCGAGGTATTTTGGGCAAGGAGAAAGCGCAAAGGGGCTTTGGCTTCCAGTTGCCTCAAATATCCCGGGGGTGAGGGGCAGCGCCCCCTGCCCGCCTCCGGGCCGTTCAGCCGATCAGCGGCGAGGTGCCGCCACAGGTCTCGTCGTAATGGCGCTTGAGCCGCATCAGCGCGATGCGCAGCACGATCTTGCCCGATCGCGCCGACCAGCCCAACCGCCGCTCGGCGGCCTCGAGCCCCTCGAGAAAGCAGCAGCAGCGCAGCACCATGTCGCCGAGCCCCGGGCCGAGGTCGCGCAGCGCCGCGGCGAGGCGTTCGCGGGCGCGGTCGGAGCCGCCGGAGCCCGGGCCGAGATCCGGGCGATAGCCCGCGCGCTCGCCACAGGTGAGAAACCGTTCCCAGTTCTGTGCCACACGCGGGCCGATCTGGGCGAGTTCGAAATCCTCGCGCAGCCGCTCGCCCGCCGCGACCAGCTCCGGGCCGAGAAAGGGCTGCCCCTGCGCGTCGCGCCGTCGCGCCAGCACCGCGAGCGGGCTTTCGGCGAGGTTGGCGCGCAGCCGCCGCGTCTGCCCCGTGGCCTCGGGCACCGCGCGCTCGCCCCAGTCGCGATGCTGGCCGGCAAAGACCGAGCCTGCCGCCTCTCCGCCCGGCAGGCCGCGTGCGAGGGTCTCCTCCTCGATCATCCGCTTCAGCGCGGCGCGCCCGGCAACGGTGATCTCATAGCTCGTCACCCGGCCGGCGCGGTGCAGCTGGATCCAGTCCTTCAGCGCGAAGACCCGGGCCAGCGCGCGTTCGGTCACCGCGGTACGGACCGTGCCGCGCAGCACCACGGCCTTGTCCATGTCATCGGCGATGAGCAGCAGCGCCGAGGGTTCGGCGAGGCGGCGCAGGATCCGGCGCCCCTCGCGCGCCACAAGCTCCTCGTCCGCGGGCAGGCCCGCAGGGCGGATCGGTGCGGTCATCTCGGTCTCGTCCTTTCGATGAACGGCCGTCCCGACGAAAGCGGAGCCATGCCCGAGCCGCGCCAGCGCCTCGTCGACCAGCGGGTCGTCCCGGCGCGCCTCGACCTGGCGCACGCGGCGCAGCACCGTCGAGGCGTGACAGCCCTCGGCCCGCGCCAGCGCACGCAGCGGGATCCCCTCCTCGACATGGCGCAGATAGAGCCGCGCATGGTCCGGCAGCCATGCCGGAAGCGGTGCCAGGGCCGGGCTGGTCGTCGTCATGTCTTCCCCCGGATCGGCGCGGCGCAGGCGCCGTCGCCCTGCCGCCGTTTCGTCGGTAACAACCGTGGGTTGCTTTGATTACCCGTTCGTTAATAACTCGGGCGACCCCCAGATTTCTTTAAAAATTCTAAAGATTTCCATATGGGCCGCGCGGTTCTGCGGGGCTTCGCGCAACACCCGTATAGGTTGAGTGATGCTACTCTGGTCTTTGCACGGGGGATCTGCCATGACCGACCTTCACGACAGTATCGCCGCGCTGCGCCGGCCGCGTCTGCTGATCCGCGCCGCGCGCTGTGGCCAGGGCGAGTACAACCGCGCGCGCGATCTGAAGCGGCTGATGCGGCTTGCCGAGGCGCCCCCCCCCGAGGCGGCGCTGCGCGCGCTGATTGCCGAAGAGGCGACGCTCGAGGCGCATCGGCGCGAGGGGGGCGCGCAGTACAGCCTGGCGCGCCACATCGAGTTGTTGATCGCGATGATGGCCGAGGCGCGGCTTCTGCCGCGTCCCGGCGCCTGATCAGCGGGCGCGAAACAGCGTGCCGAGCACACCGCGCACGATCTGCTGCCCGGCCTTGGTGCCAAGCTGGCGCACCAGGCTCTTGCCGAAGGTCTCGAGCAGGCTGTCGTTGCGGGCGGAGGAGTTGCGCCGCGGCGCGGTCCTGGCCGTCTTGTCGCTGCCGCCGCCGTCATAGCGGCGGGCATTGCGGAACTCGCGCGCCGCGTCGGCCGTCGCGGCCTTGTCCTGCGCGGCCTTCTCCTCGGCCTCGGCCGCATCCTGTGCGGCGGCGGCCGCGCGCGCGGTCAGGATTTCATAGGCCGACTCGCGGTCGATGACCTTGTCGTATTTCAGCCCGAAGGGCGAGGCGGCCAGAATCGCGCGGCGCTCCTCGGGCGTCAGCGGGCCAAGGCGCGATTGCGGCGGGCGCACCAGGGTGCGCTCGACCATGCCGGGCACGCCCTTCGCCTCGAGGAAGGAGGTCACCGCCTCGCCGGTGCCGACCTCGCGGATCGCGTCTTCGGTGTCGAAGCGCGGGTTGGCACGGTAGTTCTCGGCGGCGCGCTTCAGATCCTTCTGGTCGCGGGCAGTGAAGGCGCGCAGCGCGTGCTGCACCCGGTTGCCAAGCTGCCCGAGGATGTCCTCGGGCACGTCCGCCGGGTTCTGGGTGACGAAATAGACCCCCACCCCCTTCGAGCGGATCAGCCGCGCGACCTGCTCGACCTTGTCGACCAGCGCCTTCGGCGCGTCGTCGAAGAGAAGATGCGCCTCGTCGAAGAAGAAGACGAATTTCGGCTTTTCCGGATCGCCCACCTCGGGCAGCTGCTCGAAGAGTTCCGACAGCAGCCAGAGCAGGAAGGTGGCGTAGAGCCGCGGGCTGCCCATCAGCCTGTCGGCGGCCAGCACGTTGACCCGGCCGCGCCCGTCGGGCGCCGGGATCATCATGTCGGCGAGATCAAGCGCCGGCTCGCCGAAGAATTTCACCGCACCCTGGTTTTCGAGGACCAGCAGCGCGCGCTGGATCGCGCCCACCGATTGCGGCGCGACATTGCCGTAGCGCAGCGACAGCTCGTCGGCGCGCTCGCCCACATTCACCAGCATCGCCCGCAGGTCCGCCATGTCGAGCAGCGCGAGCCCCTCGCTGTCGGCGACGTGGAAGGCGATGTTCAGCACCCCCTCCTGCGCCTCGGTCAGGCCAAGCAGGCGCGACAGCAGCAAGGGCCCCATGTCCGAGACCGTGGTCCGCACCGGGTGCCCCTGCTCGCCGAAGAGATCCCAGAAGGTGACCGGAAAATCGCGATAGGCAAGGTCATAGCCGATCGTCGCGGCGCGGGCGGCAAAGGCCGCGTGCAGCTTGCCCGCGGCCGTGCCCGGCATCGCGATGCCGGCCAGATCGCCCTTCACATCGGCCATGAAGACCGGCACGCCGGCGGCCGAGAAGGCCTCGGCCAGTACCTGCAGCGTCACGGTCTTGCCGGTGCCGGTGGCCCCCGCCACCAGCCCGTGCCGGTTGCCGTATTTCAGCAGCAACTGCTGTGGCTGCGCATGCCCCTCGCCGCCGCCGCCGACAAAGATCCCCGCCTCGGTCAGAACACCCGTCATCCGTCCCTCACACGCCAGCGCCCCGGCCGGGGCGCGCACCATCGTTACCGGGCAGAATACAAATTTAACCTCTCGGTGCCAGCCCGAACCTGCCCGGCAGCGACTTGCGGCCGCGTCAGGACTGTTCTCTCCGTTGGACTGGCCGCAGCCGTTCCGGTGCAGCATTCTTTCACGAAAACAGGTGTTTACAGAACCGTCATTTGACTGTTGACGAAATTTTCGTTCCGTTTTAGCGTTCCTCCCAATGACAAAGTCGGCCGGTCCGACAGGGGGAAAAATGAAAAGGGCTCCACATTCGGGGCCCTTTTCTTCTGTCTCCGGCATCACCCGCTGTTCACGCAACTGTAATGCGCTGCCGCCGCCCGGACCGCCTCAGCGCAGTTTTGCCCGCTGACAGCCGCGAGCCGGCGTGCTAATGGCGCGGTGACACCTGTTCAGCATGGAAGGCAAAAATGACTGAGCTGACGAAACACCTCGCGATCGCATTGGTCCTGGGCCTTGCCGCCCCGGCAGCCTTCGCGCAGGACGCCACCGCGACCGACGGCGCCGCGACGCCCCCCCAGGCGGCCGAGGCTCCGGCTGCGACGGCCCCCGCCGCCGGCGATGCCGCGGCGCAGCCCCCTGCCCCGGCCCAGGCCCCGGCCGCCGACAAGAAGCCCGATGGCCCCGGCTCGACCTATATCGCCAAGACCTTCGATGACTGGTCGCTGCAATGCGTCCACACCGAGGACGGCAACGATCCGTGCCAGATGTACCAGCTGTTGAAGGACGAGAAGGGCAACAACGTCGCCGACATCTCGTTGGTGGCTCTGGCCGGCAGCGCCAAGGCCGTGGCCGGCGCGACGATCATGACCCCGCTCGAGACGCTGCTGACGCAGGGCGTGGTGCTGAAGATCGACGCCAACGAGCCGCGCTCCTATCCCTTCACCTTCTGCGCGCCGGTGGGCTGCTTCGCGCGCGTCGGCCTGACTGCCGAGGAACTTGCCACCTTCAAGAAGGGCAACAAGGTGTCGATGACGGTGGTCCCGGTCGCTGCGCCCGATCACCCGGTCACCGTGGCGATCTCGCTCAAGGGCTTCACCGCTGCCTATGAGGCTGTGACGAAGACCAGCACCGCCACCGTGGTCGAGCCCAAGAAGCAGTGAGCTGCGTCTGCAGCTGGCCCGCAAGGGTTTGAAACGCCTCCCCTCGGGGAGGCGTTTTCCGTTTCATCCCCGGCTCAGCACCAGCACTGCGTTCAGCCCGCCGAAGGCGAAGGCGTTCGACATTGCAACCGGGACATCGGCCTTGCGCGCCGCGTTCGGCACCACGTCGAGCGGGCAGTCGGGATCGGGCGCCTGAAAACCGAGAGTCGGCGCCAGCACTCCGTCGCGCAACGCGAGCAGACAGGCGATCATCTCGATCGCCCCGGTCGCGCCGATGCAATGCCCGTGCATCGCCTTGGTCGAGGAGACGGGCGGCGGTGCCTCACCAAAGACCGCGCGGATCGCCGCGGCCTCGGTGCGGTCGTTCGCCGCAGTGCCGGTGCCATGGGCGTTGATGTAGCCGACCTCGCCGGGCGCGATGCCGGCATCGGCAAGCGCGCCGCGCATCGCCCGCGCCGCGCCATCGACCGAGGGCATGACGATGTCGCCCGCATCCGAGGTCATCGCGAAGCCGCGGATCTCGGCGAGGATCTCGGCGCCTCGCGCCCGCGCGGCCTCGTATTCCTCGAGCACGAAGACGGCGGCGCCCTCGCCCTGCACCATGCCGGTGCGACCGAGGCTGAACGGATGACAGCCCTCGGGCGACATCACCCGCAGCCCTTCCCAAGCCTTCAGCCCGCCGAAGGTCAGCATTGCTTCCGAGCCGCCCGCCAGCATCCCGTCGGCCATGCCGGCGCGGATCATCTGGAATGCGAGACCGATCGCGTGGTTCGAACTCGCACAGGCGGTGGCGACCGAGAAGGCCGGCCCCATCAGCCCCCAGGCCATGGTGATGTGCGAGGCGGCGGCGTTGTTCATCAGCCGCGGCACGGTAAACGGATGGACGCGGTTCTTGCCCTCGGCAAAGACGGCGCGGAAGGCGTCGTTCACCGTGCCGTTGCCGCCGCCTGCGGTGCCCATCACGCAGCCCCAGCGGACCGGATCGCCCGGCACCGCCGCAAGCCCCGCCTGCGCCATCGCCTCGACCGCGGCGACGAGGGCGAATTGCGTGAAGCGGTCATAGAGGGAAAGCTTCGTGCGGTCGAACAGCGCCTCGGGCTCCCAACCCGTCACCTGCGCCCCGATCTGCACCGAGAGACGCTCGACATCGGCGAGTTCGAGCGGCCCGATTCCCGTGCGCCCCTCGGCCATGGCCGCAAGGGTTCCGGGCAGGTCCCGGGCCAGGGCGTTGACCGTCCCGGCCCCGGTGATGACAACGCGCCGCATCGGCTCAGGCAACCGCCGCCGCCGAAGGCCCGGAGATCAGCCGCTCGACTGCCCGCACGATCGCGCCGACCGAGGAAATGTCGAAATCGGTCTGCGCCGGCTCGTTGGCGTTGAAGGGCACGGAAACTCCGAAGGTCTCCTCGATGGCGAAGATCATCTCGACGAGACCGAGGCTGTCGAGCCCCAGCTCCTCGAGCGTCATCTCGGGGCGCACCTCCGCAGGCTCGAGCACCGCCTCGCGGGCGATGATGGAAATGATCTGGTCTTGCACGTCTGGCCTCATCTGCCGTTAATTTCCGCCCCTCTTCTCGGACAGCTTTGCAACAGTTTCGCGAAGCTCGGCCACCTGTGCAAACAATCTCGTCAGACGGCGGATATTTTTCCAGGCCTCGACATGGGTCTTCATGTTGATCGCCGGATATCCGAGCAGCACGCGGCCGGCCGGCGCGTTCGACAGGATCTTGGTGGCGCCGCCCGCGATCACGTCATCGCCGATGAAGATGTTGTCGGAGACGCCCACCTGCCCCGCCAGCACCACCCGGTCGCCGATCCGGGTCGAACCGGCGATGCCGACCTGACCGCACAGCAGGCAATCCTCGCCGACCTGCACATTGTGGCCGATGTGCACGAGATTGTCGATCTTGGTGCCGCGCCCGACCGAGGTCGCGCGCACCGTGCCGCGGTCGATACAGGCATTGGCGCCGAGTTCGACATCGTCACCGATCTCGACGGTGCCGAGCGAATGGATGCGGTGCCAGTGCTGGTCGTTGAAATGGGCGCGTTCGCCGAGCGTCTCGCGGATCTCCTCGACCCCCGATTTCTCCGGCGTGACGAAGGAGAAGCCGTCGGCGCCGATCACCGCACCGGGCTGACAGATGAAGCGATCGCCGATCACCACCCGCGCGCCGATCTTGGCGCCATAGAGGATCAGCGCGTCGGCACCGACCCTGGCCCCCTCGGCGATCACCACCTGGGCTCCGATCCGGGCGTTCGCACCGATCGTCACGCCGCGCCCGATCATCACGAAGGGACCGATCGCCGCATTCTCGCCGATCTCGGCACTGGCGTCGATCACCGCCGAGGGGTGGATGCCGGGTGCGATCTCGGGGCCCGGATCGAAGGCCTTCGACAGTCCCGCCATCGCAAGCCGCGGCCGCGCGACGAAGATCGCGGCCTGAAGCCCGTAGGAGCGCCAGTCGGCGCCCTCGAACAGAAGCGCCACGCGCGCCTCGCCCGCCCGGATACCATCGGCGTATTTCGGGCTCATCGCCAGGGCAAGCTGGCGCGGGCCGGCGGCGGCGGGCTCGGACGCGCCGTCGATCGGCAGGCTCAGATCGCCCTCCGCCCGCGCATTCAGTACCCGCGCAATGGTTTCAACCGTCTGTGCCATGCTTGCCTCCTCGAAATCATCGCCTGCGGGCGCAAGCGCCCGTCCCCGATCTAGTTCGGGAGCACCGGCAATTCCACCCCTGCCTTCTCGAGCGCGGCAAAGAGCGCCGCATCGCGGCCGTAGACATCACGGCGATATTCCATCCGCCCGCTCGCCGTCGGCCAGGCGGTGAAATAGACCAGATGCACCGGCACCGGCGTGTCCAGCCGAACCGTCGTCTCCTGCCCGGTGGCGAGGATCCTCTGGAAATAGGCCTCGGGATCGGGCGCCTGCGGCGCAAGCAGCGCATAGGCCAGCTCGAAGGGCTTGCCGACCCGCACGCAGCCATGGCTGAAGGTGCGCACGTCCTTGCTGAACAGCGACTTCGATGGCGTGTCGTGCAGGTAGATGTTCCAGGGGTTCGGGAACAGGAACTTCACCAGGCCGAGCGCATTGCCGTCGGATGGCGGCTGTCGCATCGCGAAGGGGAAGGTCTTTGCGGTATAGGCGGCGAAATTCACCGCCGAGCGCGGCACGGTGCGGCCGCGGCTGTCGACGAGGTTGATGTGCGCCGCCGCGTTCGGGTTGCGCTGCATCATCGGCAGATATTCCTTGACGGTGATCGAGCGCGGCACCGACCAGCTCGGGTTGATCACCATCATCTCCATCTCATCGGAGAATTCGGGCGTGCGGCGGTCGGCCTGGTTCTGGCCGACGACGGTCACCGTCTCGAAGGTGGTCTTGCCGTGATCGACGATGCGGGCGGAGAAATCGGTGATGTTCACCCAGATGTGGCGCGCGCCAAGGTCGATGCCGTTCATCCAGCGCAGCCGCTCCATCGCGACAAGGATCGCGCCCATCCGTTCCTCGGGGCTGCGGTTGATCTCGGCAAGCGTCGCCTCGCCGGCGACGCCGTCGGACTTGAGACCGAGGTCGAGCTGATACTGCTGCACCGCCTTCTGCAGCGCCGCGTCATAGCGCGGGCTGGCCGAGCGGCCGAGATACCCCATCGCCTGTAGCCGGTGGCGCAGCGCGATCACCGCCGCCCCGCTTTCGCCCGGGCGCAGCACCTTCGCCGGCACCGTCGCGCCCCAGCCGCCCTGCGTCATCTGCGTCGCAAGATTGAGCCGTGCGCGCATCAGCTGGGCGTATTGCGGCGCGTTCGGGGCGAGATCGCGCAGGAAGCGCGCCGGCACCTCGGCCGCGGCAAAGCCTGCGATCAACTCGGCGGTGTCGCGGCGGGGGATCTCGCGCACCAGCCCCGGATCGATCTTCTTCGGTTCGAGCACGCCGTTCGAGACATCATGCGCATAGGCGGCCCAGGTGCGGGACATGTCGGCCTCGAGCAGGCCACGCTCGCGCTCGGAGCGGATCGAGGCGAAGCGCGCACGCAGTCCCGCGGCATCGTAGTGCGCGACCGGCAGGCCATGCGCCCCGGCATTGTCGAGCGCGGCAAAAAACGCCGCGCGGCGGTCGGCATCGGCGCCGGTGGTCCAGATCGGGGCATAGCTGCGCCCGGCATAGAAGGCGGCGAGTCTCTCGTCACCCGCCACGCCCTCGGCCACCGCTTGCGCGAAGCCATCCATCATCGGCGCGTCGGTGACGGTTGGCGCCATCGTCCCGCCGATCGCCGTGCCCGCCATCAAGGCCACCAGCAGCGCCGCGCCGCCGACACCGCGCATCGCACCCCACATCTGTCCCGTTCCCCCTGAAACATCAATGTTCCCAGAGTCCTGCAAAACCCCGGCACTGTCCAGATCTGCGCAACAAAGCGGCCTCGGCTGCGGCGCCGAAGGCACAGCACTGCGACGGACGGGCAACAGGCAAGAATTTTGGGCAGAAAACTGCCGATTTTCCCCCTTGCGCTTTTTGATCCGGATTCCGCGATTGGAACGCGACAGAGGCTGTGCCATAACTGTGCCATGGTAAGGGGGAGGCAGGTCTCAACCGCACGTCGAATGACGGCACCCTCGAACGACAGGACAGGCGAACTGGATATGAGCATGACGACACTTTCCCGCCGCGGGCTTCTTGCAGCCTTCGCCGCGACCGCTGTCACGGCCGCGCCGACCGCATCGAACGCCTTCGGCTTCCTGCGCGGCGCCGGTGATATCCGACGCATCAAGATGTATTCCGGCCGCACCGGCGAGAGCATCGACACGATCTATTGGATCGAGGGCGAGTACGTCCCCGAGGCGCTCAAGGAAATCAACCATTTCATGCGCGACTGGCGGACTGACCAGAAGGTCGTGATCGACCCGCGCACGATCGACATCGCCGCCGCCTCGCACCGGCTGATGGACACCGGCGAACCCTACATGATGCTGTCGGGCTATCGCTCGCCGGCGACCAACGCGATGCTGCGCGCCCGCTCGCGCGGGGTGGCGAAGAACTCGCTGCACATGAAAGGCATGGCCGCCGATCTGCGGCTGAAGTCGCGCTCGGTACCGCAGATCTACGCCGCGGCAGCGGCCTGCCACGCCGGCGGCGTCGGCCGGTACATGCGCTCGAACTTCGTGCACATGGATTGCGGCCAGGTCCGCACCTGGAACGGCTGAGACGCCCCCATCGCTGCCCGGAAAAAAGCGCCGCCCTTGCGGCGCTTTTTCGTTTCGGTACGCGGCCGGATCAGGCTCCGGTCCGCCCTCCCCGGGTGGCGAGCGGCACCAGCACGATCAGCGTCAGGATCCGGACGAAGTGATGGAGCGCGACATAGGCCGGGTCGAAGCCGAGCGACAGGCCGATCGCTGCCATTGCCTCGACCCCGCCCGGTGCGAAGGCGATCCAGACCTCGGCGAGCGGCAGTCCGGTGACCGCCGAGGTCAGCGCCGCGAAGATGAAGGAGACGGCGAGCGTGGTGGCAACGAGCGCAGCCCCCGCCTTCGCCATCCGCACAATCGCGACCAGCCCGACCGAGGTCAGCCGGGTGCCGAGCGTCGCACCGGTCAGGGTGAAGCCGGCGAACAGCGCCCAGGCCGGCGCCGCGCCCTGCACCAGCCCCGCCGCATGACCGCCGCCGCTCAGCACCAGCCCGGCAAGCAGACAGGCCGCCGGCACGCCCCGCCGCTGCCCGAGAAAGCCAAGGCCATAGGCCGCCGCCAGCAGCAGGGCGAAAGGCGCAACCGGCATCGCCGCCCGTGCGGCCGGCACCACCGGCGCGGTGTCGAGCAGCGTCGCCAGCGGCGGCACCAGCGCCACCAGCACCAGCATCCGCACGATCTGCAACACCATGATCGCGTTGACATCGCCCCGCCCCTCGAGCGCCAGCGCGATCACGTTCGACATCGTGCCCGGGGCTGTGGCCAGAACCGCGGTCTCGCGTGTGTAGCCGAAGCCGCGCGTCAGCACGAGCGCGCCGCAGGCCAGCGTGACGATCAGAGACAGCACGAGGAAGCCGAGGCTCAGCCCCCAGGCGATCACCCGGTGCCCGATATCGGGGTCGATGCCCGAGCCGAGTGAGATTCCGATCACGCAAAAGGCGACGTCGCGCAGCCGGGCCGGCACGTCGACCGGCAGGTTCGCCGCCGCCGCCAGTGCCACCGCAAGGCTCGCTCCGATCAGTGCCCCCGCCGGCACGCCGAGCGCAGTGAAAGCCCCGGCCCCCGCCGCGCCGATCAACACCGCCAGGACCAACGCTTTCGCTTTCTCCCGCATTCCAGTCCCTTCTGCGCAAACTGTCACGCGCCCTGATATAGCGCCTTGAGTGCAAAAGGGAAAACCCCGTCCGGGGCGAAGAGTGCCGGACCCGGCGCCGGCCAGCGGCCGCCCATTTTTTAAGCGCCCCCTCCGCTGCCGTCGCTTTCGGGCCCGCCTGCCATGCGTTAGGGGTGGTGGTGTCAGGGCCATCGCCTAATCTGGCCGCACCGAACGAAGAAGGCGCGACCATGGCGATTTACGCATCCATCCATCACCTGACGCATTACAAGTATGACCGGCCCGTCACTCTGGGCCCGCAGATCATCCGCCTGCGTCCCGCGCCGCATTCGCGCACCCGGGTGATCTCGCATTCACTGAAGGTCTCGCCCGGCGGGCACTTCGTGAACCACCAGCAGGACCCCTACGGCAACTGGCTCGCCCGCTTCGTCTTCCCCGAGCCGGTGACCGAGCTGAAGATCGAGGTCGATCTCGTCGCCGACATGACGGTCTACAACCCCTTCGACTTCTTCGTCGAGGAAAGCGCCGAATACTGGCCCTTCGAGTATCCTGAAGAGCTGCGCGACGACCTGTCGATCTATCGCACGCCCGAGCCCGAGGGCCCACTGCTGGCCCAGCTCCTCGGCACGATCGATTACAGCAAGACCCGCACCGTCGATTTCCTCGTCAACCTGAACGCGCGGATCGCGAACGGGATCAACTACACGATCCGGATGGAGCCCGGCGTGCAGACCCCGGACGAGACGCTCGGCCTGCGCTCGGGCTCGTGCCGCGACAGCTCGTGGCTCTTGGTGCAGGCGCTGCGACACCTCGGCTTTGCCGCGCGCTTCGTCTCGGGCTATCTCATCCAGCTCAAGCCCGATGTCGTCTCGCTCGACGGGCCGGCGGGCACCGACCACGATTTCACCGACCTGCACGCCTGGTGCGAGGTCTACCTGCCCGGTGCTGGCTGGATCGGGCTCGACCCGACCTCGGGGCTTTTGACCGGCGAAAGCCACATCCCGCTCGCCGCAACGCCGCATTACCGCAATGCCGCGCCGATCGTTGGCGGCTTCACCGCCGCCGGCACGCCCGAGGTCAGCTTCGATTTCGACATGAAGATCAATCGTGTGGCCGAACACCCGCGGATCACCAAGCCGTTCTCGGACGAGGCCTGGGAGCGACTCAACGCGCTTGGCCGCAAGGTCGATGAGACCCTGCGCGACGGCGACGTGCGGCTGACCATGGGCGGGGAGCCGACCTTCGTCTCGGTCGACGATTTCGAATCGGCCGAGTGGAACACCGCCGCCGTCGGCCCGCAGAAGCGCGGGCTGGCCGATACCCTGATCCGCCGGCTGAAGCAGCGCTTCGCGCCCGGCGGCTTCCTGCATTACGGTCAGGGCAAGTGGTATCCGGGCGAAAGCCTGCCGCGCTGGACCTTCTCGCTCTACTGGCGCAACGACGGGCTGCCGGTGTGGCAGAATCCCGAGCTGATCGCGCGCGAGGATGCCCCGCAGCAGATGGGCTCGGCCGAGGCGGGAGCGTTTCTCTCGACCTTCGCGACCAGGCTCGGCCTCGACGGCAATTATGCCCAGCCCGCCTACGAGGATCCGGCCGAGTGGATACTGAAGGAAGCGAACCTGCCGCCGAATGTCTCGCCCGAGAACTCCAGGCTGAAGAACCCCGAGGACCGCGCCCGCTATGCCCGCGTCTTCAACCGCGGCCTGACCGAGCCCTCGGGCTATGTGCTGCCGCTTCAGCGCTGGTGGCAATCGGCCGACAGGCCGTCGCACTGGCGCTCCGAGCTGTGGAAACCGCGGCGCGGCCATATCTTCCTGATCCCCGGCGACAGCCCGGTGGGCTTCCGCCTGCCGCTCGGATCGCTGCCCTATATTCCGCCCGCGCAATATCCCTACAGCTACCCGGCCGATCCGACGGTGCCGCGCGCGCCGCTGCCCGATTATCAGGCCGTGGTCGCGGAACGCCGCCGCAAGATCCAGGAAGAGATCGACCGCCTCGCGCAGGAAGACGCCGAGCGCGCCGCGCTGCTGCCCGGGGTGACGCCGGGCCATGCGCAGGGCTTCCGCGCCGGTGCGAAAGAGGCCGAGCGGCAGACATGGGTGCCGCAGGACACCCATCTCGGCGACGGGGTCGATCCCGCAATCGGCGCGGTGCGCACCGCGATCGCGATCGAACCGCGCGACGGCCGGCTGTGCCTCTTCATGCCGCCCTGCGACACGCTCGAGGATTACCTCGAACTGATCGCCACCGCCGAGGCGACGGCGGCCGAGCTGAACCTGCCGATTCACATCGAGGGCTATGCGCCGCCGCATGACCCGCGGCTGAACGTGATCCGCGTCGCCCCCGATCCGGGCGTGATCGAGGTCAACATCCACCCCGCGCACAGCTGGGAGGATTGCGTCGCCACCACCGAAGCGATCTATGAAGAGGCGCGGCTGTCGCGCCTTGGCGCCGACAAGTTCATGATCGACGGCCGCCACACCGGCACCGGCGGCGGCAACCACGTGGTTGTCGGCGGCGCCACACCGAATGACAGCCCGTTCCTGCGCCGCCCCGATCTGTTGAAATCGCTGATCCTGATCTGGCAGCGCCACCCCTGCCTCAGCTACCTGTTCTCGGGCCTGTTCATCGGCCCGACCTCGCAGGCCCCGCGCATCGACGAGGCGCGCCACGACACGCTTTACGAGCTTGAGATCGCCCTTTCGCAGATCACGCCGCCCTGGAAGGGGATGACGCCGCCGCCGTGGCTGGTCGACCGGCTGTTGCGCAACATGCTGACCGACGTCACCGGCAACACGCATCGCGCCGAGATCTGCATCGACAAGCTCTATTCGCCCGACGGGCCGACCGGCCGGCTGGGTCTGGTCGAGTTCCGCGGCTTCGAGATGCCGCCGCATCCGCGCATGTCGCTCGCCCAGCAACTGCTGCTGCGCGCGCTCATTGCGCGGTGCTGGATCGCCCCGGTCGAGGGCCGGCCGGTCCGCTGGGGCACGGTGCTGCATGATCGCTTCATGCTGCCGCACTACCTGTGGGAAGACCTGCTCAGCCTGCTCACCGACCTGAAGAACCACGGTTTCGAGATGGATCCGGTCTGGTTCGAGGCGCAGGCCGAGTTCCGCTTCCCGTTCTGCGGCCAGATCCAGGCCGAGGGCGTTCATCTCGAGGTGCGTCAGGCGCTCGAGCCTTGGCATGTGCTGGGCGAAACCGGCGCGATCGGGGGCACCGTGCGCTACACCGACAGTTCGGTCGAAAGACTTCAGGTGAAGTTGACCACCCTCCATCAGGACCGCTACAAGGTGATGTGCAATCGCCGCCCCGTGCCGATGGCCAAGACCCAGACCTCCGGCGTCTCGGTCGGCGGCGTGCGCTTCAAGGCCTGGCAGCCGCCCGAGGCGCTGCACCCGACGCTGCCGGTGAATGCGCCGCTCGTCTTCGACATCTACGACACCTGGACGGGGCATGCGCTGGCCGGCTGCACCTATCACGTGGCCCATCCCGGCGGGCGCAACTACGACACCTTCCCGGTCAACGCCTACGAGGCCGAGGCGCGGCGCCTCGCCCGGTTCGAGCCCTTCGGCCACAGTGCCGGCGTCTATGCCCCCGCCAGCGAGACCCCGCATCCGGAATTCCCCTTGACGCTGGACCTGCGCCGGCCCATCGGACTGTTCTGACCAAAGAGCCAGAAATGAACCATGACCGAGCCAGCCCCGATGCCCCCCGCCCCGGACCTCTTCTCCGACTACCGGCTTACCCCGGGCGTCGCGGACGAGCTGTTCGACGCCGAGGGGCGGATGCGGCCGGTCTGGCGCCGTTTCGTCGACCGCTTCTCGCGCCTCAACCGTGACGAGATTGCCGCGCGCTTCGAGCGCGGCAATCTCTATCTGCGCGATGCCGGCGTGTTCTTCCGGCAATATTCGAACGACCCGCTGCAGGAACGGGAATGGCCGCTCAGCCATATCCCGGTGATCCTGCACGAGGACGAATGGCGGGGCATCTGCGACGGGCTGGCGCAGCGCGCCGACCTGCTCGAGGAGGTGATGGCCGATCTCTACGGTCAGGGCCGCCTCGTGCGCGACGGGCATCTCCCCGCCGAGCTGATCGCGGGCTCGCGGCAATGGCTGCGGCCGATGGTCGGCGTGCCGCCGCGCGGCGGCCATTACCTGCATTTCCTCGCCTTCGAGGTCGGCCGCTCTCCCGACGGCTCGTGGCTGGTTCTGGGCGACCGCACGCAGGCGCCCTCGGGCGCGGGCTTTGCGCTGGAAAACCGGATGGCGACCGGGCGGATCTTCCCCGAACGCTTCCCGCGCGCCCATATCCACCGCCTTGCCGGCTTCTTCGGCGCCTATCGCGAGGCCCTGCAACGGCTTGCCCAGGGCCCGAACGGGCGCGAGCGCACGGCGGGCATCCTCACACCCGGACCGCATAACGACAGCTATTACGAACACACCTACATCGCGCGCTACCTCGGCCTGATGCTGCTCGAGGGCGAGGATCTTCTGGTCGAGAACGGTCAGGCGATGGTGCGCACGATCGAGGGGCCGCAGCCGCTCGGCGTGCTGTGGCGGCGCATCGACGGCGCCTTCGCCGATCCGCTCGAACTCGACCCTTCCAGCCGGATCGGCACGCCGGGGCTGATGGAGGCGGTGCGGCTTGGCAACCTCGCCCTCGTCAACGCGCTCGGGTCTGGCGTGCTCGAGATGCGGGCGATGATGGCCTTCCTGCCGCGGATCTCCGAGGTGCTGGCAGGCGGGCCGCTGAAACTGCCGAACATCGCCACCTGGTGGTGCGGCGGCGCGACCGAGCGCGGCTATGTGCAGGAAAACGCCGCGCGGATGATGATCGGCCCGGCCTATGCCTGCGACCTGCCCTTCGACCTCGGCGCCGAGTCGGCGCTTGGCGGCGCCTTCCGCGACGGCGGCACCCGTTCGATCGCCGACTGGCTCGAACGCGACGGCAAGGGCCTCGTCGGCCAGGAGGCGGTGACGCTGTCGACAACGCCCGTCTGGGTCGATGCCGAGGACGGCGGCCGGGTCGAGCCGCGGCCGATGACGATCCGCATCTTTGCCGCGCGCACGCCGCGCGGCTGGCGCTTCATGCAGGGCGGCTATGCCCGGATCGGCAAGACCGGCGACGCGACGGCGCTGGCGATGCAGCGCGGCGGGTCGGTCGCCGACGTCTGGGTTGTCTCCGACCGGCCGGTGCCGCAAGAAACCCTCGCGCCGCGCCCGACGCCCGACTTCCACCGCGCCACCACCGCGATCCTGCCCTCACGCGCGGCCGACAACCTCTATTGGCTCGGCCGCTATGTCGAGCGCAGCGAAGACGCGATCCGCCTGATCCGCGCCTATCACCTGCGCCTTGCCGCGACCGACAACCCGAATGACGCGCGCCTGCTGCGGCTCGACGAGTTCCTCACCGGCTATGGCTATGACCTCGCCGAACCGGTGCCGGCGGCGCTGATCGACCGGCTCGAGGCGGCGCGCAGCTGCGCGGGCAAGGTGCGCGACCGGTTCTCGACCGATGGCTGGGCGGCACTGAGCGACATGCTGAAGACGGCGCGGCGGATGACCACGACGGCCAAACCCGGCGACGATGCCGCCCGCGCGATGTCGGTGCTGCTGCGCAAGATCACCGGCTTTTCCGGCCTCGTGCACGAGAACATGTATCGCTTCTCGGGCTGGCGTTTCCTCAGCTTCGGCCGGGCGCTCGAGCGGGCGGATTCGCTCGCTGCGCTGCTCGCCACCTTTGCCGATGCCGAGGCACCCGAGGGCTCTCTCGACATGGCGGTCGAGGTCGCCGACAGCGTCATCACCCACCAGCGCCGCTACCGGGTCGAGACCTCGCGCGATACCGTCGTCGATCTGCTCGCGCTCGATGCCGACAACCCGCGCGCGATCCTGTTCCAGGTGCAGCGGCTGCGCTATCTGGCCGAGGCCCTGCCGGATGCGCGCGAGAACGGCCGGCTGACGGCGCTGCTGCGCGCGATCGTGCCGGTCGAAAGCGCGCTGCTGATCGCCACGCCGGCCGAGATCGACACCGGGCGGCTGTCGGCCCTGCGTGGCGATCTGGCCGGGATTTCGGATCTCATCGGCGCCGCCTATCTGCGGTAAGGGGCTGACATGCTGTATGAAATCAAGCTCTCGATCGACTACGACTATGCCGCGCCCTCGGATCACATCCGCAATCTGGTGCGGCTTCTGCCCTCGGACATCCCCGGTCGGCAGCGGGTGCTGTCGCGGCTGCTGACGGTCGATCCGATGCCAGACGAGCGGCGCGAGGCGATCGATTTCTTCGGCAATCCGACGACCTCGGTCGCCTGGCATGCACCGATTGACGCGGTCTCGTTCCAGCTCGCCGCCAAGGTCGAGCGCCGCACCGCGGCGCCGAGCGGCGACCTCTCCGCCCTGCTCGACCGGCTGCCCGCCGAGATCGCGGCGCAGCAGAGCCTTGCCCCCGAGGTGCCGCACCACTTTCTGGGCGCAAGCCCCCGCGTCGCGCCGATGACCGAGATCACGGCCTTCGCCCGCAAGCAACTGGCGGCCGGGATGACGGCGCAGCAGGCGGTGGTGGCGGTCGGGCGCGCGCTGAACCGGACGATGACCTTCGACGCCGAGGCGACCACCGTCGACACCTCGGCGCGCGAGGCCTTCGCGCAGCGCCGCGGCGTGTGTCAGGACTTCACCCATATCATGATTGCCGCCCTGCGCGGTCTCGGCATTCCGGCGGGCTATGTCTCGGGCTTCCTGCGCACCTTCCCGCCGCCCGGCAAGCCGCGGCTCGAGGGCGCGGATGCGATGCACGCCTGGGTCCGGGCCTGGGTCGGTTTCGAGGCCGGCTGGATCGAGTTCGATCCGACGAACGACCAGTTCGCCGGTGACGATTACGTCACCATCGCCGTCGGCCGCGACTATTCCGACGTCGCCCCGGTGCGCGGCGTGATGCGCACCGCGGGCGGGCACGAGACCCGCCAGGCAGTCGACGTGATCCCGCTCGAGAAGATCTGAGGCTCAGCGCTGCGCCAGCCAGCCGGCCAGTGTCTCGATCTTGTCATGCGCCGGCGGGTGGTGGTTCAGGATGAAATCGCGCAGCCAGACCGCGCGCTCGGGCGGCAGCTGGCCGGTCAGTACCCAGCTCACCCGGGCAAGCGCCTTGTCCGCATCGCGGTGACAGCGCGCGCAGCTTGCCTCCCAGATCGCCTCGCCCGCCGGCTCCTCGATCACCGGCGTTCTCTCTCCGGCACATGCCGGTGCCGCCAGCACCGCCAGCAGCCCAAAAGCCCAAACGCCCCGCATCAGCCCCTCCGTTCGATCGCCGCCAGCACCGAGCGCGCCGCGCGCAGCCCCGGCGCCTCGCCGCCTTCGCCAAGGCGGCGCATCGTTTCCTCCATCGCCGCGTGCTGATCCGCCCGCGCCTCAGGGCTTTCCAGAAGCCGCACGAGGGCGCGGCAGATCCGGTCTGGCCGGCACTCGGGGCCAAGGAATTCCGGGATCGCCCGGGTCTCGGACACCAGGTTGACCAGTGTCACCGTGTCGATCCGCAGCATCCGCCAGATGATGTGCCAGGTGAGAAAGCTCGCATCATAGGCGATCACCATCGGCGTGCGGCTTGCCGCAAGTTCCAGGCTGACCGTGCCCGAGGCGGCCAGCGCCAGATCCGCCGCGGCAAAGGCCGCGCGCTTGTCCGCTGCCTCCTCGACGACAATCGGCGCGACCGGCCAGCGCGTGGTCATTTCGCGCACCAGCGAGGAGACGCCGCGCACCGTGGGCAGCACCACCCGCAGCCCGGGTTCGCGGTCGCGCAGTCGCATCAGCGCCTCGTCGAAGCGCGGACCGAGCCGCTCGACCTCGCCGCGGCGCGAACCGGGCAGGCACAGCACCAGTGGCTGCTCGTCGCCAATGCCATGGCGCTCGCGGAAGAGCGCGGCCTCGACGGCACTTGCCCGCGGCTCGGCGACCACCGGATGGCCGACGAAATCGCAGCTCATGCCGGCGGCTTCCATATAGGGCGGCTCGAACGGCAACAGTGCCAGAACGTGGTCGATCACCTGCGCCATCTTCGCCGCGCGGCCGGGGCGCCAGGCCCAGACCGAGGGCGCGACGTAATGGATGGTGCGCAGATCCGGCCGCGCCGCCTTGACGAGGCGGGCGACGCGCAGCGAGAAATCGGGGCTGTCGATGGTGACGAGCGCGGCGGGCGCGGTGTCGAGCACCGCCTGCGCGGTCTCGGCGATGCGGCGCTTGAGCTGGCGATATTTCGGCAGCACCTCGGCGAGGCCCATCACCGAGAGCTCTTCCATCGGGAACAGGCTGACGAGGCCCTCGGCCTCCATCAACGGGCCGCCGACGCCGGCGAACTCGACGCCCGGCGCAAGCGCCTTCATCCCGGCCATCAGCGCCGCGCCGAGCTTGTCGCCCGAAGCCTCGCCCGCGACCAGGAACAGCTTCATCCTGCCCGCCCCCACAGGAAAATGCCGGCGGTCACGGCCGCGGCGATGGTCGCGGCGCGGTCAAGGAGCAGCACGCCCCCCGCCTCGAAGGCAATGCCGGAAAGCCCCGCCGCCGCGGCCTTCGCGACCGTCTGCGGCCCGATCGCCGGCAGGTCGATGCGACGATCCTGCCCGGGTTTCGGCGCCTTGAAGAACAGCCCGCCCGCCGGTGCGGGGTGCAGCGCGCGATGTGCGGCGACGAAATCAAGCATCGCATCGGTGCCCGGCAGACTCTCGACCGCAAGGCAGAGCCCGCGCGCAACAACCGCACCCTGCCCGACATCGACCGAACCAAGCGCGGCGACGATCGCCGCCGCACGCTTGGCGTCGGCCTCGTCCGTCGCGGTGACGGTGCCGGTCAGCACGCCTGCGCCCGGCACCAGATCGGGCGCGATCTCGTCGGCCCCAACGGCGACAAGGCCCCAGTCCTCGAACAGCTCGATCACCGCGCGCAGCGTCGCGTCATCCCCCGCCTGCATCGCGCCGACGAGCCGCGGCACCAGCAGTGCGGTCTGCGCGTCGAACATCTCGGGTTCGATCTTCGGGCGGCGGATCGCGCCGGCAAAGCAGACCCGCGACACGCCCCGCGCGACCAGCGCGTCGAGGAAGGGTACCAGCCGCTCGATGCGGAAGCGCAGCGGCTCGGCCCCCGGCACGGCCGAGGGAAAGCCGTCAAGCTCGCACAGCAGCATCCCCGGCGCCGCCGCCGCCAGCAGCGCCGGCAGCCCGCCCGTCCCCGCGATCAGCGCGGTTTCGGCGCCGGCGCTCATCGCGGCGTCAGGAAGCTGCGGTCCGACGGACCGAGAATGAAATCAAGCACCTCGCGGGCAAGTGCGCTGTCGGTGCCCTCGTCATGGAGTTTGCGTGCCTGTTCGCGGAAGTTGCCCTCGGACAGCGCCATGTAAAGCTCGCGGAGCGCGCCGATCTCGGCGCGCGACACGCCGCGCCGCTTCAGCCCGACGAGGTTCAGCCCCTCGAGCTGCGCCCGCGGCCCGGCAACGAGCGCATGCGGGATCACGTCCGAGGTCACCATCGACAGCGCGCCGATGATCGCGCCATGGCCGATGCGCACCCATTGGTGCACGCCCGACAGCCCGCCGACGATCACGTCATCCTCGATGTGGCAATGCCCGGCGATCGCGACCGAATTGACCAGGATCACCCGGTTGCCGATGGTGACGTCATGGGCGACATGGCTCGAGGACATGAACAGCCCGTCGTCACCGACCCGGGTGATGCCGCCGCCGCCCTCGGTGCCGGGGTTCATCGTCACATATTCGCGGATCCGGTTGCGCTTGCCGATCACCAGGCGGGTCTTCTCGCCCTTGTATTTCAGGTCCTGCGGCACCTGACCGAGCGAGGCGAAGGGAAAGACCGTGGTGTCCTCGCCGATCTCGGTCAGCCCGGAGATCACCACATGCGACTTCAGCTCGACGCCCTCGGCAAGCACGACTTCGGGCCCGACGTGACAGAACGGCCCGATGCGGACCCCCGCGGCGATCGCGGCGCCCTCTTCGATGACGGCGGAAGGATGAATGACGGCGCCCGGATCAATGCTCATGGATCAGGCCTTGAGGTCCATCATCGCGGTGAACTCGGCCTGCGCCGCAAGCTGGCCCTCGACCAGCGCCTGCCCCTCGAACTTCCAGATCTTGCCGCCGCCGCGCTTCACCTTCACATGCATCTCGAGCACGTCGCCCGGCACCACCTTGCGGCGGAATTTCACCCCGTCGATGCCCATGAAATAGGTCGCCAGCGGCTTGTCGATGACATTGAGCGAGATCCCCACGACGATCGCCGCGGTCTGCGCCATCGCCTCGACGATGGTGACGCCAGGCATCACCGGCTCGTCCGGGAAATGGCCCTGGAAATGCGGCTCGTTGCAGGTGACGTTCTTGATGCCGACGGCCGACTCGAAGGGCACGATGTCGCGCACCTTGTCGATCAGCAGGAACGGGTATCGGTGCGGAATGATCCGCTTGATCAGGCTGAGATCGGCAAAGGTATGGGGGGCGGGTTCGGTCATCATCTGTCCTTGATCATCAAGCATCCGCGGTCGAGCCTTGCTAACAACGCAGGCGCCGCTTGGCAAGAATGCGGGCGGCCTCAGTTGCCCTGAGTGGCCGGCGCGGCGGGAGTTTCGGGCGCCGCGGCCCCCTCGGTGCCGGCGCTGGTGCCGGGAGCCGGCGTCTCGGCCGGCGGCGGTCCGTCGCCCACTTTCTCGTCGACGAGGCGGGCCAGATCGTCGGTGACGTCGGCCTCGGTCAGCCCGCGGATAATCACCCGCCGGTCAAGCACGACAACCGCGCCGCGTTTCGTCAGGATGTCATCGAGCATCGGCGTCACCGCCTCGAGAAAGGCCTGCCGGTCCTCTTCGAACCGCCGCGTGAGCGCCTGCGCCTTCGCCTTTTGCGCGTTGCGGATGCCCGTCGCGCGCTCGTCGAAGGCGTTTGCCTCGGCGCGGAAGGCCTTCGGGTCCATCGTCGCGCGCCGTTCGGTCAGCGCCTTCTCCTCGGCGATCAGTTCGTCGGCGATGCGGTTGTTCTCGTCCGACAGCGCCCGCGACTCGCTGGCGAGATCGGCGCGGATGCGCTTGCCCCAGCGGGTCGCCTCGAACAGGGCCTCCCAGTCGAGGGTCAGCACCGGGCTCGGCACGCGGATCACCGTGTCGCCATGGCCCTGCGCCTGCTGTGCGGAGAGCGGCGCAGCGGCGAGACCGGCAAGCCCCGCCGAAAGCAAGACGAGGCCGAGGCGAAGCCCCGGCCCCCCGATGAAACGCGACAAGATCCGCATCGCCCTGCCTCAGAACTGCGTCGAGATCGTCAGGTCGAAGTTCTGTTCCTTGTCGTAGTCTTCCTTCTTGATCGCCTTCGAGAAGTTCAGACGCAGCGGCCCGATCGCCGAACGCCAGAACACCGAGAAGCCGATCGCCGAGCGCAGGTGCATGCCGTCGTCGACAGAAACATTATTTGCGCCGGCGGTATCATCCAGCCCCCAGAGCGAGCCGATATCCCAGAACAGGCCGCCGGTGACGCCGTATTCCTCGGGAATGCCGATCGGGAATTCGCTCTCCATCCGCAGCGCGGCGAAATACTTGCCGCCGAGCGCATCCTTGTTCGGCGCTTCGAGGTCACGCGGGCCATAGCCGTTCGATTCGAAGCCGCGGATCTTGCCGTTGCCCGAGAACCGGTCGAGCAGCGTCAGCTTGGTGTTGCTGCGCTTGTTCACCATGCCGCCTTCAAGCTCGGCGCGCAGCGTCACCTCCTCGTTCCAGACCTTGCGCTCGGCGCGCAGCAGGGCGGTGGAGGTCAGGCTGTCGACATCGCCGCCGAAGCCCGCGAGATCCTGCGACAGCTTGAAGGTGAAGCCATAGCGCGGATCGATGCCGGTGCGGCGCGTGTCCCAGGTGTAGCTGTAGCCGAGCGACGAGGTGTCCTTCTCGCCCGCTTCCCGGGTCAGGATCGGCGAGGAGCCGGTGGCGTCGCTAAAAACTCCATCGTTATTCGGATCCTTAACATACTCAGTCAGGCCAAAGAGCTTGTCGCGGCTGAACGTGTAGCGCAGCTCGAGCCGCGAATTCTCGGCCAGCGGGAACTCGATCGAGGGCGAGATCCCCTGCCGGCGCGTCGAATAATCGGAGTTGTCGTTATTCGTGGTGTTGTACCACATGTGATAGCGGAACTTCAGGTCGCGCCCGAGCAGATAGGGCTCGATGAAGTCGAGATCGCTTTGCTGCGTGCCGGAGGTCGTGCCGATCTGCACGCCGAGATACTGACCGCGGCCGAGGAAGTTCGATTCCTGCAGCCCGACGTTCACCCCAAAGCCCGACGAGGCGCCATAGCTTGCGCCGAAGCTGAGCGAGCCGGTGGGCTGTTCTTCGACGTTGACGTCGACGATGACCTGATCCGGGCCCGAGCCCTGACGGGTGTTCACATCGGCCTTGGTGAAGAAGCCAAGCGCGCGGATGCGTTCTGCCGAGTTGCGGATCTCGCGCGGGTTGAAGGGGTCGCCTTCGACGGTGTGAAACTCGCGCCGGATCACGCTGTCGAGCGTGGTGGTGTTGCCCTCGATGTCGATGCGCTCGACGAAGACGCGCTCGCCGCGCACCAGCGCGAATTCGACATTCAGGGTCTGGGTTTTCGGATCGCGGGTGATGCGCGGATCGACGCGCACGAAGTTCGCCCCCTTGCGCAGCGCCGTCTCTTCCATCCGGGTGATGGCGAGGTCGATGGCCGTGGGCGAATAGATCACCCCTTCTCGGATCTTCGCGAGCTTCTCGAAGTCCTTCGCGTCAAGCTCGGGCACCTCGGAGACGGTGCTGATCTTGCCGAAGTGATACTGCTGACCTTCGCGGATGTTGAAGGTCATAAAGAAGCCCTGGCGGTCGCGCGCCATTTCCGACGACACGCCGGTGACCTGCACGTCGGGGTAGCCGCGCGAGTGGTAGAAGTCGGTCAGCAGCTGGCGGTCGAGATCGACGCGATCGGCGATGAAGCTGTCGCGCTGGATCAGCCGGTGCAGGATGCCTGCCTGCTTGGTCTGCAGCACGTCGCGCAGACGACGGTCGGAATAGGCGGTGTTGCCGGTGAAGCTGATGCGCTCCACTTCCGAAACATAGCCTTCCTTCACCTCGAACACGACGTCGACGCGGTTGTTCGGGCGCTTGATGACCTTCGGATCGACGCGGACGTTCGGGCGCCCGGCATCGGCATAGCCCTTGGCGATCTCGGCGGCGTCGGCCTCGACCATCGCCGGGTTGTAGACCTTGCGCGGCTGCGTCTTGACCTGCGAAGCAAGGACCGAATCCTTCAGCACCTTGTTGCCTTCGAAGGAGACGATGTTGACGCTCGGGAACTCCTGCACCCGGATCACCAGCGTGCTGCCTTGCGGCACCAGATCGACCTTCTCGAACAGGCCCGAGCCCTGGATCCGCTGATAGGCGTCATTGAGCTGCGCCGCGCTCACTGCCGAGCCGCGCGCGATCTTGGCATAGGCGAGAATCGTCGCCGCCTCGATCGTGTCGTTGCCTTCGATCTTCACCTGCGAAAAGCGATATTCCTGCGCCATCGCCGCCACCGGCGGCAACGCTGCGGCGAAACCGCCGCCCAGAAGCGTCACCGCGACAAGCCGGGTCGTGAGAAGGGAACGCCCGAGAAATGCGTTCTTCCGCCGGTTCGTCATTGCCTGTCACCCCGCCCTGTATTTCTCTCAGACTGCAAGATCGTGAGTAGCTGGAAAGGGGAAGCTTGTCAAAACCGCAAGATGTCGGAATCGCCGCCTTGGCGGCATTCCTTCCGGGGCGTTGCGCCATTGCCCGCCGACCCGGCACAAAGCCGCTTGGCGCGCCATGGCGGACATGGTGCGGCAGGCGGTCCGGGAGGGAGAAACCGCTTCCGGATCAGAGCTGATAGGGCGAGCCTGCGGCCGGGCCGAAGAGCTGGACCAACTCGTAGCCGAGCACCCCGCCGATCATCAGCGCGATCAGGATTGCAGCCGGGGCCATCAAGCGATCAAGCGCCAGATCGACGACGAGCGACAGGCCGCGATGGCTGTCTGCGAGCATCATTTGCATGAGCGACCCCTCCTGCGTACGGACCTTCCGCACACCTGCAGGTAGTCGATCATTGTGGCCGAATTGCGGCCGGGCCGCGCCGGCGCAGCGCTCAGGGGCAGAAGATGTCGTTCCACAGCCCGAACAGCATCATCGTCAGCACCAGCGACAACCCGAGCGCGGTGAGCAGGTTCATTGCCCGGTCCGACGGCGGCTTGCCGGTGACGGCCTCCCAGACGTGGAACATCAGATGCCCGCCGTCGAGCACGGGAATCGGGAACAGGTTCAGGAAGCCCACGGCCGTCGACAGCACCGCGACGAACCAGATGAAGCTGGCCGTGCCCGCCTTCGCCGCCGCCGCCGAGCCCTGCGCGATGCCGATTGCACCATGCAGGTTGCACGAGGAGATCTGGCCGAGAATCATATGCTTGAGCGCCGAGACCGAGGAGGCGGCGACCTCCCAGGTCTGCGCCGCCCCGCCCTTCACCGCTTCGAGCACGCCGGTCGGGCGGGTGCGCGGGGTGAAGACCGGCTCGCCCGTTGCGCCGATCATCCAGCGCGTCTCGAATCCCCCCGCAGCGGTCGGCACGTCGGTGCGGCGCGGGGTCAGCGTCATCTGAAGCGTCTCGGCCCCGTCCTTGCCCGTCCGCCAGACCGTCAGCGCCACAGGGGCGCCTTCGCTGGTCGTCACCTTCTGCTGCAGATCGGCAAAGCGCCAGACCGGCGCGCCGTCGATCGCGGTGATGACGTCGCCCGCAGCCAGCCCCGCGGCATAGGCCGCCGAAGACGGCACCACCCCGCTCAGCCGCGGCGGGAACAGCTGCGGCCCGCTGACCTCGGCCACCTGCCCGTCGCGCTCGACCCGCCAGGTGAGCGCAGGCTGCGACGGCAGCTCGTCCGTCACCGCGCTCAGCGTCGTGTAATCGGGCGTGTCGCGCCCCTCGATCGCCAGCACCCGGTCGCCGACGCGCAGATCGCCCGTGCCGCCCGGCAGAACCGCAAGCTGCCCCACCGTCGGCACATCGGTCGCGGTGCCGGTCCAGATCATCATGCCTGCAAAGATCGCGATCGACAGCACGAAGTTGAACACCGGCCCCGCCGCCACCGTCACCGCCCGCGCCCAGAGCGGCGCGCCGTGCATGGTGTGGCGCTTTTCCTCGGGGCTGAGTTCCGCCATCGCGCCCTCGTCCGCGCCGGCCGAGGCGGCATTCGCATCGCCCAGGAACTTGACGTAGCCGCCGAGCGGAATCGCCGAGACCTGCCAGCGCGTGCCGTGCCGGTCGACGCGCGACAGCAGCCGCGGCCCGAAGCCGATCGAGAAGGCCTCGGCCTTGATCCCCGACCAGCGGCCGACGATGTAATGGCCGAACTCGTGCACCGTCACGATGATCATCAGCGCGACGACGAAGGCCACCAGCGTATAGAGCGCGTTGCCGAAATCGGGGAGAAACTCCAAGGCTCAGATCCTTCCGGTCGAAATTCTTTCGCGGCCGAGGGCACGGGCCTCGGCGTCGGTCTGCAAGACGTTATCGAGGCTGACGGCGGCATTTCCAAGCCCTTGCCGCGCGCACATGTCCGCGAGCACCGACTCGACCAGCCGTGCCATGTCGAGAAAGCCGATCTGCCCGGCGATGAAGCCGTCGAGTGCGACCTCTTTTGCCGCGTTGAAGGCCGCCCCGGCCGTGCCGCCGATCGCCATCACCTCACGCGCGAGGCGCAGCGCCGGGAAGCGGACCGGATCGGGGGCGCGGAAGCTGAGCGATCCGATCTGCGCCAGGTCGAGCCGCGCCACCGGCAGCTCGGCCCGCTCGGGCCAGTTCAGCGCATAGCCGATCGCGTGGCGCATGTCGGGCGCGCCCAGATGCGCCATCAGCGCCCCGTCGCGGAAGCCGACCAGCGCATGCACCAGGCTCTCGGGATGCACGAGAACCTCGATGATATCCGGATCGACGCCGAAAAACTCTTTTGTTTCGATGACTTCCAGCGCCTTGTTGAACATCGAGGCGCTGTCGATGGTGATCCGCTGCCCCATCGCCCAATTCGGATGGGTCGAGGCCTCGGTGACGGTCGCGGTCGCCAGTTTCTCGAGCGGCCAGTCGCGGAACGCGCCGCCCGAGGCGGTGATGATGATCCGCTCGACCGCCGTCATCTCCTCGCCGACGAGGGCCTGAAAGACCGCCGAATGCTCGCTGTCGACGGGCAGGATGTGCGCGCCCTGCCGCCGCGCCTCGGCCAGAAGCAGCGGCCCGGCGGCGACAAGGCTTTCCTTGTTGGCAAGCGCCAGCGTCGTGCCATGCTTCAGCGCCGCGAAGCCCGGCGCGATCGCCGCCGCGCCGACGATGGCCGACATGATCCAGTCGGCCGGCCGCTCCGCCGCCTCGATCAGCGCCGCGGGGCCCGCCGCCGCCTCGATCCCCGAGCCGTGCAGCGCCGCGCGCAGCGCCGGCAGCCTGTCCTCATGCGCGGTCACCGCGATCTCGGCGCGCAGCTCGCGCGCCTGGCTCGCCAGCAGGTCGACATTGTGCCCGCCGGTCAGCGCCACCACCTGAAACGCCGCTGCCCCGCCCTGCCGCACCAGCAGGTCGAGCGTGTTCACACCGATCGAGCCGGTGGAGCCGAAAACCGAAACCTTGCGCATCCGTCACATCCCGTCGAAGGGCAGCCGCATGAATTTCATCACGACCAGCAGGAAGACCACCGCCCCGATCAGCGCGTCGAACCGGTCGAGCACGCCGCCATGGCCGGGGATCAGGTGCGAGCTGTCCTTCACACCCGTCCGCCGCTTGATCGCGCTTTCCGCGATATCGCCCATCTGCCCGGCAAAGGCGGTGAGCGGCGAAAGCCACACGAGCGTCCAGCCGCCCCAGCCGAGCGCGGCAAAGCCCGCGCCCACGGCCACCGCGCCGATCCAGCCCGCGACGGTGCCCGACCAGGTCTTCTTCGGGCTGACCCGTGGCCAGAACTTCGGCCCGCCGATCGCTCGGCCGGCGAAATAGCCCGCCACGTCGGACACCACGACGATGGTCACGATCCACAGGATCACCAGCGCCCCCGCGTTGATGCGCAGCACGATCAGCCCATAGCTCGCCGCCATCACTGCAAAGGCGTAAAGCGCAAAGACCAGACGGTCGCGCCGCGGCAGCGCAGCGCCCACGATCACCGGCACCAGCAGCGCCCAGCGGGTGAGCGCGCCCGGCCAGTAGAGCACCACCGCCATCAGGGCCGCAGCAAGCAGGGCAAGTCCCATCGAGTGGCCGCGCCCGCTGCCCGCCGGCGCCGTCATCGTCGCCAGCTCCCAGATCATCAGCCCGCAGACGACCACCGCGAGCAGGCCGAAGGTCTTGCCGCCCAGCCAGATGGTGACGGCGCCGATCGCCACCATCACCAGCCCCGACAGTACCCGCGGCCGCAGGTCGGTCCAGCGCGAGCCGCTCGCCGGTGTCGTCGTGCCCTGGGTGCTCATGCCTTCGCTCCGCCAAAGCGCCGCTCGCGCGTGCTGAACACCGCAAGGACCTTCTCGAGCTCGGCCGGCCCGAAATCGGGCCAGAGCGTGGGGGTGAACTCGTATTCCGAATAGGCCGCCTGCCAGGGCAGGAAGTTCGAGGTTCGGGTCTCGCCCGAGGTGCGGATCACCAGATCCGGATCGGGAATGCCCGCGGTGTCGAGCCGGGCAGCAAAGGCCGCCTCGTCGATCGCGTCGGGGGCGATGCGACCTGCGGCGGCATCTTCCGCCAGCCGCACCGCAGCGCGGCGCAGCTCGTCGCGGCCGCCGTAATTGATCGCCACGGTCAGATTCAGCCGGGTGTTCGGCGCGGTGCGCGCCTCGATCCCCGCCATCAGCGCCTGCAGCTTTGGGTCAAGCCGCTCGCGCGCACCGATGAAGCGCATCCGCACGCCTTCGGCCGACAGCCCGTCGGCTTCCTTCTCGATGTAGCGCGCGAAGATGCCCATCAGCCCAAGCACCTCCTCGGTCGAGCGCTTCCAGTTCTCGGTCGAAAAGGCATAGACGGTGAGCCAGCGCACGCCCAGATCCGGGCAGGCGCGGACGATCTCCTTCACCCGCTCGGCGCCGCGGCGGTGGCCGACGAGCCGCGGCCAGCCGCGGTTCTTCGCCCAACGGCCGTTGCCGTCCATGATGATGGCGACATGCGGCACGCCGTAATCGACGGGGCCACAGCCGGCCGGGGGCTCACTCGCGGGCATCAAAGGCCTCTTTGCTTGCGGGGAATGCAGGTCGGCTCAGACCTGCATGATCTCCGCCTGTTTCGCCTCGAGCGCCTTGTCGATGACAGCGATATGCTTCTTCGTCAGCTCCTCGACCTCGGCTTCCCAGAACTTCACATCGTCCTCGGACATGCCCGAGGCCTTTGCCTTCTTGATCTGGTCCATGCCGTCGCGGCGCACGTTGCGGATCGCGACGCGGGCGCTTTCGGCATATTGCGCGGCAACCTTGGTCAGCTCCTTGCGGCGTTCCTCGTTCAGCTCGGGGATCGGCAGCATGATGATCGGGCCGTTGGTCTGCGGGTTGATGCCAAGGCCCGACTCGCGGATCGCCTTCTCGACCTTGTTGATCAGGCCCTTGTCCCAGACGTTGACGGTGACCATCCGCGGTTCGGGCACGTTGATCGTGCCGACCTGGTTGATCGGCGTCAGCGAGCCGTAGGCGTCGACCAGGATCGGCTCCACCATCGAGGCAGAGGCCCGGCCGGTACGCAGCGTGCCGAATTCATGCTTGAGCGACGCCATCGCGCCTTCCATGCGGCGTTCGAGGTCGTCGGTGTCGATTTCGATGTCGTCGGACATGGGTTATCCCCCGGATCTTGAAGTCTGTCTTTCTTTAGCCGCAGCGCGCGGCCTTGGGTAGGGCTTTCGGGGGCCAGCCCCCGAACCCTTGGAGTATTTCGGCAAGGAAAAGGCCCGGACGCGGAAATCCGCCGGTCCGGGCCGGCCTCGGGTCAGCCCTTTACCGTGGTGTAGGTGCCCTGCCCGGCCAGGATGCCGCGGAAGCCACCCGGCTCGTCGAGCGAGAAGACGATGATCGGCAGATTGTTGTCACGCGCGAGCGCGATCGCCGAGGCATCCATCACGCCGAGGTTCTTCTGCAGGCACTCGTCATAGCTGACCTGATCGTAGCGCTTGGCGTCGGGGAACTTCTTCGGGTCCTTGTCATAGACGCCGTCGACCTTGGTGCCCTTGAAGATCGCCTCGCAGTTCATCTCGTTCGCGCGCAGCGTGGCTGCGGTGTCGGTGGTGAAATAGGGGTTGCCGGTGCCCGCGGCGAAGATGCAGATCCGCTTCTTCTCGAGGTGGCGCACGGCACGGCGACGGATGTAGGGCTCGCAGACCTGATCCATCGGAATCGCCGAGATCACCCGGGTGTGGATGCCGAGCGCCTCGAGCTGCGCCTGCATGCCGAGCGCGTTCATCACCGTGGCGAGCATGCCCATGTAATCGGCGGTGGTGCGTTCCATCCCCTGCGCGGAGCCCGCAAGGCCGCGGAAGATGTTGCCGCCACCGATCACCATGCAGATCTCGACGCCGAGATCATGCACCGTCTTCACCTCGCGGGCGATGCGGGCGACGGTCGGCGGGTGCAGCCCGTAGCCCTGATCCCCCATCAGTGCCTCGCCCGAGATCTTCAAAAGCACACGTTTGTACTTCACAGTCGGCTCTGCCTCTGCACTCATCCCGGGGATCCTCATTTCGGTTGTCATCGCGGCGCAAAATGTCGCAAATGGCCTCCGGGTTCAACTCGGGAATTCCATCCGTCGTCAGCGGGCGTCAGCGCCCTGCCCCTTGCCTTTGGACTGCTCCGCAAGCCAATGATACCGCTTGATAAAATTCCGGATGACCGGCCGGTCCTGATCGCCGGCGCGACGGCCAGCGGCAAATCGGCACTGGCACTTTCGCTTGCGCAGGCGCGCGGCGGGGTGGTGGTGAATGCCGACGCGCTGCAGGTCTGGTCGTGCTGGCGGCTGCTGTCGGCACGCCCTTCGGCCGCGGAAGAGGCGCTCGCGCCGCACCGGCTCTATGGTCACAAGGCGCCCGGAGAGGAGTATTCCGTCGGCGCCTGGCTGCGCGAGGTGGCGCCGGTCCTGGCGGCGTTCCGCGCCGGCACCGGGCCGCGCCCGATCATCGTCGGCGGCACCGGGCTTTACTTCACCGCATTGACCGAGGGGCTGGCCGAGATCCCGCCGACGCCGCCGGCCGTGCGGGCCGAGGCGGACGCGCGGCTCGCGGCCGACGGCATGGCGGCGCTGCTGGCCGCGCTTGACCCCGAGACGGCGACGCGGATCGACCGGCTGAACCCGGCGCGGGTGCAACGGGCCTGGGAGGTGCAGCGGGCAACCGGGCGCGGCCTCGCGGCCTGGCAGGACGCGACGCCCGCGCCGCTCTTGCCGCTTGCCGATTGCACACCGCTGCTTCTGGACGCCGACCGCGACTGGCTCGCCGAGCGGATCGACCGCCGCTTCGGTCTGATGCTGGAACAGGGCGCGCTCGAGGAGGTGCGGGCGGTGCTGCCGATCTGGGAGCCGCGCGCACTCTGGGCGAAGGCGATCGGCGCGCCCGAGCTCGTGGCGCATCTGCGCGGCGAGATCGACCTTGCGACGGCAACGGCGCAGGCGCAGGCCGCCTCGCGCCAATATGCCAAGCGGCAGCGCACCTGGTTTCGTGGCCGGATGCGAAACTGGCACAACATCCAGACCCCCTGAGTCGCGCCGGCAACATCCCGCAAGGGCCTGAATTTTCTGTTGGTAACGGAAACGGCTTCTCTCCTATGCTGCGCCCGTAGCAAGCCAACCGGATCCTGCCCGTGAAACTCTTCACCGCACCGCCGCTGTCGCATCTGTCCCGTTCCCCCGCTGGCGAGACGCCGCGCGAGCGGCAGGCCGCCTGCCTGCCCTCTGCGCCCTCGCAGCTGCGTCTGATGCCGATCGCCCGGCTTGCCCAGGGCGGGCGCTGGCGGGTCGAGGCGATGCGGGCGCTCTCGGAGCCCTGCCTGCTGTGGTTCACCCGCGGCCAGGGCCGGATCACCGTCGGCGGCACCACCCGCGGCTATGGCGCGCATAACGCGATCTTCATTCCCGCGGGCGTGATGCACGGTTTCGATATGAGCCCGCAGACGCATGGCTCTGCAATCTTCTTCGGTGCCGACTGCAATCTGCCGCTGCCGCAAGGCGCGCTGCATCTGCGCATCCGCGACGCCGCCTCGCAGGTCGAGCTGAACGCCCTGCTCGAGGCGGCGCAGCGAGAAAACGAAAGCGACCGGCCCGCGGCCGATCGCGCGGTGCATCACCACCTTGGCCTGCTCAGTGTCTGGCTCGAGCGGCAGGCGGCGTCGGGCGCGAACGACCTGCCGGCGCCCGATGCGGCGCGCAAGCTGGTGGCGCGCTATGCGACGCTGCTCGAACGCGAGTTCCGCTCGGGTCATGGCGTTGCCGATTACGCCGCCCAGCTTGGCGTGACGCCCACCCATCTGACCCGGTCGTGCCGCTCAAGCTGCGGCCGCGCTGCCTCCGACCTGCTGCAGGATCGTCGCCTCTACGAGGCGCGCCGGCTGCTGTCGGAAACCCGTGCGCCGGTGAAGGAAATCTCGGAGGTGCTGGGCTATACCAGCGCCGCCTATTTCACCCGCGCCTTCCACGCCCGCACCGGCAAGACCCCGTCGCAGTTCCGCAAGGCGCCCTGAGCTCCCCCCCGTCGCCGCGCGCGGGGCCTGTCTGCGCAACGAAAAGGCCGCCCGCGGGGCGGACGGCCGAGCCGGACGGAAAGGGGGGAGGTGTCCGGAAAAGAGGACCGCCCCCGAAGGGGCGGCCCCGCTGGGCTGGGGAGGTCTCAGAAGAAGCCCAGCTTGTTCGGATTGTAGGAGACCAGCATGTTCTTGGTCTGCTGATAATGGTCGAGCATCATCTTGTGGGTCTCGCGACCGATGCCCGACTGCTTGTAGCCGCCGAAGGCCGCGTGGGCCGGGTAGGCGTGGTAGTTGTTGACCCAGACGCGCCCGGCCTGGATGTGGCGGCCGAAGCGGTAGCAGGTGTTGATGTCGCGCGACCAGACGCCGGCGCCGAGGCCATACATCGTGTCATTGGCGATATGCAGCGCTTCCGCCTCGTCCTTGAAGGTGGTCACCGAGACGACCGGCCCGAAGATTTCCTCCTGGAACACGCGCATCTTGTTGTGGCCCTTGAGGATCGTCGGCTGGATGTAGAAGCCGTTCGACAGCTCGCCGTTGAAGCGCGCGGCGTCGCCGCCCACCAGCACCTCGGCGCCTTCCTGGCGGCCGATCTGCAGATAGGACAGGATCTTGTCCTGCTGTTCCTGGCTCGCCTGAGCGCCGACCATGGTCTCCATCAGGCGCGGGTCGCCCTGCTTGATCGCTTTCACGCGGGCGATGGCGCGCTCGATGAAGGCCTCGTAGATGTCTTCCTGGATCAGGGCACGCGACGGGCAGGTGCAGACTTCGCCCTGGTTGAAGGCGAAGAGCACGAAGCCTTCGACCGCCTTGTCGAGGAAGGCGTCATCCTTCGCCATCACATCCGAGAAGAAGATGTTCGGCGACTTGCCGCCCAGTTCCAGCGTGACCGGGATCAGGTTCTCGGTCGCGGCCTGCATGATCTTGCGGCCGGTCGCGGTCGAGCCGGTGAAGGCGATCTTGGCGATGCGCGGCGATTTCGCCAGCGGCGCGCCGACTTCCGGGCCCATGCCGTTGACGATGTTCAGCACGCCGCCCGGCAGCAGGTCGGCGATGAGTTCCGCCAGCACCATGATTGCGGCCGGGGTCTGTTCGGCGGGCTTCATCACCACGCAGTTGCCGGCAGCCAGCGCCGGGGCGAGTTTCCACGCCGCCATCAGGATCGAGAAGTTCCACGGGATGATCTGGCCGACGACGCCGAGCGGCTCGTGGTAGTGATAGGCGACGGTGTCGTTGTCGATTTCCGACATCGTGCCTTCCTGGCTGCGCAGGACACCGGCGAAGTAGCGGAAGTGGTCGATCGAGAGCGGGATGTCGGCGGCGGTCGTCTCGCGGATCGGCTTGCCGTTGTCCCAGGTCTCGGCGGCGGCGAGCAGGTCGAGGTTCGCTTCGAGCCGGTCGGCGATCTTCAGCAGCACGTTCGAGCGGTGCGCGGCCGAGGTGGTGCCCCAGCCATCCTTCGCGGCATGCGCGGCATCAAGCGCCAGCTCGATATCCGCGGCGTCCGAACGGGCGACTTCGCAGATCTTGCCGCCGGTGATCGGGGTGATGTTGTCGAAATACTTGCCGCTGACCGGCGGCACGAATTTGCCGCCGATGAAGTTGTCGTAGCGCGCCTTGAACGGCGACACCATCACGCCCTTGAACTCGGCCGACATGTCGGTTGCCATCTGGATTTCCTCCCTGAATGCTGCGGGTCCTCCACGACCCGCGATGCGATCAGGGTGCGCCAGCTTTCCCGAGTTGCATAGCCGCAATGCGTGCCCCGAATGGCAGACTGTCTCGGGGCTGAGACAGGTGCAGGCGCAGAAACCCGGAAGTTGCGGAAAAGGACGGGGCTCAGAAGCCCTCGTCCTCTTCTTCCGTTTCCTCGGCGCTGCGCAGATCCTCGGGCAGCACCGCCACCGGCGCGGCGCCGCCGACCGGATCGGCAAGCAGCGCATCGAGACGCGCATCGCGATCGGGCGCCTCCTCGAGCAACGCCCAAAGGGCCCGCATGTCCTCCTCGAAGCGCGCCTCGCCGACCTCGCCCGCATCGCGCAGCTTCTCGACCTCGCGCATCACCTCGATCGCATATTCCGACAGGCCAAGCGCGCGCATCTCGCCATGGAACAGAATGTCATGGCGGATCGCATGGGCGAAGGCGAAGAGCACCAGCTGCGACAGTGCCTCGCCGGCCGAGAAGCCCTGCGCGATACGGGTGCCGATCAGCGCCTCGCCGGCCATGGTCATTTCCATGCCGAGGCTTTCGAGCAGCTCGCGCAGCCCGTCCATCACCGCCGGATCGACGGCAACGGGGGCGATCGGCGGCGCTTCCTCGGGGGCGCCGCCCAGCTCCTCGGTGAAGCCGATCACCCGCGCGCGGGCCGGCGTCGGGCGCGGCGGTGCGGCCGCGACAGGGATGTCTTCGGCGGCCGGTTCGACCGGCGCCACCTCGACGGCCGCGGCTTGCGCGACCAGCGGCTCGGTCACCGCAATCTCGGCCACCGGGGCTTCCGACGCAGACGGCGCAGGCTCCAGCGGTGCAGCCTCCGGGACGGCCGGGGCCTCGACGGGCACCTCTTCCGGGGCCGCCTCGACGACGACAGGCATTTCCGGCGCGACGCTCTCGGCGGCAACCGGTTCGGCCGCTGCAGCTTCGATCACCGTCTCGCCGTTCAGCGCGGCGATCAGGGCCTGTCCGGCCTCGGTCGGTGCCAGCACCACCTCGTCACGGGCGCCGAACAGGCGCTTCAGGAAGGACGGCCGGCGGGTGATCTCGGTGACAAGGCCGGCGCCGATCAGCCCCGGCAGCGGCCGCGCCACCTCGAGCCCACGACCCCGCGCCACCACCTGCAGCGCGGCACGGTCGACGGCACCGCGCTCGGCGTGCAGCTCCGTGACGACGATCAGCAGATCCAGTTCCGGGCGCTCGGGCAGTTTGTCCTGCATGATGCTCTCCTTCGTCAGAGGCGAGCGGCATCGCAGATCGAGCCCGCGCCGTCAATGGAGCGCGGTGCCGCCGCGGGGGTTTCCGCCTGCGCGCCGGCTGCGCTTTCCGCTTGCCTCGCCCTGCCCCGATCTGGTCTTCTGGCCCGGTTTCCGAAAGGCCCCCTCCCGCCGTGGCAGTCCGTTTCGTCCATACCGCCGACCTGCATCTCGACTCGCCGCTCGTGTCGCTGGCGCTGCGCGATCCGGCGCTGGCCGAAGAGGTCGGCACCGCCACCCGCACCGCGCTGAGCCGGATCGTCGATCTGTGCCTTGCCGAAGCGGTCGATGCACTGCTGATCGCGGGCGATCTGTGGGACGGCGCGCAGGGCTCGGCGAAGACGCCGCGGTTCCTGCGGCAGGAGCTTGCCCGCCTGGGGGCTGCGGGGATTCGCAGCTTCCTCATCCGCGGCAACCATGACGCGATGTCGAAGGTCACGCGCGAGCTGGAGCCGCCCCCCGGCACCCATGTCTTCGGCGGCCGCGCCGCGACCGAAGTGTTCGAGGCGGCGGGCTGCACCATCGCCGTGCACGGGCTGAGTTTCGCGCAGGAGAGTGCGCCCGAAAGCCTGCTGCCGCGCTATCCCGCCCCGGTGCCCGGCGCGGTCAACATCGGCATGATGCACACCAGCCTGAACGGCAGCCCCGGGCACGACAATTACGCCCCCTGCGCGGTCGCCGATCTGGATGCGCAGGGCTATGACTACTGGGCGCTTGGCCATATCCACCGCCGCGCCGAATACCGCGGCCGCTCGGTCGTCGTCATGCCCGGCATGCCGCAGGGCCGCGACATCGGCGAAAGCGGGGAAAAGACCGTCACCCTCGTCACCGTGGCTGACGATGGCACGGTGACGACCGAGCCGCGCGCCGTCGCGCCGCTGCGCTTCGAGCGGGTCGAGCTTGACCTGAGCGGCATCGCCGACTGGGCCGCCCTGCCCGGCCGGCTGGCGTCGGCTTTGCGCGACGCGGCCGCCGGCGCCGCGGGCACGGCGCTGGTGCTGCGCCCGGTTCTTGTCGGCGTGACGCCGCTTGCCTGGCGGATCGGGCGCGACCTCGACCGGGTGACCGAGGAGGCGCGCGCCGCCGCCGAGGCGATCGGCGGGGTCTGGATCGACAAGCTCGAGGCCCGGGTGAGCGGTGGCGATGTGCAGGCCGGCCGCCTGCCCGCCGACCTGCTGCGCCTTCTGAACGACGATCTGCCCCGCGACGCGGGCCTTGCCGCGCAGCTGCGCAAGACCGCCGAGGAGCTGCTGCACGACCTGCCGCCCGAGCTGCGCGGCCTTCTGGGCGAGGACGAGGCCGCGCTTGACGCCGCCTGTGCCGCGCTTCTCGCCACCGGCACGGCACAGCTTCTGGCCCGTCTCGCCCCCGGCGGGGAGGAAGGCTGATGCGGCTCGACCGGCTTGACCTCGCGCGCTACGGCCGCTTCACCGACACCGTGCTCGACTTCCCCGCGCCCACGCCCGGCGGCGCCGATCTGCATGTCATCTTCGGCCCGAACGAGGCCGGCAAATCGACGATCTTCTCGGCCTGGCTCGACCTGCTGTTCGGCATCCCGCTGCGCAGCCGCTATGACTTCCTGCATCCGGGCCCGACGATGCGCATCGGCGCCACGATCCGCACCGAGGCCGGGCCGCTCGCCCTCACCCGGATCAAACGCGGCACGGGCAGCCTGCTCGATGCCCATGGCGCGGCCCTGCCGGAAACCGTGCTGCAGGCGGCGCTTGGCGGGCTGGGCCGCGAGGGCTATGGCGCGATGTTCTCGCTCGACGACGACACGCTCGAACGCGGCGGCGAGAGTATCCTTGCCAGCCGCGGCGACCTTGGCGAGATGCTGTTTTCCGCGAGCGCCGGGCTCGCGGGCCTCGGCCCCGAACTCGAGGCGATGCGGGCAGACCTCGACGCCTTCCACGCACCGGGCAAGCGCAAGGGCGCGGTTCGCGAGGCGAAGGCGCGGCTGGCCGAGCTCGACCGGGCGCGGCGCGATCTCGACACCAGCGCAGCGGCGGCACAGAAACTGGCGCGCGAGGTGGTGGTGGCGGAAGACGGCTGGACCCGCGCCAAGGCCGCCGCCGATGCGGCCGATGCGGCCCTTGCCGCCGCCCGCGCGACCCGCACCGCGCGGCCGCTGCGCGCCCGCCTTGTGGCCGCCGAGGCCGAGCTTGCCCCCCTCGCCGCCCTGCCCGAGGCCGACCCGGCGCTTGACGAACAGCTGCGCGCGCTGACCGAGGCGCGGATTGGCATCGACAGCCGTCTGGCCGCCGCCGCGGCACAGGGCCAAACGCTCGGGGACCGGCTCGCGGCCCTCGCCCCCGATCCGGCGGTGCTGGCGCTCGCCACCGATCTGGCCGCGGCCGAGGGGCTGCGCGCGGCGCATGACACCGCGCTGGCCGATCTGCCGCACCGGATCGACGCGGCGCAAGAGATCGAGGCGAGCCTGCGCGCAACGCAGGCGGCGCTTGGCCAGGCCGGCGTGCCGGTGGCGGGCCTTCTGCTCAGCCCCGCCCGGCTGGCATCCCTGCGCGCGCTTCTCGCCCGTCGCTCGGGCCACGAGGCGGCCGTGGCCGCCGCCCGGGCCGAGGCCGAGACCGCGCAAACCGCCCTGGCCGAAGCCGAAGCGCGCCGCACCGCCGCCGGCGCCGGCAGCGATGCGCGCGCGCTGACCGCCCTGCTCGCGCAGATCGGCCGCGACGATCCGGCGGCCGCGCTGGCGCTCGCCCGTCGCGCCGAAGACCTCGCGCGCGCAGACCTTGCGCAAGCGCTTGCCGCACTGGCGCCCTGGCGCGGCGATGCCGAGGCGCTGGCCGCCCTTGCCGTGCCCGCGCCGTGGCAGCTCGCCGCCTGGCAGGCGGCAGCCGAGACGACCCGCGCCACTCTCGCCGATGCCACCCGCGCGCTTGCGGCGACCGCCCCCGCGCCCGACGAAACGGCAGCCGCCCCGGCAGCCGATGCCGATGCCGCGCGCAGCCGGCGCGAGGCGCTCTGGGCCGCGCATCTGGCTACGCTGACCCATGAGAGTGCCCGCGCCTTCGAGGCGGCGCTGCGTGCCGATGACCGGATCACCGCCGAGGCGGCCGACCGGCTGGCCGCGGCGCGGCTTCAGGTCCGTGCGGCCGCCGCGCGCGACCGGGCCACGGCGGCGCTGAGCGCGGCACAGGCCGCCCGCACCGCGCATCTGGCCGAGGTGGCGGCGGTGACCGAAGCGCTCGGCCTCTCCGGCGCCGGGCTCGACGCGTTGCTGTCGTGGCTTTCGGCGCGCGAGACGGCGCTTGCGGCGCAGGCAAAGTTCGCCGCCGCCGAGGCCGAGACCACACGCGCCAGCGCGGCCGTCGACGCCGCCGCGCAGGCGCTTGCGGCGCTGCTGGGACAGCCGGTGCCGGCCCCGGGCGGCTTTGCTGCGCTGCGCGCCGAGGCGCTCGCCCGGGTCGAGGCCGCAGGCCGGATCGCCGATCTCGACCGCGCTGCCGAGGCCGCACGCGAAACCGCCCTGCGCCGCGCGCAGGCGCTGGCACAGGCCGCGGCGCAGCTTGCGGCATGGGATACCGACTGGGCCGCGCAGACCGCAGACACGCCGCTCGCCGCCGAGCCCATCGAAATCGAGGGGCTGGGCCGGATGCTCGATCTGCTCGAGCGGCTTGGGCAGGAGGCCGCAAGCCATGCGGCACTCGCCGATCGGATCGCGAAGATGGAGGCGAACCGCGACCGTTTCCGCGCGGCGCTCGCCGATCTGCGCACCCGTCTGGGCATGGGCGACGACGCGCCCTGGACGGCACTGACCGGCCGCTTGCGCCGCGCCGAGGAGATCGAGCGGCAGCGCGAAGGTCTCGGCGCCGATCTGGCCGCCCTGCGCAAGGCGCAGGACGCAGACAGCGCCGCACAGCTGGCGAACGAGGCCGGACAAGCCGGGATCGCCGCCCATCTCGGTGCGCCCATGCTGCGCGGGCGCGAGTTGGCCGCGCATCTGGCGGCCTGCCGCAGGGCAAGCGCGCTGCGCAGCGAGATCGCGCGGCTGACCCGCGATCTTGCCGCGCAGCCCGAGCCGGAGGCCGGGGACGACGATGACGCCACCCTTGCCGCGCGCGAATCCGCACTGCAGGGCGCCGCCGCGACCACCCGCGCCGTAGCCGAGGAAAGCTTCGCCGCGCTGCGCGAGGCACGCCGGCGGCTCGAGGCGGTGGGCGGCGACGATGCCGTGGCGCGGATCGAGGCCGAGCGCGCGAACCTGCTCAATGCGCTGGCCGAGGACAGCCGCGCCCATCTGGCCGCCCGCTTCGGCCTGATCGCTTTCGAGACCGCGCTGCGGCGCTATCGCGACAGCCATCGCAGTGCCATGCTCGCCCGCGCCTCAGAGGCCTTCGCGGCGCTGTCGCGCGGCGCCTATGCCGGGCTTTCGGCCGAACCCGACGGCGCGCAGGAACGGCTGGTGGCGCTGCCCGCCGCGGGCGGGGCGAAGCTCGCGGCGGATCTGTCGAAGGGCACGCGGTTCCAGCTTTACCTGGCGCTGCGGATCGCGGGCTATGCGGAACTCGCCCGCAGCCGCCCGACCGTGCCCTTCGTCGCCGACGACATCATGGAAACCTTCGACGATGGCCGCGCCACCGCGGCCTTCACCCTGCTGGGGCAGATGTCGCACCACGGCCAGGTGATCTACCTGACCCACCACCGCCACCTGTGCGAGATCGCACGCGAAGCCTGCCCGCAGGCGCGGGTGCTCGACCTCACCGCACTCTGAACAGCGCTGTGACGCTCAGACCTGCAGCCCGAGCGCCTTCGCCTTGCGGTAGAAGGTGGCGCGGCCGATGCCGAGATCGCGCGCCGCGGCCGAGACGTTGCCGCCCGAACGCGCGAGTGCCCGCGCCATCTCGGCGCGCTGCGCCTCCTCGAGCCCGCCGCGCGTGGTCTGCCCACTGAACAGATCATCCGCCGGCAGCCGGCCGATGGCGCTGTCCTCGATGCCGAGGTGGCGCCGCGCCGCGCGCGTCGCGCCGATCACCAGATCGTCGCGGTCGAGCGCCAGCAGCATCACGCCCTGCGGCGCGTTCTCGCCCGCCCCGGCCGAGAGGATCCGCGCCCCCTCGAAGGAGGCGCGGAAGAGATCCGCCTCGATCCGCTGCGCCGCGTCCTGCACGGTGAGGGCGACGATCCGGGCATAGCCCTCGGCCATGTCGTCGCGCACCGAGGAAATGTCGATCACCCCGGCGAGCTCGCCGGTCGCGCCGAAGACCGGCGAGCCCATGCAGGTCAGCCCGGTGTTGGTCGAGCGGAAATGCTGGTCGCGCCAGACGGTGACGGCGCGCCCCTCGGCCAGACAGGTGCCGATGCCGTTCGTGCCCTCGGCCCCCTCCGACCAGTCGGTGCCGGGCGCAAGGTTCGAGGCGTGGAACTCGCGCTTGTCGCCGTCGCGCACGCGCTCATCCAGGATCAGCCCCTGCGCGTCGGACAGAAGCACGGTGCAGCCCGCGTCGCAAGCGGCGCGGGCGAGCCGGTCGAGCACCGGGCTCGCCACCCGCACCAGAAGCCCCGCCGCCTCGCGCCGGGCGCGCATCTCGGGCGTCGACAACCGCTCGATCGGGCGTTGCGTCGCCGGGTCGAGCTTGTGATGGATGAGCGAGCGGCGCCAGCTTGCCGCAAAACCCGCCCGGCCGAGCGCGGCCGGCGAGGTCACCACCGACTGCACGATGTCGGCATGGTTGCGTTGCATGGTGTTCATCGACGGCATGGCGAAAAGCCTCCCCTCTTTCCGATGCGTCAGGCACGAAAGGATAGCCGGTTCGGGGCAAGTGTAAATGCCCCCGCGCGGGGGTGCCTTACGACTTAGGTCGCAGGCTCTTCCCCATCTTCCGCCCCGCCCTCGTGGCGCTTGCCGCGAAAGCCCTGCGCGACCACGAATTTCTCGGAACTGTCCTTGCGCGAGGCCGGCGGCTTGACGTTCGCGACCTTGGTGAAATTCTTCTTGAGGATGGTCAGCAGCTCCTGCTCGGCCCCGCCCGCCAGCACCTTGGCGACGAAGGTGCCGCCCTCCTCGAGCACGTCGAAGGCGAAATAGGCGGCGTGTTCGCACAGGGTGATGATGCGCAGGTGGTCGACCTGCTGGTTGCCCGAGGCCGCCGCGGCCATGTCCGACATCACCACATCGGCTTTGCCGCCAAGCCAGGTCTTCACCTTCTCGTCGGCGTCATCCTCGAGGAAGTCGAGCTGATGGATCTCGGCGCCGGTGATCGGCGTCACCTCCTGCAGGTCGACGCCCAGCACGGTGCCCACCTTCTTGCCCGACTTCTCGCCAAGCGCGTTCACCCGCTGCACCGCCACCTGGCACCAGCCGCCCGGCGCACAGCCAAGGTCGACGACCCGCGCGCCCGGCACGAGGAAGCGGAACTTGTCGTCGAGTTCGAGGATCTTGAAGGCGGCGCGGCCGCGATAGCCTTCCTTCTTCGCCCGCACGACATAGGGGTCGTTCAGCTGCCGCTCGAGCCAGAGCGTCGAGCTGAGCTTGCGCCCCTTCGCCGTCTTCACGCGCACGCGCAATTCGCGCTGGCCGCGGCCCGAGCTGTTCTTTCCGGAGGGTGTCTTCGCCATTTTTCTCTCCTTGCCCCTCAGATCGGCGGCATTTCTTCGAGCACGCCATCGGCGGCCATCTGGGCGTAAAGCAGCCCCTCGCGCAGACCCCGGTCGGCAACCGACATCCGGTCGGTCGGCCAGACCCGCATCAGCGCCTGCAAGATCGCCGCGCCGGACATGATCAGCGTGTGCCGGTCGCGCCCGATGCGCGGATCGGCGCGCCGGCCCTCGGGGCCAAGCTGCAGGAACCGCCGGATCACCGCGTCGATCTGCGCCGAGGACATCGCCAGCCCGTCGACGCGGGTGCGGTCATAGCGCTTCAGCCCGAGGTGACAGGCGGCGACCGTCGTCACCGTGCCCGAGGTGCCGATAATCTGGAACCCCTCTTGCGGACTGCCCGAGCTGTAGGGGGTGAAATCGGCCAGTTTCTCCTCGAAGAACCAGCTCATCAGCGCGAAACGCGCCGCGTCGTCCTCGACATCGGCGAACTGGTCCTTGAGCGTGGCGACGCCAAGCGGCACCGAGATCCAGTCGACCACCCGCGCCGAGGGCTCGGGGCCTTCGAGCGCGCGGAACCCGCCCGCCCCCGACATCCGCATGATCGCCCGCGCCCGGTCGGCCGGCGGCACCTTCGAGATATCGATCCAGACAAGCTCGGTCGAGCCGCCGCCGATGTCGACCACCAGCACCTGTTCAGTGCGCGGGCTGACGAGCGAGGCGCAGGAGATCACGGCAAGACGTGCCTCCTCCTCGGGCGGGATGATTTCAAGCGGCAGGCCGGTCTCGCGCCGCACATAGCGGATGAAATCGCGGGCATTGCCGGCGCGGCGACAGGCCTCGGTCGCGACCAGTCGCATCCGTTTCACGCCATGGGATTCGATCTTGCGCCGGCAGATCTGCAACGCCTGCACCGTGCGCGCCATGGATGAACGCGACAAGCGGCCCGAGGCTTCAAGCCCCTGGCCGAGCTGGACCGCCTTGGAAAAGCTGTCCACCACCTGAAACTGATCGCCCTTCGGTCGGGCAATCAGCATCCGGCAACTGTTGGTGCCAAGATCGAGCGCAGCATAAAGCTCGCCCTTCTCGGCGGGGACGGTCGCGGTCGGCTCTACCGTTTTCGGGAACGCGCCCGCAGACCTGGGACGCCTGGGCGCCATTGCACGCCCTCCGATTTCAAGTTGTCCCCAAGGTAGCGATTTGAACGCCCGGGTTCAAGGCGAGAGGTGACGCCGCGGTGACACGATCGCGAGGGCCCGGCGTGGACATGCGATTCGACGCGCCCCACACCGTGACGGCGCAACAATGCCTCCCGAACGGACGGATTGGTTGCGCGATCACCGGGGGATGAAAGGGACCGACTGCCGCAGCCATGCTGCGCGGACTGTTTCCGCCGCTGCAACGCCGCCGCCGGCGGCATGGCAGCGCAGCGATGATTCGGCGGAACCGGCCAACCGGCGTTTCCGCCGGAAGGACAATTTCGGGCCAGTTTCGCAACCAGTGTGCCGCAATCGCCGGGCGGCATCACCTCGGGGCCGTCATTTCTGCTTGCGAGCCACGGGCTTGCCGGACGAAGCTGAGGCACCGCAATCGTTTGCACCCGGGGAACGACGGCCATGCGTCCGACATCTTCCACGCCGCGCGCGCTGCATGCCGCACCGCGGCACGCCCTTGTGGCGTTCGCGCTTGCGGTCGTGCTTGCCGCCTGCGCCGGTCCTGCGCCGCAAACGCCGCCGAGCCGCGCCGGGGCGGTGAGTGCCGAACTGCCGCTCGACACGCCGGTCCCGACGCCGCGGCCCGGCGAGCTTTCGAACGCCGCCCTCGCCCGCGACTTCCGCGAGCTGTCCTTCGCGCTGGAAACCGGGCGTGCCCTGCCCGTCTTCACCCGCTTCGAGGGGCCCGTGAGCATCTCCTTCGCCGGCGCGGTGCCCGCCAATGCGCCCGCCGAGCTTGACCGTCTGACCGCGCGACTGCGCAGCGAGGCCGGCATCGCGATCGGCACCGGCCTTGGCGGGGCGAACCGGATCACCCTTGAGTTCGTGCCGAAACGGGTGCTGCAGGCCGAAGTGCCCGGCGCCGCCTGCTTCGTGGTGCCGAATGTCGCGGGCTGGGACGATTACCGCGCCCGCCGGCGCGACCGCGCGACCGACTGGGCGACGCAGACGGTGCGTCGCGATGCCACCGTCTTCATCCCCGCCGAGGCCAGCCCGCAGGAGCTGCGCGACTGCCTGCACGAAGAGGTCAGCCAGGCGCTCGGCCCGCTGAACGACCTCTACCGGCTGCCCGACTCGATCTGGAACGACGACAATTTCCAGGCGGTGCTGACGCGCCACGACATGCTGATCCTGCGCGCGACCTATGCGCCCGAGCTGTCCTCGGGCATGACCGAGGCCGAGGTGGTGGCGCGGCTGCCCGCCGTGCTCGCCCGGATCAACCCCGCGGGCGGCGCCGTCACGCCGCTCCCCGCCGATCCGACGCCGCAGCGCTTCTCGCGCGCGATCGACACGGCCTTCGGCACCGGCACACCTGCCCGGCGCAAGGCCGCAGCCGCCCAGGCGGTCGCGATCGCCCGCGCCGAGGGCTGGAATGACAGCCGCACGGGCTTTGCCCTCTTCGCGCTCGGCCGGCTCAGCCTGAAGGACGACCCGCAGGGGGCGCTGTCGGCCTTCCGCACCGCCGGCGCGATCTTCCGCGCCACGCCCGGCGCCGCGGTGCAGGCCGCCCATGTCGACATGCAGCTTGCGGCCCTTGCCCTTGCCTCGGGCCAGCCCGGCGAGGCGCGCGCACTGAGCGAACGCGCCCTGCCGCCCGCGCGCACGGCCGAGAACGCCGCGCTGACCGCGACACTATCCATGATCCGCGCCGAGGCCTGCGAGGCGCTTGGCGACAGCGCCGGGGCCAAGGCCGCCTGGCTCGACTCGCAGCACTGGGCACGCTATGGCTTTGGCTCGGACGCCGCGGTGCGGGCCCGCGCCACCGAGGTGGCGGCGCTGGCCGGGGCCGGGGCGCAGGTGAACTGAGCCGGCGCTGCCCGGCCGCATCCGGGGAGGCGGGATGTATATTCTGGCAGGGCTGGTGATCGGCGCGCTGATCGGTGCGGCACGGGCGCGGCGACGCGGCGGCAACGGGCTCGACCAGCTGCAATATGCGGCGGTCTTCGGCATTCTCCTTGCGCTTGCGGGGCTTTTCGTCACCATCGTGCTGAACCGGATGGTGTGAGGCGCGGATGTTCCTGCCCTTCTTCGAAGCCCTGCGGCGCGGCGGCGTGCCCGTCTCGCTGCGCGAATACCTGGCCTTTCTCGAGGGGCTGGCGGCGGGGCTGTGCACCTATGATCTCGACGGTTTCTACTATTTCGCCCGCACCACGATGGTGAAGGATGAGCGCCACCTCGACCGTTTCGACCGCGCCTTCGCCGAGGCCTTTTCGGGCATCGAGGCGATCGCCCCCGAGGCGGTGCTCGAGGCACTCGATCTGCCCGGCGACTGGCTGGCGAAGCTCGCCGAGAAGCACCTCAGCGACGAGGAGAAGGCGGCGATCGAGGCGCTTGGCGGTTTCGACAAGCTGATGGAGACGCTGCGCCAGCGCCTGGCCGAGCAGAAGGAGCGCCACCAGGGCGGCTCGAAATGGATCGGCACCGCCGGCACCTCGCCCTTCGGCGCCTATGGCTACAACCCCGAGGGGGTCCGCATCGGGCAGGACAAGTCACGTCATCAACGGGCCGTAAAGGTCTGGGACAAGAGGGAATTCCAGGATCTCGACGACACGGTCGAACTCGGCACGCGCAACATCAAGGTGGCGCTGAAGCGGCTGCGGCAATGGGCCCGCGCCGGTGCGCATGAGGAACTCGACCTGCCCGGCACGATCCGCGCCTCGGCCGAGGCGGGTTACATCGACGTCAAGACCCGGCCCGAGCGGCGCAACGCCGTCAAGGTGGTGCTGTTTCTCGACATCGGCGGCTCGATGGATGCGCATGTGAAGCTGGTCGAGGAGCTGTTCTCGGCGGCCCGCGCCGAGTTCAAACATCTCGAACATTTCTATTTCCACAACTGCCTTTACGAGGGGGTGTGGAAGTCGAACAAGCGCCGCTGGGACGAGGTCACGCCGACCTGGGAGGTGCTGCATCGCTTCGGCCCCGACTACAAGTGCATCTTCGTCGGCGACGCCTCGATGAGCCCTTACGAGATCACCCATGCGGGCGGCGCGAACGAGCACTGGAACCCGGAACCCGGCGCGCTCTGGCTTGCCCGCGCCCGCGAGCAATGGCCGGCGCATGCCTGGCTCAACCCGGTGCCCGAGCGGCACTGGGGCTACACCGCCTCGATCGGCATCGTGCAGCGCGAATTCGAGGGGCGGATGTTCCCGCTGACCCTCGACGGCATCACCCGTGCGATGCGGACCCTCGGATGAGGTTGCGCGCCGCCCTCGCCCGGCTCTGGCACGAGCAGCGCCTCGTGGTCATCGCCTTTGCGCTGGCCGTGGGGCTGACCGCCTTCTTCGGCGGGCGGATGGTGGTGCGGGCACTCTATTGGTCGAACCCCGCGCATCACCGGCAGATGCCCGAGCCCTGGATGACGCCGGGCTATCTCGCGCGCAGCTGGCACCTGCCGAACGGCGCACTCGATGCGGTGCTGGGCCCCCGCGAGGGCGCGCGGCGCTCGCTCGAGGAGATCGCGCGCGACCGCGGCATTCCGGTGGCGCAGCTTCTGGATGAGCTGACGGCGGTGCTGCCGACACTCCCCCCGCTCGCCCCCGGCGCCGATCCGGACCAGCCGCCGAAATGAGCCTCGCCGACCTGTCCGACTGGTTCCTCGCACAGCTGCCGCTCTACGGGCCGGTGCTGCTCGGGCTGACCACCTTCCTCAGCTGTCTGGCGCTGCCGGTGCCCTCGTCACTGATGATGATCGCGGCGGGCGCCTTCGTCGCCTCGGGTGACCTGTCGCTGCCGATGGTGGCCGCAGCCGCCTATGCCGGCGCGGTGGCAGGTGACCAGCTGGGTTTCCTGCTCGGTCGCCGCGCCGGGAACTTCCTGCCGGCACCGGGCACGCGGCGCGGCGATCTGATCGCCTCGGCGATGGCGAGCCTGCGCCGGCGCGGCACCGTCACGGTCTTCCTCAGCCGCTGGCTGTTCTCCGCGCTCGGCCCCTGGGTGAACCTTGCCGCGGGCGCCTCGGGCTTTGCCCATCCGCGCTTCGCCCTTGCCGATCTGCTGGGCGAGGCACTCTGGGTCGCGGCCTATGTCGGGCTGGGCATCGTCTTCGGGGCGAACCTGCAGGCGGCGGCCGATCTTGCGGCAAACGCCGTGGGTTTCCTCGGCGCCGGCGCCGCGGCCCTCGCCCTTGGCGCGTGGCTGTGGCATGCGCTGCGCGCGAACGCGCGCGGCGGCGCTTGACGCCCCCGGCCCAAGTCCCCACATCGGCCCCATGTTGCTGCGCCTTCTGCCCATCCTGCTGATGCTCGCCTATGGCCTCGCGCTGTGGCAGTTTTCCGCACGCAGCCTTGCCCGCTCGCTCGACGCGAAATCGCGCCGGCTGAACGACAGCCGCCTCGCCCCGGTGCTCCACCGCCTCGCCGCCGCGCTTGGCGTCGCCACCGTGCCCGTCCATGTCTACGAGGTCGAGGCGGTGAACGGCCTTGCCGCCCCCGACGGCCGCGTCTTCCTGACCGAGGGGTTCCTGCGCCTGTACCGCGAGGGTCGGGTCAGCGCCGAGGAGATCGGCGCCGTCATCGCGCACGAACTGGGCCATGTCGCGCGCGGCCATGCCCGGCGGCGGATGATCGACTTCACCGGACAGAACGCCCTGCGCGCCGTGCTGACCGGCGTTCTCGGCCGGATGATCCCCTTCGCCGGCGTCTGGATCGCCAACACGCTGACCACGGCCCTTGCCGCGAAACTCAGCCGCCGCGACGAGTTCGAGGCCGATGAATTTGCCACCGCGCTGCTGATCAAGGCGGGCTATGGCGCCGGCCCGCAGATCGCGCTGTTCGAGAAGCTCGAAGCGCTGACCGGGGCGACAGCGATGCCCGCCTGGCTCGCCACCCACCCGGCCGCGCCCGAGCGCATCGCCGCGATCCGCCGTCATCTCGCCCGCTGGCAGGGTTAATCCCTTACCTTCGGCCGTTTTGCCCGCTAGTCTCGGAAAAAACCGGGGCCCGCATGACCGCAGATCAGCCGCAGACAGAGGAGGCGCGCCGCGTGCGCCGGCGCCGGGTGTTCTACATCCCGGGCTATGACCCGATCCACCCGCGCCGCTACCGCGAGCTTTACCGCAAGGAAGGCGCCGCGCAGGCCGGGATCTCGGGCTATGAGATCGCGCTCGCCCCAAAGCGTGGCGGCGGCCCCTATGGCTGGCGCGTGCAGTCGGTGCAGGCGGGCGAGACGGTCGAGGCCGCGGTCGAGGTGCTGGTCTGGTCCGACATCGTGCGCGACAGCATGGGCGCCTCGATCCCCGAAACCTATGCGCAGCTTCTCCGCACCGCCTGGGCCTATATCGGCTCGGGCGCGCTGTTTCGCCTGATGCGGCTGCGCAAGGGGCCGATCATCGCCGCGCTCTACCCGATCTTCGCCCTGCTGGCCCAGGCCCTTGTCGGCGCGCTGCTCGGCTGGGCCATCGCGGCCGCGCTGCTGGCGCTGTTGCCGCCCTTCCCGTTCCGGGCCCTTGCGGGACTGGCCGTCGGCGCCGCCGTGCTGGCCCTCACGCTGCGCTGGTTCCGGGCGAAGGACGGCAAGTTCTACGCCTATTACCTGATGCACGACTATGCCTTCACCGCGCGGTGGGGCGGCGCCAACCCGCCGCGCCTCGAGGCGCGGATGGCCGACTTCGCCGACACCATCGCACAGGCCCTGACCGAGGACTGGGACGAGGTGCTGGTCGTCGGCCACAGCTCGGGCGCGCATCTCGCCGTCTCGATCCTCTCCGACCTGATCCGCTCGGGCCGCGTGCCCGCCACGGGCCCGGCGCTCGCCTTCCTCTCGCTCGGCCAGGTCGTGCCGATGGTCAGTTTCCTGCCCCGCGCCACCCGGCTGCGCGCCGACCTCGCCTTCCTTGGCGCGCGGCCCGAACTGACCTGGGTCGATGTCACCGCGCCGGGCGACGGTTGTGCCTTTGCGCTGTGCGATCCGGTCAAGGTGACGGGCGTCGCACCGCCCGAGCAATTCCAGCCGCTGATCCTGTCGGCGGCCTTCACCCAGACCCTCAGCCCCGAACGCTGGAAGGCGCTGCGCTGGCGCTTCTTCCGGCTGCATTTCCAGTATCTGTGTGCCTTCGACCGGCCCGGCGACTACGATTACTTCCGCATCACCGCCGGCCCGCAGACGCTGGCCGAGCGCTTCCGCGACCGCCCCCCGTCAAAAAGCCGCATTGAGCGTGCCGGGAACCGCTTTACCACGATCGCATGACCGCACCGCTGCCCCCGAAACCCGCCCCTCGCCCCGACAAGGTGTCGCTCTGGCGTTATTTCCGCCTGTTCCGCGCCGATATCCTCTCGGCCCAGCCCGCGCGGCTCTACCGCGCCTGGATGGCCGAGTTCCGCACCCCCTTCTTCCGCTCCTTCCTGTGCAACGACCCCGCGCTTGTCGCCCGGGTGCTGAAGGAGCGGCCGATGGATTTCCCGAAATCCGACCGGGTGCGCGAGGGGCTGGCGCCGCTGCTGCGCGACAGCGTGTTCCTGACCAATGGCGAGACCTGGCTGCGCCAGCGCCGGATCATCGACCCGGCCTTCGAGGGCGGACGCCTGCGCGACACCTTCCCCGCGATGTGGGAGGCGGGCCAGGCCTGCGTCGCCAGACTTCGTGCAAAGATCGGCCCGGAACCGATTGAAATCGAATCGGAAACATCGCATGCCGCAGCCGATGTGATCTTCCGCACCCTGTTCTCGATCCCGATCGAGGATGCCACTGCCTCGGCCGTCTTCCACGAGTTCCGCACCCATCAGAACGCCTCGCCGGTGGTCAATCTCGGCGCGCTGCTGCCGCTGCCGCGCTGGTTCCCCCGCTTTCACTCGCGCGCGACGAAACGCACCGCCGCCCGGATCCGCACCCTGATCGAGCAGCTCACTGCCGCCCGCGCGGCCGAGATCGCGGCGGGCACCGCGCCCGATGACCTCGCGACAAAGATCATGACCACCCCCGATCCGGTGACGGGCGCCCGCTTCGGCACCGCCGAGATGGTCGATCAGGTGGCGATCTTCTTCCTCGCCGGGCACGAGACCTCGGCCTCGGCACTCGCCTGGTCGCTCTATCTGCTTGCTCAGAACCCCGACTGGCAGGACCGGGTTGCGGCCGAGGCCGATGCGGTCATTGGCGAGGAAATCCCTTATTTCTCAATCCTGAACCGGCTGAAGCTCAGCCGGGCGGTGTTCCGCGAGGCACTGCGGCTCTACCCGCCGGTGCCGATGTTCGTGCGCGAGGCGCGTTGCCCCGAGACCTTCCGCGAGCGACCTGTGCCGAGGGGCGCGCAGGTGGTGATCAGCCCCTGGCACCTGCACCGGCACGAACGGATCTGGCACAACCCCGATGGTTTCGACCCGGCCCGCTGGGACAGCGAGAACGGCAAGGAGGCGCAGCGCTGCGCCTATATCCCGTTCTCGACCGGCCCGCGGGTCTGTCCGGGCGCCGGCTTTGCCATGGCCGAGGGGCCGCTGCTGCTGTCGCTGCTCATCCGCGCCTTCCGCTTCGAGACGGTGGCGGGCGCGGTGCCGGTGCCGGTCGCGCATCTGACGGTGCGCGGCAAGGACGGCATCCGGCTGCGGCTGAGCCCGCGCGAGGGGGCAGGCAGCCCCCCCTGTCGCGCTCACAGCCCGTAGATCGCGCCGAATTTCGCCTCGAGGTAATCGAGCAGCGGGCCTTCCGTCGGGGCAAAGCCGCAGGCCGCCTCGATCGTCTCGACCGGCGGGCGCAGCCCGCCGTGGCGATGCAGGCTCTCGCGCAGCCATTCGGTCGCGGGCCGCGCCGAGCCACCGGCCAGCGAGGCGTCGAGATCGGGGAGTGCCGCGCGCAGCGTCTGGTGCAGGCAGCCGGCATAGACATTGCCAAGCGCATAGGTCGGGAAATAGCCGAAGAGCCCCACCGCCCAATGCACGTCCTGCAAGAACCCCTGCGAGGGCGTGGGCACCGCAACGCCGAAATCCTGTTCGAACCGCGCGTTCCAGGCCTCCTCGAGGTCGTCGACCGCAAGCCGCCCGGCGATCAGCTCGCGCTCGAGATCGAAGCGCATCATGATGTGCAGGTTGTAATGCAGCTCGTCCGCCTCGGTGCGGATGAAGCCCGGGGTGACGCGGTTCACGCAGGCATGGAAGGCCTCGGGCGTGCGGATGCCGAAATCGCCGAAGGCCTCGGTCATGCGCTGATAGAGCCAGCCGGTGAAGGCGGCCGAGCGGCCGATCTGGTTCTCGAAGATCCGGCTCTGGCTTTCGTGCACGCCCATCGACACGCCATGCCCCATCGGAGTGAAGGCGTATTCCTCGTCGATGCCGAGCTCATAGCAGGCGTGGCCGGTCTCGTGGATCGTCGAGTAGAGGCAGTTGAACGGATCGCTTTCGACCACGCGGGTGGTGATGCGCACGTCGCGCCCCGAGCCCGAGGAGAAGGGATGCACCGCGATGTCGAGCCGGCCGCAGCTCCAGTCATAGCCGAAGGCCGAGGCGCAGATCCGGGCGAGACGCAGCTGTGCCGCCTCGGGGAAGACCTGATCGAGCACCGGCGGGCGGAATTCGGCGCCGAGCACCCGCTCGCGCAGCGCCACAAGCCGCGGCCGCATCCGGTCGAACATCGCACCAAGGGAACGGTGGGTCGCGCCGGGCTCGTAATCGTCAAGGAGCGCATCGTAAAGATCGCCCTCGGCCAGGCATTCGGCCTCCTCGCGCTTCAGCGCCAGCACCTGTTTCAGCACCGGCACGAAGGCGGCGGGGTTTTCCTCGGCCCGCGCCTCGGCCCAGATGCCTTGCGACAGCGAGGTGAGGCGGGCCAGTTCCGTCGCCAGACGCGCGGGCACCCGGGTGTTGCGGTTGTAGCTGCGCCCGGCAAGGTCGAGGAAACGCGCCTCGAACGGCGTTTCCGCCTCGGCCCGGGCAAGCCAGTCCTCGATCCGCGGATCGGTGCGGCGGGCGTGCAGCACGGATTCGAGCGCGGCGGTCTCCTCGGCGCGCTGTTCGGCCGCGCCGCGGGGCATCACCGTCTCCTGGTCCCAGCCCAGCCGTTCGGCGATGCTGGCCAGTGCCTCGGTCTCGCGCTGGAACGCGACAAGCTCCTGAAATGCCGTCATCTTGCTCCCCCCCTGATGGATTGCACCTGCGGGTATCGCGCGAGGAAACGCGCGCGCAGGATGAGAACGAAGGCCATCACCGCGCCCAGCTGATGCGCAAGGCCAAGCGCCATCGGCGCGGCATGGATCAGCGTGACGATGCCAAGCGCCACCTGCACCAGCAGCCAGGCGCCCATCCAGGCGAAGGCGGTGCGGGTCGCGCCATGGGCCGCGCGGCGGCCGCGCAGCGCGGTGACCGCGCCGAAGATCAGCACGAGATAGCCGATCATCCGGTGGTCGAACTGCACCAGCCCCGGGTCTTCGAAGAAGTTGCGCCACAGCGGCGAAAGCGAGAACGGCTCGGGCGGTAGGAATTGCCCGCCCATCAGCGGCCAGTCGGTGAAGCCGCGCCCGGCGTCGATGCCGGCGACCAGCGCGCCAAGCAGCACCTGCAGGAAGGCGAGATGCAGCACCCCCGTCGCCATGCCGAACAGCCGCGGCTCGGCCAGACGGCGGGCCTGCAAAAGCTCGGCCTCGCTGCGGCCCAGCAGCAGCGCATACCAGGCGATCAGGCCGAGGATGGTGAAGCCGATGCCGAGATGCACGGCGAGGCGATAAGAGGCGACCGAGGTCATCCCCTCGCCCAGCCCCGAGCTGACCATCCACCAGCCGATCGCGCCCTGCAGCCCGCCGAGCACGCCCAGACCGAAGAGCCGCAGCCCCCAGCCCTTCGGGATCCGCCGCGTCAGCGCAAAGCCCGCAAAGCCCGCCGCCCAGACAAGGCCGATCATCCGGCCAAGCGCGCGATGCGCCCATTCCCACCAATAGATCGCCTTGAACCCGGCCAGATCCATCGTCGCATTCGCCAGCGCGAATTGCGGCGTCGCCCGGTATTTGCCAAATTCGGCCTGCCAGTCGGCCTCGTTCAGCGGCGGCACCATGCCGGTGACGGGTTTCCATTCGGTGATCGAGAGCCCCGCATCGCTGAGCCGGGTCGCGCCGCCAAGCGCGATCATCGTCGCGACCAGCGCGAAAAGCGCGAACAGCCAGACCCGGATCGCGGCGCGCGCGCCCTTCGGGCGGGCGTCGATCAGCCCGCCCCTGGGGGCGGTGGGGATGGCAGGCTTTTCGGCGCCGACCTCTTCGAAGATGCTGCGTTTGGGGCTCATGGGGGTCTCCGTCGTCTCGGCCCGACACTAGGCGGCGGCGACCGGGGCGGCAAGGGGGCGCGGCATCCCGCCCCGGCCCCGCCCGCCACCACCGAAGCCGCCCGGGCCTTGCCTTTTCACCTTGCCACCAAGACGCGCGCCCAATAGAAGGGCGGCTGAAATTCGGAATTGCGCGCGTTACCGGGCGCGCCTTTGAGACAGAGGAAAACCCATGCAGGTCACCGAGACCCTCAACGACGGCCTCAAGCGCGGCTACCAGATCACCGTCACCGCGGCCGAACTCGAGAAGACTGTCACCGAGAAGCTGCTCGAAGCGCAGCCCGAGATCGAGATGAAGGGCTTCCGCAAGGGCAAGGTGCCGATGGCGATGCTGCGCAAGCAGTTCGGCCCGCGCGTTCTGGGCGATGCGATGCAGGACGCCGTCGACGGCGCGATGAAAGAGCATTTCGAGAAGACCGGCGACCGCCCGGCGATGCAGCCGAAGGTCGAGATGGAAGGCGGCGAGAACTGGAAGGAAGGCGATGACGTCATCGTCAACGTTTCCTACGAAGCGCTGCCGGAGATCCCGGAAGTCGACCTGAGCGACGTCAAGCTCGAGAAGCTGGTGGTGAAGGCCGAGGAGGCCGCCGTCGCCGAGGCGCTCGAAAACCTCGCCAAGACCGCGCAGAGCTTCGAAGACCGCCGCAAGGGCTCGAAGGCGAAAGAGGGCGACCAGGTCGTCATCGACTTCGAAGGCTTCCTCGGCGACGAGCCCTTCGAAGGCGGCAAGGGCGAGAAATACCCGCTCGTGCTCGGCTCGAACTCGTTCATCCCGGGCTTCGAGGATCAGCTCGTCGGCGCCAAGGCCGGTGACGATGTCGAAGTGAAGGTCACCTTCCCGGCCGAATACGGTGCGGCACATCTCGCGGGCCAGGAAGCCACCTTCAAGTGCCACGTGCACGAGGTGAAGGCACCGAAGGCGGCCGAGCTCGACGACGAGCTGGCGAAGAAGTTCGGCGCCGAAGACCTCGAAGGTCTGAAGAAGCAGATCGCCGAGCGTCTGGAAGCCGAATATCAAGGCGCGGCCCGCGCGATCCTGAAGCGCGGTCTGCTCGACGTGCTCGACGCGAAGGTCAAGTTCGACCTGCCGCCGTCGCTGGTCGAGGCTGAAGCCCATCAGATCGCCCACCAGCTCTATCACGAAGAGCACCCGGACGATCACGGCCACGACCACGGCGCGATGGAACCGACCGACGAGCACAACAAGCTCGCCGAGCGCCGCGTGCGCCTTGGCCTGCTGCTCGCCGAACTCGGCCGCAAGCAGGAAATCGAAGTGACCGACGCCGAGTTCACCCAGGCCGTGCTGAACCAGGCCCGCCAGTATCCGGGCCAGGAACGCGCCTTCTTCGAATTCGTGCAGCAGAACCCGCAGATGCAGCAGCAGCTGCGCGCCCCGATCTTCGAGGACAAGGTCGTCGACTTCATCGTCAACGGTGCCAAGGTCGCCGAGAAGGAAGTCTCGAAGGAAGACCTGCAGAAGGCCATCGAGGCTCTCGACGAGGTCTGATCGACCCCCTCGACCGCATTCGGAAGGGCCGCCCCTCAGGCGGCCCTTTTGCTTTTCCACAACGGGCGGTGCCAATGCGCGCGCGCGGCGGTGGCCCCGGCCGCAATCTGCCGCTGCGGCCGTTTCACGTTTTCCGGAAATTCCGGATTTTTCGGGAATCCCGGGGCTGATGGTTGGGGGCGCGCACGGAGCTTTCCTTCGGCGCGGCCTGCGGCACTGACGGAACCTCTGCGGGCGGCTCGCTCCAGCCCGAGATGTCGAGCCCGCTCAGCGTTGCGAATTCCGCCATCTCGCCCGCAAGGCGGCTTGCGACGAAGTTGAAATCGGCTCGGCGCGGCGGCGCATCTTTCCTGCCACGCCGCTTCATCTCGTGCCGCGCCTCGACCCGGGCAAAGGGCGCGATGCCGAGGAATGTGGCGATCCGGTTCAGCGTGTCCATATGCGCCTTGAACAGGTCTTCCGAGCGCAGGTTCAGGATCTGCGCACGCGGGAACAGGGCATAGGCACGGCGCAACTGGCTCGCATAGCGGCCGCGGTCGACATAGGAATGGAGCCGCCGCCCCTTGCCGAGCGGGCCGGCCTCGGCCAGGCGCTTTTCCTCGGCGGCCAGCGCCTCGGAAAAGCTCAGCGTCTCTGCCCCGCGTGCGACCTGCATCGCCCAATGCGACTGTGCCCGCTGGAACGGGTCGCGCCACAGGAAGATCAGCTTCGCCTCGGGATTGTAGGCCCGGATGCGGGCAAGAGACGGCTCCCAATAGCCATAGATCGGGGTGACGTCGACGCGCAGCCGGCCGCCGTCATCGCCGGGATAGAAGGTGTCGTAGCGCCGATAGTCGGGCCGCGACCAGTCCTGCGCCTCGTCGTCGAAGAAATGCGTCTCCTTGCGGGTCGGCGCCGTCAGTCCGCGATGACCGCAGAGATAGGCGTGCAGCGTCGTCGTGCCGCCCTTCTGCCCGCCGCAGCCAAAGACCGAAACCCGTTGCGCCATCGTCTCCCGCTTTGTTGCTCGCCTCAAAAGCGCATGCCGCCCTCGGGGCCGCGCAGCTCGACCACGCGATGCGGATAGGGGATCTCGATCCCCGCCTCCTTCAGCGCGTTCCAGATCAGGAACAGCACGTCCGAGACATATTTGTTCGGACCGTCATCGAGTCCCGAGACCCAGAATTCGACCGCGAAGTCGATGCCGCTGTCGCCAAAGCCGCGCAGCTCGCAATCGGGGGCCTCGGGATGGCCGAGCACCTTCGGATGCTTTGCCACCGCCGCCTCGATGATTGCGGGCACGCGGTTGATATCGGTGTCGTAGCTGACCGAGAAGGCCGCCTCGAGCCGGTTCGCCGAGCCCTGATCAGAATAGTTCACCACGCGGGTGGTGATGAAATGCTCGTTCGGCACCACGATCCATTTGCCGTCGAAGGTCTCGAGGATGATCGAGCGCAGCGTCATCTTGACGATCGTGCCGGCCTCGCCGCCGTCGAGCTCGACATAGTCGCCGACCGTCGCCTGCCCCTCGATCAGCAGGATGATGCCGGAGATGAAGTTCGAGGCGATCTGCTGCAGGCCAAGGCCGATACCGACGCCGATCGCACCGCCGATCACCGCGAGCGAGGTCAGGTTCACCCCCATCACGTTCATCAGCACGAGGAAGGCGAGACCGAAGATGGCCACCTCGGCGGTCTTGATCGCGAGCTGGCGGGTGGCCGGGCGCAGCTCCTCCTGACCCGCGAGATAGGCGGTCGAGCGCTCGTTCGACCAACGCCCCGCCCAGAAGATCAGCCCCCCGAACAGCGCGAATTTCATCGCCCAGAGCAGGTCGAAGGACAGATTGCCGAGCGGCATCCGCATCGTCGAGAGCGCCGCGGCAACGGTCGGCATCAGCCCGACGGCATAGACCGCGACGATCGGCAGCACGACGAAACGGCCGTAGGCCCGCAGGAAGGGCTCGCGCAGGACATCGCGCACGAAGGCGCGCACGGCGAGGAACAGGAACACCCGCTTGCCGAAAGCGGCAATGCCGGCGGTGCCGAAGAGCGCGCGCAGGGCCTCCTCGCCGAAGGCCGCAAACGCCGCGGCAAAGAGCGGACCGAGCAGCGGCAGCAGGCGGCGCAACTGCCGGCGCAGCAGCGACAGCGAGCCGGTCGCACCCGCTGCCGGGCTCAGCAGTCGCAAGAGCATCGGCCGCACAAGTGCCGCCGCGCCCCAGCCGAGCAGCACCGCGAGCGCCAGCGCCACGATCTGCCCCCAGGCGGAGGGGGTGACGATCCAGTCCCGTGCCGCGGCGAGCGCCGGCTCGATCTGCTGCAGATAGCGCTCCATCCCGACCATCCCCTTGTCCGTTTCGCCTTCCTCCTAGGATGCCCCGACGCGGCAGGCAAGCCGGCAAGAAAAAACCGCGCCCCGAAGGGCGCGGTTTCCGGTCACCGGGCGGATGGGCCCGATTATTCCTCGTCGCCGGCAGCAGCGCCGACTTCGTCGAAGAGCTCGGCGATCTCGAACTCGGCTTCGGCTTCGGCGGCGAGCTCCTGGATCGACTTGCCCGACGCCTGCAGCTCGGCCTCTTCGGCCGAACGGGCGACGTTCATCACGATCGTCACTTCGACTTCCGGGTGCAGCACGACGTGAACGTCATGCAGGCCCAGGTCCTTGATCGGAGCCTTCAGCGCGACCTGCTTGCGGTCGAGCGAGAAGCCACCGGCGGTCGCGGCTTCGGCGGCGTCACGCGGGGTGACCGAGCCGTAGAGCGCGCCCGAATCCGAGGCCGAGCGGATGACGATGAAGGTCTGGCCGTCGAGCTTCTCGGCGAGAGCCTCGGCTTCCTTCTTGGTCTCGAGGTTGCGGGCCTCGAGCTGCGCCTTGCGGGCCTCGAACGACTTGATGTTCGTTTCCGACGCGCGAAGGGCCTTGCCCTGCGGCAGCAGGAAGTTGCGGGCGTAACCGTCCTTGACGTTCACGACCTCGCCCATCTGGCCGAGCTTGGCCACACGTTCCAGCAGGATGACTTGCATGGGTCTCGCTCCTTACTTCACGGCGTAGGGGAGCAGGGCGAGGAAACGCGCGCGCTTGATGGCACGGGCGAGTTCACGCTGCTTCTTGGCCGAGACGGCGGTGATGCGGGCGGGCACGATCTTGCCGCGCTCGGAGATGTAGCGCTGCAGCAGACGGACGTCCTTGTAGTCGATCTTCGGCGCGTTCTCGCCCGAGAACGGGCAGACCTTGCGGCGACGGAAAAACGGTTTGTTGGCCATGGGTCAGGTCCTTTCGATCAACGGCGTTCGCGACGCTCGCGACGGTCGTCGCGCTCTTCGCGTTTCTGCATCTGCACCGACGGGCCGTCTTCGTGCGCATCGACCTTGACGGTCAGAACGCGCATGACGTCGTCATGCAGACGGGCGAGACGTTCCATCTCCTGCACCGCGGCCGAGGGGGCATCGGTGCGCAGATAGGCGTAGTGGCCCTTGCGGTTCTTGTTGATCTTGTAGGCCATCGTCTTCACGCCCCAGTATTCCGAGGCAACGACCTTGCCGCCGTTGTCGGCGAGAACGGTCGAGAAGTGTTCGACGAGACCTTCGGCCTGCGCGTTGGACAGGTCCTGGCGCGCAATGAGGACATGCTCGTAAAGCGGCATGTTTGCTCCTGTTTCTCGGGCGGCTTCATAGGAGGGCCAGTGACTTCCGCGGCCCACCACGAGAGGCTCCGCCGGTTCACATGAATGCGGAAGTCCGCGCCTTATAGGCCATGGCGCGCGCGATGCAAGCATTGATTGCCATGGCCGGGCGGGTTTACCTGAGCCCCGGGGGCGGGGTATCACGAAAACCGCAGACCGGGGAGCTTTCATGTCGCGCTTTTTCACCACGCTCGGGACGTTCGGAGAACTCTTCATCCAGGCGGCCCTGCTGATGCTTGCCGGTGGGATGGCCTTCCTCATCACGCTCCTTGGCACGCAGATCCTGCATTTCGTCACGGACGAGGGATCGCCGCTGGCGGTCGGCCGCTGGGCGCAGCTGCCGCAGGCGCTGCTCAGCGTCCCGCAGATGGGGGCGATGCTCGGAGTCTGGTGTCTCGTCGTGCTGGCCCTGCCGAGCCGCCCTGCCGTGACCACGATGACCGATATCGCCGGCGAGGGCATCGCCTTCCTCGCCGGGATCGTCGCCGGTGCCGCGACCTTCCTTGCCGTGCAGGATCTGGCCAGCCGGGGCGCCGCGCCCGAGCCCGTGCTCACCGCCTTCGGGCTGCGGCTTGCGATCCTCTATGGCGCGGCCTGCGTGGTGATGTGGTTGCCTGGCATGCTGGCACGCCTGTCGCTGCCGGGCTGGCAGCGGGGGATCTTGCTGCTTGCCCTCGTTGGCCTCACCCTCGCCTCGGTCTGGCAGCCCTAGCCGATCCGCGCCATCACCCCGGCGCCGATCTCGAAGCTGCGCAGCCGTGCGTGGTGGTCGAAGATATGGCCGGTGAGGATCACCTCGTCGGGGCGATAGGTGTCGATCCAGCTGCGCAGCTGCGCCTCGACCGTGGCCGGGCTGCCGACGGCCGCGACACGCAGTGCCCGCTCTGCCATGGCGATCTCGGCGCGGTTTGCAACCGTCGTCAGATCGGCACAGGGCGGCGGCAGCGGCCCCGCGGTGCCGCGGCGCAGGTTGATGAAGCTTTGCAGCATCGAGGAACGCAGCAGATGCGCCTCGGCATCGGTCTCGGCGGCAAAGAGGTTGACCGCCAGCATGAAGCGCGGCGCCGCGGTGACACCCGGACGGAAGCGCGCCCTATAGGCCTCGAGCGCCTCGCCCAGCATGTCCGGGGCGAAATGGCTGGCGAAGGCATAGGGCAGACCGAGATAGGCCGCAAGCTGCGCCCCGAAGAGCGACGAGCCCAGCATCCACACCGGCACATGCGTGCCCTGCCCCGGCACCGCGCGTACCGGCGCCTCGGGGTCGGCCTCGCCAAGATACCCCATCAGCTCGACCACATCCTCGGGGAAGCGGTCGGCGCCGCTCATCCCCCGCCGCAGCGCCTGCGCGGTGCGCTGATCGGTGCCAGGTGCCCGCCCGACGCCCAGGTCGATGCGGCCGGGATAGAGCGTGGCAAGCGTGCCGAAGGCCTCGGCCACCTGCAGCGGCGAATGGTTCGGCAGCATGATCCCGCCCGAGCCCACGCGGATGCTGTGGGTCTGGCCCGCGACATGGCCGATCACCACCGCGGTCGCGGCGGAGGCGATGCCGGTCGAGTTGTGATGCTCGGCCAGCCAATAGCGATGATAACCGAGCGCCTCGGCATGGCGGGCGAGCGAAACGCTGTTCGCCAATGCCTCGGCCACGCTGGCACCAGCGGGAATGGGCGAGAGATCGAGGATCGAATAGGGGATCATGGCAGGCTCCTTCCGCGGCCTATCTAGGCCCGCGGCGCGACAGGGAAAGGGCGCACCCGCCCTGCCCCCGCGTCAGCCCTCTCCGGGGTCAGCGCCCGGCCCGTCCGGCGATCACGATGCCCGCCAGGATCGCCCCGAAACCGACGGCATGATAGAGGTGCAGCTCCTCGCCCAGGAACAGCGTCGAGAGCACCGCGCCATAGACCGGCAGCAGGTGGATGAACTGCCCCGCCCGCGCCGGCCCCGCGATCGAGACCGCACGCATGTACAGCAGCGTCGCCAGCACCGAGGGCACGACACCCACGTAAAGCATCGCCGCGATGCCGGCGCCGGAAAAGCTCGGCACCCGGCCCGCGGCGATCTCGAGCCCGAGGAAGGGGGCCAGCAGCACGAGCGTCATCGCGCTGTGCACGGCGAGCAGCCCGAGCCGGTTGACCGAGGCGGGGATCCGCGTCAGGCCAAGGGTGTAAAGCGCCCAGCAGATCATCGCGACGAAGATGATCAGATCCCCGCGCGAGAATTCCAGCGTCACCAGCCGCTGCCATTCGCCATGCAAGATGATGACGGCCACGCCGAAGGTCGAGACCAGCAGGCCGAACGCCTGCAGCGCGCGCATCTTCCGCCCCCAGAACAGCGCGCCCAGCACCAGGATCAGCACCGGGATCGTCGAGTTCAGCAGCATGCCGTTGGTCGCGGTGGTGTATTGCAGCCCGACATAGACGAGGGTGTTGAAGCCGGTGACGCCCGGAATGCCGACCAGCGCCACGAGCTTCCAGTTTTCCCGATACCAGGCCGCGTCGCGCTTGAGATAGGGCCAGGCGAAGGGCAGCATGCACAGCAGCGCAAGGCCCCAGCGAACGCAGGACAGCGCCATCGGCGGCACCTCGCCACGCGCCGCGCGCGCGACGATGAAATTGCCCGCCCAGAACAGCGGCGGCAGCGCCAGCGCCGCGATCCCCTCGAGTCCGAGCCGTGCCCGGCCCTCCGTTGCCTCGCTCATGTCCGTTCCCTCCCTGCAACCGGCCCGGTTTGCGGCAATTCCGCCCGGCGGGCAAGGGGGCGGGCGGCAGAAGGGGGCGCTGCCCCCTCTTGGCTGCGCCAATTCACCCCCGAGGTATTTCGGGCAAGGAGAAAGCACGAAGGGGCTTTTGCGTCCAGTTGCCTCGACGATCCCGGCGGCGAGGGCGTCCCCCTGCCCGGCCTATCCCACGAGCCGCTGCACCAGCTTCGCAAGCCGCGCCTTCGCCCCGGTATAAGGCGGCATCAAGAGGCCCAGCGAGGAGAAGCGGTCCTCGAGCACCGGCTTTTCATGGCTGAAGGCGCGAAAGCCCCAGATCCCGTGCGCCGCGCCGAGCCCGGAATTGCCGATGCCGCCGAAGGGCAGGTTCAGATGCAGGTAATGCGCGAGCGTGATGTTCACCCCGAGCGCGCCCGAGGTGGTGGTGGCACTGATGTGCTCGATCACCGCGCGGTCGCGCTCGAAGAGGTAAAGCGCAAGCGGTTTCTCCCCCGCCTCGATCTGGCCGAGCACCGCGTCGAGGTCGTCATAGGCGATCACCGGCAGCACCGGGCCGAAGATCTCCTCGCGCGACACCGCCATCGCCTCATCGGTGCGGGTGAGCACGGTGGGGGCGAGATAGCGCGCGGCTTCGTCGGCCTCGCCACCCGCGACGATCTCCGCCCCGCCCGACCGGGCCTCGTCGAGCATTGCCTTCAGACGGGCGAAATGGCGCCCGTTCACGATCCGCGCGAAGCTGTTCGAGCTGCGCGGATCGGTGCCGTACATGCGCGCGATCTCGGCGCGCAGGGCGGTCAGGAACGCGGCCTCCTGCGCGCGCGGCACGAAGACGTGGTCTGGCGCGATGCAGGTCTGGCCGGCATTGGCGAACTTGCCCCAGGCGACCATCCGCGCGGCGCGCTTCAGATCCGCCCCGGGGCCGAGGATCACCGGCGACTTGCCGCCGAGTTCCAGCGTGACCGAGGCGAGGGTCTTCGCCGCCGCCGCCATCACCACCCGTCCGACCGCGGGCGAGCCGGTGAAGAAGATGTGGTCGAAGGGCAGCGCCAGAAGTTCCGTCGAGGTCTCGACCCCGCCCTCGACCACCGCCACCACATCCTCGGGAAGCGCGGCCGCGACCAGCCGCACGATCAGCGCCGAGGTCGCGGGGGCAAGCTCCGATGGTTTCACCACCGCGCCGTTGCCGGCCGCCAGCGCCGAGACGAGCGGGCCGAGGGCGAGCGAGAACGGATAGTTCCACGGCGCGATCACCAGCACCGTGCCCTTCGGCTCGGGCCGCAGCCGGGCGCGGGTGCCGAGCATGGCAAGCGTCGGCAGGACGCGGCGCACCTTCATCCAGCGCCGCAGATGGGCGAGGGTATGGCGGATCTCGGCCAGCACCGGCACGATCTCGGTCAGCCGGGTCTCGGTCTCGGGCTTGCCGAGATCGGTGGCCAGCGCCGCCATGATCTCGGCCTCATGCGCGCGGATGGCCTTCGCAAGGGCCGTCAGCGCGGCGCGGCGCTCGGCGTAACCGAACCCGGTGCGGCGCGTGGCATTGCCGGCGGCAAGACGGGCGAAGGCGGCCCCGCTCATGCCGGCACCACGCGCTGGCTCTGCGTGCCGAGCCCCTCGCCCGTCAGCGCGACCACATCGCCGGGCTGCAGGAAGCGCGGCGGCTTCATGCCCATGCCGACGCCCGGCGGCGTGCCGGTGGTGACGATGTCGCCCGGTTCCAGCGTCATGAAGCGGCTGAGATAGCTCACGAGGAAGCGCACGCCATAGACCATCGTCGCCGTCGTGCCGGCCTGCATCACAGCCCCGTTGACCGAGGCACCAAGCGCCAGCGCCTGCGGATCGGCAATCTCGTCGCGGGTGACGAGCCAGGGGCCGCAGGGGAAGAAGGTGTCGTGGCTTTTGCCCTTGGTCCATTGCCCGGAACGCTCGGTCTGGAAGGCCCGCTCGCTGACGTCATTGGCCAGCATGTAGCCCGCCACATGCGCCATCGCGTCGGCCTCCTCGACGTATTTCGCGCGGGTGCCGATGACGAAGGCGAGCTCCACCTCCCAGTCGAGCTTTTCGGCGCCGCTCGGCAGCTCGACCGGGTCGTCGGGGCCCGAGATCGCCGAGGATGCCTTGAGGAAGATCACCGGCTCGGGCGGCACCGCCATGCCCGCCTCCTCGGCGTGATCGGCATAGTTCAGACCGATGCAGATCACCTTGCCGGTGCCCGCGACCGGCGGGCCAAGCCGCGTGCCGGGCGCCACCACGGGCAGGGTCGCGGGGTCGAGCGCCGCCAGCCGGGCGAGGCTTTCGGGCGAAAGCGCAGCCCCCGACAGATCCGTCAGCACGCCGCCAAGGTTGCGGATCGAGCCATCGGGCGCCAGCATCCCCGGCCGCTCGGCCCCCGCCGTGCCCCATCGCAGAAGTTTCATCGGTGCGTCTCCTCTCCTGTCGCGACCTCTGCCGCGACCTCCTCCACCAGCCGGTCGAGGCGCGCCTGCGCGCCCCGCCGGCCCTCGTTCAATGCGGCCAATGCCTGACCAAGCGCGGCAAGCCGCGCGGGCGGCACCCGGCGCAGGTCGGGCACGGAAATCTCGAGCAGGTCGCGCGGTTCGATCTTGCGCAGGCCGCCGCCATAGCGGCGCAGCTGCGCCTCGGCGAGGCACGCGACTGGGGCGGCGTTCAGGCAGGCGGTCAGCGCGCGCAGGAAGGCGCGGTCGCGGCGCTCGGGAAAGATGCCGTGAAAGGCCGTCAGCTGCAGCGCGCCCGCCTCGTTCAGCACGAAGCGCAGCCGGTCTCGGGCGAAGGTCGCAGCCCAGATCGGCGCGACAGAGAGCCGTTCGGGCGCGTGCCAGGGCGTGCGGTTGCGGGTGAGGAAGCGCGCATCAAGCCCCTCGGCGGCCCCCGCGTCGACATAGGCCGCCTCGGCGGGCGCGAGCGGCGGTGTCAGGTCGAGAAAGACCGTGGGCCGGCCCGCCGCCTCAAGCGTGTCGAGGTCTGCCGCGGTGAAGACCGGGCCCGGCGCATCGCCCGCCTTCGCCACGCAAGGAAGCCACCGGTGCGGCGCGATGCCCTGCGCAAGCGCCGCGGCCCGGCTCAGGTGGAAGAAGCCGTTCGCCCCGGTCGCAAGGCCCCGCCGGGTGGTTGCAAGCGCGGCAAGCCGGACGAAGCCCGGCGGCGGGGCCGCGGGCAGATCGCGCAAGAGCACGTCCCATTTCGGCGCCGCGCGCAGCGCCGCCACCGGCACCGGCCGGCCGGAGGTGCCCGGGCCCGGCAGCGCCGCGCCCTCGGGCACGAAAAGGCAGGCGACACTTTCGGGCAGGGCCTCGCCCGAACGCGGCGCCTCGACGAGGACGAGGCTCGCCGTGGTCAGCGCATCGGCGAAGACCGGGCGCAGGTTGCACACCGAGACCAGCCGCCGCAGCAATCCGCGGGAGAGCAGAAACTCCTTCAGTACCGCGCCGGAATTCGCATTCGCCCATTCGGCCGGAAGCAGGAAGGCGCCGCGCCCGCCCGGGCGCAGGCGCAGGCAGGCCTCGATCACGAACAAGGTGTAGGCGTTCACTGCACCCTGCAGCGGCACCCCGGTGCGCAGCGCCATCGCCCGGATCTGCGCGCGCAACCCGTTGCCCGCAAGCGGCCGCAGCCAAGGCGGATTGGCGATCACCGCCTCGACCGGCCCGGCCGGGCTGGCGAGGAAATCGCCGATGCGCAGATCGGGCGCCAGCCCTTCGGCCGCGCAGGCCGCCTGCCCCGCTGCGGCGATCGCGGGGTCGATCTCCCAGCCGGTGACGGCGATGCCGGGGCGCTGCGCGGCAACGGCGCGGGCAAGGATGCCGGTGCCAAAGGCCGGGTCGAGCAGCGTTGCGGGGCACGCCTCGGCGATCCAGGCGGCCATCAGCGCCGAAAGCTCGGGCGGGGTCAGCACCTGCGCATGGGCACGGCGGTGCGCGGCCGGGGTCTGTGCCAGATAGGCCGCGTCGATCGCGCCCGCGCGCGTCGCCGGCACCGGCGCGCGCGCCTTGCGCGGCCGCCCTGCCCGTCGCTTCCCCGCCGTGCTCTGATCTCCGTCCATGGCCTCCTCCGCTGCCGCGCCGATCCTGCGCGGCCCCCGCGCCCCGCGCAAGCCCCCGACGAGACCCGGGGCCCGGAACCTTGCGGCAGCGCGCCGCATCACATTCCCGCGCGAGGCGCGGGAATATTCTTGATTGCTTCACTCGGAATAGTATGAAGGACGCATCGACGCGCTGTCGCCCGGCCCGGACCAAGGCCCCGCACAGCCCGCCGGCCCAGAACGGAGGGAACCGGAGATGATGATCTCGCCGCAGCCGATCGACGCCGCCAGCCTGCCGGGTCATGTGCCCGAGGCCGCGCATCGTCCGCTCGGCGCCCTGCACAGGGGCTTTTCCGGCCATGTCTTCCGCATCCTGCCCGCCGCCCATTCGAACACCCTGCCCGCCGAGGAGATGGAACGGCGGCTGATCGAGCTTGGCTTCGTCGAGGGCGCGCGCGTCGCGATCCTGCACGAGGGGCTCTTCGGCCGCGATCCGATCGCCGTGCGGGTGAACGGCGCCACCGTGGCGCTGCGCCGTCGCGAGGCGATGGCGATCCTCGTTTCCTGAACCGGACCAGATGGACTGTTGTGACACTCCCGCGCCCGCCGCGGCGCGCCCCGACGATCTTCGCCTGGCGATCGTCGGCCCGCCGAACTGCGGCAAGACCGCGCTGTTCAACGCCCTGACCGGCTCGCGCCAGCATGTGGGCAACTATTCGGGCGTCACCGTCGAGCGCAAGGCGGGGCTGGCGAAGCTGCCCTCGGGCGCCTCGATCGGGGTCATCGACCTGCCCGGCACCCACAGCCTGCGCGCGCGCAGCCCCGACGAGGTGGTGACGCGCGACGTGGTCCTTGGCCGGCATCACAACGAACGCGTGCCCGACCTGCTGCTGGTCGTGGCCGATGCCTCGGCGCCGCGCTCGGGGTTGCGGCTGGCGATGGAGCTCGCCGCCACCGGCCTGCCGATGGTTCTGGTGATGAACATGATCGACATCGCCCGCCACCGTGGCATCGAGATCGACACCAACGCGCTCTCCGAAACCCTGGGCGTGCCGGTCGTCACCGCGAATTCGGTGCGCAAGGGCGGGCTCGATGCGCTGCACGCCGAGCTCGACGCGATCCTTGCCCGCGGCGTGCCCGAACCCGGCCCGAACCTGTGGAGCCCGCCCGATGCCGCCGACCTGCGGCTGAGCCACCGCGCCGCCGACCGGCTGATCGCGCGCGCCGTGACCGAGCCCGAGCTGCCCGACACGCTGACGAACCGCGTCGACCGCGTGTTGCTGCACCCGGTCTTCGGCCTCGTCTTCCTGCTGGTGCTGCTCTTCGTGATGTTCCAGGCGGTCTTCACCTGGGCCGCGCCGCTGATGGACCTGATCGACGCGGGCTTTGGCGTGGTGGGCGGTTTCGTCGCCGCGCATGTGCCCGAGGGCATCGTGCAGAGCTTCCTTCTGGATGCGGTGATCGCGGGTGTGGGCGGCGTGCTGGTGTTCCTGCCACAGATCCTGATCCTCTTCCTCTTCATCCTGCTGCTCGAGGACCTCGGCTACATGGCGCGGGCGGCCTTCCTGATGGACAAGATCATGGGCGGCGCGGGGCTGCACGGGCGCGCTTTCATCCCGCTTCTGTCCTCCTTCGCCTGTGCCGTGCCCGGGATCATGGCGGCACGGGTGATCGACAACCGCCGCGACCGGCTGACGACGATCCTTGTGGCGCCGCTGATGACCTGTTCGGCGCGGATCCCGGTCTATACGCTGATCATCTCGGCCTTCATCCCGGCGCGCCACGTGCTCGGCGTGCTCAGCCTGCAGGGGCTGGTGATGTTCGGCCTCTACGCCGCGGGCATCGTCTCGGCGCTTGGCGTCTCGGCGGCGGCGAAATTCATGTTCTGGCGGCGCGAGCCCTCGCCGCCCTTCATGCTCGATCTGCCCGATTACAAGCTGCCCCGGCCGCGCTCGGTGGCGATCGGGCTTGCCACCCGGGCGAAGGCGTTCCTGAAACGCGCCGGCACCACGATCTTCGCGATGACGGTGCTGATCTGGCTGCTCGCCACCTTCCCCTTCGCGCCTGCGGGCGCGACCGAACCGCCGATCCTCTATTCCTTCGCCGCGATGATCGGTCATCTTCTGGAACCGATCCTCACGCCGATCGGCTTCAACTGGCAGATCGCCGTGGCGCTGGTGCCCGGCATGGCTGCGCGCGAGATCGCCGTCTCGGGCCTTGCCACGGTCTATGCCGTGGGCGGCGACAGCACCTCGGCGCTTGGCGCGATCCTCGCCGCGAACTGGAGCCTTGCCACCGCGCTCTCGCTCCTCGTGTGGTATATCTTCGCGCCGCAATGCATCTCGACCCTCGCCGTGATCCGGCGCGAGGCGGGGGGCGCGCGCTGGATGTGGCTGACCTTCGGCTACATGTTCGTGCTGGCCTGGATGGGGTCTTTCCTCACCTATCACCTCGCCGTGCTGCTCGGCGCGGGCTGACAGGCCGCGCCTAACATTCTTGCGAAAGCCATGCACGGGGCGCATGTCTGTTACGCCATCGACAAACGCGCGGCATTCTGCTTTCGGATAGTTTCATGCGCGCGACGGAATATGAACGACCGTTGCTGCGCCCTCAGGGGTTTGGGAGGAGCCAGATGACCACCAGCAAGACGAACGCCCGCCTGCGCCACGCCGGCCTTGCCGCTCGGGTGATGAGCGCCGAAGATGCGGCCGCGCTGATCCCGCACGGTGCCACGATCGGCATGTCGGGCTTCACCGGCTCGGGCTATCCGAAGGCGGTGCCGGTGGCGCTCGCGGCCCGCGCAGAGGCCGAACATGCCCAGGGCCGGCCGTTCCGGGTGCGCGTGCTCACCGGCGCCTCGACCGGCCCCGAGCTTGACGGTGCGCTGGCCCGCGCCGACGGCATCGAGTTCCGCCTGCCCTACAACTCCGACCCGATCCTGCGCGAGCGCATCAACCGCGGCGAGATGGATTACGTCGACATGCACCTGAGCCAGGTCGCGCCGATGGTCTGGGAAGGGCTTTACGGCGAACTCGACTTCGCCGTGGTCGAGATCTCGGGCATCACGCCCGGCGGTCAGCTGATCCCCTCCTCCTCGGTCGGCAACAACAAGACCTGGCTCGATCGCGCCGACAAGATCATCCTCGAGGTGAACCGCTGGCAGTCGGAATCGCTCGAGGGGATGCACGACATCTATTACGGCACCCGCCTGCCGCCGCACCGCGTGCCGATCCCGCTGATCGCGCCCGATCAGCGCATCGGCGAGCCGCATTTCCACGTCGACCACTCGAAGGTCGTTGCGATCATCGAGACCGACGCCGCCGACCGCAACGCGCCCTTCTCGAAGCCCGACGGCTCGGCCCAGGCGATCGCGGAACACATCCTCGAGTTCCTCGCCCACGAGGTGAAGAAGGGCCGCCTGCCGAAGGCGCTGCTGCCGCTGCAATCGGGCGTCGGCAACGTGCCGAATGCGGTGATGGCCGGGCTGATCAATGCCCCCTTCGAGCCGATGACCGCCTTCACCGAGGTGATCCAGGACGGCATGCTCGACATGATCGACGCGGGCAAGCTGCGCATGGCCTCGGCCACCGCCTTCTCGCTCAGCCCCGAACGCGCCCATGACCTGAACGCGCGCGCCGATCACTATCGCACCAAGCTGATCCTGCGCCCGCAGGAGATCTCGAACCACCCCGAACTCGTCCGCCGTCTCGGCGTGATCGCGATGAACGGGCTGATCGAGGCCGACATCTACGGCAACGTGAACTCGACCCATGTCATGGGTTCGCGGATCCAGAACGGCATCGGCGGTTCGGGCGATTTCGCCCGCAACGCCTTCCTGTCGATCTTCATGACCCCCTCGACCGCCAAGGGCGGCAAGATCTCGGCGATCGTGCCGATGGCGGCGCATGTCGACCATATCAGCCAGGACGTGCAGGTGATCGTCACCGAACAGGGCCTGGCCGACCTGCGTGGCCTCGCGCCGCGCAAGCGCGCCGAGACCATCATCCGCAACTGCGCCCACCCGGCCTATCGCCCGATGCTCGAGGATTACTTCGCCCGCTCGATCTCGGGCAGCTGGGGCAAGCACGCGCCGCATCTGCTGCCCGAGGCTCTGTCGTGGCACCAGCGCTTCATCGAGACCGGCTCGATGCTCGAGGCGCAGATCAACGCGGCGGCAAGCGCGTAAGCACTCCGCCCCCTGACCATGCGAAACGGCGCCCCCCGGGGCGCCGTTTTCCGTTTTGGGGCGCCCGGCATCGCGGGCGCGCATTTGTGGTTTCAGATATCGAGGGTATTGTCGCGTTCCCAGTGGGAGAAGTGGTTCACGAAGGCGTTCCACTCCTGCATCTTGAGCTTGAGATATCCCGCCGAGAATTCCTCGCCCATGGCGGCCTTGAGG
>NZ_SAVB01000033.1 GCF_004022265.1 Paenirhodobacter ferrireducens
GCGGTTGCTGACCGCATGAGGCCGAATGGTGGCGCCCAAGTACACCGAACCTCCGCAACGAACCTGCTTCGGCCAGCCTGCCAAGGGAAACCGTTCCACGCATCAGATTAATTCAGCAACCTGTTAAAAGATGCTTTTGGGGGGATTGGACTTGCCTTAGGCGTGTCAGCCCGCTGCTCACAGCTTGCCAAGCTGCCGAACATTACAAGGACAGGGAACGGACATGCGGAAGCTTCTCCTACATCTCGGGTTGACGAGGGGGCGCCCCATCATGCGGCCCGTTCAGGCGCAGGCCACCCCCTTTCCTCCGCCGCAGCCGGAGACGACACTGGCCGTGATTGGTGATGTGCATGGCGAGCTCGAGCTGTTTGAGCGGCTGCTCGCCAGGATCCGGCAACAGAGCCCTGATGCTCGGCTGATCTGTGTCGGTGATCTGATCGATCGCGGTGAAGCCAGCGCGGAAGTGTTGCGCCTCGCTTATTCGCGGCGTGAGGACGTGACCGTAATACTGGGAAATCATGAGGAAATGTTGTTACGTTTTCTCGGTTCCTCAGGGGGCGGCGAGGTGGATCTCGCGCGCTGGTTGCGCAATGGGGGGATGCAGACATTGGCGAGCTTTGGGATTGCCCCGCCGGGGGCGGTATTGAACTCCGCGGAGTGCCTAGCTTTGCGGGACCGGCTGCGCGCGGCGCTTGGGGCCGACTTGGAGCGCTGGCTGCGCAGCCAGCCACGGTTGGTGGTCAGCGGCAATGTCGCGGTGACCCACGCCGGTGCGGATCCTTGGCGGCCGATTGCCCAGCAGAGCGGCGAGGCGCTCACCTGGGGCTGTCCGGATTTCGGGCGCCGTAGGCGCACCGATGGGATCTGGGTGGTGCATGGCCACAGTATCGTTCCGGAGCCGGTCGCCGCAGATGGAGTTATCTCAGTCGACACCGGTGCTTTCGCCGGCGGAGCCCTGAGTTGTGCGATTATTTCCGCCGGACATGTTCGTTTCTTAAGCGAACTTCGCTGAGGTGCTTGCAATCTTCTGGGGCGGGCTTCACAAAACATAGTGACTATATCGAGATGGCTGCGGCAGAATGAATATGAATAGAATCCCCATGGCTGATGTGCGAGCCGACGGCGGTGATGACGCAATCGATCTGGCGCAATTGGTTCAGTCTCTGCGCGCGGGCTGGCGGGTGATTGCCGCCGTGACCGTTCTGATGATCGGTCTTGGCCTGATCTATGCCTATGGCCTCGCGACACCAATTTATACGGCCCAATCGGTGGTGGTGCTCGACACGCGCAAGAACCAGGTCGTTGATTTGCAAGGCGTGATGAGCGGAATTACCGGTGATTCCGACGAGCTGAATACCGAAGTCGAGGTGCTCAGATCGCGCGGCCTAGCCGAAAAGGTCGTGGATGAGACAAATCTCGCCGCCGATCCGGAATTCAATACAGCGCTTCGTCCGCCATCGTTGCGAGCGCGTCTCAAGTGGCTGTTCGGGGCGCAGATCCAGACCGAGACCTCGAAGGCGGGGGTGGTGGATGCGCTGCTCGACCACCTTTCGGTGCGCAATGTTCCCTCGAGCTATGTCTTCGAGATCGCGGTCCAGTCGCAAGATCCGCAAAAGGCCGCGATGATCGCCGACGCTATCGCCAAGCGTTACATTCTCAATCAGATCGAGGTGAAGTTCGACGCCACGGAGCAGGCGACGGCTTGGCTGACAAACCGTGTTGCCGAACTGAAAAGCGATCTCGAGGCGGCCGAGGAGAAGGTAAAATCCTTTAATTCTGCGACCACGCTCGTGTCTCCCGAGATGCTAGCCTCGCTCGAAGTGCAGCTTAAGGATATCCGTGAGCGAATCGAGCAGGGCAAGGCGCAGGAGGTGGCGGCGCAGACGCGCGTGGCGGCGCTGAAGGCCGCCGACACGCCCGAGGCCAGGCTCGCAGCCGCGCAGGATGCCCAGCTAATCCGGCAGGAGCCGGGAGGCGCGGAATTCGATGCACGTTTCGCCCAGGTTCTGGCGCGGGCGGAGCTTGATGCGGCTCGGGCGACCGATCAGCGCTCGGCGTTGGAGCGGTCCCAAGAAACGCTGGGTCGGCAGATCGCGAAGCAGGGCGACGACATGATCCAGTTGCAGCAGCTCACGCGCGAGGCCGAGGCAAGCCGCACGCTCTATGAATACTTCCTCGGTCGCCTGAAGGAGACCTCCGCGCAGCAGGGTATCCAGCAGGCGGACAGCCGCGTGCTGTCGATGGCCGTCATCCCCTCGATTCCGACGGCACCGCGCAAGAGCCTGATCATCGCGATGTGTGTCGCGCTTGGCATGTTTGCCGGTGTGGGGCTAGTGCTGGTCCGCGAAGCGCTGAACAGCGGCTTCCGGACCGCGCGTCAGCTCGAGGAAGAGACCGGTGTGGCGGTGATGGGGCAGATTCCGGTCATCCCCGGCAAAGAGCGCGCGGAAATCCTGGCCTATCTGGCGAGCAAGACCTCTTCGGCGGCGGTGGAGGCGGTGCGCAACCTGCGCACCTCGGTGCTGCTTTCGAATGTCGACCATCCGCCGCAGGTGATCGTCTCGACCTCTTCGATCCCGGGCGAGGGCAAGACGACGAACTCTCTGGCGCTTGCGATGAACCTCGTGGGCATCGGCAAGTCTGTCCTGCTGATCGAGGGCGACATCCGCCGCAACACGCTTGGGCAGTATTTCTCGGCGCAGGGGCAGAAGACCAAGGGGCTGGTCTCGGTCCTGTCGGGCGAGGCGACGCTGGAAGAGGCGATCCTGCGCCCGGCCGAGCTGGGGATTTCGGTGATCATGGGGGAACGGTCCGCGATCAATGCGGCCGATCTCTTCATGTCCGACGCTTGGCACGAGTTCATCCGGAAGGCGCGTTCACTCTACGATTACATCATCATTGATACGCCGCCGGTCCTTGTCGTGCCGGATGCGCGTATCATCGCCCAAGTGGCGGATGCAGTGCTGTTCTCAGTGAAGTGGAATGCCACTAGTCACGGCCAAGTGGCTGAGGCGCTGCAGATGTTTGAAACGGTTCAGCAACGGGTTGCTGGTCTCATACTCAGCCAGATCGACGGCGAGCAGATGAAGCGCTACGGCTACGGTGGCAAATACGGTAGCTATGGCGCTTACTCGGGCTATGGAGCGAAGTATTACAAGGGCTGAGTCACTGCCCGCATGGCTGGATGGCTGGGCTTGGTTGCGCTAGGTGTTTAATCCCACGGTTTGATGGTGTGATCCTTTCGAAGGAATGGAAGGATGCCCTATGGGACAAGTTCGTCACGGAAGCGCCACGACCACGCACGCCGTCAGAGCAGCAATAATGAGGGTCTGCCCGTCACTGGTCCGAGGGCTGGCTCGAATGATCGCAAGCTTCGCTCGCGACGTTGAGCCGGGAGCTCGGGATCAATCCCAAGACGGTTGCGAAGTGGCGTAAACGGCAGACGGTCGATGATCTCAAGACCGGCCCAACGGAGCCTCGTTCGACGGTCCTCACCGAGGCTGAGGAGGCGGCCATCGTCGCGTTTCGGCGCCACACGCTGCCGCCGCTTGATGACTGCCTCTATGCCCTTCAGCCCTCCATCCCGCACCGTAAGCGGCGTCTTGGCCCCACTCGTGATCAGCTTGACGGTTTGAAGTTCCAAGGCAGGAGATCTGAACCGCGCCGGGTTTGCCGGAGGCTCCAACTCCTGAGTAAGGTGGAGCATCATGAGCAAGACAACGAACAAGTTTTCTCCGGAAGTGCGTGAACGCGCGGTGCGGCTGGTCCTGGACAACGAGGGTCAGCATGGATCGCGATGGCAGGCGATCATGTCGATTTCGGCGAAGATCGGCTGTGCGCCGCAGACCCTGAACGATTGGGTCAAGAAGGCCGAGGTTGATAGCGGCAAACGTCCGGGCGTCTCAATCGAGATGGCCGAGAAGATGAAGGCGCTGGAACGTGAGAACCGCGAGTTGCGCCTGGCGAACGAGATCCTTCGCAAGGCGTCAGCGTATTTTGCGATGGCGGAGCTCGACCGCCGGTCGAAGTGATGGTGGGTTTCATCGACGCGCACCGAGATGCGCACGGGGTCGAGCCGATCTGCGACGTGCTGCCGATCGCCCCATCCACCTACTATGATCATCTGGCGAAGCGGGCTGATCCAGCTCGCCTGTCGGACCGCGCCCGCCTCGATGAAGCCCTGCGCCCCGAGATCCGCCGTGTTTTCGAAGAGAACTGGCGAGTCTACGGCGTGCGCAAGATCTGGCACCAGCTGCGCCGCGAGGGCTTCGATGTCGCCCGCTGCACGGTCGACAGGTTGATGAAGAGCATGGGTATTCAAGGTATTATCAGGGGCAAGCCGCATCGGACGACGATCCCCGACAAGAAGGCGCCGTGTCCACTGGACAAGGTAAACCGCCAGTTCCGTGTTCCGGCACCGAACATGTTGTGGGTGTCGGATTTCACCTATGTCGCCACTTGGAAGGGTTTCGTCTATGTCGCCTTCGTCATCGATGCTTATGCTCGCAAGATCGTTGGGTGGCGCGTCAGCAGCTCGGCGCATGCGGGGTTCGTTCTCGATGCCCTGGAACAGGCGGTGCATGATCGTCGCCCCGGAAAAGGCATGGGGCTGGTTCACCACAGCGACAGGGGCTCGCAATACCTGTCCATTCGCTACACGGAGCGCTTGGCGGAGGCCGGTATCGAACCCTCGGTGGGCAGCGTCGGCGACAGTTACGACAACGCCTTGGCCGAAACGATCAATGGCCTGTTCAAGGCCGAGGTCATCCACCGCTGCGGCCCATGGCGCAGCTTGGAAGCCGTGGAATACGCGACGCTCGAATGGGTGGACTGGTTCAACAACAGTCGTCTTCTCGAGCCCATCGGGAACATCCCGCCCGCAGAAGCCGAGGCCAACTTCTATGCAGCTCTGGAAACTGAAGCCATGGCCGCGTAACTAACGTCAATCAGCCTCCGGCAAACCCGGAGCGGTTCAGTCCTCCCAGAGGCCCGCCAGTGTCCAGCGTCGGAACTGTCGGTAAACGCTTGACCATTTGCCGAACTCGCTAGGTAGGTCCCGCCATGGCGCTCCGGTTCGGGCAATCCAGAAAATCCCATCAAGGACGAGGCGGTGGTTGGTGGCTTTGCGTCCGTTCGGGGCGCGGACGGCGAGGATGAAGCGCTCAAAGAACGCCCATTCCTCGTCCGACATAAGGTCTCGTGCCAAGCGGGTCTCCATCGCAGATGCCAGCTTGAATCATGCCCTGCCCCCGAGGGGAATCCCTTTTGTCAACACGACCTAGGTCCCCTCCGTCTCGCTGCGGTCCACATCGAAAAACCTGCCGGAATGCAGGCCTTCCCTTCGCAAGTGCGGCATTGCGCTTGCGGCGAGACCAGCATAACAATAGCTTCTACACTCACAATATGTTCAAAAGATCGCCGTGCTACTCGCTCGGACGTGACACCGGAAAAGTCTTGGAATGCATATACAGAGCGGATCTGAATCTTTTTCCAGAGTTAAGCCCGGGAGACCGGAATCAGTATTTCGGCTCGATATACAGGGCTTGCGCGCCATCGCAGTCGTCCTTGTCGTTCTGGATCACGTCTTTACCTGGCCAAGCGGCGGCTTCATGGGCGTAGACGTGTTCTATGTCATCTCTGGATACCTCATTTCCGCGCATATTCTGCGCCAAGTCGAGACCACCGGCACCCTGTCCTTCCGCGACTTTTACCTCCGGCGCATTCGGCGGATCTTCCCGGTCGCTTTCGTCGTCGCGCTCGCAACGGTGCTCGTCTCGTTCTTGCTCTGGTTTCCGCCAAGGGCGATTCAGGCCTCGCTTGATGCACTCAGCGCGATGCTTTTCGTATCGAACTTCCATTTCATGGCGATCGGAACCGACTACCTGCAACAGCAGGCAGCGGTTTCTCCGTTCCAACACTACTGGTCGCTGTCGATCGAAGAGCAGTTCTACACCATCTGGCCACTGTTGCTTCTGGGGTTGACTAGGTTCATGCACTCGCGCAGGGCCCTGTTTCTTTCGGTTCTTGCCCTGATTGCCGTGAGCCTTGCGTGGGGTCTTTGGCATACGCTGTCCGCGCCGGTATCGGCCTATTTCGACACCGGGGCACGGGCATGGGAACTGTTGGCCGGAGCGCTACTGGCCATTTCCGAAGCAAAGCAGGCCGGTGCAGAACGCCGACTCTCTGCGAAGAGGCGCCGGGCGGTCTCGCTCGCCGGGGCCGGAGTGATCATCCTGTCCGCCATCGTCGTCTCCCCGGCCTGGCTGATCCCGGTTCCGACGGTTGGTCTGGCGGTCATCGGCGCGATGGCGGTGATCTGGGCCAATGCGCCAGTTGGAAGGCTCAGCCTGCTTGGCAACGCGCTGTCGCAATGGCTGGGCAAAGTTTCCTATAGTCTCTATCTGTGGCACTTCCCGGTGCTGGTTTTTGCCAAACAATTTGGAGAAACGTGGCAGATCAAGCTCGCGACGCTGCCGATCATGCTGGCTTTGTCGTGGCTGTCCTATCTCTTCGTCGAACGTGCCGTTCTCGAAAGCCGGTTTCTGCAAACCGGAAAACGAAGGAAGTGGCCCTTCAAGGCCGAGCTTTCGGTCAGCCTCTCAGCCCTTTTCGGGATCGTCGTGTTTGCCTTGGTGCAACTCTACGGGCCCGGTGCGGTGCGCTCGGCGAACCCTTGGCTGACGCGTCTCAACAGTTTTCATCAGTTCGAAGCCGCCCCGCTGGCCTCGATGGAACAGCGTAAAGCCGATGTCCGCACCGCTCTTGCGGCAACGGCCTGGCCACCGGAGATCAGCGCGCAATTGGCGACGATGTCGGAAAACCAATTCGCTGAAGCAATGACCACCTGCCGCCAATCGCCGATGTTGGGCGCCCCTTGGAAGACCTGCCGAGCCACATATGGCACCATTCCTGTCGCCGTCATCGGCGATTCCATCACTGCGAGCTGGGTGCCTGCGATCGAGGGGGCGGCGCGCACGCAGGGCTGGGATGTTACGGCCATCACCTTTTCCAACTGCCCGCTTTTCGATGTCGATGCGAGCGATGCCTCCGGAAGCCCGGTGTTCACCACTGCCTGCCGGAACCGCAGGGCAGACATGTTTGCCCTGCTCCAGAAGATGAAACCGGAAATCGTTTTCTTGTCTGGCTCGGAATCCGGATTGACTTACACCGGCCTGCCTTTGCTGGAAGCCGCGCAAGCATGGGAAGAAGGAACGAAGCGGACCTTTGCGAAGCTTGCCGATGTTGGGCGAATAGTGGTTTTGGAGAATCCGCCTTGGGGCGAAAACCCGCTCGAATGCGCGGGGCGCTTTTCGTCGCCGAGTGATTGCATCGGGACAGTTTCTGAACGACACAAGCTCAAATCGGAAGCCGAAAGCGCCGCCGCACAGGATTTTGCGAATGCGCATTATGTTCCGACACGGTCGTGGTTCTGTTTCGATGACCGCTGTCCGGTATTTGCATCGGGTCTCGTCACGCGTGTGGACCGCGGTCACCTGACTGGGGCGACCTCCACACTTTTGGCGCCGGTGTTGGCAGAGGCGTTGTCGCAGTAGACTCAGGACTCGTTCTCGGATCATAGCCAGAACAAGACGGTCGCGGCGAGCATGATGGCAGAGAAGAAGGTTTCCTGGCACCGGTCGTATCGGGTTGCAACACGCCGCCAGTCCTTGAGACGGCCGAACATGATCTCGATGCGGTTGCGCCGTTTGTAGCGCCGCTTGTCGTATTTCACGGCCTTCTTGCGGGACTTCCGGCCCGGGATGCAGACCTTTATCCCCTTGTCTTTCAACGCTTCTCTGAACCAATCGGCATCATAACCCCGATCGGCCAGCTGCCCTCCAGCCTTCGGCATGCTGCCCAGCAGCGCTGCCGCGCCGGTGTAATCGCTGACCTGACCGGCCGACATGAAGAACCCGATCGGGCGCCCCTTGGCATCGGCAACGGCGTGCAGTTTGGTGTTCATCGGCGTTGTTACAGAAAGGCGTGCTGAGGCATGAGTACCGCTTTCCCGCTCTGGCTCAGGCCACGCGGACGACCTCGGCGGTGCCTAGCGCGTTGAAGCGATTGATAAGGGCGACCCGGATGGGCGTTGTTGCAGAAGTCGTTTTTGAGACGAGCGTACCCTTCCCCCCGTAGGCTCAGGCAACGCGTTCGATCTCGGCTTGGCCGAGGGCGTTGAAGCGGTTCATGAGGGCGATGCGGATTTCGGCGGTCTGGCGGTCGGGGGCTCGTGAGGCGATCCTTTCTCCGAATGATTTGAGACCGCGCATCTTCGCCTCGATGCGACTTCGGACATGGTAGCCGGACCACCGCTTCCAGATCGTCCGCCCGAGGAGTCGGGTGACGCGCAGGATGTCATTGCGGGCGCTCGCAGCAGGGCAGTCCTCTTTCCAGAAGCGTCCATTCTTGCGGATGGGAATGATCGCGGTGCCGCCCCGCGCGAGGATCGCGGCATGGCAGCGGCGGGTGTCAAAGGCCCCATCGCCCGTCACGGTGCCGATCTCCTAATCCGGCGCGATCTGGTCCAGGAGGTCCGGAAGGACAGGGCTGTCGCCCTCGCGGCTTGAGGTGAATTCAACGGCCACGATGTCGCCCGAGCCCGTGTCCATCGCCAAATGGACCTTGCGGTATTGGCGTCTGCGATGTTTGCCGTGTTTGCGGGCCAGCCATTCGCCATCACCCAGGAACTTGATCCCTGTGCTGTCGACCAACAGGTTGAGGGGGCCTGCCGCGCGACGGATCGAGACCTCGACAGTGATGGTTTTTTGCCGACGGCTCAGGGGGGAAAAGTCGGGGACAGGCCAATCCAGCCCGGCCATTTGCAGGATGCTCGACACCATCCCGGTCGTTTGCCGAAGCGGCAGGCCGAATAGCACCTTCACCATCAAACAGAACTGGATCGCTGCATCGGAGAACACCGGCGGTCGGCCAGTGCGACCCGCCTTGGGCGCCAGCCACACCATGTCCTTGTCGAGCCAGATCTGCAGCGACCCGCGTCGCTTCAGCGCTTCGTTGTAGGATTTCCAGTTCGTCGTGCGGTAGCGGGCAGGTTCAGGCTTGTTCATGCCAAGACTCTTAACCTATGGGATTCGCAAGGTGAATCCTTCCTGATCTGACTTATGCAACAACGCCGCGGCACAGATCCGCGCACTTTGCGCCGTCGACGTATACGTCGACCGTGCTTGGTCAGGATGCCGATGATCTGCTCGTCCGTGAATCTCGTTCGCTTCATTGTCCGTCCTCAAGTTGGGCCGGACTCTAATCGACGGTGGAGGAAAAATCCCGTGGCAGGTCACCTCCGACATGACCGCTCTCCTTTGTGGATCCTCGCAGACCCACCTTGGCACACAGATGCCGTCGGGGGGGCGGTTACAGCATCAGAGCCTGGCCGAAGTGGCGATGCAGCGGTCTTCCGCCTGAGCGGTGGAGACGGACCGTTTCCATTGGGCTTCGACTGCTCTACCATCAGTTAAAATTTTCAGGGTCAGAGGATTGGATGGCACCGAAATTTGGAACAAGCGGGTTGCGCGGACTGGTGGTCGAGCTAACCGACGCCTGCGTCAGCGATCATGTCAATGCTTTCGCCGCCAGTTGTGATCTGGGTGAAACGCTCTGGATCGGAGAGGATTTGCGGCCGTCTTCGCCGGACATCGCCACCATGGTCGAAACAGCGGCCTTGGCTGCGGGCCTGAATGTGGTGCGGACCGGACCGATACCAACGCCGGCTTTGGCCCTTTCGGCGCTCAAAGCGAGGGCCGGGGCGATCATGATCACCGGAAGCCATATTCCGGCAGATCGCAACGGGCTGAAGTTCTATACCCTCGCCGGGGAGATCACCAAGGCGGACGAAGCGCGCATTGTGGCAGCACTCGGGCAGCCGGCAACTGCTGTGCGAAGGGGGGGGCGGGCCTTGGCAGAGGAGCCCGGTGCCACCTATGTGTCGCGATACGTCGCAGCCTACGCTGGGGCTCTCGCGGGGCAGCGTATCGGGGTCTATGCGCATAGCTCTGTCGGACGCGATCTGCTGAGCGAGATATTGCAGGGCTGCGGTGCACAGGTGCTTGACCTGGGCCGCTCCCACATCTTCATCCCTGTCGATACCGAGGCTGTCAGCGCGGAGACCCGCGCCGCGCTTGCTGGCTGGGCGGCAGAGCATGGGCTTGATGCCATCGTCTCGACCGATGGCGATGCCGACCGCCCGCTCCTGACCGACCAGGCCGGGCGCGTGGTGCCGGGCGACGTGCTGGGCCAAATCACCTGCGCGGCACTTGGGGCCGAGACGGTGGTGACCCCGATCTCCTCGAATAGTGCGGTGACGGAAAAGGGCTTTGTCCGGGTCATACGGACCCGAATCGGTTCTCCTTATGTGATTGCGGGGATGGAAGAGGCGGGCGGGCGCGTCTGTGGCTACGAGGCCAATGGCGGCTTTCTGCTTGGCTTCGAGGCGGCGGGGCCGAGCGGGACCATTGCGCCGCTTGTCACCCGGGACGCGGTGTTGCCGCTTCTGGCGGTCCTGGCGCAGGCCGGACCCGGCGGGGTGTCGGCGCTGGTGGAGGCAGAGCCGGCCCGGTTCACTGCCACCGACCGGCTGCAGGAGCTCCCGGAGGCGGCGATGCGTGCCCTTGTGGCGGAGCTTGCTTCGAGCAAGGCCGCGCGCTCTGACTTCCTTGGCCAGCTGGGCGCCGTGGAAGCGGGGTGCGACTTGGCCGACGGCGTGCGGATGACCACGACGGATAGCCGCATTTTCCACGTTCGCCCTTCGGGTAATGCGCCAGAATTGCGGCTCTATGTGGAGGCTGACACTCGCGAGCGACTGACTGATGCATTGATGGCGGGGCTTGCGTTGCTGCAGCGGCGCCTGCAATGCGGCGCGGGGAAGGCTCTTGCGTGATTGTCCCCACTGGAGCCTTCCGATACAGGGCAAGTCATCGTGGAATAGGTGGAAAAAAGAGGCAAGCCATGGACGCGCCGCCAACTTACGCATGGCATGCCGCAAAAACGGACATTCAGAAGCGTGGGGCATTCCTCAGGTGATCAAGTCTTCGAATGATCTGTTCAATATTTCGTCTTGCGGCTCATAAAGTCATATTTCTGTAGCACGTTGATTGCATCTAGCGCTGTCCCAAGCGATCCCAAAGGAGCATTGCCATGAAAATCACTCCTGTCATCCTCTGCGGCGGCTCCGGGACGCGGCTTTGGCCGCTCAGCCGCAAATCCTACCCAAAGCAATTCGTGCCGCTGGTGGGGAACCAGACGCTGTTCCAATCTTCGGTATTGCGGATGACCGGCGGGGCGCTGGATTTCGCTGGACCGTTGGTTCTGACCAATTCCGATTTTCGTTTTATCGTCACCGAACAGCTTGCCTCCATCGGCATTGATCCAGGCGCGGTGCTGATCGAGCCGGAGGGGCGTAATACGGGCCCGGCGGTCCTTGCTGCCGCGCTTTATCTGGCCAAATCGGCCCCCGAAGCGGTGATGCTGGTCGCTCCGTCGGACCATCTGATCCCCGACAAGGCAGCGTTTCAGGCGGCGGTCGAAGCCGGGCTGAAAGCGGTGCAGGAAGGACAGCTGGTCACTTTCGGCATCGCCCCCACCCATCCGGAGACCGCTTATGGCTATCTGGAGCTGAGCGCCGTGCCCGATAGCGTTAGTCAGCCTGTCACGCTGAGCCGCTTTGTGGAAAAACCCGACGCGGCGCGTGCCGCAGAGATGCTCGCTGCAGGCAATTTCATGTGGAATGCCGGAATATTCCTGTTCCGCGCCAGCGACATCGTCGCGGCTTTTCAGGCCTGTGCTCCCGCCCTGCTGGAGCCGGTTTCGAAGGCGGTGGACGGGGCCGAGCCGGATCTTGGTTTCCTGCGTCTGGCTTCCGACCCTTGGTCCCGTGCCGAGAATGTTTCCATCGATTACGCGGTGATGGAAAAGGCCACCAATCTGAGCGTCGTGCCCTTTGCTGGGGCCTGGTCCGATCTCGGGGGGTGGGATGCGGTCTGGCGCGAGACCGGCCCGGACGAAACCGGAACAGTCACTACCGGCGAGGCCATCGCGATCGATTGCGAAAACAGTTTGCTGCGTTCCGACAGCACGGCACTGGAGCTTGTTGGTATCGGGCTGAAGAATGTGATTGCGATTGCCATGAACGACGCGGTGCTGGTAGCCGATATGTCTCGGGCTCAGGATGTGAAACAGGCCGTTAGCGCTCTCAAGGCCAAAGCGGCACCTCAGGCGACGCATTTTCCGATCGACCACCGCCCCTGGGGCTGGTTCGAAAGCCTTGTCATTGGCGATCGGTTCCAAGTCAAACGCATCCATGTACATCCAGGCGCTTCACTCAGTCTGCAGAGCCACTTTCACCGTTCGGAACATTGGATCGTGGTCGAAGGCACCGCGAAGGTGACGGTGGATGACAAGGTGACACTTGTCAGTGAAAACCAGTCGATCTATGTGCCGCTGGGTTCTGTGCATCGGATGGAGAATCCGGGCAAGGTGCCGATGGTACTGATTGAGGTCCAGACCGGTGTCTATCTGGGCGAGGACGATATCGTCCGCTACGAGGATGTCTATGCCAGAGGGCAGGGCGAAAAGGGCTAGTGACCTGCCCCCCGCGGAATCCCTCAACGTAGTGTAGAGTCTGCGCCAACTCTGAAGAAGCAGACGAATGCGAAAAGCCGTTTCACCGAGGCGCAGATAATCGGGATGATCAAGGAACATGAGGCCGGGATGCCGACGGCTGAGGTGTGCCGCAGGCACGGCCTGAGCACCGCGACATTCTACAAACTGAAGGCCAAGTATGGCGGCATGGACGTGTCGGAGGCCGCCAGGCTGAAGGCGCTGGAGGACGAGAATGCCAAGCTCAAGCGCCTGTTGGCGGACACCATGCTGGACAATGTCGTCTTGAAAGATCTGCTGGGAAAGAGCTGACGACATTGACGAAGCGGCGAGACGCGGCGCTCCGGGTGATGCGGGATCACGACCTCTCGCAGCGCCGAGCCTGCAGGCTGGTCGTAACCATCCGGCGTGGGCCGCGGTTTAGGCCGCTCGGCGAAGTTCGGACGCCTTCCAATTCCATGTCAGCAGATCCGGCACCCGAGAAGCCGTCGTGCCGGGCAGTCTGGCCGGGACATCGGCGAGCCAGGCCTGAGGATCGACATCGTTCATCTTCGCGGTGACGATCAGGGAATACATGAAGGCGGCGCGGTCGCCGCCGCGCTCGGAGCCGGCGAAGAGCCAGGATTTGCGGCCAACCGTACGCCACAGCAAGCGCGCCGAGCGCTTGAGCAATTCGAAGGCTCCGCGCCCGGCGCGCTTGCACCAGACAAGGAACCCGAATACCCAGATCCAACCTGCAGACTCTCATTATGAACGAGGGACCAGCAGGGGGCAGGTCATGTGATCTGACCCTCACTCCGATCGATCCAACACGTGTCTTTCCCTGGACCTGTCGATCATCCGGGAACGCCCTGCGGCGGGACCTTGTCTCGAAGGTGCTGCCGTGACCCAAGAAGGGCATGACCATCCGGTCCCGTGACTGTCCTGTCCCTGCATCCTTCCGAGCAACGAATGTTCATGTGCCGCAGGAAAGGATGATCGGATGGCCGAACCGCCAGAAGAAACTCATGTCATCGGTGGCGTCGATACGCACAAGGATTTGCATGTCGCTGCCGTCGTCGACCACCGAGACCGTGTTCTCGGCACCGAGAGCTTCCCGACAACACGGCACGGGTATCGCCTGATGCTGGCCTGGATGAGGTCCTTCGGCGACCTGCGCCGTGTCGGGGTCGAGTGCTCGGGCAGCTATGGTGCCGGTCTGCTGCGCTACCTGCAGGCCACGGGTGTCGAGGTGCTGGAAGTGACCGCCCCTGACAAACTCGACCGGCGCCGGCGTGGCAAGAACGACGATTACGATGCAGAAAGCGCGGCACATGCAGCCTTTGCCGAGCGCCGCACCGTCACGCCGCGCAGTCGCGACGGCATGGTCGAAAGTCTCCGGGTTCTGAGGGTTTGCCGCAAGACCGCGGTTCAGGCACGCCGAATTGCCCTGCAGATGATCCAGATGACGATCGTCTGCGCGCCCGACAGGATCCGGGAGCCGTTGCGATCCATGACGCGGATGCAGCTGATCCGCACCCTGGCTGCCTGGCGCCCCGATCTCACGGCATATCGCCAAGTCGAGGAAGCCTACCGCATCGCCCTCAAGTCTCTGGCGCGGCGTTATCTCGAACTGCATGACGAGGTGGCCGATCTGGACGACATGATCGAGGCCATCGTCAAGGATCTGGCCCCGGAGCTGCTCGCCCGAACGGCCATCGGCCTGAACAGCGCCGCACAGCTATTGCTCACGGCTGGGGACAACCCGGATCGGCTGAAATCCGAGGCAAGCTTCGCGGCATTGTGCGGCGTTAGCCCGGTCCCGGCCTCTTCGGGAAAGACAGTGCGGCACAGGTTGAACAGGGGAGGTGACCGCGCCGCCAATAGCGCGCTCCACATCATCGCCATCGGGCGCCTGAGGCTGGACCCACGTTCGCAGGACTACGTCGCCAGGCGCATCGCAGCGGGCCATTCCAAGCTGGGGGCCATTCGCTGCCTCAAACGCTATATCGCCCGAGAAGTCTTCGGGATCATCATGAGGCGGCACAGCGAGATCAACCAATGCCAGATCGCCACTTGACTCTTAGAAGGGCGGAAAGCTTCCTCGGCTTCATTGACATCACGTCGATCCGTCTCTGGATCCGCCATTTGTCAACATGACCATATTTGCCAGTGCCTATTCAACGCCCCCTCTCTTGGGCCAACGCGTCAGGCTTCGCCCCTTGGGGGCGACCTGATCTCCCTCGGCCTCGACCTCCTTGCATGGCACGGGCATCCTCTCCAGGTCCCCGGCCCCCGCATCGGCTCAGGCACCCGAGTTGCTTTCTCCTCGGGTGTAATGGGCACGACGCGGCCGCGGGGTCATGGTCCGGACGACAGCTTTGCTCGAGCGATCAATAGGTGGGAACGGCACCGCACACGCCTCGCCTTCCGCTCGACGCCCATTTCCTCTACGCTTCAGCGGATTGCAGATTGCCTGTCATGCTGCGACCGGTATCTTGAGTTGAGGCAAAACGAATTTCGAGGAAACGGGCGATGCCGAGCATTGGGGGATGCGCCGATCCCGGACGGAAAAATTCGTCCGGCATATTGCCGGCGGGGGCATTTGACGGTGCTCAAAACGCAGGGGAACGAAAAAACGAATGCAAAGCCAAGTAAATCGTCATTTCAAAATCGCCTTTTTGAACCTCAACGACGGCCCACACGGGGAGTATGGTGCCTTGCTGGCCGCTGCCGTTGCGCAGCAGCCGGACGCCGAGGTTCTGGTGATCGCCCCCGACAGCCTGCTCAAGGGGGCGCGTGCGGGGGCGCATCTCGAGGGAATGGCAACGCATGCGATCCGGTTCGACGGCAAGATGAACAAGGTCAAATCCTTGATCGAGGTCTGGCGGATCCTGCGCGCCTTCCGGCCCGACGTGATCCACGACCCGGTTGGCAGCGGTATCGGCGCGATGTTGCCGCTGCGCCCCTTTTTGCCGGGGCTGGCGCCCTTGGTCGTGACCGAGCACAACCCGGTGGTGCATCCCGGCCTTTCCGGCCGCCATCATGGCCCTGCGCGCGCCCTGACCCGCAGGACGGCGGCACTGATCCATGTTCACGGCCCGCAGGCCTATGCCGAGATGCGTGGCTTCGGTATGCCCGACGACCGGCTGGCGATCATCCGTCACGGCGCTTTCGACGAATATGGTGTGGCGGCACGCTACTTCGACCGAAGCGGCTCGAAACAGATTCTGATCTTCGGGGGGCTGCGGCCGAACAAGGGCATCGACATGCTGCCCGAGATCTTCGCCAAGGTGCGCGCCCACCACCCGGATGCCACACTGTTGGTGACGGGTGAGCGCCTCAAGCGTATCGACAGCGCGATGGCAGAGGCCATGGACAAGGCGCTGGACAAGCTCGCCACCATGGAGGGCTGCACGCTTTCGAATGCGCGCGTGCCCGAAGAAGACATCGCCCGGCTGTTCGGAAGTTGCGGGCTTTGCCTTTTACCCTATCACACGGCCACCCAGAGCGGGGTCGCCATGATCGCCATGACCACCGGCGCCCCCTTGGTCGCAACGCGCGTGGGCGATCTGCCCGACGTGATCGAGCACGGCCGCACCGGCCTTCTGGCCGAGCCAAACGCAGAGGCGATTGCCGACGAGATCATCCGCGCCTTCGACGATCACGAGGCGACGAAGGCGCGCGCCGAGGCCGCCCTGAGCTTTGCCGCCGAAGAATGTGCCTGGCCGGTGATAGGCAGGCAGATGGTCGCGGCTTATACCCGTCTCCTATCGAAGGGCTCAGGCGAGGACGGTGAAAAATGAAGATGAATGGCCTGTATCTGGGGCTGAGCCTATACGGATTACTGGCGGCGCTCCTTGCGTTGGTTCTGTCGTCGGGGCAATCCAACTGGCTCTTGTTCGGTTTCGGCCAGCTCTCCTTGCCGGCGCTCCTGTTGGTGCCCTCGCTCCTGTCACGCCCGATCAAGGTGACGGACCCGCTCAACTTGCTGCTCATCGGCGTAATCATCGGAACGGTACTGCAAAGCGCCCTGCTCGCATTCGGCGATAGCCCGGCCAGAACCTTTCTCATGGCGGACTGGACCGTGGACGATTATGCTACGGGGTCCCTATGGGTGATGCTTTCACTCTTCATCATCGGCACCACCTATTCCCTCACCACGAAACGGATCAAAATCCGCAGGTTTCTGCCAAGTGCGAAACATTTTTCCGCCGCGGGCGTTTCCATCGGCGTACTGATCGGCATTCTCGTATCGCTCTTCGCGCTAGTGACCTATCTGAAAGCGACCGGGGGCTTCAGCCTTTCCGAAATCAGCCGAAAACGAACGGTCGAATTCATCTCCAACGGTCAAGTCGTCTACGCCGGTGGGGGGTATTCACAGCTCTTCGCCAACATTTCGAGATATATGCTCCTGATCCTGCTCGGCTTTTTCCTGCAACGCAAAAAACGGTTGGGAATCGCCAACACGATATTGCTCGTCTTGATGTTCCTGCTCGCCGCGGCGCTGCCCTTCTTCTCCAGCAGCCGCGGCAGCCTTTTGCAGATCCTTTTCGGCGCACTCTATGTCTTCGTTGCCTTTCGTAATGTGACGTGGCGCTCTCTGCTCCTCGCCGCGCTCATCCCCACCTTCATCTTTGGGGCCATGACGGGCCTACGCTCCGCATACCAGGGGCGAACCTCGGGATTCCATATCGAAAACCCTCTACTCACCATGGCCGAAAGCGGAAACGGCCTCGCCATCGGAAGCACTACGGCGGTGCTATACGGCGTTCCCGAACGCATGCCTTACCAACTGGGAAGCACCCTGACCTCCTGGATCTTCGCGCCGATTCCCAGATCGATATGGCCCGGAAAACCCGAAACGGCTCTTGGCCGACGGATCAAGGAGGAAATCTATCACATTGGTGCGCTCCGCAACGGCTTCCCCGCCTCTTTTATGGCCGAAGGTTATATCAACTTCGGTTGGCTCGGTTTTCTCTTGTTCAGTGCGTTGTTCGGGTTCGGTCTGCGCCTGATCGCCAATTCGTTCGCCCCTCTGAAATCTGCAACGCCGACTGCGCCGGTCCTGTATTACATCGTTGCGAGCAATTTCGTCGGGCTTTCGAATATCAACCTGTCTCTTGCGGCCATTCGGTTCGGGATGGACCTCTTCGCCTTCCTCTTCGCCTATATGCTGTTGCGCTACATCATAGCACGTCAACCAAGCCACCGGCGGTCGTCTCCACTGGCGACGGCGGTTGATGCGTAGCCCTTCACCTGACGCTGAGATAACCAGCCGCAATCGCATCCCCTGCCAAGGCCGCTTCGAGCTGCTTCTGCGTGGCATAGTCGAGCTTCTCGGTCATCGGGCGCGCCTTAGGCAAGATCAGCGACCGGATCCTGTCGCGCAGGCCACGCGGCAAAAGCGGCTTGATCCGGTAAAGGTAGAAATGCGAAGTGGAAATGCGCCCAAGCAGCGTGCCCTCCACCGCCACCAGCGCACCTTCGGAAGCATTGCGATGCGTGCCCGAGGGCTGCACCGCGCCCTCGACACCGAGAAACCGGCAGATGCGGGCAAACTCGGCGGGACGGTCGGCGAGGAAATCCTCGAACTTCACGACCAGAACGTTCTCATCGCCAAACGTCTCGCGCCACGGAGCAAGCTGCCAGTCGTAGCGGGAATAGGCGACATAGCTTTCATCCTCGAGCACCGCCTCGTTGAGCGGGCGCTGTTCCAGTTCAAGCCCCCAGAGGTGGTGATACTGGCTGACGATGCGCCGGATCGGGTCTCGGGTCATGTAGATGATCTTGACCTCTGAACCAAGCAGTCTGCGCGCCCTTTCGGCGACCCCCTCGTAGGTCGGGCGCTTCGCATAGGCGGTCGAAGCGTCACCGGCCATGACACCGGGCGGGCAACCGTCGAACTTGCGCCGATAGGCCGCAAGGCCCTCGGGGGTTTGGACCGCCTCGAAGGCGAGATCGTTGGGCTCTTTCTCCGGGGGAAGCCAGATACCGCCGACATGCAAAAGCTCTTCGTAAAGCGTGGTCGTTCCAGCCTTCATTGCGCCGATCAGCAGGAAGCTCGGTAATGTCATGTTTTCCCCTTGATTCGCGGAAATCGTCGCCACCCACGCATGCGCTTTCAGCCCGATATCACATACCACTCTCGCAGTTGCAGCGTAACGTGTGCTCACCACGCTGAGCAATAGCAATCGCCCAAGGCCTGCGGCGGCACTCCGTGGTTGTGCCGCACCCACGTGATGAAATAGTATATAATAAGTGGTGAGGCCGTTCCACAAGCAGCCCGGATCAAGCGAGGAGCCAAATTAATGGTCGCACTGGTCATTCCCGTCTGGAACGGAGGAGAGCGCTACCGAGAATGCCTTGAGGCAGTGGCCGGGCAGGTTCCCCCTGTGTCGGAACGTCTGGTCATGGAAAGTGGCTCAAAGGACGGCTCGCGCGCGCTTTCGCTCCAATACGGCTTTCGCGTGCACGATGTCGCGCCGGGCACTTTCAACCATGGTGGAACCCGCTCTGACGCCATGCAATTGGTGGATGACGATATCATCGTCTTCCTCACCCAGGATGCGATCCTCGACGATCCTCGTGCCATCGCCAATCTGGTGGCTGCTTTTGACGATCCTACCGTGGGGGCGGCCTACGGGCGCCAGCTTCCGCATCGCGACGCCAATCTCTTTGCCGAACATGCCCGCGCGACCAGCTATACCGCCAAATCCTATGTGACCTCGATGGAGGCCGATTTTCCCGTCGGGATACGCAAATGCTTCGCCTCGAATTCTTTTGCCGCCTATCGCCGCACCGCGCTGGACCAAGTCGGAGGTTTCCCGAATTCGGTGATCCTGAGCGAAGACGCCTATGCGGTGGCCCGCATGCTGCAGCAAGGCTGGAAGGTCGCCTACGTCGCCGAGGCGAAGGTGCGCCATTCGCACAATTACACCCTGCGCGAAGAATTCTCGCGCTATTTCGACATCGGCGTGTTTCACGATATGGAAAGCTGGATTCTGGAGACTTTCGGGCGTCCCGAGGGCGAAGGCGCACGGATTGCCCTAAATCAGATCCGCTTCTGCCTCTCGCGCAAACGTCCGGGGGCAGCGCTCCGCTCGGCCGCCATGAGCGGGGCGAAATTCCTGGGTTACAAACTAGGCTTGCAGCACGCGCGGCTGGGTGTGAAATGGTCGCGTCGGCTGGCGATGCACAAGGGGTTCTTTCGCACCACGTCGGCGTAACCCCGCAAGGCCCGCAACGGGCCTCAAAGGTCATGTATGTTGACTTGTATCAGGCGGTGGGTCACAACCGCAATCTCCACCATGGGAGCGGACGTGCCCACCGGGGCGTCTGCGTTCTGCTTCTTCAGAAAGGCCTTCCGCCAGCCGAACAGCTGCGGTGGCGAAATCCCCAGGCGCCGCGCCAGCGCGGAAACGTTCACGCCAGGCTCGAGCGCTGCCGCGACCGCTTGCGCCTTGAACTCATCCGACCAACGGCGGCGCTCCCCGACCGGTGCTCCGTCAAAACGCTCAATCACAGCCTCGACCAGCTGCAAGCTATCAGTCGCAGGCATAGGCGCAGAACTAGTCGTAGACATGGAACCTCGGCGTCAGACCAACCCCAACAGCCTATCCCAGACCGGCCGCGCCGCTAACCCACGGGGTCTCCTTGCCGCTTACTGAAGTCTACTTCTCTCCCCCGTTAAAATGGGGGATTACCATGGCGCGGGAAGGCGACGCGGGCCCGGCGCTGGCTGCGCGCCCTGCGCGGGCGGGCACCGTTGCGCAGAGCCCCCTGCCCGGTCGCACCCGCTCAGCGCGGCGTGCCCAGAATCCCGGCAACCGTCTCCGGCCCCGCGCCCAGTTCGGCAAAAAGCGCCGCGCCAGCGGCATGGGCCGCTAGGTTCAACCGTTCGGAATGGGCCTGAACGGCCGAAGGGAGGCTCTGCCGTTCCGCCACCACCTGGGCGAGCTTTCCGGCCAGAAGCGCCACGTCCCCGGCCGGGGCCATCGACATCAGCCAATCCTCGGAAATCAGCCGGCCGCGAATGCAGCCCCGGTCCGGCGCCAGCACCGCCACGCCGCGGGCATAGGCCTCCAGCAAGACCAGCGGATCGGCCTCGTCGATCAGTTTGGTGGGCAGCACGAACAGGTCGATCTCGTCGAAGAACTGCTGCTTGGGCGCGCCCGAAAGCGGCCCGCGCCACTCGATCCGTCCGGCATGGGCGGCAACCGCGGCCTCGACGCGGGCGCGCAGCCCCGGATCGGGGATCGGCCCGGCAAGGATCAGCCTGCCTTCGCAGCCCTGCGCCAGAAGCGCGGCCCAGAGATCGAGCAGATACGGAACCCCCTTCTCCTCGGTCATCACGCTCATATGGCCGAAGCGGACCTCGCCCGCGCGCGGCGCGATCTCGCCCCGTTCCACGGCGGAATAGAGCGCGGCATTGGGCATGACCCGGATGTGATCGCTGCGCCCCTTAGCATAGAGCGCGGCGAAGCCGTCGCGCATCCGTTCGCAGAGCATGATGTGGCGCAGCCAGGCCCCGCCGAGCCGCTCGATCAGCGCGATCGCCCGCAAGGGGCCGATGGCAACGGCGCGAAAGCTGTGGTGGTGCAGATAGAAGACATGGCGACGCAGCCGCAGCACCAGAACCGTGGGCAAGAACAGCCACGCCCCTAGTTGCCCTGGTAACGAGCCATAAACGAGGTCGTCACGGCGCAGCCTCAAGAGCAGCCGCAGCGGGTTCACCACCGCCCGCCACAGCTTGGCCCCCACATCCGCCCCCAAAGGCAGAACGTGCAGATCGGTATAGCTGGCAAAACGTTCCGCCATGTGTCCGTTGAACACGTTCTGGCCATTGACCGGGGGCGGTAACTGGCCAATGAACCACAAACGCCGCCGCTGCGTGATCGCGTTATCCAAGCCGTCACGTATCATACGCAATCTTCCCCAATCAAATTGCACAGCGCTTGGCATTCCGGACCTTGCGCCAGCTTTGTCGCCTTATGCTGGCCACCCCGCCCGACCACCGGCTCTTCAAAAATCCCTGCAGATACTGGCCATACTCGTTTTTGGCGAAAGTCTTGGCCCGAGCGGCCAGAGCCTCGCCATCGATCCAGCCCGAACGATAGGCGATTTCATCGAGACAGCCCGTCTGCAGGCCCTGGCGCAGCTGCAAGGTGCGCACGAAGTTGCCCGCATCAAGCAGGCTGCCGTGGGTGCCGGTATCGAGCCAAGCATAGCCGCGGCCCATCTGTTGCACCGAAAGCTTGCCCTCGTGCAGATAGGTCTCGAGCAGCGTGGTGATCTCGAGTTCGCCACGGGCGGAAGGCTTGACCTCTTTAGCCCGCGCCGAGGCGGTGTTGTCAAGAAAGTAGAGCCCGGTCACCGCGTAGTTCGACGGCGGCACCGGCGGCTTTTCTATGATCGCGATCGCCTTGCCCTCGGCGTCGAAATCGACCACGCCATAGCGCTCTGGGTCGGCGACGTGATAGCCGAAGACGGTGCCGCCCTCGGGCTGCGCATCGGCGGCGCGCAGGAGCTCAGGCAGGCCATGCCCGAAGAAGATGTTGTCGCCCAGCACCATGGCCGAGGCCGCGCCGGCAAGGAAATCCTTGGCCAGAAGATAGGCCTGCGCCAGCCCGTCGGGCGAGGGTTGGGTGATATAGCTGAGCGAAATGCCCCATTGGCTGCCATCGCCGAGGATGCGGATGAACTGCTCCTGATCTTGCGGCGTGGTGATCATGGCGATCTCGCGGATGCCGGCAAACATCAGCACCGAAATCGGATAGTAGATCATCGGCTTATCGTAGATCGGCAGCAGTTGCTTCGACACGCCCATGGTGATCGGGTAAAGCCGCGTGCCCGACCCGCCGGTGAGGATGATACCTTTGCGATTGCTCATTTGGCTGCTCCGAGTTGTTGCAGGACTGCGCTCAGCTCCGCGCGCCAGTCGGGGCGGGAAAGCCCGAAACCGGCGAGGCCAGTGCAGTCCATCCGCGAGTTGGCGGGCCGGCATGGGATAAGCCGAGGTCGGGATGTCTTCGATGGCGCAGGCAAGACCTGCTTGCGCCATGATCTCGCGGGCGAAATCGACCCAGCTTGCATCGGGCGCGCCCGAAAAGTGATAGGTGCCGCCCAGCTCGGGCTGCGTGCCGAGCACTTCGGCGATGCGCAGGCAGGCCGCGGCGATGGCGCGTGCCGTGGTGGGGCCGCTGATCTGGTCGGCCACCACGGTGAGCTTGTTGCGCGTGGCGCCAAGGCGCAGCATGGTTTTCACGAAATTTGTCCCATGCGCCGAGAACACCCAGCTGGTGCGCAAGATCGCGTGCGAGCCGCTCGCCGCGCGCACGCCCTCTTCGCCCGCCAGTTTCGAGCGGCCATAGGCGCCGAGCGGGCCGGTCGGATCTGAGGGCTTCCACGGCGCGGTGCCGTCGCCGGCAAAGACGTAATCGGTGGATATCTGCACGAAAGGCACGCCGAGCGCGGCGCAGGCCTCGGCCATGGCCGAAGGCGAGGTGCCATTGATCGCGGTGGCGAGGTCTTCTTCGCTTTCGGCCTTGTCCACCGCCGTGTAGGCCGCCGCGTTGATCACCGCCGAGGGCGCGATCCGGCGGATCGCCTCGGCGCAAGCCGCCGGATCGACGAGATCGGCTTCGGCGCGCGAAAGAAAACCGGCCTGCGGCGCAAGGGCGCGCAATTCGGTAGCAACCTGCCCGGTCGAACCAAAGATCAACGTCGTCATCGCACTCAGCCCTTGCCCAGCCGCACACCCACGCCCTTGCTCTCAAGAAGCGGGTGCCACCAGTCTTTGTGGGGCAGATGCCACTCGACGGTGCGCGCGAGGCCCTCTTCCACCGTCACGCTAGGCCGCCAGCCGAGTTCGGTGCGAATCCGCGTGGGGGCGATGGCATAGCGCGCATCATGGCTGGGGCGGTCGGTGACGAAGGTGATCTGATCGGCGTAGGAGCTCGATGCCTTGGGGCACTTCTCGTAGAGAATGGTGCAAAGCGAGCGCACCAATTCGAGGTTGGTGCGCTCGTTCTCGCCGCCGATGTTGTAGCTGCGGCCCAGCTCGCCCTTGGCCACCACCGGCAAAAGTGCATCGGCGTGATCTTCGACGAAGAGCCAATCGCGGATGTTGTCGCCCTTGCCGTAGATCGGCAGCGGCTTGCCCCCGAGCGCGTTCAGGATCACCACCGGGATCAGTTTTTCCGGGAAGGGATAGGGGCCGCAATTGTTGGAGCAATTGGTCAGCACCACCGGCAGGCCATAGGTCTCGTGCCAGGCGCGCACGAGGTGGTCGGAGCTCGCCTTCGAGGCGGAATAGGGGCTGCGCGGGTCGTAGGGGGTATCTTCGGTGAACTTGATCGTCGGGTCGTTCGGCAGCGAGCCGAAAACCTCGCCGGTCGAGATGTGGTGAAAGCGGAAGTGCTCGGGCTTGCCCTCGCGCTGCCAATAGGCGCGGGCGGCCTCGAGCATGTTATAGGTGCCGGTGATATTGGTCTCGATGAAATCGCCGGGTCCGTCGATCGAGCGGTCGACATGGCTTTCGGCGGCAAGGTGCATCACCGCATCGGGACGATGCGCGGCGAAAACGCGATCGAGCGCGGCGCGGTCGCGGATGTCGACCTGCTCGAAGGCGTAGCCCGGCCGATCGGAGACCGAGGCGACGTTGCTTAGCGAACCGGCATAGGTGAGCGCATCGACGTTCACCACCTCATGGCCGCGCGACATGGCAAGGCGCACCACCGCCGAGCCGATGAAACCCGCTCCGCCCGTGACGAGTATCTTCATCCCAGGCCTCGTAGGAGAAAGGGCTGTCGAAATCGGCCAGAGCCGGGGCGGCGCTGTCCTTGCCCGACAGGATCGGCGCAGCGCCGGTCTCGGGCCAGACGATGCCGCAACTATCCCAGCGCACCGCGCCATCGCAGTCCGGCGCATAGTAGTCCGAGCATTTGTAGACAATCTCGGTATCGGGCTCAAACGTGACGAAACCGTGCAGGAAGCCTGCCGGAATGAACAGCTGCTTGCAGTTCTCGAAGCTCAGTTCCTCGCCCACCCATTTGCCGTAACTGGGGCTGCCCTTGCGGATATCGACGGCCACGTCGAAAAGCCTGCCCCGCCCGCAGCGCACCAGTTTGGCCTGCGCATGGGGGGGCGATTGGAAGTGCAGGCCCCGCACGGTGCCCACGACGCGCGAAAGCGAATGGTTGTCTTGCACGAATTCCGGCAGAAATACCCCAGCCTGTTCCAATGCACGCCGGTTCCAACTTTCCGAGAAGAACCCGCGCTCATCTCCGAACCGGCGCGGCTGGATCCGGAGAACAGCTTCGATTTCAGTCGGTTCAATAAAAATGGTGTCGTTCATTTCGTCAGTCTTCATGTATCTTCGCACCGGCACGATATGGCGCGCATTTCGATCTCGCCCCCTGCACCATGCCCGATGCTCTGCAGGTCGACCGGCGCGGCAACCGTATTCTGCACCTGTTCCTCGCCCAAGCAGGCGTGACGCTCATTTGCCCAGCACGCGCTTGATGGCCCGCACCTTCGTCGGTCCGAGCAGGGTCTTCAACTTGTGCTTGGCATCCCCGGACAGGTTCGACTCAAGATTTTTGATCGTCTTCAGCGCGTTGCTTTCATCCTCCGCGTCCACGAAGGCCTCGACCAGAAGCGGGCGGGCGGCCGGTTCGGGCGAAAGCAGGCGCGCTGCGATCTGTGCGCTTTCCTGCTTGCCGCGGAAGGCGAGATAATCGAGCCCCAGCGCCTCGGCATAGCCTTTCACCAGATCGGGCGACATCCGGCCGAAATGCCCATCCGCCGCAATAAAGGCATTCGCATCCGCGCCGAACTGAGAACCGGGGTGGTTGTGCTGGGTGAATTCGGTGCCCTTGCCGTTGTTGACCAGCAAGATCCGCACATTCTTGCCCAGATGGCGATTACCCAGCACGTTCATATCGTAAAAGAACGCCAGATCGCCCGTCACCAGGAAATAGAGCCGGTCGGGATCGGCCAGCGCGGCCCCCACCAGCGAAGACATGCAACCGTCGATGCCGAAGCCCCCGGTATTCGAGGCCGCGCGGACCCCCTCGGGCAGGTCGAAGAAATTCCATGCCCGCAGGCTGTTCAGGATCGCGAAATGCACGACCGAGCCCTTGGGAACCTGCGTAGCGAATTGCGACGCGATCCAGAGATTCGAGAAGGGCAGATCGGGCACCAACGCACGCTTTTGCGCCAGCATCGCCCTGCAGGTCTCGTAATATTTGGTCTCCCCCGCCTTGCCTTGCGTGTAATGCTCGAAGAATTGCCGCTCGGGCATCTCGAAGACATGGCGCAGCTTGCGGAATGTGTCGCGGATCTCGCCGTCCGGGCTGACCCGCCAGACCGTCTTGCGCGGGATCTTGTGACTTTCGTAATCGCCCGAAACCTCGCCGAGGTGGATCAGCACGTCGGGCCGGATCGCGGATTGATTGGCCCGCTCCTGCCCACCGATCAATGCCGACTGAACCCGGTATTTGCCGTGATAGCCGCTGGTATGATCGCATAAGACCACCGCGTCATGAACCTCGCAGAAGCGTTCGATCGCGGCGGTCTCTGCTGCGCCGAAGGTCCGGTGTGCGCCGATGAAGATGCCCACCCGCCCCTTGAGCTCGGGCAGGGTATCGCCCCACACCCAGCGATCGACCTTGCGATAGCTGGGCAACTCCTTGACCGAGAAATCGCGGCTGTAGGTCGTGGGCAGGTTGATATGCACGGGCCCGCCGCCATGGCGTTTCAGTTCAAGGATCGCGCGATTGACCTTCATCTCGCATTCCCAGACCTCTTCGGCATCATGCACGATGGGCAGATCGACGCTGAGCTTGACCACGTCGTTGGGCGGAGAGCTGCGGTCGATCACCTGAGCGATGTGATGGCCGATCCGGGCCTGAGGTTGCGTCGAGGTGACGGCAAGCACCGGAAGCTTGCGATAGAAAGCCTCGGTCAGCCCGGGCAGGTAATTGCGCGACGCCGTGGCGCCGGTGCAGCTGATCACCACCGGCTCGCCGCTTTCTTCAGCCAACCCGCAGGCCATATAGGCCGCCGATCGCTCATCCACCGCCGAATAGACGGTGAAGAACGGATCGGTTTGGATGGAACCGACGAAAGTGATGTTCGTGGCCCCCGGCGAAGCGACAACCCTATGGATACCATACGCCTTGAGCAGCGCGATCACTATCTGAGCTTGTTTTTCATCGGTGTAATGCGTCACGACGGCCTCAATTTCTCGATCAACCCGAGCGGGATGTTCCGGTAGGCTAGATAACTGATTTTCCTCTTCAATCCCTGGAATTCGCTCAGGGCTGCATGTTCGCGCGCGGCACGATCGCGCAGCGCCTCGCCGCGCGAATTCAGGGCAAGGAAACCTCCCCCTGAAAGCTGCGCGCGAAACTGCGCCGCTAGCGCCAAACGGGGATCGCGAACCTTGTCCAGATCGACAAGAGCACCGACTTTCGAAGGATCGAAGCGGCGATCATACATGCGATCGTAACGCACCTGCGGAACCGAGTTGGCGGCTTGGCAAAAGCTCTCGACATCTTGCAAAAACACCCACGGGCGATGCCCGAGATGCGCCTCCAACTCGTCGAGGTAAAGCTCCAGCACCTCTCCCCAAGTCATCGCTTGCCGTGCCGTCAGGTTGAAATCCTCGCCCAGGGCCGCCGAATTTCCAACAAGCGCCGCGATCATGCGTGCCACATCGGCCCCGTCGGTCAGCGTGGTCCATTTCTTCAGCATTGGTCCGCAGAACACGATGCTGCGCCCCTTCAGCGCTCGGTAGAGCCACGTTTCCTTTTCAAGCGTTCCAAGCTGGAATCGGGCATCCCCGAACGTGATATATGGGCGCACGATCGTCCAGTTCGTCCGCCCCGAGGCGCGCAACAGATCTTCCTGACGTGCCTTGGCAAGCGCATATTCGTCGGTGGCGAGAAAGGCCGCATCCGTCGAAAGATCAAGCAACCTGGCCGAACGCTCGGTCAGCGGCACATCCGATTGAGCGAAGACACGCCCCGAACTCAGGTAGACATACTGTCCCGTCGCATCCAAGAACATGTCCCTGTGCGCGCGAAAGGTCGCAGTGTCGTGGACCATGAAATCGACGACGACATCCCAATGCTCGCGCAAGATCCCCTTCAAGAATTCGCCGTCACGGGCGTTACCCTCCACATAGCGCAGCCCCGCAGATGCCGGTCGCGCGCTGCGACTGGTAACGACCAATTCGTGCCCTGCCTGCACGAGTTCCCGAGCCAACTGGCCACCTATCGCCCCGGTCGCGCCTAATGCCAAAATCTTCATGGTTTTCCTTGGGACTTCGACAACTTCCGCCTGATCGCTGAAAGGATGAACGCTCTTTCGCGCGCCGACAAGCCAAACATCCCGATCACGATTACCGGAAGGGCAAATACCAGCGCAACAGCCCCCAAAGAAACCACACCGGGCATCAGGCGGGCCGCTTGCGGCACAAATTGCAGCAGGCCAAAAACTGCCCCGCTGGAAACGGTGATCACAAGGAAAACCGGAACCAGCACCGAACGGGCGTAGGGGGCGAGCGGCAGGCCCACCAGAAGCCGGGTGATCCAGAGCCGGGCCGCGAACATCAGCAGATTGATCACGATGGCGATGACATAGACGACATAGGCCTCGGCGCCAAACCTGATCGCGATCCAGGAGAAGATCAGAACGAAAGCCTGCAAGATGCCCAGGACCAGCTCGTAAAGCCGCACATGCCCGGTCGCCCGCACCGCCGTCATCAAGGGCAGGCTGATCGCCACGATGGCGTTTTCGATCAGCGCGAGCTGGGTGAACAGCACGGTCTCGGCGGGGGGATCACCCAACCACAGATGCAGGATCCCCGGCGCCGTGGCGATGACGGGAAGCGTCGCGACCCAAACTAGAAAGAATGTGACCTTGGAGCCGAAATGGATCAACTCAGCGGTTTGCTCATGCTCGCCCGCAGCATGGGCCTTGATGATCGGCGGCTGAAGCGCCAGCGAGAAATTCCGTGAAAAAGTCAGGATTTGCGAGCCGACCGAAGAGGAAATCGCCCGTGCCGCCACCGTCGCCGGATTGAAGGCCTGATTGACGAGGATGGTGACCGCCTGATTGCGGCTGACCGTGGTGATCTGGCCGAAGATCGTCCAGCCGCTGAACCCCAGCATCTCGCGCAGGAGCGGGATTTCGAGCGAAATCCGCCGCCAGCGGCATTCTTCATAGTGCCGCTGGCTGTAGAAAAAAAAGTTCAGCGCCAGGATCAGCGCCACCGCCGCAAAGAGCGCTCCGTAAAGCACAAGGTGATCGGTGGCGAAAACCGTCAGCGTCACCGCCGCCGCAAGGCGCAGGATCGCATCGAGAACCGAAATCATCGCGAAGGCATGCATGTCCTCATGGGCCATGATCACCGACGAATGGAAGGTCGAGAACAGGCTGAAGACGAAGGCAAGCCCAAGCAGCTGATAGAGGATCTGCGCGGCGGCGAAACGCTCGGGCGCGATCACCAGCTCATGGCCGACGAACCACAGCCCTATGGTCTCGAAGCCGACGATCGACAGGACCGCCGCGAGCAGGGTCAGCACGAGCCCGGCATCGTGGACCTGCTTGAGCGAAAACCGGGAATCGTTGCCCATCGCGAAAGCAAAGAACCGCTGCACCATCGTGTTGAGCGAGATCGTTAGGAAGGACCCGATCATCACCACGTTCAGGATCACATTGTAGAGGGCGAAATTTTCTACCCCGAGATTCTTCAGGATCACCCGGATCGTGTAGAGATTGATGAAGATGATGAAAATCTGACGCCCAAAGAGCGCCACGGTGTTCTTTGCCAGCCGAGATGTCTGTTTTTGCGCCAATTCTATCTCGATCTTGTAAATGATTCCGTCGCCGCGCACTGCAGAAGCGCCGCATCTTTCCTTTTCATGACCCGAGACACGGGCCGCGCAAGCCCGCCCGAACCTATCATCGCGGCCGGACAATACTGCCGCAACACCTCACTATTTCTTTTCCGCGGCCGCAAGCGCATTGCCAAGGAAGGCGCAGGACGTGGTTCTGAGTCGAGAAATCTTCGCGGATATAACCTCGTAATCCGGGTTTTGCGAGGCGACAGGCGGAAACGTTCCGTCCCAGTCGGTCAGGCCGTGGCCTGACAGCCCCAAGCTATCGAACAGCGAGGTGAACCGGTCCAACCCGCGCTGGCTGTTCAGAAGCGTCAGGAACGGTCTTTGGAAGATGATAGAGAAGATCGTGCCGTGGTAGGAGTCGGTCACCACGAACTCGGCATTTTCGAACGCGGACAGCCAGTCTGGAATGTTGGTGAATGCGCGTGCCGAGGGCGAGAGAACGCGCACCGGCAGATTGCCACGCTGCGCTGCAATTTTCGCGGCCAGATCGCGGGCCTCTTTCTGGCGGTCTAGCACATAGACCAGCACGCAAGGACCCTGCTTCGGCCCGGCCCCCATCATGTCGCGATAATACTCGGCCTCATGCAGCAAGGTCGGATCAAGAACGAAGCGGGTATCCTCACGCCCGAACACCTCGGAACAGATCGTCTGGCCGCTCTGCTCGCGCACCGAAATCGCGTCGAAGCGGGACAGGCAGGCCCTGATCTCCTCGCTGCGCGCAGGAAAGGCCCAGTGGCCATGCCCAAAAGAGGCTGCATAGGCCACGCGTCGCAACGCATCCCCCCCGAAATTGAGGAAGTAATTCAGTTCGCTCCCATCCTTCTGATAGTCCATGCGCCAAACCTGATCGCTTCCGACGACAACCGTCGAAAGACCAAGGCGCGCAATTTCGGCCTCGATGTCTCGGCCGCTGCGCACCGGTCTGGAAATCTGCGCGACACGGCTTTCGAAAAATCGCCGATGCTCGCTTGCGGCCATGGCCTTGCTGCGAATGCCGCGTAGGTCCTGCAGCGGGATCCGTGCCAGCACGGGCGAGATTCGCGTCTTCAAAGTTTCGTGTCGTGCATGCTTGTCGAGCAGCACCGGCTCACCACCCTGCTGTTTGATAGCGTCATGCAGTGCCAGCATCTGCAGGATGCCACCGTAGTTGGTGCTCAACTGCAAGGTCAGAATACCCACCCGGCCCCGTGGTCCCGATTGAACCATGCAATTTTCCTTTCTGGCGGGTGCCTACCCTCACGCCCCCACCTGCCGAATCACCCCAAAATAGTTCACCGCAGTCTAGCACGCACAATCGAACGAACGCACGACGGCCTTGCCCCAGTTTTCGAAGAAGCGCGCTAAGGGGATGAACTGCCTTCCCACTGCCCTGCCAACCAACCTTGGACGCCCCGAAGCTGGAATCTCCCTGCTCTTGCTCTGCTCACGCCAAGATAAAATTGCGCACAAAATCGCTTGCGGGACGGCTTCGGATGTCTTGCGGGCGGTCGATCTGTTCGATCCGGCCCATCGATATCACCACCACCAGATCGGCCAGCTCCATCGCCTTTTCCTGGTCGTGGGGGACGAAAGCCGTGGTCAGGCCGGTCTCGTCGTGAATGTCGCGCAGCCCCTGGCGCGGCTCACGGCGCGCCTTGGCGTCGAGCGCTCCGAAGGGCTCGTCGAGCAAGAGTCTCCGGGGTTCGATCGCCAGCGCGCGCCAACACCACCCGCTGCCGTTGCCCGCCCGAAAGCTGCGAAGGGTCGCGCGTCTCGATATGGGGCAACTGGATCAGATCGAGCAGGTGATTGACGCGCTGTGCGATCTAGGTCGTGTTGACAAAAGGGATTCCCCTCGGGGGCAGGGCATGATTCAAGCTGGCATCTGCGATGGAGACCCGCTTGGCACGAGACCTTATGTCGGACGGGGAATGGGCGTTCTTTGAGCGCTTCATCCTCGCCGTCCGCGCCCCGAACGGACGCAAAGCCACCAACCACCGCCTCGTCCTTGATGGGATTTTCTGGATTGCCCGAACCGGAGCGCCATGGCGGGACCTACCTGGCGAGTTCGGCAAATGGTCAAGCGTTTACCGACAGTTCCGACGCTGGACACTGGCGGGCCTCTGGGAGGACATCATGGATGCCCTGAACCAGAGCGGAGCCGTGCCAAGCGCCCTGCAAATGATCGACAGCACCGTGATCTGCGCCCACCATCAGGCAGCGGGCGCTAAAGGGGGACTCCACGACAGGGTTTCGGCCGTTCTCGAGGTGGCTTTACGACCAAGATCCACCTTCTCGTCAACGCACACGGGCTTCCCATGAGGACAGAGATCACACCTGGCCAGACGTCGGACTATCTCGGCTTCGATCTGGTGATGGCGGATAATCTGCCCCGCCCGAGCGTGCTGCCCGCGGATCGCGGCTACGATGCAGACAAGATCAGAGAAGGCATGGAAGCGCGCAACGTCCTGCCCGTGATACCGATGCGCAAGTCCCGCAAGAAGCGGATTGGTGTCGATCGCTCGCTGTATCGCCTGCGTAATCTGGTCGAACGCTGCTTCAACAAGCTCAAGAACGCCAGGCGTGTCGCGACCCGCTACGACAAGACGATGATGTCCCAGCTGATGGTGTAGCTGGCGGCGGGCCTCGCGCTCTGATGCGGGCCGAGCAGGTCAGTCGCGCTGCGCGGCAGGCAGGCTGACCATGACATCATCGCAGACCGGCGCGAGCGTTTCCAGTGTCAGATAACGGCCTCTCTGGACCGTCCATTCCTCGGTCCGCTCCATCAGGATCGCGCCGACCAATCTCCGGATCGAGGCCTCGTTGGGGAAGATCCCGACGACGTCCGTGCGTCGCTTGATCTCGCCGTTCAGACGCTCGATCGGATTCGTGCTGTGCAACTTCGCGCGGTGCTGGGCGGGGAAGGTCATGTAGGCCAGGACGTCCTCCTCGGCCGTGTCCATGAGCGTGGCCAATTTCGGCAGCTTGGGACGCATCTGATCCGCCACCAACCGCCACTGGGTCTTGGCCGTGGCGTGGTCGGGCTGGGCAAAGGCCGTGGCGATAAAGGCCGAGACCACCCTGCGGCTGCTCTTGCCGGCATGGGCCAGGGCGTTGCGCTGGAAATGCACCCGGCAGCGCTGCCAGGTGGTCGACAGCACCCGCGCCGTGGCCGCTTTGATGCCCTCATGCGCATCGCTGATCACCAGCTTCACGCCGGAGAGGCCGCGGCGGACAAGGTCGCGCAGAAACTCGGTCCAGAACGGCTCCGCCTCGGAAGCCCCGATCGCCATGCCCAGCACTTCGCGCCGGCCATCAGTGTTCACGCCCACCGCGATCGTCACGGCGACGGAGACGATCCGTCCCCCCTGACGCACCTTGAGATAGGTCGCGTCAATCCAGAGATAGGGCCATTCGCCCTCGATCGGGCGGGTGAGAAAGGCATCGACCCGCTCATCGATTTCCTCGCAGAGCCGGCTGACCTGGCTCTTGGAGATGCCGGTGCCGCCCATGGCCTGCACGAGATCATCCATCGACCGTGTCGACACGCCATGGACATAGGCCTCCTGGATGACAGCCGTCAGCGCCTTCTCCACCGAGCGCCGGGGCTCGAGAAAGGACGGGAAATAGGTGCCCGTGCGCAGGCGCGGGATGCGCAGCTCGACACTGCCGGCCCGGGTCTGCCAATCGCGATCACAATAACCGTTGCGCTGTGCCAGCCGCTCGGGGTTCTTCTCGCCGTAGTCGGCGCCGGTCTTGGCGCCAACCTCCAGCTCCATCAGACGTTCGGCGGCGAAGCCGATCATCTCACGCAGCAGGTCGGCATCTCCGCTCTTCTCCACCAGCGCTCGGAGGTCCATCATAGGTTTGGTCATCGGGTCTATCCCTCGGTTCAGGTTGGTTGTCGCAACCCGACCCTACCGAGAAACCCGATGGCCACCGACACCTACACCACCAAACAGGACGTCACCCGAAAAAAGGCGGAAAGCTTCCTCGGCTTCATTGACATCACGTCGATCCGTCTCTGGATCCGCCATTTGTCAACATGACCTACGCCGGATGGCTACATACAATTACTCACCGCAAGAGGTTTTTCAATGCTACACAAATTGCTACACAATTTGCTGCGCGACTATTTTTATCATGTTGATTTTATTGTTAAAATTTATGAAGTGTGGGCAATGTGGCGCACTTCGTCTCCGCCACTTGACATTGATTTCACTGGATAATTTTGTATTTTCGCGACCCCTTGCATGTTGCGTTGCATGTCAGGGGAAGGTCTTGATCGGGCCAGTTCGCAGCCCGAAAGCGACGCAGGCGATCACACAACGACCTTGTTGCGCTAATCGGACGACGGGCCGATCTGGGCCTTATCCCGTCTGTCTCATGTCACGGCCTCGATCTCGGCCCGTCCCAGGGCCGAGCAGCGGTTCATGAATGAGCCATGTCGCGCCATTGGTCCGAGCG
>NZ_SAVB01000034.1 GCF_004022265.1 Paenirhodobacter ferrireducens
GTAGCTGAACAGCGACCCGCTCGTCTCGTCCGATCCCCGCATCGCTTTCCCCCGCCAAACCGCCCGGAAAGTGAATCATGTTCCGATTTCGGCGTCCAGCGTGGGGTTTTTCAGCAGCGTGTTAATCATGTGTTCCGGCCGTCCGCGGGCAAGGTCTCAGAGGAAACATACTTTGTCGCAGGGCTTCTCGCAACTCTTCGCAGGTGCAGAAACCCCAGGCTATGCCGAAAAAAGCGGCAAAACTCCGCCGAGCCTAGTGCAGCACCCGGGTGATCGTCCTGAAAATCAGCACGATGTCGAAGCAGACCGAGGCGTTTTTCGCGTAGATCAGATCGAGCCGGGCCTTGGCCGGCACGCAGCGGGCACAATAGACCCGGTCGGTCTCGGAGGCGGTTCGACAGCGCGCCAGCAGCCATTCCTCATGCCGGTGGTAATGAATCGAGGCGAGCCCCGTCACCCCCGGGCGCGAGCGCAGGACCGGGCCATAGATCTCGGGGAAACGCTCGACATACTGGCGCAGCGGCGGGCGTGGGCCGACGAAGGAGATGTCACCCGCGAGGATGTTCCACAGCTGCGGCAACTCGTCGAGGCGGAAGCGGCGCAGGATCCGCCCCGCCGGCGTGATGCGCGCAGCCTTGTGTGCGCCCGAGACGCCGGAATCGCGCGCCACGGTGGTCATCGTGCGGAATTTCCACAGCCGGAAGCCGCGGGCCGGGGTCTTCATCCGCTCGGCCGCATAGAAGAGGGGGCGCCCCTGAGTGAGCAGCAGCGCCGCCGCCACGATCAGCCCGACCGGCAGCACGATGGGCAGGATCGCAAGCGCAAAGAGGATGTCGAACAGGCGCTTTGAAAGGGTCACGCACGGGCCTCCTGCAGGGCGCACAGATCGGCCACCACCGCCGCGGCGCGGGCCGGCGCCTCGGGCACCAGGCCAAGATCGACGGCGCGGGTCACATCGAGCTCGACCTGGGGGATCACGCCTTCGGGCGCCGGCCGCGGCACCCAGGTCTCGCCCGCCGCCGCCAGCAGGGCATCCATCGGCAATGCGCCGGCCAGCGAAAGGTTCAGCACCGCAGGCAGATCCGCCCCCGCCGCCGCAAGCCGCACGAGGCGCGCCAGCGCCGCCGCCAGCGTCTGCGGGCCGATGAAGCTGCGCCGTGGCCCGTGCCCGTCGGCGAGAATGTCGAGCGCCCGCCCGCCCTCGGGGGCCGCGCTCCCCAAAAGCGCATCCGCCCCGGCGACATTGCCGATGCGCAGCCAGATCGCGCCCGGCCGGCCGGCAAGCTCGGCCTCCATTGCCGCCTTCGCCACGCCATAGGGGGCAAGCGGCGCGGGCGCGTCGGTTTCGCGGCAGATCCCGTCCCGGCCCGCGCCATAGACCGCCGCCGAGGAGGCGAGCAGCACCGCCCGCCCGCCCGCCGCATCCGCCGCGTCCAGCGCCGCGCGGGCAAGGGCGGTGTTCAGCGCCAGCGCCTCGGGCGGGCCCGAGGTCACGCCGGCAAGGTTCACGATCACGTCACAGGCGCGCGCCGCGGCGGCGAAGGCCTGGGGCTCGTGCAGCGGGTCAAAGACCAGCGACGGACCGCCCTGCCCGGTGAAGGCCGACTCACGCCGGGCCTGCCAGACCACGCTCTCCGGCGCAGGTTCAGCGGATGCCAAGAAAGCAGGCGACCACGCCCGCCGCAGCAGCGGCCCCAGGCGCCCACTTCCGCCGATGACGAGAAGCCGCGGATTCTTCGGCTTGAGAAATGACTGTTTTGTGCTCATAGACGAAGGACGGAATGCTGGGGTGACTCGCGCTGCCATCGCAAAGCCTTAGCATTGGTCGCAAGACCGCGAAACGGGGGATGTCTGAATGAAGTCGATGCGCCGACTGCCGGCCGCAGCCGTATTTTTGTGCGCGCTTGCCGCCTGCACCCTGCCCCGCGGGGCAGCCATGCAGTCGGAAATCCTGAAGAACTCGGAAGCGGAAGCGCCGCAATTCGCGCATTATGCCGTCGACAGCAAGCTTCTGCCCGCGATCCAGCACTGGCCCGCCAGCAAGGCAGCGGTGTCTCGGCAATGGCTCTCGGGCGGGATCGGCCGCACCGGGCAGGTGCTGACGGCCGGCGACGCGGTGCAGATCGCGGTCTGGGAAAACGGCGAGAACAAGCTGATGACCAACGCCGGCTCGCCCACCACGCAGCTGCAGACCACGCAGATCTCGAGTGCGGGCGCGATCTTCTTGCCCTATGCCGGTCCGGTCAAGATCGCCGGCCTCACCCCCGACGAGGCCCGTGAGAAGATCCAGACCAAGGTGTCCGAACTGATTCCCTCGGCGCAGGTGCAGCTTGAATCGACCCCCGGCAAGTCGAATGCCATCTCGCTCGTCGGCGGCGTGGCGCGACCGGGCAACGTGCCGCTCACCGACCGCTCGCTCACCGTGCTCAACGTGCTCTCGGAAGGTGGCGGCGTTCTGCCCTCGATCGTCAACCCGCAGCTGCGGCTCCTGCGCGGCGGCAAGGTCTACGAGACGTCGATGCAGCGCGTGCTCGACGATCCGGCGCTGGATGCCGGGGTGCGTCCGGGTGACAAGATCGTGGTCGAACCCGACCGGCGCAGCTTCCTCGCGCTTGGCGCCGCCGGGCGGGAACAGGTGGTCAAATTCCCGCAAGATCACGTCAGCGCACTCGAGGCCGTGACCCTCGTCGGCGGCATCGACGGCGCCCGCGCCAACCCCAAGGGCGTTCTGGTCTTGCGCGAATACCCGGCCTCGGCCGTGCATGCCGACGGCAAGGGCGGTCCGGCGCAGCAGCGCGTGGTGTTCTCGATCGACCTGACCACCACCGACGGGCTGTTCTCGGCGCAGAATTTCGAGATCCAGCCGAATGACCTCGTGCTCGCCACCGAAAGCGCGCTGGTCAATGTGCGGACCGTGCTCGGGCTGTTCAATGCCTCGCTCAACACCGCCCGCACGGCGCAGAAGGTCGAGGCCAACTGAGCCCCGTCCGCGTGCAGCTTCCGGGTGGCGGCCAGCCCCGCCACCCGGCCCACAGCTTGATACCGATACAATCGCGGCGCTGGACCTTTGCCGGGCCCGGGGCTTAGTCTCCGCCCCCGACAAAGGAGAGCAGACATGTCTTTCGGCAAGAACATCCGCACCTATTTCGAGGGCAACTGGCATGAGGGCGACATCCCCGTCATGCGCGCGGCCGATCACGGCCTGTGGCAGGGCTCATCCGTCTTCGACGGCGCCCGCCTGTTCGACGGGCTCGTCCCCGACCTCGAGGCGCATTGCGCGCGCGTGAACCGCTCGGCGCAGGCGCTGATGATCACCCCCACCGTCGGCGACGAGGAGATGGTCGAGATCGCCCGCGAGGGGCTGAAGAAATATGCCGCGGGCGCCGCGGTCTATATCCGGCCGATGTATTGGGCGATCGACGGCTCGGACGTGGGCGTCTCGCCGGCGCCGAACTCGACCCGCTTCGCGCTCTGCCTCGAAGAGGTGCCGATGCCCGCCGCCGATGCCGCGACGACGCTGACCACCACCTCGTTCCGCCGCCCGGTGATGGCCGACAACGTGTGCAACGCCAAGGCCGGCTGCCTTTACCCGAACAACGCCCGGATGCTGGTCGAGGCGCGCTCGAAGGGCTTCGGCAACGCGCTTGTGCAGGACGCCATGGGCAATGTCGCCGAAACCGCCACGGCGAACGTCTGGATGGTGAAGGACGGTGAATATTTCACCCCGATCGCGAACGGCACCTTCCTGTCGGGCCTGACCCGCAAGCGCCACATGGGCCTGCTGCGCGAGGCGGGCTACACCGTGACCGAGGCGGTGCTGACGCTCGACGACTTCCGCGGCGCGGACGAGATCTTCCTGACCGGGAACTTCTCGAAGGTGACGCCGGCGGTGGCCTTCGACGAGGTGAAATATGCTCACGGCCCCTTCACCAAGAAGGCGCGAGAGCTTTACATGGATTGGGCGCTCAGCCGTCCGCTCTGAGCCCGGCGTTCGGGCGGCGGGGGCGAGCGGCCCGATCACAGGAGTCCGCCGATGCCCCCGTCCCCGCCCGGTCAGCGGAGTTCGCGATGATCCGCGCCGCAGCGCGGCTGGCCCTCGCCCTCTGGGCGGTGGCCTGTCTGGCCGGGGCGCTCTGGGGCCTCGCCCAGACCCCCTTCGCCGCCCCGTTCGTCGAGCGCGGCGCCGTCGAGGCGAAGGCCGCCCTCACCCGCGCGATGGCGCGCGAGGTCACGCCCGACTGGTTGTTGCCGCGCCTGAGCGCGGCGATCGCCGCCGATGACCCCGACGAGGTGGCCCTGCTGCGCGACATCGGCCGCGACCACGCCATCCCTGTCCCTCCGGCTCTGGACACCGAGGCCGAGGCGCTGATCGCCCGCCATGACAGGTTCTTGGCGCAGGCCGGCGCCTGCCTGCAGTGCATGGCCGACCTTTCCACCTGCCCCTCGCTCACCCTGATCGGCGTCTGCGCGCTTCCCTTCGAGCTGAGCCCGGCGGGCGATGTCGCGGCCCTTGGCCGGCAGGGCGCGAACCTTGCGACCGGAGAAGAGGTCGACGGGGTCGAGGCGGGGCTGGCCGCGGTGGGGCTGGCCGCGACCCTGGTCGCGCTCCCCTCGCTCGGCAGTTCGGTGCCGGTGAAGCTCGGCGCCAGCGTCTTGCGCGTGGCGCGCAAGGCCCGCGCGCTGTCGCCCGGCATGACCGAGGCGCTGCGGCTGGCCGCGCGCGGCGGCGGCCGGGCCGAGCGGCTGACCGCCGTCGCCAGCGATGTCACCCGCATCGCCGCACAGACCTCGCCGGCCGAGGCACTGCGGGTGCTGCGCCTTGCCGACAGTCCGGCCGAGCTGAGCCGCCTTGCGCGGCTTGCCGATGCCGCCGGCCCCGACACGCGCAAGGCCCTTGCGGTTCTGGGCAAGGCGCGTAGCCTGCGCATGCTGCACCGCCTGAGCGATCTTGCGGTGATGACGACAGGGTTCCTGTTGTCGATCGCCGCGCAGATCGGCACTCTGATCGGCGCGATTTTGAAACTGATGCTGCGCCGCGCCCTGCGCCGTCCGCCGCCCCGGCACCTGCCGCCCGGGCTGCGGACCCGGCCGGGCCCCGGCTGAAGGAGACCCGATGCGCAAGTTCCTTGTCGTGCTCGACGACACGCGCGAATGCCTGAACGCGATGCGCTATGCCGCGATGCGCGCCGCCCATACCGGCGGCGGCGTGACCATCCTTTCGGTGATCCCGCCCGAGGAATACCAGCACTGGATCGGCGTTGCCGAGATCATGCGCTCGGAGGCGCGCGACCGGATCGAGGCGCATTTCGAGGTCTTCGCGAAATGGATGCGCGACCGGCAGGGGGTGGACCCGGAACTGGTGATCCGCGAGGGCGAGCCGGCACACGAGATCCTCGACGTGATCCGCACCGATTCCGAGATCGGCGTGCTTGTCCTTGGCGCCGGCACCGACAAGTCGGGCCCCGGTCCGCTCGTCACCCAGCTCAGCCGCACCTCCGGCTCGCTGCCCTGCCCGCTCACCGTGGTGCCCGGCGACATGTCGAAGGAACGGCTCGAGGCGATCACCTGAACCGCCGTTATCGCGGCCCGACCTGCGCCAAAGCCGCGCATTTCGGCCCGCAAAACTTGACGGAAACACTCGGCGGACGCATATGTGCCACAAGCCAAGGAGGCGCGCCATGTTCATCCAGACCGAAACCACCCCGAACCCCGCCACGCTGAAGTTCCTGCCCGGCATGACCGTGCTCGAGGCCGGCACCGCCGATTTCCCTTCGGCCGAGGCGGCGGGGAAATCGCCGCTCGCGAAGCGGCTGTTCTCCGTGCCGGGGGTGGCCGGGGTTTTCCTCGGCGCCGATTTCGTCACCGTGACCAAGGACGCGGCGACCGACTGGGCCCATGCGAAGCCCGCGATCCTCGGCGCGATCATGGAGCATTTCCAGTCCGGCGCCCCGGTGATGGACGGCGAAGGCACCCCGGTGCACGCCGAGCATGACGGCGAGGACGGCGCGATCGTCGCGCAGATCAAGGAGTTGCTCGACACCCGCGTGCGCCCGGCCGTGGCGCAGGACGGTGGCGACATCACCTTCCACGGTTTCGAGCGCGGTGTCGTCTATCTGCACATGAAGGGCGCCTGCGCCGGCTGCCCGTCCTCGACCCTGACGCTGAAGATGGGCATCGAGAACCTGCTGCGCCACTACATCCCCGAGGTCACCGAGGTGCGCCCCGTTGCCGGCTGAGGGATACGTTCTCGGCTTCGACACGTCGGCCGCGCATTGCGCGGCCGCTTTGCTGCACGCGGGGCGCCCCGTCGCCGAGCGGCGCGAGGAGATGTCGAAGGGCCAGGCCGAGCGGCTGATGCCGCTGCTCGAGGAACTGCTCGCCTGTGCGGGCATCGGCTGGCATGATCTCGCCGCGATCGGCGTCGGCACCGGACCGGGCAATTTCACCGGGGTGCGGATCTCGGTCGCGGCGGCGCGCGGGCTGGCGCTGTCGCTCGGCATCCCGGCGATCGGGGTCAGCACGCTCGAGGCGCAGGCCGAGGGCCTGCCCCGCCCGGTCACCGTGGTCGAGGATGCCCGCCGCGGCGAGGTCTATCTGCAAAGCTTCACCGCCGACGGCGCAAGTGAGCCCGCGCTGCTGCCGCTGACCGAGCTGCCCCCCGGCATCGCCGGCCATGCGCTGACCGGATCGGCCGCGGCACTCGCCTATGCCGAGGTGCAGGCGGGCGAGATCGTCGAGCCGGCGATGCCGCTCGCCGAAGCCATTGCCCGCATCGCCGCGCGCCGCGCCGGCACGCCGCAGCCGCGCCCGGCGCCGCTGTACCTGCGCTCGGCCGATGCCGCGCCGCCCTCGGACCCGCCGCCGGTGATCCTCGACTGATGACCGCCGCCGAGCTTGCCGCCCTGCATGCCGCGTGTTTCACCACGCCGCGCCCCTGGTCCGAGGCGGAGATCACCGACCTTCTCGCCTCGCGCTTCTGCTTCCTGATCGAAGAGCCCGCGGGCTTCCTGATCGGGCGCGAGATCGCCGGCGAGGCCGAGCTGCTGACCGTCGCCGTCGATCCCGCCGCGCGCCGACAGGGGCTCGGTCGGCGTCTGCTGGCGGGCTTTGCCGCCGAGGTGCGTGCCCGTGGCGCCGACACCGCGTTTCTGGAAGTCGCCGAGGACAATGCCGCTGCCCGCGCGCTGTATGCCGCGGCCGGCTGGCGGGAATCCGGACGCCGGCGCGGCTATTACCACAGCCCCGACGGGCGGGCGGTGGATGCCCTCGTGCTGAGCCTCGCACTGGCGCCGCCCAGCATTTGACCAGTTGCTCAAATCCCCGCCAACTGCTGCCGGGGCGCGGCAAAATCGCGCTTGACCGACCGCCGCTCCTCGGCGCTAATCGGGCTGGTCCGCGGGCCCTGCGCCCGCCAACGGCGTTCCGCGAGGGAACGCAGCACAACGACCGGGAGTGACCCATGACCCTGATGAAACAGTTTCTCGGCGCGGCTGCCACGCTGGCGCTGCTCTCCGGCGCAGCCGCGGCCGATCCGGCGCTGATCTACGACCTCGGCGGCAAGTTCGACAAATCCTTCAACGAAGCGGCCTATGCCGGCGCGAAGAAATGGGCCGAGGAAACCGGCGGCTCCTACAAGGAACTGGAGATGCAGTCCGAGGCGCAGCGCGAGCAGGCCCTGCGCCGTCTGGCCGAGTCGGGCGCCAACCCGATCGCGATGACCGGCTTTGCCTTCGGTGACGTGCTGAACACCGTCGCGCCGGACTATCCGAACACCAGGTTCGTCATCATCGACGCCGTGGTCGACCAGCCGAACGTGCGCTCGGTCGTCTTCACCGAGGAGCAGGGCTCCTACCTCGTCGGCATGATGGCCGCGCTCGCCTCGAAGTCGCAGACCGTGGGCTTCATCGGCGGCATGGACATCCCGCTGATCCGCAAGTTTGCCTGTGGCTATGCCCAGGGCGTGAAGGCGGTGAACGCCGACGCCAAGGTGCTGCAGAACATGACCGGCACCACCCCCGCCGCCTGGAACGACCCGGTGAAGGGCGCCGAGCTGACCAAGGCCCAGGTCGCGCAGGGCGCCGACGTGATCTATGCCGCCGCCGGCTCGACCGGCATCGGCATCCTGCAGGCGGCGGCCGACGCGAACATCCTGTCGATCGGCGTCGACAGCAACCAGAACTATCTGCACCCGGGCCAGGTCCTGACCTCGATGGTGAAGCGCGTCGACAATTCGGTCTACGAGGCGTTCAAGGAAGGCCCCGAGCTGAGCACCGGCACCATGGTGATGGACCTCGCCAAGGATGGCGTCGGCTATGCGATGGACGAGAACAACGCCAAGCTCGTCACCGACGAGATGAAGGCCAAGGTCGATGCCGCGGCCGCCAAGATCAAGTCGGGCGAGATCACCGTGCACGACTACATGACGGACAACACCTGCCCGGTGGAATGATGGCACCGGCACAGGACACGGGGCGGCAGGCAACTGCCGCCCCGGCGATCGAGCTGCGGGGCATTTCCAAGGCCTTCGGCCCGGTGCAGGCGAACAAGGACATCTCGATCCGGGTGATGCCCGGCATGATCCATGGCATCATCGGCGAGAACGGCGCGGGCAAGTCCACGCTGATGTCCATCCTTTACGGCTTCTACAAGGCCGACGCGGGCGAGATCCTGATCCACGGCCGCGAGGCGAAGATCACCGACAGCCAGGCCGCGATCCGCGCCGGCATCGGCATGGTCTTCCAGCATTTCAAGCTGGTGCAGAATTTCACCGTGCTCGAGAACGTCATTCTCGGCGCGGAAGAGGGCGCGCTGTTGCGCCCCTCCCTCGCCAAGGCGCGGCGCGAGCTGAAGCGGCTGGCCGAGGAATACGAGCTCGAGGTCGACCCCGATGCGCTGGTCGAGGAGCTGTCCGTCGGCCACCAGCAGCGCGTCGAGATCCTGAAGGCGCTCTACCGTCAGGCCGATATCCTGATCCTCGACGAGCCCACCGGCGTGCTGACGCCCGCCGAGGCGGACCACCTGTTCCGCATCCTCGCGAACCTGCGGATGCAGGGCAAGACGATCCTGCTGATCACCCACAAGCTGCGCGAGATCATGGAGATCACCGACACCGTCAGCGTCATGCGCCGTGGCGAGATGACCGCAACGGTGACCACCGCCGGGACCTCGCCCGAGGAACTGGCCGAGCTGATGGTCGGACGCAAGGTGCTGCTGCATGTGCCGAAGGCGCCGGCCAATCCGGGCCGCACCGTGCTGGAAATCCGTGACCTGCGGTTGCGCGACGCGACCGGGGTCGAGCGGATCAAGGGGATCGATCTGACGATCCGCGCGGGCGAGATCCTGGGCATCGCGGGGGTCGCCGGCAATGGCCAGTCCGAACTCCTCGAGGTGCTCGGCGGCTTTGCCGCGGCGACCGGGAGCGTGCGGATGAACGGCGAGGAGATCGACCTGACCGGCCGCCACTCCGACGGCCAGACCCGGCGCGCGCGCGGCATCGCCCATGTCCCCGAGGACCGCCACCACCTCGGCCTGATCCTCGATTTCTCGGCGTGGGAGAACATCGCCTTCGGCTATCACAACGCGCCCGAATACCAGAAGAACGCGCTTCTGATGGACAATGCGGCGATCATCGCCGACACCGAGGGCAAGATCGAACGCTTCGACGTGCGCCCGCCGAATGCCTTCCTGCCGGCGAAAAGCTTCTCGGGCGGCAACCAGCAGAAGATCGTCCTCGCCCGCGAGATCGAGCGCAATCCCGACCTGCTTCTGGTCGGCCAGCCCACCCGCGGCGTCGACATCGGCGCGATCGAATTCATCCACAAGCGCATCGTCGAGCTGCGCGACGCCGGCAAGGCGGTGCTTCTGGTCTCGGTCGAGCTTGACGAGATCATGTCGCTCGCCGACCGCATCGCGGTGATGTTCGACGGCCGCATCATGGGCGAGCGCCTGCCCGCCGACACCAACGAACGCGAGCTGGGCCTGCTGATGGCCGGCGTCGCCGACAGCGCGGAGACCGCGGCATGACGAAACTGCCGACCTGGGCCGACCTCGTGCTCGTGCCACTGATCTCGCTGGTGCTGGCCGCGGCGATCTCGGCGCTCGTCATCCTCGGGATCGGCGGCGATCCGGTCGAGGCGGTGAAGGTGATGGTCGATGGCGCGCTCGGCTCGCCCTATGGCTGGGGCTACACGCTCTATTACACCACCTCGTTCATCTTCACCGGGCTCGGGGTGACGGTCGCCTATCACGCCGGTCAGTTCAACATCGGCGGCGAGGGGCAGGCGCAGCTCGGCGGTCTTGGCGTGGCGCTCGTCTGCCTGGCGCTGCCCTGGCCGCACTGGACGCTCGCCCTGCCCGCGGCGATGGTCGGCGCGGCGCTCTTCGGTGCAGCCTGGGCCGCGGTGCCCGCCTGGCTGCAGGCGAAACGCGGCAGCCACATCGTCATCACCACGATCATGTTCAACTACATCGCCGCGGCGCTGATCGTCTATCTTCTGGTCGAGGTGCTGCGCCCCGCCGGGCAGATGGACCCGGCCACCCCCCGCTTCCCGAAGGGCGCGGCGCTGCCGGGCTTTCACGAGATCCCCGGCCTGTCGGCGATCTTCACCAGCAAGGTGCCGGCGAACGTCACCTTCTTCGTCGCGCTGCTGGCCTGCGTCGGCGTCTGGCTGCTGCTGTGGCGCACCCGGCTCGGCTACGAGATCCGCGCCTTCGGCAAGTCGAACTCGGCCGCGCGCTATGCCGGGATCTCGCCCGTCAAGGTCATCCTGCTGTCGATGCTGATCTCGGGCGGGCTGTCGGGCCTGATGGCGATCAACAACGTCATGGGCGAGGCCGGGCGGCTCTTGCAGAACTCGGCCGAGGGTGCGGGCTTCATCGGCATCGCGGTGGCGCTGATGGGCCGCAACCACCCGCTCGGCGTGTTCCTGGCCGCGTTCCTCTTCGGCTTCCTCTATCAGGGCGGAGCCGAGATGGGGCTCTGGACCTCGATCCCGATCGAGCTGCGCCTGCTGGTGCAGGGCCTCGTCATCCTGTTCACCGGAGCGCTCGACACCATGGTGCGGATGATGATCGCCCCGTTCTTCCGCCCGCGCCGGAAGGAGGCCGCCTGATGGATTACGCAACGCTTCTGCAGATTCTGGCCTCGACGCTGCGGCTCGCGACGCCGCTTCTGCTCGCCTGTCTGGCCGGGCTCTACTCCGAGCGCTCGGGCATCTTCGACATCGGCCTTGAAGGCAAGATGCTGATGGCGGCGATGGCCTCGGGCGCGATCGCGGCGATGACCGGCTCGGCCTGGATCGGGCTCGCCGCGGGGATCGGCGCCTCGCTGCTGCTGGCGGCGCTTCACGGCGTCGCCTCGATCACCTTCCGCGGCAATCAGCTGATCTCGGGCGTGGCGCTGAACTTCGTGGCCTCGGGCGCGACCGTGCTGATCGCGCAGGCGCTCTTTCAGCAGGGCGGCCGCACCCCGCCGCTGACCGGCGCGGCCCGGTTCGAGCCGCTCGCCCTGCCCTTCGTCGACACGCTGAAGGGCGTGCCCCTGTTCGGCCCCTTCTATGCGCAGGTGCTGTCGGGCCATTCGATCCTCGTCTATCTCGCCCTTGCCGCGGTGCCGGCGAGCTGGTGGCTGCTTTACCGCACCCGCTTCGGCCTGCGCCTGCGCGCCGTGGGCGAGAACCCGGAATCGGTCGACACCGCGGGCGTCTCGGTGATCCGGCTGCGCTATACCGCCGTTGCGCTGACCGGCGTGCTGTGCGGCGTCGCCGGCGCCTACATGGCGACCGCGCTGCAGGCGGGCTTCGGCCGCGAGATGACCGCGGGGCGCGGCTATATCGCGCTTGCCGCACTGATCTTCGCGAAATGGCGACCGTGGTCGGCGCTGTGGGCGACGCTGCTCTTCGGCTTCCTGCAGGCGCTGGCGCTGCGCCCCGACGTGATCGAGGGCACGCTGCACATGAAGATCCCGGTGTCGTTCCTCGACGCCCTGCCCTACATCCTGACGGTGATCGTGCTGGCCGGTTTCGTCGGCCGCGCCATCCCGCCCCGTGCCGGAGGAGAACCCTATGTCAAAGAGCGCTGAGCTTGCCGAACTGATCCGCGCGCGCGCCGGCACCGAGCCGCCGCGGCTCGGGCTGATCCTCGGCTCGGGCCTTGGCCATCTTGTTGCCGAGGTCGAGGGCGTGGCGATCCCCTATGCCGATCTGCCGGGCTTTCCCCATGCCGGCGTCTCGGGCCACAACCCGCAGCTGGTGATCGGCACGCTCGAGGGCGTGCGCGTCGCGGTGCTGGGCGGGCGGGCGCATTACTACGAGCGCGGCAACCCCGCCGAGATGCGCCTGCCGCTCGAGGTGCTGAAGGCGCTCGGCACCGAGACGCTCTTGCTCACCAATGCCGCGGGCTCGCTGCGTGCCGACATCGGGCCGGGCGATCTGATGATGCTGAACGACCACATCGCCTTCGCCGGCACCAACCCGCTGATCGGCGAGCCCTCGGATGCGCGCTTCGTGCCGATGACCGAGGCCCATGACCCGGTGATGCGCTCGACCCTGCGCGCCGCCGCCGAGGCCGAGGGCGTGGCGCTGCCGCAGGGCGTCTATTGCTGGTTCTCCGGCCCCTCCTTCGAGACCCCGGCCGAGATCCGCGCGGCCAAGGTGCTGGGCGCCGATGCCGTCGGCATGTCGACCGTGCCCGAGGTGATCCTCGCCCGTTTCCTCGGGCTGCGGGTCGCCGCGGTCTCGGTCATCACCAACATGGGCGCCGGGCTGTCGAGCGAGGCAATCAGCCACGAGCACACCAAGGCGATGGCACCGCTTGGCGCGGCGAAGTTCGAACGCGTGCTGCGACGATACCTGCGCAGCCTCTGAGCCCCGAAAGCGTCATTTGACAGTGGCCCCCGGCGGGGCAACACTGAAGGCTCATCCCGACGGACGGCCGAATGCAGATCTACCTTCCCATCGCCGAGGTCTCGGTCAACGCCTTTCTCCTGCTGGGCCTCGGGGGGATCGTCGGATTGCTGTCGGGGCTGTTCGGCGTGGGCGGCGGCTTTCTCATCACGCCGCTGCTGTTCTTCATCGGCATTCCGCCCTCGGTGGCGGTGGCGACCGGGGCAAACCAGGTCGTCGCCTCCTCGGTCTCGGGGGTGCTGGCGCAGTTCAAGCGCAAGGCGGTCGACGTGCCGATGGGCGTGGTGCTGCTGCTCGGCGGGATCCTGGGCTCGGCGCTCGGCATCTGGGTGTTCAACCGGCTGACGAAACTCGGCCAGATCGACCTCGTGGTGCAGCTCGCCTATGTGCTCTTCCTCGGCTCGATCGGGCTCTTGATGCTGCAGGAGGCGGTGCGGGCGATCCGCCGCGCCCGCCGGCCCGGCGCCCGCGCCCATGTGAAGCGGCATCAGCACAACTGGGTGCACAAGCTGCCGCTGAAGATGAAGTTCCGCGCCTCGGGGCTCTACATCTCGGTGATCCCGCCGGCACTCGTCGGCATGGCCGTGGGCGTTCTCGCCGCGATCATGGGCGTCGGCGGTGGCTTCATCATGGTGCCGGCGATGATCTACCTTCTCGGCATGCCGACCAAGGTGGTGATCGGCACCTCGCTCTTTCAGATCCTCTTCGTCTCGGCCTTCACCACGCTGATGCACGCGATCACCAACCAGTCCGTCGACGTGATGCTGGCGCTGCTTCTGATCATCGGCGGCGTGATCGGGGCGCAGGTGGGCTCGCAGCTCGGCGGCCGGCTGAAGGCCGAACAGCTGCGCATCCTGCTTGCCCTTCTGGTGATCGCGGTGGCCGCGAAGCTCGGGCTCGATCTGCTGATCCGCCCGGCCGAACTCTTCTCCCTCTTCGCGGGAGCCAGGGGATGATCCGCCTTCTCGCCCTGCTCGCGCTGCTCTTCGCCCTGCCGGCCGAGGCCGGCCCCGAGGAGGTCGTCGCCGGTCTCAGCCGCGACAACATCGGCATCACCGCCGCCTTCAACGGCTCCGAGGTGCTGATCTACGGTGCGGTGAAACGCGACGCGCCGGAACCGGGCGGGGCGCCGCTCGCGGTGATCGTCACCCTCGAGGGGCCGGCGCATCCGGTCACCGTCCGCCGCAAGTCGCGCGCGTTCGGAATCTGGGTGAACACCGACAAGGTCCGCGTCGCCGCCGCGCCGAGTTATTACGCCGTCGCCACCACCGGCCCGGTGGCCGAGATCCTGTCGCCAGAGACCGATGTGACGCAGCGCATCACCGTGCCACTCGCCGTGCGCGCCTTCGCCGGCCCGATCGAGGTGACCGACGCCCGCCCCTTCACCGAGGCGCTGCTGCGCATCCGCGAGGAGGAAGGGGTCTATTCGCTCGACGAGGGCGCGGTGCGGCTGGTCGAGGACACACTCTTCCGCGCCGACTTCCGGCTTCCCGCGAACCTGACCGAGGGCGATTACAAGACCCGCATCTTCCTGCTGCGCGACGGCAAGGTCGTCGACCGCTACCAGACTGCGATCTACGTGCGCCGCGTCGGGCTCGAGCGCTGGCTCTACATCCTGTCGCGCCAGCACGCCGCGATCTATGGCGCGATGTCGCTGGCGCTCGCCGTCTTCGCCGGCTGGGCCGCGGCGGCGCTGTTCCGGCTGATCCGGAGCTGAGCCGCTCAGAAGGCGCGGAAAGTCATCGTGGTGAGGGTGCGCGCGATGCCCGGGATATCAAAGAGCGTCTCGTTCAGGAAATGGCCGACATCGGCCTCATCGGGCACATAGACCTTGGCGATCAGGTCGAAATCGCCCGAGGTCGAGTAAAGCTCGCTCACCACCTCGCGTTCATAGATTGCGTCGGCAACCTCGTAGGTCTTGCCGGGCTGGCAACGGAACTGGACGAAAACGCAGCGCATGAGAGGCCTCCTTCTGTCGGTGCCAGACTAGGCGCAGCGGCGGCCGAGGGGAAGCACCTTCAGCCCTCTTCCTCGCGCTCGAGCGTCAGCGTGGCGCCGCCCTTCGGCAGGTCGTCGATCGAGAGCGGCGCCGAGGGCCGGGCGAGCCGCGGCCGCACCACCCACAGCAGCCGGTGCTCGGCCCGGGTGATCGCGACATAGGCAAGCCGCTTCCACAGCGGGATCCCCGCCTCGGTCCGGCCAGCCCGAGAGGCGGCATAGATGTCGGGGGCGAAGACCTGCACATCGGGCCACTGGCTGCCCTGCGCCTTGTGGATCGTCACCGCCGCGCCATGCAGGAAGGCCGCCCCCATCCGCGCCGCATAGGGGATGAAGGGCTCCTCCTCGTCGGGCAGCTCGATCTTGATGATCGAGGCCGCCGACAGCCGCGGCTCCTCCGCCCCCATCACATGGAGCCGCGAGAATCCGGGCTTCTTGCCGGGGCCGAGGTAGATCACCTGCGCGCCCTTGATCAGGCCCCGCGCCTCGAGGTCGATGCGCTTCTTGCGATGCTTCAGCGGCAGCTCGATGCCGTCGCAAATGAGCGGCTCGCCCGGCAACAGCGCGTCGGCCGGCGCGCCATGGGCGGCGCGGAATGCCTGGATCAGCCGGATCCGCGTCGCATTGCGCCACACCAGCACCGGGCTGCGCGCCATCAGATCACTTTCCACCCGCTCGGCCCAGACCACCCGCGGATCGCGCGCCGCGGCCGTTTCGATCATCCGCTCGAACGCCTCGAAGGCCAGGCTGTCGTCGGCGAGCGCATGGGCGAGATCGAGGATCGGGTTGTCCTCGGCCTGCCGGTGGATGCGGTGCAGCACGTGTTTCGAGGCGGCGGGCAGACGCTCGAAACACATCTCGCCGGACTGGTTGACCGGCGCGAGCTGGGCCGGATCGCCGAACAGCACCAGCGTCGGGAAGATCTCGCGCAGGTCGTCGAACTGCCGCTCATCAAGCATCGAGGCCTCGTCGACGAAGCCGATGTCGAGAGGATCCTCGCGCCGTTTCCAGCCCTGGATGAAGTCGGACCCGCGCAGCCCCGCCGAGGCGAGCGCCCCGGGGATCGACTTGTGCAGGTCGTAAAACGCCTTCGCCCGGTCGAGTACTTCCTCGGTCAGCCCCATGTCGCCCAGAAGATCGGGCTTCGGCCGCTCGCCCTGCCCCGCCAGCCATTCCGCGATGCGCTCGTATTCCGGGTCATAGACCGGGGTGTAGAGAATGCGGTGGATGGTGGTCGCCGGCACCCCGCGCGAGCGCAGCACCGAGGCCGCCTTGTTCGTGGGGGCGAGGATCGCGAGCGTGCGCCGCTCCTTGCGCTTGCGCCCCTCGAAGTCGCCCGAGACGATCTCGATCCCGGCCTCTTCCAGCGCCTTGTAGAGATTGGCGAGCAGCAGCGTCTTGCCCGAGCCCGCCTTGCCGATCACCGACAGAACGCTCGGCGCGCCGCCCTCGGGCAGCACCGTGCCCTCGACGAGATCGACGCCTGCGGCCTCGAGCGCCTCGGCAATGGCATCCCAGGCCTCGGCCTGATCTTCGGAAAACTGGACGGTCGCAGGGGTGGTGCTCATGGGCGCGACCTTACAGGGCGCACCCGGCTTTCGGAAGGCGGGAAATCGGCCCGGGAAGGCGCCTCCGGCGGAGGTATTTTCGGCAAGAGAAAGCCCCCTCCCCTTTCATCTTGCTGAAAATACCTTCGGGGGGCCCGGGGGGCAGACAGCCCCCCGGCACCGTATCAGGCCGCGCGCGAGGTCGGGGTGACCAGCGCGACGATGTCCATCATGATCCGGTTCAGCTCGAAATCCTTCGGCGTATAGACCCGCGCCACGCCGAAGCCCTTCAGCTTCACCGCGTCCTCGTCGGGAATGATGCCGCCGACGACCACCGGCACATGGTCGAGCCCGGCCGCGCGCATCCGCTCCATCAGCTCCTCGATCAGCGGGATATGGCTTCCCGAGAGGATCGAGAGACCGACCACATGCGCCTCGTCCTCGACCGCCTTCGCGACGATCTGCTCGGGCGTCAGGCGGATGCCGTCATAGGTGATGTCCATGCCGCAGTCGCGGGCGCGGAAGGCGATCTGCTCAGCGCCGTTCGAATGGCCGTCGAGCCCGGGCTTGCCGACCAGGAACTTCAGGCGCCGGCCAAGCTGCGAGCTGACCGCATCGACCGCGGCGCGGATCTCGTCGAGCCCCTCGGTCTTGTTCGAGGGCGCGCGCGAGACGCCGGTGGGCCCGCGGTATTCGCCGTGCACCGCGCGCATCACGCCGGCCCATTCGCCGGTGGTGGCGCCGGCCTTCGCCGCGGCGATTGAGGCGGGCATGATGTTGCGCCCGGCCTTGGCATCCTCGGACAGCCGCGCCAGCGCCGCCTGCACCGCCGCCTCGTCGCGCGCCGCGCGCCAGGCGGTGAGCCGGCCGACCTGATCGGCCTCGACCGCCGGATCGACGACCATGATGCCGCCATCGCCCGCGGTGAGCGGCGAGGGCTCGCCCTGCTGCCAGCGGTTCACGCCGACGACGATGGTCTCGTTCGCCTCGATCCGGTTGATGCGGGCGGCGTTCGAGTCGACGAGCCGCCCCTTCATGTAGTCGATCGCCGCGATCGCCCCGCCCATGGCGTCGAGGGTCTCGAGTTCCTGCCGCGCGCCGGCCTTCAGCTCTTCGACCTTCGCCGTCACCGCCGGGTTGCCGTCGAAGAGATCGCCGTATTCCAGCAGGTCGGTCTCGTAGGCCATAATCTGCTGCATCCGCAGCGACCATTGCTGATCCCAGGGCCGCGGCAGGCCGAGCGCCTCGTTCCACGCCGGCAGCTGCACGGCGCGGGCGCGGGCGTTCTTCGACAGCGTCACCGCGAGCATCTCGATCAGGATGCGGTAGACGTTGTTTTCGGGCTGCTGCTCGGTCAGGCCGAGGCTGTTCACCTGCACGCCATAGCGGAAGCGGCGGTATTTCTCCTCCTCGATGCCATAGCGTTCGCGGCAGATCTCGTCCCACAGCTCGGTGAAGGCGCGCATCTTGCACATCTCGGTGACGAAGCGGATGCCGGCGTTCACGAAGAACGAGATCCGGCCCACCATCGCCGGGAAGCCCGCGGCCGGCACCTTCTTCTTCAGATCGTCCAGAACCGCGATGCCGGTCGCCAGCGCAAAGGCCAGCTCCTGCTCGGGCGTCGCACCGGCTTCCTGCAGGTGGTAGGAACAGACGTTCATCGGGTTCCACTTCGGCAGGTGCTCGCGCGTGTAGGCGGCGACGTCGGTGATCATCGCGAGCGAGGGCTTCGGCGGGCAGATATAAGTGCCGCGGCTGAGGTATTCCTTCACCAGGTCGTTCTGCACCGTGCCCTGAAGCTTCGACACATCCGCGCCCTGCTCCTCGGCCACCGCGATATAGAGCGACAGGAGCCACGGCGCCGTCGCGTTGATCGTCATCGAGGTGTTCATCTGCTCGAGCGGGATCTGGTCGAAGAGCGCGCGCATGTCGCCCAGATGGCAGACCGGCACGCCGACCTTGCCGACCTCGCCGCGCGCGAGCACATGGTCCGAATCATAGCCGGTCTGGGTCGGCAGGTCGAAGGCCACCGACAGCCCGGTCTGCCCCTTCGCGAGGTTCATCCGGTAAAGCTCGTTCGACTTCGCGGCCGTGGAATGGCCCGCGTAGGTGCGGAACAGCCAGGGCTTGTCCTTGGCGGGTTTCTGGATCTCGGTCATGGCGGCCTCCGGGGCTGGGGCGATTCACGATGGGCAAGAAAATTGCCGTTCGAGACCTGATATGCGAAAGAATGTGTCCCTGTCAATTCGCTGCGGCGCGGCGCGACGGGATGACCCGCGGACCGATTGCGGCAGGCCCTGCTGGCCGCGCAGCGATCCTTTTGCTTGTGCAGCATGGGCTTGCCGGTTTCGCCTTTGCGCCGAAATGCAAGGGACACAAAATTACAAAATCGCAACTTAGAGCATTGCATTGTTGCGCGGGCAAGATTATTTCGTTCTGCAATCCCCGCCTGATTCTGCGGCGCGGCGACGACAACAGGAGATGCTCATGGCCCTCGACGTGAACACCGGGATCGCCCCTTATGACGCCCCCGAGAAGGACCTCTACGAAATCGGCGAGATGCCGCCCCTCGGCTATGTTCCGAAGAACATGTATGCTTGGGCGATCCGTCGCGAGCGTCACGGCGAGCCCGAGCAGTCGTTCCAGGTCGAAGTCGTCCCGACCTGGGAGATCGACAGCAACGAGGTGCTGGTTCTGGTGATGGCCGCGGGCGTGAACTACAATGGGGTCTGGGCCGGTCTCGGCATCCCGGTGTCGCCCTTCGACGGCCACAAGCAGCCCTATCACATCGCGGGTTCGGACGCGGCCGGCATCGTGTGGAAGGTCGGCGACAAGGTGAAGCGCTGGAAGGTGGGCGACGAGGTCGTGATCCACTGCAACCAGGACGACGGCGACGACGAGGAATGCAACGGCGGCGACCCGATGTTCTCGCCCAGCCAGCGGATCTGGGGCTACGAGACGAACGACGGCTCGTTCGCGCAGTTCACCCGCGTGCAGGCGCAGCAGCTGATGCCGCGACCGAAGCACCTGACGTGGGAGGAATCGGCCTGCTACACGCTGACCCTCGCCACCGCCTATCGCATGCTTTTCGGCCACGAACCGCATGACCTGAAGCCGGGCCAGAACGTGCTGGTCTGGGGCGCCTCGGGCGGGCTTGGTTCCTTCGCGATCCAGCTGGTGAACGCCGCCGGCGCCTCCGCGATCGGGGTGATCTCGGACGAGGACAAACGCGACTTCGTGATGTCGCTCGGCGCCAAGGGCGTGATCAACCGCAAGGACTTCAAGTGCTGGGGTCAGCTGCCCAAGGTGAACTCGGATGAATACAACACCTGGCTGAAGGAAGCGCGCAAGTTCGGCAAGGCGATCTGGGACATCACCGGCAAGGGCGTCAGTGTCGACATGGTCTTCGAACACCCCGGCGAGGCGACCTTCCCGGTCTCGACGCTGGTGTGCAAGAAGGGCGGCATGGTCGTCATCTGCGCCGGCACCTCGGGCTTCAACTGCACCTTCGACGTGCGCTACATGTGGATGCACCAGAAGCGCCTGCAGGGCAGCCACTTCGCCCACCTCAAGCAGGCCTCGGCGGCGAACAAGCTGATGATCGAGCGCCGCATCGACCCGTGCATGTCCGAGGTCTTCCCCTGGGACGAGATCCCGAAGGCCCATACCAAGATGCTGCGCAACCAGCACAAGCCCGGCAACATGGCGGTGCTGGTGCAGGCGCCGCGCACCGGGCTGCGCACTTTCGAGGACGCGCTCGAGGCAAGCCAGAACCGCTGAGCCCCGCGCACGACACAAAAAAGCCCCCGCGGCCGAAAGGGCGCGGGGTTTTCCCTTGTCCTGACTGTCGGAAGGGTCAGGCGCGCAGACGACGCATGGCGAGGATCTGCGCCGCGGCCGCGTGCAACGGCACGGTGCGGAACATGTCGGCGAGCATCCGCACATCGGCCTTCACGCCTTCCCAGCGGCCGCGCTTCGCCCCCTTCCAGGGGCTCGCGACCTCGGGCCAGCGGACCACGGCGATGCGCTGCCGGCTGCCGATCCAGCGCCGGTTCAGATAGACCTCGAGCCCGAAGCGCGGCAGCGTGCGCAGCGCCCCGGTCTCGCCGATCAGCGCCTTGGGCATCACCCGCTCGCCCGAGATGTAATCGAGCCCGATCGCCCGCCAGGGCCAGGGGGAATTGCCGCGCAGGCTGATCGAGACATCGGCCCGCCCCTCGCGCACCGGCGCGATCAGCGCCTCGAGTGCGGTCGGGCCAAGGCCGATCAGGTCGCTGTCGATCAGCATGACCAGCTCGTGCGTCGCCGCCTCGATGCCGACCGAGACGGCCCAGCTCTTGCCGCGGTTCTCGGGCAGGCGGATCAGCCGCGCGCCCTCGACCGCGGCGGCGGCGTCCGCAGTGCCGTCGGACGAGCCGTCGTCGACCACGATCACCTCGTCGATCGCCGGGTGATCGAGCACCTCGCGCAGCACGGTGGCGATGCGCGGCGCCTCGTTGAAGGCGGGGATCACGCAGCTGAGGCGCCGGCTCATGCCTCGGCGCCCCCGGCCCGCGCCGCCTCGAGCCCGCCCATCGCGGTGCCGCGCCACTCAAAACCGCGGCGCATCCAGGTGGTCGCCCAGAGCGGCGCCAGCAGCAGGTCGCGCAGCCCCATCGCGGCGATGTCGCGCGGCCCGCAGGGCCAGCCCGCGATGCGGCACAGCGCGATCTCGGCCCCATACCAGAGCGCGAGGAAGGGCAGCGCCCAGCCCAGACCGGCCAGACCGCCCAGCGCGATCAGCGCGGCGACGGGCGGCCAGGGGCCGAGCAGAATCTCGGCCACGAAGAGGCCCGGAAAGCCGTCGCGCCGCACCCGCGCCCAGCGCAGCTGCCGGTCCCAGACCGCGCGCAGGCTGCGCGGCCCGATCGGCTGCGCGAAAGGCTCGCGCGCCAGACGCACCACCAGCCCCTGCCCGCGCACCGCCTTGGTCGAGGCGACGTCCTCGGCCAGATCGCGGCCAAGCGCGACAAGCCCGCCGGCATGTTCGAGGACGTCGCGGCGCCAGAACAGCGTCTTGCCCTGTGCGAAGCCGAAACCAAGGCTGTCAGCCGCGAGCTGCCAGCGCGCCTGGAAACTATTCAGGAAGGCGCATTCGAGCGCCCCACCGAGCCCCTCGCCGCGGATACCGACCGGCGGGCAGGACACCAGCCCGGTGTCGGGCCGCCAGACGGACAGCAGCCGCTCGATGTAATCGACGGGCAGCAGCAGGTTGGAGTCGGTCATCGCGACGAAGGCGCCGCGGCTGACCCGCCAGCCCTTCTCGAGGTTGTTGAGCTTCGGATTGCCGCTCAGCCCGCTTTCGCCGATCAGCAGCTGTGCGTTGACCTGCGGGTTCTCGGCGATCAGCCGGCGCACCAGCGGCACCGCCGGGTCACTTTCATGCGCGGCACAGAAGATCACCTCGAGGTCGCGCCAGCTCAGCCGGAAGGACGAGCCGAGCGTCTCCTCGTCATGCAGGTCAAGGCCGCAGACCGGGCGGATCAGGCTGACCAGCGGCCGGCCGGGGATCGGGCGCACGGGCGTGAGGTGCAGATAGCGGCGCGCCGTCAGCGCCGCCGAGGCGAGGTGCAGCGCCAGCGTCACCACCACGAAGGCCGACAGCAGGATGACAAGGGCGGTCATGCACGGCGGCTCCGCTCGGCAGCAGGGGTCCAGAGCTCGGCGCTCTGCGTCTCGCCCGACCATTCCAGCATCTGCAGCGAGCCGTCGGCGGTCTCGACCAGCGCGGTCTGGTTGTCGACCCAGTCGCCGCAATTCGCGTAGACGAGCCCGTCGCGGTGATGCAGCGCCGCCTTGTGGTAATGGCCGCAAATCACCCCGTCGTGGCCGCGCGCGCGGGCGAGCGCCGAAAGCCGTTCCTCGAACTTGTTGCCCACCAGCATCAGCGCGTTCACGCCCATGATCGCCAGCTCGAACAACCCGCGTTCCGAGGTGCGATGCAGATGCAGTTTCAGCCACTGGTCGGCGGCGCGCAGCGTGGCATCGGCGCGGCTGCCGATCCGGGTCATCACATGCCACCGAAAGATCCGCGCGTCGCACTGATCGCCATGCAGGATCAGATAGCGCATGCCGTCCGCCGCTTTGTGCACGTCGGTCTCGCGCAGCTCGAAGGCGCCGAACATCGGCCCCTCGTGCAGGCGCAGTGCCGCATCGTGATTGCCGGGCAGATAGACCACCCGCACGCCCGCGCGCGCCCGCGTGCTCAGCTCCTCGATGATCGCGTCATGCGTCTCGCCCCAGTGCACGCGGCCCGGGTGCCAGATGTCGAGGATGTCGCCCACCAGATAGATCGTCTCGGCCTCGGTCCGGTTCAGGAAATCGAGGAAGCGCGCTGCCCGGCTGCCCCGGGACCCGAGATGCAGATCCGACACGAAGAGGGTGCGATAGCTCTTGCGCATCGTCTGGGGAGCGGTTTCAGGCATGACAGCTTCCTTTTGCTTCCTGACCCCCAATGCGCCGCAAGCGATACGGTTTCATGTCAGTTCGACAAAACTATGTGACAGTTTCTGCGACGCAGCAACGGCTTTCCGGTGTCACACGCAAGCGTGACACGAATGGAAGTCTTGTCAATCGCCTCTTACACGAACGGGCCATCTGCCGCCAGCACCTTGAAACCGCGCGTTTTCCATGGCCTTCTGCGAGAAATCCTTTGATCCACGATTTTGGGACTGTCCCGCCGATGTCCTTCTATGCAGACCTGCCCGACCGCTGCTTCTGGAGGCGCTGCCTGCGCCGCCCACGCTTCGATTTTGCCGAGATCTACCAGCCCACGGTGACGATCGAGGCGGGCGAGCCGATCGCCACCGCGGGCAGCTGTTTTGCGCAGAAGATCGGGCGCGAGCTGAAGCGCTCGGACGCGCGCTTCCTCGACCTCGAGCCAGCCCCTCCGGGGATGAGCGAGGCGACCGGGATCGGCTTCGGCTATGGGCTCTACTCGGCGCGGTATGGCAATATCTACACCACCGCACAGCTGCTGCAGCTGGCCGAGGATGCCTTTTCCGACCATGTGCGCGAGGATGCGCTGTGGACGAAGGACGGCGCCTGGTTCGACGGGCTGCGGCCGCGGATCGAGCCGGGCGGCTTTGCCCGCCGGGCCGACGTGGTGACGGCGCGGCGCTCGCACCTGCGACAGGTGCGGCGACTGTTCACCGAGGCCTCGGTCTTCGTCTTCACCCTCGGGCTGACGGAACGCTGGGAGCATGCCGAGACTGGCACGGTCTATCAGCTCTGCCCGGCGACGGTCGATCCGGCCTTCGGCGCGCCCGAGCACCGCTTTCACAACACCGGGGTGAGCGATGTGGTGTCGGAACTGACGCGCTTCATCGCGCTGGTGCGTTCACACGCGCCCGACCTGCGCTTCCTGTTCACCGTCTCGCCGGTGCCGCTCGCGGCCACCGCGACCGGCGGCCATGTGCTGCCGGCCACCATCCGCTCGAAATCGGTGCTGCGCGCGGCGGTCGACGAGGTCGTCACCACCCTGCCCGGCTGCGACTATTTCCCCTCCTACGAGATCGCCACCGCCAACCCGCTGCTGCGCGACGCCTTCGATGCCGGCCAGCGCGAGGTGAAGGACGAGGTGGTGGCCGAGATCATGACAACCTTCTTCGCCGCCCATCCGGGGCTGAGCCGCACGCTGCCCGACACGGCCGCCGAGGAGCCCGACACGGTCTGTGACGAAATCCTGCTGGACGCGTCGCGCACATGAAGATCTTCGTCACCGGCAATTCGCATTCCGCCTGCCTGATCGAGGCCTGGAAACAGGTGCAGGGCAGCTCGCCGCATCAGATCGACTTCTTCGTGCGCGGCGGCAGCGGGGTGAAGGACTACCGCATCGACGGTACCCGGATCGAGGCCGGCAATGACGATTTCCGCGGCTATCTCGCCCGGCTCGGGCTGAGGGACAGCTTCGATCTGGCCGAGTATGACGCCCGCGTGGTGATCGGCGCCGAGGTCAGCCCGTTCCTGATGATCTCGATCCTGAACAAGTGCCACGTCCTCGGCTGGCCCGACCCGAACCGCCGCGGCGCGCAGGAGATCACCGAACGCTGCCTTCAGGCCGCGCTGGCCGACGGTCTGCGGGGCGCGAACGGCGGGCAGATGGTGGCGGCGCTGCAGGCCCTGCCGGGGCTCGGCGCGCGGCCGATGCTCGTCGTGCCGCAGCCCTTCCCGTCAGAGCGACTCAGGACCATGGGGACGGCCGGGGCGGGCTTCCTGCGCACGATCCGCGGCCGCATCGCGCCCCGCGCCGCGGCGGGTTTCGCCGATGTCGCGACCCGCACTTTCGCCGATCTCGGCGCGCACTTCCTGCCCCAGCCCGAGGATACGACGGCCGATTTCATCCTCACCCCCGAGGCCTTCACCAGCCGGGCCAAGCGGCTGATCGACCTCGACAAAGTGCAGCCGAAGGGGGATTTCCTCCACGCCAATGCGGCCTTCGGCGCACGCATCCTGAACCAGATCCTCGACACCCTCGAGGCGTGAAGTCGATTAAAAAGCGCGATAAATTCCGGGCGGTGAAGAAGGAACAAATAGGAAACCATTAACCGCACAAGGCGCAGCATCTCCCTGCAGCAGGAGACGCGCCATGTCCGGAATTTACATCATCGCAGGGCAGAGCAACGCCAACAACATCGCCGATGAGATGACCGCCGAGTTGCGGGCGCGCGATCCGGGCTGCACCGTGCTCACCGTCGCCGATGCGGGGGCGCCGCTGACCTGGGGGCGGGGCGGAGACACCGACTGGTATCAACGCAACGACCTGCCCAAAGACCTGCTCGACGCGCTCGACACGGCGCTGCGGCGCGATGGCAGCGCCCATCTCGAGGGGATCATCTGGGTGCAGGGCGAGGCCGACACGCTCGCCTGCGCCCGCAGCAGCCTTTATGCGGAAAAGGCCGAGGCGCTCTTCAACCGGATCGAGACGCATCTGCATGACGGTTTCGCCGGCCGGGATGCGGCGTTCTATGATTTCGACGTCACGACGCTGCAGCTCTCCGGCTATGCACCCGCGGCGGCCCGCGACGCCTGGTCGACGATTATCGGCGAGCAGCAGGCGCTGGCCGCCGCGGACGACCGGGTGCAGCTGCTGAATGTCGATCTCGTCGCGGCGCAGGCGGGCATCAGTCCCGGCGCGATGTTTGTCGATGCGCTGCATTACAGCCAGGCGCTGGTGAATGCGCTGGTCACCGCCACCGCCGACAGCCTGCTCTCGGGTACCGCCACCGCGGCCGCGCGGGTGACCATGGGCACCGACGGGGATGATGTGTTCACCCCGGTGCAGATGCCCTCGGCAACCGGCAGCCACAGCCCGGAGATCCCGCCACTCGCCTTTGCCGGCTTCGGCGGCGACGACACCTATACCGTCCTTTCCCCCCGGACGCTGGTGATCGAGGCGGCGGGCGGCGGCGCCGACCTGATCCGGGCGCACAGCAGCTACGACATGTCCCTCTGGGCGCCGCAGGTCGAGGCGCTGACAGTGATCGGCCGGGCCGGGCGTCACATCACCGGCAACGCCCTCGGCAATCAGCTCACCGGCAATGCCGGGCGCGACTGGATCGCCGGAGCCGCCGGCGCGGATACGGTTTTCGGCGGCGGCGGCAACGACACGCTGCGCGGCGGCTTTGGCGCCGACCGGCTCGCGGGCGGCAACGGCAGAGACCGGCTCTGGGGCGATGCCGGAAATGACACGCTTCTGGGCGGAGCCGGCAATGACACGCTCGTCGGCGGTAATGGCACCGATTTCCTCAATGGTGGCAATGGGGATGACCTGTTGCGCGGCGGCTGGGGCGCGGACCGCTTCTATCACGACGGCACTGCGGCCGCGGGCTGCGACCGCATCGCCGATTACAACGGGGACCAGCACGACGTGCTGATCTTCAGGGACAGTTCCGCCTCGGTCGGTGATTTCGACTTGCGCGTCACCTCTGTTCCGGGGGCCGGCAACGCGACCGTCGCCGAGGTGCAGATCATCGACACCCGTTCGGGAGAGCCGGTCTGGACCCTGACCGATGGCGCGGCGCAGGCTCACCTCTGGCTGCAGATCGGGGGGCAGACCTATGACCTGCTCGCCTGAGCCCGTCAGCCAGCGGGCAGGGCTGTGGCGGCGGCGCTTTCGTCCTTCAGTGCAACGCCGGTCGCGCCGAGCTGACGCGCGGCACCGACCAGCCAGGCAAGGCGATCGGCCGCAGCCTCCGGGCCAAGCCCGCCATGGCCATGGATGTTCGACACGCAATTGCGCGCGCTGTCGCGCAGCCCCACCCGCGGCGCCAACGTCAGATAGGCGCCAAGACTGTCCGCCACCGTCAGCCCCGGACGCTCGCCGATCAGCATCAGCACCATCCTCGCTCCGGTCGCCGCCCCGATCGCGTCGCCAAGCGCCACCCGCGCCCCCTCGGCCAGGATCACCGGCACCGCGACCAGCTCGGGCAGCCGCGCCACCAGCGCCGCCACCAG
>NZ_SAVB01000035.1 GCF_004022265.1 Paenirhodobacter ferrireducens
CAACCCGCAGTCGGAGCGGACGAAGCAGTTCCTGAGCCAGATCCTCGGGCATTGAGGCCGGGGCAGGGAGGGGGCGCTGCCCCCTCTGCGCCTGTGGCGCATTCACCCCCGAGGTCTTTGGGCCAAGGAGAAAACCACGGGGGAGAACGTTCCGAAGGGACGGCAGGGGCGCTTCGGCGCCCTTATTGCTTGCGGTTCGACGGGGTGAAGAAATCGAGCAGCGAGCCGCGGCCCGGATGGACCTGCGACCAGCGGTCGATCTGGAAGTCGATCACCGCCGTCGCGCAGGTCGGAAACTTGCGGAAGTCGGGGTCGAAGACCGGGCGCGAGGGCAGGCGCGCGGCGAAGGCGGCGATGCCGGGGTTGTGGCAGATCATCATCACGGTGGGCGCGGTCGCGGTCTTCAGCACCGAGAGCAGCACGCCCGGATCGGCGTGGTAGAGCTCGTCGATGTAGCGCACTTCGGGCAGCGATTCGAGCACGGCCGATTGCACGCCCGTCCAGGTCTCGCGGGTGCGCAGGGCGGTCGAGCACAGCACCTCCTCGGGTTCGAGATCACGCGAGGCGAGGAAGTCGCCAAGTTCGCGCGCCGCCGCCCGGCCGCGCGCGTTCAGCGGGCGGTCGATGTCGGGCGTGTCCGGGTCGTCCCAGCTCGACTTCGCGTGGCGGGTGAGGATCAGGCGACGATAGCCAATCGGAGTCATGCGTGAAAATTCCTCATATGCCAGGCGGATTGCACCGGCAGCCTGCCATAGGATCGGCTGAGGGGGCAAGCCCGGCGCACGGCACATCCGGTGCTGCGGCACGATGCCCCTTCAGGGCGGTCGAGGAAGCCGTGACAGCCCGGCACATCGTACCCCGCGGGGGTGAGGGCGCCGGCCGGGCAGGCCGTGGTGCAGGGCGCGGGGCAGCCGGTGCAGGGATGGGGCGCGGGGGCAGGCCGCGCCGCGCGGCCGGGCAGGGCGATGGCGCCGCGCAGGCTGGCCCAGAGGCCCATCTGCGGATGCACGAGCAGATGCACGGGAGAGGCGAAGAACTGCCCAGAAGCCAGCGCCCAGCGGTAGAAGGGCGCATGCGGGGGCCCGCCGAAGGGAAAGAGGGCGCGGCCGCCATGTGCGGCGGCGATCTGCCCGATCACCCGCGCCGACCAGCGGTCGACCGGATCGGGGGCGCCGTCGGCCCATTCCGGGCCGGCGGTCAGATGCGCCCAGAAGCCGGGCTCGGCCGGGGAGAGGAGGAGAAGCGTTTCCTCCCCCTCGTGCAGCCGGCCCGCGACGAAAAGCCGCTCGGCCGCGAGATCGTCGTCGAGGCTCACCGCCGGCGCGGCGTCACCCGCGGCGCGGTCGAGCGGATCATCGAGCCTGCGCCATGTTCGGTGAAGAGCTCGAGCAGGCAGGCGTTGGCGACGCGCCCGTCGAGGATGACGACGGCGCGCACGCCTTCCTTCACCGCCTTCAGCGCGGTCTCGACCTTGGGGATCATGCCGCCCGAGATCGTGCCGTCCTCGATCAGCGCGGCGACCTCGTCGGGCGACATCTGGGTGATGACCTCGCCCGCCTTGTTCTTGACGCCGGCGACATCGGTCAGCAGCAGCAGGCGATCGGCCTGCAGCGCCCCGGCGATCGCGCCCGCGGCGGTGTCGCCGTTGACGTTGAAGGTCTCGTTGTCGTTCACGCCGGTCGCAACCGGGGCGATCACCGGGATGATGCCGGCCTCGTAGAGGTCGCGGATCACCTGCACGTTCATCTCGACCGGGCGGCCGACGAAGCCGAGCTCGGGATCGTCCGCCTCGCAGACCATCAGGTCGTCGTCCTTGCCGGAGATGCCGACCGCGCGCCCGCCCTGATCGTTGATCGCCTGCACGATGCGCTTGTTGACAAGGCCCGAGAGGATCATCTCGACCACCTCGACGGTGGCCTTGTCGGTGACGCGCTTGCCGCGCACCCAGTCCGACTTGATGCCGAGCTTGGCGAGCATGTCATTGATCATCGGCCCGCCGCCATGCACGACGACCGGGTTCATGCCGACCTGCTTCATCAGCACGATGTCGCGGGCGAATTCCGCCATCGCCTCGTCGTCGCCCATGGCATTGCCGCCGAATTTCACGACGACCACGGCGCCGGTGTAGCGCTGAAGGTAGGGAAGCGCCTCGGAGAGGGTCCGGGCGGTGGCGATCCAGTCACGGTTCATGGTCTGCTTTCTCATGATCGGTCCCCGGGAAAAGTCGCGGCAAGTGTTACGGCCAAACGCCGGGCCTGCCAAGGGCATTGCCAATGCCGCCCGGGCGATTACCTTCGGGGCGAAACACGGAGGTCACGATGGACGAGCGCAGGGTGATGCTGCTGACGGGGGCGAGCCGCGGGATCGGCCATGCCACGGTGAAGCGATTCGCGCGCGAGGGGTGGCGGATCATCACCTGTTCGCGCCAGCCCTTTCCCGAGGAATGCCCCTGGGGCGGCGGGCGCGAGGATCACATCCAGATCGACCTCGCCGATCCGAACCGGACGATCGAGGCGATCGAGGAGGTCCGCGGCCGGCTGAACGGGCGGCTCGACGCGCTGGTGAACAACGCGGGGATCTCGCCGAAGGGGCCGGGCGGCAGCCGGCTCAACTCGATCGAGACCGACCTGCGCACCTGGGGCCAGGTGTTCCACGTTAACTTCTTCGCGCCGATCGTGCTTGCCCGCGGGCTGAAGGACGAGCTTTCGGCGGCAAAGGGCGCGGTGGTCAATGTCACCTCGATCGCGGGGTCGCGCGTGCACCCCTTCGCAGGCGCGGCCTACGCGACCTCGAAGGCGGCGCTGAAGGCGCTGACCCGCGAGATGGCGCATGACTTCGGTCCGCTCGGGGTACGGGTGAACGCGATCGCGCCGGGCGAGATCGAGACCTCGATCCTGTCGCCCGGCACCGAGAAGATCGTCGAGACCCTGCCGCTGCGCCGCCTCGGCCAGCCCTCGGAAGTGGCCGACGTGATCTGGTTCCTGTGCACGCAGGGCTCGAGCTATGTCACCGGCACCGAGATCGAGGTGAACGGCGGTCAGCACGTGTGAGCGCCCCGGGGGCGCTGCCCCCGGACCCCCGGGATATTTGGAGCAATTGGAAGACGGGGAGGGTCCCTTCCTGCCGCCCGGAGGCCCCTCGTCCGAACCCGTCCGGTTGCCGACGATTGTCCGGAGGAAACGGGCCTGAATGTGCCTGCCGTGTCAGCTGGCGGGCGCCCTGTCTTCGGTCAAGGCGCGACTGGTGCCGGGCGCGCGGCCCGGTCCGGGGGCTGCTGGGGGCGGCGCAGGCCAAGGCCCTTGCTGAGGTGTCACATCAGCCGGGCGAGCAGCCGCAGGAAGGTCTTGCGTTCGGCCGGGCGCAGCGGCGCAAGGGTGGTGCGCGTCACCTCCTTCGCCGCGGTGATCGCCGCCGCCAGCGCCGCCGCCCCCGCGGGCGTCAGCGAGACCGTGCGCCGGCGCCGGTCGGCGGGGTCGGGCGCGGTGGCAAGCAGCCCGCGCTGCGCCAGCCGGTCGACCACGCCCTTCGTCGTCGCCCCGTCCATCTCGACCGAGCGGCCGAGCATGTTTTGCGACATCGCGCCCTTCTCGCCGAGCCGGTAGAGCACGGAAAACTGCGTCGTCGTCAGCCCGCCCGGCACCAGTTCGGAAAAGATCAGCGAGTTGCGCTGATAGGCGCGGCGCAGCATGTAGCCGACCTGTTCGTCGAGCACATAGCCGTGCCCTGCGTCGGGGGCCTCCTCGTCCTCCATCTGTCCTCCTCCTCGGGCGGTCTCACACCGCCAGATAGGCGTCGCGGATCTCGGGCTTGGCCGCAAGCTCCTCGAAGCTGCCGTCGAACTTTTTCGCCCCGCTTTCGATGATGATCGCCCGATCGGCGACGACGCGGGCGAAATGCAGGTTCTGCTCGGAGATCATCACCGTCAGCCCCTGCGCCTTCAGCCGCAGGATGGCATGGGCCATCTGTTCGACGATCACCGGGGCGATGCCTTCGGAGGGCTCGTCGAGCAGCAGGAGCGAGGGGTTGCCCATCAACGTGCGGGCGATGGTCAGCATCTGCTGTTCGCCGCCCGACATCGCCTTGCCGAGCCGGTTGCGGCGCTCGTAGAGGTTCGGGAACAGCTCGAAGAGCGCATCCACCGTCCAGACCGGCGCGCCGTCGCGGCGCGGCTGGCGCCCGACCTCGAGGTTCTCGAGCACGGTGAGGGCGGTGAAGATGCGCCGGTCCTCGGGGACATAGCCGATGCCCGCGCGCGCCACCCGGTAGGAGGGCTGGCCCACGAGCTCGCGCCCGGCAAGGGTCACGCTGCCCGTGCGCGGCCGCACGATCTGGATGATCGACTTCATCGTCGTGCTCTTGCCCGCGCCGTTGCGGCCCAGAAGCGCCACCACCTCGCCGCGGCCGACCGAGAAGGACAGGTCCTGCAGGATATGCGCCTTGCCGTAGAAGCTGTTGACGTCGCGCAGCTCAAGCATGGTCGATCTCCTTGAAGAGCATCCCGCCGCCCAGATAGACGTCCTGCACCTGCGGGTTGGCGCGCACCTCGGCGGCATTGCCGTCGGCGATCAGCTCGCCGCGGTTCAGCACCATGATGTGATGGGCATGGGCAAAGACCACGTCCATGTCATGCTCGGTGAAGAGCACGCTCAGCCCCTCCTCGGTGACGATGTCGGCCGTGAGCTGCATCAGCGCGATGCGCGCCGATGGCGCCATGCCGGCGGTCGGTTCGTCCATCAGCAGCAGCCGTGGCCGGTGCGCAAGGGCAATGGCCAGTTCCAGCTTCTTCAGATCGCCATAGGCCAGCACCGAGCAGGGCCGCTCGGCCTGATCTGCCATCCCGACCCGGTCGAGCAGCGCCAGCGCCTCGGTCCGGTAAAGCGCCCGGGCCCGGCCGAACAGCGAGAACACCCGCCGGTTGTGGCTGATCAGCGCCATCTGCACGTTCTCGATCACCGTCATCGACTGATAGGTGCCGGTGATCTGGAAGGTGCGCCCGACGCCGCGGCGCCAGATCACCCGCGGCGGCAGGCCGGTGATGCGCGCGCCGTCCAGGAAGACCTCGCCGCGCGTCGGCCGGATCTGCCCGGTCAGCATGTTGAAGCAGGTCGACTTGCCGGCGCCGTTCGGCCCGATCAGCGCCTTCATCTCGCCCTCGCGGACGGTGAAGCTGATGCCCTTCACCGCCTCGAAGGTGCCATAGGATTTGGCGAGGTTCTCGACCCTCAAGATCTCGGTCATCTCAATCCGCCTCCGTGTGCTTCACCAGACCAAGGCGCAGCCCCAGCCGGCGGGCCGAGCCGACGATGCCCTCGGGGGCGAGGATCACCACCGCGATGATGAGCAGGCCGAGCAGCAGCCGCCAGTAGTGGAGCCGGGTCAGCCAGTCCTCGACCGCCGCCATGAAGGTGGCACCGACGATGCCGCCCGAGAGCGTCTTCACCCCGCCGAGGAAGACGACGATGAGCGCGTCGAAACTTTTCCCGATCTCGAGCTCGGTCGGGAAGACCGAGCCCTTGGCGAAGACGAAAAGCCCGCCGGCAAGACCCGCCAGCGCACCGGCAAGCGCGAAGGCCACGTATTGCACGCGCTTGACGTCGATCCCCATCGCCTCGGCCTGCCGCGCGCTGTCACGCCCGGCGCGCAGCGCATAGCCGAAGGGGGCGTGGATCACCGTGCGCAGGAACAGGATGCCGAGCACGCCGACGACCAGGGTGAAGTAGTAATAGGGCACGGTTCCCGACAGCCACGCCGAGGGCCAGATGTCGATCAGCCCGTCGTCGCCGCGGGTGACGGCGCGCCACTGGAACACCAGCGACCAGACCAGCTGGCTGAAGGCGAGGGTGAGCATGGCGAAATAGACGCCCGACAGCCGGATGCAGAACCAGCCGATGACGAGGGCCAGCATCCCCGCGCCGAGCGGGGCGAAGAGGAAGGCGATCTCCATCGGGGTCTTCGCATAGGTCACCATCAGCGCCGCGGCATAGGCGCCGCCGCCATAGAAGGCCGCGTGGCCGAAGCTGACGAGCCCGCCGGTGCCGAGGATGAACTGCAGCGAGGCGGCGAAGAGCGCGAAGATCACGATGTCGGTCAGCAGCACCAGCGCGAAGGGCTGGGTCACCAGCGGCAGCAGCGCCATCACCAGCAAGAGCCCGGCCACGGCGAGGCGTCCGCGCCGGCCGAAGGGGCGGATCGGGGTCTCGGGGGCGCCGGACTGGCCATGCTCGCCCGCCACCTCCTCCTTGCCCAGAAGCCCGTAGGGCCGCACGATCAGCACGATCGCCATCACCACGAACATCAGCACCAGCGTCGATTGCGGCAGATAGGCGACGCCGAAGACGTTCAGCACCGAAATCAGCACCGCGGCGATGAAGGCGCCGGGCAGGCTGCCCATGCCGCCGATCACGGTGACGACGAAGAGGGGGCCGATGATGTTGAAATCCATCAGGAGGTCGGCGCCGCCCTTCGGCAGTTGCAATGCGCCGCCCCAGCCCGCAAGCGCCGAGCCGAGCGCGAAGACACCGGTGAAGAGCCATCGCTGATTGACGCCAAGCGCCGCCACCATCTCGCGGTCCTGTGTCGCGGCGCGCACCAGCACGCCAAGCCGGGTCTTCGCGATCAGCGCCCAGAGGGCCAGCAGGATGAACGGGGTGATGCAGATCAGCACGATGTCGTATTTCGGGATCGGCTCGCCGAAGATGCGGAACACGCCGCGCAGGCCGGGCGCGCGCGGGCCCATCTGGTCCTCCGCCCCCCAGACCATCAGCGCGAGGTCCTGGATGACCAGGATCACGCCGAAGGTGGCGACCAGCTGGAACAGCTCGGGCGCGCGATAGATCGGCCGCAGCACGACGATCTCGACCAGCGCGCCGGCAAGCCCGACGATCAGCCCGGTGAGCACGATCGCGCCCCAGAAGCCGAGATACGGGCCCAGAACCCCGGGCAGCACGCCCATCAGCGTGATCCCGACATAGGCGCCGAGCATGTAGAACGAGCCATGGGCGAAGTTGACGATCCGGGTCACGCCGAAGATCAGCGACAGCCCCGAGGCCACCAGAAACAGCGCCGCGGCATTGGCGAGCCCGGTCAGGAGCTGCGCGATGAAGAATCCCATCGGGACATCCTCTGTCGGAAGGAAGACCCGGCCCCGGGAAGAGGGGCCGGGCAGGGGGCCGGCTCAGTTCGCCGGGCGCATCGCCCGGATCTCGTCATCCGAGGGCATGTAGGGCACGGGGTTCTTGTATTCCCAGTCGACCATCACGCCCTTGCCGTCCTTGACGGCGAGCGTGCCGACATAGGCGCCAAGCGTCGACTGATGGTCGATCGCGCGGTATTCGAGCGGCCCGACCGGGGTCGACGGCACCTCGAGCCCCTCGAAGGCCTTGATCAGCGAGGCGGTGTCGGTGGCGCCGGCCTTCTGGATCGCCGCGGCCACGGATTTCGCCATCGTGTAGCCGACGAGGCTGCCCATCTTCGGGGTCTCGCCGGTGGCGGTCTCATAGGCCGCAACGAAGTCCTTGCCGGGGCCGTCGGGCAGGTCGTACCAGGGGTAGCCGGTGACATACCAGCCCTCGGGCGCCTCCTCGCCGAGCGGCTCGAGATATTCCGGCTCGCCGGTCAGCATCGAATAGACGCCGCGCCCGTCGAACAGGCCCCGGTCTGTGCCCTCGCGCACGAATTTCGCGAGGTCGGCACCGAAGGTGACGTTGAAGATCGCGTCGGGCTTCGCCTTCTCGATCGCCTGCACCTCGGCCGCGGCGTCGATCTTGAACAGCGCCGGCCATTGCTCGTCGACGAATTCGACATCGGGCTTCAGCCGCTTGAGGTTCGCCTTGAACGCCTCGACCGCCTCGGTGCCGTAGGAATAGTTCGGCGCGATCGTGGCATAGGTCTTGGCGTCGGTCTTCGCCGCCTGTTCGGCCAGCATCGCCGCCTGCACCCAGGTCGAGACGCGCAGCCGGAAGGTGTTCGGGTTGCCCGACTTCCACACCAGCGTGTCGGCGAGCGGCTCGCCGGCGAGGTAGAGATAGTTCTTCTCCTTGGCGAAGGAGGAGAGCGCGATGCCCACGTTCGACAGGATCGCGCCGGTGAACATCACCGTGCCCTCGCGGGTCATCAGATCCTCGGCGATCTTCACCGCCTCGCCGGGGTCGCCCTGATCGTCGGGGAAGACGAATTCGAGCGGCCGGCCCAGCACGCCACCCTCGGCGTTGACCTCGGCCACCGCCAGCTCGATGCCCTTGCGATAGGGTTCGGCGAAGGCGGCCATGCGCTTGTAATGGTTGATGTCACCGATCTTGATCGGGTCCTCGGCGAAGGCCGGGGCCGAGAGCACGGTGACCGCCGTGGCAGCGGCGATCAGGCTGCGTAGGATGTTCATGTGGTCGTCTCTCCTGTTGGCGGGGCCGGGGCCCCGGTTGCCATGTGCCGGGTTTGCCCCGGTCATCGTTAGCACTCCTCGGCCGGGGATGTCCCCGGCAAAGCTCTCAGCGCAGGCCGTCCTTCCCCACGGCCTCGGCATGGCTCAGCCCGCCGACGCGGGCAAGCGGGCGCCCGCCGGTGGCAAGCGCGATGGCGACGACGATCTCGCCCGGGCGCGGCGCGTCGGCGATGCGGATCTCCATGCCGTCGAAATGGCTGCGGACATAGGCGGCGTCCTTGTGGCCGAGCGGAATGTCCAGGACCTGTCCGATGCCGCCCATCTTTTTTGACGACGGCACCAGCGCCGCGCCGCCGCCAAGCGCCGCGCGCAGCGGTGCCCCCATCTTCGGGTGCAAAAGCGCCGCGGCATGTTCGAGTTCGCCCGCCTCGCCGACCAGCGCCGCCTTGCCATAGCTTTGCACCGCCGCCGCATCGCCCCCGAGCGCGGCGATCGCCTCGGCGGCGAGCAGCCCGCCCAGCTCGGCGCCGATCTCGATCAGCTCGGAAAGGTCCTCGGCATAGCGGCCGGCGAAGGGGTTCGCGATCACCACAGCCGCCGCCGCGCGGCGCGCCGACGGGGCGACGGGGCGGCCCATCTCGCGCTCGACCGTCTCGGTCAGGGTCACGAGCTTGCGGATCGCGGCCCGCATCAGCGCAGCCCGTCCTCGCCCTTCACGTCCTCGGCCTTCAGGCCGCCGACGCGGGCGTGGATGCGCGGGCCGGTGGTCATCACCAGCACCAGAAGCAGCTCGTCGGCCTTCGGCGCGTCGGCCAGCCCCACCTCCATCGCGTCGAAATGGCTGCGCACATAGGAGGCGTTCGAATGGGTGATCGGCACGTCAAGGCGCGTGCCCGGCCCGCCGAGTTTCTTCGTCGAGGGCACGATCGCGGCGGAGGCCGGCAGCAGTTCGCGCATCGCATAGCCGCCCGGCACATGCCACAGCGCGCCATGCTCGATCTCGCCCGCGGCGCCGACGATGGCGCCCTTGCCATAGCCCTCGATCGCCGCCGCATCGCCCCCGAGCGCGTCGATCAGCTCGCGCGCCATGCGCAGGCCAAGCGGCTTCAGATCGTCCATGAAGCCCGCGATCTCGGCGTGATAGGCGCCGGCGAAGGGGTTCTTGATGACGACGAGCGCGGCGCCCTTCTTCAGCGGCACCTCGGCCGCCGGGCCGCCCTCGTGCCAGATCGTCTCGATCTGGAGCGCGGTTTTGCGGATCTCGGGTTCAGGCACGGGAAAGCTCCTTTCCGGCAAGGGTGCGGCGATGCTCGCCGAGCGAGAGATAGGCGGCGCGGATCAGACCGCGCGCGCGAAAGGTTTCGGCGCAGGCGCAGCCGCTGTCGAGGGCCATCTCGCACTCGGCTGCGCTGAGGGCGCCGACATCGGTGGTCACCGGGATCGCGCCAAGGTCGCTGTCGGGAAACAGCGTGCGGGCCGGGGCGCGGGTGATGGCGCCATGGCCGGGCAGGTCGACGGCATTGGCGATCAGCGTCGCGGCGACATCGGCGCTGGCGGCGTTGTCCGCGAGCACCGTCACCGCATCGGCGATGCCGCGCGAGAAGGAGCGTCCGCGCCAGCCCGAGGTGGCGATGCCGCCGATGCCGGCGTCGGCCGGCAGCTCGATCCGGCCGCCGGCGCGCCCGGTCTGCGGGTCGTCGCAGATCGCGATGCGCACGGCGCCCGCGCCCTGCCACAGCGCGATATCGCCGCCGTTGTTGACCGAGAGCCGAGTGAGGCTGTGGCCGGGCAGCAGGGCAGCCGCCAGCAGATGGTCGGCGGTCGCGCCGGCGACGGCCGCCATCGGGGTGACGAAGACGCCCGCGAAGGGGGTGACGGCCGCCACCATCCGCCGCGCCACGGCGCCCGCGGGCATCGCCCCTTCGGGCGCGCGCAGCCGCGGCAGCTCGGCGGCAAGCTCGGCCAGCAGCGGGGCAAAGGCCGCGCGGATCCGCGCGAAGGCCGCCATCCGCGCGGGCGCTTCACCCTCGGCGGTGACGATCACGTCCGAGGGGCCATGCACCAGCCGCAGCCGGCGCCCGTCGGCCGAGACCATGACGTCGAGGCTGTCGGCGAGATCCCTCATCGCGCGTCCTTGCCGAGTGGCGTGACGGGCCAGGGCGCGCCCGCGGCCGTTCCCGCCACGCGGCGCCCCGAGAGGATGTGGTCGCTTTGCCGCCCCGGCACGCCCCGCAGCGCCTCGGACAGTGGCACGATATGATCCATGTGCCCGCCAAGCGCGGCGTAATCGGCGCGGCTCATGGTGAACTCGATCGGCGCGACGAGGGCGGGGGTGGGCACATAGCCGAAGGCGTTCTTCGGCATCTGCGTCACGTCGGCCATGAAGGTGATGCCGCCGCCCGGCCAGATATAGGCGGGCGCACCGCCCACCGTCACCCGGGTCAGCGCCGCCTGCACCGAGCGGGTCAGCCCGACCGGGTTTTGCGTGACCCCGGCGCGCAGGCTGCCACCGGCCCCCGCCATGAACAGCACCGAGGCGCGGGCGGGCTCGCAATTCTCGGCGATGCGGCGGGTCGAGGGCAGAAGCCGCGCGGGGATCTCCGTCTCGACCGGGCGCAGATCGTCGTCGAGTTCGTAATAGGCGGCGTGCTCGCCGGTGGTCGAGACCATCAGCAGCGACAGCCCCGGCCGCGCCACCTTCGGGTTCCAGGGGCCGAGGATGGCCAGCGGGTCGGTCAGGTCGGTGCCGCCCCAGCCGGTGCCGGGCTCGGCCACCTGGAAATAGCGCCCGGGCGTCGAGCGGCGGCCGAGCAGCTTGATCCCGGTGGGCTCCCAGCCGATCACCTTGCCGGCCTGATGTTCGCTCATCACCCCGGTGATGTGGTCGTCGACCACCACCACCTCGTCGACCAGCCCCTGCCACTGTGCCGCGAACATGCCGATGGTGGCCGAGCCGCAGCCGACGCGCATCCGCTCTTCGGTCTGGCCGTTCACCACCGGCGCGTGGCCCGCCTGCACCGTCAGTTCGGCGCCATTGTCGATGGTCAGATCGACCGCCTCGCCGTTGCACAGCGCCAGCAGCGTCGCGCAGGTGACCCGGCCCTCCTTCTTCGAGCCGCCGGTGAGGTGGTTCACCCCGCCGAGGCTGAGCATCTGGCTGCCGTATTCCGAGGTGGTGACATGGCCGATCACCTCGCCCTCGGCGCGCACCGCGGCGCATTCGCTGCCCAGATGCCTGTCGGTGTCGATCTTCACCTTGGCGCCGCAATAGGAAAAGATCCCCTCGGTCACCACCGTCACCATGTCCGCCCCCTCATACTCCGAGGCGACGATGAAGGGGGCGGGCTTGTAGTCGGGATAGGTGGTGCCGGCGCCGATCGCGGTGACGAATTGCTGGCCGCCGCCGATCACGTCGCCGTCCCACTCGCGCTCGAGGAAGGGCACGAGGCGCTCCTCGCTGCCGGCGCGGACGCGGTTCTCGAGAATGGTGAGCGGGTCGAGGCGGACCAGCTGCCCGCCCTCGTTGGCATAGCGGTCACAGGCGCCGGCGCGGCCCTCGGCGATGTAGCACATCACCGGGCAGGCATCGCAGCGGATCTTCGCGGCGGCATCGCGGGGCGTGTCGGCGCTCTCGGTCTGGGTCACGGGACACCTCTCGGGCATCCGGGCAAGCGGATGCACAAATCGTTTGCATACAAGCGGACACGAGTCGCGCTCTGCGTCAACAGTTTCTGTCCTTGTGGTCGGCGCTCCGGGCGCCCAATGGGGGTAAATGGGGCATTTGCCCGGAAACCCGGCAGTTTCACCGGCGCCTGTTGCTTTCCCGCAAGTTTCAATGAAATCTAGAAGGAATACCCCAACGGAAAGGGGCGGCGAAGCGGCGGCCGGGACAGTTCGCAACCCGGGGGCGGGCCCTGACCCGTTCCGTGCGCTGCCTGATTTTGTGGCGCCAGATGCCGAATTTGCATGCAAATTATCGTTCGCATACTAATGAAATCTTTCACGCAGGACTTTCCGTTCCGCCGACCCCGTCACGCGATTGACAGCCAGCCGGCGCGGTTCCAGCCTGATCGGGCCGGCCCTGCGCCGGGCCCCTCCGACAGCGGTTCAGGACGAAGACCCATGACAGAGACTGCAGCCAGTTCCGGCATCGTCGCCGGCATCGACGTCGGCGGCACCTTCACCGATCTCGTGCTCTATGACAGCCGGGCGGGGGCGGTGCGGCTTGCCAAGGTGCCGACCACGCTCGACAACCAGTCGACCGGCGTCGTCGGTGCGCTCGATGCCGCCGGGGCCGAGATCGCGGCGCTCGACCTGATCGTGCACGGCACCACCACCACCACCAACGCGGTGCTGGAGCGCGCCCTGTGCAAGACCGGACTGATCACCACGATGGGCTTTCGCGACGTGCTGGAGCTTGGCCGCCGCACCCGGCCGCAGGCCTATGGGCTGAAGGGCAGCTTCCGGCCGCTGATCCCGCGCGACCTGCGGCTCGAGATCCCCGAGCGGATGGATGCCTCGGGCGGCGAGCTGGTGGCGCTCGACGAGCCGGCGCTGCGCGACGCGATCGGGCGGCTGAAGGCCGAGGGCTGCGAGGCGCTGGTGATCCATTTCCTCCATGCCTACGCCAACCCCGCGCACGAGCTGCGCGCAGGCGAGATCGCGGCCGAGCTCTGGCCGAACGAGAACATCACGCTCGGCCATGCGCTGCTGTCGGAAAGCCGCGAGTTCGAGCGCGGCGTGACCGCGGCGGTCAATGCCTCGGTGCAGCCGCTGCTGCGCCGCTATGTCGAGCGGCTGGCCGACAGGCTGGCGGCGCGCGGCTATCGGCACGAGCTGCTGGTGATGAACGGCAACGGCGGCATGGTCTCGGCGCGGATCGTGGCGAAGGAGGCGGCGAAGACGGTGATGTCGGGGCCGGCCTCGGGGGTGATGGCGGCGGCCTATACCGGGCGGCGCGCCGGCATTCCGGACCTGCTGACCTATGACATGGGCGGCACCTCGACCGATGTCGCGCTGATCCGCGGCGCCGAGCCCGCGGTGAGCCACGAGATCGAGATCGAATATGCAATGCCGATCCATGTGCCGATGGTCGATGTGCGCACGGTGGGGGCGGGCGGCGGCTCGATCGCGCGGGTGAACGCGGCGGGGCTGTTGCAGGTGGGGCCCGAGTCGGCGGGGTCGACCCCCGGGCCGATCTGCTATGGCCGCGGCGGCACCCGCCCGACGATCTCGGACGCGAACCTGCTGCTGGGCCGGATGAACCCCGAAAAGCTGAACGCGGCCTCCGCGCAGGTCTCGCTCGACACGATCCGCACGATCTTTGCCGCCGATCTGGGGGTTCCGCTGGGTGTCAGCGCCGAGGATGCGGCGGCGGCGGTGCTGCGGATCGCCACGGCGAAGATGGCCGATGCGGTGCGCATGGTCTCGATCAGCCTCGGCGAAGACCCGCGCGATTTCGCGCTCTTCGCCTTCGGTGGCGCCGGGCCGCTCCATGCCAGCGCCATCGCGCGCGAACTTGGCGTGCCGCGGGTGCTGGTGCCGGCGCGGCCGGGCATCACCAACGCGCTTGGCTGCGTCGTGGCCGATCTGCGCCATGACTTCGTGAACACGGTGAACAAGCCGCTCGACCTTGTCGACATCGAGGCGCTGCACGCGGTCTTTGCCCGGCAGATCGAGACCGGCACCGCGGCGATCAACGCCGAGGCGGTCGAGGTCGAGGAGATCCGGGTGCTCCCCTCGGTCGACATGCAGTTCATCGGTCAGACCCACCTGCTGCGGGTGCCGCTGCCGGGCCCGAAGCCCACGCGCGAGGAGCTGCGCGCGCTGTTCGAAGCGGCCTATTTCCGCCGCTTCCAGGTCGAGCTGCCCGAGATCCGGCCGGCGCTCGTCAACGTCAACACCTCGGTCATCGGGCGCCGCTCCGAGATCGACCTCGGCCTGCTGATCGACGCCGCCGGCCGCCGCGCGACGCTGGCCGAGGCGCAGACCGGCAGCCGCCGGGTGTGGTTCGACGGCTGGGTCGAGACCCCGGTCTACTGGCGCGACCACCTGCCGGCGACGGCAGTGATCGCCGGCCCCGCGATCATCGAGCAGATGGACACGACCATCGTCCTCGAACCCGGCGACAGCGCCGCGCAGGACCAGGACGGCAACATCCTCATCACCCTGAAAGGTGCGGCATGACCCTCGATCCGATCACCCTGTCGGTCATCCAGTCCGGTCTGCAGCAGGTCTGCGACGAGATGGACCTGAGCTTTTCGCGCGCCGCCTTCTCGCCGGTGATCGCCGAGGCGAACGACCGCTCCGACGGTATCTATTCGGCCGAGGACGGCTCGCTGATCGCGCAGGGCTCGCAGGGGCTGCCGGTCTTCGTCGGCACGATGCAGTATTCGACCCGGACGCTGATCGAATGGATCGCCGACGGCCGGGCGATCGCGCCGAAACCGGGTGACATCTACATCGTCAACGACCCCTATCTGGGCGGCACCCATCTGATGGACGTGCGCTTCGCCATGCCGGTGTGGCGCGATGGCAAGATCTTCTGCTGGCTCAGCAACACCGGGCACTGGCCCGATACCGGCGGCGCGGTGCCGGGCGGGTTCTCGGCCTCGGCCACCGCGGTCGAGCAGGAGGGGCTGCGGCTGCCTCCCGTTCGGCTGTTCAAGGAAGGCAAGCTCGATCCCGAGATCTACGGCATCATCTGCTCGAACATCCGGGTGGCCGATCAGCGCATCGGCGACGTCAAGGCGCAGGCGGCGGCGCTCTACGTCGGCGAGAGCCGGCTCACGCGGCTGCTGGATCGCTATGGCGACGACACCGTGCGCGCCGCCATCGCCGAGCTGCGGGTGCGGGCGGCCGAGCAGATGCGCGCCGGCATCCGCGAGATCGCGCCCGGCACCTATGCCGCGACCGCCTATGTCGACAGCGACGGCGTGGTGAACGAGCCGCTGGAGATCCGCCTGACGATCACCGCGACGGGCGAGAAGCTGATCTTCGACTTCGCCGGCTCCTCGGCGCCCTGCGCGGGGCCGATGAACTCGGTTCTGGCGACGACGCTGTCCTCGGTTTACCTCGCGATGCGGCACATCTTCCCTGACGTGCCGATTTCCGCCGGCGCCTTCGAGCCGCTCGAGATCCTCCGCCCCACCGGCACCTTCCTTGACGCGCAATATCCCCGCCCGGTCTCGGGCTGCGCGGCCGAGGTCAGCCAGCGCATCGCCGAGGCGGTCTTTGCCGCGCTGGTCGAGGCGCTGCCCGAGCGGGTCACCGCCTCGCCCGCGGGCTCCTCGGGCAACTTCGCCCTCGGCGGCTCGGTGCCGGAAGAGGGGCGCAACTTCGTCATGTATCAGATCTCGGGCGGCGGCTATGGCGGCTGGTCGGGGGGCGACGGCATCTCGAACGGCTGCTCGACCATCGGCATCTCGAAGGCGCCGCCGGTCGAGATCATGGAACAGGCCTATCCGGTGCTTTATCACCGCTATGCGCTGCGCGAGGGCTCGGGCGGGGCGGGGCGGCACCGCGGCGGCTTCGGCCTCGATTACGAGGTCGAGCTGCGCAAGGGCACGGCGCGGGCGAGCTTCGTGATGGACCACGGTCGCTTCGGGCCGCAGGGTGCGCTTGGCGGGCGCGACGGCATGGTGAACCACGTCACCGTCACCCGTGGCGGCGAGAGCTTCACCCCCGAGCATCTGTCGAAGGCGCAGGACATCCCGCTGAGCGCGGGCGACCGGGTGCGGGTCGGCACGCCGGGTGGCGGCGGCTATGGCGACCCGTTCACCCGCCCGCCCGAGCTGGTGGCCGAGGATGTGCGCCTTGGCCGCTATTCGGCTGACGAGGCGCGGGCGCTGTTCGGCGTGGCGCTGGATGCGGGCTTTGCTCCCGATGCGGTGGCGACCGCAGCGCTGCGGGCCGCGCGCCGGTTCTGACGGGTTCCGAAGAAGACCACTCACGACAGGAAAGGGGGCCTTACGGTGCCCCCTTTCGCGTCAGTGCCGGGTGGCGCGGGCGCGGGCGACGGTTTCGGCAAGCCCGGTCCAGTCCGGTTTCCCGGGGGCGAGGGTGCGGCGCAGGAAGCCCGCGATCTCGGCGATGCGGGCGTCGCTCAGCGCCGGGCCGAAGCCCGGCATCGACGCGCCGCCGCCCGGTGTGGCGGGCACGCCCTCGAGGATCGCGTGAATGAGCCCGTCGGGGCGATCGGCATGGACGGTGCTTGAAAAGGCAAGCGGCACCGTGGCGGCCGAGGCAAGGCGCAGCGGCCCGGGCATGTGGCACGAGCCGCAGGCGGCGGTGAACAGCCGCGCGGCCGGATCGGTCGCGGTCTCGAGCGCCTCTTGCGCCGTGGCCGCCAGCGTTTCGGCCGCGGGGGCTGGTGTCGCGGGGGCGGGGGCAAGGCTCGCGAGATAGGTCGCCATCGCGCGGATGTCGCTGTCGGGGAGTTCGGCGAGCGCCGCGATCACCGGGGCCATCGGCCCCGCGGCTGCGCCATGGCGGTTTGAGCGGCCGTCGCGCAGGTAATCGTAAAGATCTGCCTCGGTCCAGGCGAGGGGGGCCGGCCCGGTGCCGTTCAGTGCCGGCGCCGTCCAGCCGCCCACCGTGCCGCCCGCCAGATGCGCGGCCCCCGTCCGCTCGGCTCCAAGCGCGTTGCGCGGGCTGTGGCACGAGGCGCAATGCCCCGCCCCCTCGACCAGATAGGCGCCGCGGTTCCAGACCGCGCTTTGCGCCGGGTCGGGGGTGAAGGGCGTGGCGTTGTGAAACATTGCGTTCCATGCCGCCATCGTGCCGCGCAGGTTCACCGGCGCGATCATCCGGCTTGGCGGCACCTCGGCGCGCACCGGCGGCAGCGACTGGATATAGGCGTAAAGCGCCTGCATGTCGTCCTCGGTGAGCCGGGCGAAGGCGGTGTAGGGGAAGGCCGGATAGAGGTGATGACCATCGCGCGAGATCCCCTCGCGCATCGCCCGCGCGAAGGCGGGGTAGGACCAGGCGCCGAGCCCCGTCTCCGGGTCGGGGGTCAGGTTGGTCGAATGCACGGTGCCGAAGGGCGTCTCGATCGCGCGGCCCCCGGTCAGCGGCACGCCGCCCTCGGCACTGTGGCAGGCAGCGCAGTCGCCCGCGGCAAAGACCTGCCGGCCGCGGGCCAGCGTCTCGGCCGACCACAGCCCGGCGGCGGGCGGCGTGCTGCGCGGGATCTCGGCGCGGAAGGCGGGGAAGGCGACGGCACCGGCCATCAGCCCGCCGGCAATCCCCGCGGCGAGCGTCGCCGCCAGCCGCGCAAACGGCCGGCGCCGGGGCGGCGGGGCGGCCAGCGCGCGCGGCATCGGCGCGCCGGCCAGCGCCGCGCGCACCCGCTCGGGGGTGAAGGGCAGCTCGCGCATCCGCACCCCGGTCGCGTCGAAGATCGCGTTGGCAATCGCCGCGGCCGAGGGCACCGAGGCGCTTTCGCCGACGCCAAGGGGCGGCTCCTCGGGGCGCTCGATCAGCACGCTTCGGACCTCGGGCAGATCCTCGAAGCGGGCGAGCGGATAGGCGCCCCAGTCCCTGTCGGCGACCGAGATCGCGTCGAAGGTGACGGCCTCGTTCAGGGTGCGGCTGAGCGATTGCACGACATTGCCGTGCAGCTGGTGGCGCACGCCGTCGGGGTTGATCATCAGCCCCGAATCCTGCCCGACCAGCACCTTCGTCAGGCTGACCTCGCCGGTGCGCCGGTTCACCGCCACCTCGGCCATCCAGGCGGCCTGCGCCGCGGCGACGCCCGGGAAGGTGCCGTGCACATAGGTCGCGTGGGCAAAGCCCTGACCGAAGGCAAAGTCGCCCTCGCCATGCAGCCGCGGCCCGGTGCGGGGCTGCCAGCCGCCTTCCTCGGCGGTGCGGCGGATCAGCTCGGCGGTGCGGGCATCGTCGATGTGGCGCAGCCGGAAGGCGACCGGGTCCTCGCCCGCCTCGGCCGCCAGCTCGTCGATGAAGCTTTCATGCGCGAAGGTGTTGGGCAGGGCCGAGACGCCGCGAAACCACGAGGCGCGCACGATCGGCGCCATGTCATGGACCGCGACGCGCAGGTTCTCGATGCGGTAGGGCGGGATTGCGGTGCGGTCGCCCATGTCCGAGGGCTGCGGCGAAGGGGCGATCGCCCCGGTCAGCAACAGCGCGAGATTCGGTCCGCGGTTCGAGGGATAGCGGGTCTCGAAATCATAGGCGTCGAAGCGGCCATCTTCGCCGAGCCCGCCGCGCACGTCCATCAGCTGCGCCGCGCCCTTCGGCTCCCACAGGTGTTCCTGTTCGCGCGTCAGCTGCACCCGTACCGGCCGGCCCACGGCGCGGGCCAGAAGCGCCGCATCGCCGCAGACGTCATCGGCGCAGTTGCGGCCATAGCAGCCCGCGGCCTCGTGGCGGTGGATGTCGATCGCCTCCTCGGGCATCTCCATCAGCCGGGCGATGTCGCCGCGCAGCATGTGCGGGTTCTGCGTGCCCGACCAAATCTCGAGCCGTCCAGCCTCGATCCGCGCCACCGCGCAGGAGGGGCCGATCGAGCCGTGCATCTGCCAGGGCCAGCTGTAGCTGCGGGAAAGCTGCACCTTGGCGCGGGAAAGTGCCCCCTCGACATCGCCACGATCGGCCAGCACCCGCTTCGTCGCCGGCAGGTCACGCAGGGTGCCGGCGATGTCGCTCAGGTCCGGCAGCTCGGGCGGCAGCGCCCAGCGGACCTTCAGCGCCTCGGCGATGGTGCGGGCCTGGCCCTCGCGCTCGGCCACCACGGCGAGGAAGTCGCGGATCCGGACGATAGCGACAAGCCCCGGCAGATGCGCGACCGAGGCCTCGTCGATCGCAAGCAGGCTGTGGCCGATGAAGGGGCCGCTGTCGCGCCCGGCATAGGGCGGGCGGAGCACATGGCCATGCAGCATCCCGGGCAGGCGCACGTCATGGACATAGGTCCAGGTGCCGGTGGCCTTGCCGGGCAGGTCGACGCGCGGGCTCGACCGGCCGACGGTGCGATATTCGGCCGGCGTCTTGACCCGGGCGGCGGGGTCGAGCTCGGCGCGGATCGACTGGTTCGCCAGCAGCGCGGCGAAATCGGCGGTGCCGGCCCCGCCCGTGATCACGCCCTCGCGGAGCGTCAGCGCCTCGGGCGGGCAGCCGAAGCGGGTGGCGGCAAGGCCCAGCAGGATCGCCCGCGCCTGTGCCGCCGCCGCGCGCAGCGGCACCGCGGCGAACTGGATCGATTCCGAAGCGATGGTCGGCCCCTGATCGGGGGTGCGGGCGGTGTCGCCCAGCACCATGCGCACGCGTGCGGGCGGCAGGTCGAGCTCCTCGGCGACGATCTGGCCAAGCGCGGTGCGGATGCCGGTGCCAAGATCGACATGGCCGTTGAAGCCGGTGACGGCACCCGTGGCGTCGATCTCGAGCAGGGTCTCGGGCCCGGCCTTGCCGGTGCGCCAGATCGCGAGCGCGGTCATTTTCGCGCCTCGGCCATCAGCGTGACCGCGCGTTCGGCGGCGCGCAGGATCTCGAGATGCGTGCCGCAGCGGCACAGGTTGTGGCGCAGCGCGCGGGCGAGGGTGGCCCGGTCGGGTGTGGGCGTGTCGTGCAGCAGCGCCGTCACCGTCACGATCATGCCGTTCAGGCAATAGCCGCATTGCGCGCCCTCTTCCTCGATGAAGGCGCGCTGCACCGGATGCGGCGCCTCGGGCGTGCCAAGGCCTTCGAGCGTCGTCACCCCCCGCCCCGCTACCGCGCCCAGCGTCATCACGCAGGCCCGCGCCGCCTGCCCGTCCACCAGAACGGAGCAGGCGCCGCATTCGCCATAGCCGCAGCCGTATTTCGGCCCGTTCAGGCCAAGGTCGTTGCGCAGCACCTCGAGCAGCGAGGTCTGCGGTGGCAGATCGAAGGCATGGTCCTGCCCGTTGACGGCAAGGCGGATGGTCATTCCCGGGCTCCCTGTTGTACGCGCCATGGCCGGGTCCGGGGCCCTTGCGACGGCGGGTTCCGTGTCTCGAAACCGTTTGCATACAAATAAACCGGGCCAGCCCCCCGGCCGTCAAGAAAAGCCGTGCGCGGGGGAGGCCGTGGCGGGCGCGCGGCCGATGCCGCGGGCAATCGTGCGGAAAATGCGGGCAGTCGCGAAAGGGGGAGGGGCGAGGCAGGCCCTTGCGCCGGCGGGATGGAAAATCCGCGCTCCATGCATGGCGGGATTGATCACATTTCATGTCAGCCATATTGACTTGTTCCGCGGCCGGGTGGACGAGAGCCCACTTGATGATCTGGGGGAAAGCATGTCCTTGACGAATCTTTTTGCCACGCGGACCGAAGGAATGAAGGCCTCGGAGATCCGCGAGCTGCTCAAGCTTCTGGACCAGCCCGAGATCATTTCCTTCGCCGGCGGCATTCCCGATCCGGCGCTGTTCCCGCGCGAGGCCTTCGCGCGCGCCATGGCCCGCGCCGTCTCGGCCGAGGCGGCGGGCACCACGCTGCAATATGCGCCCTCCGAGGGCTATCTGCCGCTGCGCCGCTGGATCGTCGGCTATATGGCGACGCTGGGCATCGCCTGCACGCCCGAGAACGTGCTGATCACCGCGGGCTCGCAGCAGGCGCTCGATTACCTCGGCAAGCTGTTCGTCGACCCGAGTGACACCGCGCTGGTCGGCTGGCCGACCTATCTGGGCGCGCTTGGCGCCTTCAACGCCTATCAGCCGCGCTATGACCGGCTCGACCCGGCGGCGAACCGCGGTCCGGCCGAGATCGCGGCCGATGCCGAAGCCGCGGGCGGGCGGGTGAAATTCGCCTATCTCTCTGCCGATTTCGCCAACCCGACCGGCGTCACCATGGATCTGGCCGAGCGCGAAGCGGTGCTCGACATGGCGGAAACGCTCGACATCGCGGTGATCGAGGACGCGGCCTATCAGGCGCTGCGCTATTCGGGCACCGCCTATCCGCCGCTGCTGGCGATCGAGATCGCGCGCAAGGGCGATCTCGAGGCCTGCCGGACGATCTATTGCGGCTCGTTCTCGAAGACGCTGGCGCCCGGTCTGCGCGTGGGCTGGGTGGTGGCGGCAAAGCCGGTGATCGGCCAGATGGTGCTGATGAAGCAGGCGGCCGACCTGCAGACCGCGACGCTGAACCAGGTGGTCACCGCCGAGGTCGCCGAGGAGCTGTTCGACGAGCACGTGGCGATGCTGCGCAAGGTCTATGGCGCGCGGCTTCAGGCGATGCTCGCCTCGCTCGAGCGGCACATGCCGAAAGGCGTGAGCTGGACCCGCCCCGAGGGCGGCATGTTCATCTGGGTGCATCTGCCCGAGGGCGAGGACGGCGCCAAGCTGCTCGAACGGGCGCTGGCCACCGAGAAGGTCGCCTTCGTGCCCGGCAATGCCTTCTTCGCCGACGGCTCGAACCGCAACACGCTGCGGCTGAACTTCTCGATGTCGGACGAGGCGACGATCGACGCGGGCATTCAGCGCCTTGCGCGGGTGATGGACGCCGCCGGCATCCGCTGACCCCTCCTTGCGTGCGGCAAAGGCTGGCCTGAGCCGCGCGCAGGCGTTACTGAAGGGGGTATTCTGTCCGGAGGTTTCATGTCCGCTGCCCTTCCCCCCCGCACCGCGCTCGTCACCGGCTCGTCCGGCTTCATTGGTTTCCACCTGTGCCGGCGGCTGCTCGACGAGGGCTGGCGGGTGGTCGGGCTCGACAACCTGTCGGATTACTACGAGGTCTCGCTGAAGGAACGCCGTCAGGCGATGCTGGCGCAGAATGCGGGCTTCTCGGTGGTCAATGACAGCGTCGAGACCTCCGGCCTGATGATGCGGCTGTTCGAGGAACACCGCCCAGATGTGGTTGTGCATCTCGCCGCGCAGGCGGGCGTGCGCTATTCGATCGAGAACCCGCGCTCCTATCTCGAAAGCAACATCGTCGGCACCTTCGAGATCCTCGAGGCGGCGCGCGCCTTCCCGCCGGCGCATATGCTGCTTGCCTCCACCTCCTCGGCCTATGGCGCGAATACCGAGATGCCCTATCGCGAGGTGATGAAGGCCGATCACCAGATGTCCTTCTATGCCGCGACGAAGAAGGCGACCGAGGCGATGGCGCATTCCTATGCCCATCTCTTCGGCCTGCCGGTGACGATGTTCCGCTTCTTCACCGTCTACGGCCCATGGGGCCGGCCGGACATGGCGCTGTTCAAGTTCACCAAGGCGATCCTCGAGGGGCGCCCGATCGACGTTTACAACTTCGGCGACATGAAGCGCGACTTCACCTATGTCACGGATCTCGTCGAGGCGATCCGGCTGCTGATTGACGCGGTGCCGGTGCGCCCCGCGGACGGCGTCGTGGCCGAGGGCGACAGCCTGTCGCCGGTGGCACCCTGGCGCGTCGTCAACATCGGCAATTCGGAGCCGGTGCAATTGACCGATTACATCGCCGCGATCGAGGCGGCGACGGGCCGCGTGGCCGAGCGCAACCTGATGCCGATGCAGGCGGGCGACGTGCCCGCGACCTGGGCCGACACCACGCTTCTGCAATCGCTCACCGGCTATCATCCGAAGACTCGCGTGCCCGAGGGGGTGAAGGCTTTCGTCGACTGGTATCGCGACTACTATCAGGTCTGAACCCGGCCTGCGCCGCTGCGGCATCGCGGGCGGTTGCGCCGGCCGGACATATCGGTCAAGTCTCGGGCCGGTGCGGGGGCAGGGCTGCCGCGCCACTGTCCGCCTCCGGCTGCGGAGGCCATCCCGAGGGAGAGGCGATGAGCCCGGTTCCGCCCGCCGCCCCGCAGCGGCCCGACCCAGAGCATGTCGCCGCGCATGACACCGCGTGGCTGCTGGTGCAGATCCGCTGGGTGGCGATCGCCAGTCAGTTCGCCGCCACCGTCTATGCCGCGCAGGTGCTGGGCATCGACTTGCCGCGCGGCGAGATGGCGACGGTCTCGGCGCTGCTCGTCGCCTTCAACCTGCTCACGGCGCTCTCGCTGCGGCCGAAGGGGCCGCCGGTGCCCGATTGGGTGATTGCCGCGCAGCTGGGCTTTGACACCCTTGCGGGCACGGTGCTGCTGGCGCTCTCGGGGGGTGCGCAGAACCCCTTCACGCTGCTGCTGCTGGTGCCGGTGATGCTCGCGGTGTCGCTCTGCGCGCCGTCGCGGGCGCTGCCGATCTACCTGCTGGCGAACGCCTGCGTCTGGGGACTGACACTGTTTCCCGCGTCGCCCGGGCGCGACGGCGGAGCGATCTTTCTCGCCTTCATCCTCGCCTCGACCATCCTCAGCTGGTTCACCCTGCGCCTGCGCGCGAATCTCGCCGCCCGCGCCGCCGCGATCGAGGCGTTGCGCCGCGAACGCACCGAGGCCGATCAGCTGGTGGGGCTCGGCCTTCTGGCCTCGGGCATGGCGCACGAGCTCGGCACGCCGCTGACCACGCTTGCCGTCACCCTCGATGACTGGGCCGATCTGGGCCTGCCCGACGAACCCGCCCGCGGCGCGGCGCTGAGCGCGATGATCGCCGAGGTGAAGCGCTGCCGCGAGATCGTCAGCCGCACCCTGCGCGCCGCCGGCCGCGAGCGTTTCGAGGCCGCCGCCGAGGCCTGCGCCGAGACCGAATTCCGTCGCCTGCTCGCGCTCTGGAGCACGACACGCGACCGTCCCGCGGTGCCGCTCACCATCGCTCCGGGCACGCGGGCGCGCTTCCTGACCGAACCGATGTTCGAGGCGGCGGCGCTCAACCTGCTCGACAATGCCGAGGCGGCGGCGCCGGGCACGCTGACGGCCACGCTGTCGGTCACCGCCGGGGACATCGTCTTCACCCTGACCGACCGCGGTCCGGGCTTTCCGCCCGCGGTGCTCGACCATTCCGGCGCGCCCTTCGTCTCGGGCAGCCCCGAGGCCGGGCGGGGGCTGGGCCTTTTCCTCACCCGCAACGCGCTTGCCCGTCTGGGCGGGCGGATGGAGCTTGCCAACAGCGACAGGGGCGCGGTGATCCGCATCACCCTGCCGCGCCTCGACCGCGACGGAGACCTTGCATGACCGATGACGCCCCCCGCCGCCTGCTGATCGTCGAGGATGACGCGCGCCTTGCCGCGACGCTCGCCGAATCCTTCCTGCGCCGCGGCTACGAGGTGCAGGTCGCCGCGCGCGAGGCGGGCGCGCTCGAGACCGCGCGGCGCCACCCGCCGACCCATGCGATCGTCGATCTGAAGCTGGCCGAGGGCTCGGGGCTCGGTGTGGTGCAGGGGCTGGCCGCGCGCGACCCGGAGACCCGGATCGTCGTGCTGACCGGCTTTGCGGCGATCTCGACCGCGGTCGAGGCGATCAAGCTCGGCGCGACGCAATACCTTGCGAAACCCGCCACCGCGCGCGAGATCGAGGCCGCTTTCGGTCATCGCGCGGGCGAGGTCCTGCCCGAGATCGAGGCGCCGCAGACCGGGCTGCGCGAGCAGGAATGGGAGCTGATCCAGCGCACCCTCGCCGAGGCTGACTTCAACATCTCCGAGGCGGCGCGGCGGCTCGGCCTGCACCGGCGCACGCTGGCGCGCAAGCTGGCGGCGCGGCGCGAGGGCGGCGAGGCGGAATGAAAAGGCCGCCCGGGGTAAGGAGACCCGGGCGGCGAGTGAACCCAAGACCAAAGGGACGCGGTCAGGGCTGCGCGACGGCTGGACATCCGCCGCGAAGGGGGTGGGGTCACGACTTCGGGTCGTGACCGCCGATCATCTTCCGATCGTTGAGCATTTCGAGCCACATTGCGTTTGCGACGGCGATGAGGGCTGCGAGGGGGAGGCCGAGGATCCAGGCGAAGTACCACATGGGATGCGTCCTTTCTCAGTAGGCGTTCTTGT
>NZ_SAVB01000036.1:2500-6070 GCF_004022265.1 Paenirhodobacter ferrireducens
TAAGAGCGAACCCGGGGAACTGAAACATCTAAGTACCCGGAGGAAAGGAAATCAATAGATACTCCCCTAGTAGTGGCGAGCGAACGGGGACCAGCCGAGCCGTGAGAATGAGCAGAATGGTCTGGAAAGGCCAGCGATATGGGTGACAGCCCCGTATGCGAAGTTTGATCGGACGTATTAAGTAGGGCGGGACACGTGAAATCCTGTCTGAAGATCGGGGGACCACCCTCGAAGGCTAAGTACTCCTTACTGACCGATAGCGAACCAGTACCGTGAGGGAAAGGTGAAAAGCACCCCGACGAGGGGAGTGAAACAGTTTCTGAAACCGGACGCCTACAAGCAGTCGGAGCCGCCTTGAGCGGTGACGGCGTACCTTTTGTATAATGGGTCAACGACTTGGTCTTACGAGCAAGCTTAAGCCGTTAGGTGTAGGCGCAGCGAAAGCGAGTCTTAAATGGGCGATGAGTTCGTGGGATCAGACCCGAAACCGAGTGATCTAGCCATGTGCAGGATGAAGGTTGGGTAACACCAACTGGAGGTCCGAACCGACACCCGTTGAAAAGGGTCCGGATGACGTGTGGCTAGGGGTGAAAGGCCAATCAAACTCGGAGATAGCTGGTTCTCCGCGAAAGCTATTTAGGTAGCGCCTCGGACGAATACCTTGGGGGGTAGAGCACTACATGGGTGATGGGGTCCCACAGACTTACTGAGCCTAAGTAAACTCCGAATACCCAAGAGTACTATCCGGGAGACACACGGCGGGTGCTAACGTCCGTCGTGAAGAGGGAAACAACCCTGACCAACAGCTAAGGCCCCCAATTCGTGGCTAAGTGGGAAAGCATGTGGGACTTCCATAACAACCAGGAGGTTGGCTTAGAAGCAGCCATCCTTTAAAGATAGCGTAACAGCTCACTGGTCTAGTCAAGAGGTCCTGCGGCGAAGATGTAACGGGGCTCAAGCCACGAGCCGAAGCTTTGGATGCACAGCGATGTGCGTGGTAGCGGAGCGTTCTGTGATATAGAACGCTGCCTCCTTAGTATCGTTCGCGATACATTGGAGGCAATGTTCTGACTGTGAAGCCGGCCTGTGAGGGATCCGGTGGAGTGATCAGAAGTGAGAATGTTGACATGAGTAGCGACAAAGAGGGTGAGAGACCCTCTCGCCGAAAGTCCAAGGGTTCCTGCTTAAAGCTAATCTGAGCAGGGTAAGCCGACCCCTAAGGCGAGGCCGAAAGGCGTAGTCGATGGGAACCAGGTTAATATTCCTGGGCCATGTGGTGGTGACGGATCTCGAGGGTAGTTCGATCTTATCGGATTGATCGGGCTGCTGAGAGGTTCCTGGAAATAGCCCCACTTTAAGATCGTACCCGAAACCGACACAGGTGGACTGGTAGAGAATACCAAGGCGCTTGAGAGAACCACGTTTAAGGAACTCGGCAAAATGCCTCCGTAAGTTCGCGAGAAGGAGGCCCCATTCGCACGCAAGTGTGGGTGGGGGGCACAAACTAGGGGGTGGCGACTGTTTACTTAAAACATAGGGCTGTGCGAAGCCGTAAGGCGACGTATACAGTCTGACGCCTGCCCGGTGCTGGAAGGTTAAAAGGAGGGGTGCAAGCTCCGAATTGAAGCCCCAGTAAACGGCGGCCGTAACTATAACGGTCCTAAGGTAGCGAAATTCCTTGTCGGGTAAGTTCCGACCTGCACGAATGGCGTAACGATCTCCCCGCTGTCTCAAACGTGGACTCAGCGAAATTGAACTGTGTGTCAAGATGCACACTACCCGCGGTTAGACGGAAAGACCCCATGAACCTTTACTCTAGCTTTGCACTGGCATCAGGATTGTGATGTGCAGGATAGGTGGTAGGCTTTGAAGCGGCGACGCCAGTCACCGTGGAGCCTCCCTTGAGATACCACCCTTCGCACTCTTGATGTCTAACCGCGGCCCGTTATCCGGGTCCGGGACCCTGCATGGTGGGGAGTTTGACTGGGGCGGTCGCCTCCCAAATCGTAACGGAGGCGCGCGAAGGTTGGCTCAGACCGGTCGGAAATCGGTCGTTGAGTGCAATGGCAGAAGCCAGCCTGACTGCAAGACTGACAAGTCGAGCAGAGACGAAAGTCGGCCATAGTGATCCGGTGGTCCCAAGTGGGAGGGCCATCGCTCAACGGATAAAAGGTACTCTGGGGATAACAGGCTGATGATGCCCAAGAGTCCATATCGACGGCATCGTTTGGCACCTCGATGTCGGCTCATCTCATCCTGGGGCTGGAGCAGGTCCCAAGGGTATGGCTGTTCGCCATTTAAAGAGGTACGTGAGCTGGGTTTAGAACGTCGTGAGACAGTTCGGTCCCTATCTGCCGTGGGTGTAGGATACTTGATGGGAGTTGCCCCTAGTACGAGAGGACCGGGGTGAACGATCCACTGGTGGACCAGTTGTCGTGCCAACGGCAGTGCTGGGTAGCTATGATCGGACAGGATAAACGCTGAAGGCATCTAAGCGTGAAGCCCCCCCAGAAACTAGGTATCCCTTGAGGGCCGTGGAAGACCACCACGTCGATAGGCCGGAGATGTAAGCGCGGTAACGCGTTCAGTTGACCGGTACTAATTGCCCGATTGGCTTGATTTGATCCAGTAGCAGCAAGGCTCACGATCAAAAGCAGGTATACACAGGTTACAACTCGACTTGGACAGGATGGCTTCTTCCTCGGTTTGGTGGTCATAGCGCTGGCTAAACACCCGATCCCATCCCGAACTCGGCCGTTAAGGGCCAACACGCCAATGGTACTGCGTCTTAAGACGTGGGAGAGTAGGTCACCGCCAAACCTAGCAAGAAGCCAACGTTCTCTCAAAACGATCCAATCCCCGATAAGCTCAAAAAGCCCTCGGGGCACAAAAGGTCATGCAACGCATGATCCAGGTCGCGGGGTGGAGCAGCCCGGTAGCTCGTCAGGCTCATAACCTGAAGGTCGCAGGTTCAAATCCTGCCCCCGCAACCAACGTTCCCGACTCGATAGAATGACAACCCCTCGCCAACCGCGGGGACTTTTGCATATCTGGTTCCGACAACGCCAGGATCCCCGCAAGATCACCGCTGAGCTCGATCCTGTGCCCATCGGGCGCGTCCGATGCCGGGATCATCCGGATCTCGGAGATCAGACTGCGCATCGCTTCAGCGGCCTGAACCCGAACCACGGGATCTGACAGGGCATTGACCAGATCGCCGATCTTCTGGCGGTAGAGATCGCCAAGGCTCGGGTGCATCCGCAGGACGGCCGGCTCCGGCGCCTCCGCAACCTGGATTGTGAGGGTCCGCTTTCGATCCTCGAGCACCGCCATCTTCTCCTTGATCGAGGAGTGATACAGGCCGTCCTCGATCGCCGAGAGAAAACCGGCGATCTTCTTCTCGACTTGGGCGAGCTCCCGCTCGGCCCTTGCGCGCGCGGCCTGCGTGTCGGCTTGCGCCGCGTTCCAGGCCGTGCGGTATTCCTCGATGAAGGTGTCGAGGAGGGCAGGGTGGAGCAGGCGCTCCCGGAGACCGGCCAGGACCCGCCCGGCGCGGATCGCGCGCCGGCT
>NZ_SAVB01000037.1 GCF_004022265.1 Paenirhodobacter ferrireducens
GGGCTTGTTGCACATATCAGTGAGAGGGATTCACCTTGAGAATCCTGATGGTTAGATGCGTTGGCATGCCAGAGCCTGCCAACACCCGCTACCGCACGACGAACTGGTCCGACTATAACGCTTCGCTGAAGCGGCGAGGATCGTTGTCCGTCTGGTTCGATCCGGAAATGTCTTGGCGGGCCGAGCGAGCTGTCAAGCGCGGCCACCCCGAGACCTTCTCCGACAGCGCCATTCAGACCTGTCTGACGTTGAAAGTGTTGTTCGGCCTGCCGCTTCGCTCAGAGTGAGCCAGTGAGGCGCCATTGGTCCGAGCCCACTGGCGAACGGTCTGGTGGCGAGCTTGATCGAGATGGCCGGGCTCGACTGGCCCGTGCCCGACTATTCGA
>NZ_SAVB01000038.1 GCF_004022265.1 Paenirhodobacter ferrireducens
CCAAGATCGGCAATGGCGTCGAGGTGGGAGTGGCAGGTCTCCAGCATCTGCTGCACGCGCGCCCCCACGGCGCCGGAAGCGCAGCAGGCGAAGAGCGAAGCGAAGCTGTCGAGCAAGCGATGGAGCGCGGTGAACTCGGCCTCGTTATCGCTCACGATCAGCGACCGCGTGAGCAGAGCCGAACGCTTCAGAGGCCGGTCCTCGAGACGCTCGAGCGGGGACGCGGTGATCGCGTCCGTCACGCGCAACACGTCCTCCCGCGCCATCTCGGCGTCGGCTGTCCAAGCCTGGAATGCGAGGTCGAAGCAGTCAGCCGTTTCCAGGTCGCGTTCGAACTCGATGTACTTCGAGAGCGCGATGTTCAGATGTGTGAACCGACGCGAGATGGGTGTGTGAGAAAACGCGTCGCGCGATGCTTCCGTCACGCCAAACGGCGTGCTAGCGAAGAAAGTAGCCATGTAGGTCTCCTAGCCGAGATCGGTATGGTTAGGCCCTCGTGGATGTTCCAGCATCAGCGGGGGCCGGTTGCTTTGTGTAGGGGTGACCTGCCACGGGATTTTTCCTCCACCGTCGATTAGAGTCCGGCCCAACCTGAGGACGGACAATGAAGCGAACGAGATTCACGGACGAACAGATTATCGGCATCCTTGGCGAGCACGAGGCAGGCGCGAAGTGCGCTGACCTGTGCCGCAAGCACGGTATGTCGGAAGGCACCTTCTACAACTGGAAGGCCAAGTTCGGCGGCATGACGGTGTCTGAGGTCAAGCGGCTGAAGACGCTTGAGGATGAGAACGCGAAGCTGAAGAAGCTTCTGGCCGAGCAGATGCTCGATCTGGCCGCGATGAAGGAACTGGTTTCAAAAAAGTGGTGACGCCTGCCGTGAAGCGCGAGGCGGTCGCGCATCTGAAGGCCCTTCTCGGGCTATCGGAACGGGGGGCGTGTCGGATTGCCGGGGCGGATCGCAAGATGGTCCGCTACCAAGCGCAGCGCGCGCCGGACACGGTGCTGCGCGGACGGCTGCGGGAGTTGGCCAACGAGCGTCGGCGGTTCGGCTATCGGCGCCTCTTCGTGCTGCTACGGCGCGAGGGTGAGCCTTCCGGCCTAAACCGGATCTATCGGCTCTACCGCGAGGAAGGGCTGACGGTGCGCAAGCGAAAGGCCCGGCGCAAGGCTATTGGGACGCGAGCCCCGATCCTGGTCGAGGCGCGGCCCAATGCGCGCTGGTCGCTGGATTTCGTCCATGACCAGTTCGCGGGCGGCCAGCGCTTTCGGGTGCTCAACGTGGTCGACGACGTCACCCGGGAATGCCTCGCGGCGATCCCGGACACCTCGATCTCGGGGCGCCGTGTGGCGCGTGAACTGACGGCCCTGATCGAGCGTCGCGGTAAACCCGGCATGATTGTCAGCGATAATGGGACGGAGCTGACCAGTAACGCCATCCTGCGGTGGTGTTCCGAGCACCGGATCGAGTGGCACTACATCGCGCCGGGCAAACCCATGCAAAACGGTTTCGTCGAAAGCTTCAACGGGCGAATGCGCGACGAGCTGCTCAACGAGACAATGTTCCGCAACCTGGCACATGCGCGCGTCGTGATCGCGGCTTGGGCCGCAGACTACAACACCGAGCGTCCCCATTCGGCATTGGATTACCAAACCCCGGCTGACTACGCGCGGGCCCTGACCACCGCAATCGCCCGCCCCGATGCGCGAGATGAAAGCTCCGCGCGTCGGGCGATTGCTCAACCCGCGTCGATCGGCGTAAATACCAACCGGGCTCCGGTCGCGGCTGGATGAAAGTTCAGTGGCAGGTCAGGGGTCACAGCATGACCTGCCCGCTCCCTCATGGACACTTCTGAAGGCACCTGGAATAGATGCTCGGCATCCGGGCTCCGGGCCGTGTTGATCACCTCGCCTCAACCCGTCTCCACTGGCACCGATGCCGCCTGAAGCAGTCCATTCTGCTCTTCCAGCCGCCCGTCTCGCTGCGCCAGTTCTATCCCGTCAGCGATCCTCCGCTTGATCCCGTCGCTTGTTGCCTTGAAACCAAGGCCGCGCGCGATCTCGGTGACCAACTGATCCGCAGGAGCGCCATAGTTGGCCGCCGCGAGGGCCACTGCCCCAGCCGCAATTTCGTCGAGCGGGATGGCCTCCGGCTTGCGCAGCCCCAGCGAGGTAACGGCTGAGCGATCCCTCAATACTGCCTGGCGCCCGTCGATGAAAACGAAGTCGCCATTGCGGAGAATGGAGCCTTTGCGGGCAGCGACATCGACGGCAGCACCGATGACATCCCGTATACGGGTTCCGGCTCTTTTCAGGCCCCAGGATTCCCGAATCCGGGTTACCACCTCGTCGACATGAATTGGTCCTTCGACCTCGGCCACGCGCTCGACATAGGAGACCAGCACCTCCCTGGGCAGTTCATGGAGTTCGCCAAGGTGGTGCGGTGCCCGTTCCAGCACGGTTTCCTCATAGAGATTCGGCGCCGATACCTCCGGTGTGATGGTCTCGGCCTCCTCGCCCATCTCGACCCCCATCAGCGTATAGTCACCAACGTCCTGGGCGGTGATCCGGACCGTGGGCTTCTGACGCCTCACCTCCCGGGCCGCGTCGTCCGCTTTGGCGGCATCGATCGCGCTGATCACACGAGCCAGTTCCTGCTGCGGCCGCTGGAACCAGTCCGTGCTCCAGATACGGTGGATGTGCCAGCCGTGGCTTTCCAGAACCGACTGCCGGAGCCGGTCGCGATCCCGTGCAGAAAGCGCATCGTGATACGCGGCGCCATCGCATTCGATCCCCAGAAGATAGCGCCCCGGCCGATCCGGATCGGAAACTGCGAGGTCGATGAAGAAGCCTGCCAAGCCGACCTGCCGGTGGACATGGTAGCCACGCTCGTGCAGCGCCTTGGCGACTTGCTCCTCGAACACGCGGTCGCGGTCCCGGCCAGTCGCCTCGCCCATAGCAAGACTGCCGGTGCGGGCAAAATGCAGGAACATCCGGAAGGCGAACACGCCTTTGCGGGATTGGGCGAAATCCGGATCGATATCCTCGTCCGTCATCGACGAGAAGACCTCGCACTGCTGCTTTGCACGGCTGATCAGCACGTTGAGGCGGCGTTCTCCGCCTTCTGACCCGAGCGGCCCGAAGCGCATCGGCACCCGTCCGCCCGGCACGGTCGGGCCGTAGCCGACCGAGATGAAGATCACGTCCCGTTCGTCGCCCTGGACGTTTTCCAGGTTCTTGACGAAGAACGGCTCCGAGGGATGGGAATGGAAAAAGCCTTCCGTTTCCGGATGAGCGCGCCGCAACAGTTCCAGTTCATCCAGGATCGCCCGGCGCTGCGCCACCGAGAAGGCCGCCACACCGAGCGAAAGATCCGGATGCGACAGCGCATGTTCGATGATCGCCCGCGCCACCACCTTCGCCTCGACCTGGTTGCAGCGCTTGCCGCCCGCGTCGAAAAGCCCATCAGGAATATGGTGGAAGCGAAGCCCCATCCCCGCCTCTGCCGTGTAGGGGCTGGGAACCACGAAAAGCTTGCTCTCGTAAAACTGCCGGTTGCTGACCGCGATCAGCGACTGGTGCCGGCTGCGATAATGCCAGCGCAACATCTGCATCGGCAGGCCGCGCGCGGTGAAAAGGCCAAGGATGCTTTCGATATCCGTGACCCGGCCGCCATCATCCTCGTCCTCGTCGTCGCCTCCGGTCATTCGGGCAAAGAATGCCGTCGGCGGCAGCTGGCGAGGATCGCCCACGACCACGACCTGCCTGGCACGGGCCACCGCGCCGAGCGCATCGACCGGCTGGATCTGGCTTGCTTCGTCCATGACCAGCAGATCGAACTCGACTGCGCCGGGCGCGAGGAACTGCGCAACCGAAAGCGGGCTCATCATGAATACCGGCTTGAGCGCCTGAAGTGCCGGTCCTGCCCTTTCGACCAGTTTGCGGATCGGCATATGGCCTCGCCGCTTCTGCAATTCGTTGCGAAGCACCCCGAGCGGGCCGATCGCACCGCCATCCCGCGGCGGCACGCGCCGGTAATGGGCGCGAACTGTTTCATCGGCGGACACCCGGATGCGCTGCAGGTCGAACTCGGCGAATTCCGCCACCTTTCTGGAATGGAGCGCACCATCGAAGTGCGCAAGGTCAGGGTCTGCAGCAATCAGTCCGTTATGCAGCGCCTCGTAATAGGCCATCTCGAAAGAGGGAATGATCCGGCCCGGTTCGAGCCGCCCGTCTTCCAGACGATCCACCACGTCGACGCAGCCGAGTTGCCGCCCCCGTCCGGCGCGATCGCGATAGGCGGTCCATTGAAAAAGGCTCTCGCCTGCGCCGCTCCAGTCCCGAAGTCGCGCGGTGAGCGCTGTCATCGGGACATCGTCCAGATCGGCGCCGAAAGATCCCGCCAGGTCAAGATGGAGATCGGCCGCGAGCTTGTCGAGATCCGCACCCAAACCGGTGGATCGCGTCTCTATTTCGTCGGCCAGCTCTGCGGTCGCCTCGCGTTCCTCTACCTGTCCGCCCAATTCGACAAGATCGGAATTATCGGCGACCCACTTCGTAGCGACTCGCAGCTGACGCCAGTCGGAATCGGCGCCGGCCCAGAGCGGCGCAAAAGCCGCGCTGGCGCTGGGTTCACCTTCACCGAGCAACCGTTCGGAGCGTCGGCCCTCGTCCAGACGATCGAGGAGCGCCAAGCGTTCTCCCAGACTGGGAGGCAACTGTTCGAAAAGACCGGAGGTTGCCCGATCCGCAACAGTCAGTTCCGCAGCACGATGCGCAAGGACATCCGCCGTCACATTTACCGGACTCCCCAGCAAGCGGATCAGGTGATCCGCTGCCTCCCGGATCGCCGCAAGGCCCGCCAGATGGTCGACGAGCCTGGATACCTCCTCCCGCTCCGGCTCGCGCGTGACGATACGTCGAACCGATTTTCCGGCCTCACCCAAGCCGGCTTGCCATTCCACGACCGCGGCAAGTTGCAAGGGGTCGGAACGCTCTCTGCGCCAAAGTCCGCCGAAAGCCGAACGGCCTGCCGCCTCGTCTTTCGCGATCTCAGCCCGCGCGGCCTTTCCTTGCTTGAGCCGGTCCAACTGGGTCAGCGTCGCCTCGAGCGGTTGGGCCGGATTGGCGAGGCAGGATCGCGCAAGCCGGTTTGCGCGCCGCCATTCGCCGCTGAAACTCTTGAAGAAACCGGTTCCGTGCGCGGCAAGCACATTGCGCGCCGCGGTCAGATCCGTGTTCCAGGCCGCCTCCACGACCTTGCCGTCAAGTTCCGCTTTCGCATCCTGATATTCACGCAACGCCGAGACGAGATCCGCTGGCAATCCGGGGTGCTGTTCCCATATCGGATCCGCCAGCGCGGCAGGCGGTGCTATCGGGGCCATGGCAACACGTTCAGCTACCCGGACAAGCGTCACAATCTCGTCGATCGTATCGGGTGACGCCTCGCCCAGCCGCTTGGCAAGGTCACGTGCGGCTTCGAGCGCGGGCGGCAACCTGCTGGCCAATTCGGCAATGATCCCGAAATCCGACTCCACGGTCGTCGCAGGAAGTGCCCTGAGCGGTTCTCTCGCATCGAGATTTTCACAATGCCAGGTATCGCCCTTGATCCGGCTCCGAAGCACCTGACGAATTTCGCTTACCAGTTCACCGTTCCGCAGGATCTCCTCCAGCGCGGAAATATCCGACCACTTGCCGGAAGCGAGCGCTTCGCGCGTCAAGGGTGCCGCCGCGATGCGGCGGGCAAGGCCGATCAGCGCTTCTAGCTCCTTGCCGGTGCGCGGTGCTTCGGCATGAAGCATCGTCGCCAGCCGGGCAGAGAAAGCTTCGATATCTCCATTGGTTGCTGCGGCTGCGGCAAGGCGTGTGGTCAGCCGTTCGACCTCCATGGGCGTGACGCTGACGAGTTCCACGCCATACCATATGTGCTGAGACGGGTTGCCGATCTCCAGGACGCGCTCGACCAATTCGCGCAGAATCCCATGCCGCTCCTCGAAGCCGTCACGAGTCCAGTCCTCTGGCCGATCGAGCCTGATATCATTCGGCTGCTCACCAGAGGAGCGGAGCCGCACCAACTGGCCGATAACCTGATATGGCGTCAGGCCGGAGACCCGGTCACGCTTGTGCATACGGGTCGCATGGCCGTTCAGTTCATCGCGCAATTCTCCCAGACGGGTGTTCAGCGAGCCGATGTCCGCCGTGCGCGGGGCGCCGTTTTCCCAAGTTCGCTTGATCTCCTCCAGAACTGCCTTCTTGTTGGCCTTGCGGCTGTGCAGTTCCAGGCAGGCAGCACCAACCCCGGTCGCATCCAGGCGGCGCTTCACCACCTCCAGCGCGGCCATCTTTTCGGCCACGAACAGCACGGTCCTCCCATCCGCCACCGCCGCCGCGATCAGGTTGGCAATGGTCTGGCTCTTACCGGTGCCGGGCGGCCCCTGGATGACTAGGTTACGGCCCATCCGCACCTCGTGGATCGCCAAGGTCTGCGAGCTGTCGCTGTCGAGAATATGATGGAGTTCAGCCGGCGGAATGATCTGGTCAATCGGCTGATCGTCCGGATGAAGAGGCTCACCGGATTCGAAGCCGTCGGCCAGCAACCCTTTCAGCAAAGGTTTCGATGTGATCGATGCCTCGGTCGGCCAGGTGGCGGGATCGAGGTCGTGATACATCATGAACTTGGCGAAGGAGAAGCACCCCAGGACCACCATGTCCGGTTCGACACCCCAGCCCTCCTTGCCCTCCAGCGAAGCGCCCACCGCGTCGAAATATGCCTGCAAGTCGAAGGCTTCGGAAATTTCAACCTCAGGCAGCCGAATCCCATGAATCCGATCTAGGAAATTCTCGAGCGACAGGTTTGTCGCGAAATCCTCTGGCCGCGCCCGCAGGCGGAACCGTTCCCCGGCCGTGCCACGCTCCAGCGAGACCGGGATCAGCAACAGCGGCGCGTGACGGATATTCTTCTTGTCATTGGGATCGACCCAGCGAAGTGCGCCTAGGGCCAAGTAAAGGACGTTTACGCCCTGCTCGTCCTCCAGAGTCCGCGCATCGTAGTAAAGATCCAACAGCCGCTTCTGCAGCCCTTCCGGGGTAAACCGGGTCTGAAGGCGCGTATCCGCATGGCGACCCGCGATGCCGCGCTCATCGAGTTCGTCATCCTCGGGAAGGGCCAGATCCTGGATAACGTCCGAATCCTCCTCGGCGCTGCGCTCCTCGTCCTCGCCATCAGATGGCTGGGCGGACTTTCTGGAGGGAAGGCCGGGAAGGAAGGTGAACGCCTTGGTTTCGCCGACAAGGAGACGGAAAATCTCGCTGCTGCGCTCATCGACGACCTCGATGCTCTTCGCGGCCTTCGCCGATTTCGGCATGTTGAGGAGCCGGTTGCGCGCCGACAGGTCCAGAAGCTCCATCCGGGCTCGGTCGAGCTTCTCCGCCAGCGTGCCGCCGCCCATATAGGGCGTATCCTCGATGTCCAGGCCCAAATCGTCCAACTCTGCCTCCATCAAAAACCTAAAGCGACACGCAGGAAGGCTTGAATCCCTCCCCATTTACGATCATGGTACACTACAATTCGATCAGGCAACCTTCGCTAACGGAAGCACGAATTTCTAGCGGTTTTTACCGTTTTGCGAGATTTGATAGCACTGCATGCAACCTGCATATGTTGCGGCAACATCTTCATGAAGCGCTGAGGCTGTCCCTGAAGGAACTGATCAGTTCCGCGGGCACGCTAGGCTCAGGACCCATTGATTTCAGGCTATTGGCGTGATTCAGGCTCTGCAAGGAGACCTGATAGATGAGCAATCTTTACTGGCTAATGGACGCCCAGATGGAGCGCCTCAAGCCGTTCTTTCCCAAGAGCCATGGCAAGCCCTGCGTTGATGATCGGCGCGTCCTCAGCGGTATAATTTTCATCAATCGCAATGGCTTGCGCTGGAGCGATGCGCCGAAAGACTACGGCCCGGCAAAGACCCTTTATAACCGCTGGAAGCGCTGGAGCGACAATGGCGTCTTCGCCCGGATCATGGTGGGCCTGGCCGCTGAGAGTGCCGAGCACAAGACGATCATGATCGACGCGACGTATCTCAAGGCGCACCGCACGGCATCGAGCCTGTGCGTCAAAAAGGGGGGCGCGGACGCCAGATCGGGCGCACCAAAGGGGGCATGAACACCAAGTTGCACGCGGTCGCGGATGCGAAGGGGCGGCCGATCGGGTTTTTCATGTCGGCCGGGCAGGTCAGCGATTACACCGGTGCCGCGGCGCTGCTGGGCGACCTGCCGAAAGCAGGCTGGCTGCTCGCCGATCGAGGCTATGACGCCGATTGGTTCAGAGAAGCGTTGAAAGACAAGGGGATAAAGGTCTGCATTCCCGGCCGGAAGTCTCGCAAGAAGGCCGTGAAATACGACAAGCGGCGCTACAAACGGAGCAACCGCATCGAGATCATGTTCGGGCGATTGAAGGACTGGCGGCGCGTCGCCACGCGATACGACCGCTGCCCGGAAACCTTCTTCTCCGCGATCATGCTCGCCGCAACGGTCTCGTTCTGGCTATGACGCCAGAACGAGACCTGAGCCTAAGTTCAGGATGGAAAGCACCCCGTCCATGCCATTCTGGCATTCCCACGGGGCAAGGAGACGGGGCGTATAAGGGATAGCGGCAAGGCACAGGCGCTTGCTTTAGGTTACAGCATATGCAAGTCTCTTCACGAATATAAATAATTTCAGTCAATGGAGACGATTTTGGCAAAGATCGACGACTTGCTGAAGAAAGGCCGCATTTTCTCGCAGAAGGCCGCGGCAGACCTGTCGATCAAAGCCAAGGATCTGGGCGGGAAACTCAAGATTCAGGGCGAGATCGCGGCCCAGCGGCTTGCGGATTTTCAGGATGATCGCAAGCGGCGCAAAGAAGAACGGGAGCGCGCCGAGAAGATTACGAAATTCAATAAGAATGTTGAAACTTTGGAGAATTGCCGGGCGGTTCTTCCCCCCTCGACGCTGAGAAACCTCGAGGCCTGGAAGAGCGCCAATCTAGATCCTGAACAGAAGGCTTCTTTCTCGAACCACCCGGACGTCGTCGCCCTTCTTGGGGCCGCCTGCAAACGGATGAATTTCTATACAATCGACAAGGAGAGGGCGGCGTCGAACCATGTCTTTACAGCCACTTCGGGCGATCTTCTCTGGTTAGTTCCCGAGAAGGATCGCACGCAGATAATCAAGAGTCTCGTGCGGCAGCATAGCGTGCGTGGCACCGGGACTACCGCTGCCACGGTGGTGAGCGTGCTCAACAAGAATTACGGCGGCACTGCCGCGATGATGGCGAACAATGCGAAGATCGGCGCGCATAACGGGCAGATTTCCGCGCTCTACAACAATCTCATCTTCTCCATTGACTACAAGCAGAGTGCGACGGCGGTCTCGCCCGAGCAGGGCCGGCTTATCCGACTGGCCTATCGATTCAGATTCTTCCAATACGGAGATGAAGCGCAAGTCAGACGCTGCCTATTCGCGCTGATCTACAACGGCGGCTCGGTGCGTTGGTCTCTGGACAGCAGAAACAAGTTCGCCGCGAACGCCCAGGCCGAATTCCACAACGCTTTTCGTGGCTACATGATGACACCGCTGGAAGCAAAGCGGATCATCGACTCCCTTGTCGAACAGGCCCGCAACGACCTCCCCCATGCGCTTGACGCCGATGTTTCCCAAGCGATGCAGCTCTATTACAAGGCGCCGTTGCCGGAACCGCCCAGCGCGATCAAGGAACGTCGGCAATCGGAAGATCACGAGGCGTCGTCACCCACCAATTCCTCAGAGGAGCTTGCAGGAGAGAGTGCGCCGACCTCGGTCGAGACCGAGCCGAAGGGGCCGGGCGCCGAACCCGCACAAGGGGCCACCGGAAAAGATAAATGAAGCACGAAGGCATCTAGGGTCTGCTGTGACCCCCGACATTCATCCAGCTGATGCCGGAGACCGGGTTTGATCAGCCCCACCTAAGTGGTCCGGTTTGAGTGTTAGTGCATGCCCGGCCTCGGGTCCATCGGGACGATGGTTCAGGGGCTGGAGGGCGGTAGTTCAATGCACTGTGTGGACGCTTCGTATTGTAGTGCTTCCTCCATTGTTCGTTCAGGATCTGCGCTTCCCGAAGGCTGTAGAAGACCTCGCCGTTGAGCAGTTCATCGCGGAACCTGGCATTGAAGCTCTCGCAGTATCCGTTCTCCCAAGGTGACCCAGGCTCGATGTAAGCGGTCTTCGCGCCGACGGTGGCAATCCAGTCCTGAACTGCCTGCGCCACGAACTCCGGGCCGTTGTCTGACCGGATGTAAGCCGGCACGCCCCGCATGATGAACATGTCACTCAGGGCGTCGATCACGTCACCTGAGTTCAGCTTACGCTTCACCCTGATCGCCAGGCACTCCCGGCTGGGTTCATCCAGGATGTTGAGCGTCTGGAAGACCTTTCCATCCTCCGTACGGCAATGCACGAAGTCATAGCTCCAGACGTGGTTTCGAGAGGCCTTGATGCTGTAACCGCCCCCCGACGGCATCTGTGTGCCAAGGTGGGTTTGCGAGGATCCACAAAGGAGAGCGGTCATGTCGGAGATTATCACGGTCGGGCTCGATAGAGGAGCTTGCAGGAGAGAGTGCGCCGACCTCGGTCGAGACCGAGCCGAAGGGGCCGGGCGCCGAACCCGCACAAGGGGCCACCGGAAAAGATAAATGAAGCACGAAGGCATCTAGGGTCTGCTGTGACCCCCGACATTCATCCAGCTGATGCCGGAGACCGGGTTTGATCAGCCCCACCTAAGTGGTCCGGTTTGAGTGTTAGTGCATGCCCGGCCTCGGGTCCATCGGGACGATGGTTCAGGGGCTGGAGGGCGGTAGTTCAATGCACTGTGTGGACGCTTCGTATTGTAGTGCTTCCTCCATTGTTCGTTCAGGATCTGCGCTTCCCGAAGGCTGTAGAAGACCTCGCCGTTGAGCAGTTCATCGCGGAACCTGGCATTGAAGCTCTCGCAGTATCCGTTCTCCCAAGGTGACCCAGGCTCGATGTAAGCGGTCTTCGCGCCGACGGTGGCAATCCAGTCCTGAACTGCCTGCGCCACGAACTCCGGGCCGTTGTCTGACCGGATGTAAGCCGGCACGCCCCGCATGATGAACATGTCACTCAGGGCGTCGATCACGTCACCTGAGTTCAGCTTACGCTTCACCCTGATCGCCAGGCACTCCCGGCTGGGTTCATCCAGGATGTTGAGCGTCTGGAAGACCTTTCCATCCTCCGTACGGCAATGCACGAAGTCATAGCTCCAGACGTGGTTTCGAGAGGCCTTGATGCTGTAACCGCCCCCCGACGGCATCTGTGTGCCAAGGTGGGTTTGCGAGGATCCACAAAGGAGAGCGGTCATGTCGGAGATTATCACGGTCGGGCTCGATCTGGCGAAGAATGTGTTTCAGGT
>NZ_SAVB01000039.1 GCF_004022265.1 Paenirhodobacter ferrireducens
CGCGAGCCTTGAAGCCCGCGTCGTGATTTCTGCGTTTCGACATGTTCTGATCTCCTCGTTCTTGGAGACCAGCAGACGTCAGATCGTAGCTTCCGTCACTGTCCAATTTTCGGGGAGGTGCTCAGGTCGTTGACTGGATCAAGTCACGGCATGACCTTTGTCGTGTGATACCCGCAAAGCAAGTACGTGCAGCAATTGAACGCGGCTTGGTCAGTGTGTCCGAGGCAGAAGACGCTGGTTTTGGACCAGATGGGCGCCGTGTCTGATCGCCCGGAAAAGTCCATCTTTGCCCACAAGCAGACCTATTCGCGCAAGGGCAACAGCCAGAGCCGCTCGGTGCGCGACATCGCGCATGAAAACGAGCGGCTGGAGGGGGCGTGCCCGCATGTGGCCCACCCCCTGCCTGCCACCCTTCTTGACGGGATGCGCCCCTCCGAGGTTGTAGATCTGATCGAGCAGCGCGTGACCGAGCAGAACAAGCTGCTGCGCCGCCTGCGCAAGGAACAGCCCGACCGCAAGGCTGTGCTGCGCGCGATCCGCGCGGACACACATGTGATGATCGCCAGCGTCTTCAGTTTCCCCGATCCCGTCGCCGAGATGAACGAGGCGGAGTATCTGCGCTGGCGCCGGGATGTGATCGCCTTCGCCAGGGACGATGCGGCCCGCAACGGGGCCGAGGTGCTCAGCATCGTGGAGCATCGCGATGAAACCCATCCGCATGTGCATGTCCTCGCCGTTCCATTATGTGCGGATGATAATATGCGCATGGATGCCAAGCGCTGCCATGAAGGGCATCGGGAACAGGATCGGCACCGCGCCGAAGACTGGTCTGGCTCACCCTCGCGCAGCTACAAGCAGGCGATGCGGCATTGGCAGGATCGCTATCATACCGAGGTCGGGGCGCGACATGGGCAAGCCAGAACCGGGCCGCGCCGCAGGCGTCTGGACCGCAAAACCTGGAAGGCCGAGACATCGCGTCTGAAGGCACAGAAGGACGAAGCAATTGCCGTCGCGCGGGCCGCCGATGCCCGGCGCCTTGCCGAGGAACAGGAGCGGCGCCTTGAGCTGAGCTTGCACGATACCGTGCAGAAACGCTTGCGTGAAGCCGAGCTGATCCATGCCATCGCCACAGGCGGAGTTGTCGAGGCGCTTCGGCAAGTCGATCCGGATCCCGTCATGCTGGAGCGGCTTGAGACGCCCGCGCAGATGGGGGGATGGAACCGGCACGATGCGCTTCGCAATCGCGAGATGCGCGAGGCCTTGTCCCCGGTGCTGAGTGACGGGGTGGAGGTCCTGCGCGGGCCCATCCATGGGGCCGATCTGCTCGATGGAGTCACTGGCTTTCTTCGGGGAATTGGTAGGTGGATCGGCCACCTTGCCGACGCTAGCCCGAGCTGGATGAAATGGCCGGAGACGGTGGCCTATGTCACGCAGGGCATGCGGCACGCCTTCGAGACCCCTTCTGCGGCGTCCTCTCTTGCGGGCGCGCTCGAAACATCCCCGGCATGGCGCGGGTTGGCCGAAAAAGCCTCATCCCGGCTCGATCAGGTGCGGACGATACAGGCGTTGGCCAAGCCGTCTCTACAGACTTTCCCGGGAAGCGGTTCGAATATTGAAAAATTATAATATGTGCCTACGCGAAAATCAGTATCCGCTCAGATTTCACCGAGCTGTGGGGGAGCCCCCACAGCTCGGTGCGTTCGCGAAAATACCGCAAGCGGATATCGCCTCCGTCACAGGTCCAGTTTGGTCGCCGTTGCCGGCGCGCTCAGCTTTTGCTCGATCTGTGGGTCTGCGGCCTGTTCGTCGCGTCGCATCAGATCGAAATCGACCAGGTCGAAGCGCAGCGTCGCGTCCTGCGCCCCGCCCTGATATCGGACAGAAAACCGCACTGAACAATGGGCGCCGGTCTCCGGCCCCTTGCCGCCCCGATAGCGATAGGTGCCTTCCGCGGGATGGGCCTTGTCCTGACAGGGATAGGCTGCGGTGCTGCTGTTGCCGTTGGCATCGGTGACCGTGATCGGGGCGGTGACCGGCGCTCCTTCGGGCGAAAGCATGTAGAGGTACTCGTTCACGCCAGCCCCTTTGCCGCCGGTCATATGCGGCGCGCCGTAGGTCTCGGCGATCTGAGCGAAGAAGGCCCCCTGAGCCGGGGCCTCGTCGCCCACGATACGCCAGGTCCGGTGAATGCCGGTGACGACCGAGCCAAGCGCCGGGGTCGACAGATCGAGCGTGATCTCCTCATACGGCCGGGCACTCATCCGCACGGTCGGGCCGATCCCCGGCGTGACGTAACCGATGACCATCTGGCTGCGGAACCCGGCACCGTTCGGCGCCTTGACCTGCAACACGCCCGAGGTGGGTTGCATCGGCTTGCCCAGATGCTCCGAAAGGCGCTTTGCGGCCTCTTCGCCGTTCATGCCTGGCTTGATCCCAAGAATGGCATAGTCATAGCTGCGCACGGGCAAAGTTCCGGCCTTGTCCTGAAGGGCATCATACCCCTCAGCTTGTTCCGCCGCTGCGACACAAGGAGCAAAGGCCGCCATTGAAGCCAGGGCCAAGGCCGTGATCCCCATCCCATCGAAAATCCCCATGGCATCCTCCGCAACCCGAACTTTAGTTCCATAAGTAGAACAACTGTTCGTGGCGTCAAGAGCGAGCCCACGGGATGCCATGCGCTTATGGAGCGCACAAACGATCTTCTCTTGCAGGCCTTCGCCGAGGTTCTTCGGACAACCCGTCTCGCGGCGGGGCTGTCGCAGGAGGAGCTTGCCGCGCGGGCGGATGTCTCGACCAGGTTCATCTCATTTCTGGAAACGCGCCGCCGCCAGCCGACACTGACCGCCCTGCATGCGCTGAGCCAGGGGCTAGGGCAGGACTTTGGGGCTTTCAGTGAAGCGGTTGACTGGCGGTATCAGGAGTTAAGGCGAGGAAGCTAGGTGTGACGGCAGAGGCGCCGTGCTGGGGAAGCGGAAGTTCGCTGCGGACGCGAAAGTGCCACCGCCGCCCTCAAGAAGCAGACATTCAGCGAGGAACACGGGCCGGTACCTACCCTAGACGACACGAAGGGCGGTGAGCGGCTGTTCGCTGCGGTGGGCGCGAATGGCCGGTTTGGGGCCGATTGCGGAATGGCAGGTCCGGGATGCTGACTGACCGAAGCGGACATCGCGCAAGCCGACCGACCCCGCCGCTCCCGAGCAATTGCCAACCTGGGTCCTGAATTGGCCGCTGCATCGCGGCTTCGTGAGAGCAGACTTTCGGATAAGCGACCATCCCCCAGCTCTACGTGAAGGGCGAATTCGTCGGCGGCTGCGACATCGTCACCGAGATGACGCTGTCGGGCGAGCTCGACCAGCTCTTCGAGGCCAAGGGCATCGCCTACAACAAGGAAGCCGCCGAGAAGATCCGCGAAGCCAACGCCTGAGCGTAGCTTGTCCTGTCTGATGAGAGCGCCCGCCGGTCGGCCGACCGGCGGGCGTTTTCGGTCACCGGGCCCGCTCAGTCCGGCGGCACCCAGTCGCCCGGCTCCTTCAGCAGCATCAGGCCCGGGTGGATGCAGTTCACCACCTCGCGTTCGAGGCAGCGCTTGAACAGCGGGGTGAAACTGCCCACCGCCGCCGCGATGTTGGTGGTGACGATACCGATCACCGCGCTTCCCAACGCTGAGCGGATCGCGCAGGTCTCGGCGATCTTGAAGACGGTGCGACCAAGGTTCCTCGGCAGCGAGTAATAGACGTAGAACACCAGCTTGCTGAGCCGGACATGCAGCATCGGCACCGAAATGCTGATCGAGCTGCAGCCGATCCGGATGCGGATTCGCGTCCAGCTGATCTTGAACTCGGGCCAGGCGGCGAGGGCCAACAGCCCGAACTGCTCTCGCTTCATCTGGCCGCAACTGCTCGGGACGACCTGGCCGAGGACGTCATCGATCGCCCTGCCCACCTCCATGGGGTCCGTCGCGTGGCCCGGCGCGACCTCCTTGCCGGTCGTCGGATCGAGCGGCGGCGCGCTGTCCTCCTGCAAGACCGCAGTGCGGATCAGGACGAGGTCTAGCTGGTGGTCGTGCCCCCACTGCGGCAGCGAGTAATCGCCCACGACCGGGATCTCGCTGTGCGGCGGCTCGCCCCCGCCGACGCCGAGCAGCGCGAACAGCGCGTCGCGCTGGCTGATGTCGCGCTCCTGCGGCTGGTCGATCTTGCGCAGCGTCACCGCGGTATCGAGGACGAAATCGTCGAGTTGCAGGTTCGGCCCGATATGCGCCTGCACCCAAGCCTCGACGTCGTTGCCGTCGCTCGCCGGATCGTAGGACGCAAGCAGCGCCCGCCCCTCGGCGATTGCCGCCTCCGACAATCCGTCGCGGAAGAAGGCCCAGTAGCTGACGCTCAGTTCGACCCGCTGCTCCATCGCGACCACGACCCGGTGGACGCCCGCGCCGCTGCCCGCCTGCAGAAGCTGCCACCATTCCTGGACCAGAAATACGATGTCCTGGATCGCGGTGACCGGCTCACCGCTGGGTCGGCGGTCCTGCGAGTCGTGACCGAACCCCGCCGGCTGCGGTGGCTTGGCAGTGTAGGACGCCGCGCTGCCATCGAAAAGGAAGGCTTTGACGGAGGGATCGTCGAACGAGAATGCAGTATCGAAATGGATCGGCATAATCGGTTTCCTCATGATAGATCTTGATCACAGAAAGCGCCTGGGCACCGACATTACTATAACATGTTAACTGCCCATTCCCAAGATTAGCACTGAGTTAGGTGTTCAGTCCCGGCATCTGGTGGATCGGGTCAACGATGAATCTGTCCGGCTCTGAAGTCCAGACTTTGCCGATGTATTCTTAGGGTGTGAGGCCGCTGAGGGTCTTGAGCCTCCGCGCGAAGTTGTAGGCCGCCATGAAGTCCGTGAGGTGGGTGCGGAGATGGTCGTGGCTGTCGTAGTGGAAACCATCACTCGCCAAGGCTGAGATTGGCCGACTGCGACTGCTCAGGTAGAGCTTCGAGAGCCGGGATTGAAGGGCAAATCCGCCCGCATAGTGGGCCTTGGCAGGTGCTGCGGCCAAAGGCAGCTTTCAGGACGCCCAACTTTGACCGGGAACGGCCAGATGGGGGGCGCAAAGCGGACCCTCCCGGAGAGGCGTTTGAACGGCAGCTTGGGGCCGATCAGGTCGATACGGCGGCGCGGGCCTCAAGAAAGGCCCGCCGCCCCGCCGCATGACCGCTTCGAGCCCAACTTTGACCGATGCTGCGCCTCTTGCGAATGGCAGCTCCGCTATTCTTCCGCTACAAAAAGCCGTGTTTACCGGTCACGCTTCTCGGCTCGAAAACGCGCCAACCCATGAGAGATCAATCTCTCGATCAACTCCCGTCCATTGATCCCGCTTGCAGCCATCGCCTTCGGATACATGCTGATATCTGTAAACCCAAGCATGGTGTTTAGCTCGTTCACGACAAGCCCACCATCGCCCTTTAGGAAGAAATCAACGCGAGCCATTCCGTCGCACCCGACCGCTCGAAATGCCTGGGCGGCCATGGAGCGGATCGACGCTTCATTGTCGTCGGAGAGATCGGCAGGGACGTGCAATTTGGCCCCATCCGGATCAGTATATTTCGCATCGTAGGTGTAGAACCCATGCGTGGTGGAAGGAACAATTTCGCCCGGCCTAGAGACGAACAGAGACCCGTCCGCCTCTTCCAAGACCGCGCATTCAATTTCGCGGCCTGTGATATGTTCTTCCGCAAGCATCCGTTGGTCGAGTTCGAAGCCATTTGCCAATACGGCTCGATATTCTTCGTCGGTTGCAACCTTCCCGACACCGACTGACGACCCTTGCGTGACGGGTTTCAGGAAGAATGGCGCGCCCAGCTTCCTCTTCACCACCTCGAAAGGTGCCGGGTCTTCTCGGCGGAGCGTCACGGATCGGGCCACCGGCAACCCTGCCTCTCTCAGGAGCCGTTTCGCGATCTCTTTGTCCAGCGCATTCGCCGAACCCCGAATGCCGCATCCGACCAGAGGGACACACGCGGTGATGACCGCCCCCTGTATCGAACCGTCTTCGCCCCACTGGCCGTGCAACACCGGAAAAATAGCATCGACGGGCGGCAACTTCTCAGCATGTCCAGCTGCCGACAGGTAAATCAGATGCCCCCGTTCACCAGGAATGGGGAAAACACATGCCCCATATGCGGGTCGTGAGAGTGAGCCCGCTATAAAATCGCTGGGTCTCCAGCGGCCGTCCCGCCCGACATATACCGGCTCCGGTTCATACTTCTCGCGATCCATCGCGGAGAGAATATTCATCGCGGAGAGCACTGAAACCTCGTGCTCGTCCGACCGGCCACCGAACAGCACCATGATCCGCAGCCGCTTTTCACTTTTCTTATCTGTCATGTGTTTCATATCCCTGCATCGAGAGCGTCAAAAGGCGGAACAGACGCTCGCTTCCACGTCATCACAATAATCGTCGTGACCGCAATTTGGACCGCTGCGAACATCAACATTGCCGACAACAAGCCGAACATATCCGCCAATGCACCGCTAACGATCACGGGAAGCGAGAACCCGAAGTACGCATAGACAAGCAGGCCCGCCGTCGCTCGCGCCCGATCGTCCGGCGCACGCAACGAAACTTCCGCCAATGAGGCGAGATAGGTGAAGCCGTAGCTGGCCGCACTGGTGATGCCGGTGCCGAGGAGAACAAAGGCTAGAACCTTCAGCCAGACACCAGCGAGAAGAACGACGAAGCCGAGCGGGATCAAAATGAACCCGAGGGCGAGCGCGCGGCCGTTGGTCATGCGCCGGGCAATCGGCTGGCAGAGAAATCCGACGAAGATTGCCAAGAAGATGACAAGGCCCGTCCACCCACCGAGATCGTTCGCGGCAAGCTCCAGCGGAATGACCGCGATGGTCATGCCGGTCGTTGACCAGGCGAGCGCCATTGCGGCCCCGAACATCCATGTGCCGGAAGGGAAGACCGGCAGGCGCAGAATGGACACGGCGCGAGGCTTGTCCATTCGGGGCAGTCCGAGAGCAATTACGGCGAGGACCGGAGCTGCCACGAACAGGCCGATGTAGCTGGCGGGCAAAAGCGTCGGCCCCTGCACCCCGAGGCTGATACCGGTTGCCAGAGCGCCGCCGCCAAAGCCGAGAGATGTCGCAGAGGTCACGATCAGAGCGGCATTCTTCGCGCGGTCCGAGCCGAGAATTTCCGTCATGTAGGCCGTCCCGGCGGTTGTCGCCAGTCCGGTTCCGATTCCGAGCAGGAAGCGCGCGACGACAAGACTTGTCCAGCTTGGCACCTGCACGAGAAGCGCTGTCGCTACTGCGCCTAGGATCAACGCCAGCGCAATCGGAACCCGTCGTCCAATCCGGTCCGACAGCCCACCCAGCAGCAAGAGTGTCGGCATGAGACCCCCGACATAGGCCGCGAACGCAACCGTCACCGCCGTCGCCCCAACATCACTTTCCGCTGCATAGGCATCATAGAGCGGAGCCTGAAGGTTCACGGCGAACGTTACCGTGAAAAGGCCAAGAGCGAGCAGCGAAACAGGGATCAGTTTGGACATGGGGCACGGACCTCGAAGATTGACTTGAGATCGGAATGCCATGAGATAATAAGTATGACAATTTTTTGATTGTACTAAGTACGGTGAGATTATGAAGACGCCCCGTTACATACGCCTCGCCGACCTGATTTCGACCGCGATTCAAGAGGGCAAGCTGGCCCCTGGCACGAAACTGCCCACACATCGCGCGCTTGCGGAACAGTTCGATGTGGCTCTTGCTACCGCGACTCGTGCTTACGGGGAGCTGGAGCGGAGAGACATGATTGTCGGCGAAGCTGGTCGTGGCACCTTCGTCCGCGACCTCGGATTGCCCCCTACGCTTGGGGTCCGACAGACAGCCAGTGATGGCCTCATAGACCTGGTTTTCAATATGCCGGGTGACGCAGGCGATGCGGATATGCTGCGCGTTGGACTGCGGCGACTTGCGGCGGCGGGCGATCTTGAAGCAATGCTGCGCTATCAGCCTCACGGCGGGCGAACGCATGAGCGTCGGATTATTGCGGAAAGCCTTGCCTTGATCCATGGTCCCATAGACCCCGAACACCTTCTGGTTACGTCAGGCGGTCAGCATGGGTTGGCAATCATCGTGCTCGGGCTTTTTCGTCGTGGGGACAGGATTGCAACCGACACCCTGACTTACCCCGGTTTCAAATCCATCGCGGCGTTGCAAGGCCTTGATCTTGTTCCCGTCGAGGGACGACATGGCGTGATGGACCCGGATGATCTGGAACGACAATGTCGCGCGCGCAAGATGCGAGCGGTTTATCTGATGCCAACGGTCCATAACCCCTTGGGTTCGGTTATGGATAAGGCAACACGCCTACACCTGATCGAAGTCGCCCGCGCACATGACTTGTTGCTGATCGAGGACGCTGCCTACGCGTTTCTTGAACCGGATCCGCCGCCAAGCTTCATCACCCTCGCTCCTGAGCGAACTGTTCATGTAGGAGGTTTTTCCAAGAGCCTCGCCACAGGATTGCGTTTGGGCTACTTGATCGCCCCCGAGACCCAAACAGATAGATTGCTTGAAGCGATCAGGGCGACGACTTGGAACGCCCCCGCGCTGATTTCCGGTCTGGTCACGAGCTGGATTGAGGACGGCACACTTGCGGGTTCCGAAGAGACCCGGCGGCGAGACGGCGCAGAGCGTCAGCGGCTTTGTCGGGCCGTTTTTGGTAGTTCGATCATTCTTTCACATCGCAACGCAGGCTTTGCCTGGTTGCCGCTTGAAAAGGGTGTTCGGGCAGAACCCATCGTCACACGATTGAAGGAACACGGTATTTCCTCATCCGGTGCAGAACCTTTCGCAACAACGGTCGTAGTGCCACAGGCGCTTAGGCTTGCCTTTGGCGGCGTGCCGAAAAATGAACTGGAGGAGGTGTTCCAGATAGTTCGACAAGCTGTCGATGAGGCTTCCATGTCGTAAGAAAATTCCGAGAGCTGACATTCGTGCAGCCGCAGCGAAAGCTCACTCAGTCCGCATCAGCGACATTCGCCCCGGATTTTGCTGCAAAATGCCACGACCGACCGCTTCGGGGAAGCTGCACCGCGGCGACGACGCATGCTCAACCGGCGGCTTAGGGCCGGGAGCGACGGCTACCGCTGCCTGCCAGGCGCAGGACGCGCTGCGCCGCCGCATGACCGCTCCGAGCCCATATTGACAGAATTAGACCGGCGGTCTAATCACTGGTCAGATTTGGACCACCAGTCTAACGAATCATGAATGCCGACTGAAACTACAACACCGCGCCAAAGGTTCGAGGCACTGGACGAGCAGACGCAAGCGCGTTGGCTTGTTCCCGCCGAGGCGGAATTTTGCGAGCACGGGTTTGAAAAGGCGTCGCTAAACCGCATCATTGCCCGCGCGGGCGAAAGCAAGGGTCGCACCTATCACTATTTTGCCGACAAGGGCGCACTCTTCTGCGCAACGCTTGAGCGCCGCGTTCGACAATGCGATTTCCTTGATCAAGTCAGCGAAGCAGCCTCTGCGCCCAACGCAACAGGGTATTGGCTCGAACTTGGTGCGCTTTGTGCACGGCTCACAAAAATGCTTCAGGGTGACGACCGTCTTGCTAGCTTGCTCAGGACGTTGCACCGGGAATCTGCCGCACAACAGTCCTTCGCGGAGCCACTGGCCGCGATACGCGGCGCTATTGATGACTTACTTGTCGCAGGTCAGTCTATCGGCGCAGTGCGCGATGACCTTCCTATCACGCTACTGACCGAGGTTGCGTTGAATCTGATCGCCACCGTGGATCGATGGTTTGCCCTGAACGGGTCCACTTTGTCAGAGGACGCAGAAGCAGCTCTCTCGCAGCGAGCGTTTTTGCTCCTGATGGCACCGCTCCTCCCCTCTCAATTTACGGAAGGTATTTCCCTATGACGCTTGTTCGTGCGCTATGCACCCTTGTAATACTGAGTGCCGTCAATCTGGCCCTGATGATCCCGGGTGGATTTGTCGAAACCCGAACGTTTCCGGGCTATAGCGTCGCTGTGCTTGCCGCCTTCAATATCTTTCTCACCTGCCTCGGCATTGGAAGTCTCGTTCTGGGCTATCGCATCTTTCGAACCAGCCATGCGGGGATTTTCCCGATAGTTGCAGGCGTGGCCTATGTTGTGGTCTATGCCCTCGATCTTGCCCACATCTTCCCGATCGCAGGCGCTCCCATGACAACAACGTTGGCCGCAATGGAGTGGATCGGGATCATACTCGGTCTGGCGGTGATTGCCGGCGGCCTGCGGCTGGCAATTGCGAATGATGGAACGGCCGTGAGCGGATCGACAACACCGCGCACCTTGTTGCTCACACTGGGCATCGCGGGCTTTCTGATCGTTGTCTTCGCTACGCTGTCGGCCATTTGACTTTTGAGCCGCACAAGCGCGGGCACAGCAACACACCGCCGAAATATCCGCCTAGCCGATATCCAGTTCCGCAATATCGCGGAACGGCAGCAATGTCCGCATCAGCGACATTCGCCCCGGATTTTGCTGCACAATGCCACGACCGACCGCTTCGGGGAAGCTGCACCGCGGCATGAGCGCATGCTCGACCGGCCAGTAAGGGCCGAGTGCTCCGGTGCCAAGCGTCATGCTCGACCGTCGGCTTTGGGGCGTTCCTATCTTCGGGTCATAGATGCTACGGAAGATGCCAGGCCCGGCTGAGCACCTTCCGCGCGAGATCTAGCTTCACGCACGTTCCTAGCAGCAATGTCGGTAACGAGACGACCGGGGATCACCGTCTTTGGGGCGGTTCAGCCTTTCAGCATGTATGGGCCAGCGGCGGCCATAGCTTCGGCCTCTGTCTGGAACGGCAGATGCTCGCGGGGAATGGGGTTAGAGTTCTGCCAGTCGGTTTCACCAAGTTCTCTGAACCGCCTGATGGCGCCTTCGATTACGGTGCGGTCGATGATCGGAGAGGCAACGATGATCTCCAGCCCGATGCCATAGCGATACGAGCGGTCGAGCCGGAACGTCTCATGGATCTCTGGCGGGGTTTCGCGCAGAATCTCTGCGGCGGCCCGCTCCTCGTATTCTCTGACGGTCAGCCCCTCAAGCGCGGCATGGCGGCACGGTTCGGGCCGGATCAACCGGTAGAGTTTCTCCCGCCCGACGTAGGCCGCAGGGATGCGCTTCCAGCGATATTCCTCTTCCAACTCCGCCTCGCTCAGGCGTGAGTACGTCCGTTCCATAGCGAGATTCTGAGTGCGATCCCAGAATTGCAGGTTGCCGGTGGTGATGCTGGCGTTCCAGATGCTGCGGCCATCGAGCCCCAGAAACAGGAAATCGAACCACTGCCTGTAGAGATCGGGGCGCCCCGGCTCGTCCAACACCAGATGGCTGGTGAACAGCCCACCGTATATCGGGGCGTCGCCAAGGATCTTCCAGCGCAGGCGCACGAAAGCATCACGTTGCCGGTGTTTCGACAAGGCCGTGAACGGGGTGAAGCGGTTATGTTTCCGGCGCATCATCCATCTCCTTGAGAGCCTCTCTGACGCCCCCGTGTTTTCTGAGCCCACAGCGATAAAACCTGCCGTATCGGGCTCACGCATTGCTAGACTGGGGTGGCCATTCGATCAAGTTTCCGGGCTACGAAAGGGCCGGCGCTACTGATAGGCTAAAGTGGTCTACTTTCGCGATTTCGCTAAATATTAGTGACCGACTATTATTTTGCGGGGCCCGAGGCAAAGCCCCACCCGCAAAATGTCGAACAGGGGGACGCCCCCTGTACCCCCGCGACACTGAAACCAACGCCTCCGAACGATGCCGCCTTCTGGGCGGCTGCAAACCCTGTTCCGCCCCAGCCGTATGAGGGGCGGTCGGAACAGGGTTTGCGCGTAGCCTGACCCCGGCCCGCTCGCATCACGACGGGCCGTAGGGACGGGGTCAGGCGCACTCGCTCTCCCAGCACGCCATCATCCAGCCATCTTCGCTCTCGGGCAGGTCGATGCCATAGAATTCCAGCACCTGGGTCAGATCGCAGATCCGATCTTCCCGCTGGCCTTCCTTCAGGGCCGCCCACCAGATGCGGGCGTTCTCGCGGTCGGACCGGAAAATCGCGGCGGGCAGCTCGCCCTTCGATAAGGTCACTTGCATCAGTTGCTCCTCTTCAGCCAGGGACGGATCGCGTCGAGGGCCTCCGCTGATCCGGCGAGGCTGAAACGATGCTGCTTCGTTCCGAAGCTGACGTCGACCCATTTTGCCTGCCGGATATTGTGAACGAAAAGGTTCGTGGCGCCCATCCCGGCGGCGTTGAAATTGCTCAACAGCTTGTCGCTTCCGTCGGCCTGAAATTCAAGCGCCTCGCCATTGGAGAAGGCGATGCGAACCTGCTCGCCTGCCTTCGCGTTCTGACCGTCCAGCATGATGCGCACGATGCAGTTGCTAAAGTCGCAGGTTCCGTTCGCGTCGAGTTCGTTCGCCTCGTCGCTGCGCACGATCCAGATCTCGTTGCCGAGCACGCGCCGAGGGCTCGCTGAGCCCATCTCGTTGGTGAAGGTCCAGTATTCCGCGCCACCTTCGACCGACGCCACGAAATGCCAGTCTGCGGCCCAGCCCGGCGTGGCGATGGCGAGAAGAGCGGCGGTAATGAGATATTTCATGGGGCGGGATCCGTCGTGTCTGCGCACATGCGAGGCGTATTCAGCGATACCAGTGCTGGGGTAGCCGGGGGATGATGGAGCGCAGGGCGAAGCCCAGGGCTGCAAACAGCAGCATGAAGGGGACGAGGAACAGGAAGGCGATCAGCCCGTCGAACCAGGTCGTGGCATAGCCCGAAGAAACCCAACCCCCCAAGGCGATCCCGAGAACAACCAGAAATGCGGCAATGCCGAACATGAAGTTGCCCGCGCGGAGCCAGTTTCCGATCGGATGCCCCCACACGCCCCGCATTGCGCCGCAGCTGGGGCAGATCGAAGCGTCATCGTGAATTTCAGTCATGCAATGAGGGCATTGGGCCATGGAGAACTCGGGAAAGCATCAGTAAACGTCGATGAAATAACCCAAAATGGGATATTCCTCAAGTGAGATTATCCGAATTCCGGATTTATTCGGAGTTCACAGCATGGGCAGAACCCTGCGCAGCCCGGGCCATCTTGCGCTCATGACCGCCCTCAAACAGGCAAGGCTCGATGCGGGGCTGACCCAGACGGAGCTGGCGGATCGGCTAAAGCGTCCGCAGTCCTTCGTGGCGAAGTATGAGAACGGTGAGCGCAAGGTGGAAGTCGTCGAGTTCGTGCAGATCGTGAAGGAGATCGGCTGCGATGGATGTGAGATCATCGCAGCCGTCTCCGCTGCGGACAATGCAGCCGAAATAGGCTAGGCTCCTGCCTCATGCGCACCGCATCCGAAAGCATCAGGCACGCCCGGCCAAGGACTGACTGGGGCTTACGCCCTGAGCTGGGTGAGCACCTCCCCGAAAATTGGACAGTGACGGAAGCTACGATCTGACGTCTGCTGGTCTCCAAGAACGAGGAGATCAGAACATGTCGAAACGCAGAAATCACGACGCGGGCTTCAAGGCTCGCGTG
>NZ_SAVB01000040.1 GCF_004022265.1 Paenirhodobacter ferrireducens
TGCTCGCCGCAATCCCAGCCAGCGCATCGCCAGACCGATCCGGCGTCGCCGCCGCCATCACCGCCGCCAGCGTCGCAAAGCCAAACCGCTCTCCCCGTGCAACCGACTGATATCCCATCACCGCCTCGTGCCGTTCGGGGACGCGCCGCGGCACGTCCGTTTCCGTCTTTTCTCTAGGGGCCGCGCCCGCGGATGGCGAGGGCCGGGCGGGCAAGCGCCCCCCATGCTCCCCGAGAATGCCGCGAGTTTCATCACCTTGCAAAGGGGCGCGCAGCGGGAATGCGCCCCGGCCCACAAGGGCAGGATTGCGTCTTCGGCCGGCGCGATGTAGTTACGTTATATCATAACATTTATGAGGCCCCCATGACCCGCCCCAGCGACACCCGCCTTCCCGTCACCGTGCTTTCGGGCTTTCTCGGTGCCGGCAAGACCACGCTTCTGAACCACGTGCTGAACAACCGCGAGGGCCGGCGCGTCGCGGTCATCGTCAACGACATGTCCGAGGTGAACATCGACGCCGATCTGGTGCGCGACGGCACCACGCTCGACCGCGCCGAGGAGAAGCTGGTCGAGATGACGAACGGCTGCATCTGCTGCACCCTGCGCGACGACCTGTTGCAGGGCGTGCGCAAGCTGGCCGAAGAGGGCCGCTTCGATTACCTGCTGATCGAGGGCACCGGCATCGCCGAGCCCCTGCCCGTCGCCGCGACCTTCGACTTCCGCGACGAAGCGGGCGCAAGCCTGTCCGACATCGCGCGGCTCGACACGATGGTGACGGTGGTCGATGCGATCAACCTGACGCGCGACTTCTCGAGCGCCGATTTCATCGGCGACCGCGGCGAAAGCCTGGGCGAGGGCGACACGCGCACGCTGGTCGACCTGCTGACCGAGCAGATCGAGTTTGCCGATGTCGTGGTGCTGAACAAGGTCGGTGACGCCGGCCCCGCGCGGCGCGCGGCGGCGCGCAAGATCGTCAAGGCGCTGAACCCCGATGCGAAGCTGATCGAGACGGATTTCAGCGTCGTCGCGCCCGACGAGATCCTGAACACCGGGCGCTTCGATTTCGACACCGCCGCCGAGCATCCGCTCTGGGCGAAGGAGCTGTACGGCTTTGCCGAACACGTGCCCGAGACCGAGGAATACGGCATTTCCTCCTTCGTCTACCGCGCCCGCCTGCCCTTCGACCCGGGCCGCATCCACGCGGTGCTGACCGGCGATCTGCCCGGAGTGATCCGCGCGAAGGGGCATTTCTGGGTCGCGACACGGCCGGACTGGGCGGCGGAATTCTCGCTCGCCGGAGCCGCGGCGACCGTGCGCCCGCTTGGCCTGTGGTGGGCCGCCGTCCCGCGCGACCGCCGCCCCGCCCATCCCGAAGCCCGTGCCGAGATTGCCCGGAACTGGGTCGAGCCCTGGGGCGACCGGCGTCAGGAACTGGTGTTCATCGGCGCCGGACTCGACCGGGCGGCGATCACCGCGGCGCTCGATGCGGCGCTGCTGCCGACCGAGTTCTTCCTGCCCGAGGCCTGGGTCGATCTGACCGACCCCTTCCCCGCCTGGGATCAGCGCCGCGCCGGCTGAGCGCCGCCGGTTCCGCGGCGGCGATTGCCTTCCGCCACGGAACCGGCTTAACATGGCTGTCAGTTTTCAGGCGCGCGCCGCACAGCGTGCGATCGAACGGGATTGGAGAGGCTGGGGCATGGCGGATCTGCACGAGATCATGCATATCGAGGACGACGCCGACATCCGGCAGATTGCGCGGATGTCGCTCGAACTCGTCGGCGGCTTCTCGGTGAACCAGTTCGAGGGCGGCCAGCCCGCACTCGATGCGGCCCCCTCGCTCAAGCCCGATCTGATCCTTCTCGACGTGATGATGCCCGACATGGACGGCGAGGAAACCTTCCACCGCCTGCGCGAGATCCCGGGTTACGCTGCGGTGCCGATCATCTTCGTCACCGCCAAGGCCTCGCGCGCCGATTTCGACCGGCTGCGGGAGATCGGCGCGGCAGAGGTGATCCTGAAGCCCTTCGACCCGATGTCGCTGCCCGACCAGATCCGTGAGATCTGGACCCGCGTCACCGCCTGAGGTCACAGGATCGGGGCGAAAAGCCGCGCGATCGGGGCGGCAAGGCGCAGCGCGGGCCGGGCCTGCGCCAGGGGTCCCTGCCACAGCGGCGCCGCCTCGAAATCGCGCTCCAGCATCTGCGCCACCCGCCCCGCCGTCTCTGGATCGAAGATCACCGCGCTCGCCTCGAAGTTCAGCCGGCAGGACCGGCTGTCGAGATTGTGGCTGCCGATCGCGGCAATCTCGTCGTCGATCAGCACCACCTTCTGGTGCATGAAGCCCGCATCATAGCGGTGCACCCGCACGCCCGAGCCGCGCATCTCCTCGAGGAAGGCGAAGCCCGCCAGCCAGACCAGCCAATGGTCCCGCCGCCCCGCCATCAGCACCCGCACGTCGACACCGCGCAGCGCGGCCAGCCGCAGCGCCTGGCGCAGCCCGGTGTCGGGGGTGAAATAGGGGGTGGCGATCCACAACCGCTTGCGGGCCGCGGTGATCGCCTGCGCGAAATAGAGCGTGCCAGTCTCCTGCGGGTCGGAGGGCCCCGAGGCCAGAACCAGCGCCTGCACCCCCTCGGGCACATCACGCGGGGTCCAGTCGAGCGCCGGCAACTCGCCCGTCGCCCAGTGCCAGTCCTCGGCGAAATGGAGCTGCAGCTGGGCCACCGCGCCGCCCTCGATCCGCACCATCGTGTCGCGCCAGGGGCCAAGCCGCGGGTTGCGGCCGACATATTCGTCGCCGATGTTATAGCCGCCGGTGAAGGCCACCTCGCCGTCGATCACCGCGATCTTGCGGTGATTGCGGAAATTCACCCGCAGCGGCGCCAGCGCGCGCGGCGGGTGGCGGGCGTGGAAGTTGGTGATCTCGACCCCCGCCTCGCGCATCCGCGCGACATAGCTGCGGTGCAGCCCATAGCTGCCGAAGGGGTCGTAGAGCACGCAGACCCGCACCCCCTCGCGCGCCTTGGCGATCAGCGCCTCCTGCAGCGCTCGGCCAAGCCCGTCGTCGCGCAGGATGTAGGTCTCGATCAGCACATAGCGGCGCGCGGCGCGGATCGCGGCGAAGAGGGTCTCGAACACCTCGGCGCCATCGGTGAGCAGCGCAACGCGGTTGCCCGAGGCGGCCATGCGGCCGGCGATCGCCTCGAAGCCTGCGCGGATGCCCTGCGTCTCGGGGGCAAGCACGGGCGGCGGCGGCGCGGCCTGCGGCGCCTCGGCCACCCGGGCGGCCAGTTCCGACAGCTGGCGGGCGCGGATCATCGCCGGATAGCGGAAATCGCCGAAGATCAGATAGGCCGGCACGCCCACATAGGGCAGCGCCAAAAGGAATACCGTCCAGCCGACTGCGCCCTGCGGCGTGCGGGCAAAGCGCATCGCGCGGAATGCCAGCAGGACCGCCGAGCCGTGCAGGGCCAACAGCGCCGCGGTGACGAGAAAGGCGAGGGCCTCGCCGTTCATCCGCCCGCCCTGCCCGGGCCGCGGCTCATGCCACCCCGTCGCCGTGCAGCGCGCGCAACCGCGCAATCACCGCGTCGCAGACCACAGGCCCCTCGGCACCGAGCGCGGCGTCCAGCGCCCGGATGCGCCGGCGCAGCGCACTGACCTCGTCGATGAGACCAAGGATCAGCGGCACCGCCTCGTCGTTGACCTCCATATCCTCGGTCAGCTCGACGATCAGGCGCAGCCGCGCAAGGTCGGTTTCGTCATAGGCGGGGCCGGCCTCGGACAGGCGCGGCCGCACCCAGGCCCGGGTGACGCACAGGGTCAGGCGCTCGGCGCTGAGCCGCCCGATCCGGTCCAGGATTTCGGCTTCAGTCATCATCAGCGCTCTCCCTTCCATCCGGCGCGCGGGTCATAGTGATGCTTCGCCCGCCAGGCCTTCACCGCCTCGGCGAGCGCCACGTCCTCGGGCTCGGGCAGCACGATCTTCAGCGTGATGCGCAGATCGCCCGGCGTGCCATGGGCACGCTGCACGCCCTTGCCGCGCAGCCGCATCACCCGGCCCGAGCTCGAGTTCGCCGGCACCTTCAGCTTGACGCGCCCGCCCGGCACCGGCACCTCGACCGGACCGCCCAGCACCGCCTCGTCGATCGAGATCGGCAGCTCCATCAGCACGTCGTCACCGTCGCGGCTGAAGACCGGATCGGCCGCAACCGAGATCCGCACCAGCGCATCGCCCGCCGGCCCGCCATTCACCCCCGGCCCGCCGCGGCCGGCAAGGCGCAGGCTCTGACCGTCCTCGATCCCCGCCGGGATCGTCAGCTCGACCCGGCCGACCTCGGGCAGGGTCACCGTCTTCTTCGCGCCGGTGATCGCGTCAAGGAAGTCGACCTCAAGGTGGAAATGCAGATCCTGGCCCCGCATCTTCATCTGCTCGAACCCTCCGCCGGCACCGCCGAAGCCCCGCCCCGCGCCACCCTGCGCGCGGAAGGCGCGCGAAAAGATGTCGCCGAGATCGTCGAAGCCCCCCTCGTATTCATAGCGCTGCGACGGGTCGTTTTCCGCATAGGAACGGTAATATTGCCGCTGCGGCTTTTCCTGCCCGCTCGCGTCGATCTCGCCCGCGTCATAGCGGCGCTTCTTCTCGGGGTCGCGCAGCAGGTCATGGGCCGCCGACACCTCCTTGAAGCGCTCGGCTTTCTTCGGGTCGCCGCCGGTCAGGTCGGGGTGCAGCTCCTTCGCGAGCTTGCGATAGGCTTTCTTGATCTCGGCTTCCGTGGCCGTCTTCGCCACGCCGAGCACTTCATAGGGGTCTCTGACGCTTGTCTCTGCCATGGGGGTTCGTCCAATTCCTGCGCCGCAACAGGCGGTTGTGCCCAATATAGGCATCGCTCCCCCGGCCCTGCAACGTGCACGCGAAGATCGGGGCCGGAATTCCCGCGCGACATTTCGGCCTTGATGCGCCCGGGCCAAGACGGCACGGAGGAGGAGGCAGACCCCGGAGGCCCCGTGACCGACATCGCCATCCTTCTTGTGACACTGCTTGCAGGCGCCATCGTGCTCTGGCCGAAGCTGGCGCACCGGCCGCGCTGGCGCGCGATGATCACCCCACTCGCCTCGATCATCGGCTCGGGGTTCCTGGTGCTCGGCCCGGTGCTTGATGCCTCTTTCGGGGGCTATGCGCCGCTGGTGATGGCGGGGCTGTGCGCGATGGCCTGGGCCTTCGGTGCGGCGATCCGCTTCAACATGGCCGAGGACGATCCCGGCATCGCGCACGACCCGCTGCCGCTGCCGCATCTTGAAACCGCGGCCTCCTGGGCGCTTGCCTTCTCCTACATCATCTCGGTCGCCTATTACCTGAACCTGTTCGGCGCCTTCGCCGTCAGCCTGACGCCCTTCGACAATCGGGTCTGGGCCGACACGGTGACGACGGCAATGTTCCTCGTCATTCTCGGCATCGGCTGGTCGGGCGGGTTTCGGGTGCTCGAACGGGTCGAATACCTGTCCGTGGCGATCAAGCTGGCGATCATCGCCGGGCTGCTGACCGGGCTTGGCGCCTATTTCTGGTCGAAGGCCACGGCCGGCGCGCTGGACTTCATCGCGCCCGAGCGCACCGGCTGGAGCGCGCTGACACTGGCCTTCGGGCTGATCATCACCGTGCAGGGCTTCGAGACCTCGCGCTATCTCGGCGCGAGCTACGACACCCGCATCCGGATCGCCTCGATGAAGCTCGCGCAGGGGCTGTCGAGCGCAATCTACATGGTCTATGTCGTGCTGCTCGCCTATGTCTTCGCCCGCTCCGAGCTGAAGCTGACCGAGACCGCGATCATCGACATGATGCGGGTGGTCTCGCCGATCCTGCCGGGGATGCTTGTGGCGGCGGCGCTGGCGGCGCAATTCTCGGCGGCGATTGCCGACACCTCGGGCGCGGGCGGACTGTTCGCCGAGGTCACGCACCGCCGGCTGAGCCCGCGCAAGGCCTATGCGCTGCTGGCCGCCTGCGGCATCGCCCTGACCTGGAGCGCGAATGTCTTCGAGATCATCAATTACGCCTCGCGCGCCTTTGCCGGCTATTACGCGCTGCAAGCGCTGATCGCGGCGGCGAAGGCCCATGCGCGGCACCGCTTCGGCCCGCGCGCGCTTGGCTTTGCCGCGCTCGCCCTGCTCGGCGCGGCAATCGTGGTCTTTGGCGAGGCGGCGGGGGGCTGACCCCGCCGCCCGCTTCCGTTCAGCGCAGCGGCTTCAGCCCGGCGGCCCATTTCGCCAGTTCCGCAACCATCGCGTCGGCGCTTTCCACATGCGGCTTCTCGGCCTCGAACACCCCGTCCTTCAGATGACCGAAGACCATCGGGATCACCACCTGTTCGGGCACCGGCATCACCTTCAGCGTGGTCAGCATCGTCTTCGCCGTCTGCACCGAGCGCAGCCCGCCCGAAATGCCGCCATAGCTGACGAACCCCGCGGGTTTGTAGCCCCATTCGGAATAGAGGTAGTCGACCGCATTCACGAAGGCCGGCGGCGCGGTGAAATTGTATTCCGGGATCACGAAGACGAAGGCGTCCGAGCCCTCGACGATAGCGCTCCAGCGCTTCGTGTGCTCCTGCGTGTATTTCTTCATCCGCGGGTGGTTCGGCTCGTCCAGAAGCGGCAGGTTGACCTCGGCAAGGTCGGTCAGCACCACCTCGTCGAAGCCGCCCTTGTTCGCCGCCGCATGGGCGAAGAACCAGTCCGCCACCGGCTTGCCGTTGCGGCCCGGGCGGGTCGAGCAGATCACCACGTTCAGTTTCATCGACATCTCCTGACAGTTGGGGAGGGAAAAATCATTCGCGACCGGGCCGGGCAGGGTCCGCCCCGGCCCGGGCCAGCTCTTCGGCGGTGCCGTCAAAGGTCATCACCGGGGCGCCGCGCCAGCCGCCGTGCAGATAAAGCAGGCTCGCCATCAGCAGCGTCGACAGCATCGAGGCCGGGAAGGACAGCCACAGCGCATCGGCGCCAAGCCAGCGCGACAGACCGAAGGCAAAGCCGAGCCGCACCGGATACATCGAGATGAACAGGATGATCAGCGGCCAGACCACCTGCCCGTTCGCCCGCACCGTGCCGAACAGCACCATGGTGAAGCCGAAGGCGATGAAGCCCCAGGTGGCGATGCGGCCGATGTGCTGGCCGATCGGGATGGCCGGGCTGCCGGCGCCGAGGAAGATCTCCATCGCCTGCCGGTCGGCGGCCATCAGCACCACGACGAGCGTGCCGGTCAGCAGGAAGTTGAACAGAAGGCCCGAGCGGGTGATCCGGCTGACCCGGTCCCAGCGGCCTGCACCGATGTTTTGCGCGGCCATCGCGCTCACCGCCGCGCCAAGCGCCATCGCCGGCATCTGCACATAGGTCCACAGCTGCTGCGTCGCACCGAAGGCCGCGGTGGTGTCGACGCCATGCGCATTCACCAGGCTCAGCATCGTCAGCATCGAGGAGGAGACAACGATCATCTGCACGCCGATCGGAAGGCCCTTTTCCAGCAGCAGCTTCAGCACCGACAGATCCGGGCGCAACAGCCGCAGCTCGGCGCCGCGCAGCCGGAGCGGCAGGTCGCGGGCATAGATGTAGATCAGCATGCCGGCGAGGCTGATGACATTCGCCACCGCCGTCGCCAGAGCCGAACCGCCGATCCCCATCGCCGGGATGGGACCAAGGCCCAGGATGAAGACCGGGTTCAGCCCGATGTCGAGCACCACGGCGAGCGCCATGAAGATCAGCGGCGTCAGCGAGTCGCCCGAACCGCGCAGCGCCATCATCAGCATCGTCTGCATCAGGATCGCCGGCATCGCGACGAAGATCACCCGCAGGAAATCGAGCGCCAGCGGCGCCGTCTCGGCCGGGGTGCCCAGGAGCGCCAGAAGCTCGGGCGCGAAGATCCAGCCCAGCACCGCCACCGCCATCGCCACCGGCACGAAGGTGCCAAGCGCCGTGCCCACCACCTCGCGCGCGGCGCGGATGTCGCCGCGCCCGATCGACTGGCCAATCAGGATCGTCGCCGCCATGCCGAAGCCGAAGACGAAGGAGGTGAGCAGGAACATCACCAGATTGCCGTTCGTCGTGGCGGCCAGCGCATTCTCGCCCAGAAGCCGGCCGATCCACACCGCGTCGATCGAGCCGTTCGCGGATTGCAGCACCGAGGAGCCGAGGGTGGGCAGGGCAAAGAGCAGAAGCGCCGCGTTGATCGGGCCGGTCGTCAGGGAATTGCGGCGGGGCATCCGGCACCTTTCACGAGAACAGACCCCGCAAGTGTAGGGCTTTCGTCCCTGTTGTCACCCATGCGGCCCGCGCCGTCCAGCGCGTCGCGTCGGGAACGCCGGACCACGCGACCCCACGTCACCGCCCACACTGCGGCGCTGCGGCGATCAAACCGTGGCGAGCCATCGGCCTGCATGCTACGCAAGGGTGTATTCCCGGCCCCGCGCCGGGGCCGAAGGGATGGATTGACCCGGGAATGACCTTGCAAGACAGCACCGACAGCGGCACCGCCCCCGCCACCGAAGACTGGCGCAAGTATCGCGGCAAGCTGACGTTTCTGGCCCTTGCCGCCCTCGCCGCCACGCTCTGGTGGGGATACGGCTACTGGACCGAGGGCCGTTTCATCGAAGAGACGAACGACGCCTATCTGCAGGCCGACAAGGTGGCGATCGCGCCGAAACTTGGCGGCTATGTGGCCGAGGTGCTGGTCGCCCACAATGCCCGGGTCGCGAAGGACGCAGCCCTCGTGCGCATCGACGATGCCGATTACCGGGTCCAGCTTGCCCAGGCCGAAGCGCTGGTCGCGGCGGCCGGGGCCGATCTGAACCGCGCCGAGGCCGAGGCGGCCCGTGCCGCCGCCGCCATCGCCCAGGCAAAGGCCGGCAAGGCCGCGGCCGAGGTCGATGCGGGCTTTGCCGAAAGCCAGATCGCCCGTTACACCCCGCTTGCGGCGACCGGCGCCGCCACCGCCGAACAGATGTCGCAACTGGCGAATGCGCGCGCCAAGGCCGCGGCGCAATTGCAGGTGGCGCAGGCGCAGGTCACCGCCGCCGAGGCCGCCGCCCGCACCGCCACCGCCGCCATCGGCCAGGCAAAGGCCGCCATCGCCCAGGCCGAGGCCGCGCGCGACAAGGCCCGGCTCGACCTGAAGAACACCGTCGTGCGCGCGCCCTTTGCGGGCATCGTCGGCGACCGCACGGTGACGCCCGGCGCGCTTGTGGGCGCCGGCACGCAGCTGATGACGCTGATCCCCGAAGACCTCTACCTCGTCGCCAATTTCAAGGAGACGCAGGTCGGCGCGATGCGCCCGGGCCAGAGCGTCGAGATCGACGTCGACGCACTGCCGGGCCATCCGCTGACGGGCAAGATCGAAAGCCTCTCGCCCGGCACCGGCGCGCAATTCGCGCTGCTACCCGCACAGAACGCCACCGGCAATTTCACCAAGATCGTGCAGCGCGTGCCGGTGCGGATCGCGATCACCCCCGATCCGGCGGTGCAGGACCGGCTGCTTGCGGGCCTGTCGGTCACCGCCAAGGTCGACACCCGCAGCGGGGCCGCCGAATGAGCCAGAGCGCGGCTCAGGCCGTCGCCCCCACCCGGGCCGATGCGCAGGCCTGGCTCTCGGTTGCGGCGGGCACCATCGGCGCGCTGATGGCCACCCTCGACATCTCGATCACCAATGCCGCGCTGCCGGTGATCCAGGGCGAGATCGGCGCCAGCCCGACCGAGGCGACCTGGGTTTCGACCGCCTATCTGGTGGCCGAGATCGTGATGATCCCGCTCACCGGCTGGTTCAGCCGCATCTTCGGCATCCGTGATTTCCTGCTGCTGTCGACGGTGCTCTTCACCGCCTTCTCGGTGATGTGCGGGATGTCGTCGTCGCTGACGATGATGATCGTCGGCCGCATCGGGCAGGGCTTCTTCGGCGGCGCGATGATCCCAACCGCGCTCACCATCGTCTCGACCCGGCTGCCGCCCGCGCAACAGCCGATCGGCATCGCGCTCTTCGGCATGACGGCGGTGCTCGGCCCGGTCGTCGGGCCGCTGCTCGGCGGCTGGCTGACCGAGCATGTGAGCTGGCATTACGCCTTCTTCCTGAACATCCCGGTCGGCGTCGGCCTCGTCGGGCTGCTGTTCTTCGGCCTGCACAAGGAGCGGCTCAATCCCGCCGCCTTCTGGCGCGCCGACTGGCTGGGCATCTTCGGGCTATCGCTGGCGCTTGGGGCGCTGACCGTGGTGCTCGAGGAAGGGCAGCGCGACATGTGGTTCGACTCGCCCCTGATCCGCGGGCTGAGCGCGGCGACGGTGCTCGGCGTGATCGCCCTGATGATCGGGCAGAAACGAGCGGCCGAGCCGGTGATCGACCTGAGCATCCTGAAGGGGCGCGCCTTCTTCGGCGTCTTCGTGCTCAGCCTCAGCCTCGGCGCCGGACTTTATGGCGTGCTCTACCTGATCCCGCAGTTCCTCGCCGCGGTGCCCGGCTACAACGCCCAGCAGTCGGGGGTGATCGTGCTGATCTCGGGCGTGCCGACAATGATGATCATGCCGTTCTTCCCCTGGCTCGTGCGCCATCTCGACCTGCGCCTTGCCGTCGCCGGGGGGATGGCGCTCTTCGCCTGGGGCTGCTGGGTCGACATCACGCTGACCGCGCAATCCTCGGGCGATGACTTCACCCTGTCACAGGTGCTGCGCGGCTTCGGTCAGGGCTTTGCGCTTTTGTTCCTCAATCAGGCCGCGGCCAGTTCCGTGCCGCCCGAGAAGGCCGAGGATGCCTCGGGTCTGTTCAACGCCGCGCGCAACCTCGGCGGTTCGGTCGGGCTGTCGATGATCGCCACCTTGCAGGACCGCCGCGGCTCGTTCCATGCCGAGCGTCTGGCCGAGGCGCTCCCCGCCGGCTCGCCGCAATTGCAGGGGCTGCTGCACGGCGATGGCGGCACGCCGCAGGCGCTCGCACTGAAGCTTCAGTCGGCCGCCCGCGTCATCACCGAACAGGCGCTGGTGATGACCTTCAACGACCTCTTCTACGTCTTCGCCCTGCTGCTTTTCGTCTGCATTCCGCTTGCCGTGCTGCTGCGGCCGTTGCCGAAGGGCGCCGGCCTCGCGATCCATTAGGTGCCCCCGATGCGTTCCCTGCCGCTTCTCCTCTGCCTTGCCGCCTGCGCCCCCCTCGGCCCCGACTATCAGGGCCCGCCGGTCGTGGCGACCCTCGCCGCGCGGTTCCAGCACGGGCAGGCGGCAACGGTGGCGGCCAATCCGCCGGCCGAGTGGTGGACGGGGTTCAACGATGCCGAGCTGACCCGGCTGATCGCCCGCGCCCGCGCCGACAGCCCCGCGCTCGCGGTCGCCCGCGCCCGGCTCGCGCAGTCGCGCGCGGCCTATGCCGGGGCGGTGGCGAACCTGAACCCGGCGGGCGCGGTGCTGGGCGGGACGCTCGACACCCGGATCGGCACCGGCGAGGCGGGGGGCAGCGTGCTGGTGCCCGGGCTGCCGCTGACCCTGCCCTCGGATGTGCAGAACGACGTCTATTTCACCGGCTTCGATGCGAGTTGGGAGACGGATCTTCTGGGCGGCAAGCGTCGCGCGGCCGAACGCGGCCGGGCCCAGGCCGAGGCCGCCGAGGCCGCCTTCGCCGATGCGCAGGTGCAGCTCGCCGCCGAGGTCGGGCGCGCCTATGTCGCGCTGCGCGGCGCGCAGGACGCACTCGCCATCACCCGCCGCTCGGTCGCGCTGAAACAGCGCGGGCTGACGCTCAGCGAGGATGCCGCGACGCAGGGCGTGACGAATGCGCTCGACATCGCCCGGCTGCGCGCCGATGCCGCCGCGACCGAGGCGCAGATGCCGCTGATCGAGGCGCAGGTCGACGCGCTGACGGCGCAGCTGGCGGTGCTGACCGGCACCACGCCCGCCGCGCTCGCCCCCGAGCTCGCCCGCCCCCGCGCGGTGCCGCGCCCGCCGCGCAAGGTGGCGATTGGCAATCCCGCCGACATGCTGCGCCGCCGCCCCGACATCCGCGAGGCCGAGCGCCGCCTCGCCGCCTCGAGCGCCGCGATCGGCGAGACCGCCGCCAGCTTCTTTCCGAAGATCACCTTCATGGGCCTCGTCTCGACTGCCGGCGGCACCCCCGGCGCGGTGCTGCGCTCGGACGGGCTCGGCCTTGCCGTGGGCCCGGTGCTGCAATGGAACGCGCTCGATTTCGGCCGCAAGGATGCGGCACTCGCGCAGGCGGCGGGGCTGCGCGACGAGGCGCTCGCGGGCTATCGCCAGACGGTGCTCGCCGCACTCGCCGATGCCGAGGGATCGCTCTCGGCCTTCGAGAAGCGCCGCGCCTCGGTCGCACGCCTGAGCACGGCCAGCACCGAGGCCGCGAAGGCCACCGAACTTGCAGCGCAGATGACCGGCGCCGGCACGCTCTCGGTGATCGACCAGCTCGACATCCAGCGTGCGCAGCTGCAGATCGACCTGGCCCTCAGCCAGGGCCGGACGGAACTCGCCACCGCCTATATCGGCCTGAACAAGAGCCTCGGCCTCGGCTGGTCCCCCGCCCCGCCTCCCCTGCCCGTGGCCGAGGTGGCACAGGCCGCGATGGCAAAGGCCCCCTGAGCGCCCCGCCCCCTTTCCCCGCCCCTTGGACAATTTGCCCACCTGCGGCAAGGCGCAGGGGCGCAAGTCGCGCCGTTTTGACCATGATGCCCGCAGCTGCCGCCTCCCCCCGGGAGGGCGGCGCATCAGGTTGGAGAAAGACGGATGGACCTTGATATTGTGGAGCTGTCGCGACTGCAGTTTGCGATGACGGCTCTGTATCACTTCCTCTTCGTGCCGCTGACGCTGGGATTGTCGATCCTGGTTGCGATCATGGAGACGGTCTATGTG
>NZ_SAVB01000041.1 GCF_004022265.1 Paenirhodobacter ferrireducens
GCAGTCGAAGAGATCGAGACGGTCACCGCCGACGGAGCCTATGACACGCGCCGCTGCCATGCCGCGATCCTTGAACACGGTGCGGACCCGATCATCCCGATCCGCCGCAATGGACGCGCCTGGAAGCCGGACTGCCCCGCCGCAATCTCACGAAACGAGATCCTCCGGGCGACGCGATTTCTGGGGCGATCGATCTGGAATAAATGGGCCGGCTACCACGCCCGAAGTCGCGTCGAGGCCCGGATGAACCGCCTCAAGCTCTTCGGCGAACGGATAATGGCACGAGACCCTGACCGGCAGACCGCCGAAATCCAGATCCGCATCATTCGCCATTGTCGCTCGGACCAATGGCGCGACATGGCTCATTCATGAACCGCTGCTCGGCCCTGGGACGGGCCGAGATCGAAGCCGTGACATGAGACAGACGGGATAAGGCCCAGATCGGCCCGTCGTCCGATTAGCGCAACAAGGTCCGGTGCAGGGCGTTTTCACGACAAAGGGGTGACACGACAAAGGGGTGATTCACCGTTCGGACCTGTCTGCGCTGCTTACTAGCGGCTTACTGCTTAGGTCTAAGGGCTTGGCGATGCCCGAGGGGTGCTGCTAAGTACTTGAAAATGTTCGGGTGACAAAGTTCTGAAAATCTTGCTTTGTTCTGATTGGAATCCTGAACGAATCCAAAGGCTTTGGCCAGAGCGTTTTCTGAGGGCTGCCATTTATTTCACCGAGACCGCCACGGCCACGCAGGTGGCTGTCCTGGCAACCGGAGCAAATTTGCACCTCTGCCGAGGTCAGTGCGGGATGATCTCCATGAACATCGCCGACAAGAAGAACAGTGTCAGCGTGAAAACCGCCAGGGTCGCGGGTTGCTGCTTGAGCATGCCCTGGAACCGCTTGTCGGTCAGAAGCTCGGGCACCGCATGTGCGAGGAATGCGACCTGAGTGGACATCACAAACAGAAGGAAAAGCGCAACCCCAAGGAGAACGAGATCCAGCGAGATCGGATAGCCTTCGAACATCACGAAATACATCACGATGCTCCCTGCGGCGACCATCGGCTGAACAAAACCCCACTCAACGATCTTGCGCGCGGAGACGTTTTTGCTTCCGGGATATACAAGAGACATGAAGAAAGCTCCGAGCAGCATCAGCCCCCAAACGGCCTTCTGCGACATGGGAGCGTGATGGACGATGAACGCGGCAACTGGCGCCAAGACAACCGCGAAAGCTTGCTGGATCATGAGAAATCTCCTTTTACTGAATTGGAACAAAAAGAGTACACCATGATCGCGTTCTGCGATCAACCTCGGGTTTAGGAGGTCAGGCCCCAACCTGTTCCCGAAGCTGCCGCAGCAGCGCAACCGTGTCGGCCTCGGCCACGAACACCCCGGCGAGCCCATGCCTTCGGGCATCCCGTAGAAGGGGAACACCCAAAGCGCGCACTGCGAGCAGAAGGCGCGAGGTGCGGACGCAGCGGGATCGGGCGAGCTCCAGCAGGGCTATCTTCGTGCCCCTCCCGCGCTTCGCTCGGGCGCCCTTGCACCATTCGGCTAGAAACCGATCGAGCGTTTCCCGGGAAAACCCGCGCATCCGATCGTTGAACTGGTAGTCAGGCAGCAGCAATCCGTCAGCGATCAGCCCTTTCAGGACGTCGATGCTCACCCCGAGCGCCCGGGCCGCATCCTGTGCATTCAGGAGGTCGCGTAGCGCTGGCGCGAGTTCGGCGATCAGCTCGGGACGAACCTCGGCGCTCGCGCCGGCCCGCAGGCCATATTGCGCCTTCAGCACCTGCGCGGTGATCTTCAATCCAATCCCGTGGTGCGTGCAGAGCGCGCGCAGGGTTTTCGGCGCAATCCCCCGCGTCTGGATGCCGAAGACCTTCTCCTGGCCGGTGAACCGGAAGGTCTCGCCGACATAGTCGGCTAGAACCTCGCAGACCGGACGATAGGCCGGCAGGGCGCGGCGGAAATAGAACGGGTCGAACGCCTGACCGAAGGCATAGCGATAGTCATTGCCCCGCCGCCCGGTGCCGATGTGCTCGGCGAGGAAGGCTTTGATCCCCGGCACACCCTGCACCAGAACCTGCGCGCCGATATGCCCCTGCCTGCGGCGTTCCTCCCCGGAAATCTCCGACCAATCTGCCTGGGCGCCCCGCATCGCCAGCGCTCCGAAAATCTCCGCCGTGTGGATGAACACGTCGAGCTGAAGATCACCCGCCCATGACGGCACCAACGTGCCATCGAGACACCCGGCAATATGACGCTCCAATGCCGTGGCGGGCTCAGGACGCGGCGGCGAGCGCTGCGCGCGTTCCAGAAGCGGGATCGGCGCGAGATCACGATGCACTCGGGCCGGTTTGGACGGCGTCACCTGGACCAACCGGACCTGGTGTTCGGCACAGACGTGATTTGCCGCAACCAGCCAGTCGGTGCGGCCAAGACAGGTCGTCGCGACATCCCCCTCGGCCATCCCCCTCAGGCAGAGGGGACAAACCCGAAAACTGCGCGGGTTGCTTTGCACCATGGCACGGGGATCGAACCCGATCCGGAGCCGGTGTGGGTTGCGGGCGTCGAGCCTGCCCTGCCCGAGCTTCGCCGCATCGCATCCCGCGTATCGGGCGAGCGCTCTGACACTGACGCGATCGCCTTCCAGAAGGGCGCGGAGGTCGAGATCGAACAGATGCCCAAGATCGGTGAGCGAGGACAGGCCCGAGAGCCGGGCAATCCGATAGCCATAGGAGGCGATGGTTTCTCGCGGGAACGGGGCGGGGAACACCATCTCAGCGCCTCCGCCTCGGCTTGGGGGTGGGTTCGTCCACGAGCTGGGAACGCCCGGTCGGCACCGTCCTGAAATCCGCCGCGGTGAAGGGATTTCGGCCAAAGGCATTCTCCGTCCGCGCCGCATAGAACTCTGCGAAATCCCCACATCGCAGCTCTGCGCGCCCGGCCGACAGGGCGCGGGAGATGGCGCCGATCAGGAATTCGACGATGATGCCGAACTGCTCGCGCCCGGCGTGGATCAGACGCGGGATGAACTCGACATCCGCCAGATCGGCCCCGAGGCGCAGCTCTGCGAATGCGGCGTAATGCTCCAGCAATGCCAGAACATCGTCACGCGCATCGAGTTCGGTCACGGGATGAAACCTCACGACGAAGAACCGCCGCGAGAGCTGCGGATCCTTCGCCAGAAGATCGTGCAGTTCGGGTGTGCCGCTGACGATCAGGTTGATCGGCCAGTCCGGGATCTGCATCAGGCTTTTCAGCGCATTGATGACGGCGGCTCTTTCGGTATCGGAGCCGCGCCCGCCCAGCTCCTGCCCCTCGTCGAGGTGCACGAACCAAGTCTTGCGCAGATGCAGGTGAAAGTTCACCAGATCCCACATCCGCGATGCCGTCGAATCCCGGACAATCGGAAACTCGAGAGCTCGCAGGATCGCCCGCGCGAGATCCTTCTGCGTGGCCGGGGTCGGCACGCGCAAGGAGATCCAGCGCAGTTCACCCGGGTCGGTGTCCGCAAACGCCTGCTGGTGCAGGATGCGCCGGACAGCCGTTGTCTTGCCGCTTCCGGATTCTCCGATGATGGCAATGCCACGCCCCTCGGAGGGCTGGCCGAGATCAAGCTCGGCCAGCCGTTTTTGCCAGAGTTCCCTGAAAAGCTCCTGTGCCGCGTCATAGCCCGGATGGGCCACGAAATGTCGGCGCAAGGCCACCGCGATCCGCGCCACGGGATCGGTTGCAATCGGTTCGTCAGTCATCGCTCTCGATCCTCCAGCTGCGTTTCGGCGTCGGAAGGGCGGCTTCGTCATCTGTAAAGCGGGGGACTGTCGTCTCCGGCGTTGCTGCATCTGGCGGCCCCACCTCGATGCCGCGGCTGAACCAGTGGGAGGCTGGCGGAGCGTCATTGCCGGTGGATGCGGGCAGCAGGTGCAGGCCGAGCCCGAGGGCGCGTTCCGCCGCGTCGATCTCGGAAGCAGTGTACAGCATGCGCCCGAGCTGGGCCGCCCGGGCCGCTTCCTCGGAAATCAGGTCCAGCCGCCGCAACCCCTCATGGAAGACCTCGGCAGTCATCTCGGCCCCTTCGCGGGTTTTCTCCCGCACCGTTTGTGCAAAGCACCGCCATTGATGCAGGGAAATCCCGGAGAGCGCCCCGGAAAGGTCGTGAGCCGGATACCATCGATTGTCGATCTCGACCGCAACCCAGCCAAGATCCATCGGGTCGAGCCGGATGCGTACCTCTCGCTGATGCCCGTGCTTGTAGGCCTCGCGCAACGGCTCGCAGGCGTAGTCGGCCCCGAAGGCGCGCACCCCGCGCCCGGAAACCTTCCGCTCCAGTTCGGCCCCAAACAGGGCGCGTCGATCCATCCCGTCGACCGGCGCCGGAGCGCCGTATTTTTGCACCAGCCGATCCCAGCATTGAGCCGGGGTTTCTCCGAAAAGCTCGGAATGGGGGCGCTGGTGGTAGATGTCGACGATATAGGTCACGAAGGCTTCCAAAAGCTCCTGATCTGACAGGGAGGCCTCTGCCTCGGCACTGTAGTCGCCGCGGCGCAGCGGATCAGAGAAGGTGCGCCCCCGGAAGCGGCTCACGAAATGGCTGGCAAACGTTCCGAAGAGGCGCTCGATGCGGGCGCGCAGCTTCGGGACACCCGCAGGTGGATTGACAAGCCGCGCTCGCAGCCCGCCGGCCATCATCTTGAACTCCTCGCTGACGAAGGCAGACCCCTGATCGGCCACGATCATCTCCGGCTGGCCACCTTGCGACCAGCCATGAAGGCAGCCGAATTCCGATGCGATTGCGGTCTTGTCCGTGGTCGCCAGTTCGATGGTCCGCACCGCCGCCGTGCTGGTCGGGTTCCTGCACAGGCACAGTCCAACGACGCAGCGTGTCGCGCAGTCCAGGGCGACGCCCACCCACAACCGCGTCGCCGTCAGGCAAGCGGTCTCTGCGGGGGTCAGCTGATCCAGAAGCCCGGCTTCATCGATGAGCACCATCAGGTCGACTTCCCACTCGTCGATCTCGACCCGTTCCATCGGGCGCACGGCCTGCGCGCCGTATTCCATGATCGCGAATTTTCGATTGGCGGCTTGGACGCCATACCGCTGAACGCAGGTCTCATAGGGATCGAGCCGCTTGATGGCCCGATAGACCCGGGATCGTGACGGGGCGCGCACGGGCGGCAATCCCTCCGCTTCCCGATGTTCATTGAACCCGGCATAGAGGTTTCTGGCGCGTTCCCGGATCTGGTCGATACTCGGCCGAAGCGGAGAGGCATAGCCCGCGATCAGCTTCTGAAACAGGACGACTTCGCCGGGATCGAGCCAGCCGCCATGACGCCCCGAGCGGCAAGACAGCGGCACCAGCGCCATGACGTCGAAACCGCTGCGCTCGTAGCGCCGCGTCCATGTCAGCAGCGTCTTCGGACAAGGCGGCGTGCGCCCGGCTTCCAGACGCCCCGCCCGTTTCCCGCGATGGTTCTGCGCCCGGCGCTGACGGGTCGTCACCGTAGTGATCAGGGTCGGCAGAATGACCGCAACGGAGGCCTCGTTCCGTTTCGCCTGACCACCCTGCACCTGCGCCAGAAACTCTTCGACATAGGCCTGACGCCACAAGGCGATCTCGCGCTTGGCCTGCGGCAAGTCCCGGAAGTGAGGCGGTAACCGGCTCAGACTGCGTTCCGACGCCGCCCGCTCCAGGCCGCCGCGCACGAACCGGAACCCCGGGGATGTCATCAGGGCTTCAAGCTCGGCGTGCGAGATCGCGCGCGAGCTATGCGGGGGATCGGTCATTGTCAGAACGATGCCTTCTGCGGCAGCGGACATGTAGCGATAGTTCTGGCCGTCCAGGATGAAGAGATCGGCATGGGAAAATGTGCTGTGTTTCATCGTCTCACCTCAGGCAAGCATCATGCGATGCGCGGGAGAGACCGCAGGTGCTCCCAGCTCGCGCGCGCGTTCGATCAGCAGTGTCGCGGGGGCATGCGGGGCGATCTCCGGCCGCGGTGAGCACCTCCCCGAAAATTGGACAGTGACGGAAGCTACGATCTGACGTCTGCTGGTCTCCAAGAACGAGGAGATCAGAACATGTCGAAACGCAGAAATCACGACGCGGGCTTCAAGGCTCGCGT
>NZ_SAVB01000042.1 GCF_004022265.1 Paenirhodobacter ferrireducens
GTGGTTTCAGATATCGAGGGTATTGTCGCGTTCCCAGTGGGAGAAGTGGTTCACGAAGGCGTTCCACTCCTGCATCTTGAGCTTGAGATATCCCGCCGAGAATTCCTCGCCCATGGCGGCCTTGAGGCCGGGATCGGCGTCATAGGCGCGGATCGCGTCGAGCAGGTTCAGGGGCAGCTTCGGCGCGCCCTCGATCTTGTGGCCCTCGGCATACATGTCGATGTCGTGGCGCGGGCCCGGATCGGCGTTGGTCTTCAGCCCGGAAAGCCCCGCCGCGATGATCACCGCCTGCAGCAGATAGGGGTTCACCGCACCGTCGGGCAGGCGCAGCTCGAACCGGCCCGGGCCCGGCACGCGCACCATATGGGTGCGGTTGTTGCCGGTCCAGGTCACGGTATTGGGCGCCCAGGTGGCGCCCGAGAGCGTGCGCGGCGCGTTGATCCGCTTGTAGCTGTTCACCGTCGGGTTGGTGATGACCGCGAGCGCCGAGGCGTGCTTCATGATGCCGCCCAAGAAAGCGCGGCCGCTGTCCGACAGGCCGAGCTCCTTGGTGTCATCGGCAAAGGCGTTCCTGCCGGTCTTCGTGTCCCACACCGAGATATGGGCGTGGCAGCCGTTGCCGGTCAGGCCCTGAATGGGCTTCGGCATGAAGGTCGCGCGCAGCCCGTGCTTTTCCGCGACCGATTTCACCATGAACTTGAAGAAGCTGTGCTTGTCGGCGGAGGCCATCGCGCCGTCGTATTTCCAGTTCATCTCGAACTGGCCGTTCGCGTCCTCGTGGTCGTTCTGATAGGGCTCCCAGCCAAGTTCCAGCATGTAATCGCAGATCTCGGCGATCACGTCATAGCGGCGCATCACCGCCTGCTGGTCGTAGCAGGGCTTCGCCGCGGTGTCGGCCGCGTCCGAGATCGAGAGCCCGTCGGGGGTGAGCAGGAAGAACTCGGGCTCGACGCCGGTCTTCACCTCGAGCCCCATCTCCGCCGCCTCGGCGATGAGGCGCGCGAGCACGTTGCGCGGCGCCTGCGCGAGGTCGGCGCCCTCCATCACGCAGTTCGAGGCGACCCAGGCCACGTCCTTCTTCCAGGGCAGCTGGATCACCGAGGGCGCGTCGGGCACGGCGAGCATGTCGGGATGCGCCGGCGTCAGGTCGAGATGCGTCGCGAAGCCCGCAAAGCCCGCGCCGCCCGCCTGCATCTCGGCAATCGCCGAGGCCGGCACCAGCTTCGCCCGCTGCGCGCCGAACAGGTCGGTGTAGGAGATCATGAAGTATTTCACGCCCTTTTCGCGGGCGAAGGCGGCAAGATCGGTCATCGTCGTTTCCCTGTTGCGGCCTCTCGGGCCTCGCGGGCCTTGTGGCCCTTTTCACGTGACGGTGGATCGGCACGGGCGGGTCGCCCCGCCCGTCCGCTCAGAACCCGGACTGGCCGGGGATCCAGCTGGTGCCCGCAAGCGGCACACCCGCCATCGCCGCCGCCTCGATCGTCAGCGCGCACAGATCCTCGGGCTCGAGATTGTGGACATGGCTCTTGCCGCAGGCCCGCGCGATCGTCTGCGCCTCGAGCGTCAGCACCGCGAGATAGTTGCGCAGCCGCCGCGCCGCCTCGACCGGGTCGAGCCGCTTCATCAGCTCGGGGTCCTGGGTGGTGATGCCGGCCGGGTCCTTGCCCTCGTGCCAGTCGTCATAGGCATCCGCGGTGGTGCCGAGCTTGGTATATTCGGCGGCCCATTTCGGGTCGTTCTCGCCAAGCGCCACCAGCGCCGCGGTGCCGATCGAGACCGCATCGGCGCCAAGCGCGAGCGCCTTGGCCACATCGGCGCCGGTGCGGATACCGCCCGAGACGATCAGCTGCACCTTGCGGTGCATGCCCAGATCCTGCAGCGCCTTCACCGCCGGCCGGATGCAGGCAAGCGTCGGCTGGCCGACATGCTCGATGAACACATCCTGCGTCGCCGCGGTGCCGCCCTGCATGCCGTCGAGCACCACGACATCGGCCCCCGCCTTCACCGCGAGCGCGGTGTCATAGTAAGGCCGCGCGCCGCCGACCTTGATGTAGATCGGCTTTTCCCAATTGGTGATCTCGCGGATCTCGAGGATCTTGATCTCGAGATCGTCGGGCCCGGTCCAGTCCGGGTGCCGGCAGGCCGAGCGCTGGTCGATGCCGACCGGCAGGTTGCGCATGCCGGCGACCCGCTCGGTGATCTTCTGGCCCAGAAGCATGCCGCCACCGCCGGGCTTCGCGCCCTGGCCCACCACGATCTCGATCGCATCGGCGCGGCGCAGATCGTCGGGGTTCATCCCGTAGCGGCTCGGCAGGTATTGATAGACGAGCTTTTCCGAATGGCCGCGCTCCTCGTCGGTCATGCCGCCGTCGCCGGTGGTGGTCGAGGTGCCGGCCATCGTCGCGCCGCGGCCGAGTGCCTCCTTCGCCGGGCCCGAAAGCGCGCCGAAGGACATGCCGGCGATCGTCACCGGGATCTTCAGCTCGATCGGTTTCTTGGCAAAACGCGTGCCGAGCACCACCCCGGTGCCGCATTTCTCGCGATAGCCCTCGAGCGGATAGCGCGACATCGAGGCGCCAAGGAACAGCAGGTCGTCGAAATGCGGCATCTTCCGCTTCGCACCGCCGCCGCGGATGTCATAGATGCCCGTCGCCGCGGCGCGCCGGATCTCGGCGTTGATCTCGGGCGAGAAGGTCCAGCTGTCGCGCGGCAGGGTCTGGGGGGTCTTGTCCATGGGTCGGGTCCTCAATACGCCGAGGCGTGGTCGACGTGGAAATTGTAGAGCGTGCGGGCAGAGCCGTAGCGGCGGAACTCCTCGGGCTTCGCCGGCGCCCCCGAGCGCTCCAGAAGCTCGGCCAGGATCGCCAGATGCTCGGGCCGCATCTCCTTCTCGATGCAGTCGGCACCGAGCGAGGTGACCGAGCCGCGCACGAAGAGCCGCGCCTCGTAGAGGCTGTCGCCAAGCGCCTCGCCGGCATCGCCCAGCACCACCAGATTGCCCGATTGCGCCATGAAGGCCGACATGTGCCCGACATTGCCGAAGACCACGATGTCGATGCCCTTCATCGAGATGCCGCAGCGCGAGGACGCATTGCCCTTGATCACCAGAAGCCCGCCATGGCCGGTGGCGCCCGCGTATTGGCTCGCGTCGCCCTCGATGATGACGGTGCCCGACATCATGTTCTCGGCCACGCCCGGCCCGGCCGAGCCCGTCACATGCACGGTGGCCTGCTTGTTCATCCCCGCACAGTAATAGCCCGTCGAGCCCTTCACCGTGACCTCGATCGGCGCATCGAGGCCGACGGCCACGGCATGCGCGCCCTTCGGGTTCTCGACCACCCAGGCGGTCTGGTTGGTGCTGGTGGCCTGCGCCTGCAGCGCGGCATTCAGCTCACGCAGTGGCGTGGTGGACAGGTCGATCGTCTGCATGATCAGCGCTCCCAGAAGTAGACGGTGGCGGGTTCCGGTTCCCAGACCCGCGCGGCCTCGATCCCCGGCAGGTTGGCGAAGGCGCGGTATTCCGAACCGAAGGCGACATAGTCCTCGGTCTCGGCCATCACCGCGGGCTTGCACGCGATCGGGTCGCGCACCACGCCGAAGCCGTTTTTCGTGCCGACGACGAAGGTGAAGAAGCCGTCCAGATCCTCGAGCGTGCCCTCGAGCGCCTCACCGAGGTTCGCGCCCTCGGCAAGCCGCGAGGAGATGTAGCAGGCCGCCACCTCGGTGTCGTTCTGCGTCTGCGGCGCAAAGCCCTTCTCGCTCAGCACCCGGCGCATCGCGTTGTGGTTCGACAGCGACCCGTTGTGCACCAGGCACTGATCGTCGCCGGTCGAGAACGGATGCGCGCCCATCGTGGTGACCGCCGATTCCGTCGCCATCCTTGTGTGGCCGATGCCATGGCTGCCCGCCATCGCCCGGATCCCGAAGCGCGCCGCCACGTCCTTCGGCAGCCCGACCTCCTTGAAGATCTCCATCGCGGACCCGACGCCCATCACCCGCAGGCCCCGGTCGGCCGCGAAGGCCCGCGCCGCCGCCTCGGCATCGGCCGGGATCGTCAGCACCGCATGGGTGTCGATCACCGCCACCCCGACCGGCGCACCGAGCGCCGCGCCAAGCGCCGCCTCGAGCCCGGCAAAACCCGTCTCCGGCACGTCCGACTGGACCGTCATCTTCAGCCCCTCCGACGCATCGCCATAGATCGCGATCCCGGCACTGTCAGGGCCGCGGTCGGTCATGGTGATCAGCATGTCGGTGAGCATGTCCCCGAGCCGGGGGCGCAAAGCGTCCTTCTTCAGAAAGAGGCCAACGATGCCACACATGGTCTTCTCCGTTCAGCTTCGGCTTGAGCCGTCACGGATTGACTAGCAGGCAATTTATTTTCTTCACAATCCATTTTACTTCCGGAGAAGAAGAATTTCTCGCGATGCAAATCGTGCCGCTTTT
>NZ_SAVB01000043.1 GCF_004022265.1 Paenirhodobacter ferrireducens
AAACGCTCGCGCCGGTCTGTGAGGGTGTCATGGTCAGCCTGCCTGCTGCGCAGCGCAACTGACCAACCCGGCCCGCATCAGAGCGCGAGGCCCACCGAAAGTGACACCACCGGCGGGGACACTATCCATAAGTGGCACATCGACACGTTGCACATCGACACGTTGCACAAACCGCTTCTGGTCAGAAGATCCAGGCATCAGGTCGTTATCGCGGGGATCGGGGCACGCCGCAAAGGGCCATCTGAGGCACGCGGCCAAGGCGGCGGAGCTGTCACTCCGCCGCCCGCCAGTTCACCAGGCCTGAACGGTCGGCCCGACGGTCAGCTCGCTGACATTGGTATCCGCAGGCTGCTCGATGGCGAAGGCCACGACATTGGCGATCCGGTCCGGGGTGATGCCGACCTGTTCGTAAAGCGCGGCCATGCCGGCCGCGGTGCCGGGCTCGCTGATCGTGTGCAGAAGCTCGGTGTTGATCGCGGCCGGGAAGATCGTCGCGGTGCGGATATTGGTGCCCTCCATCGCCGATTCCATGCGCAGGATCTCCATGAAGTCGCGCACAAAGAACTTGGTGCCGCCATAGACCGCCGCCGCCGGATAGGCCTTGAGCCCCGCGACCGAGGAGGTCGCGATCACATGGCCTGATTTCTGCGCGATGAACTCGGGCAGCACGGCGGCGACACCGTTCAGCACGCCCTTGATGTTGATGTCGACCATCGCGTGCCAGTCGTCGGTCTTCAGCGCCGAGAGCGGCGAGCTGGGCATGATCCCGGCATTGAGGAAGATCACGTCGACATGGCCGAAACTGTCCTTCGCCAGTTTCACGAGCGCGTCGTTGTCGGCCTGGCTCGTGACATCGAGCACCTGCCAGATCGCCTCGCCCCCCGCGGCGGTGATCTCATCCGCCAGGGCCTTCAGACGGTCCGCGCGGCGTGCGCCCAGAACGACCTTCGCGCCCTTCGCGGCGAGCAGCTTCGCGGTGGCCTCGCCGATGCCCGACGACGCGCCGGTGATGATGATGACCTTGTCTTTCATGTTCGTTACCTTTCGTTGAGACAGGCCTCAGCCGTGAGCGATCACGCTGAGGGGATAGGTGCCGCGCAGCCGGAGGGGCGCGATGTCGCCCTCGATCCGGCCCAGCCGGATCAGCCCGCGGGAATAGCGATAGGGCGCGTGGAAAAACACGAGATTGCCCCAGGGCGCATAGGTGCAGACGTCACCCACGGCTTCGTTGCCGAAGGGGGCGGCCCCCTCTTCGGTCAGCTTGCGCGGCAGATAGGCGATCTTTTCGTTCTGCGCATAATCTTCGATCGTCAGATCGAGCGGCAGCAGCGACAGCAGGTCCCGCGCGGCCGGGCTGTCGTTCAGGGCGACGGTGAAGCACTGATCGGCAAAGCGGCAAATGAGGCGCATCGGAAGCTCCTTAGGCGTAGCATGCGCAGGGCGGCCCACCGCGGCACAGGCTGCACCCGTGGTGAAGCTGCGCCGCGTCATCGGGGCGGGGTCAGCCGCGGTAGTCTGCATCGCTGACCGGTTCGAGCCAGGTGACGACCTCGCCCTCGACTGCCTCCTGAATGGCGATATGGGTCATCGCCACCTCGGGGGCGGCACCATGCCAGTGCTTCTCCCCCGCCGGGAACCAGACCACGTCGCCGGGCCGGATCTCCTCGATCGGGCCGCCGGCGCGCTGCACCCGACCAAGCCCTGCGGTGACGATCAGCGTCTGCCCGGCCGGGTGGGTGTGCCACACGGTGCGCGCACCGGGTTCGAAGGTCACGGCGGCGCCTGCCGCCTGCCCCGGCGGCTCGGCCTGAAACAGCGGGTCGATCCGCACCGTGCCGGTGAACCAGTCGGCCGGCCCCTTGATCGAGGGGGTGCTGCCTGCGCGGGTGATTTTCATCGGAACCTCCTGCTTGCGTCGGTTGCCGTTGTTATATGGCGGCGCGCGACTTATTGATTAGAGGCGAGGTATCGCTTGCACCTATCGACCAGGGCCATGAATGGGGGCGCAATGGCGCAGACCGATTTCAACGATCTGATGTGGTTCCTGGCGGTCACCGAGGAGGGCAGCTTCACCCGGGCCGCGGCGAAGCTCGGCGTGGTGCAATCGACGCTGAGCCACCGGATCAGGAAGCTCGAGACGCAGATGGGGATGCGGCTTCTGGCGCGCACCACCCGCTCGGTCGCCACGACCGAGGCGGGCGAGCGGCTGCGGCGGGCGCTCGCGCCCCGGGTGAGCGAGATCGAGGAGGAGATCGCCGCGCTGATGGAGCTGCGCGACCGGCCCGCGGGCTCGGTGCGGATCACGCTCTCGCATCACGCGCTGACGCAGCTGATCTGGCCCAAGCTGCGCCCGGTGCTGCGTGACTATCCCGACATCCGGCTGGAGCTGAGTGTCGACGGCGGCTTTCGCAACATCGTCGAGGACGGGTTCGATGCCGGGATCCGGCTGGGCGAAAGTGTCGAGCACGACATGATCGCGCAGCGCGTCGGGCCGGACTGGCGGCTCGTCGCGGTGGCGTCGCCCGGCTATCTCGCGGCCCGCGGGCGGCCCCGCCATCCGCAGGATCTGCTGGCGCAGGATTGCATCAACCGGCGTCTGGTGACGGCGGGCGGCCTTTACGTCTGGGAGTTCGAGAAGGACGGCAAGGAGTTGCGGGTGCGTGTCGAGGGGCGGCTGACGCTGAACGACGAGGCGACGATGGTCGCGGCGGCGCTTGACGGGGTCGGCATCGCCTATGTGCCCGAGGATATGGTCACGGCACATCTGCACAGCGGCGCGCTTGAGCTGCTGCTGGATGACTGGTCGCCGCGCTTCGCCGGCTATCACATCTATTACCCGAGCCGGCATCAGAACCTGCCCGCCTTCAAGGTCGTGGTGAACGCGCTGCGAAACTGAGTGCAGCAGAACGGGGGTTTACCTGTCCGGCCGAGGCCCTGTCGAAAACCGACAGAACATGGCTGGTCCCGGAATGGTGTTCGCCCGCAGGAGACCCTGAGGGGATTTGTTCGATGCCAGCGGTTGCGGTCGGCCTGGCAAGGAAATCGTTCTTCGCGGCCTCGGGAATCTGAGTTTCCGCACAGCCTCGGCCGAGGCTGTGTGAAAACTTGATCGGACATGGCCGGCTCCGGAATAGTGTTCGCCCGTTGGCGATCCTGAGAAGTTTTGTTCCGATGCTGGCGACCGCTGGCAGCCTGACAAGGAAATCGTCCTTCGCGATTTCAGGAAATCTGAGTTTTCACACAGCCTCGGCCCAAAGCTGCCGGCTGAGCATGCGTCGTCGCCGCGGCGCAGCTTCCCGGAAGCCGTCGGTCGTGGCATTGTGCAGCAAAATCCGGGGCGAATGTCGCTGATGCGGACAGAGCTGCCGCTCAAACAGCGTCGAGCAGTGCGCGAAAATCGGCAGCGTCTGCGTGAACCAGATTGGATGCACGGGCATCGCCATGCGCTGCCAGATAACGCCGAACCAGTTCATATCCGAGGGAGTAGCCCACCCATGCCGGGAACACCTGTGATCCGAAGAACCATTCACTATGGTTGGGGCTTGTTGCACATATCAGTGAGAGGGATTCACCTTGAGAATCCTGAGGGTTAGATCGTTGGCATGCCAGAGCCTGCCAACACCCGCTACCGCACGACGAACTGGTCCGGCTATAACGCCTCCCTGAAGCGGCGAGGATCGTTGTCCGTCTGGTTCGATCCGGAAATGTCTTGGCAGGCCGAGCGAGCTGTCAAGCGCGGCCACCCCGAGACCTTCTCCGACAGCGCCATTCAGACCTGTCTGACGTTGAAAGTGTTGTTCGGCCTGCCGCTTCGTCAGAGTGAGCCAGTGAGGCGCCATTGGTCCGAGCCCACTGGCGAACGGTCTGGTGGCGAGCTTGATCGAGATGGCCGGGCTCGACTGGCCC
>NZ_SAVB01000044.1 GCF_004022265.1 Paenirhodobacter ferrireducens
CCCACGCCGCCCATGGCGGAAAGCCGCCCGCCGTGGTCTACTTCAACCAGATCGAAACCGACCAGCAGGCGCAGAGAGTAGCTTAAATCATCCCGGAAACTGTCCAAGGGATCGGGAGTAGCTCAGAATTTGCTGATCGACAGTACTGGGATCCGCTTTCGAGGTGATGGCGAATGGCTTTCGCGCAAGCATGGCGCGACGCGCAGACGAGAGTGGCTGCACGCTCGCATGACTTTCGGCACCACGTTGCATCAGGTTTCCGCAGCCGATTGCATTAGTCTTCGGCGCCGGGTTGCGTCAACTTCGGCGCCGAAGGGGGGCGAGGTTACAGACCGTCGAAACTAGCCTCGCGACGGCGCAGTGACTCGCCGCGCAGCTTGATGTGATGGCGGTCGCGCGACTGGCGGTCGAGGATCGCGTCTGCGATGACCGGATTGTCGATGAAGCCATGCCAATCGTTATAGGGGCGCTGGCCGACGATGATGGTCGACAGGGTCCCGCTTCGGTCTTCGATGATGTCGAACAGGATCGATTTCTCGGTTTCGCTCATCGCAACCTTCCCGAAGTCGTCGAGGTGAGCTGCTGTCGGTTTCGTGGACAGCGCGTTAAGCTAGCATAGCACGAGCCTCGAACTCCATGGGGCTAAGATAGCCCAGTTTCGAATGCCGTCTGCGCGGGTTATAGAAGCGCTCAATGTAGTCGAATACGTCTGCGCGGGCTTCGTCCCGTCCACGATAGACCTTTCGGTTGGTGCGCTCGATTTTCAGCGACGAAAAGAAGCTCTCCATCGCAGAATTGTCCCAGACGTTCCCGGCCCGGCTCATGGAACAAGTGATGCCATTGTCGGCCAGCAGGCGCTGAAACTGCTCGCTGGTGTATTGCGATCCCTGGTCCGAGTGATGTGCAGCAGGGCGTCCACCTTGCCGCGGCGCCAGACGGCCATCATCAGGGCGTCCATGACCAGCGTGGCATCCCTCTCGGCCTTCATCGACCAGCCGACCACACGGCGAGAGAACAGGTCCAGCACGACCGCGACGTAGAGCCAGCCCTGGGCTGTCCAGATGTAGGTAAAGTCAGCCAGCCACTTCTGGTTCGGGCGATCCGCTTCGAAATCGCGATCGAGGATATTATCTGCGATGATCGATCGTTCGCCATCGTCCCCAGGCTTTCCGCGCCGCTTTGGGCGTGCTTTCCATGCATTCTGGCGCATCAACCGCTCGATCCGATGGAGGCCGCAGATCAGACCCTCTTCAAGGACGTCATGCCAGACACGCCCGGCGCCATAGGTCCGGTCGCTGGCCTTGAAGCTCGTGTCGATGGCCGCGACGAGCTTCGCATCAAGGAGCGCGCGGTCACTGAGAGGGCGGTTCAGCCATGCATGGAAGCCCGAGCGTGAGACGTCCAGAACCTCGCACAGCCAGCTGACCGGCCAGATATGCCTGTGCTTCGCGATGAAGGCGAACCTCATGTCGCTTCCCTCGCGAAGTATGCTGCGGCCTTTTTTAGGATGTCACGCTCCGCCTTGAGCTTGGCGACCTCTTTCTTCAGGGCTGCGATCTCTGCCAACTCGGCACGCTGCTGGCCATTGCCAGGGAACGCCGTAACGGGTGCCGCCGAGGCCTCCCGCATCCATCGCCGCAGCATGCTCTCGGCCAGATCCAGATCACGGGCTGCCTGCGCCACCGCAACGCCCCGCTCCGTCACCAGCTTTACAGCCTCAAACTTGAACTCCTTCGTGAACTTCCGTCTCACCATGTCCGATCTCCGTTGCCTTGGTCACGATCTTATCTTCGTGTCCACGAAACCGGCAGCAGCTCAAGCGGCGAAGGCCCCCCGCCGACGGCTGCGGTCGTTGGATTAACGAGGTACGCACCGCTGCCCTCGTCGCAGGTGGTATGGCGACCCGCGCTCCGCTCGTGCCCTCCTGCAAGACCCGGCAGGTTTAGTGATCGGCTGACTTGCACCCTCCGCACAGGCGGATGGCGACAACGTCAGCGCTCCAGAACGGTTCACGGCACCGCAGGCAGCGGTTCCAGCCGACCGACCTCACCACGGCGGGCGGGGGCCGATCCAAGTCCAGCACAGGCTCGCGGTGCACCCCGCCGTTCCAGCGTCACGCCTCCGGTGCCGGTTCGTCGCGCGCGGTCTCGCGGCGGAAGGCGCGTCCGCCCGAATAGCTGATGTGCCGCTCGTCCGCGTCGTCCTGCACCGGGGCCGGTTCCGCGTTTGGCGCGGTGCTCAGCCATTGGTAGGGGCGGGAAGCGCGGTTCAATGCACACCTCCCATGAGTTGCATCGTGTCGTACACGTCCGCCAGCACGTCCGCGTCCTTGGTGGTTATGCCCACCTCAGCACAGGTCTTGCGGATTCTCTCCCGCCACTGGTGATGCGCGTACGGCGACAGTTGGTCGAACAGGTTGCCCTCGGGCAGCAACCCGAGAGACTGCGCTTCCCTGCCGCTCAAGGGCAGCACCTTCACGGTAAACGGGCGACGCCACCGCAACTGCGCTCCGCGTACTCGGCGCACCGCACGGCGACCTCGTAGGTGGTGATCGGTTCGACGTAGACGACCTTGCCGCAAGGTTCCGTAGATCCATGGTCTGGTCTGGGGCAGAGCGCCGCGGAACGGATGATCCACTTCCTTGGCCACCATAGGTCTCCGCTCGGCGGGGAAGAACGAGACTTGGATTTTCGATCCCTTGCGGTTCGATTCTCTTTCTTTCGGGGATCGAGTCGGGGGTGAGCGGCGGTTCTGCCGTGATTTCTTTCGTTGGCGTGTCTGTTCTCGCAACAATCGGTCGCCTGCGCCTCTGCGCGACATTTCCGCCCTTTGCGATGTTGGGCGTGGGGTCAATGAAAGCAGGGGGTTTTGGCAGGGGGCGCGAGAAATCGTCGAGAAAAGTGAAAAAGTCTCTTGCGGAGTCGGGAGGTGATCCGTAAATAGCCCCTCACCGAAGCGGAACACACCGCGCCGGTGGCCGGAAGGCGCCGCAAGGCACTGGAAAGCAAGCGAAAATTTGGGAACGGGTT